>CALRQW020000001.1:0-579640 GCA_943370455.1 Asaia bogorensis
GAGATCTGCGCAGAGTCCTCGGGATCAACGCCCTCCTGC
This sequence comes from Asaia bogorensis, assembly GCA_943370455.1. Taxonomy (GTDB): domain Bacteria; phylum Cyanobacteriota; class Cyanobacteriia; order PCC-6307; family Cyanobiaceae; genus Vulcanococcus. The sequence goes on from CALRQW020000001.1 coordinate 40, forward strand.
TGGAGTTGCTCGAGGATCCAGCAGAAGGCGGCTTCGCTGTCGGTGGAACCAAAGGGGCGGTAGGTCTCCCCGCTGGGGATCGCTCCATCGAGGTTGCCGTTGTGGGCAAACACCCAGGTTTGCCCCATCCAGCTGCGGGCAAAGGGGTGGCAGTTCTCCAGCGCCACCAGCCCTTGGGTGGCCTTGCGGATGTGCGCGATGGAGATCAGAGCTTTTGGGGAGCGCTCCGCCAACTGATCAGCCAGCTGGGAAAAGGCCGCCGGTGCGTCTTCTCGGATCAGATCGAGACCGGAGCCATCCGGCGTGAAACTGGCGAGCCCCCAGCCATCGGCGTGTTCACCCACGGCTCCGCCGCGGCGGCTGAGGCCGCGGAAGGAGAACGCCATGTCGGTGGGAGTGTTGGCGTTGAGGGCAAGCAGTTCACACACAGGCGTCAGCGCGATGGGGCGAACAGGGGATCCCAGCCTTCAACGTCCTTCAGCGAGACGACGGTCTTCACTGGTGCCAAGCGATCCTTCACGCGTTGCCACACAGTGGGGTTCGTGGGACGGAAACCCTTCTAACGGCGCCTTGGTGTCAGCTCGATGCCGAGGTGTAGTGCCGCAGCGCGAACTGCCAGAACAGACGCGTGCCCACCAAGCTGATCGCCGCTGCCGCCAGTGAGCCCAGAGCCCAGGCTGCAGACGCTCGCCCCAGCAGCGCCTCCGCGGGCACTGTGGTGAGAAAAGCCACGGGCAGCACGAGGGTGAACACCACGCGCAGCGCCGGTGGGTAGGCGCTGATGGGATAGCGGCCGGCCACCAGCGTGTAGCGCAGCACCTCAGTGGCGTTCCACACCTTCACGAACCAGATCGAGAGGCCCGCCAGCAAAAACCAGAGGCTGAAGAGGATCAGCGCGCCGGCCGTGAGTAGTGCCAGGGCCAGAGCCAAGCCTCCTGGCGATAGCGCCTCATCGCTCCGCGCGACTGCCCAACCGATCAGGGCTATGCCTGCCACCACCCCCGGCAAGCCCCAGGGGGAGAAGCTGCGGGTCGACAACCAAAACTGACTATCGATTGGCTTGAGCAGCACGAAATCGAGCGTGCCGTTCTGCACGTGGCTCACGATCTTGCTGAGGTTGGGTTGCAGCACGCAGCTGGTGAAGCCATCGAGCAGCGTGTAAATGCCGAGCACCACCAGAGCGCTGTTCCAACTCCAGCCCCCCAGCTCTCCGCTGGGCCCGGCCAAAAGCACCAGCACAAACAAGCTTCCCGCCAGGTTGCCGAGCACCGCCAGCAGTTCGATCACCAGGTTCAGCTGGTATTCGAGCTCCGCTTCCATGGAGGTGGCCCAAAAGCTGAGCAGGCTGCGCCAGTAACGGCGAACGCGGTGTGCCATCACGCCCCCATCGCCGAATAGCGGCGTACACCCGCGCGCCAGAGCAGTCGGCTGAGTGGAAACAGCACAACGCACCACAGGGCGATGTTGAGAAAACCCGCCCCCACATCCACGCTCTCGCCGGCCAGCAGCTTCGCGGGGAACGACACCATCGCTGGAAATGGCGTGAACTCCGCCATCCGCCGCACCGCCGGCGGAAACGACTCCAGCGGCGCCACCAATCCCGAGAGAAACAAATAGGGAATCAGCAGTAGGCGATCCAAAGCAGCGGCCCGCTCGCTCCAGAAACAGAGCATCGCTACCAGCGTTTGCAGCAGAAAGCGCAACACAAACGCCGCTTGAATCGCGGCGATCCCCAGCAGCAGCTGCCCCGGCGAGGGCATCCACAACAACCCCGGCTGCAGCAGCAACACCCCCGCCAACATCAGCGCCACAAACGGCACGCGCGTGGCCTGCTCAGCCACATGGGCCGCCAGATAGCGCCAGAGGGGCTGCAGGGGCTGCAGCAATTGGGGCGACAGTTTGCCCTGCAGGGCGTCTTCTTCAAATACGTGGATTAGCCACACCACGCTGAACTGCCGCACCACAAACGCCGCCAGGAAATACCGCCCCAACCCCTGTGGTGTGAGCCCCGCTGCGGCCGCTCCATCGGAGCCCTGCCACACCGCCAGCATGATCAGCGGCAAGACCCCCGAGAGAGCCCAGAGGGCGATTTCGGCCCGGTATTCGAGCATGTACGCGTATTGGCTTGAGAGCAACGCAGCGGCGATGCGGATGGCGCGTTGGATGGAGCGGAAAGCGCTGAGACGTGCCATCTCAGCCCTGCTGCCGGAACAGGCCACCGATCAGCTCTTCGATCGGCGGATCGCTTACCTCCAAATCCACCACCTCGAAGCGCGAGAGCAGCAACCCCACCTGCTGGGTGAGCTGTTCCCGTGGGATCAGCAACCGCACCTGGTGGCCTTGATGGGCTTCGATCGTGCCGAAGCCTTCAAACGCCTCGCGTGGATGCACCTGCCGCAGCTCAAGCCGCACTTCTCGGCAGGGGGCTAAGCGGCTGGTGAGCGCATCGAGGGAGCCATCGTGAAATAGGCGGCCCTGGTGAATCAGCAGCACCCGCTCGCACAGCGCCGTGATGTCGCCCATGTAGTGGCTGGTGAGCAGCACGGTGGCGCCGGTGCGGCGGTTGTAGTCGGCCAGGAAGTCGCGCACGCGTACCTGGGCGTTCACATCCAGCCCCAGGGTGGGTTCATCCAGAAACAACACCGCTGGCTCATGCAGGAGCGCCGCTAGCAGCTCCGCCTTCATGCGCTGCCCCAGCGAGAGTTTGCGCACTGGCCGATGCAGCTCTTCGCCGAGCTCGAGCATGTCGGCCAGTTCAGCGATGCGGCGCTTGGCTGCGATCGGCTCAATCCCGTACACCGCGGCATTCACCCGCAGCGAATCCAGCGGCGGCAGATCCCAGATCAGCTGTTGGCGGTTGCCCATCACCAGGGTGATCTGCTGCAGGAAGCGCTCCTGGCGCCGCTGCGGCTGGCAGCCCGCCACCTGCACCCATCCGCCGCTGGGGTGAATCAGGCCGCTGAGCATCTTCAGCGTGGTGGTTTTGCCGGCGCCGTTCGGCCCCAGAAACCCCACCACCTCGCCGGGCTGGATGGCAAAGCTCAGATCCCGCACCGCCTCCACATCGCGGTAACGGCGCCGCAGTGCATGGCGCAGAGTGCCCGCCAAGCCCGGTTGCTTATCGGCAACCCGGAAGCTCTTGCTCAGCCCTTCGGCGAGCACGATCGCCTCGCTCATCCGTTGGGCTCGCAGGCCTGGCGGTAGCGCTCCAGCCGCTGGCTGAGCTCGAGATCTGCCGCGGAGCCTGATCCCTTCACCCCCTCAGCGCCTTTCACCTGTTCGCAGGCCAGGTCGTTTTCGCCGCGGTTGAACAGATCAGCCGCGCTCTCCACCGCTTTCTGCAAGCGTGGTGTAGTGGCTGCATCACCCGTGTTGGGTTTTGGCGCGGCGGGCACCACCGGCGCGTTGGGTGGTTCAGCCGGGGGCTTGGGCTTGGGCGTGCAGGCACTGATGCTGCAGGCCAGGGCCGCCAACAGGAGCAGCTTGAGCCGGTGGGTCATACCCACCATTCTCAGCCCAGCACCGCTGCCTGTTCGGGGCTGAGACGGCCGGCCTGCAGCAACACCTGGGTGATCCGCTCGATGTCGAGCACGGCATGCACTTGATAGCCCTGGCTTTGGAGCCGCTCGCGCGCTTTGCGGTCTTTGCGGCCGCCATGGTCGATGAACACCACCACGTCGTTTACCACCAGGCCTGAACTCTCCAGCTTGGCGATGCCTTCGAGCACGCTGCCGCCGGTGATCAAGATGTCGTCCACCACCACCACCTGATCGCCTTCGTTGAAGTCGCCCTCGATCAGGCGCCGGGCGCCGTGGGCCTTCACCTCCTTGCGCGGGTAAATCAGCGGTTTGTGCAGCGCCAGGGAGAGGCCCGTGGCTGTGGGCAGGGAGCCGTAGGGGATGCCGGCGATGCGATCGAACTGCAGCTGCTCCAGCAGGCCGCTGTAGCCATGCAACACCCGATGGAACAGGTTCGGGTCGGAGATGATCTGGCGCAGGTCGATGTAGTAGTTGAAGACGGCTCCAGATGCCTGCACGTACTCCCCGAACAGCAGGCAGCCGATGTCGAAGAGATCAAGGATCAGATCCGCCAGGGGGTCCTGATTGCTGGGTTGCTCCGTTGGTGATGCCAGCCACACGTCGCAGCTGGTGTTGGCGTCGGTGGGTTGGTTCTCCAGCCAGCGTTGGCGGCGGCGGTTGATCAGTTTTTTCAGAGCCTCGGCCTGTTCGCTCAGGTCGTCTTCCACCAGCAGGTTTTGGGGCAGCGGCAGAAGCAGGCCATCGGCCGCCTGGTTGAGCCCCGCCTCCAGCAGCCCATCAAGCCGTTCTTCCTCGCTCCAGATGCTGCGCAGCATCAACACCCGCTCGGGCGCCGCCTGGCGCACTTGCGCCAACACAGCTGGATCACTGGTGCCCACCTCCAGCAGCAGCTGATCGGGCGTGCCCCAGAGCTGGCTTTCGCGCACGATCTGCAGAAACAGCGGATCGGCCTCGCTGGGGTGGTATTGGATGCGCTTGGCAGCGGGATTGGAGCTGCGGCAGGTGATCACCACCGCCTTATCGCCGTAGAGCAGAAAGGGAGCAGCAATGTCTTGCCCAGCCAGGGGCGAGAGCGTTACTGCATCCACCCCCAGATCCTTGAACAGGTAGTGGGCCAGGGCCGTGGAGGAATTGAGGTCGCCGTGCTTGGCATCGATGATCAGCGGCAGATCCCGCGGCACCAGATCGCGCACCTCCAGCAGCAGCTCAAGGCCAAGCGGCCCCAGGGCTTGGTAGAAGCCAAGGCTGGCTTTGATCGCGCACACATGGGGGCTGGTGGCCTCCACCACCGCTTTGATCCAGTGGCGCGCCTGGCTCAGAAACGAGCGGTTGCCCATGCCGTGGCGCAGGGCCCAGCTCTGCAGCATCTCCGGGTTCGGGTCAAGACCCGTCATCAGAAGCGACTGGCGCTCGGCGATGGCTTCAGTGAGTTGAACGAAGAAGCCCATCCGCCGGACTGCGGGAAGTTTGTTGATAAGAGATCACCGGCCCGTCGCGGTGGATGTGGACACAGCTCTTAGCAAATGCGCCGGCAAGCCATGGCAGGCAGCCTGCTGATCTGGCCCTGGCCCCTGGCCGCAGCAGCCCACGGCTGATGTGATCCGGTCGCTGAGCCCATCCTGTGAACCGAGAGCTCGATCAACACTGCCTGGAGTTGGCCCTGGCAGATCTGCTGGTGCTGCATCCCCAGCAACGCCGCCGTGCCCTGGCCCAGTTCCGGGCGATTGATGCAGGCCTTGCCGACAAGCTGCAGCTGGAGTTGCTGCTGCATCTCACCTGAGCCCGATGCTGGAACTCTTTCACGCAGCGCCGTCGTATTACTCGATGGTGGCGCGCCTGGCCCTTGCGGAAGCGGGCGTGGGCTACACGAGCCAGCTGATGGACATCCATCTGGTCAAGCAGCAGCTGAGCCCGGCGTACCGGCGACTCAACCCCCACATGACCGTGCCCACCCTGCGCGGCCCCGATTTGCTGCTTACCGACAGCGCGCAGATCCTGGGCTACGCCGCTCGGCAGGCCGAGCAACGGCCGGAGCGGGCCTGGGCTGATGGCGATGCCAGCCGCGCTGAGGCCATCCAACGGGCTGTGGCGGGGCACCACGCCCTCTCGATCGAAACGCTCACCTTTGGCAAGGTGTTGGCCACGCGCCCCTGGTTCAAGCCGGTGATGGTGCGGATGCTCAGCGGCATCAACGCCAAGCTGGAGCGGGAGATCGCTGCCAAGGCTGATCAAGCGGCGGTTCTGCAGGCGAAGGTGCAGCAGAACCAGGCACGGCTGGCAGTGTTCCAAGGCAGGCCAGCCCCTGCTGTGTTGGCGGAGCAGCGCGAGCAGGTGTCGGCTTATCTCGCTTCGCTTCCGCCTGTGGTGGCGAGTGGCTGGTTGTTTGGTGCGCGCATCAGCTCAGCCGATGTGGTGCTCGCCGTGCTCTGCTCGCGCTTGGCCATGGCCGGTGAGCTTGCTCTGCTCAGCAGGCCGGATCTGCAGAGCTGGTGGCAGCGCTATCAGCAACGGCCAGCCTTTGAGGAGGCGGATCTGTGGACCCGTTTTCAACGGCGCCGATTTGTGCAGGCGGTGCTCGAGGCCCGGCACACTCGCTTCAGCTGACGCCGGCTGGTTTGGGGCAATCGCGTTCGAGCAACACCGCTGCCTGGCCCTTGCCATCGCGCTCGGCGGGCTGCGGGTCAAAGTCGTCGTCGCTCACATCAAAGCTGCGCGTGGCGCAATGGAGCGTGAGCCGCCGCTGGGTGTAGCTGCCATCGGCGCGGCCCTTACCCTGCTGGGCGGCCATGCCGATGCACTGCTGCTGGTTTCCCCAAACGCAGCTGGCTGCACCGAGCAACCCGCCGATCAAGTTGGTGGCAATTTGCTGGCCGCGATCAATTTCAAAGCGGCGCACCTCGTAGCGGCGCCTGCCCAGTTGGCGATCCTCGGCGCTGAGCTTGAGCGGCCGGCTGAAGGTTTCGGCGGTATCGATTCGCCACTCGCCCAGTTGCTGCCCAATCGTGAGCTGACTGGTGAGACCGCGGGTGAGGGCGGCAAAGCGGTCTTTGGGGTAGCCGTGGTGCTGGGCCGCCAGGCGCTCGTAATCCCCCATTTCGAACATCAAGTTGGCCGTTTGGGTGAAGTCGTCGACACCTAGAGCGCCGGCATTGAGCATCCAGCCGAGAAACACCCCAGTTCGCCAGTCGGCGGCCAGCTCCTCCTGTTTCACCGTGAGGCCCATGCCGCCTTTGAAGGGTCCGCGGCCCTGCTCGCGGTTCACGTGGTGCCCCCATTCGTGGGCCAGTACAGCGAGATCCAGCAGCAGCAACTCCCGATCGGTTTTGCCGCGCGCACTGCGCACGCTCTTGCGCAGGTTGAGCGCCATGGCCAGTTCTTGGCTGGGCGGGCAGTAGTAGGCCATCGGATGCGCCACACGCTGCACCCCGCAGCCCTCGGCGCGATCCCCCGGCAGCAGCAATTTGGGCTGCTGGCTGCTGCCCCAGAAGCGGTGCAAGAGCGCATGGGCCTCGCGTAGATAGCGCTCCCGCAAACCCTGCGGCTCACCGCTGAGGCGCAACTGCTCCAGTTGCTTGGCTTCTGCGGCGGTGGGCAGGGTGAGGCCTGGCGGAGGGCCCTGGCCTGGAGCCCAGGGTTGCGCCAGCAAACCGAAAGGATTCACAGCTGTGCCGATGGCTGCCAGTAGCAGCGTGCCCAGAGCTCGGCGGAATCGGGGCATGCCTGCGGTGGGTGCCTGCAGCACGTTTTACCGCCCGCTGCCGCCGGCGGGCTCAGGGCCGCGCTGCACAGCCCAGGCCGCCAGCAAGCCCCCCGCAAAGCCGCTGGCATGGCCGATCCAGCTCACCCCTGCCGGGGAGAACAGGGGAATCAGGCTCGGCAGCACCCCGCCATAACTCACCAGACACACCACAGAAAGCAGCAGGGAGGGCGGCCGTTTCTCCAGCCATCCGATCAACAGCAAATAGCCCAGCAGCCCATAGACAATGCCCGAAAGGCCATGGCTGGCGGTGGGCCAGAACAGCCACACCGGAATGGCTGTGGCGTACACCCCGAGCCACACCGCGATGTAGTCGCGCCGGCTTTTGGCGAGCACCAACCAAGAGAGCGGCAGGAACATCAGGCTGTTGGCCAGCAGATGGCCAAAGCCGCTATGGCTGAAGGGCGCGGTGAGTACGCCCCAGATCGGGCCCCGCGGTGTCATCGGCAGATTCCAGCGGCCACCAAACAGCAGCTGATCGATCAACTCCTGCCCCCAGGGGATCGCTAGGAGCAGCGGGGGAATGATCAAGTTGGTGCCGAGCCGCGCCAGGCTGCGGTCCAGCCGTTGTCCGAGGCTGTCAGCCATCGAGGCCTCCCGCCAGGCTCAGCTGGCACTCCAGAACGGCGAGCGCCTCATCTGGCAGGCCCAGAAACCGGTCGAACCAAGCCTCGCCTGTGGGTTCGATCAAGGCGGTTCCCACCAGCACGCCAGAGTTCCCGTCCTGCAGGCGGATGCCGTGGCGGCGATGCCGCTGGCTTTCGATCGTTTCGGTGGTGAGCCGCGTGTTCACCATCAGATCCGGTGCGCAGTAGCGGAGGCTCGGGCCGAAGCCCGCCTGAAAGCGGAACTGGGCGCAGAACTCAAGCTCGAGCTGGCTTGTTGCGGGCTCAAGCGTTCCGTCCAGGCGGGTCGGATGAATCTGCACGCAAAGTCCGGGCGGCAGCGGCAGGCCCAGAAAGCGTGCGGTGCGCCCGCTCAAGGCCGGAATGGCTGTGGTTTCAGCCGCAAATCTCAGCTTGATCGCGCCTGAATCCATCCGCGTGGCTTCGCCAGCGGCGCTGCCTCCCCGAGCGTTGTAGCGAAAACGGGGGTAGCGGCCGATCACCAGCTCACAGCCCGCCAGGGTTGTGAGCTGACACTCAGCCATGGCGTAGAGCCTGCAGGGAGCCTCGGGCGTGCAGTGCAGCCAGCTCGTTGTAGCCACCGATCCACTGGCCATCGATCTGGACCTGCGGCAGTGGGCCTGGGCCTGCAGCCACCACTTCGTAGGGAATGGCAAGCCCCTGCAGCAACCGTTCCGTGCGGCGCGACCAGGCACATCCCTCAGCTAAGGCCACCTGAATACGGGCTTGGTTGTGCGGCGTCGCCGTTGGTTGTTGGGCTCCGCCCTGCTCGAGGAAACCCACAAGTAGATCAGCGCCCTTGAGCACCAAGCTGCCGTGCTCGAGATGCCCGCCCCACACCTGACAGCCGGGGTCAGAAAAACTCAAATGCAGATGCACGCCTTGGGGAGAGATGGTGCCCTGCAGGGTGATGATCTCCAGTTCGCCGCGAAGCACGGTGGGTTCATCCAGGCCAGGGCAGGCAAACGAGGCCTGGCTGAGGTTTCCCACCACGCTCAACACAAACCCTGAGGACTGTTCACTGGCCGCCAGGTGCTCAAGGCTGGCCCGCAGATCGGAGCCCGCTTCGAGATGAATGGGCAGAGCCCGCATGGCTGATCAGGCGCTGAGCAGCTCCGAGGGTACCCACTGAGCCAGGCGCTGTTCGTGGCGCACCAGCTGGTAACGGTTGAAATCACTGGGCTGACGGTGGTAGCGACCCCTCAGCTCGTGCAGCTCCTGGCGCATGGCGTGGAGCACGGGGTTGTTTTCGTTCAACGGAACCTGTCAGACCTTGAGAAAATCTTAAGACGGGTGATGCGCATTTGTCGCCTGTTTTCTTCGCCGTGGGGGCGGGCTTCCCATCTCTTTACAGAGACTTGAGCTGCAAGGTCCGCCCTGAGTGGTTCAGACCCTCCAGGCGGACCACGCCACCTCGAGGCTGAGGGCTGCCGCAGCAGCCAGCACACTGCACAGCGCCATCCAGGGCAGCGCCCTGACCAGGATCAGAAATCCGGCTGGAATCACCGTTGTGGCTCCCATCGGGCGACCCCCTCACTCCACCACCTGTTGTTCAACCCGTGCCGTGTTGTTCAACACAGTGCGGTGTGGGATGTCCACGCTGATCAGTAACCCGGTGCACGCCGCCAGGGCTCGCCGGATCCAGAACCTTGGCATCAGCATGGGCATGGTTGTTGCCAATCATCGCTGTCACCTCCGATGAGTCGTCTGCGCCACGGGATGCGCCAAACCGTGCTCGTTGGAGCTTCGGTGTTGCGGGAGGCCAGTGCTGGTGTTCTCGATGCCGTTGCTGAGCTAGCAGCTCCTCAGGGCCGTTCAGGCACTCTCGAGCGAGAGCTCGAACTGGCGCGTCAACAGGGCCGTTGGCTCAGTGATGACGAGCGCGCTGAACTCGCCGCCAGTGAGCAACGTCGTGCCCAACGGCGGCGCACCTTGCTGTTGCTTGCGGCGGTGTCGCTCCTGATCCCGCTGTTTTGGCCGTTGCTGCCGGTTTGGCTGGGATTGCTCTGGTGGCCGATCACGACCCGTCGACTGCTGATGGGTGTGGTGGGAGCCGTTGTGGCCTTGATGGCTCTGGTGGTGGTGCTGGTGCTTTGGCTGTTGCTGCGATGACGCGAGACGCCTTTTTGGCTTGGTGCCATCCCGACCTCTTAGACGAGCGGTTGCTGCATGCCGCGGCCCTCTGGCAGGTGAGGGCCGCGTTGGGCCCTTCTGCCGCTGAAGTCCCCCCTCCGTCGCGTTGGCCGCTCAGCGCGTTCGAGTGGGCCGGCTGCGTGTTGGCCGTTGCCTCAGCCAGAGCAGGACAGGAGCGGCCCGCCTCGTTTCGGTTGGGAGATCGTTCGCTTCGAGCTCAGCTGTTTTGTTTGCTCGATCCCGGTGAGCGGGCGGAGGGCTCGGCTGCCACCGAGCCGCTAGATCCGCTTGATCCGCTGGATCCGCAGCAGTGGCGGTTCTGGCTGGTGCCGTTTCATCAGCTCCACCCCGAGCGCCAGAGCATCGGAGTATCGGCTCTGCAGCGCGCCCATGGTGAAGGGCTTCAGCATGAGGATCTGGCCGCTGCCCTTGAAGCTTCGGTGCCGTGATGACGAGTTCTGGTGCTTCGGGGTATCGCATCAGCCGGGATGACGGCGCCACCGACGCCATCGCCGGGAGCTGCTTTGCCACCTATGAGGAGGCCTATGCCGTGCTCGAGCGCTATTACGCCGATCTGTGCTGTTCCGATGATCGGGAGTACTACCGGATCGAACCGCTCGACCCCGCCTAACCTGCCCCCTCCTCGAGCCTGGTGATGCGCAACCTGATCCGTTCAGCCATGGCCCTGGCGGCTTTGGTGATCTCCAGTGCGCCGGTGCAGGCGCTCGAAGAAGTGGTCGTGGAGCTGCCGCTGATGGAGAACACGCTCACGGTGAAGCTCAGCGAGCTGAAGGACCCTGCAGCCTTGATGCAGGGCACCAGCGATCTGGCCGAACTTGATCGCGCTAGCGATGGCGAGCTGGGCCGCAAATTGCTCAAGCTCCTCAACCACCCGGTGCCGGTGAGTTTTCGCCAGCTGGCGGAAAGTTCTGTTGGCTCACCGCTGCTGGAGCAAGCCCTGCTGCTGGTGTCGTCGTTCGGCACGGTGGAAGGCCGCAGCCCTGATCTCTCCGGCGAAACGCTGAAGCAGGCCCTCGACAAGGCCACGGCCGAATCAGCCGATGGTCAGCCCACGCTGCTGCAATTGATGGAGGCGATTCCGGGTGAACGGGTTCGGCTCAACCTCTCGCAAGCGCAGGTTGTGCTGGCGCGCATGCTGCGCCACCGCCGCCGCGCCGATCAGTTGATGGCCGTCGTGGCTCATGCGCCGGCGGCCATGCCATCCGCGCCCCGCTCTGACGTTGCTGTGAGCCGCACAACGCTGGCGGTGTCGCACCGGCCCGAACCGCTGGAGCTGGTGGTGATGAAACCCAGCAGCGGCGCCCCACGCGGCCTGGTGGTGATCTCCCATGGTCTTTGGGATAGCCCCAAGAATTTCGAAGGCTTGGGCCAACGCTTATCCGAACAGGGCTATGCGGTGGTGCTGCCTCGCCACCCAGGCAGCGACAAGCACCAGCAACACGAGGTGCTCACCGGCCAGGCACCACCGCCTTCCCCGGCAGAGCTCGCCCTGCGGGCCAAGGATGTAACCGCGATCAACGATGCGGTGGCCCAGAGCCAATTGCCAGCCTTGGCTGGGATGAAGGCCGATCGGGTGGTGGTGATTGGTCACTCCTGGGGTGCCACTACGGCTCTTCAACTGGCGGGTGTGAAGCCGGAAGTTCGCGATCTGAAGGCCCGCTGCGACAACCTCTCCGATCCCGATCGCAATCTCAGCTGGACGCTGCAATGCAGTTGGATTTCGGCCGTGGATCAAGCGGCGGTGGATGATCCCCGCGTGATCGCCGTGGCGGCGGTGAGCCCTCCGGTGTCGTTGCTGTTCCCCAAGGGTTCTGCCAAGCAGATCACCGCGCGCGTGTTGCTGGTGAGTGGCACGCATGATTGGGTGGTTCCGCCGGATCCAGAGGCGGTGCAGCCCTTCACCACCGCCAATCCCCAGGGCAATCAGCTGGTGCTGGTGCAGGGGGGAGATCACTTCAACCTGCGGCCTGGCCAAACCAGTGGAGGTGGCCCGGTGGCCCCGCTGTTGCTGGAGTGGACCAATCGCGCCTTTGCGGCTGGCCCAGCGGTGAAACCTTCGCCCGGTGCCACGCCGCTGCTGCCGCAGGGCTCCTGGGGCAGTGATGGGAAGGCGATGGCGGATGTCACCGACCGCTTGGATGGTCGGTGAGCGTTGCGGTGCTTGATCAATAGGTAGAGGTGCCGATAGCGGTGCTGCGTCGAGCCCGCTTTGCTGACGCGGAAGCCTCCTCACACAGCCCGCACGGGCTGTTTTTTATGGCAGCGGGAGCGGCTGCGGGGGCTTGCTGATTAGCGTCACGGCTGCTCGTCTGGCTGTGTGCGTCCTTATTTCCTGCTCGAACCTGGCGATGGGTTGCTGTTGTGCGGCCCCGAAGGCTCGATCAGTTATCTGGATCGCACGGCCTCCATCAGGCTCGGGATCAAGCCGGAGAGCTGGTGCGGCCAGAGCCTGAAGCAGGTTTGGCCGGCACTCTCCGATCTGATCATTCAGGAACGGGATCGATTGCTGGCGGGCCCCCGCGACCATGTGGTGGCGCTGGCTCAACCCACCCACCTTGAGCTGGCCACGCGCATTCGCCTGTTCCGCACCGATTGCGGTTTCGGTGCCGGCATCCTGCGGCGGCGCACCCAGCGCTTGCACGACGTGGAGCCCGACGCGCCGGAAGACACGTATCGCCTCTTGCTCGAAGCCGTGCTCGATACGGCGCAGGATGCGGTGTTGGTGACTCTGGCGGAACCGTTGGATTCACCTGGCCCCCTGATTGTGTTCGCCAATCAGTCGCTGCTCGACCAAACCGGTTACGGCCTGCATGAGGTGTTGGGCCGCAGCCCACGGCTGTTTCAAGGCCCAGAAACCTGCCGCGACACCACAGCCCGCTTGCGGCGCGCCATGGATCAGTGGCAGCCCTCCCGGATGCAGGTGCTCAACTACCGCCGCGATGGCTCCACCTGTTGGATCGACCTGAAGGTGGCACCGCTGGCTGACCCCACGGGTTGGCATACCCATTGGGTGTCGGTGCAGCGCGACGTCAGCGATCGCGTTGCCCATGAACAGCGCCTCGCCCAGGAGGCTCTGGCCTTGGCCGAACGGCTTCACGCGGGTGCTCCGATCGCCTGATCCCTCAGCGCCCATCGGCTGTGTGCCTCAGCACGCCGCGCTGCAATCCAGGCAGCCTGCTGAGCGGGTGAATCGTTTGAGCATGGGCTGGTGACAGCACCCCGATGACCTCGCCATCCGCCGCTCCTTGGCCAGTGGTTGTGACCCTGGAGCCCTGCCACAACCAGGCCGCGCTTCAGCACCCCGAGCCGGTGATCACCATCCCCTGCCCCAGCCACACCTCAGCCACCCCCCAGCCCGCTCGACTCACCTGGCTGGAGCTGCTGGGTCAACGCTGAAGCCAGCTGCCCAACGGGCACAGTTGCAATTGTGTTCTGGTGGGGCTGCGTTGCAGTGCGTTTGCAGCCGCATCTGCCCATGCCTGCTCCAGCCCCAACGCCCTGCTGGCTCCACCGCGGTTGCCGCATCCAGCTGATCGGCTATCCCCGCTGCGAGGGTGCCTATCTGATTCAGCACTGCAGCGGAGCCGTGCTTGGTCGCTCGGCCAGCCTGGCGGCCGCTCGCCAGCTGATCGATGAACAGATCCCCCTGTTGCGCCAACGGTTGGCAGCTGCAGCCTGAGCCTGAAGGCTGGTGTCAAGCTGGTCCGGATCTGCGCCGACCCGTGTGACGACCTCCGTGCTCCTGTGCGGTTACTACGGCGAGCACAACCTCGGAGACGATGCCCTGCTGGCTGCCCTGCTGGCGCAGCTCCCGCCGTCGGTCACACCCTTGGTCACCGCGTTTGATCAAGAGCAGATCAGGCGGCAGCACGGCATTGCCAGCGTGAACCGCCGCAGCCTGCGCGCCGTGCTCGACGGCTTGAGCCGATGCCGTGCTCTGGTTCTTGGTGGCGGCAGCCTGCTTCAAGACTCCACCAGCTTCCGCAGCCTCCTCTATTACGCGGCTCTGATCACCGCCGCCCGCATGCAGGGCAAGCCAGTGCTCCTCTGGGCCCAAGGGCTGGGGCCCTTGCGGCGCCGGCGCAGTCGCGCCCTGGTGCGTTGGCTGTTGCCGCTGGCATCAGGCATCACCTGGCGCGATTCCGCCTCCGCGCAGTTATCGCGGCAGCTGGGTGTGGCGGCACCCCATGGCACCGATGCGGTGTGGAGCCTGCCGCGGCAGCACTGGCTGGGATTGGGAGGCCCGATCGTGGTGTGCTGGCGCCCTACCCCGCACCTGCAGGGCCAGGCCTGGAAGCCCTATCTCCAAGCCCTCGAGGATCTGGCGGAGCAGACCCCGCGCGAGGTGATCTGGCTGCCCTTCCACCGCGATCAGGATCAGTCGCTCTTCGATCAGTTGCAGCAGCAGGGGTTGGTGGGTGCCGCCCTGGCGCGGCGCAGCCGTGTGGTGGAGGCCACCACCCCCAGCGAGGCGATGGCCCTGTTCCGCAGTGCATCGCTGGTGCTGGCGATGCGGCTGCATGCCCTGATCCTGGCCGCCCTTGCCGGCAGCCCAGTGAGTGCGCTGAGCTACGACCCGAAGGTGCAGGCCTGTGCCACGGAGCTTGGCTGCAGCTGCATCGATCTGGCGGATGCTTCCCCCGCTGCAGCGGCTTTGCTGGCCACTTGGAAGGAAGCCTTCGAGCATCCGCCGGCCCTGGCCTCCCTGCAAGCGATGGCTCAAGCCACGGCCCTGCATCGCGCCTTGCTCACCACCCTCGAGGCCTGAAGCATGAAGGCGATCGGCTACAGCAGTGAGCGGAGCAACGCGGATGCCGACTGCTTGCTCGACATCACCCTGCCGGATCCCTCCCCTTTGGAGCACGACCTGCTGGTGGCCGTGGAGGCCGTGAGCGTGAATCCGGTGGATACCAAGGTGCGTCGCCGCGAGCAGCCCGCCCCCGGAGAGTGGCGTTTGCTGGGTTGGGATGCCGTGGGCACAGTGGTGTCGTGCGGGTCGGCGGTGCAGGGCTTTGCGCCTGGGGATCGGGTTTGGTACGCGGGGGCGCTGCAACGGCCTGGTTGCAACAGCAGCCTGCACTGCGTCGATCACCGTCTGGCGGCGCCCGCTCCCAAGAGCCTCAGCGCGGCGCAAGCAGCTGCCCTCCCGCTCACGGCGATCACGGCCTGGGAGCTGCTCTTTGATCGTCTGAAGCTGCCGCGCCGCGGGCAGAGCGATAACCGCCAAACCCTGCTGGTGGTGGGTGCAGCCGGTGGCGTTGGCTCGATCCTGGTGCAGTTGGTGCGTCAACTCACCGATCTCGAGCTTGTGGCCACTGCCTCCCGGCCCGAGAGCCAGGCCTGGCTTCGGGAGCTGGGGGTGGAGCATGTGGTGGATCACCACGCTCCGCTGGCGGATCAACTGGCGAGGCTTTCCCTGCCGCCGCTGCGCTCGGTGATCAGTCTCACCCACACCGGTGATCACTTCCAGCAGCTGGTGGATCTGCTCGAGCCCCAGGGGGCGTTGGCGTTGATCGATGATCCGCCACCCCAGGCGATTGACGTGCTGGCTCTGAAACGCAAGAGCCTGTCGCTGCATTGGGAGTTGATGTTTACCCGTTCGCTGTTCGACACGCCGGATATGGCTCGCCAGGGCGAGCTGTTGGCCGAGCTGGCTGCACTGGTGGAGGCTGGCCGGGTTCGCAGCACCGCGCGCGCTTCGCTGGAGCCGATCAACGCCGCCCACTTGCGGGCGGCCCATCGTCAGCTGGAGAGCGGCACCACTGTCGGGAAGCTGGTGCTGAGCGGCTGGGCTTAGCGGCTTCACCCAAAACGGCATCCCCGCGCAGCGGCCAAACCGTTGCATTGCCTACCGAAGCAGGGCTGCTGCAACTGGTGAACTGGCTTCATGAGCAGTTCCCACCTGATCCCACGCCACCGCCTGGCCCAGCTGAATCAGCTGCGCGATCAACCTGCCTGTTTCCAGCTCAGTGGCCATGTGCTGGTGATCGTGGCGGCTGGGGTGCTGTGGCGTCAGCCGGAGTTGTCCTGGTGGTTGCGGTTGCCCTGCCTGCTGCTGAGTGGGGTTGGCCTGGCCACCTGTTTTGCGGGCCTGCACGAGTGCTGCCATCGCACGGCCTTCCGCTCCAAATCCACCAACGACCGTGTGGCCTGGTTGATGGGGCTCTTCAGCTTCTATAACGCCACCTTTTATCGCCGCTATCACCAGTGGCATCACCGCTTCACCCATCAGCCCGGCCTGGATCCGGAGCTCGATGACCCCGTTCCCACCACGCTGCTCAGCTACGCCCTTGAAATCAGTGGCATCACCTGGTGGATCGGCAAACTTCGCGGTTATCAGCGGCTGCTGTTTGGGGATCTCTCTCAACTTCCCTATCTCAGCCATGAGCTGATTCCTCAGGTGCGCCGCTCGGTGCGGCTGCAATTCCTGGTGTACGCGATCGCGTTGGCTGCATCGCTCTGGCAGGGCAATGGCTTTCTGCTGTGGTCGTGGCTCTTGCCCCTGGCTGTGGGACAACCGTTTCTGCGGGTATTTCTGCTGGCTGAGCACAGCGGCTGCAGCTTCAGCGCTGATGGTCTCGCCAACACCCGCACCACACTCACCATTGCGCCGGTGCGCTGGCTGATGTGGAACATGCCGTTCCACGCAGAGCATCACCTCTATCCCTCGTTGCCGTTCCATGCCCTCGCGCAGGCACACCTGGAGCTGGCGCCTCAGCTGCAGCATCTCGACCACGGCTACCTCGCCGTGCATCGCCAACTGCTTCAGCGGTTGCCCAGCCTCTCCCCGACGGCATGAGCGCTGCTCAACATCGGCACTTTGCCCTCGGCTCGGTGCCCCTCCAATGCGGCCGCCGCATTGACGACGCTCACATCGGCTACGTGCAGATCGGCGAGCTGAATCGTGATCGCACCAATCTGGTGCTCATCCCCACCTCCTATGGCGCCAGGCCTCTGGATCTGGCCTGGTTGGCGGGGCCGGTGCTGGATTCATCGCGATGGTGCATCGTGATCGCCGGCATGTTCGGCAATGGTGATTCCACCAGCCCCAGCCACGGCGGCATGGGCCTGGCGGAGCAGGGGTGGCTCGTGCATCACCGCGACAACGTCGCGGCCCAGCGCCGGTTTCTGGCCGAATGCTTCGGCGTGGAGACCCTGCCGCTGATCTTTGGCTGGTCGATGGGCGCGCAGCAGGCCTACCAGTGGGCCGTCGATCATCCCGACCAGGTGCAGCGGCTGTGCTGCGTCTGCGGCACCAGCCGCACCTCACCCCATAACCGCTTGTTCTGCCTCAGCCTGCGCCAGGCCCTCACGGCCGATGCCAGTTGGACCGGATCGGGTTTCGATGGGGTGCCGGAGCAGGGGCTGCGCACCTATGCGCTGATCTATGCGAGCTGGGCTGCCTCCCAACCGTTCTTCAAAACCCTCCAGCAGTCGGTGGAAGAGCACGTTGAGCAGCAGTGGCTGCCCAACTACCGCCGCCATGACCCCCGCGATCTGATCGCCATGCTTGATACCTGGCTCGCCCACGATGTGGCATCCGGCGGAGACCTTGCGGCAACGCTGGCTGGGATTCAGGCCCGCACCGCTGTTGTGGCCTGCAACCGCGACCTGTACTTCACGGTTGACGACATGGCCGCCGATGCCGCCGCGATTCCCGGCGCTCAATTCCATGTGATCGATTCGCTGCTCGGTCATCGCGCGGGCAATCCCCACAGCAGCCCTGCTGAGCAGCAGCACCTGCGCCGAATCGTGGATCAGCTGCTCGACAGCTGACCGCCAGACCTCCATGACCGATCTGATCAGCCTTGCCCGCGAGAGTGGCGTTCGCTTTCTGCTGTTCTCCTTCACCGATCTGTTCGGGATTCAGCGGGCCAAGTTGGTTCCCTTAGCCGCGGTTGCCGGGATGAGCCGCGATGGGGCGGGTTTTGCTGGTTTTGCCGCCTGGCTTGAGCTCAGCCCCGCTGACGGCGATGTGATGGCGATCCCCGATCCCCGCAGCTTCACGCCCTTGCCGTGGCAGAGCGATGTGGCCTGGGTCGCCACCGAACTCACGCTCAATGGCGAGCCGATGGAGCAATGTCCGCGGCGGGTGCTGCAGCGCCAGATCCAGCGGGCTGCAGCGCTCGGCTACGAGCTGCGCAGCGGCGTGGAGGCTGAATTTTTCCTGTTGGAGCCAAGTGGCGATGCCGTCGCTGATCGCGCCGATACCCAGGAGAAACCCTGTTACGACCAGCTGGCCTTGATGCGCCGTTACCCGCTGGTATCAGCACTGCTGGATGGCATGGAGCAGCTGGGGTGGGGGCCCTATCAGGCTGATCACGAAGACGCCAACGGCCAGTTCGAACTCAACTGGACCTATGCCGATGCGCTCACCACCGCTGATCGCCATGCCTTTTTCAAGGTGATGGTGAAGTCGCTGGCGGAGCGCGAGGGGTTGCGGGCTTCGTTCATGCCGAAACCGTTTCAGCAGCTCACCGGCAACGGCTGCCACACCCATCTCTCGCTCTGGGACCAAGCCGGCCGCAACGCTTTTCACGATCCAGCCGGGGAACTGGGGCTCTCCGCTCTCGCCTATCACTTCCTGGCTGGACTGCTGCATCACGCCCCGGCGTTGGCCTGCCTCACCAACCCCACGGTGAACAGCTACCGGCGTCTTGCGGCGCCTCCCACTACTTCCGGCTCCACCTGGAGCCCTGGCGGCATCAGCTACTGCGGCAACAACCGCACGCACATGGTGCGCATTCCTGATGATCAACGGCTGGAATTACGGCTACCGGATGGCGCAGCCCATCCCTACCTGCTGCAGGCCGCCGTGCTGGCGGCGGGGCTTGATGGGATTGAGCGCCAGCTGGATCCCGGGCCCCGCCATGACAACGACAACTACGCCGATCCCCTACCGGATGGTGCCTTTGGCCGCTTGCCGCGTGATCTAGGAGAAGCGCTCGATGCCTTCGCCGCTGATCAGCCGTTGCGGAGCGGCCTTGGCGAAGGCTTCTGCGTGGCGTATGAACAGCTGCGGCGGCGCCAATGGGGCCGGTTTCGAGCGCAGCTCACCGATTGGGAGCGCCAGGTGGGGCTGGATGGCTGAACGGCCAGCGGCAGTATTTCTACCGATGGTGCCCGCCTGATCGCCACGCGACGCTCTGGCCGTTGGTTGCTCGGCGTGCAGCATGGCCTCTCAACCGGTGCTGATCGGTGCCCTCGGTGGCACGATTCATCAGCTCAAAGCCAGTGGCGGCGAGCTGTTTCAGGTGTGCTTCCAGGGCACCTGCCTCTATTGCGACAGCTTGCATGTGGGCATGGCGCACCTCAATCGCATGGAGCGTGCTACCAGGAAAGAAGCGGCCTGAAGGCCAATGACTCTCTCCACCGGGCAGCGTCTGATGCTGCCCGTGCGCCAGTACTACGTGCAGACCGATAGCCGGATCCCCGGCCAGGCCTATCGCATGTGCTTTTCCAGCACCTGCGCCATGGCGGTGAAGTATCTGCGGCCGGATGCCCTCAAGGGCTCCAACGCTGACGACACCTACCTGCACACCCTGCGTCGCTACGGCGACACCACCTCAGCCCAGGCGCAGATTCAAGCCTGCGCCGATTACGGGGTGATCGCTCGTTACCGCACCAACGGCGATCGCGCCTTCCTGGAGGCTGAGCTGAAGGCCGGGTATCCCGTGGGTACGGGCTTTCTGCACCACGGGCCCTCCTCGGCTCCCCGCGGCGGCGGCCACTGGATTTTGGCGGTGGGGTTCGAGCCGGGCGCTGGGATCTTCAACGATCCCTACGGCTAACTCGACAACGTCAACGGTGGCTATGTGCGGGTGGGATCCGGCGGCCACAACGTGGCCTACAGCTGGCGCCACTGGCTGCCGCGCTGGGAGGTGGAGGGCACCGGTAGCGGCTGGCTGATGACCTTCAGGCGCTCGGATGGTCTGCCGCCAGCTGCTTGAGGCTGGCGAGCACTTCCTGGCTGTGACCGCTGGGTCGCACCGCCACCCATGTTTCCCGCAGTACCCCCTGGGGATCGATCAGAAACGTATGGCGCTGCGAGAAGGGCGAAATCCAGCTCCCATAGGCCTTGCTCACGGACCCGCCTGGATCGGAGAGCAGCGGGTAGGCCAGCGCTTCGCTGCCGCAGAACTCGGCGTGGGATTCGGCGCTATCGGCACTGACGCCGACCACTTCGGCGCCGGCCTGATGGAACGCCTCGAGATCGCGCTGGAAGCCGCGCGCCTCGATCGTGCAGCCTTCGGTGAAATCGCGCGGATAGAAGTAGAGCACCAGCCAGCGACCGGCAAAGTCGCTCAGGCTGCGCTCAGCGGCCTCAGCTTCCCCACTGCTGCTGGGCACCACCCCTTGCAGCGTGAAATCGGGAGCGGGTTGATCGATGTCGGGCAGAACCCCACCAAGGCAAAGGGCCTGCCGGGGTAAACCCAGCAGGCCCAATGCGGCGATGGAGAGCCCGCTCAGAACTTGGCGGCGCTGCATCGTGAAAGGCTTCAGATCTTGGCCAGGTTGATGCCGAGTTCCTTGGCGTAGGCGCCGAGACCCTTCTTCTGAATGGTCTTGAGAGCGCGGGTGGAGACGCGCAGCTTCACGAAGCGGTTGCCTTCGGCCCACCAGAGGCGGCGCTCCTGGAGGTTCACCTGCTGGAGCTTCTTGGTCCGCACGTGGGAGTGGGACACGGCCATGCCGTTGTTGGCGCGCTTGCCGGTGAGTTGGCAGACCCGGGACATGACCGACCGTTCAAAGGATGTTGACGACTCGACTCCGCTTGGAGCCAAGGCAAAAGCTTATCAGTCGGGCTTCTCCCCCACCATCTGAAGGGTTCGTGTGGGAAACGCGAAGGCAATCCCTTCATGGGCAAAGCAGCGCATGATCTCGAGGTTGATGCGCTGTTGCACATCCATCGCGCGGTTGAAATCGTTGGTTGGCACGTAATACACCAACTCGAAATCAAGGCTGCTGTCGTTGAAGGCCACGAAATGGCAGCGATCAAAGCTGGAGTCAGCGCCGGATTTCACGATGGTTTCGAGCATCGCCGGGATGCGCTGCAACTGCTCCACAGGCGTGTCGTAACAAACCCCCAGGCGCACGATCAGGCGCCGCCGCTGCATCTCGCCGAAATTCGCAACCACAGCACCCGTGAGAGCGCTATTGCTCATCACGATGGCCTCACCGTTGATGCTGCGCAGGCGGGTGCTCCGCACACCCACCTTCTCCACGGTCCCCCACGACTGACCGACCTGGATCAGCTGGCCTGGTTGAAAGGGTTTGTCCAACAGGATCGTGATGTATTCAAAAAACTGTGAAACCGGTTCCTTCAGGGCCAGGCCGGCGCCGATGCCACCGGCGCTGAGCAGTGCCCAGATCGCGGCCATCTGCACACCGATGTTTTGGAGATAGAACACCGCACCCACGCACCACACCAACGCTTTGAGCATCGGTGCCAGCGAGCGGATCAGGTTGGCAACCTCCGCGTCGCCGGCGTGTTGGGCCCAGCGCTGCAGCAGCCGTAGACCGATGCGGTTCACCAGCCGCACGATCAGCACCGACAGGATCAGCTTGGCCAAACCGAACACCACCCGGTCGCTGCTGGCATTCGTGGGCAGGATCTGCCAGGCCAGGCTGGCGCTGAGCACCCAGGCCATCGGTGGAATCGTGTCCACCAGCACGGTTGCTACGAGATCGTCGCCAGCCAAGCTGTTGCGCTGGATGACCCGGCTGGTGGCGCGCTGCACCAGCTTGGCCAGCAGCATTCCCAGCAAACCTCCCCCCACTAGCGTCAGCAGAGCAGGGAGAACGGAGCTGACGGGCATGGGCATGGCCATGGTGGGCGTGTTCAGTCGTTGTGCGGGGTGTTCGAGCCTGGCAGCCGCTCGCCGCTGCGGGCGTCAAAACGCAGCACGTCCGCCTGGCGCCAGCGCACCTGCAGAGCCGAGCTGATCGGCGCCTCACGGCTCAACACCCTGAGAGTTCCCTGCTCAGAGCACTGCACGTGGCTGATCACGCGATCCCCCAACCATTCCCGGTGGCTGAGCTGCCCCTCAAGGGCCTCCCACCCATGAGGCACCGGGCTGCCCGCGTCCGTTAGTTCCAGTAGCTCCGGCCGCAAGCCCAGCTGCGTCGTGCCCCGCTCAATCAGGTTGATCGAGGGGCTACCGAGGAAGCGGGCGACAAAGCGATTGGCTGGATCTCGGTAGAGCCGTTCGGCCCTTCCCAGCTGCTGCAAACGGCCTTCGCGCAACACGGCGATCCGATCGGCCAAACCCATGGCCTCATGCTGATCGTGGGTCACGTACACCACCGGAACGCCCGTGCTGCGCAGCAGGGTGCGCAACTCGGCCCGCAGGTTGTCGCGCAGTTGGGCATCGAGATTGCTCATCGGCTCATCCAGCAGAAACAGCGCTGGCCGGCGGATCAGTGCCCGCGCCAGGGCCACCCGTTGCCGTTGCCCGCCCGAGAGCTCGGCTGGTTTGCGCTGGCGCAGCCCCTCCAGCTGCATCAAGGCGAGCACCTGATCCAGGTCCCGCTGGATCTCTGCACGGCCCATGCCCCGCAGCTCCATACCGAGGCTGAGGTTGCGCTCCACGCTGAGGTGCGGAAACAGCGCGTAGCTCTGAAACACCATCGCCACCTGCCGCTCCGCTGGCGGCAGCGCAGTGATGTTCCGCCCGCCCAGCTGGATCTGGCCCGAGCTGGCTTGATCGAGCCCGGCGATCAGCCGCAGGGTGCTGCTCTTGCCGCAGCCGCTGGGGCCAAGCAGCGCCAGGATTTCTCCCGGCGCCACCGTGAGGCTCAGCTGATCCACGAGCGTGTGGCTGCCCACCCGGCGGCTGAGCTGACGTAGCTCCAGGCCTTGGAAGCCATCACCAGCAGACATGGGGCTGCTCATCCTTTGATCGCTCCCTGGGTGAGACCGCTAATGATCTGGCGCTGAAACAGGAGCATCAGCAGGATCAACGGCGCACTGCCCAGCACCGTGGCGGCGGCGAAGGCGCCATACGGAATCGTGTAGACGGAGGATCCAGCGATCCGGGCCATGGCCGGCGCGAGGGTGAGCAACTCCGTGCGGCTCAACCAGGTGAGAGCAATCGGGTACTCGTTCCAGCCGAACAGGAACACCAACAGAGCGCTGCTCGCCATGGCCGGTGCCATCAGCGGCAGCAAGATCCAGCGCAGCCGCTGCCATAAGCCCATGCCCTCGATCAAGGCGGCTTCCTCCAGCTCAATTGGGATATCGGCGAAGGCGGCCTGCAGCAGCAGGATCGCCAGGGGGAGGCATAAACCCGCGTAGGGAAGGCTGAGGGCCAGGAGCTGATTGGCCAGATGCCAGTCGCGGGCAAGCTCCAGCAGCGCGAGGAACAGCAACACTGCAGGGAAGGCGGCAGCTGCCGCCACCAGCGCGGTAAGAGCACGGGCCTGCCGGCGGCCCAGACGGCTCAGGGCATAGGCGCAGGGCACCGCCAGCGCCAGGGTGAGGGCGGTGCTGCTCGCTCCCACCACCACGCTGTTGATCAGATAAGTGAGGAAGGGAGGATCGCCCTGCAGCAGTTGCCGGTAGTTCTCGAGGGGCCAGCCCCCGGCTCCCAGGCCGCTCAACGCCTCACTGGGCTTGAGGGAGGAGTAAAGCTGCCAGAGCATCGGGCCCAAGCTCCAGAGCAGCAACAGCAGCCGGGCCATCAGCGCAGGCCCCCCTGCCATCGCAGGCTCCAGCGCCAGATCACTGCGCCCGCGCCGCAGAGGATCAGCAGGATCGCGAACGATCCGAGAAGCAGCGTGGCGCTGTAGCCGAAGTCGAGAAAGCGCATCGCATTGAGGTAGGCGTAGAGCGCCAGGCTTTCGGTGCTGCCGGCTGGGCCTCCACCGGTGAGCACCTGGATCAGATCAAACACCCCAAGCGCCTGGGCCAGGCGGAACAGCAGGGCAATCAATAGATACGGCGTGAGCAGCGGCAGGGTGATGCGCCGCAGGGTCTGCCAGGGAGTGGCCCCTTCCAGGGCTGCCGCTTCGTAGAGGTCGGCGGGGATGGTTTGCAGGCCTGCCAACAGCAGCAGCGCCACAAACGGCGTGGTTTTCCAGGTGTCGGCGCCCACCGTCGCCATCCAGGTGAGTGCCGGGTTGGAGAGAAACGGGATAGCTGGCAGCTCAAGCCCTGCCAGCAAACGGCTGATCGGCCCGTAGGGGTCGTTGAAGATCCAGCGCCAACCCAGGGCCATCACCGTGGTGGGCAAGGCCCAGGGCAAGAGGCTGATGGTGCGCAAAACCCCACGACCCCGCAGTGGCTGATTCAGTAGCAGGGCCACCGCCAGGCCCAACAGCATCTCCAGGCTCACCGAGGCGGCACTGAAGCGCAGCGTTTGCCAGGTGTCCTGCCAGAAGCGGCCATCGTTCCAAAGCCGCAGCCATTGCTGTGCGCCGATCGGTTGGGGCTGCAGGCCCGTGAGCACGCTCTGGGCCTGGGTGCTCAGCCACAGGTAGTGCAGCAACGGAACGGCAAAGATCGCCAGCAACAGCGCCAGCGCCGGTGCCATCAGCAGCCAGAGACGCCAGCGCATCAGCCTTGGCCTCCACTACTGCGCAGGAGCCGTTCACTGTTCGATTGCAACGCCCGCATCGCGGTTGGGGCTGGTTGATCGCCCGCGATCACCGTGTTCACGTCCCGGTAGAGCAGATCGCTGAGCTGGGCGTAGACCGGGCTGAGAGGACGCAACACGGCGGCGGCGAGGGCCTGCTGCAGATCAGCCAGAACCGGGTTGGCGGCTCGCAGTTCGGGATCTTCAAACACGCTCAGGCGCGTGGGTGTGTAACCCCAACGCAGGTTGAGTTGTTTCTGGGCTTCTGCACTCGTGAGAGAGCGAAGCACCTCCACAGCTGCCGCTTTGTGCTGCGAGCCCGCCAGCAGCGAAAAGCCCCAGCTGCCCTGGGTGGCGGCGTGGGGTTTGCCCTCTTCGCTCACCATCGTGGTGAAGGCCACCTTGCCGCGCAGGGGTGAATCCGGCTTGTTGAGCTCTGCCCAGGCGTAGGGCCAGTTGCGCATGAACGCGGCATCACCCGCCTGAAACAGCTGCAGTGCCTCCGGTTCGCCCATGTTGGCCACCGCTTCTGGGGTGATGCCCTGGCGCACCAGATCCTGCAGCCAACTTGCGGCGGCGACGGCCGCCGGCGAGTCGAGCTGCGGTTGGTTCTCCACGAACCAGTGGCCCCCGAAGCCACGCAGCACTTCGAGAATCACGCAGCTCAGGCCCTCGTATTGCTTGCCCTGCCAGACGTAGCCCCAAGGCACCCGCCCCTCCCGTTGCAAGCGGCGGCTGATCGCCACCAGTTCTGCCGGCGTGCGCGGCGGAGCGTCCATGAGATCGGTACGCCAATAGAGGAGCCCCATATCGGCCACCAACGGAAACCGCCAGAGCTGGCCGCTGAAGGCATTGCCAAGCTCGGCGCCCGGGGCGAGGTCGTCGAGAGCATCTGGCCCCAGCCAGTGATCCAGAGGCTCGAGCCAACCAGCGGCGGCATATTTCGGCGTCCACGACACATCCATCAGCAGGAGGTCGTAGGGGCTCTCCCCCAGCAACAAGCTGCTGATCGCCAGATCTGAGACGGCCTCGGTTTCCAGCGGCCCCCGCGTGACGCTCAGGGCAATGCGCGGATGGCTGCGGTTGAAGGCGCTCACCAACTCCGCGGTGGCATCAGCGAATGGGGCCGGCATCAACACCGACACCGGCTCCACCCGCTCAGTCGCCAAACCCCACAGGCCCAGGCTGAGACTGCCCAGTAGGGCAAGCAGCAGCAGGGCCCAGCGCCGAAGCGCCCGTGGTGGGATCAACGAAGGGGGAACGGATCTAGAGGCCGCGCTCCATCAGCTTGCCCATCAGATCGCAGCTGCGCTGCTGGAAGCCGGCCAGTTGATTCGGTTCCAGTCCACCCACCGCCAGGCGGGCCATTTCATACACGTGGCGGCTGAGATCATCCGCCAGTTGCTGGCTGGGGGAGCTGCCGCTGGCGCCGGTGATCACCGAGCCGGCGGAGAGCTTGAGCAGACCTTCCACCAGGCGGTGCTTGCGGTTGACCAGCAGCACGTGGTGATCGGGCAGGCCGGGCAGGCGCTGCTCCATCAGGGCACCCATGTCGTTGATGCGGCGCATCTGCTCCGGCAACAGGATCAGGGCGGCGGGGGTGTTGTCGCCCTTGAGGGCCTGCACCTGGATCGTCACCTTGTCGTTGTTGAGCGCGTTCTTGAACAGATCACGAACCTTTTCGGAGCTGTCTTTGCCGTCGGCATCGCTCAGTTCGCTTTCCTTCTCCTGCAAGGAGTCGTCGAGTTCGCTGTCGACGCGTTGGAACTTCAGTTCCTCGTGGCGGTATTCCAGCCAGGGGATGAACTGGGTATCGATGAAGGTGTCGGCGAGCAGCACTTCAGCGCCCTGGCTTTTCCACAAGGAGAGTGCTCCGGCCTGGCCGGCTTCGTCGGTGCAGTAGAGGATGCGCTTGTCGTTGTCTGCGCTCAGGCGGGAGCGATAGCCCGAGAGGGTGGTGAAGGCCTTGCCGTTCTCGCCGGGGATGGGGTCGGCGTTGTCGCCCTCGCCCGCCGCAGCGCTGGTGCCGAACAGCACCAGCTCGGCGACCTGATCGGCGAACTTCTCATCCTCCATCGCCCCGATCTTGATGAACGGCGCCAGGGATTCCCAGATCTCGGCATAGCGCTTCGGCTCATCGCGATGCAGCTCCTTGAGCCGATCGGCCACCTTCTTGGCCACAAAGCCCCCGATCGAGCGCACGCGCCGGTCGGTCTGCAGAGCGGAACGGCTCACGTTCAGCGGGATATCGGGTGAATCGATCACACCGCGCAGCGGCAGGAGGTAGCGGGGCACCACCTCCTTGATCGAATCGCTCACGAACACCTGGTTGCAGTAGAGCTTGATCTCGCCCTTCTCCCAATCGGCGCGGCCGGTGGATTTGGGGAAGTAGAGGATGCCCTGCAGGTTGTAGGGGTAGTCGGTGTTGAGGTGCACCCACAGCAGCGGATCGCCCTGGAAGGGGTAGAGGTAGCGGTAGAGCTCGATGTAGTCGTTGTCGGTGAGATCGCGGGGGCTCTTGCGCCAGGGTGCTTCCCGCTTGTTCACGGTTTCACCCTCGAGCTCCACCTCCACCGGCATGAAGTCGCAGTAGGTGGTGATCAGCGTGCGGATGCGCGCCGGCTCGATGTATTCGTCTTCTTCCTCCATCAGGTGGAGGATCACATCGGTGCCGGCTTCGCTGCGCTCAGCGGCCTCGAGGCTGAAGTTGGGGGAGCCATCGCAGCTCCAGCGCACCGCCTCACTGCCGTCGCGGGCGGAGAGGGTCACCAGCTCCACCTGTTTGGCCACCATGAAGCTGGAGTAGAAGCCCAGGCCGAAGTGGCCGATGATCGCGTCGTTCTCCTGTTTGTATTTCTCCAGGAAGTCTTCGGCGCTGGAGAAGGCCACCTGGTTGATGTAGCGCTTCACCTCATCGGCGGTCATGCCGATGCCGTTGTCAGAAATGGTGAGCGTTTTGGCTTCGCGGTCGATGCGGATGGAGATCTTGCCTTCGCTCCCTTCACTGCAATCGCCCGCCATGGCGGCCATGCGGCGCTTGCTGATCGCATCCACCCCATTGCTCACCAGCTCCCGCAAGAACACCTCATGGCCGCTGTACACGGCCTTTTTGATGATCGGGAAGATGTTCTCGGTGTGGATCTGGATCTGGCCCTGTTCCGCCTGCAGCACCACAGCGTGAAAAAGCAACGTGGCTCCAGACTCACCCGGGGCAGGCCAGCCCGCCAAGGGGCCGCCATGGGCAGGAAACCGACCCCTCAGCAGGTGGTGTTCGGTGAGCGTGGCTCAGCTGACGGGCTTGAGTTCGCGGCTCAGCAGGAAGAACAGCTGCTCGGGATGGCGGTATTGGCGCGGCAGCGAATGGTGCAGTGTTTCAAGCCGGCTCCAGCACACCGTGCGGCTGGCCTTGCTCCGGGTGACGCCATCGCGGATGAGGATGCGCAGCGCTTTGCAGTAGAGGGGATAGCTCGCCTCCAGTTCGCCAACGGTGAGGGCAGCTGTGAAGGTGGGTGCTGACATGGAACGTCGCTCCAGACGGAGTCACCCTCCTTCCGGCCCTCCACGGCGCACAAGCTCCCATTTGGGATCAATTACGGCCGTTGTGTTGGCTGCTCCGCCGGTGATGGCTGCTCTTGAGGCGGTGGCTGTTCCACCGGTGGTAGGACGCGACGTTCCACCTGAACGAACACCAGCCAGGCCACCCCGGCGGCGATGCCACCGGTCCACTCAGAGCGCAGCAGCTCGATCAGCGACACGGTGCTGGCGGCGATGCGCAGGGCTCGCAGCCCAAAGCGTCCGAGTTGCTGCAGGCGGTCTTGGCCGGTGGCTTCAGTCACGCGTGGCGATGATCTGGGTGGCGGACGTCCAGGCGCCGCTGGCGTCATAGCGGCGGATCAGACGCTCCAGCCGATCGGGGGCGCTGAGCCATCCCGCCTCTACGGCAAAGGCGTTGCGGTGATCCACGTGGCGCGGGGTGAGGTGATAGCCACCATCTGCCATCCAGGTAAGTTGGAGCGGTTCCGTGCTGCCGGCCTCAACGCATTCGCTGGTGGCGCCTGTGCTCGTTTGGATGCGTAGGCCGCCCTGGGGGGTGCCACTCATCTCGAAGCGGCAGGTTGTGTGGTCGGGCTCAGGCCAATCGGCCGTGATCGTGGCGGCCGTGCCGCTCCAGCTGCCTTGCAGTTGATCGAGCGTGAGCGCAGGTCGCTCTTCGGCGTTGCTGCCCGCCCGGAATTCACGGATCAGCACCAGGTTGGTGAAGTTGCCGTCGTCGTTATGCAACTGCACCAGGCGGTGGCGGCGGTCGCCGTGGATAAAGCCGAACTCTCCGCCGAAGGGCGTGCCCGGTGCCACCTGCAGCCGCCCTTTGCAGAAGGTGCCGCTCTCGAAAAACACCACCTGCCGCCCGAGGTTGCGGTAGTCCTCGCTCATGTCACGGCTGGGCTCGCCGTTCAGATCACCATCGGCGAAACGGCGTAGCCGAAAGTGCACCAACCGCTCTTCCTCTCCGCGCTCCAGCGTGAGGATCGAGGGTGTCGACTCCACCACGGCGCCCGTGGCATCGAGACTGGCGAAGCTGCCGCGCCACTCACCCAGGTTGCGCAGAAAGTTGTCCCACTGACTCGACATCGGCTGACTGGCCCTCAGCCGGCGCGTTGCAGATCCGGTTTTTCCTCAGGCACGATCGCGCCCGCCACAGGACAGACCTGCAGACAGATACCGCAATCGATGCAGGTGTCGAAATCGATCCAGTAGAAGGTCGTGCCCTTGGCGTTGGCGCCGCTGCCCGGATTGATGCAAGCCACCGGGCAGGCATCCACGCAATCGGCCACCCCTTCGCAGATGTCGGTGACGATCGTGTGGGCCATCGGTACTGCGGTTCGGATGCCCGGATCCTAGGAAGCGACCCAGTGGCAGGCGGCGCAGCCCCGTTCAGCCGCGATGGCTTCGGCGGCTTCCCGGCTGGCGCTGGGGCACTGCAAGAGCTCGGCAGGCTCGCCCTGGCGGTGCAGATCCTCCAATTGATCGAGAGCGGCGCTGAGTTGGCTGGCATCGCCGTAAGCCACCAAGGTGGCGGCGCGCCTCTGGGGCGCCGTGGCTTCGGTGCCGAGCAGATCGCGCAGGGCTTCCACATCGAAGCCGAAGCCCATCCCACCGGCCACACCGCCGAAGCGGGCCACCAGCGCGTCGTAGCGACCACCGCTCGCCAGAGCTACGGGCGCCACTGGGCCTTGGCAGACCAGCTTCAGCACCAGGCCGTCGTACAGGTCGAAATGGGGTTGGAAGCTCGGATCCAATTGCAGCCGTACCCCCTGGGCAGCGGCAGTGGCGGCAACGCTGTGCAAGGTGCCCGCCAGCTGCTCCAGCAGCGCCGAGGGGCCCAGCAGCTGCTCCAGTTGATACAGCACTGCTTTTGTATCGCCCCGCAGGCGCAGCAATTGCTGCAGGCCCTGGCGCTGGTGCGCTGGCAGCTGCAGTTCAGCCAGCGCCAGGGGATCGAAACTCACCAGAGCCTGGCGGGTGGCCAACCGCTGCTCCGCTGGCACTTGATCGAGCAAGGCGCTGAGCACAGCGTGGTGGCCGATCAGCAGCGTGGGCTTGTGCTCGGCCGTGATCTGCAGTTGCCGCAAACAGGCCAGCAGCAACCGCAATAGCTCGGCATCTGCCACCAGCGCCTGGCTGGCATCGGCCCCCAGCAGCTCCACGCCGCTTTGGAGCCGTTCCTCCAAACGGGGTTGGCCCACATCGCTGATGGCACTGCGCAGCACCGGCCCACTGCTCCACAGCCTCAAAGGCCGCGGACGGCTGGCCAGGCGTGTGCAGGCGGCTCTCGCGATCGAGGCGGTCATCTCCGGCCTCAAGCCGAGGGGCTCATCCGAAGCCAGGCGCACTAGTTCCCGATCTCGGATCCCGCCGCCTGCTTCAAGGGTTTCCAAACGCTCCACCAGCGGTGGCGCCACTTCCGCATAGCCCCAGCGCCTGTAGACCTCCGCCAGCTGCTCACACAGCCAGCGGTTGCTGTCCACTTCCCGTGGGTTGAGATCCCTGGCACCGGCAGCGGGTTGCAGGGCCATCGGATCACCGTGCTTGAACTGGCGCTGATCCTATGGAGCTGCCTGATCGAGCTCCGGCGCCCCAAAACTGGCGCCGCTCAGGGGGCGGCAGGCCGCCAGCCCATCGATGAGGGCCTGGCGCAGGCCAGGTGTGCAGGCGATCAGGCGACCTTCGGCCAGCTCTGCTGGTTCACCGTTGTAGGCACACACCACGCCACCGGCCTGCTCCACCAGGGCCACACCAGCCGCCAGATCCCAGGGGGAGAGGCCACGCTCCCAGTAGCCATCCAATCGGCCGTCGGCCACAAAAGCCAGATCCACCGCAGCGGCACCACCGCGCCTCACCCCCCGGGTGCGATGGGTGAACCAGGCGAACTCGGCGTAATTGTTATCAAGCCGCCCATGGCGGTCGTAGGCAAAGCCCGTGACCAGTAGCGAACTGGCCAGGTTGGTGCAGTCGCTCACCTGAATCCGGCTGGCATTGCACCAGGCGCCGAGCCCCGGGGCGGCCCAGTAGAGCTGCTGCAACGCAGGCACCGCAAGGGCCCCGAGCAACGGCTGGCCTCTCCAGGTGAGCCCGATCGAGGTGCCGAAGAAGGGATAGCGATGGGCGTAGTTGGTAGTGCCATCCAGTGGATCCACGCACCACTCGAGCTCAGAGCCGCTCCCCGGCCGGCGGCCGCTTTCCTCCGCCAACACACCCAATTCAGGTGTATCGCGCTCGAGCACCGCGAGCACGGCCTGTTCGGCGGCTACATCGGCCTCGGTGACGAGATCGCCGGCCCGGCCCTTTTCGCGGATCGATTCCAAGCGGCCGAAATGGGCCAGTAGCTGGGAGGCGCCCGCTTCGGCGGCGCGGCGAGCCACCTCAGCGAGGCGCTCGATCTCCCCGGGTGCCAGACCGCACTGCTGAGCGCTCTGATCGGTCAGCCGCTGCAGATCCGTTGCGCTCATTCCTCGTCGAGGGGTAGGCCGGCACGCACCTTGCCACGGCCGAAGTGCCGTCCGAACTGCAGTTCGTAGACCTCGTCTTCGTCCTGGGTTTCCACTTCAAGGGGGCCCGTGGCCCTGGCGACGCAGAGCAGGCCATAGCCCTGGCTGCGAATCTCCCGGGACAGACCCAGGGCTTCGCGTTGGTCGATCGAACCCTCCAGTACTCGCACCGCACAGGCCGTGCAACAGCCATTGCGGCAGCTGAAGGGCAGAGGCTCGCCCTGCTGCTCAAAACTGCGCAGGATGTACTCCCCTTCCGGCACGTCCAGCTCAATCGTGCGGTTTTCTTGCCGCCAATGGACCGTGATCGGATAGGTGCGCATGCCGCAACCAGCGAAGGACGTGGTGACTGCTACATTCTCATCGTTGCCCCGCGCAGCCGCGTTTCAAATCCAGCTCTTCGTGGGTTGGCGATGCAACGCAGCAAAAGCCCCCCTCCCGCGGAGAGGTGGCCGAGTGGTCGAAGGCGCAGCACTGGAAATGCTGTATAGGGGCAACTCTATCGAGGGTTCGAATCCCTCCCTCTCCGTTTTCTAGGTCGACAAACCTGACATTCAGGAATGGAAGACCAGCCGCCCTTCGGGCGGTTTTTTTGTGCCCGTGAATCGCCGCTGTTCGGCTACTGCGCTTAGCCGAAACGTCCCGTCACGTAGTCCTGCGTTGCTTTCTGCTTGGGCGAGTTGAAGATCATTTCCGTATCGGCGAATTCCTCCAGGCAGCCCACCTTGCCGTCGCTATCGGGGTTGGCGGTGACATTGAAGAAGCCCGTCATGTCGCTCACCCGCACCGCCTGCTGCATGTTGTGGGTCACGATCACGATCGTGTAGCTCTTCTTGAGCTCATGCATCATCTCTTCGATCTTGAGTGTGGAGATGGGATCGAGGGCTGAGCAGGGCTCATCCATCAGGATCACCTCAGGCTCGATTGCAATGGCTCTGGCGATGCAAAGGCGCTGCTGCTGCCCGCCGGAGAGTGAGTAACCACTCACCTTGAGCTTGTCTTTGGTTTCATCCCAGAGGGCAGCTTTGCGGAGTGAACGCTCCACCAGTTCGTCCATATCACCGCGGAATCCATTGATCCGGGCCCCAAAGGCGATGTTCTCGTAAATGCTCTTTGGAAAGGGATTCGGCTTTTGAAACACCATGCCGATGCGTCGCCGAACCTCCACCGGGTCCACATCGCGGGTGTAGAGGTCTTGGTTTTCAAACAGCACACGCCCTTTGAGCGTGCAGCCCTCGATCAGATCGTTCATGCGATTGAGCGAGCGCAGCACCGTGCTCTTGCCACAACCCGAAGGGCCGATGAAGGCGGTCACCTTCCCGCGGGGAATCTCCATGTAGACACCCCGCACGGCCACATTGGTGCCGTAGCTGATGCTCACGTTCTCGAGCGTGAAGCAGGTGTTGGAGAGGCTGGGCGACATGGAAATCAGGGCTGGGAGGGAAGAGGCGAACCGGTGCGTTCAGGTGCTGCTGAAGCGGCCCAGCCAGCGGGCCAGCAGATTGGCCAACAGGATCATCACCACCAACACAAACGAGGAAGCCCAGGCCAGGGCGATCTGGGCTTCGTAGGGCATGATCGCGAAGTTGTAGATCAACACCGACATCGAAGCGATCGGGTTGAACAACCCTTCCGGCCAGAACGGTGAAAACAGGGCGGTGAAGATCAAGGGAGCTGTTTCACCCGCAGCTCTGGCCACCGCCAGCACCACGCCTGTGGCAATGGAGGAGAAGGCCGCTGGCAGGGTGACGCGGGTGATGGTGACGAACTGGGATGCTCCCACCCCCATGGCACCCCAGCGCAGCTCCTGCGGCACCAGCTTTAGCGCTTCATCGGTGGTTTTGATCACGGTGGGCAGCATCAGCACGGCCAGGGCGATGCCGCCGGCGAGGGCGCTGTAGCTCTGGTTGAAGAACAGCCTGGTGCTCACGATCAGGCCGTAAACAAACACGCCGCAGATGATCGAAGGCACGCCGGCCAGCACATTCGTGCCGAAGCGCACAAATCGGGCGAACCAGCCGGCCGAGGCGAATTCAGCCAGGTAAACCCCGGCTCCCACGCCCACCGGCACGGCGATCACTGCTGCCACCACGGTGACGATCAAGGTGCCGAGGATGGCGTTGCCGATGCCGCCACCATCCAGCCCGGGCGGGGGCGGCAGGGCGGTGAGCAGCTGCAAGGTGATCAGCGATCCGCCCTTAAACAGCACATAGGCGATCACCACAATCAGTGGCAGCACCGCCAGGGCTGTGAACAGGCCAGCCGTGAGCGTGAGCAGCAGGTTCCAGCGGTTGCGCGCCAGCGAGGGCTGGAGGGTGAGTGAGCCGCGGCTGAAGGTGGTCATCGGGGCTCAGTATTTGAGGCTCAGGCGCCGCACGATCACCTGGGCGAGCAGGTTCACCACCAGGGTGAGCAGCATCAGGACCAGGGCGGCGTACATCAACGCCGACACCTGCAGGCCATCGGCTTCACCGAACTGGTTGGCCAGCATGGATGAAATGGTGTTGGCCGGAGCCAACAGGCTGAGGCTGAAGTTGTTGGAATTGCCGATCAACATCGTGACGGCCATGGTTTCGCCCATGGCCCTGCCCAACGCGAGCATCACGCCACCGGTGATGCCAGAGATCGCCGCCGGCAGGATCACATGCACGATGGCGCCCCAGCGGGTGGTGCCCACGCCGTAGGCCGCCTGCCGCAGGGCCAGCGGCACCTGCTGGAGCGAGTCGCGCGCAATTGCCGTGATGATCGGCAGGATCATCACCACCAGGATCAACACCGCCGGTGCCATGCCAGGGCCGAGCGGCGTGGTGGAGAAGAAGGGAAGCCAGCCCAGCAATTGATGCAGGCTTGTGAGCCCAGGCCTGAGGAACGGCTCCATCACAAAGATGCCCCAGAGGCCCAGCACCACCGAGGGAATCGCGGCCAGGAGCTCCACCATCAACCCCAGAACCTGACGCACCGGCAGGGGGATGAAGTTCTCGGTGAGAAAGATGGCGGTGCCCACCCCCAGCGGCACGGCGATCGCCAGGGCGAGCAGGGAGCTCACCAACGTTCCGTAGATGGCGGTGAAGGCTCCGTAGTGCTCACCGATCGGATCCCAGTCCGAGGTGGTGAGGAAACCCAGCCCGAAGCGGGCGATGGCTTCTCGGGCCCCGCCGAGCACGGTGAAGAGGATGCCGATGAGCACCAGCCCCACCACGGAGGCCAGCACCACCGCCAGCTTCTGGAATCCCCGATCAATCAGCAGTTCCCAAGGGGGACGCCGCCGCTGCGAGAAGAGTTCGGGGCGCGCACCCGCTGCCATGGGGATCTTTACCTGGGCCGAATCTAAAGCTCTGGCGCAGGGCCGTTAGCGTTAGGGCTTAGGCAACAATCCCTGGGGCGCAGTCAGTCACTTGGCACGGATCGTTGGCATCGACCTGGGCACCACCAACTCGGTGGTGGCGGTGCTCGAGGGTGGGCGCCCTCAGGTGATTGCCAGTGCTGAGGGCGGACGCACCACCCCATCTGTTGTTGGCTTCAGCAAGGACGCTGAACTGCTGGTGGGTCAACTGGCCCGCCGCCAGCTGGTGCTGAACCCGCGCAACACCTTCGCCAATTTGAAGCGCTTCGTGGGGCGCCAGTGGGAGGAGCTGGAGGACAGCAGCCTCTCTGTTCCTTACACCGTGCGGGCCAACGACCAGGGCAATGTGCGCGTGGTGTGCCCGGCCACGGAGCGGGAATACGCGCCGGAAGAGCTGGTGGCCAGCATCCTGCGCAAGCTTGTGGATGACGCCAGCACGTATCTCGGCGAGCCGGTGGAAGCGGCGGTGATCACCGTGCCGGCTTACTTCAACGATGCCCAGCGTCAGGCCACCCGTGATGCCGGCCGTTTGGCGGGGATCAGCGTGGAGCGGATCCTGAACGAACCCACAGCCGCTGCGTTGGCTTACGGCTTCGATCGCAGCACCGTGAAGCGCGTGCTCGTGTTCGACCTGGGCGGCGGCACCTTCGACGTATCGGTGCTGCGCATTGCTCAGGGTGTGTTCGATGTGAAGGCCACCAGCGGCGATACCCAGCTGGGCGGCAACGACTGGGATCGCCGCATCGTGGATTGGCTGGCCGATCAATTCCAGAGCGAGCACGGCATCGATCTGCGCCGCGATCGCCAAGCCCTGCAACGGCTCACTGAAGCGGCGGAAAAGGCCAAGATCGAGCTCAGCGGCGTGCAGAGCACACCGATTTCGCTGCCGTTCATTGCCACGGGCGAAGCAGGGCCCCTGCATATCGAAACCACGCTCGAACGGCGCACCTTTGAGGGTCTCTGCCCTGATCTGCTCGATCGTTTGCTGCGGCCCGTGCAGCGGGCCCTGCGCGATTCGGGTCTGGCGGCTGAAGACATCGACGATGTGGTGTTGGTGGGTGGCTCCACCCGCATGCCGATGGTGCAGGAAATGGTGCGCACCCTGATCCCACTGGAGCCCTGCCAGTCGGTGAACCCCGATGAGGTGGTGGCGATCGGTGCGGCTGTGCAGGCCGGGATCCTCACCGGCGAGCTGCGCGATTTGATGCTGAACGACGTCACGCCGCTCTCCCTCGGTCTTGAAACCATCGGTGGGGTGATGAAGGTGCTCATCCCGCGCAACACCTCGATTCCGGTGCGCAAGAGCGATGTGTTCAGCACATCGGAGGCCAACCAGAGCTCTGTGGAGATCCACGTGCTGCAGGGTGAGCGCCAGATGGCCGAGGGCAACAAGAGCCTGGGCCGCTTCCGCCTTTCTGGGATTCCGCCGGCGCCGCGGGGTGTGCCTCAGGTGCAGGTGTCGTTCGATATCGATGCCAATGGCTTGCTGCAGGTGTCGGCCACCGACCGCACCACCGGCCGCCAGCAGAGCGTGAGCATTCAGGGCGGCTCGAACCTCAGTGAGGACGAGATCAAGACCCTGATTGAAGAGGCCGAGCAGAAGGCCAGCGAAGACCGCCGCCGCAAAGCCGAGATCGACCGCCGAAACCGCGCCCAGACCCTTGTGGCCCAGGCGGAACGTCGCTTGCGCGATGCCGCCCTGGAGTTGGGGCCCTACGGAGCTGAGCGTCAGCAACGCGCTGTGGAGATTGCCGTGCGCGACGTGCAGGATCAACTGGCCTCGGGAGATCTGGGCGATCTGGATCTGGCGGTGAGCCAGTTGCAGGAGGCCCTCTACGGGCTCAACCGCCGCTTGGCGAGTGAACGCAAGCAAGACAGCAACCCGCTGCAGGGCCTGAAAAACACCCTCGGTTCGCTCAAAGACGAACTCTTTGCCGACGACGATTGGGATGACTGGGATTCCCGCGGCCGAGGCCGCGATCCCTGGGCCGAACCCTCCTGGAGTGCTGCGCGCAGCGGCTGGGGCGCCGATGACTGGAGCCGGCCCGCCCCTGCACCCCGGCTTGATGTTCCGCCCCTTCGCTATTCGGACCAGGATCGCTACAGCCCAGAGCGGTATCAGGACGATCGCTACCGAGAGCCCAGCGCTGGAGACGATCGCTTTGGTGCTGAGCGCTTCAGACCCGAACGCGATGCCCAAGAGCGTTTCGAGCCCTCCTTCGCAGACGATCGCGATCAGCGATCACGCACCGCACCCGATGAGCGTTACCCGGACAACGGCTACCGAGATGACCGTTTTCCCGACGAGGGCTACCGGGACGAGCGCGATTGGGAATCCGATCGCCTCAGTGCTCCGGCGGCGCCGCGCCGCAGCGCCAGGCCAGCCCCGTTTGAGGGTGATCCCTGGGCTGAGGACTGAGCCCGGTGACCAGTGCTCCCTCTCGCTCGGCGGTGAATCACTGGGCTGTCCTGGGGCTTGAGCCCGGCGCGGATTCCCAGGCCCTTAAACGTGCCTTTCGCCAGCAGGCCCGGCGTTGGCATCCCGATCTCAACGGCAACGATCCCCACGCCGAGGAACAGTTCAAGGCCGTCAATGAGGCCTATGCCGTTCTCAGTGATCCCCAACGCCGCCAGCAGTGGGAGCAGGGGCTCGATACGGCCGAGGCAGCGGCCGCTGGGCTAGATCCCTTTGCCCACGGCTTCCCCGATTTTCACGACTACGTCGAGGAGCTGTTCGGCATTCCGCAGCGCCGCTCGGGATCCAGTCGCTCGGCCGACCCGGAACGGCCTCCGGCTGCTGAACCACGAGAGCGCAGTGAGGTCACGGCCTCGCCCCCGCCCCCGCCCCCGGTGGTGGCGAGCAGCAATTGCGAGTCGCTGGTGGAGCTCACCCCGGAGCAGGCGCTGCACGGTGAGCGGGTTGAGATCGATCTCCCCGATGGCACCGCCGTTGAGGTGTGGACCCCGGCGATGGCGGGGGATGGTTGGCGTTTGCGCCTCGCTGGCGTCGCCCCCGGTGGTGGCGACCACTTTCTGCAGCTGCGGGTGCGCACGCCCGAGGGCCTGCGGATCGACGGGCTGCGGGTGCTCTATCAGCTGGATCTCTCCCCGGCGGAAGGGGCGCTGGGCTGCTCCGTGGTGGTGCCGACCCTTGATGGTCCGGTGCAGCTCCGCGTACCGGCTGGCTCCTCCAGCGGCCGCTTGCTGCGCTTGCGCGGGCGTGGACTGCAGCAGGGCGATCAGCGCGGCGATCAATTGGTGGAGGTGCGTCTGGTGGTGCCTAGCGCCCTCACCGAGGCGGAGGAGGCGCTCTACGCCCGCCTGCAGCAGTTGGCCGCTGAGCTCGATGGTGAACGGAGCTGAGCCGACTCCGCCCATCAGTGAGACACTGAACCCAGCGTTTGCTCCACGATGTCGGTTCACGTCCTGCTGTTCGATGCCGGCAGCGACAACGAGGGCATCCACTCCCTCGAACTGAATGGCACCACCGTGGTGCTGTTGTTTGAGGACCGCGACGACGCCGAGCGCTACGCCGGTCTGCTCGAAGCTCAGGATTTCCCCGCTCCCACGGTGGAAGCGATCGAGCGGCGCGAGATGGAGGAGTTCTGCAGCAGCGCCGGCTATGAGGCGCGGTTTGTTCCGGCTGGGTTTCTGCCCCAGAGCGCTGAAGATCGCCTGCTGATTGCTCCGCCTGAAAAGAACATGGATGTGACCTCCTGGCGCGAGCAGGAGGACCCGAGCAGCGAGCCCGCGGTGGCCGCCGCTGATGATCCGATCAGCACCGGCAATGCGGAACTCGAAGATTTCCGTCGCCGGCTTGAGGGTCTGCTGTGAGCAGCTCGTTTGCGGATGTGCAACGGGGCCATCTGCTCACCGAGCAGGCCAACCCCTCCAGTGCTGAGCTCGATGCCCTGAGCACCGCCGATTTGGTGGCGGTGTTTGTTGAAGAGGACCGTCGCCCCCA
Organism: Asaia bogorensis; assembly: GCA_943370455.1. Classification (GTDB taxonomy): domain Bacteria; phylum Cyanobacteriota; class Cyanobacteriia; order PCC-6307; family Cyanobiaceae; genus Vulcanococcus. Next base: position 39,045 of record CALRQW020000001.1, read on the forward strand.
AGAGGCTGTAGCGGCTGCGGCACCCGCGCTCACCGCTGCGATCGATGCCATCGCCGAGCGTCTGCGTTCCGGCGGTCGCCTGTTTTATCTGGGTGCCGGCACCTCCGGCCGGTTGGGTGTTTTGGATGCGGCGGAGTGCCCGCCCACCTTCTGCAGTGCGCCGGAGCTGGTGCAGGGCGTGCTGGCGGGTGGGGCTCCGGCGCTGTTGCGCAGCTCAGAAGGCCTCGAGGATCTGTTCGACGCGGGCCGTGATGATCTGCTCAGCCGCGGCTTCAACGCTGCAGACGCCTTGGTGGGCATCGCTGCAGGCGGCACCACGCCTTATGTGCATGGCGGCTTGAGCCATGCCCGCAGTATCGGTGCCCTGAGCATCGCCATGGCCTGCGTGCCGGCCGAGCAGGTGGCGATGCCCTGCGACATCGACATCCGCCTGATCACCGGGCCGGAGGTGTTGACAGGTTCCACGCGCTTGAAGGCTGGCACCGCCACCAAGATGGCCCTCAACATCCTCAGCACCGGTGTGATGGTGCGCCTGGGCAAGGTGTACGGCAACCGCATGGTGGATGTGGCGGTGACCAACAGCAAGCTCGAAGACAGAGCCCTGCGCATCCTTTCCGATCTGGCCGGTGTGGACCGTGAGGCCGGCCGCGCCTTGCTGCAACAGAGCGAAGGCTCCGTGAAGCTGGCCTTGCTGATGGCCCGTTGCGGCATCAGCGCGCCCAGCGCCCGCGAACGGCTCGCCAGCCACGGCGGCCAGCTGCGCTCAGCCCTTGAATGAGCCCCAGTAGGGCTCGGTGAACAGATCCAACTTGCGCCGCGTGGCAGCGGGCACCTGATCCGCCGGCGTCATCAGCGCATCGCGCAGAGCGGTGTGGGCCTGGCTGGCGGGGCGTTGCACGCCGATGCGCTCCGCGGTGGTGCGCACAATCTGCGTAGCCAGCTCGGCGTTGGCGCGCAGGTTGCCGATCACCATCTCCACGGTGACGCTGTCGTGATCGGCGTACCAACAGTCGTAGTCGGTGGCCATGGCGAGGGTGGCGTAGGCGATCTCCGCTTCCCGCGCCAGGCGAGCTTCGGTGTGGTTGGTCATCCCGATCACCGTGCAACCCCAGCTGCGGTAGAGGTTGGATTCAGCGCGGGTGGAGAAGGCAGGGCCTTCCATACACAGATAGGTGCCGCCGCGGTGCAGGCTGCGCCCCTCCGGCATCAGGCTGTCGGCCACATCACCGAGCAGGCGGCTGAGGCTCGGGCAGAAAGGATCAGCCAGGGCCACGTGGGCCACGGCGCCCTCGCCGAAGAAGCTGATCGGCCGCTGCATGGTGCGGTCGATGAATTGATCGGGCACCACCATGTCGAGCGGTTTCACCTGCTCCTGCAGCGAACCCACCGCTGAGGGGGAAAGAATCCAGCGCACGCCCAGGGAGCGCATCGCCCAGACGTTGGCCCGGTAGGGCACCTCCGTTGGCAGATAGGTGTGGTGGCGGCCATGGCGCGCCAGGAACACCACCTCCATGCCGCCGAGGGTTCCCAACCGCAGGCTGTCGGAGGGAGGACCAAAGGGCGTGTCGATCGTGAGCTCCTGCACGTTCTCCAGCCCTTCCATGGCATAGAGACCGCTGCCGCCGAGCACGCCGAGGCGGGCCTGGGCGAGGTTCAGACCGGTGGGTGAAGCCATGGTTCGGTTGCGCCTGTCACCCTTCTACCGGAGCGCCCATACTGACTCCTGTTTGCCTTTTCTCCGCCGTGACCAAAGCCGTGATGGTGACCGACGCCGGCACGATCGAACTGGAGCTGTTCGAAGCCGATGCGCCCAACACCGTGGCCAACTTCGTGAAGCTGGCCAAGGACGGCTTCTATGACGGCCTGGCCTTCCACCGCGTGATCCCCGGTTTCATGGCCCAGGGCGGCTGCCCCAACAGCCGTGAAGGTGCTCGCGGCATGGCCGGCACCGGCGGCCCCGGCTATCAGATCGACTGCGAAATCAACAACCAGAAGCACCAGGCCGGCACCCTGGCCATGGCCCACGCCGGTCGTAACACCGGTGGCTCGCAGTTCTACATCTGCCACGAAGCCCAGCCCCACCTCGACGGCGTGCACACCGTGTTCGGTCACACCGGCAACATGGATGTGGTGATGGCCCTCAAGAACGGCAGCCGCATCACCAGCGTCACCATCAGCGACTGAGCTCGGCGCCCACATCGCTGATGCTTCTGGCTTAGCTCCAGCGCATCAGCGTGCCGGCGTCCACCCGGAGCTGGGGGCGACTGGCCTGCAGCTCCACCAGCGGGCGCCGCTCCGCTTCCAAGGTGTTGCTGGGGTGCGCGGTGCGTTGGCTGTCGGGCGCCAGTAGCAGGCTGACACTGCCGGTTTGCGGCCAGCCAGCCATGGTGTGCAGCACCTGCGCCAGCTGCCCTGCATCACCGCTGGCCACCAACACCGCCAGGTCGGGCTGATTGAGCAGCGCGAGGACGCGGGAGTGCTCTTCCAGTTCCAACTCCAGATCGTGAGCCGCGCACCAGTCGCGCAGCTGTTGGAACTGGGTCGCCTTGGCTTCGCTGCTCAGTTCCTCCTGCGCTGAAGTCGTCCAGGCCAGCACCGCAGCCGGTCCACGGCCGCTTGGCGCATCCATCAAGTGGCCGAGTTTGGCCTGCTTGGTTTGCAGGTAGGCGGCGTTGTGCTGGCTGGGGTCCATCACCAGCGGCACCCGATCCTCCACCTGCAGGCCGTAGCCGCCCAGGCCGGCAATCTTGCGCGGGTTGTTGGTGATCAGGCGCAGTCGGTGCACCCCCAGATCGCTGAGGATCTGAGCACCCACGCCGTAGTTGCGCAGGTCGGCGGGGAAGCCCAAGCGTTCATTGGCTTCCACCGTGTCGAGGCCGCCGTCCTGCAGGGAGTACGCCCGTAGCTTGTTGATCAGGCCGATGCCACGGCCCTCCTGGCGCAGATACACCACCACGCCCTCGCCTGCCTCCTCGATCATGCGCAGGGCAGCCTCGAGCTGCGGGCGGCAGTCGCAGCGCAGGGAGCCGAAGGCATCACCGGTGAGGCACTCGCTGTGCACCCGCACCAAAACGGGGCCTTCGGCCAGTTCGGGTTGGCCTTTCACGATGGCCACGTGCTCGCTGCCATCGAGCTCATTGCGGAAGCCGATGGCGCGAAAACTGCCGAAGGCGCTGGGCAGGGAGGCTTCCGCCTGGCGCCGCACGAAGCGCTCCGTATCCAGCCGGTAGCGGATCAGATCGGCGATGTTGATCAGCCGCAGGCCGTGGCGCTGGGCGTAGTCGACCAGCTGCGGCAGCCGCGCCATCGAGCCATCCATGTTCTGGATCTCGCAGATCACCCCGGCGGGATAGAGGCCGGAGAGGCGTGCCAGATCAACGGCCGCTTCGGTGTGGCCTGCGCGTTTGAGCACGCCGCCCTGCTTGGCACGCAGCGGAAAGATGTGGCCTGGGCGGCGCAGATCCGCCGGGCGGGTGGCTGGATGGATCGCCACCTGAATGGTGCGGGCCCGGTCTTCAGCGGAGATGCCTGTGCTCACTCCGTTTTCTGGGCCTGCATCCACGCTCACGGTGAAGGCGGTCTGGTTGCTGTCGGTGTTGCGATCCACCATCAGCGGTAGATCGAGGGCGTCGAGCCGCTCGCCTTCCATCGCCAGGCAGATCAACCCGCGGGCCTCGGTGGCCATGAAGTTGATCTGTTCCGGGGTGGCGAACTGAGCGGCGCAGATCAGGTCGCCTTCGTTTTCTCGGTTCTCGTCATCCACCACCACCACCATTTCGCCATTGCGGATCGCCGCCAGGCCATCGGCGATGGTGTCGAACTGGAATGCGCTTGGGTTCAGGGGTGGAGGGCCCGCCGGGCCCGGGTTGCAGACACTTTTATAGAGCCCGGTACGATCTGGCGTTCCTGACATCCCGGCATGGCCAGCAAGCGCGTTGCGGTGATCGGCGCCTCCGGCTATGGCGGCCTGCAGACCCTGCGCCTGCTTCAGGGCCACCCTGAGTTGGAGGTGAGCTTCCTCGGCGGCGAGCGCAGCAGCGGCAAGCGCTGGAGCGAGCTCACGCCGTTTCTGCCCCTGCCGGGGGATCCGGTGGTGCAGTCGCCCGACCCGGAAGCGATCGCCGCTGCGGCGGATCTGGCGGTGTTGAGCCTGCCCAATGGCTTGGCCTCCACGCTGGTGCCCCCCCTGCTGGAGCGGGGCGTGAAGGTGGTCGACCTCTCCGCTGACTACCGCTACAGCTCCCTCGATCAATGGAAGGAGGTGTACGCCTCGGAGGCCCGCTCCTTCCCCCGCACCGACGCTGACCTCTGCTCAGAGGCGGTGTATGGCCTTGTGGAGTGGGAGGCGGAGCGGATCGCGGCGGCGAGGTTGGTGGCAGCGCCGGGCTGTTTCCCCACGGCCAGCCTGCTGGCACTCACACCGCTGCTCAAGCAGGGGCTGATCGAAACCAGCGGCATCGTGATCGATGCCAAGACCGGCACCAGTGGCGGCGGCCGCGCCGCCAAGGAGCATCTGCTGCTGGCTGAAGCCTCCGAAGGGGTGGCGCCTTATGGCGTGGTGGGTCACCGCCACACCAGTGAGATCGAGCAGCTGTGCAGCCGCGCCTCAGGCCACGCCATCGCCCTGCAGTTCACACCGCATCTGATTCCGATGGTGCGTGGGCTGCTGGCCACGGTGTATGGCCGCCTGCGGGATCCCGGCCTCACCGCTGAAGACCTCACCACACTGCTGGAGGCGGCCTATCGCCACGCCCCCTGCGTGCAAGTGCTGCCCGTCGGCACGTACCCCTCCACCAAGTGGGTGCGTCAGACGAACCGCGCGCTGCTGTCGGTGCAAGTGGATGGCCGCACGGGCCAGGTGATCGTGATGAGCGCGATCGACAACATGGTGAAGGGCCAGGCCGGCCAAGGCGTGCAGTGCCTGAACTTGATGGCGGGGCTGCCGGCGGAAACGGGTCTGCCCCTGCTGCCCTTCTATCCCTAGAGCAGCTCCAGACGTCCGGCGGCGAGCTGCACGGCCAGCGGCAGGATCCGGTGCTCCTGGGCATGGATCCGTGCCGAGAGGCTCTCCAGCGTGTCGGTTGCGAGCACGGGGACAGCCGCTTGCACCAGGATCGGACCCGTATCGACCTCGAGGCTCACCAGGTGGGCCGTGCAGCCGCTGAGCTGAACGCCGGCTGCCAAGGCCTGCTCAATCGCTTTCGCGCCGCGGAAGCTGGGCAATAGAGATGGGTGGATGTTGATCAGCCGCTCGGGGTAAGCATCGATCAAGGCCTGGGTGACGATGCGCATCCAGCCGGCCATCACCACCAGCTCCACATCGGCGGCCTGGAAGCTCGCAATCAGCGCCTGATCGAGCGCTTCACGGCTGGCGTAGCTGCGGTGGTCGTGAACCGTGCAGGGCACACCCAGCCGCAGGGCCCGCTGTTCAGCGCCGCAGCCCGGGTTATTCACCACGAGCTGGCACACCGTGGCTGCCAGCTGCCCCCTCTGGCAGGCGGCCACCAAGGCTTCGAAGTTGCTGCCCGCTCCCGAGGCCATCACCCCCAGGCGCAACGGGCGCGCTTCGGCGGGCGGGCGATCTGGTGGCAACGGCCACTGGATCGACTGGTTGGGCTCGCTAGGGTTCGAAGGATCGGGTGTCGGGCCATGTCCCATCTCTCCATCCTGCCAACCGTCCTCCGCGATGAGGATGTGTTGGTTCAGGCGCTTGAGGATCTGGAGCTCACGGTGGTGCGCGGCGGCGACCTGCGTGGCTTTGCCGATCAACGTGAGGCCGTGAGCGTGCGTGTGCAGTTGCCCGAGGGCACCTGGCTGGGTTGGCGCCATGACGCCAACGGTCAGCTGGCCCTGGTGGGGGATCTCCAGCAGCTCGGGCGTTCCCGCTCGCTGCAACAGCTGATCGGCGCGATCACACGCCGCTATGCCGCCCGGCAAGCCCTGGGCACCCTTGCCCAGGATCTGCCTGGCGCCACCCTGGAATTGGCCCACAGCCTGAATCCCTGAGGCACACCGTGGTTCAGGTCCATCTCGATCTGAGCGAGCCCCAACAACATTTGGTGGCCGTTCAGATCCAGGTTGCGCCGCGGCTGGCGCGGATGCGGCTCGCTTTGCCTGGCTGGACGCCGGGGTCGTATCTGATGCGCGATTACGTGCGTCAGCTCGAGGGCCTGGTGGTGGAGCAGGGCAGCCAGGTGCTGGAGCTCCAGCGCCTGGAGCCCTCGGCCTGGGGTGTGGAATGCGACCCCAGCGGCGGTCTCCTCACCATTCGTTACCGGGTGTTGGCGACGGAACTCACCGTGCGCACCTGCCACCTGGATCACGAGCACGGCTTTCTGGCTCTGGCGGCGGTGGTGCTCGAACTGGAGGGTGAACGCTGGAGCCCCCATCAGCTCAGCTGCACGCTGCCGCAGGGCTGGCAGGCTTTTGTGCCGCTGCCCTGCACCAACGGTGTTTGGCAGGCCCGCGACTTGGATCACCTGCTGGATACCCCGCTGGAGGCCGGCCCGCATCGGCCGTACGACTTTGCGGTGCACGGTGTTCCCCATCAGCTGGTGTGCTGGGCCGGAGCTCCCGGTGAGGAGCGCTGGCTGTTGGAAAGGCAGCCGACTCTGCTGGATGATCTGCGGCGCGTCTGCGAGGCCTGCTGCCGCTTGATGGGTGTGGCCTCCCCGGCTGCCCACAGCTATCTGGTGATCCTGCACCTGGTGGATGAGGGCTATGGCGGCCTTGAGCACGACGACAGCACCGTGCTCGTCTACGGACGCCGCAACTTCGAGAAGCCCAACGGCTACCGCCGCTTTCTGCAGTTGGTGGCCCATGAATATCTGCACCAATGGAACGTGCGCCGGCTGCGACCGGCAGAGCTCACGCCGATCGAGTACCACCGGCCGCCGGTGGTGCCGACCCTTTGGTTTGCTGAAGGGGTCACCAGCTACCTCGATCAGTTCCTGCCGCTCAGCGCTGGCCTGAGTGATCCTGAAGATCTCCTCATGGATTTGGGTGAAGACCTCAGCCGCTACCGGCTCACCCCAGGCCGCGGTGTGCAGAGCCTGCGGGAGAGCAGCCAAGAGGCCTGGGTGAAGCTCTACAAGGCCGATGCCTATTCGGCCGACGCCCAGGTGAGCTACTACCTCAAGGGCGCGGTGGTGGCCCTCTGCCTGGATCTGCATCTGCGCCGTAATGGCGGCTCGTTGATGGAGGTGTTGCGGCAGCTCTGGTTGAGCCACGGCCGCTGGGGCCGGGGCTACAGCGAGGCTGATCTGGTGCAAGCCTTCGCCACACACGCGCCGGATTTGGCGACCCAACTACCCCGTTGGCTGCGCGAGCTCGACGATCCCGATCTCGATGGCTACCTATCGAGTGTGGGCTTATTCCTCGACGCGGAGATGGCGAGCACGCCATGGGCAGGACTGACGCCGCGCCAAGAGGCTGGTGGTCTCCTGGCGGCTCGGGTGGTGCGCGGCGGGCCCGCCGAGCAAGCCGGTGTGATGGTGGGCGATGAGCTGGTGGCCCTGGATCAGCAGCGCCTCAAATCCCCAGACGACCTGCAACGCGCCCTGCGGCCCGATCACGCGCAAACCCTGCTGATCGCACGCCGATCCCAGCTGCGCAGCCTGGAGCTCCGCCCTCAAGCGCCCCAGGTGGAGCGTTATCAGCTCAAGCGTGTGGCCGATGCCACCGACGCGCAGCTGGCTGCTCAGCAACGCTGGCTGCTCCAGCAACCAGCGCAGGTGGGCTGATGGTGCGGCCCTTCAGCGACAGCAAACCGATCCGGCCCCCTGTTTGGTCCGCGGCGGTGGCTGCCAGTGCCGCCGTGCTTGCCCTGGTCGCCGTGGCCGTGCACCAGGGGCGTGATCCCCTGCCCGTGTCGATACCCGGTGTGGTGCAGCGCCCCAAGGCACCGGCGCCACCGCAGCAGACCACCTGGATCAGTCCACTGTCGCGCCAGTGCGGTGTGCAGGATCGAACGCTCCGCCAGCGGCTTCAGGCGTTGCAACGGGATCTGCCGAGCCGGACCCGCCGGGTCAGCATCGATCCCAGCAACTACGGCGAGCGCACCACCCGCGATGCCTACGGCAACAGCGTGGACACCACGCCTTCGCTGGTGGTGTTGCACGAAACCGTTTATGGCATCGGCTCCGCCATCAACACCTTCACCACCCATCACCCCCACGACCAAGACCAGGTGAGCTACCACCTGTTGATCGGTGAAGACGGCCAGGTGGTGGAAACCCTGGATCCTTCGAAGCGCGCCTTCGGCGCTGGCTACTCCGCCTTCAAGGGCCGTTGGGATGTGACCAACCCCAACATGGATGGCTCCGTGAACAACTTCGCGCTGCACCTGAGCCTGGAAACACCGCTCGATGGTGAGGATGCCGATTCCGCTCACAGCGGTTACTCCAGCCTTCAATACGACGCTCTGGCGGTGGTGCTGGCCAACTGGATGCGCCAATACCGCATTCCGTTTGATCACATCACCACGCACCGCCACGTGGATCTGGGCGGCGAGCGGGCCGACCCCCGCAGCTTCGATTGGAATGCCCTGCAGGTGCGCCTGGCTGCCCTGGGCGCCCTCTGCTGATTAGATCAGCTCGGGCGTTGGTTTGCGTTGCACGCTGAAGATCAGGCCATGCAGCTCCGGGTCCTGCATGTAGCGGAGGATCCGAGCGGGATAGTCGAGCTTGCCGTTGTGGAGGTAGGCCAAGGTGGCGACCGTTTTGGCGCGACCCCGGTTCTGGCTCACGTTGAAGGTGGCCGAGGCTGGTTGCTTGAGCACTGCCAGCAGCCGAGCCATCTTTCCGGCCAGCAGCTCCACGTTGCGCTCGGGATCCAGGAGCTGATCGCGGGCTGCAGCCACCTCGTCAGGGCTGGCGTCTTCGCGCAGCAAACCTTGCTTCACCATCTCGCTCAGCCCCAGCTGCGCAGGGCCATGGGTGCTGAAGAGGCCTGAATGGGCGGCTAGAGGCAGGTCTTCACCAGGTTTGGCGTGCTGCATCTCATCGAACAGGATCGCCGCGAGCAACATCGGGTTGATCCCGGTGCGATGGCTTTCGCGCCACACCACCGGGCGCAGAGCATCGAGCCGCGTCACCGTGTGACTGCGCAGGGGGGTGAGCTGATCCACGCCTTTGGTGAACAGCTGCGCCAACTTGGGTTGCGGCCCGTGCACACCGAAGCGGCGCTGCAGCTCTTGCAGTTCCTCGGCGGTGAAGGTGGTGGGGTCGGCTTCTGGGTTTTCAGCCAGGCTGGAGCGTTCAGCTGTGGTGGCACTGGATCCGCCCATCCGCGCAGACCAGTCCACGCTGCCCAGGCTGAGCATGGCAAGGCCCAAAGCCCCTGCGCAGAGCGCGGTGCGGGTGCTGCGATGGCGGAAGGTCTGGTCCAGGGCTGCAGAGGGGTTAACCAAAGCTTACGAAGCTTGTCTCGATTCGCTGAGCCGCCTTGTGGCCTTCTGTGTGCTGGTCCACACAGTCTCGAATCAGTCTCGGCATTTTGCGCGGTTTCTCATCTCAAAAGGGTTTGCCCACAGAGATTTCACCGATAGGTTCGATTTGCGCCTGCCTGAACTGGCTTCATGACATCCACCGCTTCCGCTCCCGGCGTTGACGCCAACAGCCAGTGGCAGCGGTTCTGCAGCCAGCTCTGGCATAACCCGAGCCTCGGTTTTTGGCTGGATGTGAGCCGTATGGGCCTCGATGAGGCGGTGCTCTCCAGCCTCCGGCCGCGCTTTCAAGAAGCCTTCAAGGCCATGGCGGCCCTGGAAGGAGGGGCAATTGCTAATGCCGATGAGCAGCGCCAGGTGGGGCACTACTGGCTGCGCAATCCCTCTCTGGCACCCGATCCCGCCAGCGGCCAGCACATCCAGGCGGAGATTGACCGGATCGAGGCGTTCGGCCGCGATGTGCTCAGTGGCGTCATCCACCCGGATAGCGGCAGCCGCTTCACCGATGTGCTGTGGATCGGTATCGGTGGCTCAGGCCTCGGCCCGCTGCTGATGATCCGGGCCCTGCAGGATCCCGGCGCCGGCCTGCCGTTCCACTTTTTCGACAACGTCGATCCCGACGGCATGCGCCGCACCCTGGCCTCCCTGGGTGATCGGCTCAAGACCACCCTGGTGATCGTGGTGAGCAAGTCCGGCGGTACGCCGGAGCCGCACATCGGCATGCTCCAGGCCCGCCGTGCTGTGGAGGCCGCCGGTGGCAACTGGATCAAGCAGGCCGTGGCTGTGACCATGCTCGGCAGCCGGCTCGATCAAGAAGCGGAGCAGGGCGATTGGCTGGCCCGTTTCGACATGTTCGATTGGGTGGGTGGCCGCACCAGCATCACCAGCGCTGTTGGCTTGCTGCCCGGTGTGCTGATCGGCTCCGACATCCGCGCCTTCCTGGCCGGTGCAGCTGAGATGGATGCGGTGACCCGCTCCGCCAACACTCTGGACACCAATCCGGCGGCCCTCTTGGCGGCTGCCTGGTTCCAGGCCGGTGGTGGTCGCGGCCAGCGGGACATGGTGGTGCTGCCTTACCGCGACCGGCTGGAGGTGTTCAGCCGCTACCTGCAGCAGCTGGTGATGGAGAGCCTGGGCAAGAAGCTCAATCGCCAGGGCAACGTGGTGCACCAGGGCATTGCCGTGTACGGCAACAAGGGCTCCACCGACCAGCACGCCTACGTGCAGCAGCTGCGCGATGGCGTGGACAACTACTTCGTGACTTTCATCGAAGTGCTCGAAGACCCCGGCGATATCCCGCCCCTGGAAGGCGAGAACCCCGGTGATTTCCTCGATGGTTTCCTGCAGGGCACCCGCTCCGCTCTCACCGATGAGGGGCGCTACAACCTGAGCATCACGATGCAGAAGCTCGACGCGCGCAGCCTCGGCGCCCTCATCGCTCTCTTTGAGCGCGCTGTGGGGTATTACGGCGAGCTGGTCAACATCAACGCCTACCACCAGCCCGGCGTGGAGGCCGGCAAGAAAGCGGCGGCGGCGCTGCTCGATCTGCAGGCGCGGCTGGAGCAGGCGATGGCCGACAAGCGTGAACACACCCTGGCCGAGCTCCAGCAGCTGATGGGCCTGCCTTCACCCGAGCCGCTCTACTGGATCCTGCGCCACCTCTGCGCCAACCGCCGCCACATTGATGCGCGCGGCGATTGGGGCCAGCCGGAATCGCTCGTGTTCATTCACGACTGAGGCTCGGCCTCAGGGCACCAGGTTCACGAGCTTGCCCGGCACCACGATCACGCGGCTGGGGGCTTTGCCCTCCAGCCACTTGGCGGCGATGTCGCTCTCGAGAGCCAGCTTCTCGAGGGTGGCCTTGTCCGCATCGGCGGGCACCTCAAGGTTGCCGCGCACCTTGCCCTTGATCTGAATGACCAGGGGCACCGTGTCGCGCACCAGGGCGCTGGCATCGGCTGCGGGCCATCGCTGGGCGTGGATGCTGCTGCTGCCCAGGGCATCCCCGGCGTTGCGGCCGCCGAGCTTCAGCCAGAGCTCCTCGGACAGGTGCGGCGCGAAGGGGGCCAGCAGGATCAACAGATTGCGCAGCGCTTCGCAGGCGAACACCTCACCGCTGGCTTCCAAGTGGCTGCCCATCGCATTGCTGAGCTTCATCAGCTCCGACACGGCGGTGTTGAACTGATAGTCGCCATCGAGGTCGTCGCTGATCTCGGTGATGGCGGTGTGCACCGCCCGCCGCAGCTCCTGCTCGGCTGGGTTGAGTGTTGCGGCGGCCATGGCCTGAGCCACGGCCTCAGGTCCACCGGCGCCCTCCGCGAGGCTCAGGCCGCGCTCGCAGGCTGCATCAACAAGGCGCCAGATCCGCTGCAGGAAGCGGAACTGGCCCTCCACATCGGCGTCGTCCCACTCGAGATCCTTCTCTGGCGGCGCCTTGAACAGGATGAACATCCGGGCGGTGTCGGCGCCGTATTTGTCGATCACCACGGCCGGATCCACGCCGTTGTACTTCGACTTCGACATCTTTTCGTAGAACGTCTCCAGCACGTCTCCACTGGCTGGATCGCGGGGATCGGTGGGATCGGCCACATCGGCGGGTGCGATGTATTTGCCGGTGTGGGGGTTTTTATAGGTAATGCCCTGCACCATGCCCTGGGTGAGCAGGCGCTGGAAGGGTTCATCAAAGCCGAGCAGACCCCGGTCGCGCAGCACCTTGGTGAAGAAGCGCGAGTAGAGCAGGTGCAGGATTGCGTGCTCGATGCCGCCCACGTATTGATCCACGGGCAGCCAGCTGTTCACCGCCTCAGTGCTGAACGGAAGCGCGGTGTTCTTGGCGTCGCTGTAGCGCAGGTAATACCAGCTGGAGCACATGAAGGTGTCCATGGTGTCGGTTTCGCGCTTGGCGGGTTTGCCGCAGCAGGGGCAGCTCACGTTCACCCAGCTCTCCAGCTGCGCCAGCGGTGAACCGCCTTTGCCGCTGAAGGCCACATCGCGGGGCAGCTCCACCGGCAGCTGATCAGCGGGCACGGGCACCACGCCGCAGCTGTCGCAGTGGATCACAGGAATAGGGCAGCCCCAGTAGCGCTGGCGCGAGATCAACCAGTCGCGCAGACGGAATTGCACTTTCTCGCGGCCCCAACCTTCAGCCTCAGCGGCGGCGGTAATCGCCTGCTTGGCCTCGGCGCTGGGCAGGCCATCAAAGCGGCCGGAGTGAATCAGCACACCGGCTTCGGTCCAGGCGCCGCCCTCAAAGGCGTGCTCATCGCTGCCTTCGGGAATGATCACCTGCTGCACCGGCAGTTCGTACTGGCGGGCGAATAGAAAATCGCGCTGGTCGTGGGCGGGCACACCCATCACAGCGCCGGTGCCGTACTCGGCGAGCACGTAGTCGGCGATCCAGATCGGAATCAGCTCGCCGTTGGCGGGGTTGCGCACCTGGGCGCCGATGGGAACGCCGCGCTTGGGCTTGTCCTCCGCCGTGCGCTCCTGCTCGCTCTGGCGCGACACCAGATCGCAGAAGGCTTCCACGGCGATCTCCTGCTCGGGCGTGGTGAGCTGCGTCACCAGCGGATGCTCCGGTGCCAACACCACATAGGAGGCGCCGAAGATCGTGTCCGGCCGGGTGGTGAACACGGTGATGCGCTCGGGTGTGTCATTGCCGGCGGCATCCACCACGCTGAACTGCAGCTCGGCGCCAGTGCTGCGGCCGATCCAGTTGGCCTGCATCGTGCGCACGCGCTCCGGCCAGCCTTCGAGCTTGCTCAGGTCGTCGAGCAGTTGCTGGGCGTAATCGGTGATCTTGAGGAACCACTGGCGCAGCTTGCGCTTCTCCACCAGGGCACCGGAGCGCCAGGAACGGCCCTCGCTGTCCACCTGCTCATTGGCGAGCACGGTTTGATCAATGGGGTCCCAGTTGACCGTCGCGTCTTTTTGATAGGCCAACCCGGACTCGAGGAACTGCAGAAACAGCCACTGGGTCCAGCGGTAGTAATCGGCGTGGCAGGTGGCCACCTCGCGCTGCCAATCGATCGAGAGGCCCAGCTGATTCAGCTGATCCCGCATCGAAGCGATGTTCTGATCGGTCCAGGCGCCGGGGTCCACACCCCGCTCGATGGCTGCGTTCTCCGCCGGCAGGCCGAAGGCATCCCAGCCCATCGGATGCAACACCTTTTTGCCCCGCAGCCGCTGCACTCGCGCCACCACATCGCTGATCACGTAATTGCGCACATGGCCCATGTGCAGGTTCCCCGAGGGGTAAGGGAACATTGAAAGGGCGTAGAAGGCGTCGTCGCCCGGCTTGAGCTCCGGCGTGTCGTGCAGGCCGTTGTCCTGCCAGGCCCGTTGCCAGCCGGTTTCGATCGCCTGGGGTTGGTAGCGGCTGCTCTCGCTCACGGACGGGCTGGGGGCAAGTGGGGCGTGGGGGCGATGCTCCCACAGCCCTCAGACCAGGGCTCTCAGCAAGGCAATGGCCTGCCGGTTCACCAGCACCAGCTCACCGCCATGGGCTGGCTCCAGGGCGACGAAATCGGCATCCACCCAGCGGGGGATCCCCGTGAGGCTGGTGCCATCCAGGAGCTGTACGGCCAGGTTGGAGCGGCTGCGAATCCAGCTCTGCAGCTGCCGGATTCCGGGCTGGGAGGTGTCGAACTGCGCAGCCCGGTTGTCCATGCCGCTCCCCATAGGATTTGCCTCAACCTCATGCCTGCCCAGGCAGGCTGCCGCGCGTGTCGTCCCCCAGCAAGACCCCGTTCAGCTCGCTGCAGGCTGAACTGAGCTTCAGCAAGTACCAGGGGCTGGGCAACGACTTTCTGATGCTGGATGGCCGTGCCGCCAGCGATCCCAACTTTGTGTTTGGTCTGACGCCAGAGCTCGTGGTGGAGCTTTGCGATCGCCGCTTCGGTGTGGGCGGTGATGGCGTGATCCTGGCTCTGCCTCCGAACAACGGCGGCGAGCTGCGCATGCGCATCTTCAACGCCGATGGCACCGAGCCGGAAATGTGCGGCAACGGCATCCGCTGCCTGGCCCGTTTCCTCGCCGATCGCGACGGCGATGGCCCCGGCCGCACCTGGCAGATCGACACCTTGGCGGGACGAATCGTGCCGGAGCTCCTGCCCGACGGCACCATTCGTGTGGACATGGGCGCTCCCTTCCTCGAACCCGCCGAGGTGCCCACGACCCTGGAGACAAGCTCTGCCGGCCTACCCCAGGGCGACTTGGAGGTGGACGGTGAATCCTTCGCGGTGGCGGCCGCCGGCATGGGCAATCCCCATGCGGTGATCCCCGTGCCGCTGGTGGAGGAGATCGATCTGGAGCGCTTCGGCGCTCTGCTCGAAGTGCACCCCGCCTTCCCCGCAAAAACCAACGTGCACTTCGTACAGGTGCTCGCTCCCGATCACCTGGTGATGCGGGTGTGGGAACGCGGTGCTGGCCCCACCCTGGCTTGCGGCACCGGCGCCTGCGCCACCCTCGTGGCCTGCCACAGCCTCGGGCTGTGTGAGCGGCGGGCTCGCCTCGATCTGCCCGGCGGTCCGCTGCAGATTCACTGGGATGCCGCCAGCGGCAAGGTGTTCATGGACGGACCGGCGGAGCACGTGTTTGACGCCGTGATCCCCGACCCCCGCGCCGTGGCCGAAGCCCGCAGCCAATCCGTTGCGGCGGCACCTGCAGCGGCAACTCCGTCCAGCGCCCCTGTTGCCGCACCTGAGATCGATTGCGCCACGGTGTGCACCAATGGCTGCATCCGTCCCGACAACTGCCCCAGCGCTGAGGCCCGCGCTCGGGTGGCAGCACTGCTGAGCGGCAGCTCTCTCGACGATCTGGTCACCCTGGCCACCAACACGCTCGAATCCCGCACCCGCGCGCGCTTCGAGCGCGACACCGGCCTGGGCAGCTGAGGCGATGGCGCCGCCGTCCCTCAGCCAGTACCTCGATAGCTGCGCCACCACCCCGCTGGCGCCTGAGGTGGCTGAACGGATCGCGGTGGTGCAGGCCGAAGCCTGGGGCAACCCCTCCAGCCTGCATGGGTTTGGTTTCGCAGCGGCAGAGCAGCTGGAGCGCTCACGCCAAGCCATGGCGGCGCTGCTTGGCTGCCAGCAGGAGCGGTTGGTCTTCACCTCCGGCGGCAGCGAATCCATCCATCTGGCCCTGCTGGGCACTGCTCCGGGCCTTGAGCTGAGCAGCCCCAGCGGCGAAGCCCCACGGCTCTTGATCTCGGCTGTGGAACATCCAGCCAGCCGCGCGGCGGCGGCGGCTCTGCAGCGGCGGGGTTGGCAGGTGCAGGAGGTTCCGGTGGATCGCCTGGGGGCCATCGAGCTTGAGGCGTTCGAGCGTCTGCTGGCGCCGCCCACGCGGCTGGTGTCGTTGATCTGGGGACAGAGCGAAGTGGGAACCATCCAGCCGGTGGAGCGGATCGCGGTGCTCTGCCGCAGCGCCGGGGTGTTGCTGCATCTCGATGCCGTGCAAGTGCTGGGGCATCAACCCCTGCGGATCGCCGAGATGCCGGTGGATCTGTTGAGCTTTGCGGCACACAAAATCCAGGGACCTCGCGGCGTTGGCGCCCTCGTGGTGAAGCCAGGAGTTCAGTTGCAGCCCTGTATTGGCGGGGGCGGGCAAGAAGGCGGTTTGCGTTCCGGCACGGAAGCGGTGGCCCTGGTGGCTGGTTTTGAAGCGGCATTGCAGCTCGCCACGGATCGCTTGGTGGCCCATGGCGACTGTGATCCGGCGGCGCCACTCCGGGATGCCTTGGCCGCAGAGCTGTTGGCGATCCCTGGGGTGGAGCTCACGGGGCCGGATCCGCGCCAGGGCGGCCACCCCGCGCGGTTGCCCCACCACCTCAGCCTGTTGGTGCGTGCAGGCAGCGGCGATTGGCTGAACGGTCGCCAGCTGGTGCAGGCCCTTTGGCGTGAAGGCTTTGCCTGCAGCAGTGGCTCGGCCTGCAGCAGCAGCGGCTCAGCCGCCAGTGCCGTGTTGTTGGCCATGGGCTATGAGCCGGCCGCTGCGGCTGCGGGCCTGCGGATCAGCCTTGGCCCCTGGCACGGCTCAGAGCTGCTCCAGCAGTTCCCGCAGGCACTCGAGCGGGCCCGAGCAGCGCTTTAGGGTCGGCCGATTCGATCCACAGCCATGCTCCCCGCCGACCTGCGCCAAGCCGAACTGGAGGCCCTGGCCAGCGTGCAGGCGGCGTTGGCGAGCCAGAGCAAGGGCCTGTGGACCGTGGAGTTCCGCTTTGAGGGGTTGCGGATCTTGCCGGTTGCGCTGCGCCTGTTGGCCGCCCTCACCCCCCAGCACCCTGAAGCGCGGCTGCTGTTTCCCGATGCGGGAGCGACGGCGTTGGCCAAACGCGATGCGCCCGATCAAGCGGGTCAGTTGCTGGGGCTGGGCGATCTGCTGCGCCTCCAGCAGGCCGATGGCGGCAGTGACGGCCTGGTGTTGCTGGCGGCCCCCACTCCCGCTGACTACGAGGAGGTGGAATCGCTCTGCGCGCAGCATCGCGGTTCGCTGGTGATGCTCAATGGGCGCCTCGAAGATGCCGCCATCGGTATCGGCACGGTGGCCCGAGAGCGGCGCAAAGGATTCCTGGCGGAATGGCAAAGCGCCTACGGCCTGATTCCCACGGCTGAGGGTGCCTTGCGCCGCGCTTACCCCGGTGAATGGCAGTTCTATCGCCGCGATCCCGATGGCTACCGCAGCGTTTGCAGCTTCGAGCAGCGCCCGGATCGGGAGGCGCAGTTGGAAGCCCTGGAAGAGGCCGCCCGTTGACCTTGTGCAGCCCGAACACGCTCCTTACAGTTCGGTGTCTGCTGTTGCTCCATGGCTGAAAACTCCCGTCGTTTCTCCCTGGTGGATGCGGGTGCAGCAGCAGCTGTTCTGTTGGCTGCGGCGGGGGTGATCTGGAGCCCCAAACTCAGTGGCGCGGTGGCACGGGCCACCGGCGGGTTGGTGCCGGTGACCGTGATGGTGGATGTGCGGGGTGTGCCGGTGGCTGATCCCGCCGCCCTGATCAACGCAGCGCGCGAGGGAGGCAAGGTGGCGATCGTGATCCGCAACCAGCCCCACGGCAGCGTGCCTGTGGAACAGGTGATTCCGCTCCAGCGCCGTTTGGCGGCTGTGCTGCCGGATGGAAAGGTGGTGAGTGCGCCCGATCCCAACCAGGATCAGTTCCCCAGCCTGGATGCCCGCTTTGTGCTCCGCGGTGAAGGTCGCAAGGGGGCCGATGGGGTGGTCTTCGGCAATCAAAACCTCAAGATCGGAGCGCCGATTGAGCTGGAAGGCACCGATTTCCGCGTGACGGGTTCGGTGACCGGCCTCAAGGTGGGCTCCTGAGATGACGGCACGCCTGCTGTTCGCAGCGCTGTTGCCCCTGAGCATCAGCCTCCCTCTCCAGGCGCTGGAGGTGCCGAGCGATGTGCCCACGGTGGCAGCCAGCAGCTTCCCTGCTGCGCCACCGCCGGTGGGGTTACCGCAGCTCCAGCAGCAGGTGAGCTGCCCCGCGCTGCAACAGCGCATCCGCTCGGTGGTAGGCGGCGAGGCGGCGGTGTGGAGCGTGAGCGTGGCCGATGCCAATGGCCGGCTCCTGGCCGATGTGAATGGCACCAAAGCCCGCATCCCCGCCTCGAATCAGAAGCTGATCAGCACGGCGATCGCCCTGGATCGCCTCGGCCCCGATTACCGCCTCACCACGCGGCTGTGGCGTCAACCCGACGGCACCTTGCAGATCACCGGTGAAGGCGATCCCGATCTGGATCTGGCGCAACTGCAGCGTTTTGCCAAACTCGCCCTGGGCTCAGGCGGCAGCAGCGGACAGGCCAGTGGGCCTGTGGCGATCCAGCTGGTGGAGGAACCGCAGCAGCGCTGGTGGCCCCAGGGCTGGCACTGGGCGGATCGCGCCGAAGCCTATGGCGCACCAATTACCCGCTTAGCGCTCACCAGCAACGCCCTGGATATGGCGGTGAGCAATCCCCCCAGCCGCATGCAGAAGCTGCTGGGGCAGGAGATCAAACGGCAGGGCGGCAGTGCTGCGATCCGGCTGGTGCCCGTCACCACCGCTAACACCGATACGGCCACGCTCTTGCATGAGGAGCGGTCGGTGAGCATGCACGGCCTACTCAGCCTGGCCAACACTGACAGCCACAACTTCACCTCCGAGGTGCTGCTGCGCCAGGGCACGGGCAGTTGGGATCTCAACCAAGCCCGCCAACGCGCCATGCAGTGGTTGTCCGCTCAGGGCCTGCCGATGGCGGGGGTGTCGGTGGTGGATGGCAGCGGCCTGGATCGCGGCAACAAGGTCACCAGCCGTCTGCTCACGGCCCTGATGTTGCGGATGGCCCAGCACCCCTACGCCAACAACTACTGGGCCTCGATGGCCATCGCCGGCCAGCGCGGCACCTTGCGCAGTCTTTGGCGTGGCACCGAACTCGATGGCCGCTTCCGCGGCAAAACCGGCACGATCAGCGGCGTGCGCTCGATCAGCGGTGTGCTCGAGACCCCGGATGGGGTGCGCTACGTGAGCATGGTGTCGAATGGCGCCGGCTCGCCCAACAGCACCATGGGCGAGATCCTGCGTCAGAGCCGTGTGGCAGGCCTGTGCCCTGCGCAGGCCCCAACGGCTCAGGCGCTTTAGCGCTGACCGGTGGCGCGCTTGAGGCGATCGGCCGCCCGGCGGGCGCGGCTGATCGGTACGGCTTGCTCCTCGGCTGAGCGGGCCTGCTGCACCAGGGTGGTGGGGTCGACGGCCTGCAGGCGCACCAGCTCGCGCCGGCCAGCCACCACCACCTGCCCCATCTCCTTGAGCCTGCCCTCGAGTTCGGTGAGCACCTGTTCGGCGTAGCGGTTGGCGCCCTCCTGGATCGTGGCGGCCTCCTGGCGGCTGCGGCTGATCAACGCTTCGCACTGCTGCTGCGTTTGTTGGCGGAACTGCAGGGCATCGCTCTGCACCCGCTCCGCCTCGGCCTGGCTGCTTTGCTGGACCCGCACCGCTTCCTGGCGGATCTTCTCCAGTTCAACCAGGCTTTGCTGGCGCGCTTGCTCGTGTTGTTCCGCCAGCTGGCGCTTCAGTTCGAGCGCTTCTTGATCCAGCTGCTGGCGGCGCTGCAGTGCTTCCTGCTCCAGTTGTTGCCGCCGCTGGCTGAATTGCTGCTCCATCTGCGCCATGCGTGCTTGATGGTCTTGCTCGGCTTTGGCCAGTTGCTGGCGGGCCTGGGTGAGCAGCTGTTCCCCCTGTTGACGCCCCTGCTCGCGCAGCTCGGCTCCTTGACGCTCCGCTTCCTGGCGAATCGCCTGGCTGTTGATCAGTTGCTCACGCTGTTGGCGCGCCTGGTTGAGGATTTCTTCCGCTTGTTGCCTTGCCTGATTGATGAACTCATCTTTTTTGGCCACCAGTTCTTCGGCCTGGGCCAACTGCGGCGGCAGGGCTTCGCGCACCGCATCCATCAGTTCGATGGCGTCCTGCTCGTTCACCAGGCGGCCGCCACTGAACGGCACCCGGGTGCCATCAAGAACGATTTCCTCCAGTTGATCGAGCTGGTCGAGCACGGACGTGAGCTGCGCCTCAGCCATGGGAAACGATCAAGGGAATGACTGATTAAAAAGCCTGGCCAGGTCTTCTGCCACTCCTGTGGGCACCATGTGACCCACGCTGCCGCCAAAGCGGGCCACCTCTTTCACCACCGAGCTGCTGAGAAAGCTGTGGGTGGTGGCTGTAGCGAGAAACAAGGTTTCCAGTTGGGGCGCCAGGCTCTTGTTGGTGTGCGCGATCTGCAGCTCGTATTCGAAGTCGCTCAGGGCGCGCAAACCCCGCAAGATCACACCGGCGCCGCAGCGCTGGGCAAAGTCCACCGTGAGGCCATCGAAGGCGGCCACCTGCACGTTGCTGAGGTGGCCGGTGGCCTGGCGGATCTGCTCGAGCCGTTGCTCCACGCTGAAGCAGGGGTTTTTGCTCGGGTTACGCAGCACCGCCACCGTGAGGCCCTGAAACAGGTTGGCCCCCCGCTCGATCACATCCAGGTGACCAAGGGTGAGCGGGTCGAAACTGCCGGGATAGAGCGCCTGCATGAGCCCGATCCTATGGAGCGAGCTCTGCGGGGGCGGGCATCCGGCCAGCCCCCTGCCCAGAGGCGTTTCTAGAGTTCAAGCAGGTTTCCGTTCCTCCGCTGCTTCGCCCATGGCCCTCAACGCTGAAGCCAAGAAGACCCTGCTGCGCAAGATCCCCCACGGGGTGTTCATCTGTGGCGTGGCCGAGGGCGAGGAGGTGAATGGTTTCACCGCCAGCTGGGTGACCCAGGGTTCCTTTGAACCGCCCCTGGTGGTGATGGCGGTGCGCTCCGACAGCACCAGCAACGGCATGATCCAGCGCACCGGCCGCTTCTCTCTGAACGTGCTCGCCGCCGATCAGAAAGATCTGGCTGCCGTGTTCTTCAAGCCCCAAAAGGGTGTGGGTGGCCGCTTCGACGCCGCGCCCTATCAGCTGGGTGAGCTGGGCCTGCCGGTGCTCAACGATGCCCTCGGCGCCGTGGAATGCGAGCTGGTGGGTCAGGTGGCCCATGGCGACCACACCGTGTTTGTGGGTGAGGTGAAGAGTGCGGTGCTGCATCGCGATGGCGCCGCCCTGGAATTGAGCAGCACCGGCTGGCAGTACGGCGGCTGAGCCTCGGCCGTTGAGCACCATCCAGCCCCTCCTTCAGGACCGGGACCGGCTGCGGGCACGCCTGAAGGAGGTGCCCGCTGAGCCAGGTTGTTATTTGATGCGCGATGGCGAGGACCGCATCCTCTACATCGGCAAGGCCAAGGTGCTGCGCAACCGCGTGCGCAGCTATTTCCAAAGCGGCAGCGGCCATGGCCACTCGCCTCGCATCGCCCTGATGGTGCGGCAGGTGTGCGAGATCGAATTCATCGTCACCGACAGCGAAGCCGAAGCGCTGGCGCTGGAATCCAACCTGATCAAGAACCACCAGCCGCACTTCAATGTGCTGCTGAAGGACGACAAGAAATACCCCTATCTCTGCATCACCTGGAGCGAGGCCTACCCGCGCATCTTCATCACGCGCAAGCGAAGGTTTCGCTCACCACTCGATCGCTTCTATGGGCCCTATGTGGATGTGGGCCTGTTGCGCCGCACCCTTGGGCTGGTGAAACGGGTGTTCCCGCTGCGCCAGCGGCCCCAGCCGCTGCACAAAGACCGCACCTGTCTCAACTACGACATCGGCCGCTGCCCCGGCGTGTGCCAGGAAAAAATCAGCTCAGATGACTACCACCGCACCCTGCGGCAGGTGGCGATGGTGTTCCAAGGCCGCAACGAGGAGTTGTTGCAGCTGCTGCAGGAGCAAATGGAGCGCTACGCCGAGCGCTTGGATTTTGAAAGCGCCGCGAGGGTGCGCGATCAGCTCCAGGGCATCGACACGCTCACAGCCGATCAAAAGATGAGCATCGGCGATAGCTCCGTGAGTCGGGATGTGTTGGCTCTGGCTGCTGATGAACGGGTGGCGGCGGTGCAGCTGTTCCAGATGCGCGCCGGCAAGCTGGTGGGCCGGCTCGGCTTCACTGCTGATGCGATCGGGATGCCCGCTGCCGAAGAAGGAGCGGGCGGTGAGCTGCCGCCCTCGCCGGAGCGGGTTTCGGCCCTCGGCCGCGTGTTGCAAACCGTGGTGGAGGAGCACTACAGCCAGGTGGAACCGGTGGAGATTCCGCCGGAGCTGCTGCTGCAGGTTCCTCTACCCCAGCAGGAGTTGATCGAGGAATGGCTCTCCGAGCTGCGCGGCCGCAAGGTGAAGCTGGCGGTGCCGCAGCGCTCGCAGAAGGCTGACCTGATCGAGCTGGTGCAGCGCAATGCCAGCTACGAGCTGGAGCGGGCCCGCCGCGCCAGTGAGCAGAACCTGCTGGCCACGGAGGATTTGGCTCAGCTGCTCGAGCTGCCCAGTCCGCCGCGCCGGATTGAGGGCTACGACATCAGCCACATCCAGGGCAGTGATGCCGTGGCCTCCCAAGTGGTGTTCATCGATGGCCTGCCGGCCAAGCAGCACTACCGCAAATACAAGATCCAGAGCAGCAGCGTTCGAGCCGGCCACTCGGACGACTTCATGAGCATGGCTGAAGTCATTCGCCGCCGCTTCCGCCGCTGGGCCCAGGCCAAGGCGGAGGGGGCAGATCTGCGCGAACTGCGCCGCTCCGCCGGCAGCGCTCTGCACACCGGTGGGCTGAATGACTGGCCCGATGTGGTGATGATCGATGGCGGCAAGGGCCAGCTCTCCGCCGTGATGGAGGCCCTGCGTGAGCTCAACCTCGATGAAGAGCTGGTGGTGTGCTCGCTTGCCAAGCAGCGCGAGGAGGTGTTCATCCCCGGGGCGAAGGAGCCGCTGGAGAGCGAACCGGAGCAACTGGGGGTGCAACTGCTGCGGCGTCTGCGGGATGAGGCGCACCGCTTTGCGGTGAGCTTCCACCGCCAACAACGGGGCGAGCGGATGAAGCGTTCACGCCTCTCCGACATTCCGGGGATGGGGCCGAAGCGGATCAAGGAGCTGTTGGCTCATTTCCGCTCGATCGATGCGATCCAGCTCGCCAGCGTGGAAACCCTCGCGGCCGCACCGGGTATGGGGCCGGGCATGGCCAAGGTGGTGTGGGAGTACTTCCACCCGCAGGAGCTGGAGGCGCCGCCGGAGCTGGAGAATGAACCCACGCTGGAGCTGGCCGGTTGAAGAGAACCCCTGCCCTGGCTTGTGCCCTGGCGCTACTGATCGCCCTGTGGGCCTGGGTGCTGCCGGTGGCTGCGGCGCCGGGTTTGTGCGTGGGGCCGATCTGCGGCGATGAGATCACCCGCAGCGCCAAGCATCACTTTCAACTGCGCATGCGGGTGAGCGATCAGCTCGGCCATCGCGAGCGGCTCACCGTGGATTGCCGCAACGGCTCCCTCAGCCCGGCCGCGGGCCTGGTGGAGCGCGGCTACGCCGCTGCCGTGGCCCGTAAGGCCTGCCGGCTGGCCGGGGAGGCCCCGGCATGACGGTTGGCATCTGGGTGCTCGGGGATCAGCTCAATGCGGCCCAGAGCGCTCTGGTTGGAGCGGATCCTTCGACGGCCCGAGTGCTGCTGGTGGAAAGCACTTCGGTGTTGCAGCGCCGCGCTTATCACCGGCAGAAGCTGGTGCTGGTGTGGAGCGCCATGCGCCACCTCGCCGCCGAGCTTCGTGCCGCCGGCTGGACGGTGGACCACGTGGAAAGCGAAAGCTTCGGCGCAGCGGTGCGCGATTGGATCGCCACTGCCGGGATCAGCGAGCTCCGCGTTATGGAGCCGGCCGATCGCGGGTTCCGCCAGGCGATCGAGGCGCTGCAGCTGCCCGTGCCGCTGCAGTGGATCCCCAGCAATGCTTTCCTCTGGAGCCGCGAGGAGTTCGCCGCCTGGGCCCAGGGCTACAAGCAGCTGCGCCTGGAGCTCTTCTACCGGGAGGGTCGCCGCCGCTTCGCCGTGCTGATGGAGGGCGAGGGCAAGGCGGCCCAGCCACTCGGCGGCCAGTGGAACTTCGATGCCGAAAACCGCAAGCCGCCACCGAAGGGCCTGCAGGGTCCGAAGCCGCTCTGGTTTGAGCCGGATGCGATCACGCAGGCGGTGATCGCCAAGTTGCAGCGGATCGATCACGAGCGGACCGAGGCGGGCATGGCGCCTTTGCCTGGTGATCTAGAGCCCTTCCGCTGGGCTGTGACCCGCGAGCAGGCCCTGGCGGTGTTGGAGCACTTCATCGCCACCCGCCTGGATGGCTTCGGCCCCTATCAAGACGCGATGGTGAGCGGTGAGCCAACCATGTGGCATGCGCTGCTCTCGCCCTATCTAAACCTCGGCCTGCTGCATCCGCTGGAGGTGATCCGCCGCCTGGAGCAGGCGGGCCTCGAGCAGCAGGTACCGCTGGCCGGCCTGGAAGGCGTGATCCGCCAGATCCTGGGCTGGCGGGAATACACCCATGGCCTCTACCACTGGTTCGGAGCCGAGTACCCGGCCCTCAACCACTTCGCGGCGGAGCAGCCGCTGCCGTTGAGCTTCGAGCAGCTGGGCGGCAGCGGCCTCAACTGCCTTGACAGCGTGTTTGCTGAGCTGCGCAGCAATGGCTACGCCCACCACATCCAGCGCCTGATGGTGCTCGCCAACTACGGCCTGATCGCCGGGCTGGATCCCCAGGCCCTCACCGCCTGGTTCCACCGCATGTTCATCGACGGCCACGACTGGGTGATGCAGACCAACGTGATCGGCATGGGCGTCTTCGCCGACGGCGGCCGCCTCGCCAGCAAGCCCTACGCCGCCAGCGGCAATTACATCAAGCGGATGAGCACCTATTGCAAGGGCTGCCGCTACGACGTGAAACAGCGCACTGGCCCCAAGGCCTGCCCGTTCAACAGCCTCTACTGGGATTTCCTGGATCGTCACGCCGAAAGCCTGCGCCGCAACCCGCGCATGGGCCTGGTGATGAAGCAGCTGGAGAAGCTGCCTGAAGCGGAACTGGAGCAGATTCGCGAAGCGGCTCAGCAGCATCGCCGCCAAATGGTTGCAACGGTTGCTTGACAGGCGCAGCCGTGCAGCGGATCCTTGGCATCCACCAGATCTGGGTTCATGAGCCAAGGCGCCACCACCACTAGTGCTCAAGCGGTCGAGGTGCATGCGCTCGACGTGGAGCTGCCGGTGGATCTGGCCCGGGCTGTGGAGGGTTACGTGGCGCAGCGCCCTGGGCTCGACCCGGCCCGCCTGCTGCAGACCGCCTTGGCTCAGTTCCTGGTGCAGCAGGGCGGTGCCCGGCCTGAGGTGCGCGAGCTTTACCTTGATGGCCTGTTTGGCACCGGTCTGTGATCGCCCCCCTGGCAGCCCTTCCGCCTGAGGCATACCTCTGGTTCAAAACCCTCCACATCGTGGGGGTGGTGGTGTGGTTTGCCGGGTTGTTCTATCTGGTGCGGCTGTTCATTTATCACCGCGAGGCGGAAGAGCTGGAGCCGGCCCTGCGCGTCCCCTTCCAGGCCCAGTACGCGCTGATGGAAAAGCGCCTGGCCAACATCATCACCACACCCGGCATGGTGGTGGCCGTGAGCATGGCCATCGGCCTGTTGGTGAGCAATCCAGCCTGGCTGCACCAGGG
Source organism: Asaia bogorensis (assembly GCA_943370455.1). Classification (GTDB taxonomy): domain Bacteria; phylum Cyanobacteriota; class Cyanobacteriia; order PCC-6307; family Cyanobiaceae; genus Vulcanococcus. The sequence goes on from CALRQW020000001.1 coordinate 64,586, forward strand.
ATGGATGCACGCCAAGCTGGCCTTTGTGGCGGTTTTGCTGGCCTACCACGCGTTTTGTTACCGGCTCATGGGCCAGCTGCAGAACGGCAGCTGCGGCTGGAGCCCTAAGCAGCTGCGCGCGCTCAATGAGCTGCCCACCTTGCTGCTGGTGATCGTGGTGATGCTGGTGGTGTTCAAGAACCAGTTCCCCACGGGTGCTGCCACTTGGTTCATCGTGGCGTTGGTGGTGTTCATGGCCGCTTCGATTCAGTTCTATGCGCGCTGGCGGCGTCTGCGGGCTGAACGTGAAGCGGCCGCAGCCGCTTAAGCCCATGGCCAGCCATCCACTACGTGCCGTTCTGGAGCAAGTGGAGGCAAGCAGCTGCCCAGGCCGGCTCAACTTCCACTGCCACACCATCCACAGCGATGGCAGCCTCCGGCCGGAGCAGTTAGGCCAGCAGGCTTTGGCCTTGGGGCTGGAGCACCTGGCGGTGACCGATCACCACAGCACCGTGGCCTATGGCCCCCTGCAGCAATGGTTCGCCAGCCAGGCCGACCAGGGCTCGGCGGTGCCCACCCTCTGGAGCGGCGTGGAGATCAGTTGCCTGTTGGAGAGCTGCCTTGTGCATGTGCTCGCTCTCGGCTTTGAACCCGGCCATGAGGCTCTTGAGCCCTACCGGCAGGGCCAGGCACCGATCGGCGACGAGCTCCAGGCCGCCACGGTGGTGGAGCGCATTCACGCGGCCGGCGGCTTGGCGTTGCTGGCCCACCCCGGCCGCTACCGGCTCAGCTTTCAGCGCCTGATCCCCGCCGCCGCTGCGCTTGGCTTCGATGGCGGTGAGGCTTATTACGACTACGCCATGCAGCCCCGCTGGCAACCCACGCCAGTGGTGTGTGATGCGATTGCACGACTCTTAGACGATCACGCACTTCTGCGAAGTTGCGGTACCGATACCCATGGCCTCGAGCTCTGTGGCCGCTAGGGTTCCCGGAGCATTCATCCCCTGCCGATGGGCCTGTTTGATCGTCTGCTCGGTGGCAACAAGTCGGTGAGCGTCACCGGCGCAGCGAAGCCCGCCAAGAAGCAAGAGGAAGCCTTCTTCCTGGATGCCGATGCTTCCAGCAGCATGGGCAACGTCGAGTTCATGCGTCGCTCGAACACCATCCGCCACACCTTCCCCGGTACGGCTAGCAGCCCCGGCGATAAGGAGCTGGTGGAGGAAGTGGCCTCGATGGAGATGCGCCGCGAGAAAGCCACCCCTGGCCTTGGTGGTGTGGAAGAGAAGCAGGAAGAGATCAACCTCACCGGCGGCATTCCCAAGCCGGTGAAGAAAACCTTCGCCGAGCAGATGAGCAAGGCCGAGCTCGACCAGCGCATGAAGGGTTCTGCCGTGGGTGTGAACACCCCTGGCCAGGCCAACGCCAAGCTGCAGACCCCCACCGAAGCGCAGCCGCAGATCACCACCCAGCAGCCCACCAGCAAGCCCGGCGACATCGGTGCCTTCAAGGGCTGGGTGAAAGACCTCTGATCACTGAGGGGGTTACCCCTCCACAAGCTGCTCCGCTTCAAGCACCAGCTGGCGTAACTGCTCCAGCTGGTTTTTTTGTGCACCGCTCCAGAGGCCGCGGTTGTGGGCTTCCAGCAGCCGCTCGGCCATGTCGCGTAGGGCCCAGGGGTTGGCGCGGCGCAGAAACTCCAGCACCTGCTCATCCCCCAGCCACTGCTCGGTGATCGCTCCATAGCTCCAGTCGGGCACGCGGCCGGTGCTGGCGTCGTAGGCGAAGAGGTAGTCGAGGCTGGCGGCCATCTCGAAGCCGCCCTTGTAGCCGTGCTGCTGCATCCCCTCAATCCAGCGGGGATTGAGCACGCGCGAGCGCAATACCTTGTCGAACTCACGCTCGAGCCGATGCACCCGCGGCCGTTGCTGGCGGGAGTGATCGCCAAGCCACAGCTGCGGTGCCCGGCCAGACACGGCCTCCACGGCCGCTGCCAGACCCCCCTGGAACTGGTAGTAGTCGTCGGAATCGAAGATGTCGTGCTCGCGGTTGTCCTGGTTGTGCAGCACCACCTGCACCCCGCGCAGCCGCGCTTCGAACCCTTCCCGATCGGCTTGCACCTCCAGCCGGCCGCCTGAGCCATCACTGCCGCCGAGGCCCTCGTAGCGCCAACTGCTCCAGTTCAGATAGGCCGCCGCCAGGTCGGCCCGTTCTTCCCATTCGCCGCTGTCGATCAACCCCTGCAGGCCCGCTCCGTAGGCGCCCGGCGCCGAGCCGTACACCCGCCAGGCATGGCCATCGCGTCGTGCCGCTGCCGCGAGTGGATTGTCGGGTTCAGGTTCGTCCGCCGCCGCCACCATGGCTGTGGCGCGGTTCACCCAGGCCACCAGCTGCGGGAAGGCATCGCGGAACAACCCGGAAATGCGCAGGGTCACATCCACCCGCGGCCGACCCAGCTCTCGCAGAGGAATCAGTTCCAGGTCGACCAGCCGCCGGCTGGGGCCATCCCAGATCGGCCGCACCCCGAGTAGCGCCAGGGCCTGGGCGATGTCTTCGCCGCCATTGCGCATGGTGCTGGTGCCCCACACCGAGAGGGCCAGCTGTTGCAGCGGTTCGCCTTCCTCCATCCAGTGCTGCTCCAGCAGCAGTTCGGCGCTGCGCCGGCCCAGATCCCAGGCCGCCTCCGTGGGCAGGGCCCGCAAATCCACGCTGTAGAAATTGCGGCCGGTGGGCAGCAGATCCGGCCGGCCGCGCGTGGGCGCACCCGACGGCCCAGCGGCGATCCGTCCACCGGCTACAGCCGTGAGAAACGCCTTGCGTTCGGCTGTGCCGCACTCCAGCAGGTTGGGCACCAGCCCCGAGGCCAGCCGTTGCAGAACCGCGCTGGTGTACTCACCGGCAGCTGGTAGAGCCTCCGGGTTGTCGAGCAAGGCCTGGCAGTGCTGCTCAGCGGTGGCTTCGATCCAGGCCACCGCATCTCCCACCAGCCGGGGCTGCTCGACGCCCAACTCCAGCAAGCGCTGTTGATCTGCGGCACTGAGTGCTTGCTCCTCGGGATCACTCCAGGGATCTAGTTCAAGCTCGAGGTCGCGCGCCAGGGCCTGCGTGAGGCCGAGCCCTTGCTGCTGGGGAGGTCTGGCCAGGCACGTGAGCAGCTCGGCCAGGGCTGAACCCTCCGGCAGGCTGCCGAAGCGGTGCAAGCCGGTGCGTATCTGGGCTTCCTTTAGTTCACACAGGTAGCCATCGGCGGCATCGAGGGGATCGCCATTGGCGTTGCCGCTGAGCAGATCCGGGAACTCCAAAGCGGCCAGGCGCTCCAACACGCTCTGGCGCAGTTGATCACTGCGGGCACTGCCAAGTTGAACGGCTTCCCAGTATTCGTCGATCAGGGCCTCCAGATCACGCAAATCACCGTGCAGTCCGGCACGGCCCAGCGGTGGCGTGAGGTGATCGAGGATCACGGCCTGGGCGCGGCGTTTGGCCTGCGAGCCCTCACCGGGGTCGTTGACGATGAAGGGATAAATGTGGGGCATGGGCCCCAAAGCCCATTCGGGATAGCAGCTGCTGGAGAGCCCTAATCCTTTGCCCGGCAGCCATTCGAGGTTGCCGTGCTTACCCACATGGCAGATCAGCTGCACGCCAGCCTCCTGGCGCAGCCAGAGGTATTGGGCCAGGTAGTGGTGGGGTGGCGGTAAATCCGGGCAGTGGTAGCTGAGGCTCGGGTCGCGGTCGTAACCGCGCTCCGGCTGGATCAGCAGCATCACGTTCCCGAAGCGCAGCGCTTGGATCGGAAAGCCCTGCGCTTCCAGCAGCGGATCCTGCTGCGGGCTGCCCCAGCGCTGCTCCAGCTTCTGGCGCCCCTCCAGCGGCAACTGGCCGTACCAGGCTTCGTAGCTGGCCAGCGGCAGATGAGCGAGGGCAGGGCGGTGGAGGCTCTCGGGGTCGTTACTGCGGCCGGTGAGCAGCCGTTGAATCAGGGCATCGCCATCGGCCGGCAGCTCCTGCGAGCCGACCGCGTAGCCGGCCTCAGCCAGCCAATGTAGCATGGCGGCCGCGCTGGCTGGTGTGTCGAGCCCCACGCCATTGGCTAAGCGGGCGTTGCGGGTGGGGTAATTGGCCAGCACCAGCGCCAGGCGGCGTTCGGCCGCGGGGGTGCTGCGCAGCTCGCACCACCGCCTCAGCAGCTCAGCCACCCAGGCGAGCCGCTCCGGTTGGGGCTGATAGCGCTGAAGCGCCGTGGAGAGGCGCGGATCCGCCACGTCGACCTCTTTGAAGGCGCCCACCCGCGTGGTGATGCGGCCATCGAGTTCCGGCAGCGCGATCTGGAGGGTGAGGTCCAAGGGCGCCAAGCCCACGGAGCTCTCCCGCCAGCTGGCTTCGCTCTGGGTGCTGCAGAGCAGCTGCAGCACGGGCACCGCCAGTTGATCCCAGAGGGGAGCACCCAGGCCCGCCTCACTCATCTGCACGGAGGCGAAGGAGGTGGTGCAAAGCACTGCTTGCACCTGTTCCCGTTGCAACAGATCAGCGACGCCCTGCTGCACCGCCGGATCCCGCAAGCTGCTCAGCCACAAGGCCCGGGGCGCCAATCCAGCAGCCCGCAGGGCTTGCAGCAAGCTCTCCGCCAACCCAAGATCCCCCGCCTGGAGCAACGCCCGGTACAGCACCACGCCCACGCGGGGGCCGGGCTCGGCCCGCCAGTCGTGGGGCTGAGGATCGGCCAGGGCCTGCAGTTCAGGTGTGGTCGACTCGGTTCCATCCAGCAATGCCCGCAGGCTCGTGAACACAGCCCTCCAGTTGGTGGGCCCGCCTTCGCGCAGACAGCGGCTGCAGGCCAGGGCCAACGGAGCTGCCACCGTGCCCAGCTCCACCAGGTTGTCGTCTTCCTCAGCCGTGCCGGCCAACACCAGGAGGTGGCGGCTTTGCTTCGCCTGCGCCCACTGCCGCAGCTGCTCGAGGCCATAGCTCCAGTGGCCGCGCCCTCCGAGCAAACGCACCACCACCAGTTCGGTGTGCTGGAGGCTGGTGCGGATGTAGTGATCGAGCACCGCAGGGTGCTGCAGCGCCGCCACGTTCAGGGCCCGGATGCTGCGGCTGGGGCCGAGCAGCTCGGGGTTGCGATCGAGTTCAGCCGCCAGGGCGGTGAGATCGGTGTCGGCGCTGGTGAGCAGCACCGCCGTTGCGGCTGGTTGTTCGATGAACAGCACCCCATCGGCAGGGCTGCTGCTGCCCGGAACGGCGGCGAGGCGATGCATCCCACCATCTTGTCGGCAGCTGGCAACTCACAGGCCGGACCCCGCCGATGAGAAGATCACAGTCAGCTGTGGCCGCCACGCCCCACCGACCCCATGCATCAGTTTCTGCCCTACGCCTGGTTCGGTGGCAAGTGCGTTCCCTTTGCTGAAGCCACGCTGTCGGTGGCAACCCACGCCCTGCACTACGGCACCGGTGCGTTCGGCGGTATGCGGGCGTTGCCCAACCCGGCTGATGCCAACGAGATCCTGCTGTTCCGGGCCGATCGCCATGCTCGCCGGCTGAGCCAGAGCGCCCGGCTGCTGCTCACCGAGCTGAGCGAAGACACGATCCACAGCGCCATTCACCAATTCCTGCAGGCGAACAAGCCCACCTGCCCGGTGTATCTGCGGCCTTTCGTTTACACCAGCGATCTGGGTATTGCGCCGCGGCTGCACAACATCGAGACCGATTTCCTGATCTACGGCCTCGAGCTGGGTGACTACCTCTCACCGGAGGGCGTGAGCTGCCGCATCAGCTCCTGGACCCGCCAGGAAGATCGCTCCCTGCCCCTGCGCGGCAAGATCAGCGGCGCTTACATCACCAGCTCCCTGGCCAAAACCGAAGCCGTGAAGAGCGGCTTCGATGAAGCCCTGCTGCTCAACAGCCGCGGCAAGGTGAGCGAGGCCAGCGGCATGAACCTGTTCATCGTGCGCGATGGCGTGCTGATCACCCCTGGCGTGGATCAGGACATCCTCGAGGGCATCACCCGCGCCAGCGTGCTCGAACTCGCTAAGACGATGGGCATTCCCACCCTGGAGCGCCCGGTGGACAAGAGCGAGCTGTTCATTGCCGATGAGGTGTTCCTCAGCGGTACGGCCGCCAAGGTCACACCGGTGCGCCGCGTGGAGAACACTGATCTCAGCGCCAATCGCCCCGTGATGGATGCCATCCGCGATCGCCTCACCGCGATCACGGAAGGCCGCGATCCGGCCTTCGATCACTGGGTCACCCGTGTGCGTCTGAACGGTTGATGCTGGCTACCCAACGGATCGGTTTCCTCGAGCGTTTGCACAGCCCGGAGCACCCGGTGCTGGTGTTCGACGGCGCGACGGGCACCTCGCTGCAACAGATGGATCTCACCGCCGAAGACTTCGGCGGTGCCGCCCTGGAGGGCTGCAACGAGAACCTCGTCTTCACCCGCCCCGACGCCGTGCAAGCGGTGCACCGGCAGTTCCTCGAGGTGGGCTGCGATGTGATCGAGACCGACACCTTCGGGGCGGCCTCCACCGTGCTCGCGGAATACGACCTGCAGGATCAGGCTTTCGCCATCAACAAACGCGCGGCCGAGCTGGCCCGCGAAATGGCGGATGCCTACAGCACCCCGGAGAAACCGCGCTTCGTGGCGGGCTCCATGGGCCCCACCACCAAGCTGCCCACCCTGGGCCACATCGGCTTCGATGAACTGCGCGATGCCTTCGCCGAGCAGGCCGAGGGCCTGATCGCCGGCGATGTGGATCTGTTCATCGTCGAAACCTGCCAAGACGTGCTGCAGATCAAGGCAGCCCTGCAGGGGATCGAGCAGGCCTTCGCCAAAACCGGCCAGCGCCGGCCCTTGATGGTGAGCGTGACGATGGAAACCACCGGCACGATGCTGGTGGGCTCCGACATCGCCGCGGTGGTGGCGATCCTGGAGCCGTTCCCGATCGATGTGCTCGGGCTCAACTGCGCCACCGGCCCGGAGCAGATGAAGGAGCACGTGCGCTATCTGAGCGAGCACAGCCCCTTCGTGGTGAGCTGCATCCCCAACGCCGGCCTCCCGGAAAACATTGGCGGCGTGGCCCACTACCGGCTCACGCCGGTGGAGATGAAGATGCAGTTGATGCACTTCGTGGAAGATCTCGGCGTTCAGGTGATCGGTGGCTGCTGCGGCACCACCCCCGCCCACATCGGCGCCCTTGCGGAACTGGCGGCGGAGCTCAAGCCCGCCACGCGCCACGTGCGCACACCCGAGCTGCGCCAGAGGGCCGACGATCCGCGCCCGGCTCTCACCTACGAGCCGGCGGCCGCCTCGCTCTACGGCACCACGCCCTACCTGCAGGACAACTCCTTCCTGATCATTGGCGAGCGCCTCAATGCCAGCGGCAGCAAAAAGGTGCGCGATCTGCTCGCCGTTGAAGACTGGGATGGCCTGGTGGCCGTGGCCCGCGGTCAGGTGAAGGAAAACGCGCACGTGCTCGACGTCAACGTCGACTACGTGGGTCGCGACGGCGAGCGCGACATGCGCGAGCTGGTGAGCCGGCTGGTCACCAACGTGAACCTGCCGCTGATGCTCGATTCCACCGAGTGGCAGAAAATGGAGGCCGGCCTGAAGATGGCCGGCGGCAAGTGCATCCTCAACTCCACGAACTACGAAGACGGCGACGAACGCTTCTTCAAGGTGCTGGAGCTAGCCCGCGATTACGGCGCCGGTGTGGTGGTGGGCACCATCGATGAGGAGGGCATGGCGCGCACGGCGGAGCGCAAGTTCGCCATCGCCCAGCGCGCCTACCGCGATGCCCTCGAGTTCGGCATCCCCGCCCACGAGATCTTCTACGACCCCCTCGCTCTGCCCATCTCCACTGGCATCGAGGAAGACCGCGAGAACGGCCTGGCAACGGTGGAGGCGATCCGGATGATCCGCCAGAACCTGCCCGGGGTGCACGTGGTGCTCGGCGTGAGCAACGTGAGCTTTGGTCTGTCGCCGGCGGCGCGGATCGTGCTCAATTCCGTGTTCCTGCACGACTGCTGTGAGGCGGGCATGGATGCGGCGATCGTGAGCCCGGCCAAGATCCTGCCGCTGGTGAAGATCAGCGAGGAGCACCAGCAGGTGTGCCGTGATCTGATCAACGACAACCGCCGCTTCGACAACGGCGTGTGCGTCTACGACCCGCTCACCGAACTCACCAAGCTGTTCGAGGGGGTAAGCGCCAAGGAAGCGCGCGCCTCAGGTCCGCAGCTCAGCGACCTGCCGATCGAGGAGCGGCTCAAGCAGCACATCATCGATGGCGAGCGCATCGGCCTGGAAGACGCGCTCAAGATCGCTCTGGAGCGCTACAAGCCGCTGGAAATCATCAACACCTTCCTGCTCGATGGCATGAAGGTGGTGGGTGAGCTGTTCGGTTCCGGCCAGATGCAGCTGCCCTTCGTGCTGCAGAGCGCCGAAACGATGAAATCGGCCGTGGCCTTCCTCGAGCCGTTGATGGACAAGGTGGAAGGCGAGAGCTCCGCCAAGGCCAAGTTCCTGATCGCCACCGTGAAGGGCGATGTGCACGACATTGGCAAAAACCTGGTCGACATCATCCTCACCAACAACGGCTACGAGGTGATCAACCTCGGCATCAAGCAGCCGGTGGAGGCGATCATCGAGGCGCAGCAGAAGCACCAGGCTGATTGCATCGCCATGAGCGGTCTGCTGGTGAAGTCCACCGCGTTCATGAAGGACAACCTCGCCGCCTTCAACGAGGCGGGCATCGATGTGCCCGTGATCCTCGGCGGTGCGGCGCTCACCCCGCGCTTCGTGAACAAGGACTGCCGTGAGGTGTACCGCGGCCAGGTGATCTACGGCCGGGATGCCTTCGCCGACCTGCGTTTCATGGACGCCTACGTGGCGGCCCGCGATGCCGAGCAGTGGGACAACGGACGCGGCTTCCTCGCCGGCGCTCCCGAGGGCCTGGGGCTCGAGACGGCCGTGGAGGCCGAGGCTGGGGGTGAACCGGCTGGTGATGCCGCCGGAACGGCTCCCGAGGCCGCAGCCGCCAATGAAGAGGCCGCTCCGGCGCCCGCCGATCCCAACGACCACCGTTCTGAGGCGGTGCCCGCTGAACCGGCGCTCACGCCTCCCTTCTGGGGCAGCCGGGTGCTCACCGAGGCGGACATCCCGCTGGAGCAGGTGTTCGCCTACCTAGATCGCAATGCGCTGTTTGCCGGCCAGTGGCAGCTGCGCAAGGCCCAGGGCCAATCGCGTGAGGACTACGAGGCGATGCTCGCCGAGAAGGCTGAGCCAGTGCTGCAGCAGTGGATGACCCGTTGCCTCGAGGAGCAGCTGCTCACGCCGCGCGTGGCCTACGGCTACTTCCCCTGCGGCCGTGAGGGCAACAGCGTGGTGGTGTTCGATCCCGAGCAGCGCAGCCGTGAGCTCGGTCGCTTCGCCCTGCCGCGCCAACGCTCCGGCAACCGCTACTGCATCGCTGACTTCTACCAGGATCTCGCCGATGGCCAGCCCACCGATGTGCTGCCGATGCAGGCCGTGACCATGGGCGAGAAGGCCACGGCCTTTGCCCAGGAGCTGTTCAAGGGCGACCAGTACAGCGACTACCTCTACTTCCACGGTCTGGGCGTCCAGATGGCTGAGGCACTGGCCGAGTGGGTGCATGCCCGCATCCGCGCTGAGCTCGGCTTCGCCGATCCCGCTGAGATGCCGCTGCGCGACGTGCTCGCCCAGCGCTACCGCGGCAGCCGCTACTCCTTCGGCTACCCCGCCTGCCCCAACGTGGCCGATTCCCGCCAACAGCTGGCTTGGCTCCACACCGACCGGATTGGTCTGTCGATGGATGAGAGCGATCAGCTCGAGCCCGAGCAGAGCACCACGGCGCTTGTGGCCCTGCACAGCCAGGCGCGCTACTTCTCAGCCTGAGAACCGTTCTGCAAGGGGCCGGATCTAGGGTCGGCGGGCCCTAATTCCCTCCCCTGCATGGCCATTGCCGGACCCGGCGGCGTTGATGACGCCATCGCTGCAGGCCTCGATCTCGATGGCACCCCCATCCCGCCCGAGATGCTGAGCCTCTACAACGAGGTGATGGATCTGGAAAGCCAGCGCGCTCGCAGCGGCGTGAAGAAGTCGATGCGCAACCGCATCGTGAAAACCGGTTCCAAGCATTTCGACCAGCAAACCCTCGATGCGCGCCTCAAGGCCGCCGGTTGGGAGGGTCTGAAGGACAAGGAGGTCGCCTTCTTCTACGGCGCCTGACGCCGTTCTCCTGCTGAGCGAGAAGCCCTGCGGCCAGCGCTGTGGGGCCCTCCGCTCCGTTGTGCGTTTAGCCGCAGAGGTCTTCGAGGGTTTCGATCACTTCCTGTTGAAACTCCTCGAGATCGGTGGAGTCGGAGAGATCGATGCCCTCACCGGCGGCGTTCTGAGCCAGCTCCTGGAAGTGGAAGGCCCCTTCACCATTGGCCAGGAACTCGATCGCCGAGCTCTCGCCGCTTTCCTTGAAGGCATCGCACAGGGCCAGGAAGGCGCCGTCTTCGGTGAAGTCCCAGCTCATGTAGGGGGGTCTGCTGAAAGACCTTTAACGCCTGCCCCCCAGGGTCCGTCAACTGTCTGATCGCGATTTGTGCCACTCCGTCGTCAGACTGCCGCTCACCAGAGCGTTGTTCGCCCCTGTGACCTCCCCTGATTCAGTAGCCCTGAACGTGTTGGGGCAACCGTTGGCGTTGTGCGGCTGCCAGCCGATGACCGGTTGGTACCGCGATGGCTATTGCCGCACCGACGGCGCTGATCTCGGCCGCCACACGGTGTGTTGCGTGGTGGATGAACGGTTTCTGTCCTACACATGCGCCCAGGGGAACGACCTGAGCACGCCCATGCCCCAGTACGGCTTCCCTGGGTTGAAGCCCGGTGATCACTGGTGCGTCTGCGCCGGCCGCTGGCTGGAGGCCTATGAAGACGGCATGGCACCGCCGGTGCGGCTGGAGGCCTGCGAGCAAAGTGCGTTGGATGTGATTCCGCTCGAGCTGTTGCAGGAGCACGCCAGCGCTGCCGCATGATGGCGCGATGAGCCTGCGCATCGCGGTGATCGGTCTGGGGGCCTGGGGCTCCACTCTGGCTGGCCTGTTCGAGGAGCAGGGCCACCAGGTTCAAGGCTGGAGTCGCCGTCAGGGGGGCGATCCCATCGCGTTGCTGGCTGATGCCGAACTGGTGGTGATGGCCACCGCCCTTCAGGGTGTGCGCGAGCTGGCGCAACAATTAGCTCCCCACTGGCCTTCTGGTCTGCCCTTGCTCAGTTGCAGCAAAGGCATCGACCTGGACCAGCAGTGCACCCCCAGTCAGCTCTGGCAGCAGCAGTTGAGCGCCATCCCCCTGGTGGTGCTCAGTGGTCCCAATCTGGCTACCGAACTGGCCCAGGGCCTGCCTGCCGCCAGCGTGCTCGCAAGCCACGATCAGGCGCTGGCAACGCGATTGCAGCAGGCCCTAAGCAGTGAGCGCCTGCGGCTCTACACCAATAACGACCCAGTTGGCACTGAGGTGGCCGGCGCCCTCAAAAACGTGATGGCGATCGCGGCTGGTGTCTGCGACGGTCTCAATCTGGGAGCCAACGCCAAGGCGTCACTGCTGTGCCGTGGCCTGGTGGAAATGGGTTTGGTGATTCAGGGCTTGGGCGGTGAGGCACCCAGCCTCTACGGGCTGGCGGGTCTGGGGGATTTGCTGGCTACAGCCAACAGCACCCTCAGCCGCAACTACCGCTTCGGGTTGGCGTTGGCCGAGGGGCTCGACCGTGATGCCGCCCTCACCCGCGTTGGCGCCACCGTGGAAGGAGCGCAGACGGCCATGGCTGTGCTCGCCCTGGCGGAGCGCCACAGCTGGCGGCTGCCCATCTGCGAACAGGTGGGAGCCCTGATGGCTGGCACGATTCAGCCCGAAGCCGCTGTGCGGCAGCTGATGGGCCGTGGTCTGCGGCCTGAGGAATTGGCCTTCGCCTGATGACGACAAGCTCTGCCCTGTTGGTGGAAGCGTTCACCGATCAGCCCCTGCAGGGCAATGGAGCGGCGGTTGTGCTGCTCGATCAGCCCGCCACAGTCGATTGGATGCAGCGTCTGGCCGGCAGCTTCAAGCAATCGGAAACCGCCTTTCTCCACCGCGATTCCACAGGCCCCTGGCGTCTGCGTTGGTTCACGCCCACCTGCGAAGTGCCGCTTTGCGGTCACGCCACCTTGGCCGCCACCTTCGCCTTGGCCCATTGGGGCCTCTTGGAAGTCGGCGCATCCCTGCCGCTGGCCACCCGCAGTGGAGCGCTGCAGGTGGGATTGGATCGCTCAGAGGCCAGCGTGGCCCATCTGGTGCTGCCCAGCTCGGGCTTGATCCCGCTGGACGTGCCTGCTCCGCTGCAAGCCATCCTTGGCCAGCCGATCGAGCGCTACTGGGATTCACCCCTGGGCTATCGGGTGGCATTGCTAGCGGCGGATGCACCCTTGGCGGCGATGGACAACCCCTCGCCACAGCTCGAGGGGCCCGATCGGAATGGCTTGGTGCTGATGCAACCGCTGGTGGGTGCTGCTCCACAGCTGATGGGTGCCCCCTGTGATTACCAACTGCGCTTCTTTGCCCCAGGGCTCGGCATCGACGAAGACCCGGTGACCGGATCCGCCCACGCGCTGGTGGCGCCGTGGTGGATGGAGCAGCTGCAACGCAGCCAAGTGCGCGGCTGGCAAGCCTCCGCTCGTCATGGTGGAATGCTGTGCGAATCGGTCGGTCCGGGTCAGGTCCGGCTCACAGGCGCCGCGCAGCTCCTATGGGACGGGCAGATCAACAGTTCTGGAGCCGGTTGCGACCCCGCAGGTTGGCAGCAAGCTGTGCGGCTGTGAACTGGCGCCGCTGGATGCTTGGCGCTCCGATGGGCTTGGGTGCCATGGGCCTTGGCTTCTGGGCTCAGGCGGTGCTGCCGGGGAGCTCGGGGATCAACGGCCCGCTGCTTGAGGCCATGCTGGCCAGCCCACCGCCCCATGCGGTGCCCAAAGATTCAGCCCGCGACGACCTTCAGGGTGTTGCCGCTGAACGCACAGCCACCGCTGGTGGCGGCTACGCCCTGGCGGAACCAGCCAAGGGCACACCGCTGGAGCTGGAAATTCGCGTGGCTGTGGTGCGCGAAGCCGATCAGCTGCAGCTCTCCGCCTCCGGCCCCTGGTGGTTGCGCAAAGCCGATGGCAGCGTGCTGCGCCAGGGATCCGCTGCAGACGCGATCAACCTGAGCGCTTCCGAGACTTTGCCGGCAGAGCTGTGGCTGGAAACGTCAGCCGGGCACGCTGTACGGGTGAATGGCCAGGGCTATGACGGTCGCGTGCGGGTGCTGCGCGACAGCGGTGGGCTGCTGGCGGTGAATCATCTGCCGCTGGAGGCTTATGTGGCTTCGGTGGTGGGCGCTGAAATGCCGAGCTCCTGGAGCCTGGAGGCGTTGAAAGCCCAGGCGGTGGCGGCCCGCTCCTACGCCCTGGCTCACATGGCTCGCCCAGCCAATCGCCATTGGCATCTGGGCAACACCACCCGTTGGCAGGCTTATCGAGGCCTGGCCAGCAGTCACTCCCGCACCCGTCAGGCCGCCGCCGACACCCGTGGGCTGATCCTCAGTTACCAGGGCGGCATCGTGGAAAGCCTCTACGCCGCCACCAGCGAGATCAGCATGGAGGCCCATGGCCACTTGGGAGCGTCGATGAGTCAGCACGGCGCCCAGGCTCTGGCGAGCAGCGGCCAGCGTTACAACGAGATCCTGGGCCACTACTACCGCGGAGCCTCGCTGGCTCGGTTGCGGCAGGGTTCCGGTTGATGGTGAGCTCCAAGGGGCGGTTGCTGGATGCAGCCTTGCTCCGTTCCGAGGAAGCCGAGCGTTGCGGTGCTCTGGTGCCCTTGGAGACGGAGATCGTTCCTGTGCCGGGGTGCGAGCCCTTCGTGCTGCGGCGGCTGCTCTCTGAAACGCCCAAACATCTGCGCAGCGCGGGGCCAAAGCCCAACCCGTTTCTGCCCTGGGATCCAGCGTTGGAGGTGGAGCGCCTCAGCGATGAGCACGTGCTCATCCTCAACAAGTTCCCTGTGCAACGCGGGCACGTGCTGCTGATTCCCCAGCGCTGGCAGCCGCAGTCCGGCTGGCTCAGTGCCCTGGATTGGCAAACCCTGGCCGATGTGGAGTCCGATACACCCGGTTTGTGGTTTTTCAACAGCTGCGCCGCGGCGGGCGCTAGCCAACCCCACCGGCATCTGCAGCTCCTCCCACGCGTGGATGGCGAACCGAGCTGCCCATTGGCCGCCTCCTGCAGCGCGCAAGTGCAGGGCAGCGAGCCATCCTGGCCATGGCACTACCGGCTCAGCCCCCGCCAACACTGCGGTACACCGCAGGCGGCCGCTGAGTTGCAGGCGTTGTACGAGCGCCATCAATGGGAGTTAGGGCTCGGCTCACCGCAGCAACAACCCCAGCCGCTGCAGCCCTACAACCTGGTGATTGAACCCACCTGGTTCATGACCGTGGTGCGCAGCCAAGAGCACTGGGCTGGCATGAGCATCAATGCCTTGGGCTTCGCCGGCTGCCTATTGATCACCCCGGAGTCCGATACGGCCTGGCTGCAGCGCCATGGCCCCCTGGCGTTGCTGGCTGCGGTGGCGATTCAACCCAGCTGATTGCGTGCTTTCCCGGATGCGCCCGTGTGCTGATGGCGGTTTGGTTGAGAGAGCCCAGCCATCCAGCGCATGCCCCACCGTTCTCCCGATCCCGTTCAGCTGCGCAATCAGCGGGTGGCCGAACACTTCTCGCTGGTTCAGAGCGTGGCCAGGCACTACGCCGCCTGCACGCGTGAGCGCCGCGATGATCTCCAACAGGTGGCAGCGCTCGGCTTGATTCGTGCCGCTGAGCGCTACGACAACTCCAGCCAGGTGCCATTTGCAGCCTTTGCGCGCCCCCATATCCGTGGAGCGGTGTTGCACTACCTGCGGGACGTGGCGCCGTTGCTGCGGATGTCGCGGCGGATGCAGGAGCGGGCTCAACAGCTGAACCGCCAGTGCCGTGAGGCGCTGCCGGCTCCTCTGTTGGCGGAGCTGGAGGGTTTTGAGCGGGAGCGACGCGTGGAACTGCTACCGCCGTGGCTCCTGCAGAACACCCCAGCTCTGGGTAACGAACTCTTCAGTCGAGACGGCCTGGCCGAACGGGAGACCGCCGAGGAACGCGACAACGCCATGGCGGCGCTCAGACGCTTGAACCAGCGCCAACGCCTGGTGGTGGAAGCGGTGGTTCTGCGCGGACAGACCCTGCGCACGGTGGGGCGATGCCTTGGCATCAGCGCCGCCACCGTGCATCGCGTGTTGCACCAAGCGTTGGAAGAACTCAGGCGTCAGCTGAGTCCTTCATCTGGCGCTCCAGCGTGCTGATGGCGGCGTTGATCGCAGCCAGCTGACGCTCGAGGCCATCGCGCCAGAAGGTGAGGGTGTGCAGCTTGCGCTCCTGATGACGCCGGCGGCACTGCTCGGGGGTGGAGCTGTCTCCGCAGCCAAAGAATGGCGGGAACATGGGAAAATAGTCACCAGTTGTTGTTCTAGCGGTCGACGACGGCCGACCGCGGGAATGGATCGACAGGGCCACGCCGCCTCATCCGTGAGGTCAGAACCCTTTGCCTTGACTGATTTTCATGCTGAGAGAGCTAAAGCAATTCCGCACCCTCGGCGACCTCAGGCTTGTTTGATCGCAGGGTGAGAGCAGTGGGTCCCAGAGCTCCGATGAATGCCACGCTTCTGGCGCTGCTCGGCAGCGTGATCGTCGCCCCCATTCCGTCTCAGGCCTATGTGGCATTGATGGCTGGCCAAAGTGCACGCCCGCTTAACGGCACGTTCAACAACGTGCCGGTGCTCCACTCCAACCAGCCGGAAGAGGTGCTGGGGCCTGGAATCCTGGTGGATACAAGGCCTGGATCTGCCATTGCGGCTGAAACCAACCAGCCCCTGGCCAATGCCACCTACACCTTCAATGGTGAATTCGGCCTACACGTCCACCACAAGTACTACCCGGAAGATCGCAGCCGTATCCGTGGGACCAACGGCCGGCGCGGTGAGCTCACCCTGGCGACGATCCTGATTAACCCTGGGTCGACCCCCGTCCACATCCGTTTCAAGAAGGGGGCGGTGCGCAACAGCTTTGAAGCGCCCTACCTGGCCAACAACCTGATGGGGGTGAAACCGCTGGGCCCCCGTCCGTGGAATACCGGCCCTGGCGATGCCACCGCCATCCAGATGCTGCGCGGTCAGCTGGATCGTCGCCTCGAGGATGAAATCACGATCCCGCCCTACAGCCGGATTGTGCTCTTCAGTACCGCTCTGCCGGCACTGGGCATCGCCAATGGCTTGCTGCGTGGCCGCAGTGATGGCCCGTTCCAAATGGCCGTCGTGGCTGCACGTGATCCCCAGAACGACACCGATATCTTCCGGGTGCTCGATAGCAACCGCCTCGCTCCGGGCCGGATCTACCTCAGCCGTGTGCACCAAATCCAAGACGGCACGGTGTTCTCCAGGGTGGGTGGCGTGGCCCTTGGCGACACCTACACCGCCAGCCTCAGCCACGACCTCAATCAAGGGGCACTGCACGTGCCCTTGACGAGCACAAACCGCCACCACTTCGGCACCCGTGAGGTGCAGGTGAATCAGTTGGCGTCACGCATGGTCGATTCATCGCTCGACAACGTCGGCACCTACGGCGTTCGCTTCGACGTTCAGCTCAATCTGCAGGGTTCAGGGCCGCACCAGTTGGTGTTCAGCCACCCGACTCCAAACGGAAAACACTTCACCGCCTTCCGCGGCTCGATCGGCATTGAAACCGACGAGGGCTATCGCGAAGTGCATGTGGGCATGCGTTCTGGCCAGAGCCTTCCGATCGCTTCCCTCAACCTCAAGCCTGGTCAGAACAATCCAGTGAAGGTGAGCCTGGTGTACCCGGCCGATGCCACTCCCGGCCACCTGCTCAGCGTGGTTCCCGACCAGCAACTCGCTCAGCTACGTCAGCAGGAAGAACTGCTGGCCGCTGCGCAAGCCAGCAAACCCAAGGCCGCGCCCGCTGCTCCGCCTCTGGCCGATGTGGCCGCTGCACCGGCTGCCGCACCGGCGCCCAGGCCCGCCAAACCAGCGGCTGCCAAGCCAGCCCCCAAACCCAAGCCGGCTGCGCCGGCGGTGGTGATGAATCCAGGCTGGATTCAGCCGCTTCCGCCTGTTCCTGTGCTGCAGGGCCTGCCACCGGCGGTGATCACACCCACGCGCATGAGCCAGAGCCTGATGGAGCGTTATCAGCAAGCCGTTCAGGCCCAGCAGCAGCTGATGAATTCCCTGATGGGCCGATAACCTCAGGGGGCATCAGCAGCGGGGCGTGGGGGAGAGCGGATCCGATAAGCGGCGCATCACCCTGGAACTCAGCGAAGACCTGCTGCGCTGGATCGATGGTTTGAAGTCGCAGATGGGCTTCCGCAACCGCGGGCTCATCGTTGAACAGTTGCTGCGCGAGCTGGTTCCAGACCTCGACGACGAGGCTGAGGACCAACCGGATGCCTCAGCTGGCAGCCTCGATGGAGAACAGCAGGTCGAGGCTGATGCACGATCCGATGAGGCGCCTGCCCTTGTTGATGGGAACCTCCATGCCGAGCCCAAGCAAGCAGTAGCCGCCGCCGAGAGCAGTCAGGCTTCGGCCCGTGGAGCTGCGACGCGCGCTCCGGCACAAGAGCTGACCAGCGGCACTGAGTTGGGCAACCGAGTTGGACCTGGCGAGCTCGACGACAACACCGCGATTGTTCTCATTGGATCTGGAGAGATCTCGAAGCAGGACCAGAGACGAGACTCATCCAGGACTGCTGACGACGCTGCTGCAAGGGCTGGTGCGGCCCACGGAGTTGGCATTCAGCTGCCTGGATTTGTTCGTCGGCAGGCCAGGGCGGTGAAGCGCAGCTTGGCCGAACAGGCCAGGCCAATCAGTGAAGATCGCAATACCGGACTGGCGCTGATTCCGGCGGAGGCTCTTCAGGAGGCGTTAGTCAGGGCCCAGCAGCACTGGTTAGAGATTTACGGAACTCCGCCCAGCGATGCGGCCCAGGATGCAGCGCTCACCTGGTTGGCTCGGGACATCTGGCCCCAGTCGGATCACAGTGATGGCCGTCCGTTCAGCTGGGGGCTAGCCCAGCAGGTTCTGCTTGGTTTTGCTCCTGGCTGGACGGTGGGAGATCCAAGCCTCGATCGCGTGATTACCGCCGCGGGCATCCTCGAGGACCCCTTTGGCGGCAGCAGCCTCGCGGTCCGCGTGCCCACCTTGATCACGCGTTTTGTGCAGCGTCAACGCAGCAAGCAAAAACGCAGCACCTCCTTTGAGGCCATCGATCAATCGATGACTGTGCATGGCGCACTGCGCTTGCTGCAGCTCCCCACCATTGCGGATCGCCCCTACACGCTCAAGGAAATTCGCGAGGCCTACCGGGAACAGGCGCAAAGCCACCATCCCGATGCCGGTGGCTCCGCCGATGCGATGCGTCGCTTGAACGAGGCCTATCAGTTCCTGAAGGAGCGATACCGCCAGGCAGCGTAATCAGTGGTCTCATTCTGGTCGCGACCTGAGTCCCGCGCCAAGACGCCCGATGGACCAATGATTCAGCATCTAGTCTCGTTTGTCGGCAGTATGTCCGCGGGACTGAGTCGGGTCTGGAGGCCGGAAGCCTTCAGGTCAATGAATCGATCACAGCAACCAGTCAGGCAATGCGGCATCCCCTGAACATGTCTCGCTATGGTTAATCGCGTCTAGTTATGAGTCCCTGCCTGTGACATGAACAGGACCGGCAAGCCTATTCATCGTGGGCCCCTCAACATCTGCTGAGTTGAACCAATCAGGCCAGGCACACCGAACGAACAAAAAGTCTCAGTCGCTTTCTGTTCGATCTGGCTTTTTTCGTCAATTCTGCGTGCATCGGCCTTCCGCTTACTCGTCCAGAGTTTTTGACGCGGTCCCAGCGCCGTTCTCTCAATTTGCACGTCGCTTCGACTGGGGTGGAGGCTGAATCGGTGTCAGTCGGTCTCCGCGCTGCTGTCCATGCGATGCAACGTCATGTCCAGCTCTGTTGGACCACTCCAAAAAGCCTGTGAAAAGGGAGTTCTTGCTAGTGCGTACCTGCTGTAGACACAGGTACGCAGCTGGATTTGGTTTTGGATCGGGATTTCGCAGGTCTAGGCGCGACTGCGAGCAGTGGTGACGGTGGCGGATCGTCGTGTCGAACGTGCGCCTGTTCCGGCACACCTCTCACCCGCTCAACAGCAAGCACGAACAAGGCGTGTTCATTGGTGGCTGGCGTCCGGAGTCGTCGTCAAGTGAACAAAGATATCGACGCTGTCGCAGACATCATGGTTGCGTCCTGTGTCGTGTCACGGATTGCGACCAAGTCGCGATCGCTGGACATCACTCAAGACTTGACTCGAGCTTTCGCTGGATTTGCCGAGTCTTGAACGTGGTGCTTGTTGTGCGGGGTTTTGTGCCAGTCGGCACGAGGTGCCAGCCTGCGCGCACATCTATTCCCGGCCATCCGGAATAAGACACAGGATGGGACCTGGTCTTGAGCGCAGACTGTCTATTTGAGACTCGCTCCATTCCGCTGAGGCGGGGCATGGCGATGCCTGGTTGCAAGCGCTGAGCCACAAAAAAAGCCGGCAGAGTTGGCTGCCGGCTTTGGGGAGATGTTCTGGATGATCTCCTGATCAAAACCTGGAATCAGCAGGGCGTTTGCATCCCCTGGATCAGGAAGTCGAAGTAAGGAGCGGCGAGGGCGGCATCGTCGCCGCTGAGCAGCACAAGCGAGGCTTCCTTGAGACAACGCATCGACTCGACCATGCCAGGCATGGGAACGCCGAGGCTGTTGTACATCTCGCGGGCGCCCTCGAGACCGATCTTCTGAATCATCTCGGTGCTGCCGGCCAGCACGCCGTAAGTCACGAGGCGGAGGTACCAGCCGAAGTCGCGCAGGCACTGGGCGCGTTGCTTCTGGCCGTAGGCGTTGCCGCCCGGGGCGACGTATTCGGGCTTGCGGCTGAACAGCTGCTTGGCCGCTTCGTCGACGATCTTTTTCTCGTTTTCGGTGAGAGCCTTCACCACCACCATGCGGCTGGCGCCGGTGGAGAGGAATTCCACCATCGAACGCAGCTCACCGCCGGTGGGATAGCGCAGCTGATCGTCGGCCTGCAGGATCAGATCGCGTACGACGCTCATCGAAACCACCTGGTGCTCCGCGATCTTATCGAGACTGAAGGCCTGATCATTGCTGCGATGGCCAGGTGTTTACGCACCGATAGGGTCGAGTGAACAGACCGGCGCGTGCCATGGCCACACCAACTGCACTGCGGCTGGGGCAAATCTTTGAGCTCACCATTCAGGGCCTCGGCCATGACGGCCAGGGTGTCGGGCGCTTTGAAGACCTCGTGGTCTTTGTTCCGGGTGCCCTTCCGGGCGAGCGCGTGGTGGCTCGGTTGCGGCGTCAGGCCAAGCGGCATCTCGAGGCCGACCTGGTGGGGGTTGAGGAGCCATCCCCCAGTCGCATCAAGCCACCTTGCATCCTGGCGGAGCGGTGTGGGGGGTGTTCCTTGCAGCACTGTGCGGACGCTGCCCAGGCCGAACTGAAGACCGATCTGGTGCGTCAGGCGCTGCAGCGCGTGGGCCATCTGCAGGTGGAGGTGTTGCCGATCTTCAGTGCCGCCACCCCCCTGGGCTACCGCAACCGGGCTTTGATCCCCCTGGAACGCGCCCCGGAAGGGCAGTTGCGTGCGGGCTATTACCGGCGCGGCAGCCACAAGATCGTGAACATGAACCGCTGTCCGGTGCTCGATGCGCGCATCGACGCGCTGATTGCTCCGCTCAAGGCCGATCTGGAAGCCACCCGCTGGCCGGTGGATGTGAACCTCAGCAGCGGTGGCGGCCTGAGGCACCTGGCCCTGCGCGTGGGTCACCACAGCGGCGAGGTGCTGATCACCCTGGTGAGCAGCCACAACAACCTTCCAGGGCTTGAGAAGCTCGCCAATCAATGGATGCAGCGCTGGCCGGAGGTGGTGGGGGTGAACCTCAACATCCAGCCGATCGCCAGCAATGTGGTGCTCGGCCCCGAAACCCATCAGGTGGCAGGCCGGTCCTGGTTGCTGGAGCGTTTCGCCGGGCAGGAGCTTCACATCGCTGCCGACACGTTCTTTCAGGTGAACACGGCCCAGGCCGAACGGGTGGTGCCACTGCTGACAGCTTTCTTCTCGGAAACGCCCGGCACCCAGGTGCTGGAGGCCTACAGCGGCATCGGCACGTTCTCGTTGCCCCTGGCGGCTGCAGGCCTGGATGTGCTCGGTTTGGAGTTGCATCCGGGATCCGTGCAACAGGCCCGCTCCAATGCCGAGCGCAACGCCTTGCCGCGCGCACGCTTTGAACAGGCGGATGTGGCCGCTTCCCTGGCGGAGCACCTCACCTGGGCCGCATCACTGCTGGTGGACCCACCGCGCAAGGGACTCACGCCGGAGGTGATGGAGGCCATCCTGCAGGCACCGCCGAAGCGACTCGCCTACATCAGCTGCAACCCTGCCACCCTGGCGCGCGACCTGGGCCGCCTCACCAGCGAAGCCGGCTACCGGTTGCGGCCCGTGCAGTCGGTGGATTTCTTCCCGCAGACCAGCCACGTGGAATGCGTGGCTCTGTTGGAGCGCGACTAAACCGGAGTGCTCAGGCCCGCAGCTGCGCGCCGCACTGTTTCTCCAGGGCGGCGCGGATCTTGTCGTGGGCGCCATCCACTTCCGCATCGGTGAGGGTGCGCTTCGGATCGCGGTAGCGCAGGCGAAAGGCCTGGCTGCAACTGCCGGCGGCCACCTGCTCGCCCTCGTAGCGGTCCACCAGTTCGGCTTGCTCAAGCAATGGTTTGCCGGCCTTGCGGATCGCCTGCAGCAGCTGACCACTAGCTGTGCTGCTGGGCACCACCAGGGCCAGGTCCCGCTCAGAAGCGGGCACGGTGGCGAAAGGTGCGAAGGCCGGCTGCCAGCGGTTGCGGCGGGTGGCTGCACCGAGTAGCTGTGGCACATCCAGCTGGAAGAGATAGGTGGCGGCAGGCAGGTCGTAGCGCTCAGCCAGCTCCGGGTGAACCTGGCCGAACCAGCCGGCGGGCCGCCCTTCCACCACCACCTGGGCCCCACGACCGGGATGCAGCAGTGGCTCATCGCTGAGGCGGCGATCCTCCACGGGCAGCTTCAGGCTCTCGAGGGCTTGCTGCAGCACGCCGCGGGCCTGGAAGTAATCGAGCGGTTGGGGCTTGCCGCTGCTGCTCCACAGCTCCGCCTGACGGGCGCCGCAGATCACACCAGCCAACTGCAACCGCTGACCGCCGTCTTTGGCGGTGGCATCAAACACATTGCCCAGCTCGAAGGCCCAGAAGCCGCTGCGCCCGGCCTGCAGGTTGCGTTGGGCTGCTGCAAGCAGCTCATCCACGAGGCTGTCGCGCAGGTGGCTGTAGTCAGCCAGCAGGGGATTGGCGAGGGGCACGCGCTTGGCGGGATCCGCTCCGGGCCGCTCCGATTGAGCCGGACCGAGCGACAGGCTGCAGGTCTCCTGCAGACCGGCGGCAGCCAACATCCGGCGCAGACGCCGCTCGGCTTGCTGTTCGTCGCTGAGGCCGCCGGGCTCGATTGGATCGGGCAGGTGGCTGGCGAAACGGTCGTAGCCCACAAGGCGAGCGACTTCTTCAATCAGATCGACCTCGCGCTGGAGGTCCATGGCGCGGGAGGGGGGCACCTGCACCAGCCAGCCCTCATCGACTGGGCTGAGGCTGCAACCCAGGGCGCTGAGGATCTGCTCGATCTCGGCGTCGGGGAGGTCGCTCTCGTTGCCGTCGGCATCCACCACGGGGCCAAGCAGGTTGTGCAGCGCGTCGCTGCGCAGGCTCAGGGCAGGGCGAGCCGCTTCCTGGCGCTCATGGCACCAGCGGCCTTCAACCTCAGCACCACAGAGCTCCTGCAGCAATTGCACGGCGCGGTCGGCAGCCGTGAGGGTCACTTCTCGTGGCAGACCCTTCTCGAAACGGCTGCTCGCGTCGGTGCGCAGGCCCACGCTGCGGGCGCTGCGGCGCACGGTTTGGGGGGCGAACATCGCCGCCTCAAGCCAGATGCTGGTGGTGGAGTCATCCACGCAGCTGTTGTCGCCACCGATCACGCCAGCCAAGGCGATGGCTTGATCGGCGTAGCTCACCACCCAGGCTTCCTCGCCAAGGCTGTGCTCACTGGCATCGAGGGCCTTGAAAGCCTCGCCGGGGCGGCCGCTGCGGAGATCCAGACGAGCGGGATCGGCTTGGCCGCCACTGAGGGCCGCCAGCTTGGCGGCATCAAAGGCATGCAGGGGCTGGCCGAACTCGAGCATCACAAGATTGGTGATGTCGACCACGTTGTTGATGGGGCGCAGGCCGGCGCGTTCCAGCCGGCTCTGGAGCCACTGGGGTGATGGAGCCACCTTCAGGTTCTTGAGTGCGGTGACGCTGAACAGGCCACCGGCTTCGATGCGTTCCTGCACTGCCGCATCCAAGGGCAGAGCCTTGGCCGCAATGGCAGGGGCAGCGGCCGGCAGGGTGAGTGCCCCGGCGCTGAGGGCTGCCACCTCGCGGGCGATGCCTTGCATCGAGAGGCCATCGGGCCGGTTGGCGGTAATCGCCAGTTCCAGCACCTGATCATTGAGACCGAACAACGGACCCACCGGGGTGCCCAGGGCCGGCACGCTCTCCAGGGCCTCATCGAGGATCACGATCCCGTCAGAGCCATCGGCCAGGCCCAGCTCCGAGAGGGAGCAGATCATGCCGCTGCTGGCCACGCCGCGCAGTTCAGCCGGTTTGATCGTGAGATCCACTGCGGGCAGGTAGGACCCCACCGTGGCCACAGCCACATGAATTCCGGCGCGCACGTTTTTGGCGCCGCACACAATCTGCAGCGGCTCGGCGGCGCCGATGTCCACCGTGCAGACGCTCAACTTGTCGGCATTGGGATGTTGATCCCGGTTCTGCACATGGCCCACCACAACACCGGCGGCGCGGGCGGCGAGATCCTCGATCTCTTCCACTTCAAAGCCGGCCACTGAGAGACGTTCGGCGAGCTCTTCGGCGGGCAGATCACAGGCCACCAGCTCCCGCAGCCATTGGAGCGAGACCCGCATGTCAGAACCGTTCGCAATCGGCCGACTCTAAAGACCGGGCCTGGAGGGAGAGGTCAGGCGACACGGTATGGTTGATCGCTGTCCAACACGCATCGCCCAAGCGAGGCAACGTCCTTTATGGCTAAGAACAAGGGCGTCCGGATCGTGATCACTCTCGAGTGCACCGAATGCCGGTCCAACCCCGCCAAGCGGTCTCCTGGTGTGTCCCGTTACACCACCCAGAAGAACCGCCGCAACACCACTGAACGGATCGAACTGAAGAAGTTCTGCCCGCACTGCAACAAGTCGACGGTCCACAAAGAGATCAAGTGATCTCAGCGTCGTCAACGTCAGCTGTGTAGTCAGCGCCTTCTGCTTTTTCCCTTCTCCGTTCTGCCATGGCTAGTTCCTTCTTCAAGAAGCGCCTTTCGCCGATCAAACCCGGCGATCCGATCGACTACAAGGATGTCGATCTGCTCAAGAAGTTCATCACCGAGCGCGGCAAAATCCTGCCCCGCCGCCTCACAGGCCTCACCGCCAAGCAACAGCGTGATCTCACCAATGCGGTGAAGCGCGCGCGCATCGTGGCTCTGCTGCCCTTCGTGAACCCCGAGGGCTGATCTCCTGGCATCCGCGGAGTTCCATCCCGGCGACCTGGTCGGTGTCCAGGAATCCCGCGGAGCCCACCTCGCGGTTGTTGAAGCGATCCAGGGCAGCAAAGCTCGCCTGAGGATTGGCTTCGACGCCAAACAATCCGTGTTGCCTCAGCGACAGCTGGAGCTGATTTGCCCCCTGCCCTCCGGTGCTGATGCACCGCAGCGGCTGGGGGCTTCGCCTTGGAATCTCAGACCGGAATCCCTCCAGCAAGCCTGTCTCAGTCGTCGCGCTTGGGGCGAGGCCTGGGTTCTTCTTCTGGAATCGGATGAGACGGTTGCGCTTGACGAGTTTGCTGATCTCGTGTGCGGTGGCACCGAGCCCGCGCAACTGGCGGTCTGCTGGCTCGAGCTGGTGGGTCCGCAGCTCTGGTTCCGCTTTAAGCAGGGGGAAATCCAGCCCCGCAGCGCTGCCGATCTGAAGCCACTGCGGCGCGACCGGCGCCTCAAGCAGCTGGCGGAGCAACGCGAACAGCAGTGGCAACAGCTGCTACGCGCCCGCCAGCCGCTACAAACACAAGCCCTACCGCCTGAGCAGCAACGCCGGCTGGAAGCCCTCAAACAGCTGGCGCAGGGTTGGATCGAGCTCGAGCAACTCGATCCAACCCTGCGCCAGAGCCTCACAGCTCTGCATCTGGGCCACGACCGCGGCGATCTACGCCACCTGCTGGTGGATCTGGGCCAGTGGGACCGGCACCACTTGGTATCGATGGGTGGCACCACCTGGAGCCTTGGCTTCAGCCCAGAGCTGGAAGGGGAAGCCGCGCGCCTCTTGGCGCTGCAGGATCAGGAGCTCCCGGGTGATGCGGAGCGCCACGATCTCACCGGCCAGCGTTGCGTCACGATCGACGACGACGACACCCGCGACATCGACGACGGCCTGGCGTTGGAGCGCCGCCCCGATGGCGGCCTGCGGCTCTGGATCCATGTGGCCGACCCAGGCCGCCTAGTGGAGCCGGAATCACCGCTCGATCTGGAAGCGCGCCGCCGCGGCAGCAGCCTCTACCTGGCCAGCGGCAACCTGCCGATGTTCCCGTTGGAACTCACCACGGGGCCCTTCAGCCTGCGGGCCGGTGTGCGCAGTGCCGCCTGGAGCACCTGGGTTGATCTCGACGCTGAGGGTGAGATCGCCGATTACGGCATCCTGCGCAGCTGGGTGAAGCCCACCTTCCGGCTGAGCTACAGCGATGCCGACGATCTGATCGATCTGGCGCCGCCGGAGGAGCCCGATCTAGCCGACCTGGATCAACTGCTCAACCGCCGTCGTCAGTGGCGCGTTGGTAGGGGCGCGTTGTTGATGGATCTGCCTGAAGGACGCATCCGCAGCCGGGACGGTGAACCAGTGCTGGAGGTGAGTGAGCCGAGCCCCTCGCGGGCGATGGTGGCTGAAGCGATGATCCTTGCCGGCGCGATCGCGGCTCGCTTTGCGGTGGAGCACAACCTGGCCTTGCCCTTCCGCAGCCAGTTGCCAGCGGAGCTTCCCCCCAAGAGCGAGCTGGACGCGCTGCCGGATGGAGCGGTGCGGTTCGCGGCGATCAAGCGCTGCCTCAGCCGTGGCCTGATGGGCACCCAGCCTGCCGCCCACTTCAGCCTGGGTCTCCCGGCCTACGCCCAGGCCACTTCACCGATCCGCCGCTACGGCGATCTGGTGGTGCAACGCCAGATTCAGGCCCAGCTCAGCGGCGGCACACCTCTCAACGAAGACGGACTTCAGGAGCTTTTGAACAGCTTCGATGGAGCGGTGCGCGAGGGCATCGGCATCTCCCGCGAAGACCAGCGCCATTGGCAGCAGGTCTGGTTTGAAGCGCACAAGAGTGGCCAGTGGCGCGCTGATTTCCTGCGCTGGCTCCGGCCCCAAGACCGCCTGGGCCTGGTACGCATCGACGAACTAGCGATGGACCTGGCCGCTGAATGTCCTCAGAACGCCCAGCCCGGTGAAGCACTCCTGCTGCGCGTGCAACAGGTGGATTCCCTGCGCGATCAGCTGAAGCTGGTGGCCTCAGCCAGCTAGGCGCGACACCCGTAGCCAGGGCCCCCAGGGGTTCACATTGCCGATCAGCTCCACTGATCTGGAGCTCTCTAGCTGGCTGAGCCAACGGTGCATGGACGGCTCGAGCGTGATCACCGGCCAGACATCACCGTTGCTAGTGGCGAAGCTGAACCCGCCGGTGGCTTCCACCTGGATCGTGCCCGACCACAGCTGTTCGTGGCGGCTCGCCGGGACCGGCTCCTGAGCCGCTGAGCCATCAGCAGCCCAGCCCTGTGGGTTTGCCAGCACAGCCTCTTGCAGCTCACGCCAGTGGGGGTGATGCCAGGGGGTGTTCCACAGCGGAGCCACGGCCGAGGGGGCCAGGGGATCGGCGATCAAGGCGTTTTGCAGTTCACGCACCGGTAGCTGAGCGGGGGGTACGCCCACATGCACAGCCAGCGCCGCTGCCGCTCCCGCCGCTTGCCCCACGTTCAGGATCAGGGGCTGCAGGCGCGTGGCACCGTTCGCCATGTGGCTGGTGCTGAAGGCCTTATCGGCAGCCAAGAGGTTGTCGATGGCTTCACTCACCAGGGCTCCATAGGGAATGCAGAACGGCGTCCCTGTCCAGCGGCCACCCCAGCGGATGCTTTTCGGCGCCAGGGGCCAATCAGGCCCGGGGTAGTGATGGTCGTTGGCGTAGTTGCCCACCGCGATCGACTGCAGCTCTCCGGCCCTATTCAGCGGTAGGGCGGCCACGGGAGCCCCAGTGGCTGGCGGGAGCAAGTCCTGCTCAATCACGGTCTGGCGACCGATCAGGCGCCGTCCTTCGCGCCAGTAGGGCATGGCGGCTAGCCAGGGGGCAGGGCTGCCTGCCTCGGTTGGGAAAGCTTCCCCCAGCTGAAGCCAGCCTCCGCTGGCCTTTTGCAGTGCCTCGGCAAAGCGCAGGCTGTGGGCCTGCATCTCGCCATAAAGCTCTGCTTCCTGGCTCGGCGTCCCGCTGAAGGCCCGCTCCAACCCCCCATGCCAATCATTGCCGTGAAGCGGCCAATTCAGCATCACCAGCCCGCCGGGCAAGCGCCCATAGGTGAGCGTGCGCTCCAGCCCGAAGGCTTCACAGGCCTGCTCGAACGGTTGAGGTAGGAGTGGCTTGCCGGCCGGATCGATGCCTGTCGAGGGGTCGGCCGCGAGCCGATCGCTCTGCAGCTGTCCCATCACCACCCAGGTGGGGGATTGCAGCGGCTGCTCGCGGAAGAAGGCTTCGCTCTCCAGCCGCTGTTGGCTCGGTGCACTCGGTTCACCCCACTGCTCCTGTGGTTCCCAGCCCAGCCGGAACGGCGCCTGCGCCAGGGGCAAGAGATCGCCGCGGTCGCTGCCATCGATCACCACCTGGCAACGCACGCGCCGCTGCTCGCCAGCGACCTCAACTCGCACCGCCGTAATCAGTGATCCCTGCCGCTCCACCTCCAACAGGCTGCAGCCAGGCCACCAGACCAGCTTCGGCTCAGCCTTCACCCAGTCTTGAAGAATCGCTTCGGCGGTGCTGGGCCGGTAGCCGAAGCAACTCACCCAGTTGTGATCGGGCCCCTCGGGTTCACGGCGCTCCAGTTCCCGCAGAAAGGCGCCCCAGATCCCCGTTTGCCAAGGCGTGAGCTCATTGCCATCCGGGCAGCACACACCGGCGGCGCTCACCATCCCCCCCAACCAGCTCCCGGGTGTCAGCAAGAGAGTGGAGGCGCCGCCGCGGGCCGCCTGGATCGCTGCCGCCACGCCACCCGTACCGCCGCCCCACACCAGCACATCCACCGCGTCGATCGCTGGAGTCATCGGCATCGCGAGCGCAACTGCCAAGAGCCTCGCAGGACTGCGCTGAAAGCCACGGCGCTGCTCCGTAGGATCCGCCCGATGACTTACACCCTCACCACCCCGCTCTATTACGTCAACGACAAGCCGCACCTGGGCAGCGCTTACACCACGCTGGCCTGTGATGCCTTGGCGCGGTTTCAGCGGCTCAAGGGTGAGCAGGTGCTGTTCATCACCGGCTGCGATGAGCATGGGCAGAAGATCCAACGCACAGCGGAAGCCTCCGGCCTGAGCCCCCAGGCCCACTGCGATGGCGTGAGTGCGCAATACCGGGAGCTGTGGGATCGCTGGCAGATCAGCAACAACCGCCTGATTCGCACCACCGATCCGCGGCATCGCCAGATCGTGGAGCAGTTCTTTGCCCGCGTGGATGCCAGCGGCGACATCGTGGAGGGCCGCCAGCAGGGCTGGTACTGCGTGGCCTGTGAGGAATTCAAGGACGATCCCCACGAAGCCCAGGATCCCGAGTGCCCCACCCACAAGCGGCCGCTCGAGTGGCGCGATGAGGTGAACCTCTTTTTCCGGCTCTCGCGCTATCAGGAGCAGATCGAGGCGTTGATCGCCCAGCCGGGTTTTATCCAGCCCGCCAGCCGCCGCAACGAAGTGGAGAACTTCGTGAAGCAGGGCCTGCGCGATTTCTCGATTTCGCGCGTGAACCTGCCCTGGGGCATCCCGGTGCCCGGCCATGAGGGCCACACCTTTTATGTGTGGTTTGACGCGCTGCTCGGCTACATCACCGCCCTGCTCGAAGATGGCGACGCCCCCGATCTCGAAACGGCACTGAGCCGCGGTTGGCCTGCGGCGGTGCATGTGATTGGTAAAGACATCCTGCGCTTCCACGCCGTGTATTGGCCGGCGATGCTGCTGTCGGCCGGGTTGCCCCTGCCGGCCAAGGTGTTTGGCCATGGCTTCCTCACCCGTGAGGGCCAGAAGATGGGCAAATCCCTCGGCAATGTGCTCGATCCGGCGGATCTGCTTGAGCGTTGCGGCCGCGATGCGGTGCGTTGGTATCTGCTGCGCGATATCCCCTTCGGCGACGACGGCGATTTTCAGCAGCAGCGCTTCACCGATCTGGTGAACAACGACCTGGCGAACACCATCGGCAACATGCTCAACCGCACCAGCTCGATGGCGCGGCGCTGGTTTGACAACGCCGTTCCACCGGCCTTAGCGGCTACGGGCAGTGATCACCCGCTCGCTCAGGCCGCCGCCCAGGCCCGCACGACTGTGCTCCAGGGCCTGGAGCAGCTGGAGTTTCGCAGTGCTGCAGAAGCCGCCCTGCAGCTGGCCATTGCCGCCAACGGCTTCCTCAACGAGCAGGCCCCCTGGAGCCGCATGAAGCAGGAGGACACGCGTGATCAGGTGGCGGACGACCTTTACGCCGTTCTCGAGGCTGCTCGGATCACGGCCCTGCTGATGGCACCCCTCCTGCCGGATCTGAGTGAGCGCATGCTGCTGCAGCTGGGCCAGATCATCCCGGATTCCTCCGCCACCGCCCAACCCGATGGCGCCTGGTTAGCTCAGCTGGAATGGGGCGCGCTGCAGAGTGGGGCGCCACTGCCAGAACCCTCGCCGGTGATGGCCCGCCTTGAACTCAGCGAGCCCCTTTGAGCCGATTGCCGTGAAACGTCTCGCTGGGGTTGCGATCGCCCTTTTGGTTAGCGGCTGCGTCAGCAGCAAGCCGAAGGTGCCGCCGCCCTCCGAGCCGTTTGTGTTCAAGTCGTTGGACCTCGAACAGCAGGATGCCAAAGGCCGGCCGGCCTGGAACCTGAAGAGTCCAGAAGCCCGCTACGACATCACCCGTCAGGTAGCCCAGGCTCGCCAACCGCGCGGCACGGTGTTCAAACGCGGCAAGGCCAACATTCGGATCAGCGCCACGAGCGCCACCGTGATTGGCGATGGTCAGGCCATCCAGCTGGAAGGTGATGTGGAGATCACCCTGCTGGGCAAGAACCCTGTGCGGATCACGGGCGAACAGGCCCGCTGGATTCCGAGCCAGTCGCTGATGCTGATCGACCGCAAGCCGGCCGCGCTGGATCGTCAGTCGCGCATCACCGCTCAATTGGCCACGTACTACCTCGATCGTGACCTGATCGAGCTGCGCGGCTCGCCCGTGCTCGAGCAGTGGGATCCCAAGGCCATGGGCGCTGCCAAGGCCAATGCCAATGCCAAGCCCGCCCCCCTGCGCGTGCAAACAGCCCAGGTGGACTGGAAGCCTGAGCAGGGCGATCTCAAGGCTCCGCAACAGGTGCGTGGCCTTCGCCGCGACAAGGACGGCCAGCTCAACCTCACCGCCTCTGCGCTCAACGGCAACCTGCGCGAGGGCTTTGTGGATCTGATCGCCCCGGTGCAGGTGCGTGATCCCAAGCGCAAGGGGTGGCTGAATGCGCAGCAAACCCGCTGGTTGATCAGCGACCAACAACTCAGCAGCGATCAACCGTTCCAGGGGGCCTTCAACAAGTTGCAGGGCGAAGGGCAGCAGTTCAAGGTGAATCTCGCCACCAGCACCGTGTTCATCCCGGCGGGCTGCAACCTGCGCCAGCCTTCAGAACAGCTCACAGCCCAGAGCTGCCAATGGAACTGGCCCACCGGCCGGTTCCAGGCCCAAGGGGATGTGGTGTTGCGCCGCCAGGCCTACAAACAGATCACCCGCTCCAGCGAATTGCGGGGCTCGATCGGCAAAGACGGCACCGCTGTGTTCAGTTCACCGGGAGCCAAGGTGAACTCCCAGTTCACGCTCCCGCCGGCTCAGAAGAGGGCGAAACAGCAGGGGCGTTCAGCTCCTGCAGTGCGCTTCTGAGCTTGAGGCTCCAGCCCTCCAGCCAGGTTTCATCACTGCGGCTGAAACAGCGGGGCGACCATCCAGCGAGCAGCAGCACGCCTTGATCACCGATCGGCTGAACGATCACCGCGGGGATGCCAGTCGGTAGCCCCTGAAATTCATCGCGCCCTGGGTAGAGCTTGAGGTTCACAAGCCCAATCGCCTTGCCGGTGCTCCAGGCCCGCTGGCAGATGGCCCCCGGGGCAAAATCGCCCACGCCGAGCACACCGCGCTCCAGCAGGTTGCGTCCTTGCCAGTGCAACAGCACCGTGGCCGCCGGTGTGGCCGTGAGCAACATCTGGCTCCCCCAGGCCAACTCCTGACGCAACGGTTCCGGCAGATCGCCTGCGAGACGCAACCCCTGCTCACCCTCGAGCTCCACGCGCTCCGGTGCCACAGGAACCGCCCGCGTCCACAGGATCGACACCAACATCAAGCCCACCGCCAGAAAGCTGGCCAGCACGCCCGCCCGCTCCAGCGCCGGGGTGAGTTGCGGCGCGGTGAGCTGATTCGCCACACAGAGGGCGAGGCCGGCCACACCGGCGCTGAGACAGAGGCGGGCGGCGAGGCCCATCGCAGCGAAAGAGGCAGAGATGGCCGTCGCACCCTCTCACAACTGGTGACAAAGCAATTGGCAGGCCTGGGGCAATAGCGCTCGAATGCAACCACTGCCCGCGGATCGGCACCAGCCATGGCCAACCTCAGCGCTTCCCCCATCAGCACCGCAGCGGAAGCCTTTGCCGCGATCGCCCTGGCGGCCGTGGCCTGTGATGGCGAGTTGGCCAGCCTGGAAGCCAGGAGCTTGCGCCAACAGCTCGAATTTCGCGAGCCCTATTGCCAGCTCAGTGATCAGGCGATGGGCGAGCTGCTCGATCGCCTGTTGCAGCTCTTGCGTGAACAGGGGTGGGAAGCCCTCGTGAGCCAGGCGGCTCCCTTGCTACCGCCTGAAGCCGCTGAAACAGCTTTGGCCGTGGCCGCTGCTCTCACCCAAGCTGATCACGTGGAATCCAAGGCTGAGCAAACCTTTCTGGCCACCCTCAGCCAGGCCTTGGCTGTGGAGAGCGAGCGGGCCCGCGTGATTGTTGATGCGGTGGCCATCCTCAACCGCGACAGCCTGGCGGGCTGACGGCAGACTGTGGCGAACCATCCGACTGCATCCGTGGGGCACGTGATTCGCGCGCGTCTGTCGGCAGTACTGCTGAGTGCAGCGCTGCTGTTTGCCGGCCTGGCACTTCCAGCGGCGGCCTGGGCCACCGGTGCGGCCGACTTTCCGGCGCAACCACCGGCCAGCCATGTGATCGATGAGGCCGATCTGCTCAGCCGCGCTGCAGGCACCGAGCTGGATCGCCGCTTGCAGGAGTTCGGTGGTGATCACATCGATGCCCGCCTGGTCACCCTGCGCCGCCTCGACTACGGCCTCAGCCTCGATGCCCTGGGTGAGCAGCTGGTGGAGCGCTGGAGCGCTGATGAACCGGATCGCTCACTGCTCCTGCTGTTGATCGAGTCGCAGAACAACAGCGCCGCCGTGGTGGCCTCCTCGGATCTCGAGGGTCAGCTGCCCAGTGAGCTGCTCTCGAGCACAGCGATCAGCACCATGGGCCTGCCCCTGCGCGAGGGGGCCCGCTACCGCCAGGCGAGCGTTGATGCGCTGGATCGTCTGGCTGTGGTGCTCAATGGCGGCGAAGATCCCGGCCCGCCGCAACTGGCGGAGCGCATGCCGATCGAAACCAACATCCCCACCCGTGAGGAAACCCAGTCGAGCAATGCCTTCCTGTGGGTTGTCGTGTTGCTCGTGGTTGGCACACTGGTGCCGATGATCACCTGGTGGGTCTTCTCCCGCTGAAGCAGCTATGGGGTTGACCGATTGGATGGGCGCGTTTGATCGCGCTACCACCAGCGATCTGAGCCTGAATCTGGAGCGGGCCTACGAGGCGGCGTTGCTGATTCAGAGCCTGGAGCTCGAGTACTACAACGACCGCCCTGTTCGCCCAGAGCTGCAGCTAAGCATTCCCAAGCAGGCGCAGGCGCAGATGCTGCGCCGTTTCCGGGCGGCGCTTGAGGTGTGCCAGGAGAACCTGCCCACCCTGCAGAACCGCCGCGGCGAGCTCGATAGCCAGGAGCTGCGGCAGCTGCAGCTGATCCAATCGGTGGCGTCGCGCTATCAGCGCCGCAGTAGCTCCACCAGCCTGTCGCGCGCGCCTGAATTACTTCCTCGCAGCCTGCTTGGGGTGTTCGACGGTGTGCGCCGGCAACTGGATCCCGAGGCTGAAACGGCTCTGTTGGAGGGCTTTCGCCGCCGGCGCAGCTCCACGCTGGTGTCGCTGCGGATCTTCCTGCTGATGATCCTGGTGCCGTTGATCGTGCAGCAGACCAGCCGCACGCTGGTGATCTCACCACTGCTGGATCGTTTCGCGCCGGACATTCCCTTCCTCAGCTACACAAAGCCGCACCTGCAGGAAAAGGCGGTGAACAAACTGCGCATCTACCAGCAGGAACTCGAATTTGAAGCCCTGCTTGAGGGCAAAGCCCCTCCTTCACCCGAGGAGATCCAAACAGCCCTGATGGCCCGCGCCAATCAGCTCAAGCAGGACGCCGATGACGAGAGCCTGGAAGCCACCAAAAACGTGCTGGCCGACCTGGCAGCCCTGGTGGGCTTCACGCTGGTGTGTGTGCTCGGCCGGCGAGATCTGCAGGTGCTGCGGGGATTCCTCGATGAAGCCGTCTATGGCTTGAGCGACAGCGCCAAGGCCTTCGCGATCATCCTGTTCACCGACATCTTTGTGGGCTTCCACAGCCCTGAAGGCTGGACGGTGCTGCTCGATGGCATCGCCCACCACCTGGGTTTGCCGGCGGAGGAGAACTTCATTCTGCTGTTCATCGCCACCTTCCCGGTGGTGCTGGCCACGATCTTCAAGTACTGGATCTTCCGCTACCTCAACCGCGTTTCCCCCTCTGCCGTCGCCACCCTGCGCGGCATGGATGGTGGTTGAGCCAGCCTCAGTTCACCTGCCTCCTCGCGGCCTGATCCTGATCAGTGGCCCCAGCCGCGGGGGCAAGAGCAGCTGGGCCGAGCACTTGGCCCAGGGATGGTCCGGTCCCGTTGACTACCTGGCCACAGGACCAGCATCCGGCAGCGATCCCGGTTGGTCTGAACGGGTGCAGGCCCACCAGCGCAGGCGGCCCGATCACTGGCGCTGCCGCGAGGTGGGAGGCCAGCTGGTGGACGATTTGCGCGCCACTGCCCCTGGCAACACGCCCGCGCTCCTGTTGATCGATTCGCTGGGCACTTGGGTGGCCTGGCATCTCGAGGACACAACTCCGCAGTGGCAACACCGCTGCGAAGAGTTAGTGGAGGCTCTGGCCCAGCAAGAAGGCCCTGTGCTGCTGGTTGTTGAAGAAACGGGCTGGGGCGTCGTGCCCCCCACGGCCATCGGCGGTTTGTTTCGCGATCGGCTCGGAGCCCTCCAGCAAACCCTGATGCAGCACTGCCACACCGCCTGGCTGGTGGTGGCAGGGCGAGCGCTCAATCTGAGTGTGCTGGGTCACCCCGTACCGCTGAGCCACTGATGCCCCGCCTGGTGCTGTTTCAGCCTGAAATCCCGCCCAACACCGGCAATGTGGCGCGCACCTGCGCAGCCACCCGCACGGAGCTGCATCTGATTGAGCCCCTCGGCTTTGAGATCAGCGACCGCACCCTCAAGCGCGCGGGCCTGGATTACTGGCCTTGGGTGGATCTGCATCGCCATGCCGATTGGATGGCCTTTCGTGAGCAGCAGCAACGGCGAGGCGGCCGGTTGCTTGCTCTGAGCCGCAACGGAAGCCAGCCCTACACGCAGCTCCGCTATCAAGCCGACGACTGGTTGCTGTTCGGGCGCGAAACCAGCGGCCTGCCGGCGGAGGTGGTGGCCGAAGCCGATGCCTGCCTCGCGATTCCCATGCCCGGTGCGATCGAGCACGGGGGTGGCGTGCGCAGCTTGAACCTCGCTACCGCAGCTGGCGTGGTGCTCTTCGAAGCGATCCGTCAGCTGGAGCTGACGGGTGGGGGATCAGCCTGATTTGCCCAAATCCGCTGTTAGCACAGGCTTTTTTCGTTTGGTCAACCAAAAGAGTGACCACGAATACTTGCGGTGCTGTGTTCAAGCCGTTACTGTCAGCGCGGCTCACGGATGCTGGCTTCTCCGTTGGGCTTTGACCTCTGGCCAATGGTGCATGAAGCCTTATCAATTCTTATTCACGACTCTGGTGAGTACGAGCGCGATCGGCGCCGTCGCCACCGTTGTCGGCCCCTCGAACGCTGATTCGCGCCCGCCATATCCCGCTCCCCTGCCTTCCCTCGCTGCCAATGAGCAGCTGATCGCGGCACTGCCCACCACCGATCGCCTCTGGGTGAAGGTGCGCAGCTCCATCTCCATCGAAGAGCTGGCTGACAAGCTCGCCCAAGACGAGAGCAAGCTCGCCAAGCTCAACGACGTCAACGAAGACCACTCCTTCAGCAGCGGCGACTGGCTCGTCCTCCCCAGCCAGAGCAGCAAGAAGGTCAAGCAGCTCGCCGCCATCGATACCAGTGAGCTGCGTCGTTCCCCTCCCCTAGCTGCGCCACCTGAGCCGCAGGAGCCCGCTCGCATTCGTCTGGGCGACAGCCTGGCCAAGATCGCAACGCGCTACAACCTCAGCATTGGGGAGCTGCTGCGCCTGAACCCAGGCCTGCAGGCCGCTCGCCTCGTAGCCGGCACCCAGATCCGAGTCGCAAACTCCACGCCCGGGCGCAGCCGGATGATCCTGGGCTTGAAGCCCACGGCTTCTGGCGGTCTGAGCTGGCCCGACCAGCCTGATTTCGGCTTCGGCAATGATCCCGGCGCTGAACTCGCCGACACCGGCTGGATCTGGCCCACCAAGGGCATCTTCACCTCCGGCTACGGCTGGCGCTGGGGTCGCATGCACAAGGGCATCGATGTGGCCAACAACGTGGGTACCCCGATCGTGGCGGCCCGCAGTGGCGAAGTGGTTGAAGCCGGCTGGGATGACGGCGGGTATGGCTACTTGGTGGAGCTGCGTCATCCGGATGGATCCCGCAGCCGCTACGCCCACAACAGCCGCATCCTGGTACGCGTGGGCCAAGTGGTATCTCAAGGCACCGTGATCTCCCAGATGGGCAGCACAGGCCGCAGTACCGGCCCTCACCTTCACTTTGAGATCCTTCCCCCCGGTCGCGGTGCGGTGAATCCGCTTCAGTTCTTGCCGGCCCGGGCCTGAACCCCCGGCGCCACAGGGATTCGGGCAGACGATCCTCTACAATCCAATCACCGCGGCTCGGTAGCTCAGCTGGTTAGAGCGTGGGATTCATAACCCCAAGGTCGGGAGTTCAAGTCTCCCCCGAGCCATTGCTCTGTGCCCTGCTTCGGCGGGGCTTTTTGCTGTCTGGGACTGGGCTTTCAGGGATTCCACAGCCGGGACCAGTCTGAGCCACTTGTGACAACTTGACGCTGCTTGTAGCCCAAACGTGCAAAGTACTTTGCA
The DNA here is from genome assembly GCA_943370455.1 of Asaia bogorensis. Lineage (GTDB taxonomy): Bacteria > Cyanobacteriota > Cyanobacteriia > PCC-6307 > Cyanobiaceae > Vulcanococcus. The sequence continues at coordinate 101,549 of CALRQW020000001.1, forward strand.
CGTTTTTGGGGAACACTCACTGGGTCCTGTGTCGCACGGATCCCATGCCTGAGAGCCGTCCTCCAAGCCTTCCCTTCTGGGACCAATGCGTGCATGAGCTCAAGGTGCGGCACTCCCGATTCCGCATCAGGCGCCATCCGGGCAGCCCTTTCATCTACGTGCGCGAGATGGAGGAAGGCAGAAAGCTCGGTGAGTTCTCGCTCAAGCCGATGCGTTGGTGCAATCGGGATGACATCGAGGAGACGCGGGACCTCTGCATCCAGGGGCACCGCCAGGGACGCTGGCCTGCTGCGCCGTCAGAGCAACCGGCCCTGACCGGCTCCGACTGGGCCTCACTTGCCGAAGCCTGTATCAGCGACATCAAGCTCAGGATCTGCAAGGAGGGCAGTCGTGCCCACGCGATCAACGACCTGGACAAACGGATTTCACGGTTCCGAGGGCCTGTGGATCCCAAGAAGCTGCAGCTTTGGGTTCTTGAGCACGATCCTCGTCTTCAGCTCAAGAGCTTCAACCGGCGGATCGAGACTCTCTCGCAGATCCATCGCAGCGGCTTGATGGACCTCACCGCGGTATTGCAACGCTTGCGCGACATGCGCCCCAAAGGGGCCGCCGAGAAGATCCGCAAGGCCTCCTCGATGCGCGTACGGGTGATTCCCAGTGATGAGGATCTCCAGCACTGGCTCGACCGCCTGGAGCCTTTCCACCAGTGGGTGTTTGGCTGCATCGCCACCTACGGGCTCAGGCCCCATGAGCTCTGGCACGCCGAGGGGATCGACAGCCAGGGCTGGATCAGCATCCCTGGCGACATGAAGACCAAGACCGGGGAGCACTTCGCACCTGCCGTTCCGGAAGCCTGGGTGGAGCGCTACGGCCGTCGGGCGAACTGGGAGCAGTTCCACGGGCAGCTCAATGCCCGCTGGAAGGTGCGCTTCGCAGAGGTGTCTGGCGTCAAGATCGCCGTGAACAGCGTGGCTGTCTCCAACTCCCTCTACAAGGAGTTTCAGCGGAAGGGCCTGCAAAAGCTGTGGGCCCCAGTGGCGGACGGTGACGGCATGGACTGGGTGCGTCCTTATGACCTCAGACACGCCTATGCGATTCGCTGTGCCACCTCACCCGAAACCGCTGATGCCTTTGACGACGACATGGCCTGCTGGATGGGCCATGGGCTGGAGGTGCACCGGCGCATCTACCTGCGCTGGCTGAGCTCCAGCCGTCGCAAGGAGTCGCTGCAGCGGCGGCGAGCCGGAGGTGGAGCGGCAGTCAACCGCATCCAACCGTTCGAGCCGATGACGGCGGTGACGTCGCCAGCTCCAGCGCTGCCGGAAGGGATCACACCGGAGCTTCTGGAGATGGCGATGAAGCTGAAAGCGGCGGGCCTCGGCTGAGGCCCGCCCAGGGAATCAGAACCCCTCATCCCACAGCCCCATGCGCTCGAGCCAGGCGTCGGACTGTTCAAAGCTCCAGCCGTGATCGCTCTCGAGCACATCGGCGATGGCGAACATCAGATCGAAGGAACGGCCGTCGTACCCGCCGCGGGTGATGGCGGTGCGCTGCAGGGCATTGGCGAGCTGCAGGAGTTCGAGCTCTGCCAACCAGTCGCCCTGCTCAAAGGCGGCCAGGGCGTGGTCCTGCTGGTAGGGAGGGAGCTCACTGGCGGGGCAAGAGAGCGCCGCGGAAGGAGCTGAGGCTGTAGCTGGCCTGAACCAGCTGACCATCGGCAGCAGGGAGGGCAGAAAGGGCAGACAGAAACGGAAGAAGGCGAGCAAAAGGAATCGCGTGAGGCCCTGAAGGGTTCCGACACCGACCCATCGCTGCTAGTACTGGTGTACGCATGGAGGATTGGTGATGGCGGTGTCTCGATCCAGGGCAAGCCGCTCAGGGACGCCTGTGGCGCAGGGCGACTGCGAGGCCTGGCCCTATCTCGATCAAGGCGTGCTCCGCCCCAGCCGCAGCCGCAAGGTCTGCATGACCTGTCACTGGTTCAGGCACCACGCCGGGCCGGAATGCATCACCGTGCTCACCTGCCAACTGCACCAGGGGCTGATTGCCCAGGGCGAGCACCTGATCCGCCGCTGCCAGGGCTGGACCGATGACATGGCCCGCCAGCGGGGCTGGGCGCCGGAGGTGGGCTGAGGCTGGGGCCCTGTGCACGTCAGTCAGCGCAAAACCAAGATCCCGGCATGCCCGTCCGAGGGCTGGCTGAGCGACGGCCAGCGGGTGCTGCACTTCAAGCCGGTGGTGTGGGACCGGTGGCAGCAGGAGCTTGAGGTGACGAGCGGGGAGTGGCTGGCGGATCAGGAGACGCCCCTGCTCAAACGACGTCAACGGCTCAGCCGTGAGCAGGCCGTGGAGCTATGGCGTCAACGCCGCGCGATCGGGCTGCGCTTCGACGAGGTGGTGCCGGGCTCGATCTGGACCCAGCCGGGCCTCAGAGCCCTGGCACTCGAGATCGATGAGTTGTTCCGCGGCCGGCGTGACATTGATGTGCTCAACGCCTACGCGATCCGAGAAGACGTGCGCCAGCGAGCCCTGGGCGGCCGCTTCCGCGGGTCGCTGCTGCAGATAGAAGAAGCCCTCTCGGAGGTGATCGCCTGGGGTGATGACGGCCTGATCCACCCGGAGCTGGACTTCAAAATCGCCTGCCGGCTTTTCCAGAGCGCCAAGGCACGGGCGCTGTTCTATCCAGGGCTGCGCAAGCTCCTGGCGCGTGAGCAGATCGATTGCGGCATCGATGGCGAACTGGAGAGCTGCCGTCAGCTCCTCAATGACGCCACTTCGATCACCGCGGGTCGTTATCGCCAGAGCTTCCAGGTCTGCATCGAGGCTGATGCCAGGCGCGAGTGCCTGGCGCTGGCTTCCCTCCCGGCAGAGCAACGCCCCAAGCCGATCTCCACGGGGATTCCCTCGCTGGACATCGACATGCGTGGTGGAGTGCTGCCCGGGACTGGCGACAGCACCTGGGTGTTGGCGGCCAAGTCCGGTGTGGGCAAAACCACCGTGGGCATCGCCGCCGCCATGGGCCTGGCCATCAACGGCGCTTCTGTCCTAGTGCTCTCCTGCGAACTAAGCCGCCGCGCCATCGGCGCACGGCTACTGGCCAACTACTGCCGCCGCGCCAGCGGGGTGTTCACGCCGCGCTACTCCGCCAATGAACTCGAGGGCCGCGGTGAGGTGATCGAGGGCCGCGATTTCGAGTACCTCAACCAGCTCTCTGCCCAGTTCGCCGAAAGCATTGCCCCCAACGGGCAGCGGATGGGCCGGGTGTTCTACCAATCGCACTTCGCCGCAACGGTGGAAGAACTCGCCGCGCTGGTGGAGGACTGCAAGAGCGCTCATCCCGAGCTGGCGGCGGTGGTGCTCGATCACTTCCACGCCATGGGCCCCACGCCTGGGTACGGCAGCAACACCACCGCTGAATTGGCAGCCCGGGCAACGGCGATCAAGGCCCTGGCTGGCCGCTGCGAACTCGATGTGTTCGTGGTGGCGCAGCTGAACCGCGGCGCCTACGGCAACCCCACCGGCCCCGATGTCTCCCACCTGGCGGGGACATCCGAGCTCGAGCGTTATGCCTCAGCGGTGTGGCTGATCGATCGGCCCAAGCTGGATGAATTCAGCAAGCCCAAGCCGGGTGTGCTCGAAATCCACCACGGCAAGTTCCGCCACGGCCAGATGAGCGGAGAAGACGACTGCAGTAAGTCCACGATCCGCATGGACCGGGCCCACTGCTACCTGGAAGCCGATGAGGCCAGGCACCTCTTCATCGGCAGCCACCTGTATCCGGGCGTGGAGTGCCTATGAGCATCTACGCCAGCGACAAGCCAGCCGTTCATCGGGTGTCTGCTGGAGCGACCCTCCGCGCACCCAGTGGGCACCCCTCTGGGCCCCCGGCTGGGCTGCTCACACCGGCGGTGCTCGAGAGCGTGCGCGAACGGGCCCAGATCACGGATCTCTTTGGGCCCGCAGAACTCAAGAAGAGCGGCCGGGACTTCGTGGCGCGCTGCCCCTGGCATGACGATCGCCATCCCTCACTCTCCGTCAGCCCCAGCCGCAACCGGGTGCACTGCTTTGTCTGCGACAAGGGCACCGACGCCATCGGCTGGCTGCAAGACCGGCAGGGCCTGAGCTTTCAAGAAGCGGTGCTCGAACTGGCGCGCCGCACCGGCGTGAGCGTGGCGGAGGGTGACCCGGAAGCGCAGGCGCGTTTTGAGCAGGAGTGGCGCGAGCGACGCCAGTTGATGGCGCAGCGCACGGAGCAGCGGGCCCAATTCCACCAGATCCTGTCGCAACAGCTGGAGCAGGGCGGTGCAGGCGCGGATTACCTCCAGACCCGTGGCATCAGCTCAGACACGGCGCGCCGCTGGCAGCTCGGGTTCGCGAGCGGCCGCCTGACGATCCCCCTCAACGACGCCACCGGCCAGACAGTCGGCTTCTGCGGCCGGGCCATTGGTACCCAAGAGCCCAAGTACCGCAACAGCACAGGAGACCTGCTCTTTCAACGCAACGGGCTGGTGTTCGGCTTGGACCAGGCAGCCGAGACCATCCGTAAGCAGGGCACAGCGCTGTTGGTGGAAGGTCCGCTGGATGTGATCCAGCTCCACCAGGCTGGTTTCACTAACGCAGTGGCCTGCCTGGGCACCAGCGTGTCGGCGTTGCAGTTCCAACTGCTCCGGCGCCAGGGGATGAAGCACCTGTTGATTGCCCTCGATGGCGATGGCGCGGGGCAGGTCGCTACCGATCGCCTGATTGAGCAGTTGCAGCCGCAGCTGGTGGCCGGTGGGTTGAGTGCCTCGGTGGTGCAGTTGCCCGAGGGGCAAGACGCCGATGGCTTGCTCCGGGCCCAGGGAGCAACGGCAGTTGAGGGCTTGATTACCTCAGCCCGGCATTGGCTGGAGTGGCGCCTGGATCGGCTGCTGGCTCCACTGACGACGAGCACGGGTGAGCCAGCGCTTGAAACCCTCCAAGCGGTGGAGCAGGCCGGTCAGGCCTTGATTGAGCAGCTGCCTGACGGAGTGTTGCGCCGCTCGGCGGAGCAGTCCTTCAACGGAGCGCTGCAGCGCACTTTTACCGAGCCAGGCGCGACAAAGCTCCAACCGCAGGCAACCCCGTCCCTGCATGAACCTTGCTCTGCCACAGCACGCCAACGGGCTGAGCACCGAGCTCTGCGGCTTTTCGTTCATGCAGCAGAGTGCCGCGAACTGCTGCAGTGCCTCGCGCTCCGGGACCCCGCCTGTCGCTTGGCGATGGAGTGGCTGAGCAGCCTGTCGCTGGTAGCCGTTGATGGTTCCGTTGCCTCGATGGCATTGCAGCTGGTGGAGGAACTGCCGGGAGCTGTGGGTGCAGCAATCGCACAAGCTGTCGATCCCGGACCGGATGTGGTCTCTCTGTTGCAGCGGGATCCTCAGGCGGAATTGCAGGCGTTGTTCGATGCACTAGAACCGATGGGAGCGGACTAGGGGTGCCTGATGATGGTTGGCTGGTCATCCATCTGCCTCCCGTGCACCGCTTACTTCGCCCACTGCTGCTTCTTGCTGCACTAAGCGGAGTGGCGCACGCTGCACCCTTCACCTACGACCCGGTGTCGTTTGCTGGGTACGCCAACCAGATCTTCAAGAACAAGGGACAGAGCATCTTTGTGCGCAACCTTGGCACCTGTCTGCGCGAGGGAAAGGACCGCAGTGGCTACCGCTGCCTGAGTGGTGAACTCCTCCAGGATCTGCCCGCAGCGAAAGGGCGTAACTTCTGCAAACTCGATGCCCTCTGGTACGTACCGATGAGCAAGACAGTTCAGTACCGCACAGCGAGTTGCCAGTTCAAGGGTGATCAGCAGCGCATACTCGAGGGTGGTCAGCAGATTCTGCGCAAAGGGCTTGAGCAGCTGGAGAATTACAGCCGCTAACGCCTGGCGTTGACGGGTTACCTCAATCTGTCATCACAGCGGAGTGTGGAGTTCTCTCCACACTCTTTGTCTGAAGTATTGATTCCGAATAGATTGTTGTTACGGGTTTAGTCTTACATTCAGAACCTCACAACGCAGCTGATACGGACCAGCCGGCATTGGTTCACGATCATTTCATGATTTAGCAGCCGAGAACGTTGTAAAACCCCCAAGGGTTTGCGAATCCCTCGGCTGAATGTCCAGTGTTCAGTCAGAGTAATGTTCATTGGTAGCAACCGGGATAAGGCATCTGCAGGCAATCTGGGCGACCCATCGGGAACAAGACCGGCATTGCGCGGCCCGTTCTGCCAGGTAGGGTCCTGAATGCAATAGCTCGAGGGTCGGCGACGTCAGCCAAGATCAACCAACCCCTAGCAGATCGAGATCTTTTTCAGTGAGCAAACCCGAGAAAGGGATTGATCAGGCTCGCAGTCGTCTGCTGGAATCCACCGGTGCATTGCATCAGCGCCTGCAGCCTTGGCAGCTCTTGATTGCTACATCCCATCGCCCCTATGCCAATTTGCTGGCTCTTGAGCTTGGTAATCCGAATCCGGAGCCGCCTCTTCTGCCTCAGCGATTGCTTGCCATCTGTGACAGCTCATCAGCTGTTTTCGAAGCACTACCAAGCGATACCTCTGACGTGCTGATCTTTCTCGACGAAATCTTGCGGGATGGACCTGTCTTGCCGTTGCTTGAGGAGCTTCAGAAGCACAGCCCAACGCCTAAGACCATGTTGGCGATGGCGACACCGCTTCAACCGGCTTTGGTCAAGGCAGCCTGGCGCGCTCAGGTCAACGCTCTGGTCTGTAGCGATGACTATGGGAACGGGGAGCTAACTCGCGCCCTGGTTGCCCTAAGCAAAGGAGAGCGGTACTGCGGGCCCACGTTGGCTGCATTGCTTGAAAGCGAAGGTGCGGCACCTGATGCGTTAAGTCGAAGAGAGCTTGAGGTGCTGCCCCTCTTGGCTGATGGCCTCACCAATCGCCAGATCGCGGCAAAGCTTCAAATTGCGGAAGTCACAGCGAGGGACCACGTGCAGCGCATCCTTCAGAAGCTCCAGGTGAGTGACCGGGCTGCAGCGGCAGCTTTGGCGGTGAAGCTTGGGCTGGTGCGCTGAGAATCCTTCATTTGCAGGATGTGTTCCTGCCGGGTGTCCCGCGAGGGTGTCTCCAGACCTGAGAGCACCTCTCCATGGAGTCCGCCTTGACCACAGCGGCACCCGCGCTGAACACAGCCGACGACAGTGTCACGACAGGAAATGCCTCGCCAATCGTGGCGGCCTACTTTCCCGAATGGGGCATTTATGGACGGGATGTGCAGATCGCTGATGTTCCGGCCGATCAGCTGACCCATCTGATCTATGCCTTTGCCCGTATCGGGCCTGATGGACGCATGGCGTTATTTGATAGCTATGCCGCCACTGAAAAGAGGTTTACAGACTCCGGTGACGCTGTCGGTGGCAATGCCGACAGCTGGTACTACCCACCGGAAGATGCCCGTGCCAGCCAGAGCGTTTGGGGCAATTTCAACCAGATTGCAGAACTGAAAGAGATCTACCCCCATCTCCGCACCAGTATTGCTGTTGGGGGATGGACGCTTTCAGGCAATTTCTCCACGACACTTGACACGGCAGAAGAGCGCGAGGTGTTCACCGATTCAGTGGTGGATTTTCTAACCACCTACACGATGTTTGATGGGGTCGACTTTGACTGGGAGTATCCAGGTGGAGGTGGGCTAGAGAGTAATTCCGTTTCCAGTACGGATGGTGTCAATTATGTTGCAACATTGCAGCTTCTGAGGAGCAAGCTTGATGCTCTCGGAGAAGATCTGGGTCGACGCTATCAGATTTCGGTAGCCTCAGCCGCAGGTGTCGACAAAATCCCTAGTTTTCACCTAAGTGAAATGAAGGAGTTTGTCGACTTCTTCAATCTCATGGCCTACGACTTCCATGGGACTTGGGAGGCATCGACAGGACACCAAGCCCCTCTCATGGGTGATCCGATTGGCTACGACATCGCCACCGCCGTTGATCGTTATCTTCAGGCAGGTGTTGCGCCATCTCAGATCGTCCTTGGTGCCCCTGCTTACACACGCGCGTGGAGTGGTGTTCAGTCCAGCCCGGACGACTATGGAATCGAGGACTTTGGCTACGGAGATAGCGCAGGAGGGGCTGCCCCCGGTACGTTTGAATCTGGCGTCTATGACTACAAGGATGTACTGGCACAATTCCGTGCTGGCGGCTGGAAGCTGATCTGGGATGACAATGCCCAAGCTGCCTATCTGTGGAACCCGGCTGAACAAATCTTCAGCTCGTTTGAAACCCCAGCCACGATAGCTTTGAAAAGTGCCTGGGCCCAAGAGAAAGGGCTTGGCGGGATGATGTTCTGGGATCTTTCCAATGATGCCACTGGTGATGGTGACAGCCTGATCAAGGCCGCATCTGATTTCTGGCTCAATGGACAAAGTTTTGCTGAGATCGTGACGGCATCTGGCTTGACGTTTGATGCGGTCATAGGTGGGAATGGTCAGTTCGATCTGGTGGATGTTCTCCAGGATCCATCGAACACAGCTTCGTCTCTGTCTCCAATCCGGCCTCTTCCGGAGCCGATTCCGTCACCTTCGCCCGTGTCGGATCCGGTGGCTGGACCGAGTACCGAACCGGTTATGACTCCCCCCTCAGAATCATCTTCGTCGTTTGTTTCAACGGGAACCGGGATCACGGTACAGATTCAGCTGAGCAGCCAGTGGAACGGTGCCTTTGAGGGACAGCTGGTGCTGACGAATCAGACCAATCAACCGCTCACCACATGGAGTACCAGCTTCACCAGTCGCTATGAGCTTCGTGGGGCCTCTGATTTCAGCCTCCAGCAACAGCGTCAAACGGATGGTACTTGGTTGGTAACGATCAGACCACCCAGCTGGGGCGGGCAGCTTCAAGCTGGCACGCCGGTTCGTTCCTACGTTCAAGGCATCATCCCCAACGGCGGTCAACTCTCCAGCCTCGATCCATCGCTTGTACTGATCACATCGGGAACCAGCACAAGTCCGAGTTCAGACCCAGCGCCCAACGCACCAGTGCCAGAACCCGAACCCGTTGATCCACTGATTGGTGGAGACTCCTCCGTGGTTTCTCCCACACCGAGAGACATCCTTGTCGCTGTCAGCGATACTCGTTTACTGGGCAGAGGCGATCAAGCCGAACAATTCCGGCTCGGCTATGCCTGGGGGCGCCAGCTGCGAATCGACAATTTCGATCCCATCCACGATCGTTTGGATCTCCGTGGGTTCTGGGCTGAGGGCCAACAAGCTCAAGTGGTTGGTACGGCTGACGGTGTTCGCGTCGAACTGCCGTTCAATCAGCAATCCGTGCTCCTCTCAGGATTGAGCCTCCAGCAGTGGAATTCACAGGCTCTCAATGTCTGGACAGGCTGAGCTCTCTACCTGAATCTGGTACTTGATCTCAGATCATGAGTTAAGGACAACACCAGCAGGGGAGTCCTCTGACCCCGCGATCCCCCGTTCGTGCTGATCTCGATAGAGGATCCGTCTGGATCTCCTTGGAAGCCTGTTGGATCTAGGAGCATTCAGGCGGTGCTCAACGATGGCTTGATTCCTTGTAGGTCGTTTCAGCTGGCGGGGCTACTTCATGGAGCTGTTGGCACCGCAATCACACAAGCCCTAAACCCGGAACCAGACGTGATCACGCTCTTGCAGCGAGATCCGCAGACGGAACTGCAGGCCCTGCTCGATGCTCTCGAGCCAATCTGAAAACAACCCGGGCCTCAACCCTCACCCTCGCCTGTTGTTGCTGGAATCCAGTCGATGCGTGGAGCACGCGGTCGTGTCGTCAGGAACAGCTTCCAGGCGATGGTGTGGGCCTCTTGTGTTCGGGCTTTCTGCGGCCGTGGCCGCGATAGTACTGACGCAGGCTGTCCAATCCGGTGGCGACTCCGCTGAAGCTCCTGCGTTGGCGGTTAACGAACCGATCGCCGTGGTTGATGCTCGTCTTCTGGCTGCTGGCTGGTCACCGCAGCCAGAGCAGGAGCCGCTGCCGATTGAGCGAGAACGCGCCGGGAACAATCTGGCGAGCCTGAGCGCCTGCTCCGGAACGGGGCAGGGCTTTTGCCGGTACGACTACCGACGCGGTCATCAGCAGTTGGCCGTTGTCACGACGCCCGGTGCAACAGGTGATGGTGTGGTGCACAGCTGGTTCAATCCGGACTGAGCGCTGCGCCGCTGATCCGGTGAGACATCTGTTTCTTGCGACGCTGCTCCTGGTATCGGGCTGCAGCGGTCAACCCTCGCCCTGCCGCGATGGGGGACAGTCCTGTGCAGCGGCTCAGGCACCGGCGGGACTGCGAAGCGTGCGCAAGGGGTATCGGATCCTTCGCTCCCACTGGCTCGAAAAGACGAATAAGGAATCGGGTGTGCCGGATATCGGCATCCAGGCTGAGTGGGCTCCTCTGGTGGAGCGGCGTTGAGCCGGCTGCTCCGCACTTGCACGGCTGCAGCCACCTGAGCCATGAGTGAGCGGTGCTTGCTTCACGGGCCAGGCGTGGTCATCACCCCCTGGCCTGTCTTCACGGCGTGCACTCGGGCTGCACTCCTCACACCGCAGCCCACCCAATTTCTTCTCTAGAGCCCAGGCATGGCAGCGTTTTCCGTGTTCTTCTGCGATCAGGAGCGCTGCAGTATTCAGCCGGTGCGGGCGATGGACCCTGACCACGCCATCGCGCAGGTGCGTAGAAGCCACCCAGAGCTGCGGCGTGTGGCGGTGGTGCCCGATGAGCTGCTGGAGGGTGTTGACCCACATCAACTGCTGCGGGAGTGGATCCAGGCGAGAGTCTGAGCAGTAGTCCAGCGGCGATGGTTGCCCTGATCGGCATCGATTGCGCCACGCAGCCCAACAAGGTGGGGCTGGCGCTCGGTGAACTCGATGGTGATGGTGTTCGGATTAAGGCTTGCCGCACAGGAAACCCCAAGGAGGCGCCAGCCTCAATCGTGTGCAGCTGGTTGAAGCCAGGCGAGCCCGCGTTGCTGGCCCTTGATGCGCCGTTGGGTTGGCCGCTCGCGATCGGGCAGGCCCTGGCCGGTCATCAGGCAGGAGCGGCGATGGGTGCCACAGCCCATTCACTCTTCAGGCGCCAGTGCGACGACGACATCTACGAGCGTTTCGGTAAGAGGCCTTTGGAAGTCGGCGCCAACTTCATCTCCCGCACTGCCGTGGCAGCGCTCGACCTTCTGGCTGACATCAGGAGCATCACCGGCGAAAAGATTCCCTTGGCTTGGACGCCCGCCGATCGAGAGCCGATCACAGCCATTGAGGTCTACCCGGCAGCAACCCGGCTGGCGCATGGCTCACGTGGAAAGGGTGGCTCCATCGAGGGATTGGAGCCGTTGCTTGATCTCTCTGGCCTCGACGGGGGTCTTCCGGCCTCGGCCGATGCCATCGATTCGTTGGTGTGTGTGCTCGCAGCGGCGGATTTCATCCAAGGCCGTGCGCGCCCTCCTCTCGATCTAGACATCGCCAAGCAGGAGGGCTGGATCTGGACGGCGGAACGGTCAGGGCAGATCTGAGCAGCTCATCACCAGGGCAGTGGCCCCCGGCCGGCCGCCGCGTTGCATCCCACCTGGGAGCCAAGCAGAGCACCAAGAGGAATCGCCCAGGCACGGCCGTCATCGCGGGACATGGCGTAAGCGACAGCACCACCACCGAGGCCGCCGATCAGGCGGCCGGTGTTGCAGCGCTGGATCTGTTGCTCTGGAGTGAGCGGTGGTGTGGCGTAAGCCTGATAGCCCGTGTTGGCTCCTGGGTTCCACCAAGGCCGTGGCGGTGCGGTGGGCACGGGATAGTCCTGAACAGTGCTGTTCCAGCTGGTCTGCGGGATCGGCCAGGGCCGTGCTGATGCCGCGAGGGGAAGTAATGCGGTGGCTGTGGCGGCAAGAGCAAAGCCCAGTCGCGCTGCAGCGCTCAGGCGGTGAGAACGGGAAGCAGAAGTGCTCATGACTGCTTGGGTGTGTGGGAGGAGGCCTGAGAGCAGCAGGGCTCAATGACCTGCATCCAGCCAAATCCGTTCTGCTGGGCGATGGGTGACTGAGCCCCGCTGAGACTCTGACCAAATGTGACTGTGGCGCTTGAAGAACACCACGTTGCTTCTTTCTTGGCTGCGATTGTTCAACCGTTAGCGCTTAATCGCCACCCGGCGGCAGGGAATTCAGGATGTCACACGGCGCCAGGGCTTCGCGAGCCGGTGTAGGCGCTGCGCGGACACCGGCCCTGGCGCTCGCGTGATCTCTTGTGTCCTTGCCGCCGCCGGGAAGTGTGGCGTTGGTTCATCACGCATAGCGTTCTCCCGCGGCTGCGGTGGCCCGGCGCTTTGGAGCCTGCTGCAAGCGCACAGAAGCGGCTGTGGTGGCTGCGTTTCGGGCACTTGATGGATGCTCAGCCCTTAGAAGAGTCGCCGCACTGCTGATGCCCCAGATTCCCAGATCTAGAGCCGTTAGGTTTCAAGAAGAGCGCCCCGCAAGTCCCGTCTCACCTGGCGCATAGTACGCCCGTACTGATACAATAAAGGGGTGATCAAGGGATGGCCTCCGCTGTAGCCGGAGCCCTTGAAAGAAATCCTTCTGCATTCTTTTTCTTTCTATGCTTTCGCTCACCCAGGCCGCCGCATTGGCGCCGCCTGCTGCTTCTTTATTCGGTTCACTCTTTCTCCCTGGCAGTGGCCAGCTGGTGATCGTGGCCGGTGGTGGCCGTGATCTCACCTGGCCCTCTGAGCTGATCGCCACCCACTTGCTGAGCGCCTCCCGTGGCCGATTAGTGCAATCGCTCTTCCATGGCGGAGCCCGCGGGGCTGATCAGGCCATCGCATCGGCGGCTGATCAGCTCGGCTGGCCGCAGATCGCCTGCCCCGCTGCCTGGCAGCAGCACGGCCGCGCCGCCGGCCCGATCCGCAATCACCAGATGCTCGAGCGCTCCCTCGATCTGGCAGCCGCTCTCCCCCTAGGCGCTGGCCTCTTGGTGATCGCTTTTCCCGGCTCCCGCGGCACCGCCTCCCTGGTGGATCAGGCCCGCCGCCTCAGCCGGCGTTCCGCCATCCCGATCGAAGTGATCGAGATCGCCGCAGCGCATAGCCGCTTGCGATGGGGCTTTGCTCGCTCGCCGGAGCCCCGCCTTTCAACCCACTGATCCTCCTCACACCCGCACACCCATGTCTGTTGCCATACCAGTCCCCACGCCTCCAACCGATACGCCGCAGTTGCCCACCCTCTGGGAGCTCGGCACTGATCTCCAGGCCGAAACCCACTGGATTTCCCGCCTCTCTGAGCGCCTCGATACCGAGGACGACGACGAACGTGCCCTCGCCATCGCCGATCTCGAGGAATCCCTGGCCTTGGAGGACAACAAACGCGAGGCCTTTATCCGCAAGGCCGATGCCACGTGCTGGGTGATCGAACGCCTACGCGCAGAAGCCAGCTACCACCTCTCCCAATCCAAGCGCTTCTCAGCCCTCGCCAAACGAGAAGACAACCGCGCGGACGCCCTCGAATCCACCCTCATCCACCTGCTCTCGCGCCTCGATCCCTCCGCCACCTCCCATCACCTCACCGATCACCACCTTTCGTCCCGCACCACAGAAGCGATCGAGATCGATGACGCAGGTCTCCTCCCCCCAGATCTGGTGACCACTCAAACCACCACCACACCCAACAAAACCTCCATCAAGGCCCGCATCCGCGCCCTCATCTCATCCGCCACCTCAGGCCTCCCCAAAGCAGAAGCCGCTCACCTCGCCTTCTCCCTCTCCTCCACCGCCGTCCCCGGCGCACGCCTCATCAAACGCCGCCACTGGTCCATCACCTAGCCCCCACAGGGGGCCTCGATATGGGGTTTTGCAGTGGCGGGCCCCACTTTCTTCTCACTTCACACACACTCGATTCCTCACCATGGCCATCACATCCACAGCCACCAATCACGCCACCCCGGTGGTGCGCCGGAGCCCCGCCGGCCGGCCTCCGTCCACGCTGCAACTGCTGCGCGAATCGCTCAGCCAGGAAGCCGCTGCTCAACCTTCGCCCTCACCGGCAAAGCCCCATTACGAGGGTGCCCTTGGCACCGGCTTTTCGGAGCGGCAGGTGGCTGCCCTCTCTGCTCCCCTCGATCGCGCCCATGTGCGCCAGCGGGAGCAGGGCCGTAGCCGCGTGAGCTACCTCGAGGGCTGGCAGGTGATTGCAGAAGCCAACCGCATCTTTGGTTTTGACGGCTGGGAGCGCTCCACCCTGATCAGCCGCTGCGTGGCAGAACACGAACGACCCATAGGCCGTGATCGCAAAAACGGCTGGGGCGTGACGTACATCGCCCGCGTGCGCATCACCATCACCGCCGGCAACCGCACCCTCATCCGTGAGGGCTCCGGAGCTGGCCATGGCATCGATGCCGATCTGGGACTGGCCCATGAATCAGCGCTCAAGGAAGCCGAAACCGATGCCACCAAACGGGCCTTGATGACCTTTGGCAATCCCTTTGGCCTGGCGCTATACGACAAGCAGCAACGCCAGGTGAGCAGCGCAGCTGCACCAACAACAGTGGCCGTGGACGACACATCACTAGAACCTGCAGTGGTCGCTGGGCTCCAGGAGCGAATCAAGGCCCTGGCCCCTGCTCGCCTCGAGGCGTTCTCCAAGGGCTTCCGCGCTGCCTTCCAAGTGCCTGATGCCGTGCCATCCCTGGCGGGGTTGATCACCACCAGCCGCCACCAGCGCTGGATTGAGGGCTTCTTGGCGGAGAGCGCTGCAGCCTGACCCACTCACCGGGATCAGCAGAAAAGGCCGGCCACTGCCGGCCTGACCCTCAGCGGGCCTGATGAGCTTCCAACTCCAGCTCCTGATCGGCCTCAATCGCCCGATCAATGGCCAAGCGTCAGGCTCACGTTGGCAACACCAACGATTCAGGCTCTGGGTGATTCCTGCGAAAGCAGCGATCGTCTGCTGCCCGACGACAGGTGAGCAAGAAGGATGGCATTTCAATGCCAAACGCCTGCTCAAATAACGCCACAACACCTTGAGTACGACTCAACCCACAGGCCTGTATGGCATGTCCGAGGCCTTGGCGTGGGTGATCCGTAAGCGCCGCAAACAGCCTGTTCAGACGGTGCTCTTGCAGGGCTTGCGCCAGGCTCATGCCACGAACTTGCTCAAAGCTCACTTCGAGGCACTGCTTGCTGATCCCCAGTTGAGAAGGCAAGTCGCCGAGATCAATCAGGTCTTGAGCATGGAGTGAAAAGTAGTGGCGAACCTTCGCGACGATCTGCATTGGATTCTCGCAGACAATATCAAGCAAAGAGTTGTCTCGCTTTGGCTTTGTATGAGCAGTCATCTTGTATCTCAACAGATCCGGGGTCTCCCTTGATCCCATCCTGGCAGCACGTGAGCAACCGCGCCAACTGGAACCGCTGGATTGTGCGTGGGTCAAGCAGGCTTCATCTCCCGACATCTCGCGTGATGAAACAACACAAACGGTGCGAATCTGCGGTGATTCGGTGAATTGAAACCGGCTCGCCGATTCAGGTCCATGATGCGCGTGGTCGCCTGCAGCTTCTGTCAGGCGGACCTAGGGGAAAGAAGCGTCGCTCAGGCGGCGCTTTTTACTGATCCCCCAAAACCTTCCAGCCAAACGCCAACAGTCAGGGACGATCGGGCAAGCGTCCACCATGGGGTGTAGAGTGAAGCTGATTCAACGACCTCTCTCAGGCGGGTTTCTCTCTCAAGCGGCGAGTTTCATAAGCTTCTGGCTTCGGTCTTTCTCCACTCGACCAGTCACTTCCTTCAGGGCTTTCAGCGAATCGGCTTCATAATTTCTTATTGAATGACAATTTACGTGGGAAACCTCTCCTTCGATGCCGAAGTGGAGGACCTTCAACACCTGTTTGCTGAGTACGGCTCAGTCAGCAAGTGCAGCCTGCCGCTGGATCGCGACACAGGTCGCAAGCGCGGTTTCGCCTTTGTGGAGATGGCCGAGGCCAGCGCCGAAACCAAGGCCATCACAGATCTTCAAGACGTGGAGTGGATGGGCCGTTCCATTCGCGTCAACAAGGCCGAACCTCGCCCCACTTCTGCCTTCGGCAACAGCCGTTGGTGAAGGCCACTCCTCTAGACGGCTTTTCTGAGCTCAGCCAGGGCAGGCCCTTGGCGGCCACCGCCAGCCTCAGAACAGCAGAACATTTGAGGAGAAACCGCCATCGGCACCCTCAGCACATGACGCTTCATTGGCGCACCCACTCGGAACAACACATGACTCAATCTGCAGCCCGCTTCGGTTTTGTTGAATTTGCTGAAACCTGGAATGGCCGTCTGGCCATGCTTGGCTTCGTGATTGGCCTTGGCACTGAACTCCTCACCGGCCAAAGCATCCTGTCCCAAATTGGTCTGGGCTAAACAAATGAGCGAGTCGCCCGCCAACGAGAAGTGGTATCAAGACCGTGCCGCGCATCAGATCCACCTGCAGCAATTGCAGCGCGCTGAGCTGTTCAACGGACGAGCGGCCATGCTCGGCATCGTGATCGGGATCATCACTGAGGGCCTAACAGGCGCTGGCATTGCCCACCAGATCGGTCTTGGCCCACTGGTGGATGGCTACGCCGCCTGCCACACCCAGTTTCTTCCCTTCTGCTTCTAGCTCAAACGAAGAGCAGGCCTCATTTCAATCGTCAGACCTCTGGGCAGTGCTCAGGGGTTTTGTTTTGGTGAATCAAGAGCTTCCAGAACGTGCCCAACCAAATCGCCTTCGTTAGCTGCAGAGATTGTTGGGCAAATCCGCATCGCCGTTGGCTTGGTTGAAGCGGGGGTGTCCACAGTGACCGGTATGCACTCACCATATCGGCAACGCATCGCAGATCTCAGTTTGCGGGATTTCTGCCTGTATCGGGCGATTTGCCTCGAACTTGAGGCACTCGATGAGAGCATTCAACTTCAAGGAGAGTTAGGCAACGACTTTGTCGAGCTCTCAACAGCCATGCGAGATCGTCGTTTGCTTGTGGAGTGGCTGCTCGACCTCCACCTGCCTCCCTCCTCCGACTACAGCGACTGCGGGATCACGCCTGAAGTGGAGCAGCAGCTCCTCGCCCATGCACTGGATTGAGCGAGCTCCATGAGTGAACAGTGTTCGCTTCACGCGTCAGATGGGTCATCACACCGCAGCCCACCCCATG
This sequence comes from Asaia bogorensis, assembly GCA_943370455.1. Taxonomy (GTDB): domain Bacteria; phylum Cyanobacteriota; class Cyanobacteriia; order PCC-6307; family Cyanobiaceae; genus Vulcanococcus. The sequence continues at coordinate 118,691 of CALRQW020000001.1, forward strand.
CATCCTGCAGGCGTGATCCGCAGGCCCGCCCTCACTCAGCTGCGCCCTTGGACGAAAAGGGTGGTGGCGTGAGATGCATCAGCTGGGCGGCGTAGTCCTCGGTGAACGACGCCTGCATTTGCCAGGCCCGCAGCAGTGTTTTGGCGACGGACCGCAGTTGCTCAATGTCATCGCAGCTCTCAATGGCACGCTCTTGCATCGCGAGTGCGAACTGCCGGCTGAGGGAGGGCTCTTTCATGACCTGGCACAACGTCTTAACAACATGTTACAAATGCCTGCGAGCCGGCTGTGGGGCGGTTACAAGGGCAGTGGTCCGCGACCGGCTGCAGCGTTGCAGCCCACTTGCGATCCGAGCAGCGCACCAAGCGGAATCGCCCAGGCGCGCCCGTCATCGCGGGACATCGCATAGGCCACGGCACCTCCACCAAGACCACCGATCAGTCGGCCGGTGTTGCAGCGCTGCATCTGTTGCTCAGGTGTGAGGGGAGGCGTGGCGTAGTCCTGAACGCTCCCGTTCCAACGGGACTGCGGGATCGGCCAGGGCCGCGCCGATGCCGCGAGGGGAAGCCAAGCCGTGGCCATCGCGGCCAGGGCAACGCCGACGCGCGCTGCAGGGCGCAAGTGGACCTGGCGGGAAGCAGAAGTGCTCATGACGGTTTGGTGTCTGGGAGCAGGCCAGCGAGCCAACGGGCTCAACGGCCTGCACCCAGCCAAATCCGAATCCCTTGGTGATGCGTGACTGAACTGGCCTCAGGGTCTAACCAGATGTGACTGCCATGATCAGCTCAGCTGAGCAGGGCAAAAGCAAAACACCTCCACCACAGACCATCAGCGCTCCGTGTTCCCGAGGCTCGACCAAAGCCAGGCTCCCAGGCACGACACCGCCGCACCGAAGGCAAGAAAAGCAATCAGAAGGTCGGAGCGTTCCATGGGAGTAGGGCTGAACGCTCGGGGCGTGACGTGCGTTGGTTTCGTAGGCCTGAATCAGGGAGCCTGGCCGGAGAGCCGGGATCCAAAGACCATCTCAGGCCGCGGTGCGGCCAACCAGGGCTGTGACCAGCCAGGCGGTGATCAGAAGAGCAGGAATCATCAAATTCATCAGCCCAGCCCCAGCTGTCCGAGGATGCCCTTGCCGCTCAGGGCTTCAGTGGCAACGGCGATCACGAAGCCCAGCATGGCCAAGCGGCCATTGAGGGATTCAGCGAAGGGAACGAAACCCGTGCGCTGGTAAGGGATCTTGAAATCGGAGCTGGCCATAGCGGTCAAGCATTCGTTACGAAGCTTAATACCTATTGCGGTGACCGGTCCGTAAGCGCTCGCCCAATCGGATCAGCTTCAGAACACGGGGCTGGTTGCAATCTCCCCGCGAGCGATCCGCGTGAGAAGCACCTGGTGATCGAGCTGCGCTTGATCCGCGTGCCCCACTGCTTGTTCGAGCACGGTGGCGGCGAAGGATTGCGGCGATCCAATCGCCGCACAGATGGCCTCCCGGTCGCCGCTGCGGGCATGGGCTTTGGCCAGGGTCCAGCCGCAGAGCCGGCCGTAATCCGTCAGTCCCTCGGCATCGAGGAGCGACACGTCCACAGAGAGTTTCCAGTCGCGAAATTGACGGCAATAGAAGTGGTCGCCAGCCGGTGAGCTCGTCCAACCAAGGAAAGGGTCACTAGCGGTCTGCATCAAATGCTGCCCCTGCACCACCCTCTGACCCTGATGGTCAGGCACAGGCAGAGTCACGTAAGGGGCCAACACCGAGGGTTGTGCTTCCTTGCTTTGCCACACAAACACCTCCTCGCCGCGTTGATCCACCCAGAGACCAATGGCGCATCGGGTGCCCACGGAGCCAACGCCCACGGCCTTCAGTGCCACATCCACCAAGTGGAAATGAGACAGCAAAACTTGTAAGTCAGGGCGAATGCTGGTCAGATACTGCTTGTGCATCTCCTCTTGCCACTCGTCCTGAAACATGTTGTGGTCGAGCCATTTGCCCTGAAACTCAGAGAATCTGAAAATCAGCGGTGGATCGTGGCGAAACCGCAGATCTCCTGAAGTTCCTTTGTCGCAGAGCTTGCTCACGGCTTGGCGACTGTTGCGCTGCTTGGCCTTGGCCGCCAAAGACTGAACGTGGCGTTGCAGGGTTTTGCTCTCCGTTTCTTCGATCAATCGCTCAAGATCCAGCTGCAGCACCCACATCTCCATTGCAGGCATCGCGGCAAAATCCGCCATGGCTTTGGCATAGGCGCGAACCGTGCGACAGCACACCTTCTCCTGCTGCTTTACACTGAGATTGAGATCGCGAGCGGCAAGAACCATGCTCGCCGCAAGCCGCTGCACATCCCACTCGAACGGGCCGGGATGGGTTTCGTCGAAATCGTTGAGATCAAAGAGCAGATGACGCTCCGGTGAGGCATAGAAGCCGAAGTTCAACAGATGCGCATCACCACAGAGCTGCACCATCACCCCGGAGTGGGGCTGGCGGGCCAGGTCGGCCGCCATCACCACCGCCGAACCCCGATAGAAGGTGAAGGCACTCTCTGCCATGCGGCTGTGGCGCACGGGCAAGAGCCAATCCAGCCGGCTCTTTTCCTGCGCGAGCACCAACTCGATCGGATCCGGGCGATCCACCAGCACCGGCGGTTGCATCGAGGTGTTGCTCCAGCTGAACCTTCAGCGTGAGGAACCCGGCTCAGGGCTACAAGCGATTGTCATTGGGTGTGACGTGCACGGGATGACAGCACACCGTTGAACTTTCGATCTGGATGGTCCCACGCAGTAGTGAACAGACCTGGACAGAGCATTCAGAGCGGGCTCATCGCACCTGCTGGATCCGAACAACGCAGGGCGAGGCTGCCTCCAGCCCTCAGCTCTTGCCAGCCGCGTCTGCTGCAAGAGCCCGCTTGGTCATGCCGTAGTGAAGCAGTGGATCGCGGTATTGGCGCGGCATGCGCTCGTGCAGCATCACCAGCCGGTGCCAACAGAGCGTGCGTTGAATTTGGGGAAGTGTTTTTCCTTCTCGAATCAAAATTCTGAGCGCTTTGCAGTAGGCCGGGTAACTGCCCTCCAGCTGCCCAAGGGTGAGCGATGGTTCATCCCCCCGGGCCGAGGCATTGCGTTCGGCCATCCATGCCCCCAGGGGTGTTTGAACAAACCTACGCCGGCAAGGTCAACCCCCGTGGCTTGATCAGGCGTGCAGTAGGCTGAACAAGATTCAACGATCACTCTCCAGCAGGTTTCGACTCCAGGCGGCGGGTTCCCAAGATTTCTCCACCCGGCCAGCAACTTTCTTCAGGGCCTTCAACGAATCGGGTTCATACCTTTAACGCATTTCATGACAATTTATGTAGGCAACCTCTCCTTCGATGCCGAAGTGGAGGACCTCCAGAGCCTGTTCGCCGAGTACGGCGCTGTGCGCAAGTGCAGCCTGCCGCTCGATCGCGATACCGGCCGTAAGCGTGGGTTCGCCTTCGTTGAGATGGCCAACACTGCTGACGAGCAGAAGGCCATCGACGACCTCCAGAACGTGGAGTGGATGGGCCGGATGATCCGGGTGAACATGGCTGAACCCCGCACCGGTGGTGGTGGCGGTGGTGGCGGCGGCGGAAACCGCTGGTGATTCGGTGATCCAGCGATCACGCATCGGCCGCCCTTCACGGGCGGCTTTTTTTACGCAATCTGCTGCAGATCAGAAGCGAGACATCGCGGCCACCTTGGCCAATTTCTCAGCATCGAGGCCATCGAGTTCCTGCAACTGCAAGAGGTTCTCTTTCACCAAGCTGGCAAACACGAATAAGATCCCTTCCAGGCGGAAGTCGAAACGTCCTTCCATCGTGTGGCGCTCGATGCTTAAAAAGTCGTGAAGGGCCCAGATGGACTCCACCGTGCTCAAGCTTGCGGCCTGAGCCTGAACGGCGGAAGCCAGCTGTGCCACCGCGCGCTCGTAAGCCTTTTGAAAGGCGGAGCGGGCGATCGCCTGTTCGCTCTCACTCCAGGTGTCCACAACTGCTTGATTCATGGATGTGACACCGTTGTGTCCGACGCTACCGGAGCTGTTCCGGCATCGCGAGCACAAGGCTTACAGCCCGAGCAGATGGCAATTGGAACCAATTGAGGCCTGGGTTGTCGTGATGTTCGCGGTGGTAACCGAAGTGAAAACAAGCGAGCAGCGAAAGCCAGGGCGGCAGGTTCAGGCTGATCGGATGGGCGTTCTGCTCCGGCACACACTGGCCGCGATGCGGCAGGTAGGTGCCCACAACAAACAACTGCCATGAGCTCAGCACCAGCGGGAGGGTGGCAACCAGCAAGACGCGCAGCGCCGCAGCTCGCCAGTCCAGCGACGTTGCCTTCGCGGTGAGCCACACCAGAAATGCCCATCCACCAAGCAAGCGCAGCATTTGCTTTGCACTGAGATAGCGGAGCAGGAATTGCCCGTACCAACGCAACAGGCTTGGGCGTTGGTCGGAAGGAAAGTCTGGATCGTCGGCGGTGCCTGGTTGTCGGTGGTGGCGCTGATGCTGCCGCTGGCAACGGGCATACGACACACCCGCATAGGCCATCAAGGCCAGGGCCCCAATGGCGTGATTGGTTTTGATGCGCTCAGGACAGACCAACCCGTGCATGGCATCGTGGGCCACGATGAACAGGCCGGTCTGCATCTGGGCGCGCAGCAGCACGATCACCAGCACAAGCCAGATCGAATCGTGGCTGATCCTGGTGCCGAGGCCCAGGGCCAGGGAACATCCCCAGCCCAGAATCAAGGCTCCATTCAGCAGCAGGCTCAACGGGCGAACTTGAGCAGTTCTGCTGGCGATGCGAGCAGATCAATCGCCACGAAGTAGATCTTGCCTTCGGGATTGAGCAGGAAGCGCCAGGCCACATTCATGCCGATTCCGGCACCAAACCAAGGGGTCTGAACCTTGCCCGTCACTTTAATCTGGGTGAAGCCATCGTTGGCGGGCTCGGCGTAACCACGCTCGGGCAACAGCTTCAGGTTCTGGCAATCCTCACGGAAGAAGCGCAGGATGGCCTCGCTGCCCACGATCGGCTTCTGGAACGGCGGCTGCAGAGCGCCGTCCGGCAGGAACAGCTGGATCAGGTTGTCAAAGTCATTGGCATTGAGCAGATCCATGTAGCTATTCACCGTGGGGTTGATCACGCCCTCGATGAACACCTTCTTGCGCAGCTCCTCCGGGGTTGGGGGTGCCACAGGTTCCATCACCCGCTGACCTTCTCCCTTGGCGGGGTCAAAGCCCATGTCCACTACGAAATTGCGCAGCAGCGTGATCTGTTGACCCTGCTCCACGGCCTTCAACGACGACAGCACAGCTGAAGCGTTTGCGGACAGCTGATAGCCCTCGGGGATCGGCGCCACGCTGCCGGCCGCCATCCATTCTCCCAGTTGATACCAGAAACCAAGCTTGATATTCACCGACCAGGTTGCGTAAACGCGGCTGATCGGGGTATCGGCACTGTTGGCCAGATCGCACATCACCTGGCTCTGCTGCTCAAACGACATCGCCTTGATCTCGTTGAGGGTGCGCTCAGCAAATTGCATGCGCGCGGCGGCCGGAGCGGCCACCGTGATCGTGCTGCCCATCTCGAGATAGGCGTACCAGATCAGTGCAAGCTGGTCCTCGGCACTCAGCAATTGAAAGCGTGCCGTGATCGCCGGCACCACGTCAGCTGTGCGTGTTTCCGGAAAAATCTGGGTGGCCCTTTCAAGCGTGAACATGCAGGACGATCCAGATGTAAAGGATTATTTCAGACTCTAACCCCTCGCCCACGTGTGTGGGCTCGCGCAAGGTAATCGCGGCACATTTGCCTCGGCCGTGCTACGGGATCGATCGAACTGTTCAATCACCTCTGCGAGCAAGCCTGCGCAGTGGTTTTCGCGGCATCGATTCAACGATCAGCTGATGCTGCCTTCAACTGCCGCCGTTTGAGCAGCGATGCGGTGAGTTCAAGGCCCTTTCCCGGTTCGCTCCAGGGGCACACCTCAATGCAGATGCCGCAGCCACGGGTCTCCGCAAAATAGGGAGCACATTTGTCGAAATCCACATACCATTTCCGTTCACCTCTGACGAGTTGCTTCTCGCTAAAGATGGCGTGAGGTGGGCAATTCGTTTCGCAGATTCGACAATCACGACACAAGTCGTCCACACCGAGATCGTGGGGTGCATCAACGGCCAGAGGTAGATCGGTGAGCACCGTGGCCAGGCGCACATTGGAGCCGTGCTCTGCCGTGATCAACGAGCCGTGTTTTCCCAGCTGACCAAGACCCGCCGCAATCGCAATCGGAACATGCAACACCTCCGTGCTAGAGCCAGGCGCCAGATTGGTTGAGGCCTGCGCAGGGTGGCCGAGAGACCGAATGGCGTTAGCCAACTGGATCGCCACGCGATTGACCTGCCTGTAAGCGTCCATGATTTCGCGGTTGGATCGCTCGCTCGGGGTATGAAGCATCTCCTCGCGGTCCATCACCCAGCCAATGGCAATGGCGTAGCGGAAGTCGGGCTTGGAATCGTGATAACAAAAGCGCTCGCTCATGCTGGTGATCCCCACCAGGCAGGCACCGAATTGCAGAGCCAGCTGCTTCACCAGTGCTGAACAGGCGGCAGGATCCGAAGGAGCGGAGTTTTTGGCAGCAACCGAGCCCACACGAGCGCTGTCTTGCCAAAAGATCTGGGCGATCTGGCGATGGATGGCGGTTGGTTCCATCACTTGGAAATACCAATCCAGCTTTCCCCAGGCGCGCTTGTAGGAATCCCCGAAGAACACATGATCCGGCTGCCGCGGCTCAGCTTCACCCAAGCCGTTGATGCGATTGCCTGAAATCGGTGGGTTTCGGTAGGCGAAGGGGTATAGCGTGGCTGGATAGTCCACCTTCATGTGGCGTGCGCGCTTGCGGCTTAAACCGGGGTTTGGCGTCAGATCTGCCGGCGCGTAAGCGAGGTGCTCAAACGTTTGGCTTTGAGGAGGTCCTGGCATCTCCTCCAACCACACCACGTCTCCCCGATTGATCTTGCGCTGATTCAGCCAGCGCAGGATCGGGAACACCGTGTGGGTGGCGATGGCCACAGCCACGGTGAAGAGCCTGCCGCTTGCTCGGATCGCAAGCAGCCGTTGCTGATCGCGCAAGCGATCACGAAGCGATGCAGGAGCTGTGAATTTGTGGATTGTCATGGGGTACGTCAGCGCACACCCAATCGCGAGGCAGCGCCCGCCTCGCGTTGCTGGCCCTGCAGAAACACGGCAACCGAGCGTTGGCTTTGCGCTTCGGGGTCCGGGAATGGCTGATCGGTGAGGCCCAACAGAGCTCTCACGAAGCCAAATCCCTCCCACATGCCCAGCAACAGCTCAGCGAGCTCAGAGGCAGGTTGGCTGGATGGCAGCCAACCCTGATCAAGGGCCTGCTGGATCAGCTCGGCCAGATCCTCTTGGGTGCGGCCATAGGCGCTGGAATAGAAGCTCGAAGCCAGATCGGGGGAGCTGCGCGCTTCTTCGAACATCAGCTGCGAGAAGCGGATGATCTCTGGCTGGTTCAAGAACTGCAGAAGGTTCGAGCCAAAGGCTTCGAGGGCAGCCGCAAAGTCCGATGGGGTGGTGACCTCACGGGGAATGCCTCGCTCAAAGCCATCAACCTCGGCATCAACGACGGCGCGAAGCAGGTCATCCATCCCGCCGAAATGGCGATAAAGCGTTGCTTTGGAGATAGCCGCCGCCTTCACCAAGTCATCGGTGGAAACCTTCTGGAATCCACGGCTGAAAAACAGCTCTCTCGCAGCAATCAGGATGCGCTGGCGCGGAGCAGTCGACGCGGGAACCATGGCGGCAAACAGCACGGCAGGGGCGCCCACCCCTGTTCCAGAGAAACAGTACCGTACCGTACTCGTCGACGTACGGCGTTGGATCTCCGCACAGGTCTCGTGCTGCGCTCACGCTTCCTGTGTTGCCGGGTCGTTCCAGCCAGCAGCGTTGGAAGGCTGAGCGGAGGCCGTTTTCAGGCCTCGCGCCTTAGGCGCTCCAGTGCTTAGCGCTGCGCCGGTTCAGGCTTGCGAAACAGTCCGTCGAGGTAGTGGCGCACCACCGGCTTGTCCTGGCAGCCCTGCTGGAAGAGGAAGCCAGCTAAGGCCGATTGCATCAACCGGTATTGGTCCCACTGGGGATGCTGCTCAATAAACCCAACCATCGATTCGAACAGATCCGCCGGGAACTGGTTTTCCACACTCACGTGTTCCGGCATGTGGTCGGGAATCGCTTGCATCGCACCTCGCTCGCTCTGACCCACCCATCAGCGCACGAGGAGCGCCTTGCCGTCAAAACGGTGCCAATGCGTCATCTGAGCGGCGTCCCAAACCGAGATGGGCCGCACCGCAAAGGCTTTGCCGGCCTGTGCCACGCGCGTCGGCCGGCTGCTGGTGCCGGCTCAGACGGCTGTCAAGGGGAGAGGGGTTTTCCGGACGGATTCGTGGAGCGCCTGACGCTCACTTGAGTCTGCGGTTGGACCCATGGGGAAAACCTGTGGAAAAGCACACCGCGGTTGTGGGTAGGTTCGCTCTTCAGCGCTGCTGATCGGTCGCAGCTGCTCCGCAAGCAATCGCGATCTGAGGTGGATTCGGTGCGAATCGCCACTTGACCGATCCCGCTTCGCCGCCGCGCCATGCAGCGCTGCGACGGCAGTCGTGATTAGAAGGAGGGCACTGCGCCATCCCGTCGTGTCCATCACCGTTTGGCAAGCCCTGGAAGCTGGCGGACGCCTCGAGCCCGCCACGCGCCCCATGCTCGAACCCGCGGCCGACGAGCTCGTGCTGGAAGTGCTGCACTGCGGCCTTTGCCACAGCGATCTCTCGATGCTCGACAACCACTGGGGCATGACCCAGTACCCGCTGGTTCCTGGCCATGAGGTGGTGGGCCGCGTGGTTGCGGTGGGGTCGGGCGTGAGCTCTGAGCTGATCGGGCAGCTGCGGGGCCTCGGCTGGATCAGCGGCAGCTGCAGCCATTGCCCGCAGTGCCTGGGGGGCACCGGCAACCTCTGCGGTTCGCTCGAGGCCACGATCGTGGGTCGGCAGGGAGGCTTCTCCAGCCATGTGACCGCCCGCCAAGACTGGGCCATTCCCCTGCCCGCCGGCATGGACCCAGCCGCTGCGGGCCCCCTGTTTTGCGGGGGCATCACGGTGTTTGCACCGTTGGTGGATGAAGCCGTCTCACCCACAGCCCATGTGGCGGTGATCGGGATCGGCGGACTGGGCCATATGGCCCTTCAATTCGCCAGGGCCTGGGGCTGTGAGGTCACCGCCCTCACCACCAACCTCTCGAAAGCGGAGGAAGCCCGTCGTTTCGGGGCGCACCATGTGGAAGCGCTTGATCAGCTGGGCACGCTGGCGGGCCGCTTTGATCTGGTGATCAACACGGTGAACCATTCGCTCCAGTGGGGCGATGTGATGGCCTCCTTGGCGCCGCGCGGCCGCCTGCATCAATTGGGCGCCGTGCTCGATCCCATCCAGGTGGGCGCCTTTGACTTGATCATGGGCCGGCGTTCGATCACCGGAAGTCCCACCTCATCGCCCGCCAGCCTGTTGAAGATGGTGGACTTCTGCGTGCGCCACAACATCCGCCCTGAGGTGGAGCATCTGCCCATGGATCGCCTCAACGAGGCGATCGCCAGGCTGCGCCAAGGCGACGTGCGCTACCGGTTTGTGTTGGATCAAGCCTGAGGCCCTCAAGTCAGGCAGGGCGTTGCCCAGGCAAAGCCCCGTGGCCATGGTGGGCGCAAGCGCCTTCTGAAACGCGGTGTCCACCAGCCCACGGCCTGATTCCCTTGCGTTGTTGCTGGATCAGGAGGCACATCGCCTGCCGTGGCTGGTCCCCGTCCGCCACAGCCGTATGGCGGAGAGCCCTTTCGCCTTCTTCCGCGGCGCCGCGGCGGTGATGGCTTCAGACCTCTCTCGCCAGCCCCATTCCGGGTTGCAGGTGCAGCTCTGTGGTGATGCTCACCTGTTGAACTTCGGCTTTTATGCCTCGCCGGAGCGGCAACTGCTGTTTGACATCAACGACTTTGATGAAACCCACCCAGGCCCTTTTGAGTGGGATCTGATTCGCCTGGCCACAAGCTTGCTGCTGGCGGCTCGCAGTTTGGGGTTAACGGAGTCGCAGCAGAACAAGATTTGCCGCCGTGCCGTGAAGGCCTACGGGGAAGCGATGGAGCACTTAGCCACACTGCCGTTTCTGGCGATGTGGTCACTGCGCTTGCCGCTCGAGACGTTGATGAACGAGAAGGCCGGCCCCTGCTTGCGCAGCCATCTGGAGCAGGTCACGGCGACCGCACTACGGCGCAACAGCCGTCAGGCGGTGCGCAAACTCTGCGAAACCGAACCCAACGGGCGCTTGCGGATTCGCCATGAGCCCCCTCTGATCTGGCGGTTTGATCAGCTGCCCCCGGAATGGATGGCTGGCATGGAGTGGACGGCCTGGAGTGATCAGATGAAAGACCTCTACATCGCCAGCCTGCCTGCAGCCCAACGCCATGTGATCGCGCAATTCAGGATCAGCGATGTGGCGCTCAAAGCGGTGGGTGTGGGCTCGACTGGCACCCGCTGCGGGATGACGGTGTTTATCGGCGACCACCCCGACGATGTGCTCGTGCTGCAGGGCAAACAAGCCGAAACGTCGGTGTTGGCTCCCTATCTCGATCAGCGCGTACCCGACCATCAGGGCAAACGGGTGGTGCAGGGGCAGAGGCTGATGCAAACCGCCAGTGATCCCTTTCTCGGCTGGGCTACCAATCCAAGCGGCGACGACATTTACATCCGTCAATTCCGCGATTGGAAAGCCTCCGTGGAGGTGAACGCCTTGGATGCCGAGGGTTTGAAGGACTACGGCAAGCTCTGCGGTTGGACCTTGGCCAAGGCTCATGCCCGCAGCGGCAACCGCAAGGCGATCGCCAGCGAGATCAACGCCCCCAAGCTCTATGCCCGCGCGCTGTTGGAGCAGGCACTGGAGCATGCCGCCCTGGCCGAGGCCGATTACCGGCTGATGCTGGAAGCCATCGCTGCAGGCCGCATTGCCACGGCTGGGCCCAGCGCTGATCAGCCCACATCCACGAGCGCGGGGTTTTCCCCAACCCGCTATTCCGGCAGCTGATCCAAAACCGCTCAGGCTCTCCGCCACACCGGAGTTGCAAAGCAGCGGCGATCCAAACAGCAGAGTGCAGGCCAGTCTTTTGGTCTCAAGCAGATCGACCTGCGACAGGCTGCCACGCAGTGGGTTTGCCACCATCTCCCCCCGGCTGAATCAGCACAACCGGTGCAACCGAGTCCGCAACAGCTCCTGTTGCGGTATCCAAACGCGGTCACCGTTGACAGGATGAGTCCGGCGCCGGACCCATGGGGAAAACCTGTGGAAAAGCCCCGAAAGACTGGCGCCGGTGCCCGGGGCTCAGAAGCCCTTGGCCGTGCAACGGGCCACGCTGCCCTGCAGTGAGGTCTGCAGATCGCTCCAGTCGTTGGCGGGGAACACCGCTTCGAAGGCCTGGATGTTGTTGTTCAAGATGGTCAGCGCCTGGCCGCGCAGTGAGCACGCCTGGGCTTCATTGCTGGCACGCAACGCCACGATCGCGTCATCGAGCAGGCTCTGCAGTTGTTGCTGTTGGGCCACCACTTCCTGCGGCGGAGTGCCTTGTGCCAGAGCCGGGGTGAAAGTCGAGGCACTGATGGCCAAGGCGGCAAGCAGACGACGCATCGCTGTGGAACGGATCACGTCACCATCATCTGCTGCGGGTTCTGCTCACACCCGGGACCAAGCCCGGCCTCACCACATCCACTCATCCGGCGACGGGATGCCGTTCTCGCGGCGTACGCGGGCCAGCCGGGCCTCTTGCTTGGCTTCCTCCTCCGATCGGCTCAGCCACGGCCGCCGGCGTTCACCGGAGCGGGCCAAATCAAGGGCGGACGGCAGACGCACCACCTTCCATTCCGCCTGATCCAGAGGGGGTGCTGAGGAAGGAGAAGGCAAGGTGGGTGGCCGCAGCACGACTTCCAACTCCATCTGCTCACAGCGCCGGGCCGGCCGTCAAGCGCAACAGCGCTGAACGCGGCATGCTGTGGCCCAGCTGCACCCGATGGATGTTCGCCCGGCCTGCCCTCCTGCTCAGCGCTGTTGCGTTGATGGCGCCCGCTGCTCTCGCCGAATCCCCATCCCCGCAACCTGTGCTGATCGATTGCGCCGGTAAGGGCGTGAGCCGTCCCAAGGCGATTCAGATCTCCTGCGCGGATGGCGGAATCATGGTGAGTGACATCCGTTGGACCCGCTGGGACATGAACGGTGCCAAGGGCACCGGCAAGCTGGTGGTGAATAGCTGCATCTACAAAGGCGGCCCCAGCTGCGTGGAGGGCCAAACGATGAGTTACGCGGCAACGTTGAGCCTGGGCCGTCCGGCCAGTGGCGAGGGGATCACGGCTCTCACCGAATTAAGGCTGCGGTTCAGTGACCAAGGACCCGCCGGGCTGACCAGCGGCAGCTATCGGATCGACAACCCACGCCGCCCTTGAGGTCTGCATGATGGGCCTTTCACGGGCAGACCATGCAAGCCAGCTGGAACGGAGCGGTGATCGCCAGCAGCGATGACATCGTGAAGGTGGAAGGCAATGCCTACTTCCCGGCTGAGAGCCTGGTGATGGAGCACTTCCAGCCCTCGGATCACCGCACCACCTGCGGCTGGAAGGGCGAAGCCCACTACTACGACGTGGTTGTGAACGGCCAGGTGAACAGCAATGCCGCCTGGTTTTACCCGGAACCCAAATCAGCCGCTGCCGAAATCAAAGGGCGTGTCGCCTTCTGGCGCGCCGTGACTGTGTCCTGAACCCGGTCTGCCGACCAGGGGCCCGCTCACTCAAACGGAGCGATCAGCACCGGCACGGTGACGAAGGGGTCAAAGCTGTTGGCAGGGGTGGACTGCACCGGCGCCGCCTGGGGAACAGGTGCCGGTGCAGGGCGCCGGCGTGAGCTGCCACCACTGCTGCTGCTGGCGGCGGAGCTGCCACGACGGGAGCTGCCGCCGGTCGAGCGCTGGATCGGCTGCTCCTTGAGGTCGCTGCGCACCTGATTGAGCAGCTTGTAGTGGTTCGTGCTGCTGTATTTGCGCAGCAGGGCTGGATCCCAGCTCATCAATTGACGCTCTCGCTCGTTGGATCAGCGTAGGTGGACCCAGGAGCCCCGGAAAGCGTGATAACTTGTCACAGCGACAACTGGAAGTCGATCCGCTTACGGGTTTCCTCGAGTGGTCCTTCCCGCGTCCAACCCACACTCTTGCGTACCTATGTCCAGGCTCGTCGGTCTGCAGGCTCCCGATTTCACCGCCACCGCTGTGGTGGATCAGGAATTCAAGGAGGTCACCCTCTCCTCCTACCGCGGCAAGTACGTGGTGCTGTTCTTCTATCCCCTCGACTTCACCTTCGTCTGCCCCACGGAGATCACCGCGTTCTCCGATCGCTACAGCGAGTTCTCCAGCCGCAACTGTGAAGTGCTGGGCGTGTCGGTGGACAGCCAGTTCTCCCACCTGGCCTGGATCCAGACCGACCGTAAGAACGGCGGCATCGGCGATATCGCCTACCCCCTGGTGGCCGACCTGAAGAAGGACATCGCCCGCGCCTACGAGGTGCTCGACGAGGAAGCCGGCGTGGCCCTGCGCGGTCTGTTCATCATCGATCCCGATGGTGTGATCATGCAGAGCACCATCAACAACCTGCCCGTGGGCCGCAGCGTTGATGAAACCCTGCGTCTGCTTCAGGCCTTCCAGCACATCCGCAACAACCCCGACGAGGTGTGCCCCGCCAACTGGACCCCCGGCGAGAAGACCATGAACCCCGACCCCGTGAAGAGCAAGGAGTTCTTCGCCGCCGTCAACTGAGTTCCTCAGTCGATCTGCTCTGGGGCCCTTCGGGGCCCCTTTTTTTTGTTGTGGATCAGGTGCTCAGCAACCGCAGCTGGCCGGAGCGGCCATCCAACTCCGCCAGCCGACCCAGGGGTAGCGCCAGGTTGGGGCGGCCATGACCAACCGGAAGATCGCGCACCAAAGGCACCCCAAGTGGAGCCAGCCGCTCCAGCAGGATCTCCTCCATCGTGAAATCGCCGGGCAACACATCGTCTTCAGCCCAGCTGAAGCGGGCAAGCCCGATGCCCGCCAGCCCATCGAGCAGGCCACTGCTGCGCCACTGGGTGAGCTGGCGATCAATCCGATAGGGAGCCTCGCCGGTGTCTTCCAACACCAGAATCGCCCCCTTCAATGGCGGCAACCAAGGCGTGCCGATCAGGCTGGTGGCGATGGTGAGGTTGCTCACCACCAGCGGCCCGCGAGCGATACCCCCCTGCACCGGGGTGCCCTGAAGGGGTGGCACGGGTTGGTGTTGCAGCAGAGCCACCAGCCGCTGCCAGGCCGCTGCGTCGCCGCCAAACCACCCATGCACGCCACCCACACTGCCCGCAGCCCACTGGGCGAGCAGCAGCGCTGAACAATCCGAGAAGCCCACGCACCACCGCGGCGTGACGGGGAGCGTGAAGCCCGCCTCCAGCACACGTGCACTGCCCCACCCCGCGCCCACGTAAAACAGCGCATCCACGCGTGGATCCAGCCAGGCTTGCTGCAAGGCCCCCAGGCGCTGGCGATCAGAGCCGGCAAACCATCGCCACCGCTGGCTGAGCGATGGCGGCTGCAGCAACTGCCAACCTTCGGCGGCGCAGCGCTGGCTGAGCTGATCGAGCAACGGATCCGCCGGATCCAGCCAGGTGCCCGGTGCCAAGGCCGCAATGCGGCTGCCGCGGCGCAGCGGAGCAGGCTGCGGGCCCGCAGGTTGATTGGTGGGTGGAGCAGCACTCGCCGCAGCCCAACTGCCGCCAGCGAGGGCAAGGCCCGCCTGCAGCAGCCGGCGGCGCCTCATTGCTGGCTCAACCGATCAGGCTGGCCAGCAAGCGACGCCCATCCACACCACCGGTGGCTGGATCACAGGCCCGCTCGGGATGGGGCATCAAGCCCAGCACGTTGCCCTGGCTGTTGGTGAGACCAGCCACATCACCCACCGAGCCGTTGGGGTTGCTGCAGTAGCGCAGCACCACCTGCCCCGAATCCTCCAACTGCTTGAGCAGTTCTGGATCCGCCTGGTAGCGCCCTTCGCCATGGGCGATCGGGAAATTCACCACCTCACCACTGCTGTAGCCCTGCAGCCAGGAGCATTGGCCCGGTTCCACCCGCAGACCGGTGGGCTCGCAGATGAAGTGCAACTTCTGGTTGCGCGTGAGTGCACCGGGCAGCAGACCCATCTCGGTGAGCACCTGGAAGCCGTTGCAGATGCCGAGCACCCGTCCGCCGCGCTCGGCGAAGGCGGCCACCTCCTGCAGCACCGGAGCGAAGCGGGCGATGGCACCGCAGCGCAGGTAATCGCCGTAGCTGAAGCCACCGGGGATCACCACGGCCTCGAGGCCGCTCAGATCACGCTCTTCATGCCAGAGAAAACGGGTCTTGATCCCCAGGCAACCTTCAGCGGCCCATTGCACATCCCGGTCGCAGTTGGAACCGGGGAACACCACCACACCAAGGCTCATCGTCAGGCTCCTGCGCTGCTGTCGTCCTTGAGTTCGAGGGTCCAGTTCTCGATCACGGGGTTGGCAAGCAGCCGATCGCTGAGCAGCTCGAGCTGGGCGCGGGCGGTTTGCGCATCCGGTGCTTCCAGTTCCACCTCCACGGCCTTCCCGATGCGGAGCTTGCTCACACCATCCACACCGAGACGCGCAGCGGCAGCCCGAGTGGCCTCCCCGGCGGGATCCAGTACCGACGGCCTGAGAGACACCAACACGCGGGCGGAGAAGAGCGGCACCTGAGCTCCACGAGGATTGTTAAATCTTGGCAGGCCGGCTGCCACACCCCCTTGTGCATGGTCACGGTGGAGGTAGAAGCCGCAACGCCGGCCCGTGGCCCGTCACCCTCTACCAAGCCACCTGCTGCACGCGGTCCTCGTCGTGCTGCCGTGGCTGCCTATGGCGGCTGCGCGTGCCCAATCAGCCCTGAATCTGCCCCTGGAATGCCAGCTCAAAGCGGGGCCCTGGCAACCCTGCACCCTCACCATTGAGCAGATGGGTGCCCACTGGTGGTTGCAGATCGGTGAGCAGCGCTTGGTGTTCCACAGCGATGGACGCGGCAGCGTCACCCTGAGCGACCCAACCGGCGTGAGCCGCACGGTTCAGCCCGTGTGGACCGCCCAACGCGAATTGTGCTGGGACGGGGTGTGCACAAAGGGAGACTTTCCCCTCGATTAATTCGGCCTGAGTTCCTCTGGCCAAGCGCGATCAGGCGATTTGAATCGCTTGCTCCAGGGCCGCTCCATCCACCGCTAAACCAAGCGCCACCAGCTCCAAGCCATCGGAGGCAGGTCTCTCGCCGGGCGACTGGCTGTCGAACCAGCACTCCAAGCGAGGTCCAACCGCCTGAATCTGTAGGGGGTGGCGTTTGCCGGGGAGCCACGCACGCCCCTTCAGCCGCAGCAGGGTTTGCTCACGGATCTGGCTTTCGAGCACCGCCTCCAGCCGGCTGCGATCCAAGGCACCGCTCCAGCGCACCACGGCCGATTGCATCGCCACATGGGTGTGGTCGTGATGCTCGTGCTCGTGATGATCGTCGTGGCCGTGGTCGTGATGGTCGTGGGAGTGATCGTGGTGAGCCTCGTGCTCCTCGCGCTCAAGCCCCAGCAACAGCGCTGCCGGCACCTCGCCCCGTTGCATCGGCACCACCGAAACCCCGGGTCGCACCTGGGCCGTGATCTGCGCCTGGAGCTCTGCAACCTGCTCACCCTCCAGCCGGTCGGCGCGGCTGAGCAACACCAGATCGGCCGCTTCCAATTGATCGTCAAACAGCTCCTGGATGCTGCTGAGGTGATCCAGGTTGGGATCGGCTAAGCGCTGGGCTTCGAGAGCGGCGGGATCTCCCACCACACTGCCGGCAGCCAACGCCTCACCATCCACCACCGTCACCACACCACTCACCCGGGTGCGGGTGCGGATCTCGGGCCAGCCAAAGGCCTGGACCAACGGCACTGGCAAAGCCAGACCGCTGGTTTCCACAACGATGCCGTCGAGCTGATCGGCCCGCTCGAGCAGCGTTTGCATCGTGGGCAGGAATTCATCCTGCACGGTGCAGCAGAGGCAGCCGTTGGCCAGTTCCACCACGCGGCCATCGAGCTCCTCTTCGGGGCAAAAGCCGCAGCTGCGAATCAGATCACCATCGATCCCTACTTCGCCGAACTCGTTAACCAGCACGGCAAGGCGCAGGCCACTGTTCAACAGCAATTGACGCAGCAGGGTGGATTTACCGGCACCCAAAAAACCCGTCACCACGGTGACGGGCAAACGCCTGGTGGATGCGTTCATCTCAACCCACCAGGGCGGTCCAGCTGAATGCGGCACCAATGCCGATCAGGCTGCCTGCAAGCAAGGTGCGGCCCTGACCATCGAGGCGTTGGGCCACTCCGCGCAGGCTCACCAGGGCGAGGAGCAACAGGGCCCCCTGGCTGAGCAGCAGGCCAAGCAGATAGGTGGCAATCGGGGTGCTTTCCCAGCCGATCACGGTGCTGCTGAGCACATAGCCATGCAGCGCAAATGCCGGCAGCAGCAGCATTTGAGGCAGGCGGCGCAACACCACAAGCCCTTCCACCACCAGCGTCAGCGACACCAACAACTCCGCCGCCGGCAAACCAGGCCACACCAGGCCAAGGGCGGTGCCTGAGAGGCCAACGGCCAGCAAGGTGAGCATCCAACGACCGGAGCGCTGCAGGCCCACCAGGGCCAGGGCCACCAGGAACAGCAGATGATCGGGGCCGAGCAGGGGGTGGGCCAAACCGCTCAACAACCCGGTGAAAACGTTGGGCACCAGGTGCATCGCCTCCATCGGGTGATGGGCCAGGGCGGGTCCGGCCACCAGCAGGGCCAGAGCGCCGGCAACCGGCATGAGGCGTTGAATCATGTCTTGGCCTGGTCCGCGCCAGGGGTGGAGGGAGCAACAACCGGCGGGCGTTCTGACTGCGAACGAAGCCTCAGCCCCGTTCGATCACAGCTGCGGGACAGCGCCGGATTCGCACCGGACTTTCCCCGTTTCCTCTTCGGGCTGATCCCCCGAAGAACCGACGCCATCAATGTAGTGGGTCTGAGCGAATGGGCTGCTCAGATGGCTCAGCGGCAGTTGAGGCTGTCGCGGGTCACCACACCCGTGCGTGCATTGGTGCCGCTGGCGCGGCTGCACAGCGCCTTCTGTTGCGGCAGATCCAACACCGCATCAGTGAAATCGGCGCCGGTTATCTCAGCGCCGGTGAATTTGCTGTTCATCAACATCGCGTTGCGCAACACGGCGTTGCTGAGATCGGCATTGTCGAAGCGGCTGGCAAAGGCCACAGCGTCTTCCAGGTCGGCGCCGCTCAAGTTGGCGCCCTGCAGATTGGCGGTGTTGAACACGGCGCCGCGCAGATCGCTCTCGCTGAGATCGAAGCCTTCGAGGTTGGCCTTGAGGAATTCCTGCTGCTGCAGGTTGCGGCCGTGCATGTCGGGCTGCAGATCCTGCAGGCTGCGCTGGCTGCGCAGCTCAGGCGCCGTGATCGCTTGAGCGCTCTGCCCCCAGAACACGAGCGGCAACAGCAAAGCCAGTGCTGCCCGCAACATCGCCCGCAGGGCGCTGGCCAGGGAGCGGGGGAGCGGCAACACGGCAGCACTACGTTGGGCAGTCAAGTTATTGCAGGCAGCCGCCGCAGCGCGACCGATGAGCAAGACCCTGCGGGTGGTGGTTCCGCCCCATCCACTGATCGGCCACTGGCTCACGCTGCTGCGCGATCGCGAAACGCCGCAGGCCTTGTTCAACACCGCCATGGCGGAGCTCGGGCGCTGGCTCACCTATGAGGCGATGCGCGATTGGATCCCCTACCAACGCGTGCAGGTGCAGACACCACTGGCCACCACCGAAGGCACCGTGGTGGATGGCTCCATTCCGATGCTGGCGGTTCCGATGCTGCGCGGCGGACTCACGCTCTGGGAAGGAGCACGGCCTGTGGTGCCCAGCGCTGCGGTGTCGCACGTAGGGGTGAGCTACGGCGATGGCACGGCGCCGGCGGCCCTCTGGTGCAACACCCTGCCTGAATCGATCCCGGCTCGCGCTGGGGTGCTGGTGTTTGCGACGCAGGTGGCGCGGGGCGACAGTTTGCTGCGGGTGCTGGAGCAGCTGGAGCAGCGCGGCGTGGGCGGCCAGCGGCTGCGGGTGATCACGGCACTCACGGCCAGCCCTGGCCTGAAGCAACTCGGTGAGCGCTACGAAGACCTCACGATCTACACGGGCTGCATCGATGCCGAACTCGATGACGAAGGCCGCATCCTGCCGGGGATCGGTGACGCCGAACAACGGCTCTATGGCCTCAGCCAGACGAACTTCTTAGGCTGAGCGCACAGCATTCCAATCACGGCGCGATGGCCAACCGAGACAGCGGTTCCAGCTCCCTGGGCACCCTGCTGGCTGGCGCTCTGATCGGCGCCGCCGGCCTCGGCTGGTGGCTGCTCTCGGAAGCGGAGCGCCGCCGTAACGATCGACGCCAGACCCGCAGCCTCCGGCTCAACCGGCTCTCCTGGAATGAGGACGAGGCTCTCGATGCGCCAGCCGCCAGCAGGCCTTTGCGCGAAACCGAGCTGCAAGACAAGGTTCACGAGCTCAATCAGGCCATCGAAGACGTGCGCCGCCAGCTGGAGAGCATGAGCACCCAGAGCTGAACCCGCTCCTGGGTAGGTTGCTGGGACGACACTGCCGCGACCATGCTTCGCTCCGCCGCGATCACCCAGGGCATTCAGCGCTCCCCCAACCGCGCCATGCTTCGGGCGGTTGGCTTCGGCGATGGCGACTTCAACAAGCCAATCATTGGTATCGCCAACGGCTACAGCACAATCACGCCCTGCAACCTGGGGCTGAACGACCTGGCGCGCCGGGCTGAAGAGGCCGCCCACCAATCGGGTGCCATGCCGCAGATGTTCGGCACCATCACGGTGAGCGACGGCATCTCGATGGGCACCGAGGGGATGAAGTACTCCCTGGTGAGCCGCGAGGTGATCGCCGATTCAATCGAAACGGCCGTGAACGGCCAAAGCATGGATGCGCTGCTGGCGATCGGCGGCTGCGACAAGAACATGCCCGGCGCCATGCTCGCCATGGCCCGGATGAATATCCCTTCGATCTTCGTGTACGGGGGCACGATCAAGCCGGGCAAGCTCGGCGCCTGTGATCTCACTGTGGTGAGCGCCTTTGAGGCGGTGGGTCAGTACAGCGGCGGCCGGATCGATGAGCAGGAGCTCACGGCGATCGAGAAGAACGCCTGCCCGGGCGCAGGGAGCTGCGGCGGCATGTTCACCGCCAACACGATGAGCGCCGCGTTTGAGGTGTTGGGCCTGAGCCTGCCCTACAGCTCCACCATGGCGGCCGAGGATCCCGAAAAAGCCGATAGCGCTGCCCGCAGCGCCGAGGTGCTGGCCGATGCGATCAAGGCCAACATCCTCCCCCGCGATCTGATGACCCGCGAGGCGTTTGAAAACGCCATCAGCGTGATCATGGCCGTAGGCGGCTCCACCAACTCCGTGCTGCACCTGCTGGCCGTTGCCCGCACCGCTGGCGTGGAGCTCTCGATCGACGACTTCGAGATGATCCGCCAGCGGGTGCCGGTGATCTGCGATCTCAAGCCCAGCGGCCGCTATGTGACCGTGGATCTGCACCAAGCCGGTGGCATCCCCCAGGTGATGAAGCTCCTGCTCGATGCCGGGCTGCTTCATGGCGATTGCAAAACCATCGAAGGCAAAACCCTCAAGGAGGTTCTGGCCGATGTGCCCTCCGAGCCCCCGGCCGGGCAAGACGTGATTCGCCCCCTCAGCAACCCCCTCTACGCCAAGGGCCACCTGGCCATCCTCAAGGGCAACCTGGCTGAAGAAGGCGCCGTGGCCAAGATCAGCGGCGTGAAGAATCCGGTGATCACCGGCCCCGCCCGCGTGTTCGAAAGCGAGGAAACCTGCCTGGCCGCCATCCTCGATAAACAGATCAACCCGGGTGACGTGGTGGTGGTGCGCAACGAAGGTCCCGTGGGCGGCCCCGGCATGCGCGAGATGCTCAGCCCCACCGCCGCGATCGTGGGCCAGGGCCTGCTCGATTCGGTGGCCCTGATCACCGATGGCCGTTTCTCGGGCGGCTCGTTCGGTCTGGTGATCGGCCACATCGCCCCCGAAGCAGCCGTGGGTGGCACGATCGGCCTGGTGCAGGAAGGCGACAGCATCACCGTGGATGCCAACCAGCTGCTGATCCAGCTGAATGTGGACGAGGCCGAACTGGCCAAGCGCCGCGCCGCCTGGACCAAGCCAGAGCCGCGCTACCGCACCGGTGTGCTCGGCAAATACGCCCGCCTGGTGAGCTCCAGCAGCAAGGGCGCCGTAACCGATCAGGCCGAACTGACAGCCCAGCGCTGATCAGCTAGTGGGTGCGTCAGCATCCACCAGCAAGGCCCGGATCCGTCGGCAGAGCGCTTCAAGGGCAGCGCCCTCGCTCGGTCTGTCGCAGCGTTCACCGCTGGCGGCTTGCATCCACACCGGATGGCTGCCGTGCCAGAGCAATGGTGCCTGCTCATCGTTCACAACGCTGAGCATCAAATGGAGATCGGCGCCGCTGCGGTAGATCTCCAGCTCAAGGTCGCGCTCAGGGCTGCGCTCACCCTCGCCAGTGCGTGCCTCGATCAGCACCACACAGTCGCTGCAATCGCCAATGGTGGAGGGTGGCTCACCGCTGAAGCGCAGGGCGTGGCGATAGGGCTTGAGGCAAAGATCGGCCGCCTTCGCCAACGCCACCAGAAAGGGATCCAGGCTCGCTTCAAGATCCTCGGCGCCAAACAGGCCCAGATCCATCGACTCATCCGCAGGAGACATTGCGCTGAACTCCTTAGACAACCGCCTCGATTGAGCGGATCAGTAGGCGTAGATCTCCGGGTCTGAAGCCGGGATTACGGCCGCCCATGTCGCCGAATTTGGAGTGAAGGATTTGGAGGCGAGTGATGCCCGCTGGATCGAAGCGCACCGGCAACCCCACGGGTGTGGCGCGAACACTGGGGGTGAGCCGATTGAAGGGGATCACCACCGTGGAGGTGCCACCCGGTCGGGTGGAGAACTCCGCTACCCAGCGCAGACCGCCGGGGATCAGCTCCGTCAGCCCGGCCACCCCATCGCGGCAAGCCACAGCGAGCTTGTAGCGGCGTCCGTCGCCATCCAGCTCCAGCTGCAGGGCGCCATAGGCGGATAGATCCAGCGGCGGATCAAACACCGGCGAGCGGCAGCTCACGAATCCACCACCCTCCGGTTCCACAAAGGCCTCAAGCACCAGACCAGCACTGGTGGCCTGCACGCCACCGCGGCTGCGCCCTCCCATGATCGTGTCATTGAGGGCTTGCCAGCCGGCGAAGCCATCGCCGCTGGCGATGGGCAGAGGAGCGAGCATCAGAGTCCTTGCGCTGCCTCAGTGTCCGCCAACACCAGAACAGGCGCCTGGGGTTGCACGAGTTTGGCGGGGGTGCGATCGGCCGGCTCAGCTGGATCCAGTAGACGCTGCAAGGCCTGACGCTTGGCTGCACCACTCACAAGAAAAATCACCTGCCGCGCCGCACTGAGCACTGGTGCGGTGAGGCTGATGCGCTCCAGCCCCTTACCTGCGCCAATGGTCACCAAGCGGGTGCGCTCCTGGGTGGCAGGCGTTCCTGGGAAAAGCGAGGCCGTGTGGCCGTCATCACCCAAGCCCAGCAGCATCACATCGAAACGGGGTGGATCCCCGGGGCAGAGATCGCGCACGTAGGCCTCGAATGCATCCACCGAAGCATCAGGCGATTCGAGTTCGGTGGGCACCGGATGAAATCGGGCATCAGCACCGGGCCCACCCGCGGCCAGCAAGGTGTCCCGCAGCATGCGGGCATTGCTCGCCGGATCCGTGGGCGGAACCCAGCGCTCATCGCCGAGCACCACATCCACCCGGTTCCAAGGCAGATGCTCCTTGTTCAACACGCGATAAGCCGCAGCCGGCGTGGTGCCGCCGGAGAGAGCGATGTGAGCGCGATCGCGCTCATCGAGAGCGAGATCGATCAGCGCTGCGACGCGCTCGGCGCAGGCACGCGCCAGCTGGGTGGCATCGCTGACCACCTCCAGTTTGTAGCTGGCGGAAGAGGGGCTCATCAAAGGGGCCCCGCTCACATCCACTCGGTGTGGAAGCTGCCAGGTTGATCCACACGCTCATAGGTGTGGGAACCGAAGCAGTCGCGCATCGCCTGCACCAGGTTCTGGGGCAGCCGGCCGGTGAAGTAACTGTCGATGTAATCGAGGGAGCTGCTCAGGCAGGGCACGGGGATGCCGGCGGCTGCCGCACCGGCCACCACTTGGCGCAGACCGCCGATGCGGCGTTTGATCTGATCGGCGAACCAGGGATCCACCATCAGGTTGGGCAGATCGGCTTGGGCGGTGTAGGCGTTCTGGATGCGCTGCAACAAGCGGGCGCGAATGATGCAACCGCCCTTCCAGATCTGGCCGATGGCCGACATGTCGAGGTTGTAGTTGTGCAGCTTCGAGGCTTCCTGCAGCAGCGCCATGCCTTGGGCATAGCTGGCGATGCAGGCGAGCACGCAGGCATCCATCAGCGGAGCCATCGCATCGGCCGGGCTGCCCAGCGTCATCGCCCGTGATGCGGGCGGCGGCAGGATCGATTCCGCAGCCATCCGCTCGGCGCGCATCGAGCTGAGCACGCGGGCGTTGAGGGCGGCGTAGATGGTGGGCACGGGCACACCCATCTGCAGCGCGCTCTCCACGGTCCACAGGCCGGTGCCTTTCTGGCCGGCCGCATCCACGATCTTCTCCACCAGATCGGAGCCATCGGCTGGATCCTTGGTGCGCAGGCAGATCTCGGTGATCTCCACCAGGAACGACGACAACTCCTCGGTGGCATTCCACTGCTTGAGCACGTCGGCCATGGCCTCGCCGTTCATGCCGGCGCCGCGCTTCATCAGGTCGTAGGCCTCGGCCAGGATCTGTTCAATCCCGTATTCGATGCCGTTGTGCACGGTCTTTACGAAGTGACCGGCACCACCAGGCCCGATGTAGGTGACGCAGGGCCCATCGTCGACCTGGGCGGCCATCTTGCGCACCAGGCTTTCGATCGCGTCGTAGGCGGCCTTGGTACCGCCGGGCATCATGCTTGGCCCTTCCAGGGCACCTTTGGCACCACCGGAAACGCCCATGCCGATGTAGCCGAAGCTCTTGCTTTCCAGCTCGGCAACGCGGCGTTCGGTGTCGGTGTAAAGCGAGTTGCCGCCGTCGATCAGCAGATCACCTTCCTCCAGCAGCGGTGAGATCTGCTGGATCATGGCGTCGATCGGATCGCCCGCCTTGATCATCATCAAGATGCGGCGCGGTCGCTGCAGCTTGCCTACGAAATCCTCGAGGGAGGTGGCGCCGATGATCTGTTTGCCGGCTCCGCGCCCTTTGAGGAACTCCTCGGTCTTGGCGTAGGTGCGGTTGTAAACGACGCTGGAGAAACCATTGCGCTCAGCGTTGAGCACGAGGTTCTCTCCCATCACACCCAGGCCGATCAGGCCGAAATGGGCCTTGTCCATCACGAGGTTGAGGTAGTTGTGACAAGTGTGGCGAGGCTGCACCGGTGGCGCAGCCCCATCGTTGCCAACTGGCAACGTCGACGTGCGTCAGATCACCGTGCCGTCGGCGATGGTGCCGTTCTTCACCACCACCACGATGCCGTTGCGGATGTAGAAGCCGAGCTCCGGCCGATCCGCTTCTTCCACCCGATCCTTGTTCACGATCGTCACATCGCGGCCGATGCGCACGTTCTTGTCGAGGATGGCGCGCTTCACGGTGGTACCGCGCCCCACACCCAGCGGTGTGCCGCCGCGCTCGCGCAGCACAGCTCGCTCCTCGCTCGACTCGAAGAAGTCGTTACCCATCACCAGGGTGTCTTGCAGCACAACTTCGTCTTCCACGCGGGTTCGCACGCCGAGCACGCAGTGATGCACGCTGCAGGCCTTGAGCATCGAACCCTCGCCGATGATCGATTGGGTGACCTGGGCGTCGAGCATCTTGCTCGGGGGCAGGTAACGGGGGCGGGTGTAGATCGGGAACTGCTCGTCGTAGAAGGAGAAAGCCGGGTTGGGCTGATCGGTGAGCGCCAGGTTGGCTTCGTAGAAGGCGCCGATGGTTCCGATGTCCTCCCAGTAGTCGTCGAAGAGGAAGCTCTGCAGATGATCGCCGCGCTTCAGCGCTTCGGGAATGAGCTCCTTGCCGAAATCGGTGGCCGTGGGATTTTTGGCCAGCAGATCAAACAGGGTGTCGCGGCTGAATACATAAATTCCCATCGAGGCCAGGTAAGGCCGTTTGAGCGCTTCATCGGCACTCAGCCCCAGCCGTGAGGTGTCGACCCACATGGCTTTAAGTTCCTCGCCCTTGGGCTTCTCGCGGAACTCCTGGATGCGGCCGTGGTCGTTGGTGTGCATCAGGCCAAACCCCTCGGCCTGGGCGGCATCCACCGGCAGGGCACCGATGCTCACATCAGCGCCGGTGGAGACGTGGTGATCCACGAAGGTGCTGTAGTCCATCCGGTAGAGCTGGTCGCCGGAAAGGATCAGGTAGTGGTCCACATCCCACTCCTGGAACAGCCACTGGTATTTGCGCACCGCATCGGCGGTGCCTTCAAACCAGCTAGGGCTTTCGGGGGTCTGCTGCGCCGCCAGCACCTCTACGAAACCTTGGCCGAAGCCGGAGGAGAGGTTGTAGCTCTGGGTGAGGTGACGGTTGAGCGACGCGCTGTTGAATTGCGTCAACACGTACATCTTGTTGATGCCGGAATTGATGCAATTACTGATCGGAATATCAATCAGGCGATACTTACCAGCCAGAGGCACAGCGGGCTTGGCGCGCATTTTGGTGAGCGGATAGAGGCGCGTGCCGGCTCCGCCGCCGAGAATGATCGCCAGAACGCGCTTCATGCCTGATCCCTAGTGCCTTGGGCGCCAAGACGGTAGGCGAACCAATGCCCACACCGAAACCCTTCTGAGCAGATTGGCTGCAAACGGAAAGGGCATGTCACATCGGCCATCCCCGACCGCTCAGTCCTGGCTGTCGTGCAGCTCGAACAGGTCTTGAAGCACCTTCATGGCTTGGTGCCGTTGCTGGCGCGATTGCGGTGCCCGCAGGTTGGTCACCGGGGTGTGCAGGATTTTGTTGATGATGCCTTTGGTGAGCGCTTCCACCACCTTGCGTTCGCGGGCCGAAAGATCAGGACCCATGCGGCTGAGCGCCTTCTGCAGCTCCTGTTCGCGGATCACTTCCAGTTGGGTGCGTAGGCGGTTGGCAACGGGCACCGCCTCCAAGCCATCCCACCAATCGAGGAAATCGCGGCCCTCCTGGCGCAGCATCCCTTCGGCCTCAGCGGCGATCTCACGGCGGGCTTCCTGGTTGCGGGCCACCACCTCCTGCAGATCGTCCACGTCGTAGGAGTTGACGCCACCGAGATCGCCCACACCGGCAGCGATGTTGCGGGGAACGCCGATGTCAACCAGCATCAACGAAGAGCGGCGGTTGAGCTTCTCGAGCCTCTCCACCGTGATGATCGGCTCATCTGCTCCCGTGCTGGTGAACACCAGCGAACAGGTGCTCAGGCAGTGATCCAGATCGCCTAGGGGGCGGCACTGCACGGGCAGGCCGGGGAAGTCAGCAGCCATCTGCTCCGCCCGCTCCACCGTGCGGTTGAGCAACACCACCCCTCGGGCCCCTTTGGCCTGAAGGTGCTGCAAGAGCAGGCGTGCCATCCGACCTGCGCCCACCACGGCGATCTGCTCTTGATCGAGCGGCACCAGATCGTCGACGCCACGCGCCTGGCCGACTTTCAGCTGGGCCAGCTCCACGGCGGCGGAGCTGATCGACACGGCACCGGTGCCGAGATTGGTTTCGCTGCGTACGCGCTTGCCGGTGCTGACGGCCTGATTCAGCAGGCGATTGAGAATCGGACCGATGGAGCGGTGCTCCTGGCCCAGGCGATACATCTTCTTCACCTGGGAGAGGATCTGGCCTTCTCCGAGCACCAAGGAGTCGAGTCCAGCGGCCACCCGCATCAGGTGGGCGACTGCGTCTTCGTGGTGATAGGTGAACAGGTGTGGGGTCAGCTGATCGAGCTCCAGCCCGGAGTGATCGCTGAGAAAACTTCCGACGGCGCTCACGCCCTGTTCGGGGTGGCGCAGCAGTGTGTAGATCTCGAGCCTGTTGCAGGTGCTCAGGATCGAGGCTTCCAACACCTCATCGCTCGAGCGCAGCCGCTGCAGGGAATCCTCAATCGCCTGCTCGGCAATGCTGAGGCGTTCCCGGATCTCCACCGGGGCCGTGCGGTGACTGAGGCCGACGACGGCGATGTGCATGGAGCGGAAACGAAACGTGCGAGGGAAGGCGAAAGCAGAGTGCCAACACAAAGGCGGGGTGCCCTGAATGATTCAGAGCACCCCAGCCGCTGCGGGATCGATCAGCGCAGAGCGATGCTCTGGGCGCCGTCCTTGATGTGCACGGTGGTGGTGAAGCGTGCGGTGTTGTCGAGGGTGCTGATCACCAGGGAGCTGGTGCGGGTGCAGTCCTTCTCGAACTTCACGCCATCGAACAGCAGACCATCGGTGATGCCGGTGGCGGCAAACACCACGTTCTCGCCGCAAGCGAGCTCTTCAGCTTCGTAGATGCGGTCGGGATCGCTGATGCCCATCTCAGCCAGACGGGCCAGGTTGCCTTCCTTGGTGAGGCCTTCCCACTCGGAGGTCTGGGCCACGGCCGGGTCGTACACCAGCTGACCCTGGAAGTGCGCGCCGAGGGCACGCAGGGCGGCCGCGGAAATCACACCTTCGGGAGCAGCGCCGATGCCCATCAGGCAGTGGGTGCCGGTGCCAGCGAAGCCACAGGCGATAGCGGCCTGCACGTCGCCATCGGAGATGGGCTGCACGCGGGCGCCGGTGGCGCGGATCTCCTTGATCAGATCCTTGTGGCGGGCGCGGTCCATCACCACGATCACCAGCTCATCCTTGGGGATCCCCAGGCACTGGCTGAGGATCTCGATGTTCTCGGTGGCCGACTTGCGGATGTCCACCTTGCCCTTGGCGGCCGGGGGAGCGGCCAGCTTCTTCATATAGAAGTCGGGGGCGTTGAACAGACCACCGCGATCGGAGGCGGCGAGCACGGCCATCGAACCGCGCTGGCTGTTGGCGCAGAGGTTGGTGCCTTCGCAGGGATCCACGGCGAAATCAACGCCGGGGCCGGTGCCGCTGCCCACTTCTTCACCGATATAGAGCATGGGCGCTTCATCGCGCTCGCCCTCACCGATCACGATGCGGCCCTGCATCTGAATCTTGTACATCCGCTCGCGCATGGCTTCCACGGCGGCGGCGTCTGCCTCGTTCTTGAGGCCCATGCCGGTGAGCTTGGCGGAAGCGATGCCTGCCTGCTCAACAACCTCGAGAATTTCTTGAATCAGGGTGCGATCCACAGGCGGTGCAGCGAAGGGAAAGAGAGGTCAACCCCAGGAGGTGCTTGGGATCGTGACCGCCGGAACCGTGTGAACAGCCGGTTCGGCCAGCAACACCAAGGCCTTTCAGGCTTGAAGCGCCGCTCACTGTATCAGTGCTTCTAGAGCGATTCGGGGCCGCTGCAAGGGCGCTTCAAAGGCTGTTGGAAGGTGCATTCCTACAATCGCCCCTCTCTCTGCCAGCAGCGCTGCCATGAGCACCAAACCCCTGGTGATCTCGCCGTCGATTCTTTCGGCTGATTTCTCCCGCCTCGGCGAAGACGTGCGCGCTGTGGATCAAGCCGGCGCCGACTGGATTCACGTGGATGTGATGGATGGCCGCTTCGTGCCGAACATCACCATTGGGCCCCTGATCGTGGAAGCGCTGCGCCCCGTAACCCAGAAGCCGCTCGACGTTCACCTGATGATCGTTGAGCCCGAGAAATACGTGGCTGATTTCGCCAAAGCCGGCGCCGACATCATTTCGGTTCAGGTGGAGGCCTGCACGCACCTGCACCGCAACCTGGCCCAGATCAAGGATCTCGGCAAGATGGCCGGCGCGGTGCTCAACCCCGGCACCCCGATCGACACGCTCGAGTACTGCCTTGAGCTGTGCGATCTGGTGCTGGTGATGAGTGTGAACCCTGGCTTCGGCGGCCAGAGCTTCATCGAGAACCAAGTGCAGAAGATCCGTGACCTGCGCCGCATGTGCGATGAGCGCGGCCTCGATCCCTGGATCGAAGTGGATGGCGGCATCAAGGCTGAGAACGCCTGGAAGGTGATCGAAGCTGGTGCAAACGCGATCGTGAGCGGCTCCGGCGTGTTCAACCAGCCCAGCTACGCCGATGCCATCACCGGCATCCGCAACAGCAAGCGCCCCGTGGCTGTGGCTGCCTGATTGCCACAACGGCAATCACGCGCTTGCAATACCTGGCCTGCCTCCCCGCAGGCCATCACAACAAAACCGCCAATCTGCACTTGCCGGACGGATTGGCGGTTTTTCATTGGCAACAATCGTTCTCAGCTTTGAATCGTCGCCCTCAGGCCCCCCGCTGGGGCGGGCTGATTAAGCGCTGAGGAACCAGCCGTAGCTGTGAAGGCCGATGCCCAGCAGGTTCACGCCGATGTAGCAGACGCAAATCACCACGAGGCCAGCCACCGCCACGATCGCCGGGCGGCGACCCTGCCAGCCGCGGCTCAAACGGGTGTGCAGATAGGCGGCGTACACAAGCCAGCAGATCAGCGCCCAGGTTTCCTTGGGGTCCCAGCTCCACCAGCTGCCCCAGGCTTCGTTCGCCCACACCGCACCGCTCACGATGCCGATCGAGAGCAGCAGAAAACCCACGGTGATCGTGCGGTAGCTAAGGCTGTCGAGCTGCTCACTGAGCGAGATGGTGGCGCTGCTCAGTTGCAGGACTGCCGGTGAGCCGCCTTCGGTGGCCAGGCTGGCCTGGCGGAAGGATCCGCTACCAATCGAGCTGCTGCGCAGCTCTAGTTGTTGACCGCGATCGGTGAACAGCACCGCCAACGAAAGCAGCGAGCCCACCAGCAGGGCGGCGTAGCTGACCATGATCACGCTCACATGCATCACCAGCCAGCTCGAACGCAGAGCCGGCACGAGCGGAGCGGCCTGCTGCAGCTGATCAGGCAGGGCGAAGCTGGCGAAGGCCACACAACCCAGACCCATCGGTGTGGCTGCAGCCGCCACGATCGGAGAGGGGTAGCTGCGCTCCACCAGCAGCTGGGTGAGGGTGCAGGCCCAGGCGAGGAAGCAGAGCGATTCGTAGAGGTTGCTGATCGGGAAGTGACCCGACTGCCACCAGCGCAGCACCAGCTGGGCGGTGAGCGCCAGGTTGGCCGCTGCCACCATCAGGCGCACGGCCTGACTGCCCTGGCCGCCGCCGCTCACACTCCAGAAGGCCAGCGGTAGGGCCAGCAGCAGCAAGGCAAAGGCACCGAGGCCAAGGGCCAAAACCGGATCGGTCACGAAAAGGGAGAACCACGCGGTGGAATGGCGCCCAGTCTGCCGTGAAGGGCGGGCTCAGCGGCTGGCTTGTCTCAACAACACAAGCCCACCGCCCAAACCGATGAACACCGGCATCCAGGCGGCAAAGAACGGCAGCAAGGTGCCTTTGATCCCCAGCGAACTGAAAATGAATGACATCAGGTAGTACCCGAAGATCAGCAGAACGCTGATGCCAAAGCCCTGGCTGCGACTCGTGCGGGCATTCGGACGCACACCCAAACTGCTGCCGATCAGACCGAACACCAGACAAATGGCCGGGAACGCAAATTTCTCTTGTATGCGCACTCGCAGCCGCCGCGCTTCCTTACGGTCGCCGGCCTGCTCAAGCAGAGCTTCGGCGCGCCAGGCCTGGGCCACGGTCATCTGGGCGGCATCACTGGGCAACTTGCCCACGTCCAACGGCGCCTTGGTGAAGGGATAGAAGTAGCGATCGAAATCAGCCGATGTGGTGCGGTTGTTGGCGCTATCGATGTCGACAATCCGGCCATCGCGGAATTCCCACATGCTGCGGGGATCGTTCCAGGTGCCCGTTTTGGCGATCAACAGCTGCTGGTGGCCGGCCTTGGTGAAATCCACCAGGGTGACCTCATACATCTTTCCTTCGCGGAAACGCCGGGCGTAAAAGAGCTGGGCCAGGTCGTTACCGGTGCGCTCACGGCCTTTCTCATCGATGCTCGTGAGCTGGGCGTAGCGGGAATACACCACGTTGTCGCCCCGTTCAGCAGCAACCGAGCGGCCCAAGGCGGAATCGAGGGTGTCGGCCGCCGCCAGGTTGGCGCTGGGCACGATTACATCGTTGAACACAAACGTGAGCAGCGTCATCAACGCCGCCACGGCCAGCGCTGGCACCACCATGCGCCAGGTGGGAACACCAATGCTGCGCAGGGCAGTGAGTTCGCTGGAGCTCGAAAGCCGGCTGAAAGCCAGCAAGGTGGCCATCAAGGTGGCCATGGGAAAGGAGAGCACCAGAAAACCGGGTAGCCGCAGCCCCAGCACCTGCATGGCCACGAGTGGCGGGAGACCCGCTTCAGCCACCTTGCGCACCAGCTCAAACACCACCCCCACCGACAGCGACACAGCGGTGAACGCCGCAATCCCAAACAGCAGTGGGCCGAGCAACTCAGAAGACAGCCAGCGATCCATCAACGGCAGCCGCTGCCATTGGCGCCTCAGCCGGTTGAACTGGCGATGGAAAGGATCGAAGACGGAAGGAACGCTGCTCACAGCTTGAAGTCCTCCCCGAGGTAGTGGCGCCGCACCAACGGGTCGTTCGCCATCTCGCGCGAGGGGCCGCTGGCCAGGATGCTGCCCTCGGTGAGGATGTAGGCCCGGTCGGTGATGGCGAGGGTTTCGCGCACGTTGTGATCGGTGATCAAGATCCCCATACCGCGATCGCGCAGTCTGGCGATCAGGCTTTGCAGATCAGCCACGGCCAGCGGATCCACCCCAGCAAAGGGTTCATCCAAGAGCAGATAGCGCGGGCCGTGTTCTCCCACGGCCAAGGCACGGGCCACTTCGCAGCGCCGGCGTTCTCCTCCCGAGAGCTGAAAGCCTCGGCGCTCGACAAACGGGCGCAGATGGAAATCGTCCACCAGTTGTTCCACCCGCTGGCTGCGCTGGCTGCGGGGTGCAGCACTCTCCTGCAGGGCCAGAAAGAGGTTGTCGCGCACGCTGAGGTTGCGGAACACACTCGCTTCCTGGGGCAGGTAACCGATGCCAAGCCGTGCCCGCTGCGGCATCGAGAGATCGGCTACTGATTCACCATCCATCACCACGGCACCGGAATCGGGCCGCAGTAAACCGGTGACCAGATTGAAGGTGGTGGTTTTCCCCGCACCGTTCGGGCCAAGTAGGCCCACCACCTCACCGGGATTGAGGTTGAGGCTCACCTGCTTCACCAGCGGCCGCCCACCGATGGTGAGCGCCACATGATCGAGAACCAAGCTCATGGCTGAGCAGCCGGAGCAGGGGCCGAGGCAGGACCTGCCGCAGGTTTGGCCGCCGGTGCTTGCTGGACCGGGGGCTGCTGGATGGGTGTTTGCTGAATCCGCACGCGGCTGAACACCTGCTCGCCGGCGGGAGGAATGGCGATCAAGCGTTCACCATCCACCAGATACACCACCCGTTCCGCCCGGATTAGATTGCCGCCCTCTTGAACGATGTCCACATCGCCGCTGAGCACCACCCGGTTTTCCTTGCTGAAGTACTGGGCTTGGCGGGCGGTGGCCACGACCCGCTCATCGGGATACACAATGCGCACATTGCCCGTGGCCGTGATCACGCCGGTGAGCTGATCGGCGCGCTGCTGATCCGATTCAATCGTGACCAGGCCCGTTGAAACCCGCGCAGGCTGAGCCGGACCTGGGGGCTGAGTGGCTGCTGGCACGGCTGCAGCAGGCTCCCCGGCAGGCGACGGAGCTGTTTGTGCTGCGGCAGCCTGCGGCAACGCTGCTGCGGTGAGCACCAAAGCAACCACCAGAGCGGAAGCGTGTTTGGGCATGCTGCACTTGGCGGCCAAACCCCGCTCCCCTCGGTGTGAATGGGGCCATCGTATCGCTCAGTTCGCCTGGCCCATCAGGCATCTGCGCAATCAGCATGGAGCCGAGGCAGTGGCAGCCCCATGGGGTCCTGCTCCTGCTGCAAGGCCTGCAAGCGCGCCCTGGCCTGCTGCCGCAGCTGATCGAGATCAAGGCCCAGCTGTGCTGACCCTGCGTTCTGCAGACGCCCCAAGCCCTCCCCGAGCAACACCGTGGCCCCGCGGCGGTTGCCGCGCTCGAGGTGCAGGTGCGCCACAGCGATTTGCAGGATCCCCTGCAACACCTTGCGGCAGGGGCCCTGGGTTTCATGCCAGAGCTCCTCGAAGCCGTCGTGGCAGGCGTACCACTCGCCGGCATTGAAAAGCCTGACGGCCTCCCCGAAGCGGGGATCGACCATCAGGCTGGCTTCCTCAGATTGAGGCTGGTTCAAGGCAGGGATCAGCGGCGGGCGGGTTTCTTCGCCGGCAGCTTGCGCAGACGGATCGACTCGGGAGTGACTTCGAGCATCTCGTCGGGGCCGATGTACTCCAGAGCGCGCTCCAGGGTCATCTGCATCGGGGCCTGCAGGGTGTCGAGTTCCTCAGCGCCAGCCGAGCGCATGTTGGTGAGCTGCTTGGTTTTGCAGACGTTGATCTCGAGGTCCTGAGGACGGTTGTTCTCGCCCACCAGCATGCCCTTGTAAACCTTGGTGCCGGGGGTGATGAAGAACTGGCCGCGATCTTCAGCGTTCTTGAGCGCATAGAAGGTGGCGGTGCCCTCTTCAAAGGCGATCAGCACGCCATTGCGGCGGGTTTCGAACTCACCCTGCATCGGGCGGTAGTCGAGGAAGGAGTGGCTCATGATCCCTTCACCGCGGGTGGCGCGGATGAACTCACCGCGGAAGCCGATCAGACCGCGGGAAGGCACCACAAACTCCAGCTGGGTGCGGCCGTCGTTGGTGTTCTCCATGTTCTGCATCTCAGCCTTGCGAATGCCGAGCTTCTCGATGCAGGCGCCCACGGCCTCTTCGGGGACATCCAGCACCAGGGTTTCGAAGGGCTCCGAAGGAGTGCCATCGATGGTGCGGAAGATCACCTGCGGCTGGCTCACCTGGAACTCATAGCCCTCGCGGCGCATCGTTTCAATCAGGATGCCCAGGTGCAGCTCACCACGGCCGCTCACGGCCCAGCGGTCGGGTGAATCGGTGTCTTCAACACGGAGAGCCACGTTGGTGAGCAGCTCTTTGTTGAGGCGGTCGCGAACCTGCCGGCTGGTGACGAACTTGCCTTCCTTGCCGGCGAAGGGTGAGTCGTTGACCACGAAGGTCATCTGCAGGGTGGGTTCATCCACCTTGATCAGCGGCAGAGCCTTGGGCTCATCCGGGCAGGCGATGGTTTCGCCGATGTTCACTTCATCGAAACCAGCCACAGCCACCAGATCGCCGGCGCGGGCTTGTTCGATTTCCACCCGCTGCAGACCCTGGAAGCCCAGCAGCTTGCTGATACGGCCGCGCTTGACGCTGCCGTCGTCACGCAGCAGGGCCACCGGTTGGTTGGCGCGGATGGTGCCGTTGTGGATGCGGCCGATCATGATCCGGCCGAGGAAATCGCTGTAGTCGAGGGTGGTCACCTGCAGCTGCAGGGGCTTCTCGGGATCACCCACCGGCGGCGGAACGTGGCGCAGGATCGCATCGAAGAGCGGACGCATGTTGTCGCTCTCGGTGGCCATGTCGGGCTTGGCGTAGCCGCCCATGCCGCTACCAAAGAGGTAGGGGAAATCACACTGGTCGTCGTCGGCGCCGAGCTCGAGGAACAGATCGAGCACCTTGTCGACGGCCTGCTCGGGATCAACGCGAGCGCGGTCGATCTTGTTCACGAACACGATCGGG
The DNA here is from genome assembly GCA_943370455.1 of Asaia bogorensis. Classification (GTDB taxonomy): domain Bacteria; phylum Cyanobacteriota; class Cyanobacteriia; order PCC-6307; family Cyanobiaceae; genus Vulcanococcus. The sequence goes on from CALRQW020000001.1 coordinate 153,733, forward strand.
CGCAGGCCTTTCTCCAGGGCCTTTTTGAGCACGAAACGCGTCTGGGGCATCGGGCCCTCGTTGGCGTCGACGATCAGCAAACAACCGTCCACCATGCCGAGCACCCGCTCCACCTCGCCGCCGAAGTCGGCGTGGCCAGGGGTATCCACGATGTTGATCCGGATTCCCTCGTAGTCCACCGCAGTGTTCTTGGAGAGAATGGTGATGCCGCGCTCCCGCTCCAGATCGTTGGAGTCCATCACGCAGGTGGGGACGGCCTCGTTGTCGCGGAAGATGCCCGACTGAGCCAGCAGCGCGTCCACCAGGGTGGTTTTGCCGTGGTCAACGTGGGCAATGATTGCAATATTGCGGATCGGGGTTCCCGGATGCTCGCCGCTCATAAATGGTGGTTCTGGTTGTGATCTCGATGGCGCACGCCGCAGGCGTTGGCGTGGGAACGGTGTCTGAAACCCCTGAGCCAAATCGCATGGCAGAAAGCGGAGCGATCAGGGCTGGTATCTCTTGCAGCGTGGTCTGAATGGCGTGGAGCGTTGATGAACAACGACCACAACCCAGACCGATGACCCCTACGGTGCGTTAAGGAAATCTATCGCAGTGCCTGCGCTCACCCTGGGTTTCAACGGCGCTCGGCCAAGGTCCCCCGGGTCACACCGAGGCGGCTCTCCAGCTGCTCCTGCTGCCACACCGCCCGGCCACTGAGCTCACCGGCCAGCGCCTGGAGATAGAGCTCCACGCGGCGTCGGGTATCGGAGGGGCTGTCCTGCAGGAGCTCCACGCGGAAATCGCGCACACCGGCCTTCAGGAATTGGGGAATGGCTTCGGCCGCTGTCTGGGCCCGGCCGTTGAACAGGGTGTTGCGGCAGCCCAGATCGGCCCGCAGCGGATGCTCCGCACCGCTGCGATCACGCAGCAGCACCTCATGGCTTTCGCAAGGGCGTCCGCAATCGGTGTGGTCGTGCCCGTCTGAGAGGAACGCGCAGAACAGGCAATGCTCCATGTGGAAGAGCGGCATGTGCTGGTGCAGGGTGATCTCCACGCTGTTGGCGGGGCAGCCGCGCACCAGCGCGAGCAGCTGATCCAGGGCCAGGTCGTAGCTGGCGGTGATGCGCTCCAGCCCCCAGCGTTGGATCAACCAACGGGCTGCGAGCGGGTTCGCCACATTGAGCGAGAAATCCCCCTGGCAGGGCGCCAGGGGCGTGAGGCGCTCGAGCTGATCGGCATTGCGCACCAGAAATCCATCAGCGCCAGAGCGCAGCAACGGTTCGAGGCTCCAGGCCTCATCCGGCCTGCAGATGCGCTGACCGGCCGCCCACACACCGCCAGGCCAGCAGCCACGGCCGCTCCGCACGGCTTCTCGCAGTTGGCGCGGGTGCTCGAGATCCACAATCACGCGCTGGATCGGCAAACCCTTGAGGGCTTCCAGCTGCTCAAGGGTGCGCACCAGCACCGCCAGGTGAGGCTGGGGGCGCGGCTGCTCTTCAGCCAAAACGCTGCTCATCGGGGCAGCCAGCAACCCGTTCAACACCGCAGATACATGAGCTGGGGATCTGGAAACCGGAGCTGGGGCCGCGGGTTCAGTGGCGAGGCCTACAGCCAGTTGATCCACCAGCTGGCGCCGCAGCTGATTGAGCTGGGCCACCGGCAGAAACAACTCGCCCTCTAGGGCAACCTCCAGCCGTTCCAGCTCCCAGGGAGTGCCGCCAAGCCGGCCGAGCTGTTGCCGCAGCCGCTCTGGCTCAAGGCCACCACCGCGGGCTGGTTCCAACGGTTGCTCCGAACTCACGCGTGCCGTACCGCCCAACACTTCAAGCAGCAGCGGCTCACCCGCTCGGCCCGACACCTTGAGCGAGAGGGGGCGCCGCTGCTCAGCCACCTCCTGCTGCGCCAACCGCTGCAGCCGGCTTTCAAGCTGCGGATCACTAGTGAGCCAACAAGGGCTGCCGGGCTGCAGCCCGCGCAGATCAACACGACCCGGCCCGAGGGTGAGGGCGACACGGCCGCGCGGTAGACGATCAACCTGCATCAGCCGCCCACCGATCTCAACAGGCGGAAGCAGGGGATCGCTGCTCGGGATCTCCAGCACCACGCCATCGCCAGGCTTGAGTGTTTGCTGGCTGCGCAAGATCAGCCGCCCGCCTGATTCCAGGCTCTCCAACCGGCCCAGCCAAGGCCCACGCTTTTTGCTCCAGCGGCCGTGAACGAGCTTGCGGTGGTTCACACCATCAAGCCAGCCATGGCTGAGGCCCCTGGAAAAGCTGAGTTCGAGTTGGCGGCGCAGAGCGTCTGCATCAGCGGACGTTTCACCAAGCTGCAGCTGATCCAAACCGCGCCGGTAGGCGTCGGTGACGGCCGCCACATAGGTGGATTCCTTGAGCCGCCCCTCGATCTTCAAGCTGGCGATGCCGACTTCAGCAAGCTGGGGGAGCAGATCCCAGGCGGCCAGATCCTGGGGCGACATCAAATAACGCTGTTCGCCAAGATCGCGTTCTTCGCCATCCACGATCAATTGATAGGGAAGCCGGCAGGCCTGGGCGCACTCGCCGCGGTTGGCGCTGCGCTGGCCCAGGGCTTCGCTGGTGAGGCACTGACCGGAATACGCCACACACAGCGCGCCGTGCACGAACACCTCCAGCGGCATCGTTAAGCCGCGGTGCTGCAACTGCTCCTGGATGCGGCGCAGATCACGCAGGCTCAACTCACGCGCCAGCACCACCCGGGTGCAGCCGAGTTCGGCCGCCATTGCCACCCCAGCGGCGCTGGTGATCGACATCTGCGTGGATCCGTGGATCGCCAACTCGGGGGTGAGCTGCCCCGCCAGCCAGGCCAAGCCCACGTCTTGCACGATCAAGGCGTCCACCTGCGCCGCTTGAGCAGCGAGCAAAAGATCAGCTGCCTGTTCCAGCTCCGAGGGGAAGATCAGCACATTCACGGTGAGAAATCCCTTCACACCGCGGCGGTGCAACCAATCCATCACCTCCGGCAGATCGGCGGCGCGGAAGTTCTCAGCCCGCAGGCGGGCATTGAACTGCTCCACACCGAAATACACGGCATCAGCACCGTTGGCCACGGCCGCCTTCAGCGACTCCCAGCACCCGGCGGGAGACAACAGTTCAGGCAAGCCTGCCATTAACGGTTGAGCCGCTGGGCGGCCTCGAAGGTTTTGAGCGCCTCAGCTGAACCTTCAAAACGCCAATGCCAGGGCTCGTAGTTCACCCCCTGGGCATTACCTGCCGGGAAGGAGAGGGTGAAGTGGAAGCGATTGGCATGGGCCTGCAACCAGGCAAACGCTGGAGTGGATTCAAAGCTGGCCGAGAGATTGGTATCGGGGGCTCTCCCATCGCCAAGATCAACGGCATAGCCGGTGCTGTGCTCGGAGAAGCCGGGCGGCGCGCTCACCTGGGCACGCTCGAGGGCACTTTGGTTGCGCTCTGACTTCACATCAAAAAAGATCTGCTTCTGCAAATCGATCGAGCGGTAGGCGCTGAGCACCCGCAGATCGATGCCGTCGGCTGCAGCAGCGTCTTGCAGACGCAGCAAGGCGGCAGCGGCATCGCGATGCAGTTGCACTCCAGGGGCGATGGCCACCAGATCAAAAGCGGGAGCTTCGCCGTAGGGGAAATGTCCGAGCAGGCGGCCATCGAGGCCAACCCGGGCCTGCAACCCCTGCACCGGTGGCGGCGCCATCAGCCGCCGCAGGGGTTGAGGGAAGACCACCACCAGCGCTCCGGCTGTGAGCAAGGCGGCTCCGGCAGCGGTGAGTGCAATCCGCCAGAGCGGCCTGCGCTTCAGGGCAGGGGAGATGGTGCGCTGGGCAAGCGGGATGTCGTCAGCACCACGCCGTGTTGCGTTGCGCGTGGCTGTGGACTGCCGACTGGCGCTGGGCAAGCGACGACTCCCATGGCAGCAGGGTTTACCGATGGTAAGGCGGTGCCCAAGGAGCGCCAGCAGCTGCCCGCTCAGCGGTGTTAGCTTCGCCCCAACATCCTTCTGGCGGAGCGGGTTTCAAGATGTTGCGAGTCGCGGTGGTGGGCGGCGGCCCGAGCGGATCCTGTGCTGCGGAAGTGCTGGCCAAGGCCGGCATCCAAACCTGGATCTTCGAGCGCAAGCTGGATAACGCCAAGCCCTGCGGCGGTGCGATTCCGCTCTGCATGGTGGATGAGTTCGACCTGCCCGAGTCGATCATCGACCGCAAGGTGCGGAACATGAAGATGATCTCCCCCTCCAACCGCGAGGTGGATATCAATCTCGAGAACGAGAACGAATACATCGGCATGTGCCGCCGCGAGGTGATGGATGCCTTCCTGCGCAACCGTGCCGCCGATCTGGGTGCGCATCTGGTGAACGGTCTGGTGACCAAGATCGACACCGGTGCCAACCGTCAGGGCCCCTACACCCTCACCTATTCCGACTACAGCGAGGGTGAAGCCACCGGCACCACCCAGACCCTCGAAGTGGATCTGATCATTGGTGCCGATGGCGCCAACAGCCGCGTGGCCAAGGCCATGGATGCCGGCGATTACAACGTGGCCATCGCCTTCCAGGAGCGCATCAAGCTGCCCCCGGAAGAGATGAAGTACTACGAGAGCCTCGCTGAGATGTACGTGGGCACCGATGTGTCGCCCGACTTCTACGCCTGGGTGTTCCCCAAGTACGACCACGTGGCCGTGGGCACCGGCACCATGCAGGAGAACCAGTCGCTGATCAAGAGCCTGCAGGAAGGCATCCGCGAGCGGGCCAAGAAGCGCCTGGTGAATGGTGAAGTGATCAAGGTGGAAGCCCACCCGATCCCCGAGCACCCGCGTCCCCGCCGGGTGGTTGGTCGTATGGCCCTGGTGGGTGATGCCGCCGGTTATGTGACCAAGAGCTCCGGCGAAGGTATTTACTTCGCCGCTAAGAGCGGCCGCATGTGCGCCGAGCAGATCGTGGAATCCAGCCAGGGCGGCACCAAGTTGCCCAGCGAAGCAGACCTCAAGAAGTATCTGAGGAAGTGGGATCGCCAGTACGGCGCCACCTACAAGGTGCTCGAAATCCTGCAAAACATCTTCTACCGCAACGATGCGGCCCGCGAAGCCTTCGTGGAGATGTGCGATGACAAGGATGTGCAGCGCCTCACCTTCGACAGCTACCTCTACAAGCGTGTGGTGGCGATGAACCCCTGGCAGCAGCTCAAGCTCATCCTTCTCACCCTGGGTTCAGTGCTGCGTGGCAACGCCCTTGCACCGCAGGGTTACAAGCCGGTGCCGAGCGCTGTGCGCGAGGAGGCCGAAGTGAACGCCATGTTGGCGGTTAGCACCATCAAGGGCGGGATCCGCGTGGGCAAGGCCAAGGAAGGCAAAGCGAATGCAGCTGCCTCCACCGATTCAGCCTCCGATGAGCGCGAACCAGTTCTGGCTGGCAAAGGCTGAAGCCAGAAACAGTTAGAGACCGCCGCCCGAGAGGGCGGCTTTTTTATGCGTTCCTTCCAGCGCTCAAGAACAGGTCAACGCCATGATTAGGCCTCAGCCATCGACACCAGGCGTTGCTTAGCGCTGTCCCAAAGAATTAGATCGAAGCAACGGGGAATGTCGCTCAGCCGCAGATAGGTGCACTCCCCGAGGAGATGCTGATTGACCTCATGACAGGCGCGCAAGCGGTAATTGGGAATGCGCTCGCACAGGTGGTGAATGCTGTGAAAGGCAATATCGGCTGAAAACCAGTGCAGGATTCCTGGAAGAATCAGGTTGCTGCTGCCCTCCATTGCCCCTTGGAAGTAGCTCCAGTCGTTGCTGCGGTGGGCGTACGACTCAGGAAAGTTGTGCTGCACAAAGAAGATGCAGATAAAGATTGCCGCGGAGCACGTCATCACGATGGCGTAGGTGCCCCAAAACAGACCCGCGCCCAGCCAGCGGCTCATCAGCCACCAGCTGGCCAGCACGCAAACATTGTTCGCGGCCAGATCGATGAATTCTTCGCCCGTATACCAATGGCTCGATTGGAATTTCAGCGTGCGCGAATAAAGGCTGAATAGGGCACGCCAGCCATCACGGCGAACGTCCTCAGCCATCGCAGCCAACCATTCCCCGATCCCAAGCAGCAGCTGCAGGCGAGGCCGCACCACCAAATAGGAAAACCCACCCGGGAAGAGCATCAACGGATGACGCGACCAGCCGTAGCGCTGCTGTTGCTTCGGCGACAACTGTTGAAACTGCTCAACTGTGATCAGCGCCGAAGGCCCTCGGTAGCGTTCCCAGTTGCCGTTGTGGCGATGATGAAACGCATGACCGCGCGACCAAGGATGTTGCGGGATGGCATTCACAACACCAAGCAGGAAACCAACGGCGCGGTTGAGCACACGGCTGCGAAAGAAGGAGCCGTGGCCGCAGTCGTGCATCAACGAAAAGCTGCGGGCTGAAAACAGCACCAGCAGCGCCACAGCTGGCACGATCAACAGTGATTCGAGCCGCAGCGGCCGCCAGATCCAGGGCAAACAGGCCCAGAGCAGGGCTGTGGGAACCAGGGTTGTGAGCAACTGCCAAACAGCCCGCAGGTTGTTGGGTTGGCGAAAGGGAGCCAGCGAAAATTCGCCGCGGTTCCGAAGCTGGGTTTGTTGCAAGGAGAAGGCCGTACCTGATCACCAGGTGCGATGCATCACCTGCTCAAACCTCACCCTAATGGGAGTGCATGGGCAGACGCTGCTCAGATGCGCCTCAACCGCTGATCCGGCTGAAGTCGGCCAGCACGGAAGCCTGATTGCGCAGCACACCGAGAAGGTTGAGGCGGTTGCCGCGGATGGCGGCGTCGTCAGCCATCACCATCACGCTTTGCTCACCATCGAAGAACGCGGCCAAAGCTGAGGCACCGGCAATCAATCCTTGGGCCAAACGGCTGTAGCGATCAGCGCTGTCGCTGGTGGCGATGGGCTCCAGCTGCTCGATCACGGCCAGCATTCCAGCTTCGCTGTTCTTCTCAAACAGCGCTGCATCCACCACTCCGGCTGCCGAAAGCACGGTTGCGGGGAGATCTCCCTTCTCCGCCAGGCGAGCCGCGCGGGTTACTACGGCCTGCACCGCCGCCAGCTCACCGCTGGCGCGCAGGGCCATCAGCAGTTCTGCCCGCTGGCGAGCATCCGATGGATCCGTGATCACACGCTCAATTGGCACACCATCACCGGCCACGGCCTGAACCAGATCCACAGCCGTGCCGCCCTCTTCGAGCAAGCTCTGCAGGCGCTGGCGCAGAAACTCAGCCAGCTCAGCAGCCAGGGCTCCAGCATCCACCTTGAACTCGGGCAGTAGCTGGGCCCAGTGGGCCGTGGCCCGCTCCAGCCATTGCTGGAGATTTAGGCTCCAGCCTTTCGCCCACAGGATCTGCAGCACGCCATTGCCAGCGCGGCGCAGGGCATAGGGATCGGAAGAGCCACTGGGGCGCTCACCCTTGGCGTAGATGCTCAGGAGGAGTTCCAGGCGCTCCGCCAGGGCCACCACGGCTCCGGAATCGGATTCGGGCAAGGCATCACCAGCGCCGCGGGGCAGGTAGTGCTCCAGCACCGCCAGTGCCACCTCGCGGGGCTCACCTTCAGCCAACAGATACTTTCCGCCCATCACCCCCTGAAGCTCAGGGAATTCCCCCACCATCTGGCTCACCAGATCGTGCTTGCACAGATGGGCAGCGCGGCGGGCGTGGCTGGCGGTGGCTGAAGGCAGCTCCAGCAGCTCAAGCAGCACATCGGTGCACCACTCCAAGCGCTCCACCCGATCGAGGAGGGAACCCAGGCCGGCGGCAAAGGTGACGCGGGCGAGCTGATCGCGCCGATCGATGCTGGGCACCGCGCGGTCTGCCTGCACAAAGAACTCCGCATCGGCCAACCGGGCCTTAAGCACGCGCTCGTTGCCGCGGCGCACCGTGGCCAGCGCTTCGGGCAGACCATTACCGATGCACAAGAAGCGGGGCAGCAGGCTGCTGCGCGCATCGAGCGCCAAGGGGTCTTGGTCAGCTCCCTGGCGGTAGAGCGGGACGTAGCGCTGATGGGCACGCATCACCGTGCTGAGCACCTCAGCCGGCAGGGCGAGGTAGTGCTCATCCACGCTGCCTTCGATCAGCAGAGGCGCCTCCACCAGATCGGTGAGCTCTTCGAACAGCTCATCGGGCAGATCGGGGTTCGCCTGCAGCGCCGCCGCTGCCTGCTCCACGGTGGTGCGGATCCATTGGGCCCGCTGGCCGCGGTCCACCTGCACACCCGCTGCCGCCAAGGCCTCGTCGTAGGCCTCTGCGCTGCTGATCGTCACCGCTCCGCCATGGAGACGATGGCTGCGAGTGGTATTGCCGCTCACCACCTCAGGATCACTGCCCTCGAGCCGCACGGGCACCACCTGGCCGTCGAGCATGGCCACCAGCCAGCGCACGGGGCGCGAAAAACGGCTTTCGCCCGAACCCCAGCGCATGAAACGGCGGCCCTGAAGCGTGCTGATCCACTGGGGAATCCATTCACTCAGGAGCTCCGGGGCTGAACGTCCCTTCTCGAGCACCGTGGCGAACACGAACGGGCCCTTGGGGGTCTCGCGCACCTCCAGCGCCGCTGGATCAATGCCGCAGCGCTTGGCAAAACCCACGGCAGCGGGCGTGGGCACACCGTCTGTAAAGGCCTGCGCCGCAGGAGGGCCCTTGCGCTCCTCTTCGAGATCTGGAGCTGCAGCCTCCAGATTGGCCACCTGCACCGCCAGACGGCGCGGCGTGCTGGTGCAGCGGATTGCTCCATGGCCCAGGCGAGCTTCAGCCAGATCGCGCTGGAGCATCTGCTCGAGCTGCGGCAAAGCGAGGCGGGCGAAATCGGCAGGGAGTTCCTCGGTCCCGATCTCCAGCAGAAAGGTCGACACGAGGTTCAGCCCACAACAGCCGCCCACTGTATTGAAGGGGTTTGGTTGGATCCCACGGGCCTCAAAGCTGTGGACAGCCCGAGTTGCACGGACAGCGAGCGCAGATTGAAGCCAGTGCTGAACGCCGTTTCGCTACGGTCATGTCTCCAGCGATGCAGCGTGTGACCGTGACGGCAGGGTCCGATGAGCGCAGCTCTGAATCTCAGAGCGGCCGCAGCTTTTCGCCTTGCATCGCCAACGGCGCCGAACGCACCAAATTCGAGCAGCTGAAAGCCGACAGCGGCTACCTGCGCGAACCCCTAGCCACCGAGCTCGAGAACGAGCTGCCCAACTTCAGTGATGGCGCCGTTCAGCTGCTGAAGTTCCACGGCAGTTATCAACAAGACAACCGCGATAACCGGCAGAAGGGACAAGACAAAGACTGGCAAATGATGCTGCGGCTGCGCAGCCCAGCCGGCCGGATTCCGGCCTCGCTGTTTCTGGCCATGGACGATCTGGCCGATCGTTTGGGCAACGGAACCCTGCGCGTCACCACGCGCCAGGCCTTCCAGATGCATGGCATCCGCAAGCACAACCTGCGCGAGGTGATCGGCACGATCGTGCGCGGGATGGGCTCCACCCTGGCCGCCTGCGGCGACATCAACCGCAACGTGATGGCTCCTGCGGCTCCCTTCGACAAGGGCGCGTACCCCGCGGCTCGCCAACTCGCGAACGACATCGCCGACACCCTGAGCCCCGTGGCCGCTGAAGGGGCCTATCTGGATCTCTGGGTGGATGGAGAACTCAGCTACCGGATCAAACCGACCCGCGCGGTGAACAAGGTGCGCGAGCGCCAGATGGAAGGCGGCGTGTTCAGCGGCGATAGCCAAGAGCCGCTGTATGGCACCACCTATCTACCCCGCAAGTTCAAGTGCGCCGTGACGGTGCCCGGCGACAACTCGGTGGATCTGCTCACGCAAGACATTGGCCTGGTGGCCTTTGCCAATGCCAACGGCAGCCTGCGCGGTTGCAACGTGTATGTGGGCGGCGGTATGGGCCGCACCCACAACAAGGAAGAAACCTTCGCGCGCACTGCCGATGCTCTCGGCTATGTGGAGGCCGAGCATGTGCTGGATCTGGTGCAAGCGATCCTGGCCCTGCAACGCGATTACGGCGATCGCACCAACCGCCGCCATTCGCGGATGAAATACCTGATCCACGATCAGGGGATTGCCTGGTTCAAGCAGGAGCTCAAGGCCAAGTATTTCCAGCACCCGATCAAGGGCATGCGGCTGGAGCCCAAGGCCAAACTCCAGGATTACTTGGGCTGGCACCGCCAGGGCAGCGGCACCTGGTTTGTGGGCATCCCGCTGTTGTGCGGCCGCCTGGCTGGTGACCTCAAACGCGGCCTGCGCCAACTGGTGGAGACCTACCAACTCGAGGTGCGTCTCACCCCCAACCAAGATCTGCTGCTCTGCAACATCGGCACCGCCCAGCGCGGCAGTGTGCGCTCAGCCCTTGAAGCGATGGGGGTCGAGGCTCCAGAAGCACCGCCGCTGCTGGCGCGACATGCCATTGCCTGCCCTGCCCTTCCCCTCTGCGGGCTGGCGGTAACGGAAGCGGAGCGCATCCTGCCTGAGGTGCTGGATCGCCTGGATGCCCAACTGCGCCGGCTGGAGATCGAGAAGCCGATGTTGGTACGCATGACCGGCTGCCCCAACGGCTGCGCACGGCCGTACATGGCCGAGCTCGGCCTGGTGGGCGACGGCGTGAATCAATACCAGCTCTGGCTGGGTGGCACCCCCAACCTCACCCGCTTGGCGGAGCCTTACCTGGAGCGGATGCCGCTGGAGAAGCTGGAAACCACGCTGGAGCCGCTGCTGCTGGGTTGGAAAGCAGCCGGCGGTCGCCGCTCCTTTGGCGATTACGTGGTGAAGCTGGGCCGTGAGCAGGTGCAGGAGCTGCTAGCTGGGGCTGCTTGAGCCTCCCCAGCGCCCGTAAAAGGCCTGGTTGTTGCCTGTGCGCCAGGCCCAGAGCTGATCGCCGCGGCTGAAGTGCCACCACTCGTTGGGGTGTTGCGCGAATCCAGCCTCCAGCATCACGGCAGCGAGCAGGTCGCGGCGCTGGTTGAACAAGGCTGCTTGGCTACGTAGCTCTGGATCGCTGGCTTCCCTGGCGACACCAGCGAAGTGATCGGGTTCTGAAACGGCACCGATCGCATCGATCGGCGAACCCAGATCCAGGGGTTCACCATTCGGCCCCGCCAGAGTGAGATCCACAGCGGCACCGGTGCTGTGGGGCGGAGGTGTGGCCGGATCATCACTGGGGGGAGCCCAGAAGCGCCCCACCTCATGGTCCACCGCCTCCAGCTCCGCACTGGGCTGGTGGGGATGCACCCCACGCCGCTGGCATTCCTCGGCGATGGCGTAGGCCACCATGAATCGCTGCACCGCCAGCGGACGCCAGGCATCAAAGATCGCGAGGCGGCAGCCGGGGCTGCGCTCCTGCAATAACCGCTGCGCCTGAAGCAGGCGCTCGATCACCCCCTGCCGCAAGCGAAACGGGCACGCATCGGCACCGTAGGGGGCACCCGCTGCCACGTAGGGATGGGGCTCCAGCCGCAGCAGATCAGATGGCAACGGCAGCAGCGGTTCGCCGCAGTCGTGGATGGGGATCGGGCTCCAGGGGCGCATCGCGCTCAGTTCAAACGGGCCGGGGCCGCTGTGCGCTGGCGCTGCTCCGCGAGGGCGGCGGCCAGGCCGGCGTGGGCCTCCAGGCTGGGATCGCTCTCCATGATCTGCTGCGCTACGCGGCGTGCCTGCTCGAGCACATCGCCGTCATCGGTGAGGCTGGCCAGGGCCAGATCCGGAAGCCCGCTCTGGCGGGTACCCAACACCTGGCCAGGCCCCCGCAGGCGCAAGTCCATCTCGGCGATTTCGAAGCCATCGGTGGAATGCACCAGCACCTCCAGCCGCTGTCGCGCCAGGGCATTGCGGCTGTCGTTGATCAACTGGCAGTAGGAGGCGGCAGCACCACGGCCCACCCGCCCCCGCAGCTGGTGGAGCTGCGCCAGACCAAAGCGATCGGCATGCTCGATCACCATCACGCTGGCCTCCGGCACATCCACACCCACCTCCACCACCGTGGTGCTCACTAGCACCTGGGTGTCGCCCGCGGCAAAGGCACCGATCGCCGCCTGCTTCTCGGGGCTGGGCATGCGGCCGTGCAGCAGGCCCACCTGCAGATCGGGAAAGATCTGGGTGCTCAGCTGCTGATGCACCTCCACCGCAGAGCGCAGATCGAGCTTTTCTGATTCCTCCACCAGTGGCAGCACCACATAGGCCCGCTGGCCAAGAGCAACCTGCTCACGAATCAGCTGATAAGCCTGATCCCGTTCTCCCCCCGAGAGCAGGGCTGTGCGAATCGGTGTACGGCCCGGCGGCAGCTCATCGATCTGGCTGACCTCCAGATCGCCGTGCAACGAGAGCGCCAGGGTGCGCGGGATCGGCGTGGCCGTCATGGTGAGCAGGTGGGGCTGCAAACCCTTATCGAGCAGGCGGTTGCGTTGATGCACGCCAAAGCGGTGCTGCTCATCCACCACCACCAGCCCCAATCGGGCGAACTGCACCGGGTCTTCCAGCAGCGCATGGGTGCCCACGAGCATCTTCAGCGTGCCGTTGGCCAAATCCGCCAACAGCTCCCGCCTGCGCCGGGCCGGGGTGGAACCGGTGAGCAAGGCGCAGCTCACATGAAGCTGCGGCAGCCATTCGCAGAGCTTGCGGTGGTGCTGCTCCGCGAGCACCTCGGTGGGTGCCATCAGCGCGCCCTGGCAGCCGGCTTCGATGGCAGTGAGCAGCGAGGCAATCGCCACAACGGTTTTGCCGCTGCCCACATCGCCCTGTACCAGCCGGGCCATCGGCTGCTCGCGTTCCAGATCGGCGCGGATCTCCGCCAAGACCCGTTGCTGAGCACCGGTGAGCGGAAACGGCAGCAGCTCCAGAAAGGCGGTGAGCAGGTTGCCGTTGGGGTGATGCAGAGCCGGAGCGGGGCGGCTGGTGAGCTGACGGCGCCGCTGCAGCAGGCCCAGCTACAGCAGCAGGAATTCATCGAACACAAGACGCCGGCGCGCACTGGCCAGGCTGTCCTGGTTGCTGGGGGCATGGATCTGGGTGAGGGCCGTGCCGAGATCCACCAACTGCTCCTGCTGCTGCAGGCGCGGGGGAAGGGGATCCGGCCAACGCTGGGCTGCCGGTAGCAGGGGCCGCACCAACGCACGCAGGCGATCGGCCGTGAGCCCCTCCGTGAGCCCATACACCGGCAAAAGGCGGCCGATCTGCTCGCTCTGCACCGGCGCATTGGGGCTGGCCAGCACCTCCATCAGCGGGTCTTGGAAGGCCGGGCCGTAGGGGGTTTCCTTCACCAGACCGCTCACGGCCACCGTGGCACCCGCGGGGTATTGCCGCTGCTGAGCCTTCAGCCAGGCCGGTGAGCTGAAGCGTTTGCCCGCAAAAAACTTGGAGATGCGAATGCGGCCGGTGATGTCCACCAGCTGCAGTTCAAGGATCGAGAGGTTGGGGTTCCGGGGGCTGGTGAAGCTGTGACTGCGGCGCACCGTGGCCACAATCGTGGCGGTGCGGCCTGGCTCCAACGCCGCAATCCGCACCAGGTTCGAATAGTCGAGATAGTCGCGCGGGTAGTAACGCACCAAATCCCGGGCCACCCACAGATCCAGGGCTGCGAGACGCGCGGCGCTCTTGGGTCCAACCCCCTTGATTTCGCTCAGCGGTGTCTGCGGCTGAATCACACCAACCACGCCACCAGAACTGGGGGCGTCAGCAACCAGGCGCAACCGCGGCGCCGACACCGGCAGCACGGGCGCATGGGCCCGCTGCAGTTCGTGCAGCGACTGACGGGTGCGGCGCACCAGGGCCTGACGGCGGGCCTGGCTCAGCTCTTCGTAGGCATCGAACTGCTCAGCGAGCTGGTTCAGCAGTTGCTGCTGATGCGGGGGCAAGGGCTGAGGCACCTCGCGCAGGCTGCGGCTCAGAAAGGCTTGAAAGGGCTCTCGCCGGCCCTGCAGATTGCCAAACCCATGGTCAGCTTCAAGCTGCAATCCCTGTTGCAGGGGGCGCAGCCAGGCCTGAAGGCTCAGGAAGGATCCGCCGCCGGCTTCAGGTTGTGAGCATGGTCCTGATACCACTGATGTTCAGCCTCGAGGGCATCCAGCCGGCGCTGCCAACTGCGGTAACGCTTGGCCATTGTGCGCAATGCGCGGCGGCGCTGCTCCAGCCGCTTGCGGCAGGTGCGCAAGCGCGGTTGCTCATATTCCAGATCCGAGGAGCGCAGCAGCAGGGTGAGCACCTCGCTGGGGGCATTGGGCCCAAGCACCTGGCCCAGCGGCAATGGAAGGCGTAGCAGGTTGGCGGGAGCCGGCAGGGCATCCACCTGCCCATCGAGCACGGCATCCAGCAGATTCATCGGCAGCAGGCCCTGGGCCAGGCCAACCCGCAGCATCTCCACGTTGATCGCGTGGGAGAGGTTGCGCAGCCGCCGGCGCAGGGCGCGATCGAAATGGGTCCACCAGCGCAGCTGCAGCACGGGGTCGCGGGGCAGCGAGGCGGCGGTGACCCGCGTATCGAGATCAGCCGGGGCGGCCAGGAGCATGGCCGCTTCAGCGGCGGAATCGGACTCCTGCTCAGCTGAGGCGTCTGATGACGACGTTGGGCTGCTGCTGCTCGCCTGCAGGCCCTCAGCGGCCATCTGAAACAGCGACTGGAGCAACGCCTGCTCCGAGGACGGCGATTCCTCTGCTGCCTCGGCGGACGGCTCTGGTGCTGCAGGCTGGGATGAGGACTGCGGTGCGGCCAGGCCCGGTAGACCGCGATCGAAGAGATCCGCAGACACAGGCAGATCCAGGCTCAGATGCACCGATCCGCTGGCACTGGGCCCGATTGGTGCCGCTGGCGCTCCGCTGGGAGCTGCGTGATCAGCTGCAGCAGAGCGGCTGTCGTCCTCGTCGCTGGACTCAGCGCCGTCGCCTTCGCCATTGAGGAAGGCCTCCAGCATCCGCTGCTGCTGGGCGCGCTGGCGGCGGTGCTCGCGGCGCTGCTGCTGGGCCGCCAAACCGATCACCTGCTCCACGGTGAGCAAGGTGCCGGTGCGTTGCACCAACTCCTGAAGGCGCTGCTGGAACGCTTGGCGCCGTTCAGGCGGCAACTGGTTGTAGCGATCGGGAACCACCTGGGTGGCCAGATGAAAACAGGCCTGCTGCACGGCATGCAACAGGCCTTCTCGCAACACTTGGAGGTAGAGAGCCAGATCGCGATAGAGCTCAGGCGCCAGCTGTTCCTGTTGTTGCAGGAGCAGATCGATCTGGCGCTGAGCCTCCTCGCGCATCGGGATCAGGCAGCCTGCATGGCAGCCACTTCAGCGGCGAAGTCCATCTTCTCCACTTCGATGCCTTCACCCAGGTTGAAGCGCACGAAGCGACGCACCTGGATGTTCTCGCCCACCTTGCCGGACACCTGCTTCACCAGTTCGTCGACGGTGAGGTTGCTGTCCTTGATGTAGGCCTGATCCATCAGGGCCATTTCCTTGAGGCGCTTGCCGATGCGGCCGGCCACGATCTTCTCTTTCATCTCCTCCTTCTTGCCGGCCAGGTCGTCACGACCCATCTCGATCTGCTTCTCGCGCTCAGCCACCTCAGCCGGGATGTCGTCGACTTTCACGTAGTCGACGCTGGGGCAAGCAGCGATCTGCATCGCCACGTTGCGGATCAGCTCCTGGAAGATCTCGCCGCGGGCCACGAAGTCGGTTTCGCAGTTCACTTCCACCAACACACCCACGCGGGCGCCGGTGTGGATGTAGCTGCCGATGGCGCCTTCAGCGGCGGTACGACCCGACTTCTTCTCGGCGGAAGCGATGCCTTTCTGACGCAGCCACTCAACGGCCTTGTCCTTGTCGCCGTTGGTTTCTGCAAGAGCCTTCTTGCAATCCATCATGCCGGCGCCGGTGACGTCGCGCAGTTCTTTGACGAGCTTGGCGGAGATCTCAGCCATGGATCTGTGGGAGAGGGGGTGAACGAGTGCAGTGCTTAAACAGGCAGAAGCTCCCCCTCAGGGAAGCTCCAATGCCGCATGGGGGAAGAGGTCAGCTGTGAACCGCTCAAGGGTTCACAGCCAGCGAGCTGTTGCTCAGCCTTCCTCGTCGTCGTAGCCGCCGCGCGGGTCGTTAGCGCCGTGGCGACCTTCATTAATGGCATCGGCGAGACGGCCGAGCACCAGTTGCACCGAACGCACGGCGTCGTCGTTGCAGGGGATGGGCACGTCGCAGAGGTCGGGATCGCAGTTGGTGTCGAGCATGGACACCAGGGGGATATCGAGCTTGCGGGCCTCGAGCACGGCGTTGGTCTCACGGCGCTGATCCACCAGCACCACCACGTCGGGCAGACGACGCATGTTCTTCAGACCGCCCAGATACTTCTGGAGACGCTCGAGCTCACGGCGCAGAACGGCCGCTTCCTTCTTGGGACGCATGGCGATGGCGCCGGAGGCCTCCATGCGCTCCAGGTCCTTGAGGCGGTCGATGCGGGCGCGCATCGTGGTCCAGTTGGTGAGCATGCCGCCCAGCCAGCGCTGGTTCACGTAAGCCGCACCACAACGCGTGGCTTCGATGGCGATCACCTCGGAAGCCTGCTTTTTGGTACCCACAAACAGGAAGCGCTTGCCGCTGCGTGCAGCACTACGCACCCACTTGTAGGCGTTGTTCATGCAGACAGCGGTCTGCACGAGATCGATGATGTGAACACCGTTGCGCGCGCAATAGATGTAGCGCGACATCTTGGGGTTCCAACGGCGCGTTTGGTGCCCGAAGTGGGCACCCGCCTCCATCATTTCGGCGAGAGTGACAACAGCCATGAGTTGAGGGTTTCGGGTTCGCCTCCACCTGCCAGGGACTCCGCGAACGGGTCACCCGAAACATGCAGGTGTGCGGTGTGAATGAACCCAGTGACCCTACCAAATGGCAGTGCTGCACTTCGCTCAGGCCAGGCCCTCGGCGCGCGCCTCGCGGTAGAGCGCCCGCACGCCGATGCGGTTGAGGGGGAGCCGCAGCAGCTCCATCGCCAAGCCCGGCTGTCCGCGGCGGATCAACCAGGCCAGCAGCGGCCGCAGGCTGCGCTCATTCAGCAGGCCGCCGAGGGTGAGCAGCTCCCACAGCAGCCGGTGCAGCACGGTGAACTGAATGATGAAGCGCACCCGACGGGTGGGGTGCTTCCGGTAGAACACCAGGCCCATTTTCGCCCGCTCTCCCTCCACAGCGATCAGGCGGGGCACCTGCTCAAGGCTCAGGGGCGGATGCCAGTGGTAGCCCACCGCTTCCGGGCAGCGCACCAGCACCACTCCCATGCGCCGCAGCCGTTCGCCCAGCTCCAGATCTTCCCAGCCGTAGAGGCGGAAGCGGGTATCGAACAGGCCGCTGCGCTCAAGCACCTCGCGATCAATCGCCACATTGCCCGTGGCGAAATAGGCCCAGGAGAGATCGCTGAGCTTGTGGGGCTCGCTGGTGGGATCGTCGAAATTGGCGGTGTTGATCACCGCGCCGTAGGTGAAGCAGAGCCGATCGCCGCGCTGCTGCCAGGTCTGCTCCAAGCGGCGCGCGTGGCTGATCAGAAAGCTCTCCGTGACCACCAGGTCACTGTCGATGAACACGATCACATCCCCGCGGGCGTGATCCACCCCCCGGTTGCGACCTTCTGCCGGCCCGCCATGGTCTTGCTGCACCAGGCGCACGTGCGGAAACGCGTGGCCGTTGCGCAGCAGCCAGTTCACCGTGTCGTCGGTGGAGCCGTCGTCGACAACGACCACCTCATAGGCGCTGATCGGTGCCTCCAGCTGCTGCTGCTCCAGCGCCCGCAGGCACTTCTCCAGGATCGGCAGCCGGTTGTAGGTGGGGATGACGATGCTGAAGAACATGGCGCGGCGCAGGGGTCAGGCCCGATGGGGGGTGGAGCAGTGACAAAAAAGGGGACCCCGCAGGATCCCCAGCTGATGCTTTCGTGCGAAGCGATCAGTCGGCAGCGCCACCGTTGTTGGCTGTTCCGGTCACGCCGTTGCCTGCACCTTCACCGCGGCCGTCGTTGCGGAGCTTGCGCTTCTTGAATTTGCGGGCGTAGGCGCGGTTGCGCTCCTGCTTTTCTTTCTTGAGGTTGCGGCGTTTGGCCATCGAGACGGCTGGAACTTTTGGGTAATCACCACACTACTGAATGGCGTTCAACCGCTGGTGACCAGACCCACCGGTTCAGCTTCGCTGAGCAGACCATCCTCCATCCGCACCAAACGATCGGCGATATCCAGGATGCGGGGGTCGTGGGTGACCATCAGCACCGCACATCCCTGCTCGCGGGCCAGGCGCTGCAGCAGTTCCACCACTTCGCGGCCGGTTTTGGAATCCAGCGCCGCCGTGGGTTCATCCGCCAAAAGCAGGCGCGGCCGCGCGGCCAGGGCACGGGCAATGGCCACCCGTTGTTTCTGGCCGCCGGAGAGATCGTGGGGCAATTTGTTGAGTTGATCACCGAGGCCCACGGCACGCAGCCACTCGCGCGCCTGATCGCGGCGGGCGCGGTAGCTCAAATCAGACAACAAATCCGAGCCCATCTGCACGTTCTGCTCGGCCGTCAGACAACGCAGCAGGTTGTGGCCCTGAAAAATCATTCCGATTGAGCGGCGCAACTGCTGCCGTTCGCGGCGGCCGGCACCCTTCAGATCTTGGCCGAGCACCCGCACCGATCCCTGCTGCACCTGCCGCAGGGCGCCCACGAGGGTGAGCAGGGTGGTTTTGCCGCAACCGGATGGGCCTGTGAGCAGAACCACCTCACCGGCGGCCACCCGCAAATTCACGCCCTGCAGCACCTGACGGCGCATGCTGCCGCTGCCATACCAATGGCAGAGACCCTGAACATCAATCGCAGCGGCTGCAGCCATGGCGTTCAGAAGATCTCCGCGGGATCGGCATCGGCCAGCCGCCGCATGGCCAAACCAGCAGAGGCCATGCACATCACCAGAATCATGGTGAACACGGTCACCGCGCGGGTGGTGTCCATAAACACAGGCAGCTGGGTGGCATTGCGCACCAGCAGATACAACCCCTGCCCGGCGGCGTAGGCCGGCAGGTAGCCAAAGGCGGCCAGCAACAGCCCCTCGCGGGCCACCACGCCCAGCAGGCTGATCAGGTTGTATCCCATCGCCATCAAGGTGGCGTATTCGGGCAGGTGATCACTCACATCGGAATAGAGCACCTGGTACACGATCACGCAGCCCACCACGAAGCCCATGGCTGCGCCCAGGGTGAAGATGAAGCCGATCGAGGTGCTGGTGCGCCAGTAGTTCTGCTCGAAATCGATGAAGCCTTGCTTGGTGAGCACGGTCACATCGCTTGGCAACTGCGCCTGAAGTCGCTTTGCCACCGCGGCTGGATCACTGCCCGGCTTCAAACGGATCAGTCCCACTTCGATGCTGCCCGGGGGAGTGTTGGGCAACAGCTCGAGGAAGGTTTCGGAGCTGGTGAGCAGGTTGCCGTCAGCGCCGAAGGAGGTGCCTAGGCCCACTAAGCCGGCCACCCGCACCCGTTTGCCAGCGATTTCGCTCTCCACGGTGCGGCCGGCCTTGAACCATGACGCCACCGGGCCGAATTCCGGCCTGGATTGCTCATCGAACAGCACCCGGCCCTTCTGGGTGAGCAAACGGGCTTTCGGCGCCAGGCTCGGATCGGTGAACAGGGGGTCGTTGGGCTCAAAGCCGAGGGTGAGGATCGAGCGAGTGCCGCGGGTTTCGGGGTTGCGCCAGAGCAGCAGGTTCCAGTGCACCGGCGTGATTCCTTCCACCTCCGGTGCCGCCATCGCCTGCACGAGCCGGCGCTTGGGGAAGCCCGCCATGCTCACCGAGCTGGTGGAGCGCGGGCTGATCAACACCAGATCGGCATCAAACAGCCGGTGGATGGTGACGCTGGCATCAAACAGGCCGTCGCGAAACCCCAGCTGCATGAACATCAGGATTCCGGCGAAGCTGATGCCGGCAAGCGCCACTGCAAGCCGCACGGGCTGGCGGGTGAGCAAGAGGAGCGACAGGGGAATGCCGCGGCGCTGCCAGAGGCCAGCCAGCCAGCGTTGAACCCCAAGGGGATGAGCGCGCACGGGCTCCTGAATCACGGGGTGAAGCGGGCGATCACCTTTAAACCAGCCAGATCGCGCACCTTGCCGGCGTCAGCGGGATCCAAGGCCAAGCGCACTTCCACCACACGCGCATCGGCATCGCCGGTGGGATCGGTGGAGAGCACGGCCCGCTGGCGCACCTGGGGTGAAATGCGGATCACGCGTGCCTGGAGGCTGCCGCTGAATCCACCGTTTTCACTCACCAGCGACACCACCTGGCCCAGCTTCACGCGGTTGATGTCGCTCTCGTACACCTCCGCCACCGCTTCCATCTGATCGCCGGCACCCAGCTCGAGCACGCCGTCATTGGCGGGGCGCTCACCGGGGCGGCTGTGAATCTTGAGCACCGTGCCCGCCAGGGGAGCGCGCAGTTCGCTGTCGGCCAGATCCACCTGCAGGCCCTGGCGCTGGGCCACGGCTTCCCGCAGCTGGCCCTGGAGCTTCACCAGCTCATCTTTTTTCTCTTCCAGCAGCACCATGGCCGCTGCTCCGGAGTTGGCCGCGCTCTGGTAGCGCTCGATCTCGCGGTTCTGCAGGCGGATCTGCATCTGCAGGCTGGCGATCCGGGCCTGCAGCGCTGCCAGATCAGCCACCAATTTCGGGCGGCTATCGAAGGTGGCTAGCAGTTGGCCCTGCTTCACTCTCTGGCCCTCTTCAACAGCCAGGCTGAGCAGCCGCGGACTGCCCCCCATGGCACTGGTGGGAGCCGCCAGGCGGCGCACATCACCGGCGGGAAGCAACGTGCCCAGGGCGGACACGGCTTCCAGCCTTGGCGCGGTGGCCGCAGCCGGAACGGGAGCCGGAGCTTTAGGGGTGGAGCGGCGGGACACAGCCACGGCCAGCACCACCACCAGCAGGGCGCTGCCAGCAATCAGCCAAGGGCGACGCATCAGGCCAGAGGCAGTGGATCGTCGAAGAGCAGCTCCTCGATGTAGCGATCCGCCCAGAGAGGGTTGAAGGCCTTCTCCAGCACTCGCCTGGTCTTGTCGTTGCGCTTCTGCTGCCGGCAATAGGAGAGCTGCCCTTCGTGCCGTTTCACGGTATCCGGGTGGTCGATCGGCTGCGGCTGAGCGGCCCGGCATGCCGCGCTGAGCACCTGCAGGAAGTCGCCCACGACACCGATGAACTGCTGCTCCTCCTCCTGATCGGCTGGGCGAACGAAGCGCACATACGGAGAAAAGATCGTGCCCCACTCCGGCAGCTCGCGCTCCTGGCTGAAGCTTCGCTTGGGCAGCGCAGCCAACCCCTGGGCCACGGCTTCGGGCAGCGCGCCGGTAACGGGCGAGAGATCCACAATCGCGGCCGACACCACACCGCGGCCGGCCACGATGTCGGCACCGAACACCGGCAGGTCGTAGCGGGGATCGGGGAAATACACGCAGTGCAGGATCTGCAATCCAGCCCCAAGGCGAGCCGTTTCGAGGTGGAGCTTGCGCAGGCCCTGGCACTGCCGCAGCTCATTGCGGATGAACAGCGCTTCGCCATCGAGGCTGCCGCTGATCGCCTCCAGCTCCGGATCCACCGCCAACGGCTGCAGGCCGGGCAGCTGATCCCAGCTTTGGCGGATCTGATCCGCCAGTGCATCCACCAGTGGATGAATTCCCAAGGCGGCTGAACTCATCGGTGGTCCTGGGAAACAGGCTGCTGATCCTGACAGCAGAATGAGGGTTCAGACACAGCGCTCGATCCGTTGCCCGCGTCGCCCGGTCCCTCGACCCCGCCCCTGCCGGACCCGCGGCGCCACCAACTCGAGAACGGCGTGAGCCTGGTGCAGATCGAGCTGCCCGAGGCGCCGGTGGTGTGTCTTGATCTCTGGTGCCGCGCCGGTAGCGCCTGTGAACGCGAGGCTGAATCGGGCTTGGCGCACTTCCTCGAGCACATGGTGTTCAAAGGAAGCGAGCAGCTCGACGCCGGTGAGTTCGACCTCAAGGTGGAGGCCCTGGGCGGCAACAGCAATGCCGCGACGGGCTTTGACGATGTGCACTATCACGTGCTGATCCCGCCCCAGGCAGCCCCTGAGGCACTGGATCTGCTGCTCGATCTGGTGCTGCAACCGCGCCTCGACGGGGGCGACTTTGCGATGGAGCGCCAGGTGGTGCTCGAAGAGCTGGCCCAGAGCGAAGACCAACCGGAGGAGGTGGCCTTCCAGGAGCTGTTACGCCAGGCCTGCGGCAACCATGCCTACGGGCTACCGATCCTGGGGCGGCGCGAGGCCCTGGAGGCCCACACCCCCGAAGCCATGGCCGCCTTCCACCGGCGGCACTACCGGGCCGATCGCTGTTGCCTCTCGGTGGCAGGGCCCCTGGCTGGGCTGGAACTGGAGACGCGCTTAACCCAATCGCCCCTGGCTGCGCTCAAGCCCTCCGAGCCGCTGGCGGCAGTGCCCGAGTTGCAGCTCAAGCCGGGCCGCGATCGGATCGAACTGGCGCGGCTGGAGGCGGCAAGGCTGCTGATGGCGTGGCAGCTGCCGGGTGCCGCCGATCAAGACAGCGTGATGGGCGGCGATCTGCTCACCACCCTGCTGGCGGAGGGTCGGCGCAGCCGCCTGGTGGAGCAGTTGCGCGAGCGCCTGCGCCTGGTGGAAAGCATCGATCTCGATCTCAACGTGCTCGAGTCGGGCTGCCTGGTGCTGCTGGAGGCGGTGTGCGATCCCGAGCAGCTGCCGGCGGTGGAGCAGCAGGTGGGCCAGGTGTTGCTGGAGTTGATCGAGCAGGCGCCCAAACCGGCGGAACTGGAGCGGGCCAAACGCCTGGTGGGCAATGGCTATCGCTTCAGCCTGGAGGTGGCGGGATCGGTGGCCGCGATGGTGGGCAACAGTCAGTTGTGGGGCAGGCGCCACAACCTGCAGCGCCCGCTCGAGTGGCTGGAGGGCTGGAGCACCGAGCGGCTCAGCCGCGAGGTGATTCCCTTGCTGCATCCCGATCGGGCCTTCTGCCTGCAGGCGGTGCCGGCATGAGGGAGCGCGCAGTGCAGCAGCGGGTGCTGCCAGGTGGATGCCCGCTTTGGCTGATCGATCGGCCGGGGGCTGGGATTCTTTCGGCCAAGTTGTGGATGCGGGGAGGCAGCAGCAGCGATCCAAGCGGCCAGCGCGGTGCCGCCCAGCTGCTGGCCGGGGTGTTGAGCCGCGGCTGCGGCGAGCTCAGCGGTGATGCCCTGGCCGATCTGGTGGAGGGTTGCGGCGCCGGGCTGCGCTGTGAAGCAGCGGAAGACGGCACGTTGATCAGCCTCAAGTGCGCCAGCAGTGATGCCGAGGCCCTGCTGCCGCTGCTGCTGCTGATGGTGCGGCGGCCCTGGCTGGTGGACGATCAGATCGACCTGGAGCGTCAGCTCAATCTGCAAACGCTGCAGCGCCAGAAGGAAGACCCGTTCCAACTGGCGCACGACCAGCTGCGCGGCCTGCTCTACGGCGATGGGCCTTACGGCCACGATGCCCTCGGGGTTGAAGCCGAGCTCAAAGCGATCGGCAAGCCGGAGCTCGAGCAGCTGGCGAGCAGCTATGGCCGCTCAGGCGCAGTGCTGGTGCTAGCGGGTGAACTGCCCGCCAAAGCTGAACGCTGGCTGCTCTCAGGCCTTGGCGATGAGGTCTGGCCCTGCAGCGCGCCGGAGCGCCAAGCCGGCCCAACGGGCCTGCAGCAGCCCCAGCTGGCCTGCAGCAACGACGACACCGAGCAGCTGGTGCTGATGCTCGGCGCCAGCACCACACCGCTCGGAGCACCCCACGCCCTGGCCCTGCGGCTGTTGCACTGCCACCTGGGGGTGGGGATGTCGAGCCGATTGTTTGTGGCGCTGCGGGAGGAGCACGGCCTCGCCTACGACGTGGGCGTTCACTACCCAGCCCGGCTCGGGGATGC
Organism: Asaia bogorensis; assembly: GCA_943370455.1. Taxonomy (GTDB): domain Bacteria; phylum Cyanobacteriota; class Cyanobacteriia; order PCC-6307; family Cyanobiaceae; genus Vulcanococcus. Next base: position 177,621 of record CALRQW020000001.1, read on the forward strand.
GCCCTTTGTGTTCCATCTCTCCACTAGCAGTGATCGGGCGGCGGAAGCTACTCGCGAGCTGCTGAGCGAATGGCAGCGGCTGCTGGATCAGGCGATCAGCGCCGCTGATCTGGAGCTGGCCCTGGCCAAGTTCCGCGGCCAGGAAGCGCTGGGCCGGCAAACCAGCAGCCAGATCGCTGATCGCCATGCCCTGGTGCTGGGCCATGGGCTGCCCTTTGATTTCGCCGATGAAAGCCTGCGGGATGCCGCCGAGCTTGCGCCGGAGCAGCTGCTGACGGCGGCACGGGAGCTGCTCACCCAGCCGAGCCTCAGCCTGTGCGGCCCCTCAGCAGCGCTCAAACAGGCCGAAGCGGTGTGGAACGCCCACAGCCTCAGTGGCGCTTCTAGGAGCTGACGGCCTCCAGCTGCCGGGCTTCAAGCAAAAAGGTACCCCTGCGGAAACGCACCGCTAGCTGCTCCAGGGCCCGTAAACCCACCACCTCGCCCTCTTCTTGCGCATCCACCAAATCCGGCGGACGCAGCATCGGCATCGGATCGGCACTTTTCAGGTAAGCGGGCAGCTCGCGCAGGCGCACGCGGCTGCCAACGGCGAAGGGCAAAGCCGGCGATGCGGGGTCGGGCATGGCGACACAATCGCTTGCAAGACCACCACTCTCCTGCAGGATGGGGCCAGCGACCGGCCCTTCGTGCGAGCCCTCACCAACTGGAGCGGTGCCCTCGCCGGCCTCTTGCTGATCGTGTGTGGCGGCTTGGTGCAGGCGGCTCTTCCCGGCTTTGGGCCCACTGGATTCAGCCTGATCCCGCTGCCGATCACCCTGCAGGTGCCGGCCCTGCTGCTCACCGCCCTGGTGTGCGGTGCCCGCTCCGCCATGTTGGCGGGTGTGGCCTACATCAGCCTCGGACTCTTTCAACTGCCGGTGTTCCAGGCCGGTGGCGGGGTGAACTACCTGCTCGACCCTGGCTTTGGCTATCTCGCCGGCTTCCTGCCGGCAGCCTGGCTCACGGGCCGTCTGGCCCGCCAAAACGGGATGGACAACCTGCTGAGCCTCACCGGCGCCGCCATGCTGGGGCTGCTGGTGCTACAGCTCTGCGGCCTGGCCAATCTGCTGCTGGGGGGGCTGGTGGGCCGCTGGAATGGTGCCCTGCCCCAGCTGCTGATCAGCTACAGCTTTGGCCCGCTCGTGCCGCAGCTGCTGCTGTGTTGCGCCGTCGCCGTGCTGGCTCTGGGCCTGCGGCGTGTGCTGCTGCTGGAGTCATGATCCGGCCGGTGTATTTCATCGCCCTGGCCGTGGTGGTGAGCGATCAACTGAGCAAACTTGTTGCCCTGCAGCAGCTCAGCGGGCGGGGCGTTCAGCCCTTGCTCCCGGGCGTTTTGCAACAACGGCTGGTGTTCAACACGGGCGCGGCCTTCAGCATGCTGGAAGGCAATGCCTTTGGCCTTGGTCTGGTGAGTGCGGCCGTGGCCGTGGGCCTGGTGTTTTGGATTCAAACCAGCGGGGCCCTCAGCCGCTGGCAGAGCCTGGGGCTGGGGCTGCTGCTCGGTGGAGCGATCGGCAACGGGCTTGATCGCTGGCGGCTCGGCAGCGTGGTGGATTTTCTTGAATTCGTGCCGGTGCAGTTTCCGGTGTTCAACCTGGCGGACACCGCGATCAACCTGGCGGTGGTCTGCCTGCTGATCGATCTGCTGCGCCGCCAGGATGGGCGTCATGACCGCCCGGCCCGCTGAACTGAGCTGGAGCAGCCTCGGCCAGAGCGAGCAGCGCCGGCAGCTCCAGCCCGGCACCTATCGCATCGGACGCGACCCTTCATCTGAACTCCCCATTCAGGCTGCCGGGGTCAGCCAGCAGCACGCCTTGCTCGAGTGGGTGGACGGCCACTGGCTCCTCACCGATCTGAACTCCACCAATGGGCTTTGGTGGCGCGGGCGGCGCATCCAGCAGCTGCTGCTCGGCGACGGCGATCGCATCCGCCTGGCTCCAACCGGCGCGGAGGGGGCCGCTGAACTGGTGTTTCATCAACCGGCGCAACGGCCCTGGCGGCTGCTGCGGCAGTGGGGCAGTGCTACGGCTGCGGTGGTGGCCGCCGGCGGCCTGGCCCTCCTGGGTGTTGGACGGCTGCAGGTGCCGGTGGGTACTGGCCTGGGTGCCAGCCGCGGGCCGCTGCTGCTGTTCGATGGTGCCGATCGGCCGTTGATCGCTGCGGAATCGGTTCAGCACCGCGAACAGCGGGATCTCAGCCGGTTTCCTCCGGAGCTGATCAGCGCCCTGCTCGCGAGTGAGGACAATCGCTTCTGGTGGCACCCCGGCATTGATCCGATTGGCACGGCCCGGGCCCTGCTCACCAACCTCAGTGGTGGACGCGTGCTCGAGGGGGGCAGCACCCTCACCCAGCAGCTGGCGCGAAGCGTGCATCCCGAAACCGTGGGCCGCGGTGACACCTTCGGCCGCAAATGGCGCGAGCTGTTGGTGGCACTGCAGCTGGAGGCCGGCCACAGCAAGCGGGATCTGCTGCTCAGTTATCTCAACAGGGTGTATCTGGGTGTGGGTTGGGGCTTTGAAGACGCGGCCCGTCACTACTTCGGCCGCCCAGCAAGCGATATCACGCTCGAGCAAGCGGCGCTGCTGGTGGGGTTGCTGCCGTCTCCAAACGGCTTTAACCCCTGCACCCAACCGCAGGCGGCGCTCGATTCCCGCAATCGGGTGCTGCTGAAAATGGTGGAAGCAGGGCGGCTCAGCCAGCAGCGGGCCAGGAGCGCAAGGCGGCAACCCCTGCAGCTGGCACCGCAGGCCTGCGGTGCGGGCTCTGAGCAGACCGCACAACCGATGCCCTTCTACACCGATCAGGTGAAGCGGGATCTGGAGGCACTGCTGGGGGCCGATGTGGCGGCCGAAGGCAATTTTCTGGTGAGCACCTATCTCGATCCCTTGTTGCAGCAGGTGGTGGAGCGGCGCCTCAACGCCTTGCTGCGCTTCAAGGCGGGGCCCCAGCAGGGTGCGGTGGTGGTGATCGACAGCCGCAACGGCGGCATCCTCGCCATCGCCGGCGGCCGCGACTACAGCCAGAGCCAATACAACCGGGCGAGCATGGCCCTGCGCCAACCGGGCAGCACCTTCAAGCTCTTCCCCTATCTCGCAGCCCTGGAGCTCGGTCTGCAACCCAGCGATCGGGTGAGCTGCGGTCCACTGGAATGGGGCGGGCAACTCTTCCGCAGCAGCTGCGGCGGCAGCCTCAGCCTGGAGCAGGCCCTCGCCAGCTCGAGCAACACCGCCGCCCTCCGCCTGGCCAGGCGCGTGGGGCTGGATCGGGTGATCGAAACCGCCCGCAAACTCGGCATCACCACACCCCTGGAGGCTGTGCCCGGCCTGGCCCTGGGGCAGGCCGAGGTTCGCTTGGTGGAGCTCACCGGCGCCTATGCCGCGGTAGCCAACCAAGGCATCTGGCATCCGCCGAGCACGATTCGCCAGCTCACCGATGCCGAACAGCAGCGCAACCGCACCAGCCAGGCGCAGGGCCAGGGCACAGGTCCGGGGCGACGGGTGCTGAGCGAAGCCCAGGCCCGCCAGATGCAGGCGATGCTGCGGGCGGTGGTGCGCTCCGGCACGGGACGCGCCGCACGGCTGGGCGGTGAGGAATGGGGCAAAACCGGCACCACCAACAACGGCCGTGATCTGCTGTTCATCGGGGCAGAACCCAGCCGCCACTGGGTGATGGGCGTGTGGCTCGGCAACGACGACAACACCCCCACCGGATCGAGCAGCGCCTTGGCGGCAGAGCTCTGGGGCGAGATCATCCGCTCAGCCGGTCGAGGCAGCCTCGATCGCGGTATCACCCTGCGCTGAGGCCCGGCACCTGTGAAAGCTCCTGCACGGCTCTGGCTCTGGATCGGTGGCGGCCTGCTGGTGCTGGTGGTGTTCACCGCAGTGCTGCAGGCGATCAACAACCTGATCTGGCAGCTGAGCTACCTGCTGCCAGCCTGGCTGGTGGGCCCTTTCACCCTGCTGCTGTTTGGCGGTGGCGCCTTGCTGATCGCGCGGGTGGCCTGGCCGTGGCTTGAGGGCTGGCGGCGACAGCGCAGTGGAAGCACAAGCGCCGGGGCCACCTCCGCCGCACCGCCGAGCAACCGCCAGGAGGCAGCCCAACAGCAGCTGCAGGCAGTGGATCAACTGCTGGAGCGGATTCGCGACGCCGTGCAGCGGGAGGCCCTGCAACAGGAGCGTGAACGGGTGGCGGCCGAGCTGGAGCGCGGTGATCTGGTGCTGGTGGTGTTCGGCACGGGTTCCGCCGGCAAAACCTCGCTGATCCGGGCGTTGCTGAAGGATGTGGTGGGTCGAGTGGGTGCCGCCATGGGTTCCACCGATGCCTGCGTGAGCTACCGGCTGCGCCTGCAGAACCTCAACCGCGGCATTCGCCTGGTGGATACCCCCGGCATCCTCGAAGCCGGCGATGCGGGCCAGCGGCGCGAACAGCTGGCGCGCAAGCAGGCCGCGGAAGCTGATCTGCTGCTGCTGGTGGTGGATGGCGATTTGCGTGCCGCCGAGCAGGAGGTGTTTTTGGCGCTGGCCCAGCTGGGTAAACGGCTACTGCTGGTGCTCAACAAGTGCGACCTACGGGGCAGCGATGAGGAGCGCCGGCTGCTGGCGCTGCTGCGACGCCGCTGCCAGGGGCGCATCGCCCCCGAAGACGTGATCGCCGCCAGCGCGGCGCCCCAATCGGTACCGATGCCCGGCGGCAAGCCGCTGCAGCCAGAGCCTGAACTTGATGCGTTGCTGCGCCGCATCGCCCAGGTGCTGCACAGCGATGGCGAAGAGCTCATCGCCGACAACATCCTCATGCAAAGCCGCCGCCTGAGCGAAACGGGGCGGCGACTACTCAACGACCAACGCCAGCAGGATGCGGAAGCGGTGGTGGATCGCTACAGCTGGATCAGCGCTGGTGTGATCGCCGCCACGCCCCTACCGGGCATCGATTTGCTGGGTGCGGCGGCGGTGAATGCCCAGATGGTGATGGAAATCGGCCGCATCCATGGGGTGAGCCTCAGCCGCAGCTCCGCCCAGGACTTGGCGGTGTCGGTTGGGCGCACCTTGGCAAGCCTGGGTGTGATCAAAGGCGGGATGGGGCTGATCAGCGCCGCGCTGAGCGTGAACCTGCCGGCCCTGGTGCTCAGCCGCGCCGTGCAGTCTGTGGGAGCAGGCTGGCTCACGCGGGTCGCCGGGCGCAGCTTCATCACCTACTTCCAGCAGGATCAGGATTGGGGCGATGGCGGCATGCAGGAGGTGGTGCAGCGCCAGTACGACCTCAACCGCCGCGATTCCGCGCTGAAGAGCTTTCTCAGTGCAGCCTTCAACCGCGTGGTGGAGCCGTTGCAGCGTCAGCAGAAGCAGGAGCAGCTGCCACCGCGGCCGGAGGGGCGGCGCTAGCGCCCAGCCCCATGGCCTCCGGGGGTGGTGGCAGCAGAGGCCCGCGAGAATCCAGCACCGTGATCAGCACCAGATAGGCCACGGCAATCAAGACCGAGATGGCGCCCGTCACGATGGCCACCCAGCGGCCGCGGGTCTGGGGTGCACTCATGCGGCGAAATCAGCGAAGGGGAAGCGAAGCAGGCAGAGAAGCCGCCACCACATCGGCCACCGCCTCGAGCTCAGCGGCGCCTGTGTGGGGGTTGCCCAGCACGGCCTTGAGGTGATGACGCCCCTGATACAGCGGACGCGACAGCATCAACTGGCGTTCAAGCAGGCGGTGGCGCGTCTGCTGCGACCACAGCTCCGCCTCCGCAGCCGAGAGATGTTGTGGGGTGAAAGCCAGCAGGTGCAGCGGGCCGCTGCGCAGCTCCAGGGGCAGGGGCGCAAGGAGAGCCTGCAGCTGCTGGCGGCGCTCGATCGCACCACGGAGCACCTGCTCAATGCCGTTCAGCCCCAGCTGCCGCAGACCCAGCCAGAGCTTGAGCACCTCAGCAGGGCGTGTGCCCTGCAAGCCGCACTCACCACCATGGGCCTCGGCCCAGCTGGGCTCCATATAGGGCAGGCCGGTGGCAAAGCAGGAGGCCAGCGCATCGGGCTGGCGCAGCAGCAGCAAGGAAGAGGTTTTGGTGATGCCCAGCAATTTCTGGGGATTGACCGTGAGCGAATCCGCCAGCCCAAGGCCCTGCACCAGATCGGCATGGCTTGAACTGAGCCCAAACACAGCGCCGATAGCCCCATCCACATGCAGCCAGATCTGGCGCACGCGGCAGATCTCAGCAACCTGATCCAGCGGATCAATCGCCCCGCGCACGGTGGTGCCGGCGGTCGCCACCACAGCAAGCACGGGCTGCCCCGCTGCGGTGGCGGCATCAAGTTGAGCAGCCAGCTGATCCAGCTGGAGGCAGCCATGGCGATCCACCGCCACGGGCTGCAAGGCCGACGGCGGCAGCCCCATCACCGCCAGCGCTTTGGCGATGGAGACATGCGCATCAGCGCTGCAAAACACCAACGCGTCTTGCGCTCCCAGCAACTGCCGCTGCTGGCGCGCCACCACCAGCGCCATCAAATTACTGAGGCTGCCGCCACTGGCGGCCACGCCACCGGCCTGCTCACCCAGGCCCAGCCGTTCGGCCATCCAGGCGCACAGGCTGCGCTCAAGCCGCGAGAGGCTCGGCGAGAGCTCTTCAGCCAGCAGGTTGTTGTTGAGGCCGGCGCAAATCAGATCGGCCGCCACCGAGGCGGTGAGTGGCGGCGGATCCAGGTGGGCCATCGAACCCGGATGCACCGGATTGAATGCCCCATCCATCACCAGCTGGAGATCATCCAGCAGGGCGAGCGGTTCCAAACCGGCCTGAGCCGGTGCCACCTCCGGCAACACGCTCAGCAAGGGCAGAGGCGAGCGCTGGCTGGAATCACCCCACCAGCGGCAGAGCTGATCGGAGGCCTGCTGCAGAAAGGCCAGCAGATCCGCATCCAGCCCAGCAGGATCGGGAAAGAGCGGCAAAGAAGGCGCTGCCGCTGGCTCGTGCTGAGGGGCTGGAGCCAAGGGGGCGCCACAGGGTTCGCCCATTCTCACCAATGGCCGGGTGGGATCAGGCGCTGGCATTGTGCACAGAGCGTGGGCGGATGGTCTGGGGCCGGAAGAGCAACTCCTCTGGATGCAGCGGCTGCTCAGGCACGCCGAGCTGGTGGGCTGCCAGGGAGAGATTCCCGTGGCCGCCGTGATCGTGGATGGCCAGGGAAGGGCCATGGGCTGGGGCAGCAACCGGCGCGAGCGAGACCAGCAGCCCCTCGGCCATGCCGAACTGGTGGCGTTGCAGCAAGCCGCTCGCCTGCGGGGCGATTGGCGCTTCAACGACTGCACCCTGCTCGTCACCCTCGAGCCCTGCCCCATGTGTGCGGGGGCTTTGGTGCAAGCCCGGGTTGGGCGGGTGGTGTTTGGTGCCAGCGACCCCAAACGGGGAGGGCTGGGGGGTGTGCTCGATCTGAGCACCAGCCCGAGCGCCCACCACCACATGCAGGTGGTGGGCGGGGTGGAAGCGAAGCAGTGCGCTGATCAGCTGGAGCGCTGGTTCAAGCAGCGGCGGCGGCAGCAACGGGAGCTGCGCTCCGGAAGGCCGGCAGCTCCTGCTCCAGCAGGTTGAGCAGCAGATCCACGTTCTCCTCGCGGCTGTTGTAGCCCATCAGGCCGATCCGCCACACCTTGCCGGCGAGGGCGCCAAGGCCACCACCCACTTCGATGCCGTGCTTGTTGAGCAGGTGGAGCGTGAAGGCCTTGCCGTCCACACCGTCGGGGATGCGCACGGTGGTGAGGGTGGGCAGACGCAACTCCGCCGGCACATGGCACTCAAGACCGAGGGCTTCAAGACCCGACCACAACCGCTCGGCGTTGCGGCGGTGACGCTCCCACACGTTCTCCAGACCTTCCTCGGCGATCAGGCGCAGGGCCTCACGCATGCCGAAGTTCATGTTCACCGGTGCGGTGTGGTGATACACCCGGTCGCTGCCCCAGTACTGGTTGAGCAGGCTCACATCGAGGTACCAGTTCGGCACCTTGCCGCTGCGGGCGGCGAGCTTCTCCTCGGCGCGGGGGCCCATGGTGAAGGGACCCAGACCCGGAGGGCAGCTGAGGCCTTTCTGGCTGCAGCTGTAGGCGAGATCCACCTTCCACTCATCGAGGTAGAGCGGCACCGCACCAAGGGAGGTGACGGTGTCGAGCAGCAGCAGGCAGTCGTATTGGCGGCAGAGATCACCGATACCGTCCATCGGTTGGCGCACGCCGGTGGAGGTTTCGGCGTGCACCATCGCCAGGATCTTGGGGCGGTGCTCCTTCAGGCCCGCTTCGATCTCCTCGAGGCTGAAGGCTTCGCCCCAGGGCTTTTCGATCGTTCGCACATCAGCGCGGTAGCGGCCGGCCATGTCCTGCAAGCGCAGGCCGAAATAACCCTTCACGGCCACCAGCACCGTGTCGCCGGGTTCCACCATGTTGGCGAGGGTGGCCTCCATCGCCGCCGAACCCGTGCCGCTCATCGGCAGGGTGAGGCGGTTATCGGTCTGCCACACGTAGCGCAGCAGCTCCTGCACCTCACCCATCAAGGCGACGTACAGGGGATCAAGGTGCCCGATCGGCGTGCGGCTCAGGGCCTGCAGCACCGTGGGGTGGGCATTCGAAGGACCAGGACCCAGCAGCAACCGATCCGGTGTCGCGATCGGAGCGAGGTTCAGACGATGCCGATCGGACACAGAAGGAGTTGTGGTTGCCAAGGCCTGGATGGGTCTGTGGAGTGGAGCCTACGCAGTCGAGGCGTGGGTGATCAGCGGGCGCGAACGTTGTTGTCAGCCAAGCCGCGGCAGAGGTGATCAAACGGTGCACGCACCACCGCAGTGAGTTGCTCAGCGCTGGCCACACCGGCATCCAGCAGTAGCTCACACACCACATCCGCCATCAGAGCGATGCTGCGCACGGTGGGGCCGGTGGGCACACCCAGACTCTTGTAAGTGTCGTCGAGTCCGTTCAGCACCCGCTCGTTGAGGATGGTGCTGTCGTCAGCCACCAGGGCGTAGCTGGCGTAGCGCAGGAAATAGTCCATGTCGCGCAGGCAGGCGGCCCAGCGACGGGTTGTGTAGGCGTTGCCGCCGGGCAGCAGCAGCTCGGGATCCGACTGCCAGAGGCGCTGGCTGGCCTCGCGCACGATCTCGGCGGATTCGCGGTTGATCAGTTCAACAGCGCTCAGCCGCAGCTGCGCTTGCGAGAAATAGGTGGCAATGCGATCGACCGCATCACGATCGAAATAGCGGCCCAGCTGGTCGTACCGACCGATCAGACCGGTGATGGCATCGCGCATGGCGTGAAGGATCGACGCACCTGAGCCGGAACGTAGCACCCGCAAACGCTCAGATCCCTTGCCAGTGCATGGATCTGATCAAGTTGACAGAAACGGTTACGCAAGCGATTTCACCGTCACCAGTCAGCGTTTTGGTTACAGCTGATACACAGCGATGGTCAGGCTGCTCCGTACGGTCCCGCGAGCCCGGTTCCAGGCGGGCTTCCTCTCAGCCTCCAAGCGTTCACGTCATGGCCAAAACCGCCCAGGACGTCCTCCGTCAGATCAAGGACGAGGGCATCGAACTGATTGACCTCAAGTTCGTGGATCTCCACGGCAAGTGGCAGCACCTCACGGTCTGTGAGGACCTGATCGACGAAGCCGCCTTCACCGAAGGCGTGGCCTTCGACGGCTCTTCGATCCGCGGCTGGAAAGCGATCAACGAGTCGGACATGGCGATGGTGCCCGACCCCAACACCGCCTGGATCGACCCCTTCTACAGCCACAAAACCCTCAGCCTGATCTGCTCGATTCAGGAGCCCCGCAGCGGCAAGCCCTACTCCCGTTGCCCCCGGGCTCTGGCGCAGAAGGCTCTCGATTACCTCGGCACCACCGGTCTGGCCGACACCGCCTATTTCGGTCCCGAGCCTGAGTTCTTCATCTTCGACGACGTTCGCTACAAGAGCGCCAACGGATCCAGCTTCTACAGCGTGGATTCGATCGAAGCCCCCTGGAACACCGATCGCGTTGAGGAAGGCGGCAACCTCGCCAACAAGATCCAACTGAAGGAGGGTTACTTCCCCGTCGCCCCCAACGACACCCTGCAGGACATGCGCAGCGAAATGCTGCTCACCATGGGTGCCCTGGGCGTACCGATCGAGAAGCAGCACCACGAGGTGGCCACCGCACAGCATGAGCTCGGCATCAAGTTTGCCGAACTGATCAGCGCGGCCGACAACGTGATGATCTACAAGTACGTGGTGCGCAACGTTGCCAAGAAGTACGGCAAAACCGCCACATTTATGCCCAAGCCGATCTTTGCCGACAACGGCAGCGGCATGCACGTGCACCAGAGCCTCTGGAAAGGTGGTCAGCCCCTGTTCTGGGGTGAAGGCACCTACGCCAACCTCTCCCAAACCGCGCGCTGGTACATCGGTGGCCTGCTGAAGCACGCCCCCAGCTTCCTGGCGTTCACCAACCCCACCACCAACAGCTACAAGCGCCTGGTGCCGGGTTTCGAGGCACCGGTGAACCTGGTGTACTCCCAGGGCAACCGCTCCGCCGCCGTGCGCATCCCGCTCACCGGCATGAACCCGAAGGCCAAGCGCCTCGAGTTCCGCTCCGGCGATGCCCTCTCCAACCCCTATCTGGGCTTCGCGGCGATGCTGATGGCCGGCATCGACGGCATCAAGAACCAGATCGATCCGGGCGATGGCACCGACGTTGACCTGTTCGAGCTGTCAGCTGAAGAGCTCGCCAAGATCTCCACGGTTCCCGCTTCTCTGAACGGCTCACTGGAAGCCCTCAAGGCCGACCACGAGTACCTGCTGGCCGGTGGCGTCTTCACCGAAGACTTCATCGACAACTGGATCGCTCTGAAATACGAGGAAGTGCAGCAGCTGCGTCAGCGGCCGCACCCCCACGAATTCACCATGTACTACGACGCCTGATCCACGTCGCGACGACATTCATCAGCCCCGGCCCACAGCCGGGGCTTTTTTGATGGCCGCAGGTCAGGGCCTGGATTCAGTCGTGGCGCAGCTGGGCGATGGCGCTGTCATGCAGCCGGCGCTCGTGGGCATGGCGCTCAGCCCAGGCCACTTCCTGGGAATGCACGTCAGAGGCTTCACTGCGATCGGCCGTGGCATGGCGCTGCGCCACAGCCGGTTGATGGCGCCGCTGCTCCTGCTGGCGGTGGCGCATCCACTCCACAAACAGGGGCTCACGCTCAGAGGTGCTGCTCATGGCCTTCTCCACACAACGTTCACGGCTTCATTCTGTAGCGGTTGCTACGGAATGAAGCCGTGCTCCATCAAACGTGATCTGGGTTCAGGTAGGCACAGACGGGCACCCGGCCACCACGGATCACGGTGTTGCATGGGATCCGCTGGAATGGTGTGCTTGCTGCGCACTGGCTCCGCTCCATGGCTGACACCCTCACCAAGCTCGCCTATCAGGCCCTGCAGCAGGGCAAGAGCCTGGTGGGTGTAGCCCATAAAGAGGTGAGCACCAAGTTGATGGAGCTGGTGGCCCCCCAGGGAGCACCGAAAACACGGCCGATCCCGCCGCAGATGCTGATGGATTTGCAGGCCGCTCATTCAGCTCTGATGGACATCGATTGGGAGGAAGCTGAGCAGGGGCTCTATCCCACAGGGCTGTTGTTCGATGCCCCCTGGCTGGAATGGGCGGCCCGCTACCCGATGGTGTGGCTCGACATGCCCAGCACCTGGAATCGGCGCAGCGAACGCAATGTGACCGATCTGCCTGCGGATGTGGAGAGCGAGAACTACCCCGATTACTACCTCCAGAACTTCCATCACCAAACGGATGGCTACCTGAGCGATCACTCCGCCTCGCTCTACGACCTGCAGGTGGAAATCCTGTTCAACGGCACCGCCGATCCGATGCGGCGCCGGGTGATCAAACCGCTGGTGCAGGGCCTCAGGGCGTTTGCCGATCGGCCCGCGTCGCAGTTACGGGTGCTGGATGTGGCTACCGGCACGGGCCGCACGCTCCGGCAGGTTCGCGCAGCGCTGCCGCAGGCGCAGCTGGTGGGCCTCGATCTCTCGTCTGCCTATCTGCGCCAGGCCAACCGTTGGCTCAGCCAGCTGCCCGATGAACTGCCCCAGCTGGTGCAGGGCAATGGGGAAACCATGCCCTTCGCCACCGGCAGCATGCAGGGGGTGACCTGCGTGTTTCTGCTGCACGAGCTTCCCGGTGAAGCGCGCCAAAACGTGATCAATGACTGTTTCCGCGTGCTGGAGCCCGGCGGCGTTCTGGTGCTGGCGGATTCCGTGCAGCTGGCGGATTCACCCCAGTTCGAAACCGCGATGGATAACTTCCGCCGCGTGTTCCATGAGCCCTACTACCGCGATTACATCGGCGATGACATCGAAGCGCGCCTCAGCGCTGCCGGCTTCAGCGGCATCCGCGCCACCTCGCATCTGATGACCCGCGTGTGGAGTGCCACCAAGCCCTGACAAAGGGCCTTGGCCGCTGCCCAAACGCCATAGGGTCCGCCTAAAGCGAAGTGGGCATGAGCAATCCGTTCAGCGTGCGCTGGTTGGCAGGCTGGACCTTCCAGACCGTGTTCATGGAGGGGTGTGTGCAAGTGGAAGCCCATGGCTTCGGCATCTGCTTGCGCACGCCACTCCTGCCTGGCGAAAGCCCTGTTGTGGCGGCCGATCGTTTGGTGCTGGCTGAGGATCAGCGGCGCCGCGCCCTGCATAACGCCTGGTTGCGGGGCAATCGGATCCAGGCAGCGGAGCCAGCGCCTCCGCTCAATGGAGCCAGCGCTGAGGTGGAGCCCACCCCGCTTGAGAACCCCGAGCTCGAACCGTTGATCCGACTGGTGGCTTGAACCAAGCCTGAGTCAGCGCTTCAGCCACAAAGCCAGCACCAACCCGAGGCCACCCCAGCGCAGGGCTGTCCAGAGGCTGGTTTCCTGCCAGGTGCTGGGGCGCAGGGGAGCCGGTAGGGGATCCAGCAGGCGCTGAGCGAGGGCCATGCGTTGGCGCAGCCGGCGGGCCTGCAGGCTCTCCTCACCGCTGGTGATGCGCTCAGCCCGCGACACCTGCGCCATCAGGTTCGCCAGCTGATGCAGCCAGCGAATGGGGGTATGGGGGGAGCGCGGACGCTGCTGCATGGCGCCAGGATGGCCTTCCAGCCGAGGTTGTGTCCAGTGTCTGCCAGTCAACAGTGGCCCGAAGGCAGCCGAGAAACGGCGGAGGCCCTGCATCGGCTGCTCACCATCGACAACCGTCAGTGGCACGCGCTCAAGGGCCAGCCGCAGCGGCGCGCCGCCGAACAGCTGGCGGCCGCCCTGGTTCAACTGCTGGATCCGGCCAATCCCGCCAATGCCCCCGTGGCCACCACGCAGCGTCAAAACGCCATCGAGCTGCTGGAGCACGGGCTGGGCTGGCTTCGCGGCGAGCTAAAAGACCCCGGCTGCCCAACCCACGGTCACTGAGGCATCACTGACGCCGCAGAGCCACCTGAACGCGGTTGCCGCGGGCGCTCCAGCGCACGTCATCGAAGCAGGAGTGGATTAGAAACAGCCCGCGCCCGCAGAGGGCATCCGGCTCCTCCGGCAGCGCAGCGCAGCGGGCATCGGGCGGAACCCCGCAGCCTTCGTCTTGCACCTGAAACACCCACCACTTAGGGGTCACGATGCGGCGCACCCGCAGGCACTTGCCGGGGTCGTTGCCATTGCCGTGGCGCACAGCATTCACCAGCACCTCCTGCAAACCCAGCTGCAGAGAGGCCATCTGCTGGGCGCAACTGATCGGCTCCAGCAGCACCTCCAACAGCGGCGAGAGCTGCAGGGTGGAGGGGGTGATGAAATCGGCCCAGCGATGTGGCATCGAACCCAAGCCGGCGGAGCAGCCGTGCAGTGATTTGAAGCTACCGCTGCGGCGGACGGGCCGATCTAGGCCGATACGCGCTGTTGCAGGCCGGGATGGGAGAGCAGCGCATCCATCAGGCGCACGCCCCGTAATTGATTCACCAGCGGCAGATGGCCCTCCGGTGCCTCGAGCGACCAGGTGAACGATCGGGGATAGCGGGTCCACACGCCGCCCTGCTTCCAGCCCAAACGCGGCCACAGCTGATCCCAACGGCCATTGAGGGAGCGCAGCAGCCGGATCTGCACGGAAAAGCCAAAACGCCCCTGCGAATAGACGACCCAAAGGCGATCCAGGCTCTCGAGATCCACCGAAGCGATGGGGGGAACCTCGGAGTAATAAACGTAGCCCCGCTTCACTGCCGCTTCACCGGCCAGTTGGCGCAGATGTTCGCTGGTGAGGCGATCGGCCTCTTCAAAGTCTTGGTCGATCAACGCGCGCTGCAGCGGCGCGTAATCCAACCCGGCCGCGCTGGTCACGGCTAACCAACCGTCGCGGTAGCGATCGCGGAAGGCCTGGGTGAGGCCGTCGTCGACCGACACCAACAGTTGAATCAGCAGGCCGGCAGCCCAGTCATCGCCGGTGGCATCGAGGCGATCGATCTGCTCCGGAAGCAGCGGGCGCAGTTCAGCGGCGCGCTGTTGCACCTGGGCGAGCAGGGTGCGGCGCTGGCGGGGATTGGCCGCCAGGAAACGCTCCAGCAGTTGTTCGGCGCTAACCGTTGTGGTGACGGGGGGTCCGGAAAGCATGAAGAGAGGTCAGACCTGCCATGGGGCCAGCGTTGGCCCACTATGTCAGGCATGGCCAGGCCAAGGCGGGTTCCCGAATGGTTGGGATGCAACTGAATCGCCAACCGGTGGAACGGTTTCTGCAGGGATCGGCTCCGGTGGTCGATGTGCGGGCGCCGGCAGAGTTTGCCCAGGGCCATATCCCCGGTGCCCGCAACCTGCCGCTGTTCAGCGATGAGCAACGGGCCGCCGTCGGCACCACCTACAAACAACAGGGCAGGCAGGCCGCTGTGCAGCTGGGGCTGGAGCTGGTGGGCCCGCGGCTGGGCGAGCTGGGGAGCCAACTCAGCGCTTGGGCAGAGGAGGCGGGCGGTGTGCCCCTGCGCCTGCACTGCTGGCGCGGTGGCATGCGCTCCGAAAGCGTGGCCTGGCTGGCAAGCCAGCTCGATCTGCCGGTGGTGCTGCTCGAGGGCGGCTACAAAAGATTTCGCCGCTGGGCCCTGGAGCTATTTGACACCCCCTGGCCCATTCATTTGATGGGTGGACGCACCGGCAGCGGCAAAACGGATCTGCTGCTCGCCCTGGCCGAACGCCAGGTGGCGGTGGTGGATTTGGAGGGATTGGCCCATCACCGCGGCAGCAGCTTTGGCAGCCTCGGCATGCCGCCGCAGCCCAGCAGCGAGCACTACGAAAACCGCATCGCCCTGGCGCTGCACGGCTACCGAGAGGCCGAGCAGATCTGGGTGGAAGCCGAGAGCGTGCAGGTCGGCCGCTGCCGCATTCCAGGAGGCATCTGGCGGCAGATGCAAGCAGCACCGCTGCTGGAGATCCGAAGGCCGCTGGAGGAACGGTTGGAGCAACTGGTGGCGGTGTATGGCTCCCAGGATCCAGCCGCCCTGAAAGAGGCCACCGAGCGCATTGCCCGGCGCCTCGGGCCGCAACGCACCGCGGCCGCACTAGAAGCGATCGATCAGCAGCAGTGGGGGGAAGCGGCCAGGCAGATGCTCGATTACTACGACCGCTGCTACGACCACGAATTGGAGCGCCATGGCGCCGCCGATCAGCACCGGCTGCTGGGCCATGAGGATCTGGCCGGATTGAGCGCCGAGGCCGCCGCCGACCAGCTGATCAGCCGCGGTGTGACTAAGGCCCAGCGCCGGAACGCTGCCTAGGATCGGGCTTTGCAGGGATCGATCGATGGCCGCCATTCAGTTCTTCCGCGGTGTCGACGAGCCGGTTGTTCCTGATATCCGCATGACCCGCTCGCGCGACGGGCGCACCGGCCAGGCGATCTTCGTGTTTGATCAGCCGGAAGCCCTCTCCCCCGAAAGCATGGGCGATATCGGTGGGATGTACATGGTGGATGAGGAAGGGCAACTCGTCACCCGCGAAGTGAACGCCAAGTTCGTGAACGGCAAGCCCGCCGCCCTGGAAGCCACCTACACCTGGAAAACACCGGAAGATTTCGAGCGCTTCATGCGCTTTGCTCAGCGCTACGCCGATAGCCACGATCTCGGCTTCTCCCAGAAGGAGAACAACGCTGGCGATTCCGCAGACGACGCCGAGTGAGTTCAGCCGGATGAAATTCGGCCAGGGCCTGGGATTGCTCGCCACAGCAGCGGCAGTGCTGCTGCTGTGGTCGCTGCGGCAGGTGGTGATCCAGCTGTTCGCAGCGGTGGTGCTGGCCATGGCGCTCTGCACGATCGTGGGCGTGGTGCGGGAGCGGCTTCGCTGCAGCCGTCCGTTAGCTCTGCTGCTCAGCCTGTTCGGCTTACTCGTGCTGGTGGCCGTGGCCCTGGCCGCGGTGGTGCCGCCATTCCTGGAGCAGTTTCAACAACTGCTGCTGCAGCTGCCGCTGGCGGCCAATCGCGCTGGCGCGCTGCTGCAGGAGCTGATGGATGTGAGCAGCCGCATGCTGTACGGCCAGCAGGCGCTTGATTGGATCAAGCAGAGCTGGGGCAGCGGCGGCAGCAGCAATGAAGCCTTGGGCCAGGGGCTGCAGAACCTGCTGGATTTGGCAGGCAACCTGGGCGGAGGCCTGCTGCAGCTGCTGTTCGTGCTGGCAGTGGCGCTGATGATCGCTGTGCACCCCACTGCCTACCGGGAGGTGGCGGTGTTGCTCGCCCCCTCCTTTTATCGGCGGCGCCTGCGCGAGGTGTTGCTGCAGTGCGGCGATGCCCTCAGCAGCTGGATGGGCGGTGTGCTGATCAGCTCCCTGTGTGTGGCACTACTGGCAGGGATCGGCCTGTCGCTGTTGGGGGTGAAGCTTGTTGTGGCCAATGCCCTGCTGGCCGGGCTGCTCAATGTGATCCCCAATGTGGGGCCCACCTTGAGCACGGTCTTTCCGATGTCGGTGGCGCTGCTGGTGTCGCCCTGGAAAGCGCTCGCCGTGCTGGGGCTTTACGTGCTGGTGCAAAACCTGGAGAGCTATGTGATCACCCCCTCGGTGATGCAGCGGCAGGTGAATCTGTTGCCGGGGCTCACCCTGGCAGCTCAATTCCTGTTCACCGTGCTGTTTGGTCCGTTGGGGCTGCTGCTGGCTCTGCCCCTGGCGGTGTGTCTTCAGGTGGTGATTCGTGAGGTCTTGATCCACGATGTGCTCGACCCCTGGCAGCAGCAGCGCACCTCATGACCCTGCGCGGCCTGATCGGCTTGCTGGCCCTTGTGGTGCTCGGCCTACTGGCCTGGGAGCTGCGCTGGGTGTTGCTAGTGCTCTTCGGTGCCGTGGTGCTCGCCGTGGCCCTGGATGTGCCGGTGAGCTGGCTGCGGCGCTTCACACCGATGAACCGCCCCCAGGCCTTGGTTGTGGTGGTGGCGCTGCTGCTTTTGGGGGGCTGGCAGCTGGGTGAATTGCTGCTGCCGGAATTGATCGAGCAGGTGCAGCAGTTCACCCAACTGGTGCCAGCCCTGATCAACCGCGTTGGCGAACTGCTCGGTGGGGTGGCGATGCTGGAGAGCCTGGAGGGCCGTGTGGCCGATCTGGCCACCTTCGACAAATTGCAGCCACTCGGTGGGCAGTTGCTCGGTTTTGCCGGAGGAGCAGCCAACAGCACGATTCAGCTGCTGCTGATGGTGCTGCTGGCTCTGCTGCTGGTGCTCGACCCCCGCAGCCACCAGCGTTTAGTGCTGGCGGCAACCCCCGCCCACTACCGGCCGATCGCCGGTGAGCTCCTCAGCGCCTGCCGCGAAGCGCTGGGTGGCTGGCTCGCGGGGATGACGATCTCCGCCAGCGCCGTGTTTCTGCTCACCTGGGCCGGACTCGCCGCTCTGAAAGTGCCGCTGGCACTGCTGAGCGGCCTGGTGTGCGGCCTGCTCACCTTCGTGCCCACGATCGGCCCAACCGTGGCCACCCTGCTGCCCCTGGCAGTGGCCTTGTTGGTGTCACCGGCCCTGGCACTGCAGGTATTGATCCTGCGGCTTGTGCTGCAAAACGCTGAGGCGTTTCTGCTCACACCACTGCTGCTGAGCCGCACTGTGAATCTGCTGCCAACGGTGGCGTTGATGGCGCAGCTCAGCTTGGGAGCTCTGTTAGGGCTGCCAGGAGTGCTGCTGGCGCTGCCGCTGGTGGTTGTACTTCAGGTGCTCTCGCAGCGGGTGCTGGTGGAGCAGATCATGGATTGCTGGCTCTGAGCAACGCGCAGCCGCGCGATCTTCAGCGGGATTGCTTCCATAGCCACGGCGTGCAGAGCAGCACAGCAATCGCCAATGGATGGTGGCGCGGAATCTCCACCAAGCTCGTGATCGTGAAGTGATCCAGCAGCAACTGGAATTCCGTGCGCAAATCAAGCAGGGCCAGGAGCGCCAGCACCAGTGGGATCAGCGGCAGCCGCAGACGAGCTGTGCGCCCAGCACCCCTCATCGCCGCGCCAGCAGGGGCAGCAGGGTGGGAGCAATGCCAATACTCGACCAGCTGCCCACGCCAATGCCCACGGTGAGCGCAACGGCAAACCAGAACAGGCTGCCGCCACCGAACAACAGCAAAGCAATCAGCGGCAGCAAGGTGGTGAGCGAGGTATAAATCGAGCGGGTGAGGGTGGCATCCACGGCCAGATCCACTTGATCGTTCATCGGCACATCCTTGAACTCACGCCGTTGCTCACGAATGCGGTCGAACACGACAACCGTGTCGTTTACCGAATAACCAGCCACCGTGATCAACGCCACGGCAAACAACGAATCCACTTCCACACCGCGAAGTAAGCCCAACCAGGCGAACACGCCACAGGTGATCAGCACATCGTGGGCCAAACACAGCAGCGCCAGGCCGGCATAGATGCCGTCGTAGCGGAAGCTGATGTAGGCCGCGATCAAGGCAAAGCTCACCAGCAGCGACACCGCGCTACTGCGCAGCAGCTGGCTGCCCAGCGACGGCCCAATGGTGTTCACCGAGAGCTGCTCAGGATTCACCACCCCGATCAACGGGGTGAGCTCGGTGATCAGAGCCTGGGTTTGCTCGGGCTCCAGATCCGGCAGGCGGAGCTCCA
This sequence comes from Asaia bogorensis, assembly GCA_943370455.1. Taxonomy (GTDB): domain Bacteria; phylum Cyanobacteriota; class Cyanobacteriia; order PCC-6307; family Cyanobiaceae; genus Vulcanococcus. The sequence goes on from CALRQW020000001.1 coordinate 196,738, forward strand.
GGGAGCGCCCACCATCGAGCACCTGCACCCCAGCGCTGCTCAGCCGTGGCGCCTCAGCGCCCGCCGCAGCCGGCAGGGCTATCGCGGCCAGGCGTTGCTGCACTTGGCCTGCGGTGAGGCTGGCGCAGCCTGTGCCGCTGCAGCTGCGCTCGATCTGCAGCTGGGTGCCGCCCGTGAAATCAAGGCCGGGCCGCAGCGGAGCACCAATGCGGGGATTGCTCCAGCACAGGGCCATGCCCACCAGGCTGAGCAGCACAGCCAGTCCTGAAGCCAGCCAGCCCTGCCGGCGAATGCGCGTGATACGGAAACGAGGCTCTGCCATGACGGTTGTGCCGATCTGAGGGGAGGGAGAACTGGCCGTCATCAGGAGGCACTCCCGGGAAGCTGAGCTGCGGGCAGAAAGAAGCTGGGGCGTCGCAAACCGGGATACCCCATCAGCAGGCGGAGCAGGGTGCGGGTGCAGCTCAAGGCTGTGAACAAGCTGAGCAGCAGACCGATCGCCAAGGTGAGCGCGAAGCCCTTCACCAGGCCGGTGCCCAAGGCAAAGAGGGCAGCGCAGCTGATCAATCCGGTCACATGGCCATCAAGAATCGAAGCGAAGGCCAACGAGAAGCCGGTATCAATTGAGCGGATCAGGGTGTTGCCGCCGCGCAGCTCCTCCTTCACCCGCTCAAAGATCAGCACGTTGGCATCCACGGCGATGCCGATCGAGAGGATGAAGCCAGCAATGCCAGGCAAGGTGAGGGTGACGGGGATCAGCGCATAGAGCGCCAGGTTGAACAGGGCGTACAGCGTGAGGGCCACCACGGCCACAAAGCCGGGCAGGCGGTACATCACCACCATGAACACCGCCACCAGCGCCAGGCCAAACAAGCCGGCCGAAAGGCTGCGCTGCACGTTTTCAGCACCGAGTGTGGCGCCGATGGTGCGCTGTTCAATCACCTTCACTGGCAAGGGCAAGGAGCCACCACGTAGTTGCACCTCCAGATCACGGGCCTCTTCCGCCGTGAAGTTGCCGGTGATGCTGGCGGCACCGCCCGTGATGCCAGCAGGCTTGAACTCAGGGCCAACGCTCGCCTCACTGATCGAGCGGCCATCCAGCACGATGCCGAGCAGCCGTCCACTGCCGGCAATGCCCTGGGTGAGTTCGGCGAACTTGCGGCCGCCTTCGGCATTAAATCCAAGCGTCACATCCCAACCGCTGCCGGTTTGCTGCTGCTGGCGGCCGGCACTGGTGAGGTCTTTACCGGTGAGTTGGGCTGGCTCGTAAAGGGCCACGATGCGCTGGTTCACCTCAGCCAGCAGCAGCTCGAGCTGATCGGTTTCACTGCTGCCGGGCGGCACCTTCACCCCCAGCTGATCGAGCGCCTTGGCTAATTCTTCGGTTTTGATCTCAGCGGGCTGATCACCGGCAGCTTGCTGGGCGCGGCTTTGGTTGAGGACCGCCTCGGCCTGGCGTTTGAGCTTGAGCAGCCCACTCATCTCCTGCTCGGTGCCGGGCTTCTGGGCCCGGAACTCCAGCAGCGCGGTCGTGCCCAGCACCTTGGCCGCCCGGCTGGGGTCCTGCTCACCGGGGAGCTGCAGCACCAGCTGGTCGTCGCCCACGCTCTGCAGAGTGGATTCGGCCACACCCAAGCCGTTGATGCGACGATCGAGCACATCTTTCACCGCCTCGAGCTGCTCGCTCTTCACCTGCTTGATGGCGCCGGCCGGCAACACCTGCAACGTGAGCTGGCTACCGCCCCTGAGATCCAGGCCGAGCTGCAGGGGGAAGCTGGCCAACACGGCCCCAGCCGCGATTGCCAGAGCCAGGATTAGGGCGAACCACCCCTGTTGACGCGCCATCAGTGTTGCAAGGGTGACAGGGTTGCCAGGGTGACTGGTGTTGCGAGCAGCTGAGCGGCATCACGCCGATCTCAGCTCTGATCAGACCTGGCCGCTCTTGAGGGCCTTGGCCGCTTCCACGATCTGGTGGGGCTGGATGATCGTGAGGTTCTCCAGGGTGCCGTTGTAGGGCGTCGGGATGTCCTGGGAGGACAGACGCACAGGCCGGCAATCGAGATCGTCAAAGCACTGCTCGGTGATCAGCGCCATCAGCTCGGCGCCGATGCCACCAGTCTTCATGCACTCCTCAACGATCAGCACCTTGTGGGTCTTGCGGATCGAGCGGGAGATGGTCTCCATATCGAAGGGCTTGAGACTGATCAGATCGATCAGTTCCACACTCACGCCGTCCTTCTCCAGCTGCTCCACGGCCTTGAGGCAGTGGTGGCGCATGCGGGAGTAGGTGAGGATCGTCACGTCGGATCCTTCCTTCACCAGATCGGCCTGGTCAAGGGCGCAGATGTAGTCGCCCTGCGGAAGCTCTTCGCTGAGGTTGTAAAGCAGCACGTGCTCAAAGAAGAGCACGGGGTTGTTGTCGCGAATGGCGGCCTTCATCAGGCCCTTGGCATTGGTGGGGGTGCTCACCGCCACGATCTTGATGCCGGGCACCGCGTGGAAATAGGCCTCAAGCCGCTGGCTGTGCTCAGCGCCTAGCTGGCGGCCCACACCGCCGGGGCCGCGCACCACAGCCGGAATGGTGAAGTTGCCGCCGCTCGTGTAGCGCAGCATCCCCATGTTGTTGGAGATCTGGTTGAACGCGAGCAGCAGGAAGCCCATGTTCATGCCTTCCACGATCGGGCGCAGGCCCGTCATCGCGGCGCCCACGGCCATGCCGGTGAAGGCGTTCTCAGCGATCGGGGTGTCCAGCACCCGCAGTTCGCCGTATTTGTCGTAGAGGTCTTTGGTGACTTTGTAGGAGCCGCCGTACTGGCCCACGTCTTCCCCCATCACGCAAACGTGGGGGTCGCGAGCCATCTCTTCGTCGATGGCTTCGCGCAGGGCGTTGAACAGCAGGGTCTCAGCCACAGCGGAGCACTCAGTCCGGCTCTGGCCGGTCGCTGCGCCAACTTATCTCAGCCGCCCGCAGCAAAGGTGAGCAACAGCAGCACCGAAAGCAGCATCCCGGGGGAAAGCAGCAGCACCAGCAGCTGCAGGTCGTGGGCAGTCATCGCTCAGCAGGCTCTGCCCTCCAAGGCTAGGGAGTTTGCTCCGCTTCGCTCCATCCGGGCATCAAGCTGCGCAGGAATGTGAAAAACAGCCCCAGGCCCACAAAGGCAAAGGTGAAGGTGGCCAGGAAGCTCATCCCCACGATCAGCGTCTTCATGAACACGGCGATGCTCTGGGCAAAGCGCACGTCGTAGTGGGGCGGATGCTCGGCGTAGTAGCCCACGATCCGCTGGGCCAGCTGCAGGGCCAGCCAGCCAAAACCAAAGCTGGTGAGCGAGCCGCTCAAAAAGCTGATCGGCCCCTTGCGCTGGCGTTTCGGGGCTGCGGCGTCAGCAGTGGCGTCGGCGACGGGCTTCTCGCTCACGGGGTCGGCGGAATGTTGCGTCAACCCAGGGTGGCACCGGAGCCGGTGCAGCGGCACACCCAGGCTTCGAAACCAGCCGCCGTGAGCGCCGGCTGCAGCTGCTGGCGGGCAGCCTCGGCGCCGGCGACCTCGGCAAACAGGGCAAACAAACTCGGCCCCGAACCACTCATCGCCACCACCAGGGCCTCGCTGGCCTGGCGCAGCAGTGCCAGCCCTTCACGCACGCTGGCCACCTCAGGCTCCACCACCCCCTGCAGGTCGTTGCGCAAGGGCGCCAGCGGCCGCTGGCCGGCTAGAGCCTCCAGCAGAGGGCCTTGGCGCAGGGCCTGACGGCGCTGCTCGAAATCAGCCTCAAGGCTCAGATAAAAATCGCCACGCTGCTCGCGGCAGCGGCCATAGGCCCAGGGGGTGGAAACACTCGCCTCGGGGTGCTTGATCAGCAGCACGCCCAGGGCTGGTGGCGCAGCCAGCCCAGCTGGCTCCAGCACCTCGCCCCGCCCGAAGCAGAGCTGCGTACCGCCATCGATGCAGAACGGCATATCGGAGCCCAGCTGAGCCGCCATCTCCAGCAGCTGCTCATGGCTGAAGCCGCACCCCCACAGGGCGTTGAGCCCCACCAGGGCAGCAGCGCCATCGCTGGAGCCGCCCGCCAGGCCCGCACCGATGGGAATACGTTTCTCCAGCTCGATCGATGCCCCCAGCTCCGGCAGCCCCACCCGAGCCTTGAGCAGCTCGGCAGCCTTCACGATCAGGTTGCTGCCATCGGTGGGCAGATCGCTGCGTTGGCAGCTGAGGCTGATGCAACCATCGGCCGTGGGCCGCAGACGCAGCTGATCGGCCAGATCGAGCGTCTGCATCACCATCGCCAGCTCATGGAAGCCATCGGGCCGCAGCCCCAGCACCTCCAGATGCAGGTTGATCTTGGCGGGGGCGCTGACCAGCAGCTCAGCCATGCGAGGGGTTCAGGCGGTGAGCCGATTCAAGCCGGCCGCCAGCGCCACCCAGCGCTCCGGCGCCACCTCCTGGGGCCGCTGCTCCAAACCAATGCCGGCTTCAGCGGTGAGGGCTGCCAGCTGGTCGGGCGGCTGCAACCCAGCCAGGGTGTTGCGCAACATCTTGCGGCGTGCGGCAAAACAGCGGCGCAGCAAGCTCTCCACCGTTCGGGCCAAGGCGGGATCGAGTTGCTGATCCATCGGCAGCGGATCGATCGCCACCACCTCGCTCATCACCTTCGGTGGCGGCTGAAAACAACGGGGCGGCACCAGGCACACCGTGCTGCAACGGGCCAGCAGTTGCATGCGCACACTCAGCGCTGAATAGGCACTGCTGCCGGGCCGGGCCCGAATGCGCTCCCCCACCTCCTGCTGCATCAGCAACACCAAGCGCCGGTAGGGCTGCGCCACAGGACGGTCCAACCGGCCCACCAGCCGCTCCAGCAAGGGCCCGGTGATGTTGTACGGGATGTTGGCCACCACGATCCCCGCCTTTGGCAGTGGCACCGCGAGCACATCGCCCTGGGTGAGCTCAAAGCGCGGATCGCCGCCAAACCGCTCCTGCAGCCCTTCCACCAGGTCACGGTCGAGTTCCACCGCCCGCACCGCCGCTGCCGGGGAAGCAAGAAGCTGTTCGGTGAGCGCTCCGCGACCTGGCCCCACCTCCAGCACTGTGTCGTTTGCGCTGAGTTCCGCTGCAGCGAGGATCTGCTGCAGCACCCGCTCATCCTTGAGCCAGTGCTGACCAAACCGCTTCCGGGTGCGGTGGGCCGCGAAGGTCATCGATCCGTGCGCCACAGGGCCTGCTTCCAGATTGCCCCCTGGCCGTCCGCAGCCAGCATGACTAAACACAAGGGCATCCAGCTCACACCCATGCGTCATCCCACTGCCGCTGCCTGGCTCGCCGCGATCCCCTGCGCCAGCGCCCTGCTGTTTGGCTTCAGCCCCGCAGCACAGGCCGGATCGATTACCGCCGAATCGATCTGGGACAAAAAGAACGCGATTGAGCGGGCTCAACAGCAACTGCCCGCCAATGCCACCGTTACCAGCAGCCAATGCACCGTGGTGAACGTGCGCACCGGCAACTACCGCTACATCTGCACGCTGGAGTACACCACCGCGCCTGCCGCCCCCGCTCCGAGCAGCGCTACCCCCAGCAGCGGATCCAGCGCACCGGCTCCTTAGCCGGCGGCTGGGGCACCAGGGCCAGCACCAGCTCCAGGCTGCAGAGCTGATAGTGCGGATGGGCGGCCAGCCAGCACTCGAACGCGCGGCTCAGGCGCACGCGTTTGCGCGGCGTGAAGCTGGCCAGGCCCCAGCCATCCACGCCGCGCCGGCCGCGGCTCTTCACCTCCACCAGCAGTAAGCGCTGCGGTTTGTGCACCAGCAGATCCAGCTCACCCCAGCGGCAGTGCCACTGCCGCGCCAGCAGCTGCCAGCCGGTTCCCTGCAGCAGGCGCAGGGCGCGTTGTTCGGCCCAGTTGCCGCGCCGCTGGCTCGCGCTGATGGCCATTGCTGCTGCGGTGCGCTTCAGCTCTGAGCATTCCCCCCCCAGGAAAATCACTCGCCGGGCAACTGGCCGCGCAGGGCCCGCAGGCAGTACTTGCAACCACCGGTCGTCACCAGGTGACGCTCCGGCGTGATCGAAATCCAGCGCACCGGATGCTCGCGGCAGCGGATCTTGATCGGGGTTTTGAAGCTCTTGTAAACGATCGCGCTGTAGTCGTAGCGATCACCGAATCGGGAGCGGGCCCGAGCCAGAAAGGTGTTTTTGTCGATCGGATTGCCCATCGCGAACGCTCGCTGTTCGATCCGACGACCCAAGGGGCTGCATCGTTCGATGCATTGCCGCGGACATTAGGGGAAGCTCCTCGCTGCGTTGGTGGTGATCGCGACAGGCTGCTTAGGGTTGGCCGACCCGAAGCCGATCCGATGGGCCGCCTGCTGCGTCCGCTGTTCCAGCGCCTGCTGATGCCCGTGCTGGCGCTCTGGCTCCCGGCAGCCCTGCTGCTGATGCCGCCGGCCGCCCATGCAGCGATGGATGTGGCCAAGCAGGTGCTGATCGGCCACGACTTCGCCGGCATGGATTTGCGCGGCGCCACCTTCAACCTCACCAACCTGCGCGAAGCCGATTTCCATGGCTCCGACCTACGCGGCGCCAGCCTGTTTGGAGCGAAGCTCCAGGACGCCAACCTTTCCGGCACCGATCTCACCGACGCCACCCTCGACTCGGCGGTGCTCGACGGCACCGACCTGCGCAACGCCGTGCTCGAAAACGCCTTCGCCTTCAACACCCGTTTCAACAACGTGCTGATCGAAGGCGCCGATTTCACCAACGTGCCCTTCCGCGGCGATGTGCTCAAAACCCTTTGTGCCAGCGCCAGCGGCACCAATCCCGTGACCGGCCGCAACACCCGCGACACCCTCGAGTGCGGCTGAGGAGACCCAAGCCATGAGCTTTGACGCCCGCAGCCTCGAGCGCCTGCAACAGCTAGGCCGCAGCCTGCCCAAACCGCTCCCCAAGCCAGAAGCTCCCGCCGCTGCCGAGGCGCCAGCCAGCCAGAAGCGGCACCGGGTGGAAACGGAAACCGATCCCCAGGCCCTGTTTCGTGAGCTGATGCAGGTGAGCCCCGATGGCAGCGTGCCGCCGCATCTGCTCGATCGCCTGCGCCAGGCGGAAGCCGATCAGCAGCGAGCCCGCCAGGCTGAGCAACGCCAGGCGCTGCAGCGCCAGAGCACGCCCCAGGAGCAGGGCCTGCAGCCCCGCGGCGCCAGCAACGAACTGCGCCCCAACCGCCAGCGGCGCCGCGCACCCGCCAGCAACGAGGAACTGGAGCTCTACACCGCCTTCCAGCAATTGCTTCTGGAAGGCGACGAGGAGGACTGAACCGGGCGAACCCTCAGGGCTGGAGCACGGTGATCTGAGTGGGCTGATTGAGCGGCATCACCTTGATCGCACCACCATCGAGGGGCAGCTGGTCAAAGTTGAGGCTGCGCAGGCCGGGGTTGTCGTACGTCTGGATGTAATACACGAGGTTTTTCTGATCCGCCGCCACGCTCCACTCGGTGATCTCGTAGGTGGTGGTGGAGCCGGCGCCCCCGAAGGCGCCACCGGGCGGCAGCATCACGCCGCCGGGCGGTAGATCGAACTGGCCCAGGAGGCGGAAGGCGGTGCCCACCTGCTGCTGGGTGGTGAGATTGGTGGGAGCGAAGCGGCTCAGCATGAGCGCGCGGATGAAGCGGGAGGTGGAAAGAAAGTCTCCCGGCAAACCATGCAGGCCGGCACCGGTGCTGGCGGGCGGCAACTTGAGGCCATTCACGCTCATCTCCGCCGGCGGCATGGCGCTGAGATTGGCGTAGTTCCCTGCGGCCGCCAGGTGATACGGGAACGGCGGATCGTTGGTAAACACGCCGGTGGGGTTATCCATCATGGTGAGCTCACCATTGATGTATTCCACAGCGAGGCTCTTGCCGCTGCGGTCGTGCAGGGTCATGTGAATCGGCAACGGCCCGCCGAAGGCCGGCACACTGGCGCCGTTCACGAGGATCTTCGGCAGACCGCGCTTCACCTCATCCACCGTGGCGAAGTTGGTGAGCACGTAGGTGAGCAGCTGGGCGCTGTTGATCGAGCGCTGGGTCTGGCCCGCCGGCACCGCCTGAAACTTGGCGTAGCCGGCGAAATAGAGGAGGCCACCGGCGAGGCCCTTCTCGTTCATGCCATCGGGAACGATGTCCTTGAGGCCAAGGGCATTGAGGCCCACCACGGCATAGCGGCTGGACCAGGCCAGGCCATTGCCGATCTTTCCATCGGGGCCGTTACCGCGCAGCGGCGTGCCGCGCTGGATCAGCACCGCCTGGCTGTTGAGCGGCTGACCGAACTCCATCGTGCGCCCGTAAACGCGGCCACCATCGGACCCCTGGAGCACGAAGCTGGTGCAGGCCTGAGCCGGCAGCCCCTGCCCGCCCAGGAGCCCCACCGCCGCAAGCGCTCCAAGGGCGCGCCTGCGCCATGCCGTTGCCTTCGCCATCCGCTTCACCACGAGCCTCTTCTGCTGCGGATTCTGACGAGAGCGCCCGATCCCCGCCACCGAAGGATCTGGCGGAGCCGCTGTCCGCAAGCGGATATCCGCGGATATCCAGCCACCGAGACACCACCAAGGCACCACCAAGACAGCCACCCACCCAGCGCGCAGGTCAGTACATACGAACTAGTCTGCACGGGAGCTCGACGGGTGCGCCTGTGTCACTCCTATCGATCGGTGCCCTGCGCGGTCAGCGCCGCCCTCTGCGGCTCCCCCTGGCGAGCAGCACCGTGGCCGCCGGCTTTCCCAGCCCCGCCGACGACTACATCGATGTGGGCATCGATCTCAACGAGGCCCTGATCCGCCACCCCAGCAGCACCTTCTTCCTGCGGGTGAGCGGCGATTCGATGATCGATGCCGGCATCCAACACGGCGACCTGCTGGTGGTGGACCGCAGCCTGGAGGCCCGTCCCGGTCAGATCGTGGTGGCGGTGCTCGATGGGGCGTTCACCCTCAAGCGCCTGGCGCGCCACCAGGGCCGGCTGCGGCTGGAGGCCGCCAACAGCGCCTACCCACCGCTGGAGCTGCACCAGTGCGGCGACGTGCAGATCTGGGGCGTGGCCATCCATGTGATCCACTCGCTCGGGCGCCATGGCTGATGTGCTGGCGCTGATCGATGCCAACAACTTCTATGCCTCCTGTGAGCAGGCCTTCGATCCAGCCCTGATCGGCAAGCCCGTGGTGGTGCTCTCCAACAACGACGGCTGCGTGGTGTCGCGCAGCAGCGAAGCGCGGCAGCTGGGCATCGGCATGGGTAAGCCCTACTTCCAGATCGCCGGGCAGCTGGCCAGTCATGGCGTGGTGGTGCGCAGCTCCAACTACGCCCTCTACGGCGACATGAGCCAACGGCTGATGAGCAGCCTCGAGCCGTTCGTGGCGGAGCTGGAGGTGTATTCGATCGATGAAGCCTTCGCGCGGCTGCCGCGCCCGCGCCATGGTGATCTCAGCGCCTGGGCCGCGGAGCTGCGCAGCCGCATCCGCCACAACCTCGGCCTGCCGATCGCCATTGGCCTGGCCCCCAGCAAGGTGCTGGCGAAAGTGGCCAACCGGATCGCCAAGGGTGATCGCTGCCACGCCGGCGTGTTCGACCTGGGCCGTGAAGCCAACCCCGACCCCTGGCTGGAGCAAACCCCGGTGGAGGAGATCTGGGGGGTGGGCCGCCAGCTGGGCCGCTGGTGCCGGCTGCGGGGGATCGCCAATGCCCGCCAACTGCGCGACATGGCCAGCGGCGAACTGCGGGCCAAGGCGGGGGTGGTGGGGCTGAGGCTGCAGCTGGAACTGCAGGGGGTGAGCTGCTTGCCCCTGGAGGAGGGCCCCACGGCCAAGCGGGAAACCTGCGTGAGCCGCAGCTTCAGCCGCCCGATCACCGATGCCGGCGAGCTGCGCCAGGCGGTGGCCAGCGACGTGGTGCGGGCCGCCGAAAAACTGCGCCATCAGCGGCAATGCAGCGGCCGGCTCACGGTGTTCGCCCGCACCAGCCCGTTCAGCCCGGGCTTCTACAGCCAGGCTGCCGGCACCAGCCTGCCCGTGGCCAGCAACGACACAGCCGTGCTGCTGCAGGCAGCCCTACCCCTGGTGGCGCTGATCTACAGGCCCCACAAACGCTTTGCCAAAGCCGGGGTGCTGCTGCAGGACCTGCAGAGCCAGGAGCAGCTGCAGCACCATTTGCTGGCACCGCTGCCGGAGGCAGAACAACAGCGGCGCGCAGATCTGATGCAGCGCATCGACGGCCTCAACCGCCGCTATGGGCGGGGAACGGTGCAGTGGGCCGCCTGCGGGCTGACGCCCGGCTGGATGATGCGGCGCGAGCAGCTCTCGCGCGCGGCCACCACCCGCCTGGCCGATCTACCCACGGCCTGGGCTCGCTAACGCTCAGGGCTGGCCGTACTTCTCGAGGCTCTGCTTGGTGCAGAAGGTTTTGGCCTGCTCGATGCTCTGGCGGTTCTTCACCTGCTCCACCACGCAGTTGCAGGTGTCGGCCACCATGCCATCAGGCGGGGTTTTGCCGGCCTTCTGAAAGTCCTCGCGCATGGCAGCGGAGCACTTATTGAGGATGATCTGATCGATCATGCTGGCCTGCGCGGGAGCGGCGAGGCCAGCCACAACCGCAGCTGCCAGCAACGACGCGGTGCTGCGAAGAAGAGAAGACAAGGGCATCGTTGTGTCTTACCAGAACTGACGGCGATCAGGGTCAGGCCGTGAGCGAATCCGCTTGCTCCTGCAGCACATCTTCAAAGCCGGCGCGGCGCTGCTGATCGAGGTGGGCGATGTGCTGGCGCTCGTTGTAATAGAGCTCCTGAAAGCGCAGGGCCTCGCCGTTGAGATCGGCGAACATCGCTTCGATGCGCGCTTCCATGTCGAGGGCAGCGGGCTGGAGGACGCGGCTGGGATCGCCATCACCGGGAGGATCCACCGGTGCATCACCCGTTCCATGGCCAGCCTCCAGGAGGCGGGCAATACAGCGCTCGAGGGTTTCCAGGCGCTGGGCACTCCAGGCGTTGAGCAGGTGCCGGCAGCGCTTGAGGCTGCGCTGACGCTCGAGTGAAGCCGTCGCCCCCCGGAGCTGCAGCAGGGGGTTCGCCAACGCCAAACGCTGCACATCAGTGGGCTCAAGCAGCGGGGTAAGCCGCGTGAGCAAATCGGAAGGAACCTCCGCATCGCTGAGCAGCAACTGATCAGACAGCAGGCGCGGGAGATCCAGATCCGCCAGCTCCACGCCCGGATCCATGCCGCGGTTGATCGTTTCAAGGCGGCCCACCCCCAGGTTGTCCTCCTCCAGGGAGCTGATCGCCGCCCAGAGCTGGCGGTGGTGGGCGATGGCGAAATCATCGAGCTCGCGGCGGCGCAGCTCAGCGCGGATGGTGCCGCGATGCGTGGGGCAGTGCAGATAGAGGCGCAGCAGCTCAGCTTCCGCGCGCTCGCGCAGGCCCGCCTCACCGGGCTGCTCCCAGCGCTGGGAGCGGCCGTGCCAACGCTGCCCTTTCACCTGCTGACGCAGGTCGTCTTCCAGTTGCAGGGCAAGGCGCGCTTGGCCGCCGCTGAGGCGCTCGGCCACCTGCTGCAGGTAGCGGGAGCGCACGGCGCTGGCGGGCAGCTTGCCCAGCAGCACCACCAGCTCACTCACCGCCTGCTGGAACTGATCGGAGCGGGCCAGATCACGATCTTCCAGCACCTGATCGATCTGCCAATCGAGCCAGAGCGGCGCCTGATCGAGCAGGGAGCGGTAGTCGCCAGCGCCGTGTTCCTTGAGGAATTCGTCGGGGTCTTTACCGGCGGGCAGGTGCAACACCCGCAGCTCCAGCTGCCCCTGCAGCGCCAGCTGCTCCACCTCACCGATGGCCCGCTGGGCGGCGCGCACACCGGCGCGGTCGGTGTCGAAGTTGAGGATCAGGCGCTTGCCATCGCAGCAGCGGCAGAGCTGGGTGATCTGCTGGCTACTGAGGGCGGTGCCCAGGGCCGCCACCGCATTGGTGATGCCGGCGGCGTGCAGGGCGATCACATCGAAGTAGCCCTCCACCACCACTGCTCGGTCGTCCTTGCGGATGGCATTCACCGCCTTATCGAGGCCGAAGAGGTGTTTGCCCTTTTCGAACACCTCCGTTTCCGGAGAGTTCAGATATTTGGGTTCACCGCCATCGAGGCTGCGGCCGCCAAAGCCGATGATCCGGCCCTGGCGATCGCAGATGGGCACCATCACCCGGTGGCGGAAGCGGTCGTAGAAGCCATCGCCGCCGCGGCGCGGCACCACCAGGCCAGCGGCCTCGAGCAAGTCGGGGGCAAAGCCTTCCACCTGCTGGAGGTGGGAGAGCAGACCATCCCAGCGCTCGGGGGCGTAACCCAGCCCAAAGGTCTCGAGGGTGGTTTCGCTCAAGCCCCGCTGCTCGCGCAGATAGGCCAGGGCGCCTGCGCCCTCAGGGCTGCGCAGCTGGCTGCGGAACCAACCCGCCGCCATCGCCAGCACCTTGTGCAGCTGATCGCGGCGGGAGAGCTGCTGGCGCAAGCGCTCCTGCTGGGGCCCCTCGAGGGTTTCCACCGGCAGCTGATATTTGCGCGCCAGCTCCAGAACCACATCGCTGAAGCTCTGGCGCTGCAGTTCCATCAGGAACTTGATCGCATTGCCGCCGGCCCCGCAGGAGAAGCAGTAGTAGAACTGCTTCGCCGGCGACACCGTCATCGACGGCGATTTGTCGTCGTGGAATGGACAGACGCCGACAAATTCGCGGCCTTTCTTTTTGAGCACCACGTGCTCACCCACCACATCGACGATGTCAGCGCGTTCCTTAACGGCCTCGATCGTGCGGGGGTGGAGGCGAGGAGCAGACACGCTGCGCGCACGGGTGCGGCTTCAGGATGGCAGGGCAGCCCTGTGGATGCTGTCCAGCGCCATCAGTTTCAGCTTGATGGGCGTGTGTGTGAAGGCGGTGGGCGGCCGCATCCCCGTGGCGGAGGTGGTGCTGGCCAGATCAGCCGTGAGCTTGCTGCTGAGCATCGCGATGCTGAAACAGGCGGGGCTGAACCCCTGGGGGCAGCGGCGGGGCCTGCTGGTGCTGCGCGGGGTGATCGGCACCGGCGCCCTGCTGTGCGTGTTCGCGGCCCTGGCACAACTGCCGCTGGCGCCAGCCACGGTGCTGCAGTACCTGCAACCCACATTCACGGCGCTGCTGGCCTGGCTGCTGCTGCGGGAGCGGGTGGGGCCGCGGGTGCTGCTGGCGGCGTTGCTGGGCTGGCTGGCGGTGGTGCTGCTCAGTAATCCAAACGACTTGATGGGCTTGCTCGGCCCCATCAGCAGCCGCTGGCTGGAGAGCACCGCCACGCCCTTGCCCCTAACCGGTGTGCTGCTGGCCATCGCCGGTGCGCTGCTCTCGGCCTGCGCCTATGTGAGCGTGCGGGCGCTGGGGAGAACGGAGCACCCGCTGGTGATCGTGTTTTATTTCCCACTGGTGGGTCTGGTGCTCACCACACCGCTGGTGCTGCTGCAGCCGGTGTGGCCCACGGCCTGGGAAGCCCTGGCCCTGGTGGGTGTGGGCCTGTTCACCCAACTGGGGCAGCTGGGGGTCACCAATGGCTTGCTGGGGATGCCGGCGGCGCGGGCCACGGCCCTGAGCTACGGCCAGGTGCCGCTCGCGGCCCTATGGGGCTGGTGGTTTTTCGGGGAATCGCTCGATCCCGACACCGCCCTGGCGATGGCGCTGGTGCTGGCCGCCACCCTGCTCAGCCTCAGGCGATCGGCAAAGGATCGATGATCCAGTCCTGGGTGGAGCCATCGCTGCTGCCGCTGGGCCGCGCCAAGCGCCAGCTCTGGCCACGTTCGCCCCGCTGCAGGTAGAGATCGAAGGCGCTGTCGACGCGGATCGGATCACCCGGCAGGCGCCAATCGAAACGGCCAGTGAGATGCAAACCCTTGCTGCCGCCAATCGGGATGGCCTGCTGTGATTCCACCCGCACCCGGCTCACCTGGGGCATGCCGTCGGCCGGGTTGAGCTGCAGGGCCTCAGCGATCGAGCGCTGGGTGAGATCGATCTGCAGCGCAAGCGCCGAGAGCAGCACCTTCTGGGAGGGTTGCGCGCCACCGCAGGCGCTCAGCGTGAAACTGAGCACCACGCAGAGCAACAGCGCCACAACCCGGCGCAGCGCTGCCAGCAGCGGGGATGGGGTTGTCGGAGCGGGCAGCATGGGGGGCATCAACGGTGCTTCCATGATCGGCTGGCTGCAAGGGCAACTCGCCGATCGCTGGCAGCAGGCCAGCCGCTGCGGCTTGCTGCTGGTGTGCGGCGGGGTGGGCTACGAGGTGCAGATGCCTCGCCGCCAGTGGGATCGCCTGGGGGAAGCAGGCAGTGCCCTGAGCCTGCACATTCACCAGGTGATCCGCGAGGACGCCTGGACGCTCTACGGCTTCGCCAGCCGCGCCGAGCGGGATCTGTTTCGCGAATTGGTAGCGGTGAGCGGCGTTGGGCCGCAAATGGCGCTCGGGCTGTTGGGGCAGCTGAGCTGCGAAGAGCTGGTGCGGGCGATCGTGCAGGCCGATCTGCGGCTACTCACCCAGGCGCCGGGGGTGGGCAAACGCACGGCAGAGCGCCTGGCGGTGGAATTGCGCACCCGCCTGCAGGAGCGCTTTGGCAGCAGCAGCGATCCAGACGACACCGCCGATCTGAGCCTCACGGCCAACGCCGCAACGCAGACCTTGCCCAACGCTGTGCGCGAGGAGGTGAGCCTCACCCTCACGGCCCTTGGCTACGAAGCGCTGGAGATCAACCGCGCCCTACGGGCCGTGGCTGCCCTGCAAAGCCCTGAGATCGAAGCGGCCGATGACTGGCTGCGGGAGTGTCTGCGCTGGCTCTCCCGCGGCCAGGCGGCCTGAGGTTGGGGTGACCACGAGGCGGTAAGTTGGATGTTTGCACCGTCAGGGCCAGACGCCGCGCATGTCGCTCGACACCACCAAGAAGCAGGAACTGATCAACGCTCATCAGACCCACGGCACCGACACCGGTTCTGTTGAGGTTCAGGTGGCCATGCTGAGCGAGCGCATCAGCAAGCTGAGCGGACACCTGCAAAACAACATCCACGATTTCTCATCGCGGCAGGGTCTGCTGAAGATGATCGGCCGCCGTAAGCGTCTGCTGAGCTACCTGCGCAGCAACAGCGAGCAGCGCTACGCCACCCTGATTCAGAAGCTCGGCATCCGCGGCTGACGATGGCAGGCAAGGGGAAGAACCGCTCCAGCGGCGGCGGTGGTCTAGGACCACAACCCCCTGCCAGCCTCAACAAGACCAGGGCCAAGGCCCAGCAGACCATCCCCGACTACGTGGCCAATCGCATGGCCCGGCGTGTGGCGGTCGCCACCGGCATCCCCAGCATTCTTGGGATGTCCACCTTCGTGGCGAGCTATCTGCTGGTGAGCAAAGGCGTCTTGGATATTCCCCCCGGCATCACTCTGGTGACGTCAGGGGGATTCTTCTTGTTGGGGCTGGTGGGTCTGAGCTACGGGGTGCTCTCCGCCAGCTGGGAGCCGGGTGCCGGCAGCCTGCTGGGAATCGAGCAGATCGGCCTGAACATCAGCCGTCTGCGCAGCTCGATCAAGCGGCCACCAGCGGCGAGCTGAGGCGAGCCCGGAAAGCTTGAGCGGTGAGGCTGCTGAGTGCGGCCTCGCTGTCGCGCACGCAGAACTGATGGCCCAGGCGCACGAAGCGGGTCTGGCCGTGGTGGCGCACCATCGCCACCACCGGTACGCGCACACCGGCGTCGTCTTTGTCGGTGCGGTGCTGGTTGAGGCATTCGCGCAGCTTGTGTTGCACAGCGATGTCGCTGGCTTCACTGCCCTCGAGTTCCACCAGCAGCACTTTCAGTTCATCAATCACGCGGCAGTCGTCGACAATCAACTGCACCTGCTCATCGCGACGATCCACCGAGGCCCAGATCAGCAAGCGCGCATCCACCATCAGGAAATCCGCTAGGCGGGCATAGGTCTTCGGGAAGACCACCGCCTCACAGCTGCCGCTGAGATCCTCCAGTTGCAGCACCGCCATGCGATCGCCCTTGCGGGTGGTCACCGGCCGCAGAGCGGACACCATGCCCACCACACTCAACCGCGCCTTATCGGTCTGCTCCTCCAGGCTGCCAAGGCCCACCGGTGAGAGCAGCTGCACAGGCCGGGTGAGCTGCTTGAGCGGGTGATCGGAGAGGTAGAAGCCCACCAGCTCCTTCTCCAACCGCAGCTTTTCAGTAGGGGGATAGTCGGGCACGGGGGCCGCTTTGGGGGCCGTGCTCAGATCACCGCCAGCGGCCGCAGCCGCCTCGGCATCGCTGCCGCCACCACCGAGCAAATCAAACAAATTGCCTTGGCCGCTGGCGCGATCACGGGCGCGGGAGCTGGCCCAATCCACGATCAGATCGAGATCAGCCATCAGCTGGGCGCGGTTGGCCTTGGGCTCGAGCGCATCGAGGGCACCGCAGTGAATCAGCGATTCCAGCGAGCGGCGGTTGAGCGTGGTGCCGGGGATCCGGTCGCACAGATCAGCCAGGGAGCGGAAGGGGCCATCGCTGCTGCGGGCCTCCAGCAATGCCCGGATGGCGCCATCGCCGAGGTTGCGCACCGCTGAAAGGCCAAACAAGATCCGATCACCCACGGGGGTGAAGTCGATCCCAGAGGCGTTCACATCCGGCGGCATCACCTCGATGCCCATGGCGTTGCAGTTGGAGATGTAGCGCTGCACCTTGTCGGTGGTGCCGGCATTTACCGTGAGCAGCGCCGCCATGTAGGCCACTGGGTAGTGGGCCTTGAGGTAAGCGGTTTGGTAGGTCACCGCGCCGTAGGCGGTGGAATGGCTCTTGTTAAAGCAGTATTCGGCGAACAGCACCATCTGCTCAAACAGTGATTCGGCGATCTTGGGGTCAACGCCGCGCTCAGTGGCGCCTTTCACAAAGATGCTCTGGTGCTTCTCCATCTCGCTTTTCTTCTTCTTGCCCATCGCGCGGCGCAACAAATCGGCTTCACCGAGTGAGTACCCAGCCAGATCCTGCGCGATCCGCATGATCTGCTCTTGATACACCATGATCCCGTAGGTCTCCTGCAGGATCGGCTCCAGCTTGGCGTGGGCGAAATCAATCGCTTCGCGGCCGTGCTTGCGGTTGATGAACTTCGGAATCAGTCCCGCATCGAGCGGACCCGGGCGATAGAGCGCCAAGATCGAAGAGATATCTTCCAGCGATGAGGGTTTGAGATCGCGCACGATCTGGCGCATGCCGCTGGATTCGAGCTGGAAGATGCCCTCCAGATCACCGCGGGCCAGCAGGCCGTAGGTGCCGGGATCATCCAACGGCAACGCATCAGGATCCACCTTCTGGCCGGTGCTCTGCTCCACCAGATCGATCGTTTTATCGATCATGGTTAGGTTTTTAAGGCCGAGGAAGTCCATCTTCAGGAGTCCCATCGACTCCACATCTTCCATGAAGTATTGGGTGATCACCTGGCCGTCGTTGTTGCGCTGCAGCGGCACCACTTCATCGAGGGGATCGGCAGCAATCACCACACCAGCGGCATGCACACCGAAGGTTTTGTTGGTGCCTTCGATGCGCATCGCCATATCCACCCAGCGCTTCACCTGGGGATCGTTCTGATATTTCTCGCGGAATTCCGGCGCCGGTGATTCCTCACCGATCATCTCTTTGAGCTTGGCGGGTTTACCGCGCACCACCGGGATCAACTTGGCGAGGCGGTCGGCATCGCCATAGGGGATGTCGAGCACGCGAGCCACATCCTTGAGCACCGCCTTGGAGGTCATGCGGTTGAAGGTGATGATCTGGGCAACCTTCTCTTCGCCGTAGCGGCGGGTGACGTAGTCGATCACCTCACCGCGGCGCTCGATGCAGAAGTCGGTGTCGATATCCGGCATCGATTTGCGTTCAGGGTTGAGGAAACGCTCGAACAGCAGGCCGTTCGTGACCGGATCGATGTTGGTGATGCCCAGGGCATAGGCCACAAGGGAGCCTGCGGCCGATCCGCGGCCAGGCCCCACAGGGATCCCGTTTTCACGGGCGAAGCGGATGTAATCCCACACCACCAGGAAGTAGGTGGGGAAACCCATCTGCTCCATCACCTGCAGCTCAAAGGTGAGCCGCTCGCCGTACTCCGGTGTGAAGGCGGCATCCTCTGGAAGCTGCAAGCGGGCACGCAGGCCCTGCTCGCTCACCTCACGTAGATAGCTCACCGGCGTGTGCCCCTCCGGAATCGGGAAGCGGGGCATCTGGTAGCGGCCGAGGATGTCGTAGTCCTCCACCTTCTCTGCCACAAGAGCGGTGTTGGCAACGGCTTCAGCCACCACCTCAGGCTCGAGGTGATCGGCAAAGAGACCGAGCATCTCCTGCTCGCCCTTGATGTATTCGGTGCCGGTGTAGCGCAGGCGCTTCTCATCGGTCACGAGCTTGCCGGTGAGGATGCAGAGCAGCGCGTCGTGCGCTTCGGCGTCGTTGCTGGTGAGGTAGTGAGCGTCGTTGGTGGCGACGATCGGAATCCCGAGCTCGCGGGAGATGCGCACCATCTCCACGTTCACGATCCGATCTTCCGGGGAGCCGTGGTCCTGAATCTCCAGGTAGAAGTCGCCTCCGAACACGCCTTGATACCAGCGGGCCACATCCCGGGCCACATCCGGGCGGCCACGCAGGATCGCCTGGGAGATCTCACCGCCCAGGCAGGCGGTGGCCACGATCAACCCCTCGCTGTATTGCTCGAGCGTGGGTTTATCGATGCAAGCGCGCGAAAAGATGCCACGGCCGCGCATGCCGCGCAGGTGGCTGATGCTGGTGAGCTTCACCAGGTTGCGGTAGCCCACCGCGTTCTTGGCCAGCACCACCAGGTGGTAGCGGCGCTCCTTCTTGGGGGGGTTGGGGTCATCAAGGGAGCCGTTGATGACATACATCTCGTTGCCGATGATCGGCTTCACCGAGGTGCCCTTGCACAGCTTCAGCAGCTCAATGGCGCCGTACATCACACCGTGATCGGTGAGCGCCAGGGCCGGCATCCCCAGCTCCTCAGCCCGCTTCACCATCGCCGGCAGCTGACTGGCCCCATCAAGGAGGCTGTAGTCGCTGTGGTTGTGAAGCGGAACGAAAGCCACAGGCGGTGCCGCAGGGTTGAAGCAGTAGCCCCAGGCTAAGGGGCAACCACCAGATTCAGGGCCTGAACACCCACTTCACCGGCAGCCAACGCCAGCTGTGGCGTCAGGGCACTAGGGCAGCAGCCGGACGGTTCTCCATCACGCGGGCGGCCTGCTCGTAGTGCCACGCCACCTGCAGCAGCCGCTCTTCCTGGAGCACGCCCGTGATCAACTGCACACCGATCGGCAGGCCAGCGCCATCAAAACCGCAGGGCAGGCTGATGGCGGGCAAGCCAGCCATGTTGGCGGGGATGGTGAGCAGGTCGGCCAGGTACATGGCGAGGGGATCCTCGCTGTGGGCGCCGAAGCCGAAGGCTGTGGTGGGGGAGGTGGGGGTGAGCAGCACATCCACCGAGCCAAAGGCGCGATCGAAATCGCGGCGGATCAGGGTGCGCACCTGCTGGGCTTTCTTGTAGTAGGCATCCACGTAGCCGGCCGAGAGGGCATAGGTGCCGATCAGGATGCGGCGCTTCACCTCATCGCCAAAGCCTTCGGCGCGGCTGCGCGATGTCATCTCCGCCAGGCTGGCGGCATCGGCGGCGCGGTAGCCGTACTTCACACCGTCGTAGCGGGCCAGGTTGGCCGAAGCCTCGGAGGGGGCGATCACGTAATAGGTGGCGATGCCGTCGTTGAAACGGGGGCAGCTCACATCCACCAGCTCACAGCCCAACGCCTCCAGCTGAGCGGCGGCGGCCATCACCGAAGCCTTCACCTCTGGATCGAGGCCCTCGGCCTCGAAGCACTCGCGCACGATGCCAACCTTCAGGCCCGCCACGGGCTGTTGCAAAGCCGCGGTGTAATCGGGCACCGGGGCTTTGAGGCAGGTGGAATCGCGCGGATCTTCACCGGCAATCACCTGCAGCAGCTCAGCCGCATCGGCCACGTTGGTGGCGAAGGGGCCCACCTGATCGAGTGAGCTGGCAAAGGCCACCAGGCCGTAGCGGCTGACCCGGCCATAGGTGGGCTTGAGGCCCACCACGCCGCAGAACGCCGCCGGCTGGCGGATCGAGCCACCGGTGTCGGAGCCGAGGGAACCCACGCATTCACCCGCGGCCACGGCGGCGGCGCTGCCGCCAGAGCTGCCACCGGGCACCTTCTCGGTGTTCCAGGGGTTGCGGCTGGGCCCGAACACCGAGGTCTCGGTGGAGCTGCCCATGGCGAACTCATCGAGGTTCGTCTTCCCCAGCAGCACCGCACCAGCTCCCCAGAGACGGGAGGTGACGGTGGATTCATAGGGCGGCACAAAGGTCTCCAGCATCCGGCTGGAGCAGGTGGTACGCACCCCTTTGGTGCAGAGGTTGTCTTTGATCGCGAGGGGAACACCGGCCAGAGGCGGCAGCTTCTCCCCAGCAGCACGGGCCGCATCAATGCGGTCGGCATCGGCGCGTGCCCGATCGGCCGTGACCTCGGTGTAGGCGTTGATGCTGGGCTCGACCGCCTCGATGCGGCTGAGGTGCTGATCGGTGAGCTCGCGGGCGGAAACCTCGCCGCGCTTGAGCTGCTCACGCCACTCGGCGATCCCCATCAACCCTGCTGCAAATCCAGGGGTCGACGCTATCAGTCGGCACTGATGGTGAAAGGCTCGCCGCGGCGGGTGCGCAGCAGCGTGTGGTTCACCTCAACAGCGCCTTCACTGCGCAGATCAGCCAGGAAGGGAGGCAGGGCCTCCTCCAGGCTGCTGCGCCGCACGTAGGGCCCAAACCAGTAGGTGACATCGGGCTGGCGCGTCTCCACCCGCGCCCACCAGGCCAGACCAAGCCCATTGGCAACGCTGCGCAGGGGCTGGAACAGGGTGGTCATGGGGCGGCGGGAAGTGGACTCATTGTGGCCGTGAAAGCGGCGAACGCAGCCATCAGAGCTTGATATCGCCAGAGAAGCCGTCGGCGGCGCCGGGTGCCATGGTCAGCACGAGGTCGGGCTGGGGGTCGGAGGTGGCATCAGGGGCCTCGAACTCGGGGGCGCTATGGCCGCTAGTGAGTTCGCTCACCACCTGGTCAACCACCTGCTGAGCTGCTTGCGTCTCCTCAGGGCTGAAGACATCGAGCTCCTCGAGCTCTTCCACTTCATCGACGGCTGGGGCGCCAGCAACAGCAGCAGTGGCCGTGGTGGCCAGCGGTGTTGAAGGAATTTGCGGACGCACGATCCGCGGCGCGGGAGCCGAACCGGTGATCTGCTTCATCCAGCCGCGGCGCGCCACCTCGTAGAGCACCATCGCGGTCGCCACCGAGGCGTTGAGGCTCGGGGTGGCACCCCGCAGCGGAATCCGCACCAGCTGGTCGCAATGCTTGCGGGTGAGCATCGAGAGGCCAGAACCTTCTGAGCCGGTCACGATCACCAGAGGACCATCGAGATCGGCCTCGCTCAGAGCCACACCGGCTTCACCGGCCAGACCGATCACGCGATAGCCCTCTTCTTTGAGCGTTTCCAGGGAGCGGTTGAGGTTCACCACCCGCGCCACGGGCAGATGCTCCAGGGCACCGGCGGCCACCTTGGCCACCGAACCGGTGAGCCCTGCGCTGCGGCGCTGCGGCAGCACCAGGCCATGGGCACCGAGGGCCTCAGCGCTGCGCACAATCGCGCCGAGGTTATGGGGGTCGGTGACCCCATCCAGCGCCATCAGCAACGGCGGTTCGCCGATGCTGCGGCAGCCATCAATGAGGCTGCCCAGATCAAGGGTGTCGGCAGCAGCGGCCTGGAGCACGATGCCCTGGTGCACGGCTCCATCGGTGAGCTGACCGAGGCGCGCCCAGGTGACCTCCTCCACCAGAACACCGCCGGCTTTCGCTTCCCGCAGCAATTGCATGAAGCGGGGCTGGAAACGCATCTCCGGCGTGCACCAGATGCGATGGATGGGGCGATCGCTCTCAAGCGCCGCCTGGGCGGCATGACGCCCCCAGATCAGATCGTCGGCAGGGCCGGCATTGAAACGCTCAGATTCGCCAGCGGGGGCATCAACAATCAGCGGGCGGGAAGCGGCGGGCTGATCGCGCTCACCCCGCAGGGGGCGGCGATCAGAGCGGCGATCCTGGAAGGAAGGGCGCGCGCCAAAGCGGCCCTGGCCCTGGGGACGCCCCGGCCGGCGCTCGGTGCGGCTGCCACTGCCGCGGGCACCATCAAAACGAGGGCGGAAGTCACCACCGCGGCGCTCAGCGCCAGGACGATCAGCACCGGCGCGATCGGAAGAGCTGCGGTCAGAACCACTGCGATCAAAACTGCCGCGATCGCTGCCGGAGCGATCGGCGCTCCAGCGATCAGCACCGGGGCGCTCGAAGCGAGGCCGGTCGCCACCAGGGCGGCGGGCCCCATCGAAACGGCGCTCAGGGCGCGCGCGATCGCGATCACCAAAGCGCTCCGAACGCTCACCGCGCTCCGGGCGCCGGCCGAAGCTGGGGCGATCGCCGCGCTCAGGCCGATCACCACCCTCGCCGCGCTCTGGACGCCATTCACCACGCGGTGTAAACGGGCGGCGCGAGCCACCCCGCGCATCAGGACGACCCGGGCGTGCGGGGCGCGATCCTGCCGCCCCCGATCCCTGGCCCTGGTCCCTGCGGCGATCAAAACGGGGGCTCATGCTTCAGCGGGCAAAGGGGTTATCGGGTCGGCGTTCTCGAGGTGTGCCAGCAGCTGGGCAAGGCGGCTGGGGTCTTGAAGAAAGAGCCAGCCAACCATTGTCTCAAACCCCGTTGCCCGGCCATAAATGCCGGCCTCACCTTTGCGGGGTCCACGGCCGGCACGGTTGCGGCCTTTCCGTACCAGCTCTAGCTCCTCCGGCGTCAGTAAGCCATCGCGCTCCAGCACAGCCAGGGCTACTGCTTGGGCATCGGCGCGCACTTCGGCCACCACCGCTTGGTGCAAAGCACCGCTGCGGCCGGGTTGGCGGCAGTGGCGCAGGCGGTGATGCAACTCCCACACGGCATCACCCAGCCAGGCCAGCTGCAGCGGACCGAGATCGGCCGTGATCGAAGCGGCCGGGATGGCCGCGAGCCAATCAGGCAGCGATGGATCCGAGGGCGGTATCGAGGTCGGGCTGGAGATGGAGGAACTGCTCAAGCCTCACCAGTTTCACCGTCTGCACGACACGGGCATTGCCCACCACCAGGAACTGCATGGCCTGGTCATTGCAGAGCTTCGCCATCTGCACCAGGGCACCGAGTCCGGAGGAGTCGATGAAATCGATCTTGCTCAGATCGATCACCAGCGGTTGCGGCGTGCTGGTGAGGTGCTCGGTGATGAAGGCAAGAAACTGCTTCTCGGAATAGGCGTCCAGCTGGCCGGTGAAGCTGAACAGCAGACAGCCGTCCTGCTGCTGAAAGCCACCGCGCAGAGACACGGTCAATCGCTGCAGATCAGTGATGGCTCCTGACCTCTGACGTTTGGGGCGCCTGCAGTGTAATGACGGTTTTCGGAACGGGCAGGACCGCAACAAAGCTGCATTGATGGGGCGCAACCCGAGGCACCACCAGGGGCCCCAGCGATCAGGCGCGCCGCTCCGCCATCAGTGCTGCAAACCGCCCGAAGTGATGGTCCGCGTCGTGGGGGCCGGGGCTGGCCTCCGGGTGGTACTGCACGCCAAACACCGGCTTGTGGCGGTGGGCCAGAGCCGCCACGGTGCGGTCGTTGAGGTTGAAGTGGGTCACCTCCACCGCATCGGCGGGAAGCGACGTGGCATCGATGGCGAAGCCGTGGTTCTGGCTGGTGATCTCCACCACACCGGGGCTGCCGCAAGGATGGTTGAGGCCGCGATGGCCGTAACCCAACTTGTAGGTGCTGCCGCCCATGGCCAGGCCGAGAATCTGGTGGCCCAGGCAGATGCCGAACAACGGCAGGTTGTTCTGCTGAAGCAATCCCTTGGCCAGCTCGATGCCGGCGGTCACCGCCGCAGGGTCACCAGGGCCGTTGGAGAGGAACACCCCCTCGGGTTGAAGCGCCAACACCTGCTCGAGGGACGCATCCGCCGGCAGCACCTTGATCTCGCAGCCGTGGGCAGCGAGGCGCTCGAGGATGGCGCGCTTGATCCCAAAATCGATCGCCACCACCCGGTAGGGGGCGGCGGGATTGTTC
Source organism: Asaia bogorensis (assembly GCA_943370455.1). GTDB lineage: Bacteria > Cyanobacteriota > Cyanobacteriia > PCC-6307 > Cyanobiaceae > Vulcanococcus. The sequence goes on from CALRQW020000001.1 coordinate 220,937, forward strand.
CGCAGGCGCTGGTCGAACGCCGCGGGGCAGAGGCTGCTCCAGGTGTAGGGAGCGGAGGTGGTTACGGCCTGGGCCAAGTTGAGGCCAGCCATGGAAGGAGCGGAGCGCACCTGCTCCAGCAGCTGTTGGGGAGTGCTGCCATCGCTGCTGATGGCCCCGTTGATCGCCCCGCCCTCCCGCAAATGCCGCACCAGCGCACGGGTGTCGATGCCGCGGATGCCCACCACGTTGTGGCGCTGCAACCAGGCGTCGAGGCTGGATTCGCTGCGCCAGTTGCTGGCTGCCGGTGCCAGCTCACGCGCGATCACACCGCGCACATGGGGAGCATCCGCCTCCTGGTCGGAGCTGTTCACACCGGTGTTCCCCAGCTCCGGATAGGTGAAGGTCACCAGCTGACCGAAATAGCTGGGGTCGGTCATCACCTCCTGATAACCGCTCATGCCGGTGTTGAACACCACCTCACCCACGGCGGTGCCACTGGCGCCGAAAGCTTCACCGCGCAGCACCAGGCCATCGGCCAGCACCAGCAGAGCGGGAGAGGAGGAAGGGGCTGTGGTCATGGCCCCATCATCCCCTTCAGAGGGATCAAGCCAGGGGAGCCGAGAGGGCTGAGCGCAGCCGCTCCAGCCGCTGCCACGCAGCGCCGTTGGCCATGGCCTCAAGGGCCTGCGGCACAGCCGCCGCCACGGATTCAGCGCAGCCGGAAGCCCACAGCACCAAAGCGGCGTTGAGAGCCACCACATCGCGCTGCGCAGCCGTGCCCCGGCCCTGCAGCACCGCCTCAAGAATCGCCTGGTTGTCTGCCAGCTCACCACCGGCCAGGGCCTGCATGGGCGCCTCCGCCAAACCCACCGACGCCGGCGTGATCGTTTCAGCGCGCACCGAGCCGGCCTCCACCAACCGCAGCTCGCTTGGGCCTGAGAGCGACGCCTCATCCAGGCCGCCGTGGCCGTGCACAACCACGGCGCGCTGCAGCCCCAGGCGTGCCAAAGCATCAGCCATCGGATCAAGCAGATCCGCCGCTCCCACCCCGAGCACCTGGGTATCGGGCCGCAGCGGATTCACCAGCGGACCAAGCAGGTTGAACACGGTGCGCACGCCCAGGGCACGGCGCAGCGGCGCCAGCCCCACCAGGGCCGGATGCCAGCCCGGTGCGAAGAGAAAGGTGACGCCAGCCGGCTCGAGCGCGGCGATCACCTGCTCCGCCGGGGCCTTCAGATTCATGCCAACGGCTTCGAGCACATCGGCCGAACCCACCTTGCCGCTGGCGCTGCGGTTGCCGTGCTTGGCCACATGGGCCCCACAGGCGGCAGCCACAAAGGCCACAGCGGTAGAGATGTTGAACGTGTTGGCGCCATCACCACCGGTGCCGCAGGTATCCACGAGGGGCAGCTCAGGCCTGGGCCCGGGCAGCGGACAGGCCTGACGCAGCACCTGGGCCATCGCCGCCAGCTCCTGACCATTCACGCCCTTGGCCCGCAGGCCCGCGAGCAGAGCACCGGTGAGTACCGGCTCGAGCTCTTCGGCCAGCCAGGCCTGCATCAGGGCCGTGGCCTGCTCAGCGTGAAGCGACTCCCCCTGCAACAGCTGCTCCAGCAGCGCGGGCCAGGATGAAACAGCGGCCATGGGGAGGCGTCAGCTGGGGCTGATGTAGCAGAAAACTGCGGGTCAGGGGCTGTCTTGATCGGCGGTGTCAAAACCCGAGCCCACGGCTTGCTCTTGGGCGTCAACACCGGGGCGGTAGCCCGCGGCCCAGATGGCGCGGCAGCGCTGGTTCAATTCGGCGTGGCTGAGGCCCCAGAGGCGCAGGGTTTTCTGCAGATCGTCTTGAAGATCGAGTGCGCCAGGGAAGCCGGCGTAGCGCATCAGCAACCGGCCAAGATCCACCAGCTGTGCATCAGCAGGCCTCTCGGTGGCCAGCAGAGAATCCACCAGCTCCCGATCACTGGCATACAAAGGATGCTGTTGCTCGGGCTGATCGCTGGCGGGCATCAGAACGTGCGGCTGGGCTGGCTCCCTAGGTTGGCAGCTTCCTGCGGTGCGTCATGGCAGCCATCCGGTTCGGGTTGATCGGGCGCTATCTGCGGCCCTATCGGCGCACGGTGCTGCTCGGGGTGGCTGCACTCGTGGTGGTGAACCTGCTGAGCGTGGCGCTGCCACTGCTGGTGCGCGGCGTGATCGACGACCTGCAGGACGGCTTCACCTTCAGCGATGTGCTGCGACAGGCTGCGCTGATCATCGCTCTGGCCACGGTGATGGGGGGCGTGCGGCTGTGGTCGCGGATGTTGGTGTTCGGCGTGGGCCGCCAGGTGGAGGCAGGCCTGAAGCAGGAGATCTTCGATCACATGCTGCGCCAGGAACCCGGCTGGGTGCAGACCACCGGCAGCGGCGAAGTGATCAGCCGCGCCACAAGCGATGTGGAGAACGTGCGGCGGCTGCTGGGTTTCGCCGTGCTCAGCCTCACCAACACGGTGCTCGCCTATGCGCTCACCTTGCCGGCGATGCTGGCGATCGATCCGCTGCTCAGCCTGGCGGCGGTGGGGCTCTACCCCTTGATGCTGGTGACGGTGCGGCTGTTCGGCGGGCGCATGATGCGCCAGCAGCGCCGCCAGCAGGAGGCCCTCGCCCAGCTGAGCGATCTGATCCAGGAAGACCTCTCCGGCATCAATGCGATCAAGATCTATGGCCAGGAGGCCACCGAACGGCAGGCGTTCGCCGATCGCAACCGCCGCTACCGCGACGACGCCCTGCAGCTGGCCCGCACCCGCAGCACCTTGTTCCCGCTCCTGGAAGGCATCTCCTCGGTGAGCCTGCTGCTGCTGCTGGCCCTGGGCAGCGGACAGCTGGAAACGGGCCGCCTGAGCATTGGTGACCTGGTGGCGTTGATCCTCTACGTGGAGCGGCTCGTGTTCCCCACCGCGCTGCTGGGATTCACCCTCAACACCTTCCAAACCGGCCAGGTAAGCCTGGAGCGGGTGGAAGATCTGCTGCGCCGCAAGCCGCGAGTCACCTCCCCAGCCCAGCCTGTGGCGATCGCGGCGCCGATCCAGGCCGGCCGCCGCGCCGCCGCTGTTGAGGCGCGCGATCTCTCGCTGCGCTACCCGGATGCTGAGCGCCTGGCGCTGGAGCACGTGAGCTTCCGGCTGGAACCCGGCGAGCTCGTGGCGGTGGTGGGTCCGGTGGGTTGCGGCAAAACCACCCTGGCCAGGGCCCTCGGCCGCATGGTGGAAGTGCCGGAGGGTGCCCTGTTCCTCAATGGCACCGACATCACCCGCGTGGCCCTCGATGACCTGCGCCGCCAGGTGGCGCTGGTGCCCCAGGAGGGCTACCTATTCACCGCCACCCTCGCCGACAACCTGCGCTACGGCGAGCCGAGCGCAGCGCAAGACGCCGTGGAGGCGGCCGCCATTCAGGCCCGCCTGGAGGGCGACATCCGCGGTTTCCCTGATGGCTACGGCACTTTGGTGGGCGAGCGCGGCATCACCCTCAGCGGCGGTCAGCGCCAACGCACCGCCCTCGGCCGGGCGCTGCTGGTGCAGGCACCGCTCCTGGTGCTCGACGACGCCCTGGCCAGCGTGGACAACAACACCGCCGCCGACATCCTGCAATCGGTGCGCAGCCAGCAGGACCGCACGATCTTGATGATCAGCCACCAGCTCTCGGCCGCTGCCGCCTGCGACCGCATCCTGGTGATGGATGGTGGCCGCCTCGTGCAGCAGGGGCACCACAACGAATTGGTGCAGCAGAGCGGCACCTACCGGCGCCTCTGGGAACGGGAGCAGGCAGAACAACAACTCAGCCGGGCGGCCTGAGCCGTGGCCGAAGCGCATCCGCGGATTCAGTCACACTCTGTGCCCTTCACCAGACAAGCCCCGCAGCCGTGGCTTAGCTGAAGCTGACGCCCCGCGCCGCTGCCATGACCACCGGTGTGCCTTACCGCCTGCGCTGCACCCTCACCTTTGGCGATATCTACGGCCAGATCCTGATTTGGATGCTGGTGATCTTCGTGAGCCTGGCGGCTGGCCTGGCCCTGATGGGAGCCAGCAAACCGATCTTTGCCCTGGTGGGTGTGGGGTTAATCCTGGTGCTCTCGCTGCCGTTTCTGCTCTTCGCCTTCACCACCACGCTGCTTAACCACATCGCTCTGGAGCCCAGCGCGCCGCAAGGTTGAGCGCCGTAGGCTGAAGCCCCACATCGGCTGCGGCATCAGTGTTCGGACTGTTTGATGGACTAAGCGGATCGAAGAGCCAGCTGGTGTCACCCAATGCCGCTCTGCCCGGCCGCGCCGATTCCATCGCCACGGCCGATCGCCATGTGGTGCTGGGCACCGCTCTCAAGGCACCGCTGAGCACCAGCCAGCAGGAAGCCCTGTTTGGCTGTGGCTGCTTCTGGGGCGCTGAAAAGGGCTTCTGGCGCCTGCCCGGTGTGATCAGCACGGCCGTGGGCTACGCCGGCGGCTACACACCCAACCCCACCTACGAAGAAGTGTGCTCAGGCCGCACCGGCCACACCGAAGTGGTGCGGGTGGTGTGGGATGTGAACGCCATCGATTTCAGCGATCTGCTCAAGCTGTTCTGGGAATGCCACGACCCCACCCAGGGCATGGCGCAAGGCAACGACACCGGTACCCAATACCGCTCAGCCATCTACGTGATGGAGCCTGAGCTCCTCCGCATTGCTGAAGCCTCCCGCGATCGCTACCAGCAGTTGCTGAACGCCAACGGCAAAGGAGCCATCACCACCGAGATCGCAACCGGCAAGCCCTTCTTCTTCGCGGAGACCTACCACCAGCAATATCTGGCACGCCCCGGCAGCCGCCCCTACTGCTCGGCCCGCCCCAGTGGTGTGCTGCTCGATGGCTTTGAAGGCTCCAGCTACAAGCTGCCGGCCGCGGTGTGGAGCCACTACGACTGGTCGATTGATCACTGCGTCTTGCGCGGCGACAACACGCCGATCGGGTTGTGATCGCACTGCTGATTCCCCTCCTCGCCCTCAGCAGCCCCTGGTGGGAGGGCTACGACGTCCGCGAGCGCTTCCTCTGTGGTGATCAGGGGGTGCTCGTGGTGGAGCGCAACGACGCCCAGGCTTCGTTGATCAGTGGACGCAGCCGCTTCACCCTGTTCCGTGTGGCGAGCAGCCAGTCTGGGGTGCGCTATGGCAGCGAAGCGATGGAGCTGATCCTCTGGGGAGACAACCTCACCCTGGAGCAGGGCCGCCGCAAGATGCAATGCACCCGCACCGATCAAGCCTGAGCCGCCGATGAATCCCCTGCCCGACCGCACTGTGATCCTCGGGATGTTGATCACCCTGGGGCTGGTGTTTGCCCTGGTGTTCTGGTTTGTGCGGTTGGCGCCATCCCCGGAACCGGCGCTGCAATGGCGCGATTCGGCCCCTATGGAACCCAAGGCAGCGCCTGCGCCTCAGCAGCCAGCGCTGCCGGGCCGAAGCGGAAGCTCACTCATCTGAGCCCACCGGATCGAATCCGCTGCGAACGAATCCTGATGTTCTGGGAGACAATGCCCCGGCGGCACTGACGTCGCATCACCGCCGCACCTGTTGTCGATCGCCCGCGTGGACCCGAAGCCCCAGCGCAAGCTGCATCCGCTGCCCAGGGGACTGGTGGAGCTCTACGGACTGCTGGCCGTGCTGTTCGTGCTGGTGCCCGAATGGATGGCGGATGGGGCCCTGGCGGGTCTGCGCGCCGGCCGCGATGGCAGCGACCTGCCGATGACCACCACGGCATGGCAACGCATCCCCGAGCTGCGGCTGGCCTCGATGAATCTGAGGGAGTTGCGCGACCTCGCGCGCGCCCTTCGGCTGTGGGGTTACAGCAGCCTCAATCGCGAGCAGCTCACCGCTTCGCTACTGCGCAAAATCCAGGCCAGACGCGGGAAGGCGCTGTGATAATTTCTTTCTGGCCGGGGCGTAGCGCAGCTTGGTAGCGCACCACTTTGGGGTAGTGGGGGTCGTGGGTTCAAATCCCGCCGCTCCGATTCTTTAAAACCGGCAAAACCCAGTCCCTAAGCCGCTTCTCCCCGAAGCGGCTTTTTTATTGCGCGGTGTCCTGCCGGACGATTCCGGTCGATTTGAGGCAGATTTAGTACACGCCTCAGTACACCGCCTGCCATGGCCCAGCCCTTCGACCTGAGCTCGCAGCTAGCCAGGGAGAATCGGAAGCTGGACCACTGCAGCCTGACCCAGCGGAAGAACAGCCTCTACCTACGCGCGACCCTGCCAAAGCGACAGGACCCGAGCACTAGAGGGCAAACTTCCATGGCTTTGGGTTTGACGGCCCTACCGGAGAACCTCAAGAAGGCGGTTGAGCTGGCAAGACTGCTTGACGACCAACTCCACCGCGAAAGCTTCTCCTGGGCGTTTTGGGAGCCCTCTGAGCTGAGCAGGATCACAAAGGGACAGCCTGCCTACTCGATCAGCGTGGCTGAGTTCCGGGACGGAATCGAGAACGTCTTCGATCAAAAGTATCCAGACACACCCAAAAGCTGGGACACCATCTGGGGAAAGAAGTACAAGCCCGCCATCAAAGTGTTGGCGCAGCTCAATGGGCTATGCAGCGAAGATCTGCTGATCGAGGCGCTGGAGATGGTGCCGGCCCCCAGCTCGCGCAAGTCTCACGCCTCGATCTTCAACGAGACGGTCCGCAAGCTCAAGCTTGACTTCAGTCGAGAAGCAATTACGGAAGCCGGGGCGGGATACACGCGTGCCGAGCTCAAGCCAAGGGATATCCCGACCGACGATGAACTACTCAGCTACTGGTCCAAGATCACACTGCCCCATTGGCGCTGGATGTTTGGCGTCGTCATGGCCTACGGCATTCGCCCCCACGAGATCGTCAACTGCCAGATGCGAGCGGAGGGCATCTTGGAGGTGTCGTCCGACACCAAGACCGGAAGGCGTGAAGTCTGGGCCTGCCCGGCCGAGTGGGTAGAAGAACTCGGGCTCGAGCAGATCGATCGACCAACGCAAAAGAAAGAACAGGTTTCACGGGCGTGCAACGACTACATAAGGGATCGGGGCATCCCAATCCCCCTCTATGCAGCACGCCATGCCTATGCCATCCGAATGCTCAGTTATGGCATCAGCTCGGATGTCGGCGCGAAACTGATGGGCCATTCACCACAGATGCACACGACCACCTATCGGCAATGGATCGACGACAAGCACATGCACGCCCTACGCCAGCGAATCGGTCACAAGTTCAGACGCGACGGTGATACTGATTGAGCAGCCGCGTGCGATGGAAGCGATAGCGGGCTTTTTTGGCAGTGCCCACATTGCGGATGGCGTCGCTTCGTATCGTTCCGTCAGCAATCAAGTCATAGAGATGTCGATCACTCACGTTCAACAGGGCACAAGCCTTCTTGCGATCAATCCACTCGGCTTCCAGCTTGTTTCCTTGCAACTCCATCAGGGATTCAAGCTTCTGCTCGAGAGAAGTGAGACGCAAGAAGATCTGATGAGCAAGGCCTGCGCGTAGACCCTCCTCCAAAGACAAATCGGGCATCTCCTTCATCATTGGTGCCGTGCAGGATCAGAATATTCCGGTTCGACACAGAACCAGCCGTCTTCGTAGCGGATTGCTCATCGTGGCTGTAGCAGGTATTGATCCAGTCGATCTCGGGCCTCGAAATGGTCAGCAGTTCCCTGCAAAACTGACTGGGCTCCATCCGCCCAGATCGAGGCTGTGGCAAGCACTGGATACATGACGGCCGAAACCGAAGCGGATCACAACAAGCCCTCAAGACCAAGCGAGCAGCCACAGCTGGATCTGCAACAGGCCACAGCACTGAGACGTAAACAGGGCCAAGAGCACCTAGCTGAAATCCTGAACTGGTGGTTCACCCGCAATGGATTGAGCCACGCCCAAGCAAGTGCTATTGCGGCATGGACGACAGGTGAGCGCACTGCTCTGCAGACCAGTCAGCTCAGCCACCTGCGCAATGGCCGACTCAGCAGTCCTCAGCTCAAGGTCTTTGAGGGGCTAGCAGCCCTCAACGAAGCGCTGGACAGCTGGCAAAGGCAGGGACCTAGCTGGTGCATCGAACGCTGGGGCCCAGTCCCAAGCAGGCTCTTCGGAGGAGCCGCCCTGGATGCAGGAACAGTCCTCTGGCATCCAGAACATCAGGGTGAACGACCTTTGGTCTTTGGCGACTTTTGTGCCGCGTTCGCTGGTTTCCTCAAACTGGACTACATCGGTGAGGGCCCCTGGTCGCCGAGTCAATGCCGTGAGATGAGCGATGCGATTAGCGCTGATCTAGAAGCATGGCTGAGCCAAGCAGGAGGGATCCGCACCGGCATGGCGCGGCTGAAGGAGCTGTATCCAGAACCAGGCAAAGCCCAGTGGCAGAAACTCCAGCGGGTCATCCTGGGGGAAAGCACATACAGCGCAGCTGAGCTCGACCAGATACAACGCACGCTTGTGGATCTGTTCACATCAGCATGTATCGAACCCTCCAACCCAAGCCTCAAAGGCTTCTTGGAGCATCGTTAACGGTCATCAGGGGTTAGCCAGACGAGAACAACACATGGCGTAGTGACCCTATTGGTAAAGGACACGCCGAAAGGAGTGTCCCCATTGCTGGAGCGGTGGAGCCACTACAGCTCAATAGTCGTTAATCAGCAGTGGACACCTCCAGCAGGTGAGCCATGAGGTTGCTTAATGAGCGGCCTTCGCGATCAGCTCGCTCCAGTAATCGCCGATGCAGCTGCCAGTTGACCGTGATCGTCACCCTTTGGGGCTTCCGGCTCAAGATCGCCACTCGATCCATCGCGACTGAGGGGGCTTGCGGTGTCATGGTCAGTTCCTCAGGCGCCTGCGGTGGCTGTTGCACTGCCGCCGGCCTGGGACGTTGCCTTGCTGTACGCAGACGCCAACGACAGCCCCGCCAGCCCAATCCAACCAACAGGTCCCGCACAGACCAAGGCAGTCGCCAGGGCACCCTTACCGACCACTGCGGCGGCTTTCTGGTTGTACTCGGCTTCGCTGAGCTGATCCTTCTTGCTCAGCAAGGCAATCGCATCCGGCGCCACCAGGCCGATGCCAGCCGTCAATGGATTGGCACCCAAAACTGCCTGGGTCACCGCAACTGCACTGCCGCGGACAACACCGTTGACCGCACCTTTGGCGGCATCATCCAGCATCTGTTGCTCGGCCGCGGCAGCCAGATCAGGACGACCGCTATCGCGATAACCCTGGGCCTGAGCCCAGCGGTGAGCAACAGCAATGCCACTGCCCATCACACCGCCGAGGGCGCCGATCTCCAGCGTGTCGCCGACAACCTCGCCGAGATCACCGGTCACGCCTGGGGTGGCCTGCTCCGCCACACCCCGCGTGTAGTCCTCTGCCTGCTGCACTTGAGCAGCGCTCATCGGCTGATCGCCGATCTGCTTGTTCAGCCCTTCAGGTCCATAAACCCCATTAGTCGCTGCATTGCTGCCACCAGCCGCATGAGGGTCCTGGTGCATCCAGTGGATGTCAGGGTCGTTGGTGACTGCGCGGACCCCCTCCACGGATCCGCGGGCCTCGGCGGGAACGTTTTCCTCAAAGACCTCACTGGCACCGTCCAGATCCCGCAGTTCACCCCGGGTGCCATCGCGCCGCAACTGAGCGATCACATCCGCAGGCAATGACTCAAAAGGAAGCGAGCGGAAGGCCTCGATGCCGACAAGGCCATTCGATGCTGCCGCTGCAGCAATTGCAGGGCTGGCGGGAACCTCCTCCAGATTCCGGATCAGGCCGCTGCTGCCTTCTTGAACGATCGTCATTGGTCTAAGCCAAGCTTGATGGGTGGCACCGATTCCTCGTTCCGGCCTTCCCCCGGTGATTCCATCCGTCACCACTCCAGATGGAGACCGCTGCTCAGATCACCACGCTCAGAGCGGCTCCGCACCCTCGCTGAGGATCACCAGATAGACGCTGTAGGCATAGAGGCGGTTGCGCTGGCCGCCTGTGATTCGCGTGCAATAGCCAGATCAACCAACATTTCCAAAGCCTTAGCGGTTATGGGGAAGCTCAGAGCACATGTCGCACGGAGCTGACCGATGCTGTTCTAGGCGGACAGCAAAAGGCTGCGAATACCTTGCGAACGCTTGGAGCTGAGCGCCACACACCGCCCAGACTCGCCTGTTCGGTGCTGAACAAATTCAGCTGCCTCTGAACGGTGGCAACTACGGCCGTGGCCGTGCTCTCCACACCTTGCTGAAAGAAATCAAGCCAGGCTTCCCAATCCCCGTCCTGGCGCACACCGTTCAGCAGCCCAGACGGTCGCGCTTCATGATCTCTCAGCGCGAAACTTCAATAAACCTGCAGCTTATTCAAAGATCAGGGTTTTCCCTTTAATAAGCGGCCGCTGTGCACCCCATTCAGTCCCCGCAACCACGGCTGAACAACTGACGCTGTAATGGAATTATGGCCCTAGCAGCAGGCGCCAGGTGTGACGATGCTGAACGCCCTGCTGTTCACCGCTCAGGTTTCAGCAGGGCGCATGAACCATCGATGCCTTATCCGTGCCTTACGAACAGGCGTCAACCGCAGCGCTCAGCTCCAGCCAGGCCGTTTGAACGGCGCTGTCGTTTAGGAAGCCCAGCTCGGGAGTCAACGGCAGGTCGTTGATGAGACTGGCGAGCAAAGGGGCCACCACCTGAGCAGGGATGTTCGGGTTGTTGGCCGCTGATAGCACACCCTGCAGCACAGCAGACAAGTTGGGAGTCTGCTGCAGGCCGCCAACAAAAACGTTGTAGGCGTCGTAGTTCAGAAGACTGCCGTCGCTCGTGAACAGCTGCGGTGCAGCCGCTTGGAAGTAAAGGCCCAGGTTGAGGCCCTTGGCGCTCTGCGTACCAACCCAGTCAGCAAAGGAGATGAGTTCGGTGCGCGTGGGATCCACAGTGACGGCATCGATACGCAGCTGGGCCTTAACCCACTCGATGGCGTTGTCTTTGCTGAGCACTCCAAAGGGATCGTGATACAGCGTGACAGTGCCGCTCACGGCGTCAGCCAACAAGTAGTCGTAGCTGCCGATCCGAACGTAACCAAACAAACCGTTTTGCCTGTCGATGGCAGTGAGGTCAACAGTGTCATTACGCCCACCGCCGCTGTCGGCAATGATCACCTGCTGACCGGGGAGGATTTCGTAGATGTCGCTTTTTTCTCCTCCAGCAAGTCCAAAGATTCTGACGCCCCCAGCGGTGAGCACCTCGCCAGATAGGGTGTTTTTCTTATCGTTGCCGATTACGAACTCAAGGGCACTTCCGGCTGCACCTTCTACCCCGTAGACCGGAATCAGATCGAAGAAACCTATTGTTGCAATGTTGCTGCAATCATCGGAATGGCTGTGGCCGCTGGAATGACCGTGGTCATCGGAATGACTGCTGTCTTCATCTGAATGACCGCTGTCGTCACCGAAATGTCTGCTGTGACGAGAATGACGACCACGCGAATCATCACTTTGCCAGTCAGCTTCTATAAGCCTCCCTTGCGCAGATTTGGAGCTCGACATAGAGAAGAGACGGTTGACAGGCATCCATCTCATAGCCCCGGCGCGAATTTCTTGTCACCGTACCACCAATCAGCTCTGCTTATCTCGCCTTAAACAATAGATGAGCAAATACCGGCTTAAGCCCTATGGCAATCCTGCAGACAAAATAAAAGAACCGCTACTTCTGCATCCTCTTGGCACAGCAGAGAATGCAGTCATTTTTTCCGCCAACAAAATATAAATAGAGCTTGGGCCCTTCGTGCCAAACGGATACTCAGAATTAGTCCCCGCAACCCCTGGTGAACACCTCACGCCGCAGGCCATCCAACGCATCAGACCTTGGCTCTTGCGGCGCGAACAGCAGAGCCCAAGCCAGCGCCACCTGATCACGCTCCAGGGCTCCCTCCACCGCCTGCAGCCAGGCCGCCGCCGCCAGCCCTAGCCCGCTGATCAGAGCTTCATGGGCAGCCATCTTTGCCGCAGGGGCGCCTTGCAACTTGATCACAGCAAAATCACCACCAGAAGCACCCCGCGGCCGCAGCAGCAGCGTCAGTTGCTCACCGGGCTTGATCGGCTCAATCGGCCATCTGATCGGGCCTTCAATCGCTTGCGTTGACGAGGCCTTCTGACTCCAGAGGCGTTGGCCATCGCGATCGATCCGCACCTCGTTCAGCGGACCGGCGGCCAGGATCGTCGGCCGCGGCAAGGGCACCAGCGCAAGCGCCTGACCCGTTCCATCAATCTCGGTGCGGGGCGTGATCACGCACACCTGCAGGGCCTGAGCGCTACGGCTACCACCGGCAGCAATCGGGCGGTTCAAGTTGATCAGCGCACGAATGCGCTGCAACAACGTCGGCCTCACGCTCTCAGCCAAGGCGGACGAGCTCAGAACGCTGCCGGCCAGAACAACGCCAACCAGCAAGGGCGTCAGACGATCACGCATCGCTCGATTCATCAGCAGATCAATCACGGCGCACCAGAACCGTGGCCATCAACGCCACCAGAGGCAGTGCAATCGGCACCAACCAAAGCAGCCCCACACTCACCTGCAGGCAGAGCGGTAACGACACCACCATGATCGCCACAGACCACAGCAACCGTTTCCGCCACTCAGCCGCAGCTGCTGCCAGCAGCACCCCAAGCCCCGCAGCCAAAGCCGTGCTCATGGCGCTGGAAGCCGGCCTGAGCCAGTGCCCCAGGCTGATGCTCTGAGCCAGCACTGCCTGCACCAGAACACCAGGCACTTTGCGCTCAGCGCCCTGCCAGATCCGCGTCAGCGCCGGATCCATCGCTCCCGGTGCCGCGAACAGATCATCGCCATCACGGTCGAGGCTGCCATCGGTGCCGATCACCAGAGCCTCGGCTTGAACCGATCCCAGCTCGACGAGCTCAACACGCCGCAGCAGGGGCCGCCAGTCGATCGACCAATCGATCACCGCATCGGCCGGCATCCACGCCGACGAGGCGGAGGACAGCGCTCCAGCGAAGTTGCGCCCATCGATCGGTGCCCACAGCTGCAGCGGCACCCACTTCAAAGGACCAGGCTCCGTGGGGGTGCCGATAGCCAGGTCCCTGGCCTGCACCCCCGCCTTCAGGAGCTCAGGCCGCGGCATCGAATTCTTTCCCACATCAACTGCCTCCACTCGTGCACCGAAGTACCCCGCAAACAGCAGCCGCCGCTTCTGCTCACGGATTACATCCGCCAACTCCGCCGTGAACGGCGCTGCTTTATCGAGCACCAGATCGAGACCCACCTTGGGCACCTGCTCAGCCGGCATCGCCTGCAGCACCTTGGCAAGCAGATCGCGCGACACACGACCCGGCGTCTCCTCGGCACCCATGACCTCGGCGCTGCGTTGATCGAGCACCACCACCGGCAACACCGCTCCAACCGGACCCGGTTGCTCCGTCAGCCGCCGCCACAGGCGCTGCACATACAGCCGCCGATCAAGCAGATAGGTGCTGAGCGGGTTGGCCGGATCCACATCAGCAACGCCCCCCAGCGCCAGCAGCAGACCCGCCGCCACCGCCTGGCTCCGGGTTGAGCGCGACAGGCGCAACACAAACTGCTTGCGCTTACGCAGCGGCAGCAGGAATGGCCCGGCCTGCGGGCCTCCCACCAGGCTCAGCAGCAGCTCCGCGCCCACGGCTGTGCTCTCACCCGCCAGAGCTGCCCGTGCCGTCCGCACCGCTGCCTGCAGCTCGTCACCCGCCTCCAGCGCACTCAGCAGCGCGCAGAACGCCAGGGAGGCCGCCGCACATGGCACCGCTTCCCGGAAACACAGCGCCCACTCCACGCCCATCTCCACGCTGCTTCTGGCCAGGTCCAGTCCGCTGCAGCTGTTGAACAGCGCCAGCCGCAGGCCCTTCTCCGCCGCCTTGGCCAGTTCGTTTGCCACAGCACCAGAACCAACCCAGCTGCCATCGCCCAGGTGCAGGCGACCGCCGCCATTGGGATCAGCTTCTGAATGCCCCAGAAACACCAGCGCATCCCAGCCCGCCGGATCCAGCAACGCCCCGCGCAGGGCAGACAGCGAGCACCCACCGCCCCTCAGAACACGCAGAACCACACGCCGGCTGCTCTGCAGGCTCTCCAGCCGCTCCACCTCCGCATCGAGACTCAGACCGCTCTCATCACCCACCACCAGCAGCAACCGCGGCCGCCGGGCATGTGGCAACGTCTGTGCTCCGTTCCCACCGCTGCGCAGGGGCTGCAGCCGCCACAGCGAGCGCTCCGGCAGCAGCTGCTCCCAGGGCAATCGCTCCAGGGCCGCGCTGCCCTCACCATCGATGCGCAACCGCACCGGCAGTTCCGGCTGCTCCCGCAACACCTCCCGCAACCGGCTGCAGCCGCTCTGCTTTAGCCATCCCGGTAACGCCCGGCACAGACCAGCGGAGAAATCACGCACCGCATCAGCGCTCACCACAGCAGCGGCTGGGTCGTGAAACGCCAGGAACTGACGGCGCCATTCCGCTTGCCACTCCAGCGCCTCCGCCGGGGGCTCCACCACCGCGTTCTCCTGTGCCAACGGGGTCACCAGAAACACGGTCAGCGGACCGCCGGGCTGCTGCTGTTGCAGCTGGAGATCAATTACCGCACCCATCACGCCGGTAGCTGCAGCGGCGGCAGAGACACCCGCTCACCATCGCCGTAGCCAAGGTTGACCAGCAACAGATCACGGCCCCGGAAGCTCAACGTCAGCTCCGTATCTCCCGAGGACGTCACCACCTGGCGGTGACTGCCCTGCCGCGCTTCCAGGGCCAGGCCATCGGGCAGCAGGGCACCAGGCACCGCACTGGCCAGCCGCAACACCAGGCCATTGGGCTGCTCCGCTCCAGTGGCGATCAACGTCAGCTGAAAGCGCCGCACGCACCGCCCGGCCGCTTCCCCGCTCACCAGCTGTTCACCAGCAAGGCCAAACGGAATCGTGACCATCGCCAGCGCCTGATCAGCTGCATCCACCGCAGCAGGGAGACTGCGGAATGCACCGGCAGTCACCGGAACCAGTTCCGCGCCAAGGGCGAGCAGACCTGCATCGAGCTGAGCACCCAGCCAATCGAGCACCGCCGCTGCACCGGACTGCATCACCACAACAAAAGAGGCGGGAACCAATGCCACCTGCGGCAGGGCCTCAGGCTCCAGCAGCTGCACCAGTGTCAGCAAGCGATCCACACCGCCCTGGATCTGATCCACCTCCAGCAGCAACTCCCCGCCCTCCGCGCTCCAGCCCTGGCTCTGCGCAACGCCCTGGAATTCCTGCCCAGTCAGCACTCCTTGGAAAGACACCACGCCGCTCTCCTCATCCACCAACGCCGCCAGCAGCAGTTGCGGTGCACCTCCCTCCTGCTGCCAAGGCGCCAGCGGCACCACCAGCTGATCCGCCGCGATGCCACCGATCAGCAGCTGCACACTGAACCGGTTCAAGCTCAGCAGCCGCTCCGGGCTGTTCAGATCCAATGCCGGGCCCAAGGGCAGTGACAACCGCCGCTCACCCAAGGACTGCTGCAACGCCGATACCGCCAACTCTCGAGCGGTGCGGCAGCTCTGCCAACCATCAACGACAAGCGCTTCCGCCGGCAGCGCCAGCGTTTCAAGCGGTTCTGGCATCACGGATCCGGTCATCAGCTCAAGGCGGCAAGCACGCGGGCAACGGCGCACCGCAACGGGGCGCTCTCACCCTCTCGTTCCGGTGTGATCAGGTGATTCCTCAACGCCTCCACCAGGCGCTCAGCGTCGTCTACGGACGCACCCACCGCCGCAAAGGCTGGCAAGCGCTTGAGCTCCACCGCCGCGGCTGTGGCGATCGCCGTCGACAGTTGCTTTTCCTGCAGCAACTTGCTCACCCAGGCCTGACCCTTACCGAAGGCCTCAGCAATAGCCCGTTGACCGGCTCCTTCCCCATAGAGCTGCCAGGCCTGCCGGCGCTCGGGTGACTTGAGCCACTTGCTGCGATCTGCCTCCAGCGCCGCGCGCACCTCGGGCTCGCAGGAGCGCTCAAGGGCCGCCTGGATTGCCGCCAACTGCTCAGATGCCTCATCAGCATCACTGGCATCCAACGCCGGATCCAGGCCGCTACCTGACACCGCTTCCACACCCTGCTCAGCCAGCGCCTCCAGGCTCGCCATCCCCCGCTGGGTCAGCAACCGCCGGATCGCCTGATCAATCGCTCGCAGCTGCTCACGCGTTTCATCCGCTGACTGCGCTGGCGCGATCTCCAGCAGGAAAGCCTCATCCGGCTCCCAGCCGGACTGCTTACCCGTGCGCTCCAGATGACGCTCTTTGGCCAGGCCATACGCCTGCCGGTACGCGCTGTGTAAGGCCAAGCCACGATCCACCGTGAGTGCCGCCATGCCGAACAACTCCAGCGCCTCCCGTACACGCTTGGGACTGCTATCAGCCAGCAATGCCCAGGTGGAGATCAGCAGCACCCCGTGCTCACGCAAATAAGCCTTGAGCTCATTACTGGCCTGGATCCGGGTGCGCGCCCAGTGCGGCAGATCAGAACCTCGATCAGCCTTAAAGCTGCAGATCACCTGGGCCGTGAACGGCCGCACACGGCCCTCCGGCAGCGCCTTGAGCGCCGCAAAAGACAACGTCTGCCCTGCGTCATCAAGAGCAAAGCTCGCAAGCGTCACCAGATCGAGGCCGTGCTCATGGCCCCGTTCCCGGTGGATGGCGCGGATCTTCTGCTCCAGCGGCTCGCTCACCAGGCAGCGCAGGCAGAGAAACGCCCCGTCATCACCCGCGGCGCTGGCCTTCAGCAGCAGACGATTACCGGCCGCTGTGGGCTCCTCAAGCCCATGGCGATCCGCAGTGGTAACGGCCGCAGGCAATTCCTGAGCAGCAATCACCACAGCAGGACCTGAACCGCGGCCGGCCTTCAGCAGCTGCAGGTGGCGATAGCTGGCAGCCAAGGAACAACACAAACCCTGCACACCTTGCCAAAGAACGACTGCGCTGTCTGCTCTTCTCCTCGCCGCACGAAACAACGGGGCAATACGGATCCAACCCTGAGGCGTTATGCAGATTTCGCATGAATGGACCCATGCAATAGGTGACGTCCGCGCTGTTTGCCTTGCTCAGGAATCACCTCTACAGAACCGGAACGAGCAGTTCACGTTCCGACTCACACCCCCTACGCCATGGACGGCTTTGACCTCGGCGACATCGACTCCAGACTCGATCTCACGGCCGATTCAGGCCTCGGCGATCTCCTCTCGGATTGCTGCGACCGGGGCCACAACCTCACCCAATCGCTGATCACGGCTCACGTCGCCAACGGCATGGACCCCATGCAGGCCGCTCTGCAGGCGCAGCTCGAGGCGCCACTGATCGAGCCCTTCCTGCCCTGATCACATCCCCAGCTCACGAACTCACAACGACCGCAAGCAGCAGCCTGCAACGGCCATGACCACGACCATCCCAACGCGGCACTGCAGCGGAATATCCCTATCGAACTCGTAAGGGGGTCGCTGTAACCGGTGGGCTGATCCACTCGGCCTGGCTCGTGGCTACAGCAGGATGAACATTTCTTGCCTTGGAGCCTGGGAAACAAACAGTTGCAGGATCCCGCTCAGGCAGGCCACAACAGAAGCGGGCCAGCAGCCTCTAATCAAGGCTCAACAACATCTCAAGCATTAGCACTCAGTACCAGGAGGACGAGTTGGAGAAACACACCAGCGCAGCAAAGCGAGTACTGCCGTCCTCCCTGGCCCTACTGGTAACACTGTCGCAATTGAGCTGGCCAACCGAACTCCATGCGCAAAGCGCAGATAACAACGCCGCAATTACTGGCAAGCAATCCAATTCCCCTACAAAACCAAGCGAGCGCTATAAGAACGAACTATTCTGGCAATCCATCTCCAAAGTTGACAGGGAGATTCTGGATCAGTTCGGCATCAATGCAGCATCCATACTCTATCGATACGCCAACAAACTCGAAGCCGCACTGATTGAACTTGGCTCTGAAATCGAGAATCCACTTCCGACAAAAATAGACATCCTCAAACAAGCCGAGCCAGCACCGATCAAAACCACCGACCTACCAGCCGAAATGGATCAGACATCAGTGACATTGATCAGACGATTTGGATTCGGCATTCTCTCAACCCTTAATAGCAAGAGCATTCAACTAGAAGACACACTGCTCGAGTCGGCAAAGAAACAACCAGACAAACAACATTCACCAATAGACATCACACAAGTATTGCGCACCATGACCAATCCAGCAAAAGGTGATGAAGATGAGAGATCCATCGACATGGGCGAGATCAGATTAATGGCGGCCAGAGCCAATGAGCTTCAATACACGGGGCAATACGACGCAGCGACTGAAATCTGGGTGCTGATCTCAGGAAAACTCGAGAAGGCACTCGGCCCCGATCATCTTCAAACAGCCACAAGCCTCAACAACCTGGCGTCCCTATACCAAGAACAGGGGTTTCATGCCAAAGCAGAGCCGCTTTTTATCCGCGCTCTTGCTATCACGGAGAAAGCTCTCGGTCCTGATCACCCTGACACAGCCACAAGCCTCAATAACCTTGCCCTTCTCAACACCGATCAGGGGCTTTATGCCAAAGCAGAGCCGCTGTTTATCCGTGCTCTCTCCATCACACAAAAAGAACTCGGCCCTTATCACCCATCCACAGCCGCAAACCTCGGCAACCTGGCATCCCTCTATAGATACCAGGGGCTTCATGCCAAAGCAGAGCCGCTTTTTATCCGCGCTCTTGCCATCAAAGAGAAAGCCCTCGGTCCTGATCACCCTGACACAGCCAATGGCCTCGAAAACCTTGCCTTTCTCTACACCGATCAGGGGCTTTATGCCAAAGCAGAGCCACTTTTTTTCCGCGGTCTTGCTATCACGGAGAAAGCTCTCGGTCCTGATCACCCATCCACAGCCGTAAGCCTCGGCAACCTGGCACTTCTCTATAAATACCAGGGGCTTTATGCCAAAGCAGAGCCGCTTTTTATCCGCGCTCTTGCTATCACGGAGAAAGCTCTCGGTCCTGATCACCCTGACACAGCCACAAGCCTCAATAACCTTGCATCCCTATACCAAGAACAGGGGTTTCATGCCAGAGCAGAGCCGCTTTTTATCCGCGCTCTTGCTATCACGGAGAAAGCTCTCGGTCCTGATCACCCTGACACAGCCACAAGCCTCAATAACCTGGCAGTCATTTACAGTAATCAGGGGCTTTACGCCAAAGCCGTCTCGGCTTTAAGCCAAGGATTGGAGATCGAGTCCACCTGGCTCACTCGAGAGCTTCCAATTCTTACAGACCAGAGAAGGGAATACCAAGTCAAAACTCTGGGCGGGTCTTGGCTATATACCTTTACATTGGCCAGTCATTACCCTCAGGCCACAGAACTCGCTCTAAAGACACGACTGAACCGCCAAGGGCTCCTGGCGGAAATTGCGCGACGACAAACCATGATCGCCAATGCACCAGGCATTGATCAATCAAAAGCCCAACAGTTACAAGCTCTCACTCAACAGCTTTCATCCATTTCGATAGAGAGCGACCTACGAATTACCTTAAGGGAGCAACGAGACAATTTACAGGCCGAGCTGAATCGACAGTTTCCTGACCTACAAATACAAATAGTCACCCCTGAGGAAGTTGCTCAAGCCCTTCCCACTGGGACCAGCCTAGTGGAGTTCCAGCGCTACCGACCATTTGACGGACGCAAGCCACGAGAGCAACGCTGGGGAGAGGCGCAGTACATCGCGCTGGTTCTCACGCCAAGTGGTTCAGTTACATCCGTTCAGCTGGGGCCTGCTGCTGCGATCGACGAATCAATCCACAAGGCCCTGGCAGCCTCAGCGCAAGATCAGCGAGATGCCGAAGCCCTCTGGTCTCAAGTCAGCGATCGCATCCTCAGGCCGTTGCTCCCGCATCTGAGCGGTAGCCGCCAATGGTTCATCTCGCCGGATGGAGAACTGAACCGGGTGCCCTTTGCTGCACTTCCTGCACCGCAACAACCTGATATCCCCCTAGCCGAGGCCGTGCAATTGCGGCTGATCACCACAGGGCGTGAATTGGTTCGGCTTCAGAAGGCGAATCCAGCAGGCAACAAGCCTCTGGTAATGGCGAACCCAAGCTTTGACCGTCAGGGCGTCAGCACCTCCATCACAACGATTGCCACGGCTTCCCAAGAACCACGCCGCCGATCGGCTGATCTCAGCACCACCCGCTGGAGCGCACTCCCTGCGTCTCAGCAAGAAGGCCAACAGATCGCGAGCCTGCTTTCAACGCCATTGATCAGCGGAGCAGCAGCAACAACATCCGCACTCCAACGCCAACAAGGCCCTCGGGTGCTGCACATCGCCACCCACGGATTCTTCGTGGCGGATAAGGAGAACAAGCCTGCCGATACGCTCCAGTTCGTGCAGGAACAAGCGCCGCAGCTCCAAGGCCTGCGCCAGGAAGACCCGCAACTGCGCAGCGGACTGGTACTCGCCGGCGCTAATCAGCCCGATACCGACCCCAACGATGACGGCTATCTCACCGCCGCTGAGGCATTGCTGCTCAATCTCAAGGGCACCGAACTGGTGGTGCTCTCTGCCTGCTCCACCGGACAGGGCGACATTCGCACCGGTGAGGGCGTCTATGGCCTGCAGCGATCGCTCACCGTGGCCGGTGCCCGCAGCACTCTCCTCTCCCTCTGGAAGGTGGATGACGCTGCCACCGCAGACTTCATGAAGCGCTTCTACACCCGCCTCAAGGCCGGAGATGCCCGCAGCGATGCCCTGGCGGCCGCCCAGAAAGAGTTCCGCGATGGCATTGCCGGCAATGGCCAATGGACATCGCCCTACTACTGGGCTGCCTGGCAGCTGGTAGGCGACTGGAGGCCGATTACTGGTCTCTGAGCACTCTGTGGGAAAGCGTTGCAGCGTCTGATCCGGAGGGCGTGGGGAATCAGGAATGGCCCGCTGGAACGAGATGTGATTGCAGGAAGGGCTCTCTCCTTCCTCATTGCATCTGCCAAATCATGCTTACACGTTTCCACATCAGCCAAAGCCGTGTGATCGGGGCGCTGACTCTTGGCCTCGCTGTTCAGCTGCCGCTCAGCTTCTCTCCGGCCCAGGCCCAGAGCCGCTGCCATCAGGTCGTCGCGTACACCCCACCGAACATGCTGCGGTGCCAGCAGATCGGCGAGGACTACCTGCGGCGGCCGATCTGGATGTGCTGCTGAAGCGCTGATAGCTCCCCCCTTTGGAATCACCCCCTCAGCCCCGGAACGAGGGGGCTACGTCAGCAGGGCTGAGCCCTGCACTCCACCCACACCAGAACCCGTCATGCGTCGCTTTCTCACCACCGCCGCTCTCACCGTCAGCGCCGGCCTCGGCCTTCTTGGTCTGCACGCACCGGCCCAGGCTGGCTGCAGTTCCTTCAGCTACGGCATTGGCAGCTGCGTCAACGAGGGGTACTTCCGCAGCGGCTACTCCAGCCCCTACACCAACAGCTACCGCTCCAGCGACCGTCCGCTTTTGCTGGAGCAACCCCGCTTCCAGCCGAGCTACGGGAATGGCGGTGGCTACTACGGCAACTCCTACCGCTCCTCCTCCTGGGGCTGGTGAGCAGCACCTCTGACGTCAGCGTCTAAGCATTCATACCCACCAAGCTGGCTGAGCTGGATTGAATCGGCCTGTTCCGTTCTCAGGCCATGTCGATGCAATCCGGCAAGGCCTTGACCCTGACGCGCAGGCCATGATTCCCCCACGCACTCTCCTGCTGCACCGGCTGCTGCGCTCAGCCTGGTCCATCGGCATCCTGGCCATGGCTATCGCCACGCTGATCGAGTGGGGCCTGATGGCTGAACCTAAGCTCTACTGAGCCTCAGCTGAACTCCTTGGCATTGCCGCGACGCGGCAGGCGTTTAAGGATGCGGCGTGGCTCCGTCGCTTCCGTCTGGCCGATCCTGCGGTAGGCGGGCTTAAAACCGCCGGCACTGAGGCGACTCCAGTTCAAGGCAATGCCGCTCTCAACCTCCAACGTGACGCTGTAGGCCTCCACAGCAATGAGATCGGCCGCCATCGCCGGCATCGGTTCGCCGCCACCATCAGCCAGCACTCGATCGGCTCAAACAACCGATCCAGCAAGCTCGCTCCAGTGCTTTTGAGCAGGACCGCAGGATCAATCACATCGGCGAGTACGTAGCCCTGGTGATCAACGGAAGGGAACTCAGGGTCTCTGATCTGCAACGACTATCCGCAAAGCAGGGACCAGAGCTAGAACCAAGGCAAGGGGAAGACCCTTTCAATGAAACGAACGAACGCCCTCGCTGCTGCTGGTGCACTACTGGCTCTCAGCTTCAGCGCGGGCCTGGCCCCACCAGCCAAGGCCGAAGCCGTGTTCAACGAGCAGACCCAGCGCTGGGAGTTCTCTTCCCCCAGCTCATCCCAGCCGCAAGCCAGCCAGTCACTCCCAGGCGAGATCCCTGAATCCACCCTCCAATGGATGGGCTTCCTGGGCGGCGGTCCTGCAGGGGTGTGGCTCAGCCCCTGGGTCTACCGCGCCATGAATGGCAACACCATCGGCTGGCTGGCTGTTGGCGTCATCGGTGGCGGCTTCCTATGGCAGGGACAATTCATTGCTGCCGTCTTCATCTACAAGGCCTTGCAGGACAACACGTGACAGCCCCGTGCTCTGCGTCACAGAGCGCCAATGACCTGGCTGCACCGACTGTCCCGCCACTGTTCTTATTGCACGCCGCCTTGCGACTGATCTCGCTTAGCGCATAGCTGGCAGTGCCGGGTCATCTACGGCGGCTTCCTCCCGGCCATCGGGGTCCGTGCCATGAATGGTGGCCTCTGGAACCGCTGGCGCTGCGCTGCGGATGGCTTGCTTCGGGCTGGAAGACATCATCAACGCCTCGATCCGCTGCAGCGCAGCCTCTTCCAGGTCATGCAGACGCCGATCGGATGAGCCGCTGGGCATCACAATCCCGTTTAAGACGCGAACCGTAACCCCAGGGCGGAGCGGAGCAGGGCTCGCAGCAAGCAATTACGACATCGTTTCATAACACTTGCGTGCATTCTCAGGCTTTGCGCACCAGAAAACCGGGTCTGAGTCATGGCTCAAGCGCGCAACCGGCAGAGACGGCGACCGCACCAGACCCAAGCCCCCCATCACAGGCGATCGATCCGCAAGAAGCAGAACATCTCCAACGGAGCAGGAGACAGCCAGGCCGCCTTCAGGGCAGAGAAAAGTGCGCAAACATCTGCTTTTATGCCTTTATACGCATAAACAGTCTTTTACACGGGGAAGCGTCGGCCCATGCAAGGCCGCTCCCCTGGGGCATATCAATTTTTTTGTTGCGCCGCGCGGCAGACATCAAACACCCCTGACAACTCGAGAAGGTCTGCAAACAAAAAAAGAATGACCCTGCAGGGCCCGCGCATCCGGCCGCGGAGCGACTTCGGCTCGGGCACGCTCAGCCGCTGACAAACGCGCCATCCACCGCCTTTCCCACGCGCCCCATACGCCAGAGACTGATACGAATTCGTATCGCGCTTGATGGTGAGTGATCTCGCGCTCGCTGCTCAGGCTTTCAGCTGATCTCGCGATCTACAGCATCAGTTCAGGTCCACTCAGCTCAACTCAGGAGCATTCAGTTCGACCCGGTTCAGTTCAGTTCCGGCGTGGGGTGGAGATCACGGATCGGTGTCCTCTTTCAGCCGTGCATTGGCGCGGCCTCACTCCGATGAAAACGCTCGTGCGCCGCTGAGTCGCCTTTGCCGAACAGAACAAGCCATTTATCTCAGCGCCTGGCTGCTCCGTGGTCTGCTGCTGCAGTTCCATCTCGCATGGCTCAGACGACCCAGCGCGCGATGTTGCGCTGATGCACAAACTCAGAACAAAAGAGGCTTTGTCTCGCCCCAGTCTGGCGACTCAGCCCATACCCACCTAAAACCCGCATCCTTTCCTCTTTTCAGTAGTCACACTGAGTACGAGAAGGTTCAAGCAGCTCCGGGCAACCGGGGCTTTTTCTTTTTCTGGTACTCACCACAACGGTCTGGCGGGAACATGTGGGCAGCGTATCCACACCACTCAGGCAGGTGTCGCTCGGTTTCACCTTTGGGTCGGTGATGCCCCCATTGGCGTGATCGGACGTTGCGCGAGCTTCTGCCGGTATGCCAACCCGAGGCTCAAAACAACTACCAACGCAAGCAGGCTCACAAGGAGTTGGTAGAGAGTGAAACCAAGTGCGGGCGATCTGCTGGCCATTGCCTCTACGGCCTTACGCATCTACTAAAGCTGCTTACAGGGTTCGCGGTCAATCAATATTCCTTTATTACATATCTGCCTCATTTACGCTCTGGGCGGCACCTCCACCTACGCGAGCCCCATCAGATCAAGCACCGGATCCGGCGCTGAGACCTTTGCGCCAGGAGCCTCTAACCACGCCGCTTGGGGCCTCGCCAGGCGTGATCGGAAACACACCAGGGTGGCGGCTCCAAGTCGCACTCACAATCGAGTGGCCTTCAGGCGCGTCGGAAGTCCCAGTCGGGGGTGTCTAAAGCATTCCGAACGAATAACGGCGTAAAGCCAGTGGTGACTGGCACCTGTTGATCGATCCGCGTTTCCTGCTCAGCACCTGGCTTCGCTGATCAACACCGCCCTAGCCGCTCATCCAGCCACCACCCATGAACTCTTGCCCCCATTCGGCCACCGCCGGGTGGGGGTCTTTTGCTGCACCTCTGCAGCTATGCATCGTCCGCTGCCTGGGGTGCGCTCCTCCGCAACCGGCCCTGCTACTGGCGTCTCCCATGGCACCCCGCTCTCAACAGCATCACCAGCCTGATGCCCGCTGTGATGCCATCGCCCTAACCCACCTATCCCTGGCTGATCGGATAGCTATCGCTTCCGCACGGCGTTTCCGCGGCCTGCTCGATCGCGACGACCTCATCCAAATCGCCCGAGAAGCACTCCTGCATGCCGCCGCCCGCTGCGACGCCATCCGTCCTGCTCAGCCCTACCTGCGCCGTTGCATCACCGGGGCCATCCAACGCCACATCCGTGATGGCGTGCGCCTGGTGCGCATCTCACGCCGGGCCCATGAACAACGCTTAGGCCAATGGCCGCTCTCCCATCTCAGCCTCGACATACCGCATCCCTGTGGCCAGGGCTCTTGGCTCCAGCACCTGCCGTCCCGCTCGAGCACAACCGCCACCAGCAAGCCCTCAATCGATGCCCTGCTCGATCAACTGCCTGCAGCACAGGCTGCTGCGCTACGCCTGACACTGCTGCAAGGGTCCTCGATCCGCGGCACTGCCAGCTCTCTTGGCATCAGAGCCAGCGCCCTGCACCGTCTACGCACCGCCGCACTCCAGGCCCTCAGGACCCAGACCATCCAGCTCCAGCGGCTCGTCGTCTGAGCACGCCATCCCCTCCGCAGCGTTCCCACTCCCCCCATTCCGTTCATCGGGGTGGGGGTTTTTGACGTGAGCTCGTTCAGCAGTGCATTCACCTGACCTGCTGCGCCGCTCTGTTCTCTGTCTTCTCACGCAAATGGACTTGCGCATTGGTCCTTGTTTCCTCAGGGCCTATTCAGGCTCAAACTGGTCGTCCGTCGAGCTCGGCTTTGCCACCAACCGCAACGGCGTTCTGGCACGCCGCGAATCAGCTCTCTCGATGGGCTTCAAGAGCGAACACGCGCTGGAACTCTTCTCCGTCGACAACCCCGCTGATCGGTTCGTCGCTCCCGACGGCACCATCACCCACGGCCGCATCTGCGTCCAAGGCTCTCGCACCTACTCCCTCAGTGCTGAGCAGGTCTTTACCGCTGCCCTGCACAAACGCACCCTCCGCGCTACACGTCAGCGCGCCGAGCAGCAGGCGCAGCAAGAGCTCGCTGATGCACTCCTGCCGCCCATCAATGTCCATGCCAGTGGCATCCATACCAGTGGCAGCAATGCCACGGGGCTGAGCCAGGGGCTGGCTGGTGCATGAATCGCCGCAACCAGATCCACAAGCTGGACCGCGACCGCGGCTCCTCCATTCCCTACCGGTTGCCGCCGGCTCGGCCGGCACGCGCTGACTTCCATCTGCTGCGCTCGCGCCGTTACGTCCTGCTCGTCCCTGCCAGCACACGCGGTGACTGGTTTCTCAGCAACACGCCCCTGGCCGATCCACCACGGCTGATCCCGCGCATCGGGCAAGCACGACTGCTCTTGCCCCATTACGCCGCCGTTCTCCTGCCCGCCTTAGCGGCGCACTTTCGCCTACGCCACTGCACCGCTCCTCACGCCACACCCGCACCACACTTGCCATGACCGCCACCACAGCAGCGCCTCGCAGCACCCACGCAAAGGCCGCTGACAAGCCAACCGTTCACAACGCCAAGGCATCACTGCAAACAGCACCAGCCGCTGCAGTGCCGCAGGCAGTACCCCTGCAGGCAGCAACCCTGCAGGCGCCAACACCCGAACTCCCCGATCTCAGCGCATACCAGCCCACCTCCTCCTCCAACCCCCTCGGCTGGGATCTAAGACCCATCCGCATCACCTGCTTTGGCCCTGACCAAAGCGGCACCCTCCGCCGATACAGCGACAACGCTCGCAGCAACAGCAACCCTCCCCTGATCGGCCTGGCCGGTCTCCTCCTCGGCATCGACATCATTCCGGCAGCAGCCGATCAACCCCAGGGCGGTCGGCTCTATCTCGCCATCGATCTACAAGGACAGCTCCCCGAGCAGATCAATCAACTGCGCCTGCGCATCGGCACCGGGCCCCAGGACCGCAACTGGCCGATCCGCACGGCTCTCTACGGGCTCACAGCCGGTGCATTCCGCCTCGGCAGCGAGGTAGGCCTCTCCACCCGCTCCGGCAGTTCGATCTATTTCCTCGACGTGCTCCATCACTCCGGCCGCTCCGTCATCCCGCCGCGCGGTTACTGGAGCTCACCCGAGGCCATCGGCTACACGCCTCTCGACATCCTTCTCGCTGTCAACAACCTGCGCCGACGCCTCGAGCAAGACGACCTCGGACCAGAGGTCTTTGGCGATCTGCTCCACGACAGCGTCGACATCAACGCCGAGGCCTGCTGAACGCCCAACACCTCTGCTCCCAAAACGACCATCCCGGACACCCGTCCGTGCCAGCGCCCCGTTGCAGAACCTCTGCAGCGGGGCTTTTCGCTGTCCATCCATCCCCCCTCTCCATTCCTCCTCCATGACGATCACCGCGGCATCGCCTCAACCCAGCACCAGCCACGGCGCAGCCAACAGCAAGCTCACTGCTGCTGATCGCTCGCTCTTCCAAGGGACCGCAGCAGCCGTCCATCCCTGGCAATCCAATGCCGAGATCCTTGCCTCGATCGGTTGCAACTTCCACGTCATCCGCACTCCAGCCGAGCACAGCGGACGCAGCTACCCCGACTGCCAGCTCTGGCTGCGTGACGACAACCAGGACCTGCTCGGCTTCTTTGGCAGCAAACGCCAGATCATCCAGCCCGCCACCTTCATCGACGCCTTCCGATCCTTCTGCGATGCCTCAAGCAAGGCCATCACCCTTGATGTCGTCGGCTCCTACAACAACGGCCGCAGTCTTTACATGGCCGCCAAACTCAACGGCAACAACAGCGCCCTGCTCGATTCCACCATTGGCAGCGGCTATGGCTCAGGCGGTGGCATGGCCATTAGCCGTGCTGGGCACTCCGCCTACATCCCCACAAAGGACCGCACCGATCACTGGCTGATCCTCAGCGAATCCTTTGGCGAGGCGCTGCGGCCGCGCGTCTCTGTGATCGCCTCAGAACTGATCTGCAGCAACTCCTTGGCGCGGCGGATCACCGAATGTGAGATCAAGCTCAGTCACGCGCAGACCATGAACTCCAGCATCGTCCACGCCGTGCTGGAGCACGCCATCAGGCAGTGCAGCGCTTACGACCGCATCAAAGAGCGGCTGATCTGCACACCCATCTCCATGGACAATGCACGCTCTACCCTGCGCCGCTTCTTTGATGATCAAGGCGGCAGCAGCCGTATCGTCCAGCGGCTCGAGCAGATCTATACCCATGATCTGATCGGCAGCGAACTCGACACCCGCAGGGGCAATGCCTGGCGCCTTGCTTCCGCTGTCACGCAATACACCTCCCACGAACGCATCCGCAACCGAGACGTGGCCTTCCGCTCTCAGCTGGAAGGCTCCCGCGCTCGCACCGCTAATCGCTTCCTTCACTTCCTTGAGGAGCAGTTGATCGATCGAACAACCCTTCTCCAGGGCTGATCACCTCCCGCTGATCCTTGATTACCGATCCATCCACCACCACGCCCGGCTGCTCTGGCCGGGCTTTTTTATTGGCGATCCGTGCATGGATCACTGCATCTCATCCACAGGCGCACACGCAGAGCCGGCGGCCAGGCGATGCAGCAGTACCAACCGAGTGGCAGCCCACATCCACTGCTGTTTAGATTCGCTACGCTCAATGAACAATGTGCAGGGTTTGGTTCTCCCTTAGAAGAACCAAGAAAGAAAACCCCTATCTATATAAAAGAGAAGGAAAAAGACCGTCACGACCGTCACGGCCCTCGAAATCGATTCCAGCGCAAGCGTTCTGAGCGTTCCGGTCAATTTGTCGATCCCCCTCAAGAGACCGTCACGTCCGGCACAGCACGCAAAGCACCCCAAAAATCCAGTCCTGAACAACGATCTGTACGCCATTGACAGCCAAAACAGGGGCAACAGATGGCAACAACAGCCCTACAGGAAGGCTGAGCCCGTTGAGGCCTAGCCGCTCGGAGCACTGCCACGCCTTTTTGGCCACGGCAGATTTCGCTAAGCTCAACGAACAATGTGCAGGGTCTGGTTCCCCTTAAAGAACCAAGAAGAGAAACCCTATCTATAAAAAGAGAAGAAAAAGTGCGGAACGTTCGGAACGATCGCTGAGAACGATTCCAGCGCAGTAGGTCTCGGGTGATCCGCAGCTCAAGCCAAGATGTATCCGGACCCCGGATTGCGCGGCACAGCACGCAAAATGTCCTAAAAACCCAGTCCTGGCCTACGATCTGCACGCCCCAGCGCAGCAATTAGTGCCGCAGTAGGCATCAGGCAGAAAGCTGAGCCGGGCACTTCGGAAGACTGACTCTTTCATCGACCTGGCTCATTACGCATCGCCCAAGCTTTGCTTGCAGATCTAGGGCATATTCATTGCCCCCTTTACGGGGTGCGCCAGATGGCAGCATGAACTAAAGCGGCGGAGAAGCAGCATGCAGCCATAGCCACCTCTGAAAGACCTCAGTGCACCTGCGTACAACAAAGTCTTGACTCACTTCGGCCTGCTTTGTCCAGCCGCTAGCGGCCATCTCCTCCCGATGACCACCCTCGGTCATGCCCTACGCCAGCGCGGACATCGCGTGACCTTGGTTGGCATCTCAGATGCTGAACATCAGGTCCGCGCTGCCGGGTTGGAGTACGTGCCGATCGGCCTGGAGGACTACCCATACGGTTCGACAAAGAAGCTTTTCAACCATCTTGGGGAATTGAGCGGTACGAGGGCTCTCAGAGCAACCGTCGACTATTTCAAGCACTCCACGGCCATGGTTCTGCAGCAGGCCCCTTCCGCGATGCGCGAACGCGGTGTCGAGGCAGTGCTGATCGACCAGACCTCCTTTGCCGGACCAACGGTCGCTCATGCACTTGATCTGCCGTTCGTGAGCGTGAGCTGTGCCCTGCTGCTCAACAGTGAAGCTGCCGTGCCGCCAGCAAATACAGGATGGGCCTACAGCACAGCCGGCTGGGCACGGCTACGTAACCGCCTCGGCCATCTGCTCCTCAACAAACTGACCCGTCCAATCGCCGACGTGGTCATTGACTACCGCAAGCACCACGATCTGCCTGCACTAACCAACAGCAGCCAAGCCTGGTCGCCTTTGGCGCAGATATGCCAACAACCCGCTGCATTCGAATACCCCAGGTGCCACCTGCCCGAGTACTTCCACTTCACTGGGCCATTGGTGGATCCAGCCAGTCGAGCAGCCGCGCCCTTCCCCTGGGATGTACTGAGCAGCAAACCCTTGATCTACGCCTCACTGGGCACCATCCAAAACAAGCACCTCGAAGTGTTCGCTCGCATTGCCGAGGCCTGCTACCAACTCGATGCCCAGCTGGTCATTGCCCTTGGCGGCGGCAGCAGCCCCGAAGCTCTCCCTCCTCTGCCCGGCAAATCCATCGTTGTGGAATTTGCCCCACAACTTGAGCTGCTCCAGCAAGCAGCCCTCACCATCACCCATGCAGGTTTGAACACCGTGCTGGAGTCGCTCAGCTGTGGCGTACCCATGGTGGCGATCCCTATCGCCAACGATCAACCTGGCGTGGCAGCGCGCGTCTCCTGGACAGGAAGCGGCGCAGTGGTTCCGATCAAAGCCGTAACAGTACAAACGCTGCGCTCAGCCATCAATCGGGTTTGGAACGAACCCTCCTACCGAAAGAACGCACAACGGCTACAGAAGGCCATTGCCGCATCCGGAGGTGTGTCCCTTGCTGCCGACATCGTGGAACAGGCAATCAGAACAGGAGTTCCTGTTTTGTCAAAGCCTGGATCAGCAATGCTCCAGATCGGGCCGGATGGGCCGAATCAAAGCTGACCCCCAAAACGCTGGTGACGGTGCTGACGTTGAAAGGACCAAGCCAAAAGATCCTGATCGCACGGCTAACAGGTCGCGCCTCACTGCGCTCCGCCTCACGCGGCGCAGACCATTGGGCATCAATGATCAGCCTCAGCCGCTTGCAAAGCGCCCGAATCAACCAGCCCTATGCACGAGCCTTAGTACACGACTCAGTACACCTTGCATCCAATCACGACTCACAACCCAGTAGCAGCAATGGCTTTGAAGAGTAAGGCACCACTTTGGGGTAGTGGGGGTCGTGGGTTCAAATCCCGCCGCTCCGATTTAAACCGGCTCTTAACCACCCTCACGGGTGGTTTTTTTATGCCCAGCTCACTGCAACCGTGTGTGCACGCGGTAGCAAGCCAGCCAGCGATTCACCCGCGGGCGCAGAGGAGGAGGCACCTCCTCCAGCAGCTGGGAAAGCTCCAGGGCCCCGAGCCGCCGCAGGTCGCGCACATCCACGTGCCACAGGGCCTCAGCTTCACGGATCAACCGTGCCCAGGTGCGCGTGTCCTGCCAGCGCTGGACCCGCTGATGCAGATGGGGCGGATGGCGTGGGTGGCCGCGAGCGGAAACAGCCATCGCGTGCAACCTCGAAGCTTCATCCACACCATGGCTCTGAATTCAGCCGGTGGACCAAAGCAACGCTTCAACTTCCCATAGATGAAGCAAAACCAGCGGACCGATCAGGCGGAACGGCGGTGCTGGTCGCCGTCTACAGGCACCACGGGGAAGGGGAGAAGCGCCGCCTCCCGCTCTGACAGGCGGCGACTCCAGGCGCCGCTCACGGGCTCATTCCAACGGAACCCGGCCTCGCGGGCGCGGTGGCGCTCCTCATAGGAGAGGCGGGCGCGATAGAGGCGGCGCGGTTCGAGCCCTTGTTGCACCAGCTGCTCGAGATCGTCGCAACGCTCAAACACTTGAGCCAAGTAAATGCAATCGGTGAGGGCTCGATGCGCGGCCCACACCGGCACGCTGTAGGCCAGAGCCAGATCGCGCACCGAAGGGTTCGATCGCAAATTGCGATCCGCGGGCCAGCGGATGTCCTCCATCGTGCACAGCCACGGCTTGTGAATCGCAGGCAGGGGTTCAATGCCGAACCACTGGCGATCGAAGGCGGCGTTATGGGCCACCACCAAATCAGCGCTGGCGAGCAGGGCCTCAAACCACTGCAAGCCCTGCTGCCAGGGCTGCGGTTGCTGGGTGAGCTCGGGGTCGATCCCGTTCACCGCTTGGGCAGCGTTCTGATCGCACGGCAACAGCAATGACACCTGGCTGAGCACTGAGCGGCGCGGCAGATCGAACAACACCGCACCCAGCTCGATGCAGCGATCGCGCTGTGGATCCAGGCCCGTGGTTTCTGTATCGAGAATGAGCAGGCGCTGCGGCAACGATTGGCCCGGCGCGGTTGGCGATGCCTCGCGGATGGGCAGCGGCTCGATAGGGGGTGCCGACTCTGCCGTGGGCTGCGGGGCAGCAATGGCGTTCACCTCCGCTGTCGGCACCGGTTCAGAAGCCGCTTCCGCCGCTGGGGCCGCCATCAAGCTCAGCAGGTCCACCTGCTCCCAGGGTTGCGGAGGTTCTGCCGTGGCCATGGGGCGCTGCGCGATGGCTTCATAATCCCAGGCCGCAGCAGGCCCTGCCTAGGGTTTCGGCAGCATCCAACACCCCTCTTGGCCTCAGCCCTGAACATCGGCGACCGCGCGCCTCTGATTGCCCTCGCCGACCAGAGCGGCACCGAGCGCCGCAGCGATCAACTGGGGGGCAAAGCCCTGGTGCTGTTCTTCTATCCGAAAGACGACACCCCCGGCTGCACGATGGAGGCCTGCGCCTTCCGCGACAGCTACGCCGATCTGCAGGCCATGGGCGCCGAGGTGTGGGGCGTGAGCGGCGATGACGCCGCCAGCCACCAGCGTTTTGCCCAACGCCACAACCTGCCCTACCCCCTGCTGGTGGACAAGGGCAACCAGCTGCGCAAGGCCTTTGGCGTGCCGAGCGTGCTGGGGCTGCTGCCCGGCCGGGTCACCTATGTGATCGATGGCGGCGGTGTGATTCGCCATGTGTTCAACAACCTGCTCGATGGCCCAGCCCATCGCCGCGAAGCGCTCGAGGCGCTCAAGGGTCTGCAGAAGGCATGAGCTGGCGCCAGCGCGGCAGCCTTTGGCTGCTGGAGCCGCCGGCAGCCCGGGGCCTGATCCAGTTCATCGGTGGCAGTTATCTGGCGGCCACACCCCAGCTGAGCTATCGCCGCCTGCTGGAAGCGCTGGCGCGGCAGGGACTGGCGATCCAAGCCTGGAGCTATGTGCCGGGCTTCGATCACCAGGCTCAGGCCAATGAAGCCTGGAAGCTTTTTCGCGCCGCACGTCCGGAGGGGCTGCCCGCCCTGCGGCTCGGCCACAGCCTCGGCTGCAAGCTGCATCTGCTGGCACCCGACAACGGCCGCGGCTGCAGCGGCCTGGCAGCCCTGAGCTTCAACAACTTCTCCGCCGAGCGCAGCGTGCCGCTGCTGGCGGAGCTGGGCCCGCGTCTGGGCATCCAGAGCGAATTCAGCCCCTCCCCCAGCGAAACCCTGCGGCTGGTGGGCGCCAACTACCGCCAGCCCGCCAACCTGCTGGTGCGCTTCAACCGCGACGGCATCGATCAGAGCCAGCGCCTGCAGGCGGTGCTGCAGGCGCGGCCGCAGGATCAAACCCAGCTGCTTGAGCTGCCGGGCGATCACCTCACCCCCGCCAGCGCCGGACTACGCCAGAACCTGCTGGGTGCCTGGGCCGACGACCCGAGCCGTCAGCGCCAGATCGACGCCCTGGCGGAGACGATCAGCCGCTGGTGGAGCCCAGCGGCCGCGCAGCCCGCCTGATCAAACGCGGAGCGCATCCAGCACGGAACGATCCTCCAGGGTGGAGGTGTCACCGCTCACCTCCTGGCCAGAGGCCAAAGAGCGCAGGATGCGGCGCATGATTTTGCCGCTGCGGGTCTTGGGCAGGGCATCGCTGAACTTGATCACATCCGGGCGCGCAATCGGCCCGATCTCCTTGCCCACATGGCCGCGTAGTTCGGCGATCAGGGC
This sequence comes from Asaia bogorensis, assembly GCA_943370455.1. Taxonomy (GTDB): domain Bacteria; phylum Cyanobacteriota; class Cyanobacteriia; order PCC-6307; family Cyanobiaceae; genus Vulcanococcus. The sequence continues at coordinate 254,613 of CALRQW020000001.1, forward strand.
GTCATCACCGCTGCGGCCGGCCTCCAGGGTCACGAAAGCCACGATGCCTTCGCCCTTGAGCTCATCGGGCCGCCCCACTACGGCCGCTTCGGCCACGGCCGGATGGCTCACCAGAGCGCTCTCGATTTCCATCGTGCCGAGGCGGTGGCCGCTCACGTTGATCACATCGTCCACGCGGCCCATCACCCAGAAGTAGCCGTCGCTGTCGCGGCGGGCGCCGTCGCCGGCGAAGTACAGCCAGGAGCCATCGGCGGGGCGAATCTCCTCCCAGTAGCTCTTGCGGAAGCGCTCGGGATCACCGTGCACAGTGCGCATCATCCCCGGCCAAGGGCGGCGGATCGCGAGATAGCCCCCCTGATCGGCGGGCTGGGAGTTGCCGTCGTGATCGACGATGTCGGCCTGGATGCCCGGCAGGGGCAGGGTGGCAGAACCGGGCTTAGTCGGGGTGGCACCCGGGAGCGGGCTGATCATCACGCCGCCGGTTTCGGTCTGCCACCAGGTGTCGACGATCGGGCAGCGGTTGCCGCCGATCACATCGCGGTACCAGATCCAGGCCTCCGGGTTGATCGGCTCACCCACGGTGCCGAGGATGCGCAGCGAGCTCATGTCGTACTGGTCCGGCACCTCGCGGCCGCTCTTCATGAAGGCGCGGATCGCCGTGGGGGCTGTGTAGAAGATCGTGCACTGGTGCTTCTGAATCACCTCCCAGAAGGCACCGGGCTTGCTCGGGCGCGGCGCACCCTCATACATCACCGTGGTGGCGCCGTTGGAGAGCGGGCCGTAGACGATGTAGCTGTGCCCCGTAATCCAGCCCACATCGGCGGTGCACCAGTGGACATCGTTCTCCTTGATGTCGAAGATCCACTGGAAGGTGAGATGAGCCCAGAGGTTGTAGCCGGCGGTGGTGTGAACTACTCCCTTGGGTTTGCCGGTGGAGCCTGAGGTGTAGAGCACGAACAGCCGGTCTTCACTGTCCATCGGCTCGGCGGGGCAGTCGGCGCTCTGGCTTTCCACCAGCTCGTGCCACCAGTGGTCGCGGCCGGCCTGCATCGGGCAATCACTCTCGATGCGCTGTACCACCAGCACGTGCTCCACGCTCGGGGCGCCGCCATTGCTGCCCAGCGCCTCATCCACAGCGGGCTTCAGCGGCACTGGCTTGTCCTTACGGAAACCGCCATCGGCAGTGATCACCGCCTTGGCCTCGCCATCGATCAAGCGATCGCGCAGAGCATCGGCCGAGAAGCCACCGAACACCACCGAATGGGGGGCACCGATGCGGGCGCAGGCGAGCATGGCGATTGCCGCCTCCGGCACCATCGGCATGTAGAGCGCCACCAGATCGCCCTTGCCGATGCCGAGCGCCTTCAGCGCATTGGCCGCCTTGCACACCTCGGCGTGCAGCTGGCGGTAGGTGAACGTGCGGGTGTCGCCGGGTTCGCCCTCCCAGATCAGGGCTGTCTTGTCGGCGCGGGGCCCGCTGAGATGGCGATCGAGGCAGTTGTAGCTGAGGTTGGTGGTGCCGCCTTCAAACCAACGGGCAAAGGGCGGATTGCTCCAATCGAGCACCGTGTGGAAGGGCTCAAACCAGTGCAGCTCGCGCCGGGCTGCCTCACCCCAGAACGCATCCGGATCGGCCTGCGCCTCGGCCGCCAGCTTTCGATAGGCCTCCACCGAACCGATCGCCGCGCCTGCAGCCAGGGCGGCCGGTGGCTCAAACACCCGCTGCTCCTGCAGCACCGATTCAATCGTGGTGCTGGTGGCGGGGCTGGTCTGGGCCTCAGACATGCGGGCAACGGCAGGCGCGCCCATTCAAGCGAGCGCGCAACCCGCCTGGCCGGCTCGGCGCCAGGCCTGTAATAGCCGTCGCAGCCTTCGGCGCTGCTTCAGGATGGAGCGATGGTGAGACCCGCCGCCTGCCTGTTCGATCTCGACGGGCTGCTGCTCGACACGGAACCGCTGCATGCGGAGGCCTGGCAGCAGGCCGCCAGCCACTTCGGCAGGCCGCTGGAAGCCGAAGAGCTCTTGGCCCTGCGGGGGCGCCGCCGCCACGACTGCGCCGATCAAGTGCTGCAGTGGATCAGCGCTGGCGGGGACGGCAACGCACCCAGCCGCGAGGCGCTGCTGGCGGTACGCCAGCCCATCGCTGAAGCGCTGCTGATTCGTGCGGCACCGATGCCGGGGGCGCCAGAGCTGGTGCAGCACTGTGAGGCCCTCGGCATCCCCATGGCCTTGGCCACCAGCAGCTCACAAGCGGCGGTCGAGCTCAAAGCATCCCCCCACCCCTGGCTCGCCGCCATCCGGGTGCGGGTGCACGGCGATGATCCGCACCTCAAGCGGGGCAAGCCGGCACCGGATGTGTTTGTGCTGGCGGCGGAGCGGCTGGGTGTGGATCCGCGCCACTGCTGGGCCTTCGAAGATTCACCCGCCGGCGTGCGGGCCGCGCGCGCCGCAGGCTGCCACGTTCATGTATTGCCGCCCCAGCATCTGAGCAGGGAAGACCTCCAAGATCTCTATCCCGAGATCGAGCGCTTCCTCAGCAGCCTTGAAGAAATCGTGCGCGAGCTTCAGTAGAGCCGGCTCAGCACAAACTCCGGCAAGGCCAACAGGGCACTGCGGCAATCCGAAGCGGGCAACCAGCTGATGGCTTCGCGGGCTTCGTTGGCAAAACCCTCGGCCAAGGCACGGGAGCGTTGGATCGCTTGGCTGTTGCGCACCAGCTCCAGTGCTTGATCGAGATCGCCCTCTTCACTGAACTCGCGCTCGATCAATCCAGCGAGGGCCGGATGCTCCTCGAGCGCGTAGAGGGCAGGTGCGGTGAGATAGCCACTGGCTAAGTCGCTGGCCGCTGGCTTGCCGAGTTGTTGGTCGCTGCCGGTGAAATCGAGGATGTCATCCACCACTTGGAAGGCCAGGCCGAGCTGGCGGCCGAAGCGGTAGAGCTCATCGAGCTGATGGGCTGGCAGTCCACTGAGCACGCCAGCAGCGCGGGCGCTGTTGGCGATTAGGGAGGCGGTTTTGCAGTAGCTCTTCTCGAGGTAGGTCTCGAAGCTCTGGCCCGTGTCGTAGCGGAACAGGCCTTGCTTCACCTCGCCATCGGCGAGATCCATGATCACGCGCGAGAGCAGTTTCACCACCTCGAGATCATCGAGGTTGGCGAGGTGCCAACTGGCCTGGGCGAAGAGGAAATCGCCGGCGAGCACCGCCACGCGGTGGTTGAAGCGGCTGTGGACGGTATCGACGCCGCGGCGGGTGCTGGCCTCGTCCACCACGTCGTCGTGCACGAGCGAGGCCGTGTGGATCATCTCGGTGATCTCGGCCAGGCGGCGGTGGCGGGCCGTGAGTTCGCCATCGGCGCTCAGCGCGCGGGAGACGAGCAGCACGATGCCGGGGCGCAGACGCTTGCCCCCTGCACTGAAGAGGTGTTCAGCAGCGGCCTGGAGGATCGGGTGCCCCGCTCCAATCAGGCTGCGCAGATCGCTCAGCAGAGCCTCGAGGTCGGCCTCGACGGGCTGGAGCAGCTCTGCAACCGTGGCCATGACCCCCTGCGGTGTGCCGATCCTAGAAGGCGCACCATGGCTGGCGGTGGCTCAGCCGTGATGGAGCTGTCCATCCCGCCAGGTGATCGGCTGGCTAAGGCAGCGCGCCCCCACCAGCCGGGCCACGGCATGATCAAAAGCCTGGGGATCAGCGCTGGTGAAGAACTGGTGCTCACTGCGGCAGGAGCCGCCGCAGAGCAAGCCCGCAGCGGCGAGCAGCTCCCCCAGATGGCGCGCAACAGCTGGCGCAGGATCCAGCACCGCAAAAGCAGGCCCCACGAGCCTGCGAATCGCCTCGATCACAAACGGGTAGTGGGTGCAGCCGAGCACGATCGTGTCGGCGCCGGCCGCAAGCATGGGGTCGAGAAAACTGCGCAGCAGGGCATCGCAGCGCTCGCCCTCGAGCTCCCCCATCTCCACCAGATCCGCCAGGCCGATGCACACCTGCTCCACCACCGTTACGTCGCCGGCCCAACGGCCCACCGTGGCGCGGTAGAGCTCCCCTTGAAAGGTGGCGGGCGTCGCCATCACCCCCACCACACCGGAGCGGGTGAGCTCCACCGCCGGCTTCACCGCCGGCTCCAGCCCCACGATCGGCAGCTGCGGGAAGGCCTGCCGCAACGACTCCAGTGCCACGGCAGAAGCCGTGTTGCAGGCCACCACAATCGCCTTGCAACCCATGGCGATCAGCTCAGCCGCAATCGCGCTGCAGTAAGCCCGGATCTCCTGGGCCGAACGCTGGCCGTAGGGCACGTGGGCCTGATCGGCCAGGTAGATCACCGATTCATCCGGCAAGTGATGCACCACCTGCCGCCAGACGCTTAAGCCCCCCACGCCGGAATCAAAGATGCCGATGGGAGCGCCGCTCATGGATTGGCGACCAGGTAATTGAGCAGACCCGTGGCGATCGCCACGGCCATCCGGCGGCGGAAGGCGGGATCCGCCAGGCGGGGCGAATCGAGCTGACCGGTCACGAAACCCATTTCGGCCAAGGCCGCTGGCATCACGGTGCGGCGGATCACAAAGAAGCGGCCGGGGCGTGCACCGCGATCAGGGCTGCCCGGCGACACCCGCACCATCTGCTGCTGCACGGCTTCCGCAAGCCGCCTCGAGGGACCGTCCTGGAAATAGAAGGTTTCGATGCCGTTCACATCCGGGCGCGACATGCTCAGCGCGTTGGCGTGGATGCTCAGGAACAGATCAGCCCGGCTGTTGTTGGCCAATGCCACCCGGGGCGGCAGATCCACATCCACTTCCGAGGTGCGGGTGAGCAGCACCTGCACGCCTTTGGCTTGAAGGATCTGAGCCACCTGCAGGCTCACATCCAGCACCACATCGGTTTCCCGCAGGCCATTGATCCCCACAGCTCCGGGATCAGGCCCGCCGTGGCCGGGGTCGATCACCACCTTGTAACGGCCCACCGGCACGCTCGGCAGGCCCTCCACCGAAGGCATCGGCCCACCAGGAACCACAGCCGCCGGTGGCCGTGCCCGCCAGCTGGGTGTGGACGGGGCGTCGAGATCACCCTCGCCGATGGGATCAAGGCCGCTCACGCCAGAACCCAGCTCCATCTGCCAGCGATCAGCACTGGTGCCCACCAACCGCAGCTGGGCGGGATCGAGCTTGGTGCCAGCTCTGAACTCCACCACCAGCCGGGTGGTGTTGTCGCTGGGGCGCCCCACCCGCACTTCTCGGATGGCGCCATTGCCGCGCACGCTGCGGCTGCGGGAGGGAGCGCCGGGAAGATCAATCCACAGCCGCGGACCCACCAGCCCGCGACCTTCTTCAAAGAAGGCCTCGATGCTGGTGCCCGGAGGCGTGCGCAGCTCGAGAGCACCGGAGCGGTTGATGCGCCAGGCGGCCAGGGCACTGCCCGCCCAGGCCGGCAGGGCCGAGCAGAGCGAGAGCGCTGGCACCGCAACAGCCAGAGCCAGCCCGGACAGCCGAGACCGCAGACGGAAGGAGAACGACGCTCTCACCACTCAGAACAGGGCTGGGCGCCGGTGCTTGAGGCTCGGCATCTGGGCCTGAATGCGCTGGCGGTGCTGCACATCCACCGGGGCCACCGCTTGACCCGGCCCACTGCCCGCATCAGCCAGCACCGTGCCCCAGGGGTCAATCACCAGGGCATGGCCGTGGGTCTGGCGCCGGCCGCCGTGGTTGCCGGTTTGAGCCGGTGCGAGCACGTAGGCGGTGTTCTCAATGGCGCGGGCCTGGAGCAACACCTGCCAATGGTCTTTGCCGGTGAAGGCCGTGAACGCCGCCGGGATGAACAACACATCCGCACCGGCGCTGGCCAGGTAGCGGTAGAGCTCGGGAAAGCGCACGTCGTAACAGATGGAGAGCCCAACCCGGCAAAGGCCGGGCACCTCAACCACCGGCGGCAGTTGATCGCCGGGCTGCACGGTGGCCGACTCCCGGTAGGTGTTGCCGTCAGGCAGGTCCACATCGAAGAGGTGGATCTTGTCGTAGCGGGCCAGGATCTGGCCGTCCTTACCCACAAGCTCAGCCCGGTTGCTGGTGAGCCGCTCTCCAGCCGGCACGGGGTAGCCACCGCCCAGCAGCGTCACCTGGTAGCGGCGCGCCATGGTGATCAAGAACTGCTGAGCTCGATCGGCCAGCACGGGAGCAATCTCGAGCCGGTGGTCGTCTTCACCCATAAAGGCGAAGTTCTCGGGGAGCCCCACAAGATCGGCTCCGCGGCGGGCCGCCAGATCGATCTGCTCCTCCGCGGCCGCGAAGTTCGCGTCGGGATCGGCGGTGCTGGTGAGCTGGATCGCTGCTGCCAGAAAGCTTGTCACCGCTTGCGTTTTACCGACCCGGGCACTGTAAGGGTCCCCGCAAGGGCCCTCAGGCGGCCTGCAGCACCCCAGGGCTGGTCTGGGTGGGCACGATCGTGAGGTTGTCCACCGAGGCGCAGCAGGCGAAGTCGGCGTCGTGGTTGCCGATGCCGATCAGACGCTGGCCGTGGCTGGCGGCACGCAGGCAGGTTTCGGTGTCGGTGTGCCACTGCTGCCAAAGAGCCAGGGCAGCGAGAGCCTCGTCGTTGGCGCAGCGCACGCCCACATGGGGCGACACCGCCAGCTCCAGCGCCGCAGACACCACGGCTCCCGCCGCCAGACTGTCTTCGAGGGAGTAATCGCCCTCCCAGCCGCTGCCCACGATCCACACCCTCTGGCACTCGCGCTCGATCAGGCGGCGAGCCACGGCGGTGCGGTTCGGCAAGCAGGCCGTCACCAGCAGCGGCAGCGCCTTCACGGCATCAAGGGAGCGGGTGCCATTGGTGGTGCTCATAAAGATGCGCTTGCCTCCCACCAGCTCCGGCGTCACCGCCAGGGGCGAATTGCCCAGGTCGTAGCCGTCGACCCGCTTGCCGCCGCGTTCACCGGCGCGCAGCCGCCGCTCTTCGGGCCAGGCCGCTGCGGTGCGATCCAGCTCCCCGAGATCCGCAAAGGCCTGAATCGCCTCGGCACCGTTCTGCAGCGACCAGGCAATGGTGGTGGTGGCGCGCAGCACATCGATCACCACCGCCGCATCAGGGCCGCCTTCGGCGACGGGCAACACCGCCGGCACGCATTCAGACGTATGGAAGTAGGAGATCTGCACGGCCACAGCGGCGGGTGGGGTGCGTCACAGTAAGCACCGCATGGCAGTGGATTGAGGCTGATGGGTTCGCAGCGCGACCTACGCGGGTTCCTCAAACTGCTGGAGGAGCGAGGCCAGCTGCGCCGCATCACCGCGCCGGTGGATCCCGATCTGGAATTGGCGGCGATCGCGGATCGGGTCCTGAGCTGCGGCGGCCCGGCCCTGCTTTTCGAAAACGTGATCGGCTCCTCGATGCCGGTGGCGGTCAACCTGATGGGAACCCAGGAGCGGGTGCTCTGGAGCATGGGCATGGAGCGGCCCGAGGAGCTCGAAGCCCTCGGTGAGCGGCTCGCTCTCCTGCAGCAGCCCCGTCCCCCCAAGGGGGCACGTGAGGCAGTGCGCTTCGGCTCGGTGCTTCTGGATGTACTGAAGGCCCGGCCCGATCTCGATCTCACCCCGCCCTGCCGGCAGGAGGTGTTCAAGGGCGAGGCAGTGAACCTCGATGCCCTGCCGCTGCTGCGCCCGTGGCCTGGCGATGGCGGCCGCATCCTCACCCTGGGCCTGGTGATCACCAAGGACCCGGAAACCGGCACGCCCAACGTGGGGGTGTACCGGCTGCAGCAGCAGTCGATCAACACGATGACCGTGCACTGGCTGAGCGTGCGCGGCGGCGCCCGCCACTTGCGCAAGGCGGCGGCCATGGGCAAAAAGCTGGAGATCGCCATCGCCATCGGCGTGCATCCGCTGCTGGTGATGGCGGCGGCCACGCCGATCCCCGTGCAGCTGAGCGAATGGCTGTTCGCCGGCCTCTATGCCGGCGAGGGCGTGCGGCTGGCCAAGTGCAAGACCGTGAACCTGGAGGTGCCCAGCCACAGCGAGGTGGTGCTCGAAGGCGCGATCACCCCGGGCGAAGAGCTGGCCGATGGGCCCTTCGGCGATCACATGGGCTTCTACGGCGGTGTGGAGGATTCACCGCTGGTGCGGATCCAGTGCGTCACCCAGCGCCGCAATCCGATTTACTTCACCACCTTCAGCGGCCGCCCACCCAAGGAAGACGCGATGCTCGCCATCGCCCTCAACCGGATCTACACGCCGATCCTGCGCCAACAGATCCCGGAGATCGTGGATTTCTTCCTGCCGATGGAGGGCCTCAGCTACAAGCTGGCCGTGATCGCCATCGACAAGGCCTACCCAGGCCAGGCCAAGCGCGCCGCCATGGCCTTCTGGACCGCCCTGCCTCAGTTCACATACACCAAATTTGTGGTGGTGGTGGATAAATCGATCAACATCCGCGACCCAAGGCAGGTGATCTGGGCGATCAGCGCCCTGGTGGATCCCCAGCGCGACCTGATCGTGGTGGAGAACACCCCCTTCGACACGCTCGACTTCGCCAGCGAACAGCTGGGGCTCGGCGGCCGCCTGGCCATCGATGCCACCACCAAGCTGGGCCCCGAGCGCAATCACCCCTGGGGTGAGCCGCTCAGCCGGCCGGCTGAGCTGGAGGCGCGCCTGGATGCGCGCTGGGCTGAGCTGGGCCTAGCGGATGTGGGCCAGAGCGATCCCGATCCGGCGCTGTTCGGCTACGCGCTCGAGCGGGTGCTGGAGCGGCTCGCCCAGCGGGGATGAGCCTGCTGCGCCGCAGCGGACAGCAGGCGCTTCAAGCCCTGCTGGAGCTGGCCAAGGCTCCGCTGCAATGGCGATCGGTGAACGAGATCGCGGCAGCTCAGGACCTGCCGGCCCCGATGCTCGAGCAGCTGTTACTGCAGCTGCGCCGGGCTGGCCTGGTGGAAGCACGGCGTGGCCGGCTTGGGGGCTACCGGCTGCAGCGGGAGCCCGCCAGGATTGCGGTTTCTGAGGTGCTCGAGGCCGTGGGCGCCGAGATCAGGCTGATCGAAGGCGAAGCCGAAGAGCCGAACCTGGCCGAGCAGCAGGTGTTGCGGTCCATGGCCCGCCGGCTGCAGCGGGCCATGGACCGCGAGCTGATGCAGTTCAACCTGGAAGAGCTGCTGTTTGATCTACGCAGCTGCCGCGAGAGCCTCAGCGGGACGGGCGGGCTGATGCTCGGGTGATGCCTACGCTCGCTGCACTCAACGCGACAGCCATGCCCCTCGCCCTGGGAACCACCGCAGGCCGCAGCCTCAGGGGCACGGTGCGCGTGCCAGGCGACAAATCGATCTCCCACCGTTCTCTGCTCTTCGGTGCCATCGCCGAAGGCACCACCACGATCGAAGGCCTTCTGCCGGCGGAAGATCCGCTCAGCACGGCCGCCTGCCTGCAGGCCATGGGCGTGGACGTGTCGCCGATCGAGGCCGGCCAGCCTGTGGTGGTGCGGGGCGTGGGGCTCGATGGCTTCCAGGAACCCGAAACCGTGCTGGATTGCGGCAACTCCGGCACCACCATGCGCCTGATGCTCGGCCTGTTGGCGGGCCGCGCCGGGCGCCATTTCGTGCTCACCGGCGACGACTCCCTGCGCCGCCGCCCGATGAAACGGGTGGGTGGGCCTTTGGCGGAAATGGGCGCCACGATTGCCGGGCGCAGCGGGGGCAACCTGGCACCCCTGGCAATCCAGGGCCGGCAGCTCCGCGGCGCCACGATCCGCACTCCGGTGGCCTCAGCCCAGGTGAAGAGCGCGATCCTGCTGGCGGCTCTCACTGCGGAAGGGCCCACCACCGTGATCGAACCGGTGCAGAGCCGCGATCACAGCGAGCGGATGCTGCGTGCCTTCGGTGCTCAGCTCACGGTGAGCGGCTCGGGCAATACGGAAGTGACCGTGGTACCCGGCTCAAGCCTGCGGGGCCAGGCGGTGGTGGTACCTGGCGACATCAGCTCGGCGGCTTTTTGGCTGGTGGCCGGAGCGATCACCCCGGGCGCCGACCTCACCGTGGAAAACGTGGGGCTCAATCCCAGCCGAACCGGCATCCTCGATGTGCTCGAGCAGATGGGCGCCCGCATTGAGGTGCTCAACCAGCGCGATGTAGCCGGCGAACCGGTGGGAGATCTGCGCGTCACCCACGGCCCGCTGCAGGCCTTTGAGATCGGCGCCGAGCTGATCCCGCGCCTGGTGGATGAAATTCCGGTGCTGGCGGTGGCTGCGTGCTGCGCCGAGGGTGTGAGCCGCGTCAGTGGTGCCGAGGAGCTGCGCGTGAAGGAAACCGACCGCCTGGCGGTGATGGCCCGTCAGCTGGGTGCGATGGGTGCCGTGATCGAGGAATTCGCCGACGGCATGACCATCCAGGGCGGTGTGCAGCTGCACGGCGCCGAAGTGGACAGCGAAACCGACCACCGCGTGGCCATGAGCCTGGCGGTGGCGGCCCAGATCGCCAGCGGCAGCACCCAGCTGCAGCGGCCTGAGGCGGCGGCCGTGTCGTACCCCACCTTCTGGGATGACCTCGAGCGCCTCCAGGCTTGAGCCGCGGCGCACCGCCGACGGCAGCTTCAGCCTGTTCAGCAGCGAATTCGGCGAGGCGTTTCACAGCGGCCTCGGCGCCCTGGCGGAAGCCCACAGCAAATTCGTCGCCCCGGCTGGGCTCGATCGTTGGGAGGCGGGCACCACGATTCGCGTGCTGGATGTGTGTGTGGGCACCGGCTGCAACACCGCGGCCCTGCTGGAGGCCTGCCAAGCCCGCGGCCTTGAACTCAGCTGGTGGGGGCTGGAGCTGGACCGCGAACCGCTGGAGTTAGCCCTGGCCGATCCCGGCTTTTGCAGCCAATGGCAAGCGGGAACCACAGAGCAGCTGGCCGAGCTCTGCAGCTCAGAGCGGATGCTCTGGGGCGATGCCCGCAGCCGCCTGAGCGAGCTGCTTGCAAACCAGCGCAGCCAGATCGATCTGGTGTTGATGGATGCCTTCTCCCCCAGCCGCTGCCCGCAGCTGTGGACTCTGGAATTTCTCAGCGGGCTTGGAGCTCTGCTGCAGCCGCAGGGACGGTTGCTCACCTATTGCAGTGCCGCCGCGATCCGCAACGCCCTCCTCAAAGCAGGACTGCATCTGGCCAGCATCGCCGCCCCCTCAGGGCTGCTCAAGCAAAGCAGCGATTGGAGCGGTGGCACGGCAGCTAGCCCCAGCCCGCTGGATGGCGACCCTCAGCTGCGGCCCCTGAGCCTGATGGAGCAGGAGCATCTGCGCACCAATGCGGCCGAGCCCTACCGCGATCCCAGCGGCTGCGCCGATCGGGCCGAGATCCTGAAGCAGCGGCAACTGGCCCAGGCCCGCTCCATGGCCAGCGGAACGGTGGAGGGCACGGGCGCCTGGCGCCGCCGCTGGGGTGTGGGAAACAGTCGCCACCAGTAGATTCCCGGCCAGTTGTGCCCCGCTGCTGATGCTCGCCGTTGCCGTGTTGGCCGCCGGAAAGGGCACCCGCATGAAGAGCGATCTACCGAAGGTGCTGCAGCCCCTGGCTGGCGCCACCTTGGTGGAGCGCGTGCTGGCCAGCTGCAACGGCTTGGCACCCGAGCGGCAAATCCTGATCGTGGGCCATCAGGCCGAGCGGGTGGAGCAATCCCTGGCCCATCGGCCCGGGCTGGAGTTTGTGCTGCAGCAACCGCAAAACGGCACCGGCCACGCCGTGCAACAGCTGCTAGCGCCGCTGGCCAACTTCGAAGGTGAGCTGCTCGTGCTCAACGGCGATGTGCCGCTGCTGCGGGAGCAAACGATCGCCAACCTGCTGGAGCGCCACCGCAGCAGCGGTGCCGCCGTGACCCTGCTCACGGCCCGGCTGAGCGATCCAACCGGCTATGGCCGCGTGTTCGCCGATAGCGAGGGGCAGGTGTCGGCGATCGTGGAGCACCGCGACTGCAGCGAGGCCCAGCGCACCAACAACCTGATCAATGCCGGCATCTACTGCTTCAACTGGAAGCAGTTAGCGGCGGTGCTGCCCACCCTCAACACCAACAACGATCAAGGCGAGCTCTACCTCACCGACACGGTGGCGATGCTCAGCCCGGCCATGCATGTCGAGGTGGCCGATGCCGATGAGATCAATGGCATCAACGATCGCTACCAGCTCTCCCAATGCGAAGCCGTGATTCAGGAAAGGCTGCGGCGGCACTGGATGGCTGAGGGCGTGACCTTCGTGGACCCCGCCAGCTGCACCCTGAGCGATGGAACCCGCTTCGGCCGAGATGTGGTGGTGGAACCGCAGTGCCATTTCCGCGGCAACAGCGTGATCGGCAACGGCTGCCGCATCGGCCCCAGCAGCCTGATCGACAACGCCCGCATCGGCGATGGGGTGGAAATCGTCTACTCGGTGGTGCGTGAGGCGATGGTGGCCAGCGGCTGTGCCATTGGCCCGTTTGCCCAGCTGCGCCCGGGCGCTGATCTGGGCGAGGGCTGCCGGGTGGGGAACTTCGTTGAGATCAAAAAGAGCAGCCTGGCGGCCGGCTGCAAGGTGAATCACCTCAGCTACATCGGCGATGCCGAGCTGGGCGCTGATGTGAATGTGGGCGCCGGCACGATCACCGCCAATTACGACGGCGTGAACAAGCACCGCACCGTGATCGGCGCCGGCAGCAAAACCGGCGCCAACAGCGTGCTGGTGGCACCGATCACCCTGGGAGCCAACGTGACCGTGGGGGCCGGCTCCACCCTCACCAAGGATGTGGCGAGTGGGGCCCTCGCCCTGGGCCGCGCCAAGCAGCTGGTGAAAGAGAACTGGCAGCCGCCGGACTGAATCAGAGCTGGGGCAACAGCGGAATCAACCGCTCCAACGCCACTCCGCGGCTGGCCTTCAGCAGCAGGACATCACCCCGCTGGAGCCAGGCGGCCAGGGGCTCCACAGCCTGTTCAGGCTGAGCCACGACGGCCAAACGGCTCAGTGGTGCTGCCGCTGCGGCCATCGCTTCGGCTTCGGCGCCCTGGCTCACCACCACCAAGCCATCCAGCCCCAACGCGGCAGCCCGCTCAGCCACGCGGCGGTGCAGGGCAACGCTCTGCTCTCCGAGCTCGAGCATCGTGCCAAGCACCGCGAAGCGCCGGCCTGGTTGAGCTGCCAGCAGATCCAGGGCCGCCAACACCGCTTCCGGGGAGGCGTTGTAGGTCTCATCCAGCAGCATGAGTCCTCCGCGTTCAAGCCGGCGGTTGCGGCCGCCCGGCACCTCCACCTGCAGCTGGCCCAGGGCAGCCAACGGCACCCCAAGCTCACGCGCCACCGCCAGCGCCAACAGCAAGTTGCGCGCGTTGTGCCGTCCTGCCAGCGGCAGCTGAATCCACTGACCCTCCACCTGCAGCTGCTCAGCGGCAGGATCCAGAACGCCGATCAGATCCGCTTGCTCAGCGGCTGGCTCATCACGCAGGGCCACGCGGCAAACCCGGCCGGACCACACCAGTTCCAGGGCCGCCTCCAGCAAAGGATCCCCAGCGGGGATCACCAGCAGGCCCTCGGGCTTGAGGCGGCTGCTGATCTCGCACTTCGCCGTGGCAATCGCCTCGCGGCTACCGAGCCGGCCGATGTGAGCCGTGCCGATGTTGGTGATCACCGCCACATCCGGTTCGGCGCAGTGGCTGAGGCGATCGATCTCTCCCAGGCCGCGCATGCCCATCTCCACCACCACAGCCCGGTGCTCGGCGCCGGCGCGCAGCAACGTGAGCGGCGCGCCAATGTCGTTGTTCTCGTTGCCGCTGCTGGCCACCACCGGCCCCAGCGGGGTGAGCACCGCACGAATCAGCTCACGGGTGGTGGTTTTCCCGGCGGATCCGGTCACCGCCACCACCGGAGCCTTCAGCGAGCGGCGATGCAGCCTCGCCAACTGCTGGTAGGCATCGAGGGTGTCATCCACGAGCCAGTGGAGCAATCCGGCCGGGACATCTGCGGCACGCTCGCGCTGCACCACCGCCGCCTGGGCACCGATGGCGGCAGCCTGAGGAAGGAACGCATGACCATCAAACCGCTCGCCCACCAGCGGCACAAACACCTGGCCAGGAGCCAGCTGGCGACTGTCGGTGCAGATGGCTCCAAGCGGTGTTGTCGGATCGAGCGTGCGCACGCCCCCCTGAGGTTCTCCCCAGCAGGCGATCAGGTCACCAAGCTGCATCAAATCAGGGCCGAGGTTGCTCGCTGAGCACGATCATGCCGCTGCCCACCAGCGCATCCCGGGCCAACAGGCCAGAGCGGGAATCGCGCAGCTCCAAATGGTCGTAACCCAGCTCTATCGCCCACTGCTGCCATTGCTCGGCGCAGCGTTGACGCTCGGCTGCGGAAAGGTTGGCAAAACCAGGGGCGACGTCCAGCACCAGGCTCACCTGATCGGGCAGCACGCGGGCGCCGATCAACAGACCTTCGGCCTCCGGACGTTGCAGCAGGGCATCCAGAGGGTCGACGGGCGTCGGTTCGGGCGGCACCAGCACCTCCGGTAGGTCTGGCTCAAGCTCTTGATCGGCAGCGGAGGGTTCTGGAGCTTTTGCCGCGGGAGCAGAGGTGGTTTCACCCGCAGCGGAGACCTCTGGCACCGCTAGCGACGGAGCTTCTGGCAGCGGCTCACCGGGGGGCTGGAGCGATGTCGCCACCTCAGCGGGAGCACTGCTCAGCGGCTTGGAGCTCTCGAGCCCGACATCTCCAGCGCGAGGGCGCAAGGCAATCCACCCGGCGCTGATCAGAGCAACAAGAAGGGCCAAAGCCAAAGCCAACAGAACCGGCCAGAACAGCGGCGCGAGATCCGCGGGCCACCAGCTGGGCCGCCAGAGCGATCCCTGCCCGTTGCGGCGCCACAACTCGCGGCACCGCAACCGGGTATCGGCCACAACGGCCTGGATGTTTTCGCCGAGGGTTTGCCAGGGATTGCGGTAGCTGGCTGGCAGATCGCGAGACGAACTCTCCGGCGCTGATTCCGGGGGCGGCGGCAGGGCCATCCCCGGCGATCAGCCGCCGCTGCGGCGGCGCAGCAAGGAGAGGGGATTGCGCAAACCGCCACTGCCGGCAGGCGCCGCAACAGCCTCATCGCGGGGAGGCTGCGCGCCGCCCTTGAGGCTGGGGTCAGCGCTTTGGCCGCGGGAGAACTGCTCCACCGCCTCGGCATCGGGGGTGGGTTCCTTCACGCCCTTCACCTCTTTGTACATGCGGTCGTACTCGAGGGCCGAGCGATCCCAGCTGTAGTCGGCGGTCATGGCGCGCCGTTGCAGCTCCCGCCAGCTCTCGCCATGGCGGTACGCCTCCCAGGAGCGCACGATCGAGGTGTAGAAGTCGAGCGGGTCGTAGCGATCGAAGCAGAAGCCCGTTCCGGTGTGGTCGTTAGGCACATGCGGCGGAACCGTGTCCACCAGACCCCCCACACGCCGCACCACCGGAATCGAGCCGTAGCGCATCGCCAGTAACTGGCTGATGCCGCAGGGCTCAAAGCGGCTGGGCATTAAGAAGGCATCGCTTCCCGCGTAGATCAGGCGCGAGAGAGCGTCGTCGTAGGTGAGGAACACGGCGAAACGGCCCGGGTGGCGTGCCGCCATTTGCCATAAACCCGACTCGATGTGGCGATCGCCGGTGCCGAGCACCACGAACTGCGTATCGGAGTAGGCGAGCACTCGATCGGCCACCTGCAGCAGCAGATCCACGCCCTTCTGATCCACCAGCCGGCTCACCAAACCCATCAAGTAGGTGTCGGGATTCACGGCCAGGCCCATGCGCTCCTGCAGCACCCGCTTGCACTCGGCCTTCCCGCTCAGGTCGTTCACACTGAAGGAAGCCGGCAGGGTGGCATCGGTGGCGGGATTCCAGGCCGCCTGATCGATGCCGTTGAGGATGCCACGCAGCTTCCCGCTGATGAAATTCAGCAATCCCTCCAGCTGCTCGCCATATTCCGAGGTGCGGATCTCCTGGGCATAGGTGGGTGACACCGCATTCACCCGATCGGCATAGAGCAGCGCCGCCGCCATGGTGTGGTCGCCCTGCATGTACCAGGGGCACCAGGTCATGCGGTCGAGCTTCCAGCGCCAGGGGCCCTGGTATTTGAGGTTGTGGATGGTGAAGACCGTGCTGATGTCGGGGTCTTGATGCATCCACACCGGGATCATCCCGGTGTGCCAGTCATGGCAATGCAGGATGTCGGGCTTCCAGTGGTTCCAGGCAAATTCAGCGGTGGCGCTGGCAAAGAAGGTGAAGCGCCAGTCTTCGTCTTCGCCGCCGTAGATGCGCTCGGGATCAAACACCGGATGCCCCACCAAATAGAGCGGCAGGCCGTTGCCGGGGTGGCGGGTTTCGTACACCGCAAAGTCGGTGCCCATGGTGTGACCCCGCCAGACGGGATCCGCGGGGATGTCGAGCTGGCTCCACAGCCGGCCGTAGCCCGGCATGATCAGCCGCACGTCGTGGCCGAGGGGAGCCAGGGCCGGCGGCAGGGATCCCACCACATCACCCATGCCCCCCACCTTCACCATCGGGGCGCATTCGGCTGCGGCAAACAGCACCCGCATGGGGAATCCGGCTGAAAGTGCGCGCAACTCTACGGGTGGTTTCAGGGCAGCACCGTCACCGGTGTGCCCACCTGCACCAGCTCAAACACCTCCTGCACGTTTTCTTCAAACAGGCGCACGCAACCGTGCGACACGGCGCGGCCCACGGTCCAGCGGTGAGGGGTGCCGTGGAAGCCGGCCACGGTGCAGCCATCCACGCTCAGGTAGCGCTCCCCGTCCCAGGCGTTCTGGCGGGGGGTGCAGTCGCGGTAGAAGCCGATCCAACGGGAGCCGAGGGGGTTCTTCGGGCCAGGCCCCACCTGCTTGCCGTTGCTGGGATGCTCCCAGATCGGGTCGGCCACCATTTCAAACACCTGATGGCGCCCGGCCGGTGTTTCCCAACCGTCGGTGCCCACAGCCGCCGGATAACGGCGCAGCAGCCGGCCGTCTTTGATCACCATCAGTTGGCGGGTGCGGCGATCGAGCACCAGCTGCAGACCCTCGTCATCCATCAGATCGGTGGGAATGCGGCTGAGGGCGACGTCGTCGCTGATCACAGGCGCCGGCGGCGGGATCGGGTCGGGCTGCCGAGCCAGCGCAGGGGCTGCCAGCGGCATGGCACTGGCGACCACAGCCAGGCACCAGCGGGACCAACGGTGTTCAGGCACACAACGAGGTGTCACAGCAGGACGGGCACTCTCACCAACTGCTAGCCAATTCCAGGGGTCAAGGCAGCCAAGGGGAATCGGAAAAATCCGGGGTCCGTTTCTCCAGGAAGGCGTTGCGGCCCTCCTGGCCCTCTTCGGTTCGATAAAAGAGATGCGTGGCCTGGCCCGCCAGCTCCTGGATGCCGGCCATGCCATCGGTTTCGGCGTTGAACGCCGCCTTCAGGCAGCGGATCGCCGTGGGGCTGTGCTGCAGCACCTCCCGAGCCCAACGCACACCCTCCGCCTCCAGCTGCTCGAGCGGCACCACCGCATTCACCAGCCCCATCTCCAGGGCCTCAGCGGCGCCGTACTGGCGGCAAAGAAACCAGATCTCACGCGCCTTGCGCTGGCCCACGAGCCGCGCCAGATAGCCGGCGCCAAAGCCGCCATCGAAGCTGCCCACCTTGGGTCCGGTCTGGCCGAACACGGCGTTCTCCGCCGCCAAGCTCAGATCGCAGAGCAGATGCAGTACCTGGCCGCCGCCGATGGCGTATCCGGCCACCAGAGCGATCACCACCTTGGGCAGGCTGCGGATCAGCCGCTGCAGATCCAGCACATTCAGCCGCGGCAGGCCGTCGTCGCCGACGTAGCCACCATCGCCGCGCACGCTCTGATCACCGCCGGCGCAGAAGGCATAGCCGCCGTCGGCAGCCGGGCCAGCGCCGGTGAACAGCACCACGCCAATGCGCGGGTTGTCGCGCACGCGCGAAAACGCATCAAACAGCTCCGTCACCGTCTGGGGGCGGAAGGCGTTGCGTTTGTGCGGGCGGTTGATCGTGATCCGGGCGATGCCCGCATCACTCAGATCAAACAGGATGTCGGAATACGACCCCTGGGGCTGCCACGCGATCCCGGGCTCAGTTGAGGGTGTTGCCGCCATCAAACCCCTGGTGGATGGTGGCCATTGTGCGGCGGCACTGATGCCGCAGCGCCGCATCGCTGCGGCGATCGGTGCGCAGATGCAACAGCGCCATCGGCTCTTGAGCGGCCCAGGCCAAGCCATCGGCCAGTTGATCCAGGGCCTCGATCGAGCGAGCAGCCACGCCATAACCGGCGGCCAACGCGCTGTGATCGAGGCGTTGCGGCATGGCGAACAGACGCTCGAAATCCAGCGGCGGCCCCGTTCGAATCGGCAACTGCTCAAAAATGCCCCCGCCGGCGTTGTCTACGAGCACGACGGTGAGCCGAGCGCCAGAGGCCGCCAACTGCTCTCGCCACAGCCAGCCGTTGGCGTCGTGCAGCAGAGCCAAATCACCGCAGAGCAGCGTGGCCCGGCCATGGCTCAACGCCAGGCCTGCCGCGATCGAGAGGGTGCCATCAATGCCGGAGGCGCCGCGGAAACCAAACACGGGGCGATGGGGTGCATCGGCAGCCGCGAAGCTCTCCCAGTCGCGCACGGGGCTGCTGCTGGCCAGCAGCAGCGGCTCACCGGCTGGCAAACAGCGGCTGAGGGCTCGGGCCAGAGCGGGTTCACTGCATTGGGGGGACACCGCCGCAGAGCGCTCCTCGCCGAGCAACTGCTGATCGAGCTGCTGCTGGAGCCGTTGATCGGCCTGCAGCCATTGCTCCAACCAGGCCTGATTGGAGGCGGCAACGGGGCAGGATCGCGCGGGATCGGGCAGGGCCGCCAGCCAGGAGGCCAGACCGCCGGAGAGCTGCAGGCTGGCGGTGCCGGTGGCATCGAGATTGCGGGGATCGCCCTCGCTGATCAGCAGCTGCGGGCCCGTGCTGGCGGCCATCCACTGCTGCAGGCGCCGGCTAGCCGGCATCGAGCCCAGGCGCAGCAGCTGCGGCGCAGCGGGAAAGCCATGGCCGTCTGCCAGCAACAAGTCGTAGCCGTGCACCACCTGCAGGCCGGGCCAACCGCGCAAACCCGAGAGGCCATCGGCCAGCACCGGCCAACCGCTGCGCCGCTGCCAACGCAACAGTGCCTCGGCAAAGGGCGCCAACTGCGCTGCAGGCGCGCGCCAAGGCCCAACCACCACCACCCCAGGGCGATCCGGATCGAGCAGCGACCCGGCCTCTACTGGCGCTGCCGCCACAAGCGGCGTTACTGGGGTGGCAGCGGGCTGAACCTCAGCAGCGGCAGGTTGAGCCAGCAGCGCTTCGATATCCGAGGCGCTGGCGTGCAGAGGCTCCTCAAACGGGAGGTTGAGATGCACCGGACCCACCGGCGTCCCCAGCGCAGCCGCCCAGGCCAGCTCCGCGAGGGAAGGAGCGGCGGCCGGCGGCATCGCCGCCAGGCCACGAGGATCCCCCGCACCAAACCACCGGCAGCAGGGGGCCAGAAACGCCTCTTGATTCACCGTTTGATTGGCGCCACAACCCTTCAGCCGAGCCGGGCGATCCGCCGTGAGCAACAGCAGGGGCACGGCGCCATGGTCGGCCTCCACCACAGCCGGCAGCAGGTTGGCCACCGCACTGCCGGAGGTGGTCACCACCGCAGCAGGCACGCCATCCGCTCGCCCCAGACCCAAGGCCAGAAATGCCGCTGAGCGCTCATCAATGGCCGTGTAGAGCTTCAACCCGCGGCGCTCCAACACGCCTGCGGCCACAGCCAGCGGTGCCGAACGGCTGCCCGGGCAGAGCACCAAGCGCCGCAGCCCCAGGCCTTGCAACGCCGCAAGCAGCGCGATGGCGGCCTGCAGGTTGTCGGCGGCGCTGCAGGGATGGGCGGGGGGAGCGGGCACCCGGGGTGCTGTTGTTCAGGATGTGGCGATCATGCTCACCGAAGCGGCGATGACAAGCGGCCCCTCCTCAGGCGAACCAGCTCCACCAGCGGGCTCGCTGCTGAAGGGCTGGCGGTCACTGCTTCTGTGGCTGGCGGTGGCGCTGCTGCTGCGCTGGCTGGTGATCGAACCGCGCTGGATTCCGTCTGGTTCGATGTTGCCCACCCTGCAACTGCAGGACCGAATCCTGGTGGAAAAGCTCCGCCCGCGCCTGCAGCAACCCCTGCCCAACGGCACGATCGTGGTGTTCCACGCGCCGCCGGTACTGGTGGAGGCGGGCTACGACCCCAAAGCCGCTTTGATTAAACGGGTGGTGGGCCAGCCGGGCGATGCCGTGGAAGTGCGCGGCGGTGAGCTGCTCCGCAATGGCACGGCGGTGGTGGAGCCCTGGCGGCAGGAGCCGATCGACTACAGCTTCGGACCGATCACCGTGCCTGAAGGCAATGTGTTGGTGCTGGGCGACAACCGCAATGCCAGCCTCGATTCGCACATCTGGGGACCGTTGCCGCGCGAAGAGGTGATCGGCACGGCGGTGTTCCGTTACTGGCCGTTGAATCGCTTCGGCGGGATTCGGTTCTCCGACCTCAACCGTCTCGAGTCAGACGAAGAGCTGGGGTAGGGTGCAGGCGTGACGCGGAGCACACCGGAATGTTTAACCCGGAGTTCCTGACGAGTGATAGCGAAGCGATCAGCGCCAACTCGCTGATTCAATACCTCCAGGAACAGTCTCCGGATGTGTTGCAGCGCGTGGCGCGCTCCGCTAGCTCCGATATCCAGGACATCATTCGGCACAACGTGCAGGGACTGCTCGGTGTGCTGCCTGGCGAGCATTTCGACGTGAAGATCACGGCGAATCGCGATCATTTGGCCGGCCTACTGGCCTCCGCGATGATGACCGGCTATTTCCTGCGCCAGATGGAGCAGCGCATGGAACTGGAAGCCACCCTCTTCCCCGAGGCGGATGCCGATCCGGGTGAGCTGAAGCTCTGATTGCTGCCCAAGCCTCGATTTATTCGGTCTGAGGCTGCTCCGGCACCACGCCCAAACGCAGCAGGGCGCGATCGATTCCCGCCAGGTAGGCCCAATTGCCCTCATTGGGGGCCCAGCTGCGCTGCTGCAGGGTTTCGGCAAGCGCCAGCAACTGCTCGCCGCTGCAAGGCACTGGTGCGTCGTAGTGGGCCGGCACCACCCAGCGCAGACCCTCCATGTCAGCCAAGCGCCTCACCCAGTCCACGATCAGCGCCTGGGTGCGAGGGAACACCAGCCGCTCCAGCACCGGTGCCACCCGAAGCTGCCCCGGCTGCGGTTGCAGCTCCTGAAACACCTCGGCTGAATTGCGGGCCCAGTGGAAGGGATAAAGGCCGAAATAGCTGCGGGCATTGCGACAGCCGGGCTTGAGCGCCTGGCTCAACAGCGTGGTCAGGCTGGGCACCGCCAGCGCCTCTGGCCGCAGATACGACGCGAACAGGGCCAGGCGCTGCCAGCCCTTGAGGCGAAGTGCCGGTGAATCCTCCAGGGGCTGATCGCCCCGATCGCGAGCATGGAAGAGCAGGGGCGTGGGATCGAGCTCAAACAGCTCTGGCGGCGTGGCATTGATCGCCACCAGCGCATCGGTGAGCAGCAACGCCCCGCTGGCCTGATGCAGGCAGGCGAGCTCTTGAAAGCGCCCCAGCCCCAGATCGATCGGCCCCAGCGACACCCAGCTCAGGGCCTCGCCATGGGGATAGCCATCCTCGCCAAGCACCTTGGTGCGGCGGGCTGGAAAGCCCAGCCAGGCCAGGGGCAGCGATACCGGAAAACTCCACTGGCCCGGGGTCACCCACACCTGAGCCTCTGGGAACGCGCGGGCCATGGCCGGCACCGGCAGCTTGTGCTCCAGGCCCGAGGCGGTGGGCAACACGATGCTGAGCACCGGCCCAAAGCGCTGCTCCAGATCCCGCAGCTCGCGGCGCACTTCAGCGGTGGGGGCCACCGGCGCGTAGAGCATCAGGCCGCCCGGAACGCGGGCCACCGTCATCCGGATCGGCACGGCCACATAGAACACCCCCTGCAGCTGCTCAAAGCTCCAGAGCTGCTCAGGGATCAGCTCACGCACGAGAGTGCGGCGGCGCCCATAGGGGTAAAGCGGCAGCAGCGGCCACCAGGGCCAGGACTGATCCGACACGCCTAGGGAGCCTGGGAACGCTGGCAGCTCAGGATGCCGTAGCGGGGGGCCAGCAGAAAAGCGAGCAGGAAGAGGCCCGTTTGCACCAGCACGATGCAACCGGCGGTGGAGCTATCGCTCCAGTAGCTCACGTACACACCGATCAGGCTGGAGAGCACGCTGCTGGCGATGGCGAGCAGCGTCATCCGATCGAAGCGATCGGTGAGCAAATAGGCCGTGGCGCCTGGGGTCACCAGCATGGCCACCACCAGGATCACGCCCACGGTTTGCAAGCCCGCCACCGCCGTGAGCGAGAGCACCGACAGCAGCATGTAGTGCAGCAGGCCGGTGTTGATCCCGATCGAGCGGGCGTGGGTGGGATCAAAACAAAAGAGCAGCAGATCGCGGCGGAACACCAGCAGCAACGCCACCACCAGAGCCGAGATCAGCAGGGTCTGCTGAATGTCGGAGCTGGAGATGCCCAGCACGTTGCCAAACAGGATGTGGGTGAGATCAATGTTGCTGCGCACCTTCGACACCAGCACCAGGCCCAGGGCAAAGAAGCCGGTGAACACCAGGCCGATCACCGTGTCTTCCTTGATG
The DNA here is from genome assembly GCA_943370455.1 of Asaia bogorensis. Taxonomy (GTDB): domain Bacteria; phylum Cyanobacteriota; class Cyanobacteriia; order PCC-6307; family Cyanobiaceae; genus Vulcanococcus. The sequence goes on from CALRQW020000001.1 coordinate 277,290, forward strand.
CGCGATTTCTGCTTCACAAAGCCAATGGCCGCCACCGAGCCCACTCCGAACACAAAGGCCCCGAGCGAGAAGGGGAGACCCAACGCGTAGGCCACCACCACCCCCGGCATCACCGCATGAGACACGGCATCGCCCATCAAGGCCCAGCCCTTGAGGGTCATGTAGCAGGAGAGCAAGCCGCACACGCCCCCCACCAGGGCACTCACCAGCAGCGCTTTTACCATGAAGGCATGGCTGAGCGGTTCAAGCAGCCAGGTCATGGCTTAGGCACCATCCCGCCGAAAGTGCGGGCCAGATTTTCCGGGGTAAACACGGCACTGGTTTCGCCGTACGCCAAAACGGTGCGGTTGATCAACACCACCAGATCGCAGAACTCGCGGATGTGGCCCAGATCATGGGTGGAGATCAAGATCGTGCGGCCCTCCTGACGGAACTGCAGAAACAGCTGCGCCATCAGCTGCTCGGTGCGCACATCCACGCCGTTAAACGGTTCATCCAGCAGCAACACCGAAGCCCGCTGAGCAATCGCCCGGGCCAAAAAAGCTCGCTTGCGCTGGCCGCCGGAGAGAGCACCGATGGGGCGCTGAGCCAACGGGAGCAGATCCACTCGATCGAGCGCATCGCGGACCGCCACGCGATCCGATTGGCGCGGCCAGCGCAGCACCGACATCGAGCCATAGCGGCCCATCATCACCACATCCCACACAGAGATTGGGAAATTGCAGTCGATCCCCTCGCTTTGGGGCACGTAGGCAACCGCCTGATCGCGCTGGGCCGCAAGCACCGTTTGACCGTTGATGCGGATCCGCCCATGGGACGGGCGCACAAAACCGGTGAGGGCTTTGAAGAGGGTGGTTTTGCCCGCCCCGTTCATCCCCACCAGACCGCAAATGCAACCCGGCGGCAGGCTGAGATCGGCGTCGTAGAGGGCAACGGTGCCGTTGTAATCCACGCACAGCTGCTCCACCTCGATGCGAGGGCCAGCCGGTGGGATCAGACGGCCACTCATTGCGGCGATCCCGTTGCCGGCTTGCCGCTCAGGCCTTGCACGATCAGGTTCACGTTGTGGCGTTGCAGGGCCAGAAGGCTCGGGGCTGGACCACCGCTGCCGGAGAGGGAATCCACGTAGAAGGTACCCCCGAATCGGGCGCCCGTCGCCCGTGCCACTTCCCGCTGCGCCTCATCGCTCACGGTGCTTTCGCAAAACACGGCCGGCACCCGCCGTTGCTTCACCGTGTCGATCAAGCGGGCCAGGCGCTTGGGGGTGACCTGGGTTTCCGCATTCACGGGCCAGAGGTAGGCCTCATCGAGGCCGTAATCGCGGGCCAGATAGCTGAAGGCGCCTTCGCAGCTCACCAGCAGCCGCTGGTTCGGGGGCACCTGAGCCAGGGCTTGGCGCAGGTCGGCATCAAGCGCTTTGAGCTGCTGTTTGTAGGCCTCTCCCCGCTGGCGATAGCCGGCCGCACCGGCTGGATCCAAGTTGGAGAAGGCCGCTACCAACTGATCCACGTAGTGCTCGGCCCGCTTGGGCGACATCCAGGCGTGGGGATTGGGCTTGCCGGCTGCCACATCCCCTTCGATCAGCACCGGCTGCATGCCCTGGCTGAGGGTGACGGTGGGCACCTTGCCGGATGAGGCCACGAAACGATCAGCCCAGCGCTCCAGGCCAAGACCGTTTTGCACGATCAAGCTGGCGTCTTGAGCAGCCTCGAGATCGCTGGGGGTGGGCTCATAGCCATGCACCTCGGCGCCGGGCTTGGTGATCGAGCGCACCTCGAGGCGATCACCCGCCACCTGCCGAGCCAGATCGGACAGCACCGTGAAGGTGGTGAGCACCACCGGCTTGCCCGAGCCTGCAGCGGAATCGTTCTCAGCGCGGCGGCCAGGGCTTGAGCAGCCCACGAGCAGGGCCGAAAGCAGAGCAGCAACCCAGGCTGACCGGAGGCCCAGTGCTCGGGGGAAGCAGGGCGCAGCAACTGGGGCCAAACCCAACACAATCTCAGGGTTAACCCTAAGGAGATCGCCGCTGGAGCGAAGAGCCTGGGGCCCCGGTCGTGCCCAGGATTAGGCCTGCTGATTGGTCACCCAGTGCGTGGCCGCCTTCTGGGTGTGCCAGGCCTGCAGCAGTTGTTTGGCGAGATGGCGCAATTGCTCAGGATCGGCCGTGGCATCGATCGCGCGGCTGAAGCGTTCGATCTCGAACTGTTGGCCGATCGAGAGTTCAACCCCACCAGAGAGATCGGAATGCATGAGCCACACCGTTCAGGAGCCCAAGCAACGTAATCATTTGATGCGATTCACCCGTAACAACGGCAACCTTCCAAGCCGCTGATCAGGACTTCAACGCAAGTGATCATCCAGCGCGTAGATGCAGCAGATCAGTTCTGGCTGGGATATTTCTGACCAAGACGCCAAAGCTCATTGCTGGTTTGCCCGGGCTCAACGGCCCGCAGCTTGCACACCAGGTTGAACACATCCTGCTGCGACAGCTCACCATCAGGCTGCCACTTCAAGCTGGCGGGCTGAAGCGAACGCTCAGGCGTGGAAGGCGGATGGTCGGACACGATGCGAACGGATTTGTTGGCGCAACGCTAAGGACTTCAAACGCTGCTGCAGCCGTATTGCGACAGCTGAATCAGGAAGATTTTGTAAACGTGTGACGCTTGTTACGCGCCGGGCTGATCACCAGGCGACTCCACAGCCGCAGCCAGGTCTTGCAGGAGCATCAACACAGCCACACCCATCAGCGCCAGGGCCGTACCGGCCTGCTCATCACCCACCAGCTCGAGGGTGCGCGCAGCGCTCAGATGTTGGCTCCAGCTCAAACGCATGGATAGCTCTTGCTGTTTTGTACTCCTAACGGATTCACAGGGCAGGCACGCGCAATGCCGCAGCGTTTTACAAACAGTCACCGTTCGAGATCGCTGACCTGCCCCCTGGCTGGGTAACCACCGCTACGCCCGCCAAGGCGATGCTCCATACGGTGGCTGGGTCCCATCGCCGTTGATCGATGGCCCCGATCGAACTCACCCTCAATCAATCCTTTGAGGTGGAGCGCCTCAAACGTGAAATCGACGCCCAGACCGATGCAGAGGCCCTGCGCCTCCTGGCCAAAGATTTGCTCAAAGCCTGGTTCAGCGAACAGGCCAACACCAATCAGGCGATCAAGAACCAATTCGGCAGCTGAGCTCAGGCCAGAGGCCTGCCCTTCCAGGTCCATCCGCGGCCGGTGAGGGTGCGCCAAACCGATGTTGGGCCGATGGCACCCACCAACAGGCCGCCGGCCCCCATCAACCACCAGAGGCGCATCGGAACTTGAAATTGGCTGCGGCTCCAGAGCCGCAGCAGCAGCTGGAGCACGATGCCCAGGGTTGCCAGGGCAGCAAGCGCCAACCACCAGTTCTGCTGCTGCGGCATCAGCTGCAGCAGCACCAGGCCTGAGCCAAGCAGCAGCCAGGGGCCGCTGAACATCAGCACCACCACGGCCGCTGCTCCCAGAGCCTTGCTCACACTGGAATCGAGGCCAAGAAACCAGTTCTTGCTCCAGCCTTCCCAAAGGGCGGCGAGATCGGAGTACATGCTGAGCTCGAGTGCATCAAGCCCCAGCAGATAACGGAGGCGCAAGCCCTCGCCCTTGATCCGGCGGGCTAAGGCGAGGTCTTCCACCACCTCACCGGCCAAGGCCCGGTGCCCCCCGATCTGCGTGTAGGCCGCGCGGCGAAACAACATGAACGGCCCAGCCGCAAAGGCCACGGGGCTGGCGGGATCATTGGCGGCCTCGATCGGAAAACCCAGGCCGAGAAGGCTGGCCATGATCGGCTGCACCATCCACTCCGCCAGGCAGCTGCAGGCCAGGCGCGGCGCCAGGCTGAGTAAATCGGCCTGATCGCTGTTGGCCTGGGCCAACGCGCGGTGCAGGGCATCGGGCTGCAGGCGCACGTCGGCATCGATAAACAGCAGCCAATCGCTCTTGATTTGTTCGGCGGCTTGGGTGCAGGCCCAGTTTTTGCCAACCCAGCGCTGATCGGTGGGTCTGGGGCCGGCCTGCAGCAGCTGAAAGCGCTCGGGCAGGCAACCGCTTGCCGCAGCCGTGGCTAATGCCGCGGTGGCATCGGTGGACGCGTCATCCACCACCATCACCCGCCAGTCGCCGCAGGGAGCATCGGAGGCCAGCACATGGCTGAGGCAGGCCTCGATGTTGCCGGCCTCGTTATAGGCCGGAATCACCACGGTGAGGGAGTCTGCGGGGAGCGGTTGCTGGCTGGGCAGTGGCTGCAGCCGGGGCGCCACGGCAAACACCCGCTGCAGGCCGGCTAACAGGATCAAGAGGCCCAGGCAGGCCGCTGCAGCGGCGGCCACCAGCAGGGCCGGTGCGAGCGGAATGCTTGCCAGATCAATCACGCCAAGCTCCGCAACAGGCCCAGCAGAGCATCGCGGGGCCGATCCGGCATGGCCGGCGGCCTGGGCTCTGGCGGATGCAACAGCGGCGCCAGGCTGCTGAGCCCCAGCATCACGAACGAGAACGCACCAAGCAGCGCCAGCAGCCGAAGCCCCAGTGGGCGGCCGCGGTCCACGGGCCAATCGCCGTCATCGGGCTCCGGGGGATGCCAGCGCTTCATGCAGAGCCGCGATACTGCGCACCTATTGCACGTCATACCCACCCGATGACCCGCACCATCGCCGTGAGCGGCGCCTCGGGCAAAACCGGTTTCCGGATCGCGGAAGAACTGCTGCGGGTGGGCGATCATCCGCGCTTGCTGCTTCGCCCGGATTCGGTGGTGCCTGCCTCGCTGGCGCAGTGCGAGCAACACCGGCTTCAGCTCAGTGATCGCGCAGCCCTCGATGCCGCGCTCACCGGCTGCGATGGCCTGGTGATCGCCACCGGGGCCCGGCCTTCGGTGGATCTCACCGGCCCGATGCGTGTGGATGCCTGGGGCGTGCAGCACCAGGTGGAGAGCTGCCAGCGGCTGGGCATCCGGCGCGTGGTGCTGGTGAGTTCGCTCTGCGCCGGCCGCTGGCGCCATCCACTCAACCTGTTCGGCTTGATCCTGGTGTGGAAGCGCATTGGCGAGCAGAGCCTGGAGCGCAGCGGACTCGATTGGACCGTGATCCGACCCGGCGGGCTTTCAGAGCGGGAAACGGATCTCGAGCAGGAGGGGATCCGATACAGCAACGCCGATCAGCAAGAGAGCGATTCCATCCCCCGCCGCCTGGTGGCGCGCTGCTGCGTGGAGGCGCTGGCCACACCCACCTCGATCGGCAGGATCCTGGAAATCACGAGCTCCAAGGAGCTCGAACCGATTTCCATCGCCAGTGCTTTGGAAGCGCTGCCGCAGCTCGCGTAGGGTGCAGTAACACTTCGTTACGCCGCCATGCAGACGGACTACAGCACCGCCATCACGGCCATGGTGGTGATTGGCCTGGCTCTGACCGGTGGCGTGCTGTTTGTGCTCAGCCGCCCGAGCGATCTCGACAAAACGAAGCCATGAACTGATCAGCAGCGGCAATCGCCTGCTGCAGGTTGGCCTGCTCACTCAGCCCCGAGCGCTTGGTGGGCTTGAAGCTGTGGTCACCATCGGGGATCCAGTGCAGCTGCACCGCTGAGCTGAGTTCGTAGGTCTCCACCTCGGCGCGTCGCCCAAAGCTGTCGCGAGTCCCCTGCACCACCAACGCAGGCTGCGTGAGGGTCTGCAGATGCTCTATGCGCAGGGAATCGGGCTTGCCCGGCGGATGGAACGGGTAGCCAAAGCAGATGCATCCCAGCACTGGGGCGACCTTGGCCTGCTCTTCGAGCACTAGGCTGGCCATGCGGCCGCCCATCGATTTGCCACCGATCAACAGCGGCCCCTCGGCTGCAGCCATCGCCACCTGATCGCGCCAGCACTGCAGCAGCACCGGTTGGCGATCCGGGGCTCGGCGCTGGCCGCTCTGGCGGGCCGAGGCCATGTAGGGAAATTCAAAACGCACCACCCGCCAACCCAGCTCCGCCAGGCCGCAGGCCATGGTGTTCATAAACGGGCTATCCATGGGCGCGCCGGCCCCGTGGGCCAGCAGCAGCGTGGCGGGGGCCGAAGCCGGCCCATCGATCAGCCGCAATGAAGAGAACGGGGAAGCTTCAGGCATCCGGGCATTAAAAAACCCCCGCCGCAGCGGGGGCACGAATGCTGACTGTTGGCTCAGCCAGAGCGTGAACTCAACCGATCGCAGGAGCGGTGAGAGCCACAGGAATCGACTGGGTGGTGGCCAGATCGAGGGGGAAGTTGTGCGCGTTGCGCTCGTGCATCACTTCCATGCCGAGGTTGGCGCGGTTGAGCACGTCGGCCCAGGTGTTCACCACCTTGCCCTGGGAATCCAGGATCGACTGGTTGAAGTTGAAGCCGTTCAGGTTGAACGCCATGGTGCTGATGCCCATGGAGGTGAACCAGATGCCAACCACAGGCCAAGCACCGAGGAAGAAGTGCAGGCTGCGGCTGTTGTTGAAGCTGGCGTATTGGAAGATCAGGCGACCGAAGTAACCGTGGGCAGCCACGATGTTGTAGGTCTCTTCTTCCTGGCCGAACTTGTAGCCGTAGTTCTGGCTTTCGGTTTCGGTGGTTTCACGCACCAGGGAGCTGGTCACCAGCGAACCGTGCATGGCGGAGAACAGGGAGCCACCGAACACACCCGCCACACCAAGCATGTGGAAGGGGTGCATCAGGATGTTGTGCTCAGCCTGGAACACCAACATGAAGTTGAAGGTGCCGCTGATGCCCAGGGGCATGCCATCGGAGAAGGAGCCCTGACCGAAGGGATAGATCAGGAACACCGCGAAGGCGGCCGACAGCGGGGCGCTGTAGGCCACACAGATCCAGGGGCGCATGCCCAGGCGGTAGGAGAGCTCCCACTGACGGCCCATGTAGCAGGAGATGCCGATCAGGAAGTGGAACACCACCAACTGATAGGGGCCGCCGTTGTAGAGCCACTCATCGAGAGAGGCCGCTTCCCAGATGGGGTAGAAGTGCAGGCCGATGGCGTTGCTGCTGGGAATCACAGCGCCGGAAATGATGTTGTTGCCGTAGATGAACGAACCGGCAACGGGCTCACGGATGCCGTCGATATCGACGGGGGGAGCCGCGATGAAGGCAACGATGAAGCAGATGGTGGCCGCCAGCAGGCAGGGAATCATCAGCACACCAAACCAGCCCACATAAATGCGGTTGTCGGTGCTGGTGACCCACTCACAAAATTGTGACCAGGTGCTGGAGCGGCCGCTGCGAAGAGCAGTGGTCATGAATCAGCAGACTCTGAACGAGCCAGATGAGAATGCGTGCCACAGAAGCGGCACAGCCACGCTATGGAGCCGCCAAAAAAATTCTCGGAAGCAAAAATTAAGTTCGCGAGCGCTCACACAACTTCATGAAGCTCTTCATGAATCGTTCATGAAGTTGGTTGTTAGGCAGCTGAAGCTTTGAGGGTGCCCGCGGCGCCGCTCTGCAACACCCACTGCTGCGCCTGTTGCAGGAAACCGGTCCAATCGAGCTTTTCTTCCTCAGCGGCCCGGGCCACCAACACCGGCGCCTGCTGCTGCAGCAAGCGCTCCAGTTCCGCCTCGGGAACCCCGGCAGCCAGCGCCATGTAGTCGGCCATGGCGCGGCCCACCACACGGGTGAGATAAGCAGCGCTGAGGGCCTGCAAGGCGCCGCCCACCAGCCAGGTGGCCCCGTGCAGCTTCACCAGCGCCGCCAGCGACTGGGCGCTCCACTCCACAACCCCCAGCGCCAGGCAGGCCTTGGCCAGATGCAGCGCTGCCGCCTGGAGCTGCTCAAGCGACCAAGGGCAATCCCAGAGGCGGGCCATCTCCTGCAGCATCAGCCCATTGGCAGCTGCCAACACCAGCAAATCGAGGCTGGGCAGGGGGGCCACCACCACACCGGCGGCCACGGTCCACTGGGTGCGTTGCATCAGCTGCTGCCACTGGCGGCGGCGCAACGATTCGAGGGCCACCTGCCAGCTGGCGTGCAGCTCTTCGAGGCAGCGCTGCTGGGTGAAGCGCAATCGCTCAGGGCCAAGGGCGGCGAAGGCCAACTTGAGCGGCTGAAGATCAGCGGCATAGGCCTCGCTCAGCTCCGGCGACCAGGGCCAGCAGTGTTGGCGCAGATGCTCGGGGAGCTGGTGCTGGAGCTGCTGCAACGCCAGCGGCCAATCCCCCGGCGGGCGATCCACCAACAGCAGCACCTCTTGCCCCTGGGGCAGCGCTTCGAGCCAGCGCAGATCAGCCGCCGAAAGCGGCAGGCTGAGGCGATACACGATCAGATCGCAGCGCCGGAAGGCATCGGGCCAATGCCAGGCAGCGCTGCTGGGGGGCAATGGCTGGCTGCGCAGCACCCGCAGCGGCAACGGCGATGGGCAGTGCTGCAGCAGCTGGGCCTGCAGGGCTTCACTCCAGCCGGCCTGCCCCACCAGGGCAACCTGCAGATGGCCGCTGCCCTGGTTCTGGCGCAGCTCCTCCAGTTGCTCGCGGCGCTGCTGCTGCTCGAGCAGATCGCCATCCGGCTCCAGCCGCTCAAAACTCTCCAGCACGCTCTGGCAGCGCTCCAGCCAACCCTCCACGCTCGTTGGCAAGGCCCGGCCCGATGGGCGCAAGCGGCCGCTCAACAACCAGAAGCCCGCGGCAGCCGCGCTCAGGCTGATCACTGAAGAGAGAGCGCCGTGGCTGCTTTCCAAAAGGATCAGCCCGCCACCCAGGCCCGCAGCCAAGGGCCAAAAGCGCCTGATCTGCGGCAGCAGGGCGGCACTGAGCAGAGGCGATGGCGGGATCAACGGCTGCAGGGTCCTGCGGATGCGCCGGTTCTCTTTAGCTCAGCTGGTGTGCACTGCCCAGACCCAATACCTTGGGGTCACTGTTGTGAGCCTGCCGGGCCATGGGAGTCGCCAGCACGGGTCAGGCAGCGTCTACCGCCGTGCGGCAGCGCGATGACAACCGCGGTGCAGTGAAGCGCGTGTTGCTTGTTGCGCTGGCTGTGAACGTGTCGATGACCCTGCTCAAGCTGGTGATCGGCCTGCTGACCGGATCCCTGGCGGTGCTGGCCGATGCCATGCACAGCGCCACCGATGGCCTGAGCAGCCTGCTGGGCCTGATCACCAATGGGCTGTCCGATCCCAGCCCCGATCGGGATCACCCCTATGGCCACGACAAATACGAGGGCCTCGGAGCCCTGGCCATCGCCGGGTTCATCCTGTTCACCGCCTTTGAGATCCTCAAAAGCTCCCTGGAGCGCATCGCCGCCGGTTTGCCGCCCCTGCGCCTCGATGGCCAAGACCTGCTGCTGCTGCTGATCGTGCTCGGCTGCAATCTGCTGCTGGCCGGCTACGAGCGCAGCGAAGGCCGCCGCCTGGGCAGCCAGCTGCTGCTGGCTGACGCCAAACACACCACCAGCGACATCTGGACCACGGTGGTGGTGCTGATTGGCCTGGCGGGGGTGCTGGCCCTGGGCATCAGCTGGCTCGACGTAGCCATGGCCATACCCCTCTGTGTGCTGCTGGTGCGGGCCTGCTGGCAAGTGCTCAAGAGCAACCTGCCGTGGCTGGTGGATCAGATCGCCATCGCACCGGAGGCCATCCACGAAGTGGCCATGACCGTGCCTGGTGTGCTGAACGTGCACGACATCGCCAGCCGTGGGGTGTTGGGTCAGCGGGTGTTCATCGAGCTGCACATGGTGGTGGACGCCAACGATCTACCCACCGCACACCGCATCACGGAACTGGTGGAGGAGCATCTCGAAGCGCGCTTCGGCCCGGTGCGCTGCACGATTCATCTGGAACCGCGGGAATACGCCATCGCCGACATCACCTTCCGCGGCACCCATGGCTGAGCTGCTCACGCCTTTGACACCGCGATTGCAGCAGCAGGTGGACGGACTGCTGAAGGCCCAACAGGAGCAGCGCTGGCATGGCGCGCTGCCGGTGTTGCTGCTCGATCGCTGCTGGCTGCAGCTCCAGCAGGTGGGGGTGGAAGACCTGGCCCGGGCGTTGCCCCCCGACAGCACCGGCGATGCCCCTGAACTGGTGCGCTTCCGGGAATGGCGCCAGCAGGGCGTGGAGCATCTGCAGGCCCAGGAGCTCTGCTGGCAGGAATTCGGCCGCCAGAGCTGCAGCCTGGCGCTGCGGCGCTTCTGGGAGGCGCAGGAGCGGGGCCACCACGGCTGGACCCTCAGTGCCTACCTGCAACTGCTGGAGCGCTACCGCCAGCTGCTGGAGGCCGAAGGCCCCACGCCCATCCCCTTACTGGTGCTCGCCCGGCACGGCAGCCCAGAACACCACCGGCTGCATTGGTGCTGGCCCTGACCACCAGCCATAGGGCACACTTGCGCCTGACGATTCAGGTGTGCGGCCATGGCCGACGGCGATTTCCAACCCAGCTCGAACGAACGCTTCCGCGGTGACCGTGGCCCCCGCCAAGGCGGTGGCCGTGAAGGTGGTGGTCGTGAAGCCGGTGGCTTCCGCATCCGCCTGAGCGACAACGAAATGCGCGCCGCCCGCGCCGTGCAGGAAGCCTTCGGCCTGCGCTCCACCGTGGCGGCCCTCGGCCTATCGATCCGCACCGTGGCTCAGCTGCTGGAAGACGGCAAGCTCGATGAAGTAGTGGCCCAGCACCGCGCCAGCGCGGGCGCTCGCCCCGGCGGCGAACGGCGTGGTCCCCGGCCCGAGCGTGGTGAGCGCCCGGCCTCCAGCCGTCCCAACCCCTTCGCGCGGCCGGCCAAGCCTGTAACCGCAGCGCCTGAGGTGGTTGCTGAAGCTGAGGAACCCGCTGGCGTAGCCCCTGAGGCTGCCGCCCCCGAGGTGGATGCTGAAGCCCCGGCAACGGAAGCTGCAGCCGCTGAAGCCTGATCCCCCAGGGCGGGTTCGCCGGAAACGCCTCAAGGCAGAATCCGGCGACTCGCCAGCGATCACAGATGCCAAGGGCCCGGGTTCTCTCAGGGGTTCAACCAACCGGGTCTCTGCACCTGGGCAATTGGCTTGGCGCCATCCGCAACTGGGTGGATCTGCAGGACAGCCACGACACTTTTTTCTGTGTTGTGGACCTGCATGCGATCACCGTTCCCCACAACCCCGAGCAGCTGGCGGCCGACACCCGCAGCACCGCCGCGCTCTACCTGGCCTGCGGCATTGATCCGGCCAAGGCCACGGTGTTTGTGCAGAGCCACGTGCCGGCCCACAGCGAGCTGTGCTGGCTGCTGAATTGCGTCACCCCGCTGAACTGGCTGGAGCGGATGATCCAGTTCAAGGAAAAGGCCGTGAAGCAGGGCGATCAGGTGTCGGTGGGCCTGCTCGATTACCCGGTGCTGATGGCCGCCGACATCCTTCTCTATGACGCTGACCTGGTGCCGGTGGGTGAAGACCAGAAGCAGCACCTGGAGCTGGCCCGCGACATCGCCCAGCAGCGCATCAATGCCCGCTTCGCCCCCAAGGACGCGGAAGGAGAGCCGATCCCTGTGCTGAAGGTGCCGGAACCGCTGATCCTCAAGGAGGGGGCTCGGGTGATGAGCCTCACCGATGGGCGCAGCAAGATGAGCAAAAGCGATCCCAACGAGGGCTCGCGCATCAATCTGCTCGATCCGCCGGAGCTGATCACCAAGAAGGTGAAGCGGGCCAAAACCGATCCGATCATGGGCTTGGAATTCGGCAATCCCGAGCGGCCTGAAACCGACAACCTGCTGGGGCTCTATGCCCTGCTCAGCGGCAAGGGGCGTGAGGCAGCGGCCAATGAATGCGGATCCATGGGCTGGGGCAGCTTCAAACCGCTGCTGGCAGAGGTGTTGGTGGAAGCGCTGCGGCCGATCCAGGAGCGCTACCAAGACCTCAGCAGTGACCCCGCTGAGCTCGATCGCGTGCTGCAGCAGGGCGCTGAGCGCGCCAATGCAGTGGCGGAAGCCACCCTGGAGCGCACCCGTCAGGCCCTCGGCTTCCTGCCGCGCCCCTGAGCGCCGGCCGCAGCGTGATCAATCCCAAAGGAAACATAAAGACGCCTGATTGATCACGTGGGCGCCGCCGCAACCGGCACAGCGCCTTCTCGCGAGTCGCAGCCCGGTCTCAGCCCGTCAAAGGCCACTCAGCACATCTGCGTCTCATTTGTCTAGGGCGGTTGGGCTGGTCACCTGCTAGCCCATCGCTGGGCACCAGGGTGGCCAGACCTTGTCGTGTTGCCCTTGCGTTTGCGCCGCCATCTCCCCTCCGCCTCTCGCCCGGCTCCTGCTAGTGCAGCAGCCACGGCCCTGGGGCTACTGCTTCTCGCCACAGGTCCTCTGGTCTCCCCATCCCAGGGACGTCAGCAAGAAGGCGAGGGCAACCGGGCTGGCAGTGCACGGCACGCCTCGGCAAACGCCACCGGCAGTTACACGATCACGCCCCAGCGGCGCGCCCTGCTGAACACCATCCGCTACGCCGAAGGCACGTGGAAGCAGGGCAAAGAGGGCTACCGCACCCTGTATGGCGGAGGGCGCTTCAGCAGCCTGGAGCGCCACCCGGAGATCGTGGTGGTGAAGCGCTACACCAGTGCTGCTGCAGGGGCCTACCAATTCCTGCCCGGCACCTGGAGTGAGGCGGCGCGCAAACTGCAGCTTGAGAGCTTCGGGCCCAGCAGCCAAGACCAGGCGGCCCTCTATCTGGTGGATCGGCGCGGCGTGCTCGATCAGATCGATCAACAGGGGCTGACCCGCGAAGCGATGGCCGTGCTGGCCCGCGAATGGGCCTCCTTTCCTACCCTGGCTGGCCGCAGCGCCTACGGGCAGCCGGTGAAACGGGCCGAAGAGCTGCAGCGCTTCTTCAGCAGCAACCTCAAGGCCCTCGCGAATCAGGCCTGAGGCTCAGCGTCGCCTCGGCCATCCGGTGGCAGGGCCACACCGGCGATCCGCAGCATCGACGAGAGATTCCACACGCGCATCATCAAGCGATGCCAGGGAGCCATGGCATCCATATCCACGGCCATCGGGGTGGTGCAGGCGGCCCGCAGAGCGCGGGTGGCGGCAATGGCCTGCAGCGCCTCCTCAAGCTTCTGACGCAGCGATTGCTGCTCGGACGCGGGAAGCAGTGCCTCGGGCGTCAGCTCCAGCAGCACCAAACCACGTTGGAACCAGAAGCTGAAGTCGTCGAAGAGCGACTGCAGCAACTGATCGAGCAATTGGGCTGGCTCCGAATCCGATTCAGGGGGCGGCGGCAGCGGCGGGAAAGGAGCAGTCATCACGAATCAGCGTAGGAATCCGCCCAAATCCCCTGCGTAGGATCGGGGTTGCTACCCCACAGCCGTGACCGCGACCCGCCCTGCCGCTTCAAGTTCATCCGGCAGCGTCGCAACCACCACGGCCACTGGCGAGGCGGTGGCGGACACCCCGATCCACCTGCCCAAAACCAGCGAAAGCGAGCAGCTGCTTCGCATCCGCCACTCGATGAGCCATGTGATGGCCATGGCGGTGCAGAAGCTGTTTCCCAAGGCTCAGGTGACGATCGGCCCATGGACCGAGAACGGCTTTTACTACGACTTCGACAATCCCGATCCCTTCACGGAGGCCGATCTCAAGGCCATCAAGAAGGAGATGATCAAGATCATCAATAAGAAGCTGCCGCTCGAGCGCATCGAGGTGAGCCGCGCTGAGGCCGAAAGCCGGATCAAGGCCCAGAACGAGCCCTACAAACTCGAGATCCTGGCGGGGATCCAGGAGCCGATCAGCCTTTACACCCTCGGTGAGGAGTGGTGGGATCTCTGCGCCGGCCCCCATGTGGCCAGCACGGCTGAGCTCAACGCCAAGGCGTTTGAGCTGGAGAGCGTGGCCGGTGCCTACTGGCGCGGCGATGAGAACAACGCCCAGCTCCAGCGCATCTACGGCACCGCCTGGGAGACCCCTGAGCAGCTAGCCGAGTTCAAACGCCGCCAGGAGGAAGCCAAGCGCCGCGATCACCGCCGCATCGGCACCGATCTCGATCTGTTCTCGATCGAGGATGAGGCCGGCGCCGGCCTGGTGTTCTGGCACCCCCGCGGCGCCCGCATGCGCCTGCTGATTGAGAACCTCTGGCGGGATCTGCACTTCGCCGCCGGCTACGAGCTGCTCTACACGCCGCACGTGGCCGACATCAGCCTTTGGAAAACCTCAGGCCACCTCGACTTCTACAGCGAGTCGATGTTCGGGCCGATGCAGGTGGATGAGCGGGAATACCAGCTCAAGCCGATGAACTGCCCATTCCACGTGCTCACCTACGCCAGCACGCTGCGCAGCTACCGCGAGCTGCCGATCCGCTGGGCCGAACTGGGCACCGTGTATCGCTACGAGCGCCCGGGCGTGATGCACGGCCTGATGCGCGTGCGCGGCTTCACCCAAGACGACGCCCACGTGTTCTGCCTGCCGGAGCAGATCAGCGATGAGATCCTGGCGATCCTCGATCTCACCGAGCAGATCCTCTCCACCTTCGATTTCCGCAACTACGAGATCAACCTCTCCACCCGCCCGGAGAAATCGATCGGCGAAGACGCCGTGTGGGATCTGGCCACCAAGGGCCTGATCGAAGCGCTCGATCGCAAGGGCTGGGCCTACAAGATCGATGAGGGCGGCGGCGCCTTCTACGGCCCCAAGATCGACCTCAAGATCGAGGACGCCATCGGCCGCATGTGGCAGTGCTCCACGATCCAGCTCGATTTCAACCTGCCCGAGCGCTTCAACCTCGACTACGTGGCCGCCGATGGCTCCAGGCAGCGGCCGATCATGATCCACCGCGCCATCTTCGGCTCGCTGGAGCGGTTCTTCGGGATCATGACCGAGAACTACGCCGGCGATTACCCCTTCTGGCTGGCGCCTGAGCAGGTGCGCCTGCTGCCGGTCACCGATGAGGTGCGCGGCTATGCCGAAACGGTGCTCAACCAGCTGAAGGCCGCCGGTGTGCGCGCCAGCATCGATCACTCCGGTGATCGCCTTGGCAAGCTGATCCGCAACGGCGAACAGATGAAGATCCCGGTGCTCGGTGTGATCGGCGCCAAAGAGGCCGAAACCGGTGCCATCAGCCTGCGCAGCCGCCGCGAGGGCGATCTGGGCAGCGTGGCCCTGGCTGATCTGGTGGCAGCAGCGGCCCAAGCGAATCAGGATCGGAGTGCAGGTCTGCCCCTGGGCTGATGACCACCCTCCTGGCCGGCGACATCGGCGGCACCAAAACCCTTCTGGCGATTTACGCGCTCGAAGGTGATCGGCTCAGCCAACAGCGTGCCGAGCGGTTCGTCTCGGCGGACTGGGCCGATTTCGGCGCGCTGGTGAACCACTTCCTGGCAGCAGAGCCCAGCAGCACCAGGCCCACCCACGCCTGCTTCGCCGTGGCGGGGCCGGTGCGGCAGGGCCGGGTGAAGCTCACCAACCTTCCCTGGCAGCTGGAGCAATCGGCCCTCGCTGCGCAGTGCGCGCTCCAGCAGGTGGATCTGGTGAATGATTTCGCCGTGCTGATCTACGGCCTGCCCCACGTGCAGCCCGAGCAGCACACGCTGCTGCGGCCTGCGCTGAGCGGGGCCGATCCCCAGGCGCCGGTGGCCATCCTGGGGGCGGGCACAGGGTTGGGCGTGGCGATCGGGGTGCCCACGGGAGCTGGGCTCAAGGCGATGGCCAGCGAGGCCTCTCACGCCGAATTCGCGCCGCGCAGCGAGGCTGAATGGCAGCTCAAGTGCTGGCTCAAACAGGATCTGCAGATCGAGCGCGTGTCGATCGAGCGGGTGGTGAGCGGCACCGGCCTGGGCGAAGTGATGCGCTGGCTGCTGGCCACCGACCCCAGCGGCGCCGGCCATCCCCTGGCTGATGTGGACAGCAACGATCGCCCGGCAGCCACCGCCACGGCCGCGGCAGCTGGCGATCCCCTGGCACGCAGCGCCATGGATCTCTGGCTCGGGGCCTATGGCAGCGCCGCCGGCGATCTCGCCCTGCAAACTCTTTGCAGCGGAGGGCTTTGGGTGGGCGGTGGCACCGCTGGCAAGTTGCTCGAGGAACTGCGCTCGCCAGCCTTTCTCGATCCGCTCCAGCAGAAGGGGCGTCTCAGCCCGGTGCTGGAGCAGGTGCCCGTCTATGCCCTCACCGACCCTGAAGCCGGTCTGTTCAGCGCCGCTTGCCGCGCCCGGATGCTGATGGGCTGAGTGGGACACTGGCCCCAGCAGAACCGACCGTATGGTCCGCCCCCGCATCGGCCAGGGGGTTGTGGTGGATGTTCCCGCCACGACAGCCAACCTGGGCCCCGGCTTTGATTGCCTGGGGGCCGCCCTGGATCTCAATAACCGCTTTGAGATGCGCTGCATCGAAGGCGATGGTGAGCGCTTTGAGCTGGTGATTGAAGGGAGCGAGGGCTCCCACCTGCGCGGCGGCCCCGACAACCTCGTGTACCGGGCAGCCCAGCGGGTGTGGAAGGAAGCGGGGGAGCAGCCGATAGCGATCGAAGCCCGGGTGCGCTTGGCGGTGCCGCCGGCGCGGGGCCTGGGAAGCAGCGCCACCGCCATCGTGGCGGGCTTAATGGGCGCCAATGCCCTGATCGGCGAACCGCTGAGCCGCGAGAAGCTGCTGGAGCTCGCCATCGACATCGAAGGCCATCCCGACAACGTGGTGCCCTCCTTGCTCGGGGGCCTGTGCATGACCGCCAAGGCGGCCTCCCACCGCTGGCGCGTGGTGCGCTGCGAGTGGTCGCCCGAGGTGCTGGCGGTGGTGGCGATTCCCTCAATCCGGCTCTCCACCAGTGAGGCGCGCCGGGTGATGCCGAAGGCGATTTCCATCGCCGATGCCGTGACCAACCTGGGCTCGCTCACCCTGCTCTTGCAGGGGCTGCGCACCGGCAACGGCGATCTGATCGCCGATGGCATGCACGACCGCATCCACGAGCCCTACCGCTGGGGGCTGATCCAAGGCGGCCGCCAGGTGCGCGAGGCGGCGCTTGAGGCAGGCGCCTGGGGCTGCGTGATCAGCGGTGCCGGCCCCAGCATCCTGGCCCTGGCCAAGCGCGATCACGCCGGCGCGATTCGCCGGGCCATGGTGCGGGCCTGGGAAAGCGAAGGGGTGGCCTCACGGGCCGAGGTGCTGCAGCTGCAGCAAAGCGGCAGCCGCTGGAAGCCCCTTGCAGATCGCACCACCAGCGCGGCCGCCAGCGATAGCAATTAATTGCGCAAACTTGAGGCCAAGAACCAGGCCTTTAACCCCCTAAGTAGAAATACTCAGCTGCTAGATTCACGCCCTCTCATGGCCTGATCCTGGGGTGGGAGCAGCCATCAACGTGATGAGGTCTTTATGGACGCCCTGATGCCCTTATTGGCTGCGTCCACAGCATTATCGAGCTCAGCTTTCGGCGATGCCGCCGTGGCGGAAGGCCTGCTGGCTGGCCCCGCCAGCTTCCCCTGGCTCAGCCTGATCACGCTGCTGCCTGTGGCGGTGGCGCCGCTGCTGATGCTGCTCCCGGGCGACGGCACCGACCCCAAGCTGCCCCGCACGATTGCCCTGGTCACCCTGCTGGTTGACCTGGGGCTGATGCTGTTTGTGTTCAGCCAGCACTACGACGGCTCCATCGCCGGGCTGCAGCTTGTTGAACGTTTCGCCTGGGTGCCCGCCATCGGCCTTGAGTGGTCACTGGCCACCGATGGGCTCTCGGCACCTCTGGTGGTGCTCTCCGGTCTGGTGACGCTGCTCTCGGTGGCCGCCAGCTGGAACATCCAAAAGAAAACGCGGCTCTATTTCGCGCTGCTCCTGGTGCAGGCCTCTGCCCAGGCGATGGTTTTCCTCTCTCAAGATTTCCTGCTCTTCTTCCTGGCCTGGGAACTGGAGCTGGTTCCGGTGTACCTGCTGATCGCCATCTGGGGCGGCCATCAGCGCCAATACGCCGCCACCAAATTCATCCTCTACACGGCTACCGCTTCGCTGCTGATCCTTGTGAGTGGCCTAGCCCTGGCCCTCAACGGACCTTTTACGCTCAACCTGAGCGAACTGATCGCCCGCTCCCCCGGCGGCACCTTCGGCCTGCTCTGCTATCTGGGCTTCCTGGTGGGCTTCGGCGTGAAGCTGCCGATGTTCCCCCTACACACCTGGTTGCCCGATGCCCACGGTGAGGCCAATGCACCGGTGTCGATGCTGCTGGCTGGGGTGCTGCTGAAGATGGGCGGCTATGCCCTGCTGCGCTTCAACGTTCAGATGCTGCCGGAAGCCCACGTGGTGCTCGCCCCGGCGCTGGTGGTGCTCGGCATCGTGAACATCGTGTACGGCGCCCTCAACGCCTTCGCCCAAGACAACGTGAAGCGGCGGATCGCCTGCAGCTCCGTGAGCCACATGGGCTTTGTGCTGCTGGGCATCGGCGCCATCGACAGCCTCGGCATGAGCGGCGCGATGCTGCAGATGATCAGCCACGGGCTGATCGCCGCGGCGATGTTCTTCGTCACCGGTGTGTTCTACGAGCGCACCAAGACCCTCTCGATTCCCAACATGGGCGGCCTGGCCAAGGTGCTGCCGATCACCTTCGCCTTCTTCCTGGCCAGCTCCCTGGCCTCACTGGCCCTGCCCGGGATGAGCGGCTTCGTGAGCGAAATCACGGTGTTCCTCGGCCTCACCAGCAACGCAGGCTTCACCGTGGGCTTCCGGGTGATCGCCGTGGTGCTCGCCGCCATCGGCGTGGTGCTCACGCCGGTGTATCTGCTGAGCCTTTGCCGGCGGGTGTTCTTCGGCCCCAGGATCCCGGCTCTGGCTGTTCTCGGCGATATGAAGCCGCGCGAATTGGTGATCGGCCTCACCCTGCTGGTGCCCACCCTGGTGATCGGCTTCTGGCCGCGGGTGGCGATTGATCTCTACGAGGCCTCCACCACCGCCCTCTCCGACAACCTCGCGCAGGTTGCGGTGGTGGCCCTTCGGCTTCCCGCCCTCGGCTGAGCAGCGGCAGTACCCAGCGGCAAGTTGGAATGGGCGTCGGCAAACCCGAGCCCATTTCTGGCCCCATGAGCAGCTCCACCGCAGCCCTGCCTGAGATCCTGCGGGGCGAGGGCCTACCCAACTTTGAGGCGATCACGCCGGAGGCGGTCTCCGCCCATATCCCTCAACTGATCCAAGAGCTCGATGCTGAGCTCACAGGCCTGGAGGAGCAGCTGGGCAGTGCCCTGGAGAGCGGCACTCCCCTGAGCTGGAACGCGGTGATGGATCCGCTACAGCGGCTCGGCGAGCGCCTGCGCTGGAGCTGGGGCGTGGTGAGCCACCTCAACGGCGTATGCAACAGCCCGGAACTGCGCGAAGCCCATGCGGCCCAGCAGGCCGCGGTGGTGCAGTTCGGCAACCGCGCCGGCCAGAGCCAGGTGATCTACAAGGCGCTGGAGCAACTGCAGCAGCAGGGCGTTGCGCTCGATGCAGCCCAGCAGCGGATCCTCGCGGCGGAATTGCGAGACATGCAGCTCCGCGGTGTGGGCTTAAGCGGCAGCGAACAGGAAGCCTTCAACAGCGCCAGCCAGGAGCTGGCGGAGCTCTCCACCCGCTTCGGCAATCAGGTGCTTGATGCCACCAATGGCTGGACCCTCAAGCTCACCGAGCGCGAGCAGGTGGATGGTCTACCCGCCAGCCTGCTGGATCAGCTGGCGCAAGCTGCCCGCCAGGCCGGAGAGAGCGAGGCCACCGCAGAAGCGGGCCCGTGGCTGTTGGGGCTGGATATGCCCCGCTACGCGCCCTTCCTCAAATACAGCCGCCGCCGCGATCTGCGCGAGCAGGTGTACCGGGCCCATGTGAGCCGCGCCTCCGGCCAGGCGGGCAGTGAGCTCAACAACTGGCCCTTGATCGAGCGCATCCTCACTCTGCGGGGCGAACAGGCCAAGCGCCTCGGCTACGCCAACTGGGCCGAAGTGAGCCTGGCCGCCAAGATGGCCGACTCCGAAGCCGCCGTGGAGGCCCTACTGGAGGAGCTGCGCGCAGCGGCTTACCCCGCAGCTCAGCAGGAGCTGGAGGCCCTGGCCGCCTGCGCCAGCCGCCATGGCGCCGCTGAAGCCGATGATCTGCAGCCCTGGGATGTGAGCTTCTGGGCTGAGAAGCTGCGCCAGGAGAGCTTCGAGCTCGACAGCGAAGCGCTGCGCCCCTACTTCCCCCTGCCCCAGGTGCTGGAGGGGTTGTTTGCCCTGTGCAGCCGGCTGTTCGGGATCACGATCGAAGCCGCCGACGGCGAGGCGCCGGTGTGGCACAGCGATGTGCGCTACTTCCGCATCCTGGAGGGCGCGCAGGCGGGATCCGGTGCCGGCACCCCCTTGGCCGCCTTCTACCTGGATCCCTACAGCCGCCCCGGCAGCAAGCGTGGTGGCGCCTGGATGGATGAATGCCTGGTGCGCTCGCGCCGGCCGGATGGCACGGCCGTGCTGCCGGTGGCCTACCTGATCTGCAACCAAAGCCCACCGGTGGGCGACACCCCCAGCCTGATGACCTTCGAGGAGGTGGAGACCCTCTTCCACGAGTTCGGCCACGGCCTGCAGCACATGCTCACCACGGTGGAGCGTCCTCAAGCGGCTGGGATTAACGGCGTGGAATGGGATGCAGTGGAGCTGCCGAGCCAATTCATGGAGAACTGGTGCTACGACCGCGCCACCTTGATGGGCATGGCCCGCCACTGGCAGAGCGGTGAGGCGCTGCCCGAGGCGGAGTTCCGCAAGCTGCTGGCGGCTCGCACCTTCATGGGTGGATCGGCCACCCTGCGCCAGGTGCATTTCGCCCTGGTGGACCTAAAGCTGCACAGCCAGTGGCAGCCCGGCGGCGGCCAGAGCCCCGAAGCGCTGCGTCGCCAGATCGCCGAAAGCACCACCGTGCTGGCACCAATCGATGAAGACGCGTTCCTCTGCTCCTTCGGCCACATCTTCGCCGGAGGCTATGCCGCGGGCTACTACTCCTACAAGTGGGCAGAGGTGCTCAGCGCCGATGCCTTCAGCGCTTTCGAGGAGGTGGGCCTGGAAAACGAGGAGCGCATCCGCGATACCGGCCGCCGCTTCCGCGACACGGTGCTCAGCCTGGGAGGCAGCCTTGATCCCAAGCAGGTGTTCGAAGCCTTCCGCGGCCGCCAACCCAGCAGCGAAGCGCTGATCCGCCATTCCGGCCTGGTAGCCGTGTGAGCTGAAACGGCGCAGCATGGGGAAAGCTTCAGGGCGACATGGCTCTGCGTGCGTCCAACAGCGATCCCCTCGCACTGGATGATCAGTGGAACTGCCCGGTGCCGCTGCTTGGCTTCGAAGCAGCCCTTGAGCGCAGCGTGTTCCGCTCAGGTCTGAGCCGCTCCGATTGGCTCAAGCGCCTGGCGAATGAGCTGCACAAGCCGCAGCTCCTCCCCCTGCTGTGGCTCCTGCCGCGGCGCTGGACGCTCTCACCAGCGCAACTGCCGCCCAAGCTTCAGGCTCTCGGAGGCGTGCTGGAACGAGGACTGCTCACCCCGGCGCTGCTGGCGGCCCTAGCCGACGATCTGCCCCATCTGCTGGCCCCCAAGCCCGATCAACCCAATGCCCTGAGCCTGTGGAGCAGCAGCCACCGGCCGCCGCTGCCTCGGGATTTTGCAACGCTGCAGCAGGCAGCCTCGGCCGAGGCTGAATCTGAATCCAGCAGCACCACAAGACCGGCTGGAGAAGCCCTCACTGGCGGGCTGGTGTGGCGCAATGTTGGGCTCAGCTACGAGCAATCGCCGCAGGAGCGGCAACGCAACAGCCTGGTGGCGCGGGTGCTGAACCGGTTGGCGGCCAATCGCCTCGGCGAAGAACCCTGGAGCTTTGAAGGCTGCACCACCAGCAGCGGCTGGCTGGAACAGCTGCAAGCCAGCGGTTGGCAGGCCCGGGCGCAACTGCGCTGCAGCGTGGCCAGCTTCGGCCTCGGGGCAAGCCTGCCCCAGGAGGCAGGTGGCTGGAGCCAGGTGCCCCTGGCTCTGCCAATTCGCACCGGCCTGCTGGGCGCCGATGGCGATGAAATGCAATCGCTGCTGCCCCACAGCTGCCTAGAGCTGGAGCTGCGCGGCCCAGACCAACTGCTGCGCTTGCAGTACTACCAGGGCACCGAAGGGCTCTGCGGCTGGGAAGCCCTCAACGATCTGCAGCGCCCGTGGCAAAACGATCACCACAACGGCACCGTTCACTACCTCGGAGAGCCTTACGAAGGCGAACGGCTCCAGCAGCTGTTTGATCTCTTAGAAGTGATCGCCCTGGTGCACAACCATGAGGCCAGTGAGCGCCAGCTCCTGCATGGCGGCTACGGCTCCTTGGGCTTCTGCATCGACAGCTCAGCCCTGATCCAGCAGGTGATGGAGGGTCGCTGCCAGTTGTTCCCGGTGCTGATGGGAGGGATCTGGCGGGAGCGCCTGCTACGCCGCGTGAACCAGCTGGGAACAGCGGCAGCCCCTTGGCGTGAGCCCTACCGCCAGGCGCTGCACGACCTCCCCCACGACGGCAGCCTGCACGGGAGCGCTGCCGCCAACGCCCAGCAACGGCTGTTGGCCTGCCAGCCGCTCAGCAGCCCGTTTGTTCTGGTGCAGCAGTTCACGCCTCCAGCGCAGCCAGGATCGCCTTGATCACCGGCAGGCGGAAGGCTTCAGAAAACGGGCCCCTGCTGCCGTTGTGATTCATCCCCTCGATCACGGAACGCTGGATCCGGCCGACAGCAAGGGCTTTGTTCCAGTTGGAGAGGGGCAGCAGCGGTGATCGGCCTGGATAGGCGATGCGGCCAAAGGCAGCAACGGGATCTTTGCTGCCAACGATAGTGGTAATTCCAGCGAGCTGATGCAGCTCCTGATTGCCACTAAATACACCGCAGAAACTGATGATGCTCACCGGCGCCCGCGTGATGCGGCGCAAGTAATCACCCACACCCATGGCCATCTCGGCTCCGCCGCTGTAGCCGGTGAGCACGATGCGGCTGCCGGCATCCGGGCGAAATCCAGCCTCAGCCAGCCTGAGGCTGATCTTCAACGCCAGTTCGTAATTGAGGATGGGGCCGTAGCGCCTGTCCGAGGAAATCCCCACTTTGATCACATTGTTGGCCTGCACCAACACCGCGGCCAACAGCTGCACCAAGCCGTTGGGATGCTGCTCCTGCAGCGCAAACAGCCGCCGCCAGAACCACTCACTGCCGGCATCTTCAGCCAGAGCCACCGGCATCACGGTGTAAGTTTCCAGGCCGCGCACCAGCAGGGTTTCTGCGGCCAGTTGCTGCTCCAGCAATTCCAGAAAGGCGGAAACCCGCGGTGGGTGATCGCGCTCCAGCTGGTGGATGCCATCGAGATACACCAAGTAGCAGCGATGCGGGCTTGCCGCCGGAGGGCTGCTCTCAAACAGTGTGGAGGGAGCTGGTAAGCCCTGCAGCCAACCTTCCCAAAAGGCGAATTCACTCACCAGCGAGTAGATGCCAGCCGCTGCGATCAGCACCACCAGCAGCAGGCCAATCAACTGCAGCAACAGCAGCAGATCCGCAGGCGAAAGGGCGGAGCGCACAAACAGAGCCAGATGGCCCAGGCCCACCAGGTTGATACCAAGGCCGATCGCGAGAACGAGCAGCAGCAGCTTGAGGTTGAAGCGCTGGCTCCAGGGATGCAGGCGAGCAGCGGCGTTCATGGCTCAGCCAACTCCGAGGCAAGCATCGCGTAGCCCCGTTGCCAACTCTGGCGAAACAACAAGGCCACGAGCACAAGAGCCAGGAGATAACCGGGCGTGGTGAGCACAAGCGCTTGATCCCAGGGCAGATCGAAGCGCACGTGCACGAAGGTGACCACATTCAGGTGCACCAACACCCAGAGCACCAGGCCAATGGTTTCTCCGATGTAGGGAGCAGCCACGCACACATAGAAACAGGCTGGCAGCAAACAACTGGCGATCCCATCCACAAAGGCACTGGGGTGAACCGGGTTGGATCCATAGAGATTGAGCAGCACCATGTCGATGGAGCTGCTCAACAGGAAGGCCGAGGCCAGCACCAGCGCATCAATCAACAGCCGCCAGAGGATCTGCCGTGCGCCCAAGCGGTTGGCCAACAGGCCGAACACATGGGAGAGCGACATCGAGATCCCCACCACCAGCAGCAGGCCAAGGCCTAGGTCGGCACGGATCAACCAGCCGCCCAGGCCATTGAGCACACGCTCCAGATCAACCAGCATGAAGGCGACCCCTCAGGCGCCCATTCAAACCTGAGGCGCGCTGCGCAACTGAGGACGGTTGACAATCCAGATCACAAAGATCGAGAGCACGGCGCAGTAGAAGCACCAAACCGAATTAAACGTGGCGCTGTAGGTGAGCCAGGTGAGGAAGATCGACACAAAGATCAGCACACCGAACAGCTTCACAGCCTTATCAGCAACAGCGATCAGCGGCAGCACAATGAAGCCCCAGTACACGAGCTCACCCACAGGCTCGGTGTTCACAAAGTTGTGAACGATGCTGTGCAGATTCGAAACGTCATAGAGCAGACGCCCCGTGCTGTGCACCGCCGGTTGAACGGCAGGAGGATTGAACAGAACCGGTAGATAGAACGCCGTGCCCAGCACCGTGCTCACGATCGCCACCCAACGCAGCCGGTTCTGCAGGCCTCGGGAATCAGTGCTGCGACTAATCGACCAGGCGCTCCAGGGGATCCAGACCATCCAGAAGCAATAGGCGAAGAACAGGAATCCCAAGCCAGCCAGAGTGGTGAGAGGTTCGGTGCGGCCGTTATCGAGGCCCGTCCACTCCAGGCCCTCAACGAACTGCTGAACACCGAAGAAAAAAGGAACAAGCGCCAACGGAACGTAGTTGGGCTGTTTATTCGTGCGGGCCAGGTGGGTGCTGTAGAGGCCCAGGGGCATCAGCACCGCGGAGG
Source organism: Asaia bogorensis (assembly GCA_943370455.1). Taxonomy (GTDB): domain Bacteria; phylum Cyanobacteriota; class Cyanobacteriia; order PCC-6307; family Cyanobiaceae; genus Vulcanococcus. The sequence goes on from CALRQW020000001.1 coordinate 302,093, forward strand.
CTGTGAAGCTGGCAGAAGCCGAAAAGCACATGGTGAGGGTGCATTTATAAGCTTATTAATAGTTCTGAGGTAACAAGGAGGCAACTGACCAGCCTGGGGCAGTAAGGAACTGTTGCCGACTAGGGCGCCAGGAGTAGATCGGCCACAGCCCGCACAGCCCTCGGGTGAATAATCAGCTGGCGGTGGGTGAACACCGGCAACGCGCGGCGAGTGCCCAGTGGCAACACCGCCCGCCAACCGGGGAACACGGTGATGTCGGTGGGGGTGAACAGGCTGTGGCACTCCAGCGACCCCAGCAAAACCTGATCCCGCTGGAGATCCCGCAGCAGTGCACTGCCAACCTTCATATCGGCAATGCCCGCGAAGAGGCGGCGCGGCACCAACTGCGCGGCGAGTGTGCCGTTCTGCGGACTCCCTAAGCAGACAAAGCGGCGAGTGCGCAGGCAGCCCCGATGCTCCTGCAGCCAGGTGCGACCGATCACCCCGCCCATGGAAAACCCAAACAGATCCAAGGTGGTGTCAGAGCCGAAACGGGCCTCGATCAAAGCCGCCAACTGCGCTGCGAGTTCTCGGATCGGCACCGCCCCCAAGCGATGGGGCAAATGGGGAGCAAACAACTCCAGGGCCGGGTTGCGCCGCAGCAGCTCTTCTTCCAGGCGCCGAAATAAGCGCGGCGTATCCCACAGCCCATGCAGGAGCACAAGCGGACGGGTCATGGGGACCAGCGCCGTGAGCGTTGCACCGCCACGATGCCGCAGAAGCCCGGCACCGGCGCCTGGCATTTACGCAACTCCAACCAGATCGGCACCTCGCCGTAGATCTCCTCCAGCAGGCTGAAGATCTGATCACTCCAGTGCTCCAGGGTGAGGCAACGGATCGTGCGCGCCTGCCGTTGCAGGGCCTGGATCGCCAGGCTGTAGTCGAGGCTGTGCTCCAGCGCATCAGCGGCGGCGGCGGCGCTCAAGTTGCAGCCCAAGCTGAAATCCAACTCAAACCACTGACCCGTTTGCCGCTCGTGCTCGAGCACCCCCACATGGGCCCAGAGGCGCAGGCCCCGCACCAGCACGCGATCCGCCGGAGCGCTCACAGGGGCAGATCGCGGTGGGTGAAGCTACGCACGCCACTGGCGTAGTCGGCAGCGATATGGCCATCGCCGCGCATCCAGTAGCGATAGGTCACCAACCCTTCCAGTCCCACTGGTCCCCGTGGGGGAAGCGTTTGGGTGGAGATGCCCACCTCAGCGCCGAAGCCGTAGCGGAAGCCATCGGCAAAACGGGTGGAGCAGTTCACATACACACCGGCGCTATCCACGCTGCGCAGGAATGTCTCCGCTGTAGAGGCGTTGGTGGTGCAGATGGCGTCGGTATGGCGGGAGCCGTAGCGGCTGATGTGATCGAGGGCCTGCTCCAGCGAATCCACCACCCGCACGGCGAGCACCAAATCGGAGTATTCGCTGCGCCAATCGTCATCGCTGGCAACTTCGCTCACGCCAAGCGCCTGGGCTGCAACGTCGCCGCGCAGTCTCACACCAGCTGCGGCCATAGCCGGCAGGGCCGCAGCCAAAAAGGCTGGCGCAGCCTCGCGATGCAGCAAGAGCGTTTCGATGGCGTTGCAGGCCGCGGGGTATTGGGTTTTGGCATCGATGGCAATGCGCAGGGCCTGATCGATGTCCACCTCCCGATCCACATAGAGATGGCAGATGCCATCGGCATGGCCCAGCACCGGAATGCGGGTGTTGTCTTGGATGAAGCGCACCAGCTCGTTGGATCCGCGCGGAATAATCAGATCCACCAGCCCATCGAGCTTGAGCAGGCCAAGGCTCTCTTCGCGGGAGGTGAGCAGCTCAAGCGCCGCGGGATCCACAGCGCTGGTGGCGAGCCCGGCGCGCAGGGCATCCAGGATGGCCGCACAGCTGCGGCTGGCTTCGCGGCCGCCCTTGAGCATCGCGCCATTGCCGGAGCGAATCGCCAGCGACGCGATCTGCATCACCGCATCTGGGCGGGCTTCGAAAATCACCCCGAGCACCCCGAGCGGCACACTGACGCGCTCGAGCATCAGGCCTTGATCCAGCTCGCGGTGCAGCTGACGCACCCCCAGGGGATCCGGCAGCTGAGCCACCTGGCGCACACCCTCAATCCCACCGGCCAATTTGGCGGCATCCAGCTTGAGGCGAGCCACCAGGGCCGGCGCCAGGCCATCGGCCGCGGCCGCCTCAAGATCGGCCTGGTTGGCAGCAAGGATCTGATCGGCAGCAGCCTCGAGTGCTGCCGCCATCGCCTCCACCGCTTGGCGGCGCTCAGCATCGCTCAAACGCCCGAGCACCATGGCCGCTCGGCGCACGGCGGCGGCCCGTTGCAGCAGATCAGGGGTGGGATCGGGAACGCTCACAGGCGCGGCGGGCACTGGGCGCATCATCCCAGCTAGGCGTTGAGCAGGCGATCGAGCGCCAGGCGTGCAGCACCCAGACGGCCTGCCCCATTGCCCAGGGCGCAGCGGCGTAGCTCTAGGCCCTGGCGGCTTTCAATCTGCACCCGCTGCTCCACTTCCGCCAGGGCAGCGGGAAGGAAGTGCTCACTGGCCGCACTCAAACCGCCCCCGATCAACACCAACTCGGGGGTGAGCACGTAGATCAAAGAGCTCAACCCCACCCCCAGGCGGCGGCCGTAGCGCTGCCAGATCGCCAAGGCCTCGGCATCGCCCTGATCGGCCAAACGGCAGAGCTCCTGCGGGCTCAGAGGAGATTCACGCGCCAGCGCGCCGATGCTGCAGAACTGCTCCAGCGAACCGCGGTTGCCGCTGTTGCAGGCGGGCCCCTCAGGATCGATGCAGATCAGGCCAGGTTCCGCCGCCGCACCACCGTGGCCCGTGAACAAACTGCCGCCCAGCAACACCCCACCGCCCACGCCGGTGCCGAGGGTGAGCAACAACACATCGCGGTAGCCCCTGGCTGCGCCGTGCCAAGCCTCTCCCACCACAGCGCAATTGCCATCGTTCGCGAGGGTGACGCGCCGCTGCAGCTGCGGCTCCAGCCACTCCGCCAACGGAATCTGCTCCCAACCCGGCAGGTTGATACACACCCGCGCCACCCGGCCCGCCGCGTCCATCGGGCCCGGCAGGCCAACCCCTACGCACGTGGCCAGGCCCTCGGGATCGAGCTGCTGCACGGCCTCCACCAAAGCCATCACCACCGCACCGGGCATCGGCGGCTGAGGTGTGGGCACCTCCAGCTCGGCCAGCAGCTGGCCCTCCACCGAGAAGCGGCCCAGCTTGATCGCCGTGCCGCCCAGATCCACACCGATCAACTGGGCCATGGCAGCAACCTAAAAGCGGAACAGCAACTGCAACTGGCTCTGCCAGCGGCCCTGGGTATCAATCGAGGTCTGCACGCCCACCCGATCACTGGCCTGATAGCGGAGCGTCACCTGAGGGGGGATATCACTGCGGTTGGGCGCGGCCAACACCGAGAAGTTGAAGCGCTCGGTGACATCCAGACCGATCTCCGAACCCAACACCAGCTGCGACGGCAGCCGGCGAGAGCGATTCTCGGAAGCCACCACCTCCTCCGGCGCGAAGTAGGTGGGATACAGCGCAAAGGTGAGCCGTTGGCCGAAGGCATCGCTCAGCCCGCCCACCACCGGCGAGAGCAGCGATTGACCCAGCACCGTGGCCAGCGCTGCACCGGCATTGCCCCCCGCCAAACCCACCAGGGAGTTGCCACCGATCAAGGCCACCAGCCGCTCCTGCGGCAGCGGCGGTGAACTGGTGAGGCGAATGTTGTCGGCGAGGCGATCCGCGGGCCCAGAGGCCTCCACCCGCACCTTCACCAGGCGCAGCTGATCAATGGAGTTGGCCGGGGCAGTCACGTTCCAGTCGTAGAGGTTGGAACGGTTGGTTTCATTGGCCACCAACGTGTCGGACACGCGGGTGCGCAGGGCAATATCCACGTAGGGGATCAACCCGAGGCTCGGGGTGAACACCGCCACGTTGGGGGCGTCGGGATCGAGGCTGAAGCTGGTGGTGAACAGGCTGAGGCGGCCGTTGAGCAGGCGCACCACACCGCTCACCTGCAGCGATGGATCCAGGGCACCGCGCAGGGTGAGCACCCCACCGGTGTTGAAGTTGAGCACGTTGGGAACGCCCACCTTCAGATCCGGGCCCAGCCGCAGGCGCAGGGCGTTGAAGCGCAGGAACGGCAGATCAGGCACTGCTGCCCGCAGGTCCTGGCTGGCGGAACTTTCCAGCTGCTGGCCCATCACCAGCAGCGGTTGCTTGAAGTCCCATTTGGCTTCCACCAGCTCCCGCACCGTCACGGGGCGGGTGGGCTCGTCTTCGGTGGCGAGCTGGCCGGGCTGCACATTCAAGCTGCCGCGGCTGAGTTGCAGCTCACCTGAGAGCTCCGGCGAACGCAAGGAGCCAGCCACCTCCACCTCACCGCTGGCGATGGCCTGCATGCGCGGCAGCTTGAAGGGCGCCTGCTGCACCTGCAGCGCCAGCCGGCGCTTGGGTTGAGCCAGGGGCTCGATCAACCCGAGCTGGCCGCTGCCACTGATCTGTCCCTTGTCGCCAATGCGGGCGGTGAGCTGCTGCAGCTCCAACTCACTGAAATCAAACAGAACCGTGGCCTCCAGCTCGCGCATGGTCTGCCCGGCCACCTGCAGCACGCCATCGCGGAAGCGCAGGAAGCCATTGGCCACCGGCGTCTCAAGCGACCCGCGCACGAGCAGCTGCAGGTCGACGCTGCCCTGCTGCCACTGAACCCCCGGCCCCCCAAGCACCGAAAGGAACTGCAGCCCGTCGCCGCGGCTGGCCACCCGCAACTCCAAGGCATCGCTGGTGGGCTGAAGCGGCACCGTGCCTTTCACATCCACGCTGTTGGCCGCCCCATCGCTGCGCAACGACCAATCGAGGGTGATGGTGTTGTTCTCCAGGGCCAGATCGCCCCGCTCCAACCGCAGGGGGGCTCCAGCCAAGGAGGCATCCTGCAGGGCGAGGGCCAGTTGCAACTCAGGGCGGCGGCGACCATCGCCGAGGGCAAAGCGCCCGCTGGCAGCCAAACCACCACTCAAGCCATCGGGCACCGTGGTGAACAGGGCCAGGAGCGCCAGCGGCAGATGCTCCACCGAGAAGGTGGTGGCACCACCGAGGGGGCCCCGCAGGGTGAGTTGCACCGGATCGGCCGTGAGGGCCTGGTCGCGATCGGCGCCGCGCAACCACAGATGGCCGCTGGCCTGAAGATCCAGAGAGAGCTGCGCGATCGATGGCCCCGTGAGGGTGAGATCGGCATCCATCAGGCCCTGCAGCTGGCGTGGATCGAGCCGTTCTGCGCTGCTGCGCTGGAGGGCGAGCGCCGCGGCCACCTGCAGCTGGGCCTGCTCCAGGGCCTGCAGTTGATCGTTGAGGCTCAACCCCAGGGTGTCGATCACCAGGCCCTGGAGATCCGCGGCCGAGCCCGCCAGACGGGGCGGCCCGCTGCGCCACAGCTGGGCTGATCGCCAGAACTCCTGCAGGGTTTGGGAGCCAAAGCGGCGCGCTTCAAAGCGGGCCCAGAGCGGGCCACCCTGCTCGCCCCGCAGGCGCATGGCAACGCGGTCATCTTGCTCCCCCTGCCAGTTGCCCACAGCGCTGTAGCGGCCCTGGCGGTAAGTGCCGCTGGCGGTGAGGCGCCTGCCGTAGAGGCCAAGCAGGTGAGGGCGATCCAGGCTGATCTCGCCCGTGATCCAAAGCGGTTGCAGATCCAACTGCCCCTTGCCGCTCAACGCGCCGCCCAAGGGCTGGAAGCGGCCGCTCGGACCCAAGGCAAATTCCAGACCCGCCAGGGGGAACGCCTCGGCGCTCCATTGGTAGCGGCGTGGATCGCCGGCGAAGCGAAGCGAACCGCCCTCGCGTTGCAGGGTCACGGCCTGCGGCAACCAGCGGCGATCGAGCTGAGCTCGCAACTGGCCCGGCTGGGCCGGCGTCAACGCCTCCAGCGCCAGATTGCCCCCGCCAGCGCGCGAGCCCTCGAGCACGCCGCGCCAGCTCTCCAACAGCTGCAGCGGCCCCACCCCCGGATCGCGCACCAGCAGCTGCAAGGTCGGTTGCAGCTGCGCCAAGGGCCCCTGCACCGTTCCCCAGACATCCAGCTGCCCGCGCAAGCGGGTGCCCAGCAGTGCGCTGAGGCGCTCCAGCGGATAGCTGCGCAGATCCAGTTGAAGCTGCAGGGCACCGGCGCTCCAGCCAGAACGCGGCGCCGAGCGCAGAGGCAGCCGCCCGGAGGCCTCCAGCAGCGGGGATTGGAAGCGTTGCAGTTCCACCAGCTGCGGCTGCAAGCGCAGCTGGGCCAACCAGTTGCCCAGCAGTGGATTGGCCTGTTGGCGCAGATCCAGCTGCAGCTGCGGGCGATTCCAACCACCCTTCTGCTGCAACACAGCGCTCAGCCGCGGCACCTCTCCCAGCAGAGGAGCCCAGGCAGGCTTGAGCTCACGGCCCAGCTGCAGCGCACCGCTGCGCAGCTCAACCAGCGGCCAGAGCGCCCCACTGGCCTGGAGGCTGCTGTCGCCGTAGCGCAACCGAAGCCGCGGCACCGTGACGCGGAACGTGGGCTGACTGCGAATGGCCAGCAACGACTCCAGCCGCAGGGGCTGGGCGGGCCGCTGGGCCAGGCGCAGCCCCTGCCACGCAGCGGAGAGCTGCAGGTTGGGTTGTTGCCACGGCCCCCGCAGCTGGGCCTGGAGTTGATGCCCAGCACGAGGCTCGCGGGCCTGCAACTGCAACTGCAGCGTGCCTTTCGGCAACGCCAGGACCCCCTGCAGCCGGCCGCGCCAATCCCCCCAGGCCAAGGCGGAGGGTGCCAACCGCAAACCGCGATCAGAACACTGCAGCGGCAGGGCCTGAGCCGTGAGCGGGGTAGCTAGGCCCTGGGGGCGCCAGCGCACGGCCGTGGCGTTCAGGCCACCGGAGCAGCTGCCCACACCGGAGCGGCGCTGCAGCTGCAGCTGCCCCTCCACCAAGCCATCGAGGCGTCCCACCAGCTGGCCATGCAGACCCACCGGCAGGAGCGGCACCAGGGGCTTGAGCGGAAGCCGCTGCGGTTGGACTTGCAGGCGCCAAGAACGCTGCTGCCAATTGGCCTGCAGCTGGAACGGCAACTGCCCGCCAGCCTGCGGGCTGAGCGTGCCGCGCAGATCAACCTCACGGCGCCACAGCGGCAGATCAGCTTCACCCCGCAGCGTGAACGGGATGGATCCCGCCAGGCTGTGAAGCACGCCCCGCCCGGGCTGAGGCACCTGAATGCGCAGGGCCACCCTGGGTGGTTCCCGGCCGGGCTTCTGGGTGGGTAACTCCCAGAAGGCTCCGCGGGCATTGCGGCGCAGTTCCACGCTGGGCCGCAGCACGCGGATCTGCAGCACCAAGGCGCGTTGCAGCAGGCTGCCCAAGGGATCCAGCGCCAGTTCCACCGCCGGCGCATCCACGCTGGAGGGGTTGTTGGGCACCGGCACAAAACGACTGCGGCCCGCCGCGAAACCGAGGGGGCGCAGGCCCGCATAAGGCCCCAGCTCAAGGGGCTGCCCGAGGGCCCCACTCACGATCCGCTCGAGCCAGGGGCGGCGTTCGTTATAGAGGCGCTCAGCCAGGCGATCGGCACCGATCCAGCCGGCTGAAACCAGGCCGATCAAGCCGAAGCCAGCAAGCACCACCACCGGCCGCGATACGGCCAGCTCGTTCACGCCAACAGGGCGGCCTGATCGGCGAAGGGATCGGCGGATCCGGCGGCCCGTGGGTCTCGGCGTCTGAGCAGGCCGCAATATAAAGGTGATCTTTCGAACCGCCGAGCCCCCATGCGCGCTGATCCCCTGCTGCTCACCGCCGGCGAGTGGCTGGGTGTTGCATCAGCTGTGCTGCTTCTTCTCACCGTGGTGGCGTTCGTGGTGCGTTGGGGCATCCGCTTCCGCCTGGTGGGGGTTACCAGCTTCACGGTGCTGCTATCGCTGTCGTGTCTCGCCTTTGCTGTGAGCTACGCGCCGCGCCAGCTGGTGGATGGAGCCGTGAGCGTGCCTGTGGTGTTCGACAACGGCACGGATCTGGTGGTGGCTGCAGCACCGGCAGATCTCGACCCTGCCGCTTTTGGTCCGTCAGTGCAGCAGGTGGCCCTCAATCTGCGGGGCAGCGGCCGCGGCACCGAGCTGGTGGAAGTGCGTCTGCGCCGGGTTGAAGCCACCGCCCCCGGCACCGACACCCCCGTGGTGCTCGCCACAGCCATTCGCAACCTGGCCGATGGCAGCGTCATCCTGCAGGGTTAAACAGGGAGCCTCGGGCCTTTGAGCCATCCTTTCGGCCCACTGCCCAAGCACTTCCGCAAGGAAGAGCAGGTCCTGCAGAAGAACGGCATCAACAGTTGGGAGGAGCTAGCCGCCCTCAGCGATGCCCAACTGCGGGTGCTCTCCAGCCAGGGCGGTGCCCTGGAGCGCCAGCTACGCAAGCTGCGCGGCCAGGCGCAGCTGGTGGTGGAGCTGCAGTTGCAACCCCATGAGGCCGCGTTGTTGCTTTACGCCGGGATCGCCTCCAGCCGGGGGGTAGCGCAGGCCTCTCCGCAGCAGCTGCTCACCCAGCTGGGGCGCTTGGAGCGTTCGCTCACCGGGATGGCCCCGGCCAGGATCGATGCCAGCACGGTGCGCCTCTGGATCCAACGGGCCCAGCAGGCTTCCAGTCGCTCCGGGAAGTGACCCCAACCGCACAGCAGGGGGCAGCAGCCTCCTTGAAATGAACGAGATCCTTCTGTGCCTACGGCCGCACTGCCATGACCCCAACCCGCCTGAGCGGCCCAGGGCTGGCGATCGCCTTCGCCCTGGCCACACCGCTGCTGACGGCAGCACCCTCCCTGGCCAATTCACCGCTGCTGGAGTCGGTGAAAAACAATCCCCAGCGGGCCAAGGCCCTGTGCAGCGAATTGAAAGCGCTCAACGCCCAGGGGCTCTCCTACACCTCGCCGCAAGCCGTGGCGCAGATCGCCGCCCGGCAGGGGTTAAACAACACCGACGCCGAGATTCTCTCCACCTACGTGGTGGGGCTGTACTGCCCGGACGTGCGTTGAGCTCGTGCGCGCCAGCGCTGTGAGCGACCACTGGATTCCAACGGCCGACGGCTTGAAACTGCGCTGCCGGGTGTGGACCCCAGCAGGCCAAGGCCCCTGGCCCGTGTTGCTGATGCGCCAGCCCTATGGGCGGGCCATCGCCTCCACGGTGACCTACGCCCATCCGCAGTGGTACGCCAGCCAGGGCTTTGCTGTGGCGGTGCAGGACGTGCGCGGCCGCGGCGACTCCGAAGGCGCGTTCCGCGGGTTCTGCCAGGAGGCTGCTGATGGCAGCAGCACCCTCGCCTGGTTGCGGGCCCAGAGCTGGTGCAATGGGCGGGTAGGCACCTACGGCTTCTCTTACCAGGGGCTCACTCAGCTGCTCTTGGCCGATGAGGAGCAGCTTCCCGATGCCCTGGCGCCGGCGATGGCCGGACTGGATGAGCGGCGCCACTGGGCCAGCGAAGGAGGCTGCCACTGGTGGGCCCTCGGCCTGGGCTGGGGGCTGCAGCTGGCGGCTCAGGCCTGCCAGCGCCGCGGAGATGAGCAGGGTTGGTGGGAGATCCGCCGCAGCCTGGAGAGTGGCGACTTTTTGCGCCATGGCCCGGCGCTGCTGGAGCGGCTCGATCCCGACGGCATGGCGGCAGCTTGGCTGCAGCTCGATCCAGCCCAGCCAGCAGGTTGGACGCGGCATGAGCCCCCGGAGGCCCTGTGGCGTAAGCCGATGCTGCTGATCGGCGGCTGGCACGATCCCCATCTGCTGGGGGTGCTGGAGCTGTGGCAGCGGGCCCGGGCCGCCGGGGGTGAGCCGTGGCTACGGCTGGGCGCCTGGAACCATCTCCAATGGAAGGGCGGCCTCGATCAACTGCAGCTGGCGTTCTTCCGCCGCCACCTGATCGAAGCCAGCGAAGCCGAGCCAGCCAGCCCCGCACCGCTCCCGCAGAACGCTGCAATCACCACGGCTCTGCAGGACATGGCTGATGACCAATGGCAGCAGCTAGCCCCCACGGCCTGCAGCGATCAGCGCTGGACGCTGAGCAGCGCAGGCCTGGCGGCGGTTGATGCCACGGAGGGGCAACTCGTCCCAACAGCTGCCAGCGCGATCAGCAGCGCAGGCGGCTCCCTCACGATCGTGCATGACCCCTGGCGGCCGCTGCCGGGGCGTGGGGGGCATCTCGGCCTCGATGCCGGCGCTGTGCTGCGCACCGACCTGGATCAACGCACCGATGTGGCCTGCTTCAACAGCGCGGTGTTGGATCAGCCGATGCGACTGCTTGGGCGGCCTGTGCTGGAGCTGGAGGCGAGGGCCGATCAGCCGGGCTTCGACCTCTGCGCCGCCTTGTCGGTGGTGCACCCCGATGGCCAGGTGCGCCAATGCAGCACCGGCGTAGCCCGCTGGCTGGGAGAGAGCTGCCAAACGATGGGCCCCCGCCGGGTGGAGTTGCAGCCGCTGCTGCTCACCATGCAGCCCGGGGAACGCCTGCGCCTTTCGTTAGGCCTGGCGGCCTGGCCCCAGATCGCCGTGAATCCCGGCGATGGCACGCAGGCCCAGGGTCCCGCTGGGCCCCAGCATCGGGTGATCAGCGTGGAGCTGGAGCTCGGCGCAGCCAGCCTCAGCATCCAGCCAATGGTTGGGGCAAACTGAGGCCCACTGTTGCTTCCTGCGATGCTGCGCCCGCTGCGCTCCGCCCTGCCGGCTCTGCTGGCTGCCAGCCTGATCGGTGCCGCCGCCACCGCACCCCTAGCCCAAGCCCAGACAGGCGCTGCGAGCAAAGCTGCCGCCACGACCAGCGGCACCGCCCTCTCTGTGGAGCAAGCCCGTGCAGCGGCGGTTCGCATCCTCAATGCGGTGAAAAATGGCGACGCCAAGGCGCGTTTTGCCCAGTTCTCGCCGGAAATGCAGGCGGTCACCAGCCCGTCGATGATCGCGGCCACGATGCGCACCCAGCCCAAGGTGCTCAGCTACGAGCTGCTCAGTGTGCGCAGCGGCATGAGCGGCAGCACCGTGGAAGCCGAGCTCACCACCAAACTCGGCAAGCGCGTGGTGTTCATGGTGCTGAACAACAGCGGCAAAATCGATCGCTATTACGTCGATCGCGCTGACGACGCCAGCAGCCAGGTGGCGCTGCAATTCGTGCAAGCCATCAGCACCGGCAACTTCATCACCGCCCAAAGCTTCCTCAGCCCTGGCACCCAGGTAGAGCTCACCCCGGCGGTGCTGCAGAGCAAATGGCTGGAACTGCAGCGCGAAACCGGCAACTTCGTGAAAGTGGGCCGCGTCGTTGAGGCAGAAACCACCCCCGACACCCGCCTGGTGCTGGTGAACGTGCAGTTCAATCGCCTCGCCGACAACCTCTACGTGATCCTCAACCGCGAGAACCAGATCACCGGTGTGGACTTCCCTGAAAACCCCGCCGGACCGAGCTGATCGGGGAAGGGAAAACGGCCTTAAGCTCCCAGCCACGCTCTTGCACTCATGCCTGTGCTGGCTCAGCTCGACTGGATGGTGGACGATGCCCAGCGCTTGGCTGAATGCCGGCACGACCACCCCTTCGCCGTGTTGGGTCCCCAGCCGCTGGAGAGCGGCAACTGGGTGGTGCGGGTGTGGATGCCCGAGGCCGAACGGGTTGAGCTGATGACCGGCGGGGTGGCCGTGCCGATGGCCAACCCCCATCACCCCTGGATTTTCGAAGCAGAAGTTCCCAGCGATCCCGGCAGCGGCTATCAGGTGCATGTGCTGCGCGGCGGCATCGAGCACGTGGCTCACGATCCCTGGGCCTTCCGTGAGGAATGGATGGGCGAGATGGATCGCCATCTCTTCGCCGAAGGCAACCACCACCACATCTGGGAGCGCATGGGCGCCCATGTGGTGACCCGTAATGGCGTTGCCGGTGTGATGTTCTGCCTGTGGGCACCGAACGCCCGCAGCGTGTCGGTGCTCGGCAACTTCAACGGTTGGGATGGGCGCCATCACCCCATGCAGGCCCGCCTCGGCGGATGCTGGGAGCTGTTCATCCCAGGCCTGAAGGCCGGCGAGATCTACAAATACGAGATCCGCACCCAAGAGGGGCATTGCTACCAAAAGGCCGACCCCTACGGCTTCCGCCACGAGGTGCGCCCCAACAACGGCTCGATTGTGGAGGCCCTTGAGGGCTACAGCTGGAACGATCTGGCCTGGATGCAGGAGCGCGACAGCCGCAACCCGCTGGATCAGCCGATTGCGGTGTACGAGATGCACCTGGGCAGCTGGATGCACGCCAGCGCCGATCAGCCCTTCCTCGAAGCCGACGGCACAGCCCGCCCACCCGTGCCGGCTGCCGACCTCAAGCCCGGCGCCCGTCTGCTCACCTACCCCGAACTGGCGGATCGGGTGATCCCTTATGTGAAGGCACGCGGCTTCACCCACATCGAGCTGATGCCCATCTCGGAGCATCCCTTCGATGGCTCCTGGGGTTATCAGGTCACGGGCTGGTACGCCCCCACCAGCCGCTTCGGCACCCCCGATGAATTCCGGGCGTTCGTGGATCGCTGCCACGCCGAAGGCATCGGCGTGATCCTCGACTGGGTGCCGGGCCATTTCCCCAAAGACGCCCACGGCCTGGCCTTCTTCGATGGCGCCCACCTCTACGAGCACGCCGATCCACGCATCGGCGAGCACAAGGAATGGGGAACGCTGATCTTCAACTACAGCCGCAACGAAGTTCGCAACTTCCTGGTGGCGAACCTTGTGTACTGGTTTGAGCAGTTCCACATAGATGGCATCCGCGTGGATGCGGTGGCCTCGATGCTCTACCGCGACTACCTCCGCCCGGACGGCGAGTGGATCCCCAACGAGCACGGTGGCCGCGAGAACACCGAAGCGGTGCGCTTCCTCCAGCAGGCCAACCACGTGCTGTTCGAGCACTTCCCCGGCGCCCTTTCCATCGCCGAGGAATCCACCACCTGGCCGATGGTGACCAAGCCCACCGACATGGGCGGCCTGGGATTCAACCTCAAATGGAACATGGGTTGGATGCACGACATGCTCGATTACTTCGAGCTCGATCCGTGGTTCCGCCAGTTCCACCAGAACAACGTCACGTTCTCGATCTGGTACGCCTACACCGAGAACTTCATGCTGGCCCTCAGCCACGACGAAGTGGTGCACGGCAAGAGCAACCTGCTTCACAAGATGCCGGGCGACGACTGGCAAAAGTTCGCCAATGTGCGGGCCCTGCTGGCCTACATGTGGACCCACCCCGGCAAGAAGACCATCTTCATGGGGATGGAATTCGGCCAACGCGGTGAGTGGAATGTGTGGGGCGATCTCGAGTGGGAGCTGCTCCAGTACGAACCCCACCAAGGCCTCCAGCGCCTGGTGGACGACCTCAACGTTTTCTACAAATCTGAACGGGCGCTCTGGGGCGACGACTTCAGCGATTTCGGCTTCCAGTGGATCGATTGCAACGACAACCGCCACTCGGTGATCAGCTTCATGCGCCGCGAGAGCACCACTGGCCGTTGGGTGGTGGTAGTGGCCAACTTCACCCCCCAAAGCCATTCCCACTACCGCATCGGTGTGCCGATGAGCGGCTTCTACAGCGAGGTGTTCAACACCGATTCCGAGCGCTACGGCGGCAGCAACCTGGGCAACCTGGGCGGCAAATTCACCGAGGAATGGGGCATTCACGGCTACGAGCACTCGCTGGATCTCTGCCTGCCGCCGCTCTCGGTGCTGGTGTTCAGCCGCGACGAGAAGCGCAGCCAGGAGCTGGAGGCCGCGCTGCCGGTGGGCTGATGCCCCCTTCCCCTTCAGCGTTGCCTACTGCGGTGGTTCGATGCCCAGGCTGCTGAAGCGATCCACGATCGCCAGCCGCAGCTCTGCCGTCACACCTGCGGCGATCAGGGGATCCGGCACCGAATAGCTGAGGCTGTAGCTGTAGAGCTCGCCGCCGAACTCCATCAGCTTGGCGCTGACACCGGGCTCGGCCATCACTTGGGGATGGTCCTTCGCGATCTGCTTGAGCAGAGAGATGATCTGCTGCGGGGGCCAGCGGCGGCTCACCGAGAGGTTGATGCTGGCCCGCCGCATCCGGTCGCTGCGGGTGTAGGTGGTGGTGGAGGTGGTGAAGAAGGTCTGGTTGGGCACCACCAGCTCGGCGTTGTCGCTGCTGCGCAGCAGCACCGTGGCCCGGGGGCCGAGCCGTCTCACCTGGGTCACCTCTCCCTCGTGCAGCAGCACCTCCCCAGGCCGCACCGAGCCCTCCATCAGCAGCCACACACCACTGACCATGTTGGAGAACACCTCCTTGATGCCGAAACCCAGCCCCACCGACAGACCGCCGGCCACGGCCAGCACACCGGTCTGATTGATGCCAAGGTTGGCCATGGCCCAGATCACACCCACGGCCATCAGCACGTAGCGCAGGATCTGCTCGATCGCTCCTCGGCTTCCCTCTTCGAGATTGAGCAAGCGTTTGACTAGGTGGCTCACCCAGGTGGCCGGAACCGAAATCCCCACCAGCAGCAGATAGAGCACCATCAGCACCCGGCACAGCTGGCCGAGGTTGATGGCACTGCCGAACCAAACCCCCAGTGGTGCCAGGGCAAAGTCGGTGAGGCTGCCTACGGCATCCAGCAGGCTCAGCACCACATACGTGAGCAGCAGCGGGCGCAGCAGGCGACTGACCAGCTGCTGGCGGGCCATCGGCTCCAGCCAGCGCGGCAGCAGGGTGTGCTCCAGCAGCGAGATCAGCAGCCACAGGCCGGTGTATTGGATCGCCAGCAGCACCAGGCCATACCGCTGCCCCGTGGCTGCCAGCAGCAGGGCAAGCAACAGCTCTGCGATCAGCAGCACCAGGCGCAGAGGCAGATAGCGCTTCAGCCGGATCGCTCCCCCGGGCCAGAGCCGTGGCAGGTTGAACAGGCCCAGCCCCAGCAGCAACAGCGGCAGCAGCTGCAGCTGCACAGGGCCCCTTTGCAGGTAGGCCCACCAGCCCAGGATCTCGGTGAGCAGCATGGTCAGGGCCTCCTCGGCTGCAGCCGCAGAATCTGCTCAGCCCCCTCATCCGGGCTGACGATCCCCTCCATCACCAGGTTCACGAGCGAATCCACCTTGGGCAGGGTCCGATCCAGCTCCCCCTCGGAGTAGCTGGTGCGAATCCAGGCCGTTTGGAGGAACTGGTTGTAGGCGGTGCTCAGGGCGGCCAGTTGGCTGGAGCTGGCCACGGGAATCGATACGTAGCGGTTGGATGGAATGGTGTATCGGCTCGTCACCGTCGTTTTCCTCTGCAGCGCCGGATCCAGGGCCAGCTCCATCAGCTGAAGGGTCAGTTTCCGCTGATCCGGCGTGGAATCGGTGCCCAGAGCCATGATGCGATTGGACAAGAAGGGACTCGCAGGCCCCAACGGTCCATCAGGCAACGGAGCGACTCCCAGATGGCGGCCCATGGTGCGGTTGAGGCGCACCAGCAGGGGGCTGAAGCAGGGAATCCAGGCGAGCCGTCCCGATTCCAGGCCGGTGACGAGATCTTCCGGGCCGCTGCCGAGATACACCTTCCCTTGGAGGGCGCTCTGCCGGAGCCAGTCCAGCCAGCGCTGCAAGTCCTGCTTCTGACTGGTGAGCAGAGCCGCATCAGGTTTGCCGGTGTCGGGCAGCAGGATCGGTTTGAGCGCCTGGGCGGCGCCCAGGGCGCCAGCCGTCCAGTAGATCCCCGAAGGATCCACCGAGAGCCCCACCGGATTGCCGGCGGCTGCCACCGTTAGGAGGTTGCTCAGCGTGGTTGGCGGTTCGGTGATGCGGCGACGGTCGAAACAGGCCACCGTCACCTCGGCGAACAGGGGTATCCCGGCCAGCCCCCTGCTTCCCTGGGCATGGTTCAGCAGATCGGGTGCCACCTGGCTGAGCGCCAGCTGAAGCTGCGGATCCTTCCTGGGCAGAGGCTGCAGCAGGCCCTGCTCCAGCAGTGAGATCGCCTTGGGGCCGTGCAGGATCAGCAGGTCGGGCCCTAGTCCGCGGCTCTTGCTGAGCCGCAGACGTGTCTCCAGGTCGCTTTCGGAAACCGTGGAGATGTCGATGCTCACCTCCGGGTTCAGCTTTCGGAACGCCTTGAGCAGGTCGGTCTCCGGCAGTGCTTCTTGATAGAAGCTGCGGTACCACTCCAGGCTGCTGTTGGGCACGATCAGCACGTGCAGCGTCGTGGGTGTGCGGACGTTGCCGCCGCAGCCCTGAAGCAGCAGAAAGGGTGCAAGGGTCAGCCCTAGAGACCGGAGCCACGCAGGTCGTCTCAGCCCTTGTCCTGACAAGCGCCAACCGGGTCCCTTCCGGCGGTGGCGGCTGACGGTGCCGGAGGGGTGCACGGACGGATCAGGCTCTGGGCCCATTCTGCGAGCCTGTCCACAGATGCCCAGGCATCGAGATCGGAAGCTTGTACTTGATGAAGCAAAGGCCAGCGACTGCAGGGCGCTCGGCTAGGTTTCCGCTTCCTTCCTGCCCTTTTTCATGGCCGACAATGCTCCCCTGCTGCTGCGTGCCGCCCGCGGCGAACAGGTGGAGCGTCCGCCGGTCTGGATGATGCGGCAGGCGGGTCGCTATATGAAGGTGTATCGCGACCTGCGCGATCGCCATCCCGGCTTCCGTGAACGCTCGGAGAACCCGGATCTCTCCTTTGAGATCTCGATGCAGCCCTTCGAGGCCTTCAAGCCCGACGGCGTGATCCTCTTCTCCGACATCCTCACCCCCCTGCCGGGGATGGGGATCAACTTCGACATCGTGGAGAGCAAGGGTCCGCTGATCCACGATCCGATCCGCTCGATGGCCCAGGTGGAGGCGCTGACCCCCCTCAACCCGGCCGAGAGCATGCCGTTTGTGGGTGAGGTGCTCACCCGTCTGCGCAGCGCCGTGGGCAATCAGGCCGCCGTGCTCGGTTTCGTAGGTGCCCCTTGGACGCTGGCCGCCTATGTGGTGGAAGGCAAGAGCAGCAAGAACTACGCGGTGATCAAGGCGATGGCCTTCCGCGAGCCCGAGCTGCTGCACAAGCTGCTCGATCACTTCGCCGAATCGATCGCCGCCTACCTGCGCTATCAGATCGATTCCGGCGCCCAGGTTGTGCAGATGTTCGATTCCTGGGCCGGCCAGCTCAGCCCCGCCGATTACGACACCTTCGCGGCGCCGTATCAAAAGAAAGTGGTGGATCTGGTGAAGCAAACCCACCCCGATACCCCCTTCATCCTTTACATCTCCGGCAGCGCCGGCGTGATCGAGCGCATGGCCCGCACTGGGGTCGACATCGTGTCGCTCGACTGGACCGTGGACATGGCTGAAGGCCTCGCCCGTCTGCCCGAGCACGTGGGTGTGCAGGGCAACGTGGATCCCGGCCTGCTCTTCGGCAGCCACAAGGCAATTCAAGAGCGCATCGACGACACCGTGCGCAAAGCGCGCGGCCGCAAGCACATCCTCAACCTGGGCCACGGCATCCTGCCCGGCACGCCTGAGGAGAACGGCCAGTTCTTCTTTGAAGCCGGCAAGAGCGTGATGGAGCGCGTCGGAGCCGCCGCTTGAGCAGCCAGGTGGGGCCCGCCCGGATCCTGATCACCGGCGCCTCCGGTTGCGTTGGGCAGCACATCGCTGAGCAGCTGCTGCGGGAAACCGACGCGCAGCTGCTGCTGTGGCTGCGGGATCCAGCCAAGCTCACCGCGGTTCCAGCCGATCACCCACGCATCACGCTGCTGGTGGGAGATCTGCGGGATCCCGATCCCCACCGGGCCGCGATCGCCTCAGCAACCCGCATCATTCACACCGCCACCGCCTGGGGAGATCCCGAGCGGGCCCAGCAGGTGAATGTGGTGGCGGTGAAGCAGATGCTGGCCGCCACCAATCCGGCGGTGCTCGAGCAGGTGGTGTATTTCTCCACCGCGAGCATCCTCAATCGCGATCTGGAGCTGCTGCCGGAGGCCATGGCCTACGGCACCGAATACATCCAAACCAAGGCCCTGTGCCTGCAGCAGCTGGAGCAGCATCCACTGGCCGAGCGGATCGTGGCGGTGTTCCCCACCCTGGTGTTCGGTGGTCGGGTGGACCGAGGCGGCCCCTTCCCCACCAGCTATCTCACCGAAGGACTGGAGGAAGGTGCGCGCTGGCTATGGCTCGCCAAATGGCTGCGGGCGGATGCCTCGTTCCACTTCATCCACGCCGCCGACATTGCCCGCGTTTGCGTGCATCTGGCCACCAACCCCCACCAGCCGAACCCAGAACCAGGCCAGGGCGTGGTGCGGCGCTTGGTGCTGGGTCAGCCGGCGGTCACGGTGAACGACACCGTGAGGCGCCTTTGCCGCTGGCGCCGCAGCTGGCTGCCGCCTGTAGGGGTTGATCTGCAGGGATGGCTGATCGAGGGGCTGATCAAACTGCTGCGCATTGAGGTGAATGCCTGGGATCGCTTTTCGATCCGTCAGCGGCACTTTGTGCACGAGCCGATCAGCCCACCGGAACGCTTTGGCCTGGTGAGCCATGCCCCCACGCTCGAGGCGGTGTTCGAGGACGCCGGACTGCCCCACCGAGGTTGAGCTGAACGGCCGCCAACCCTGCCAGGAGAGGACGTTTCAAATGTTGCGAACCTCTGCATCAAGGCTCACATCGGGAACGGTGGCCTTCTAATTTGGCCGGGTTGCACGAGCTCCAATGCGCCGTCTTCTCTCTGCTATTGCCCTCTGCCTGGCGCTGGTGCTGGGTGCTGCCCCCAGCTTCGCCGCTGACGCCGATCACGGTGCTCAGGTGTTCTCCGCCAACTGCGCTGCTTGCCACATGGGCGGCGGCAACGTGGTGAACGCTGAGCGCACCCTCAAGAAAGATGCCCTCGAGGCCTACCTGGCGAACTACAGCGCTGGCCACGAAGAGGCCATCCAGTACCAGGTGACCAACGGCAAGAACGCCATGCCCGCTTTCGGCGGCAAGCTGAGCGCCGATGACATCGCCGACGTGGCTGCCTACGTGGAGTCGATGAGCCAGAAGGGCTGGGCTTGAGCCTCTGAGTTTCCGCTCCCTTGAAAGCCGCCCATCAGGGCGGCTTTTTTATTGCCGAATCGCCTTGTCAGCGGCAAGAGCCAGCGCCATGGTGAAGAGCACAGCCCTGATCACCATGCCGGGATCCCCGCGACGGCCCACACCTGCCGAAGCTTCCACGCAGCAAGCCGCTGCCGCTGCTCAATTTCTGCGTCAGTCGGCGCTGCCGGCCATTGCTCCGCTGATCAGCTGGCCGAAAGGGCCCGCCGCTCGTTGAGCACCTCGAGATAGAGCGCCTCGTCGATCTCGCGGATGTCGTACTCACTCGGCAGCACACCGTGGATGTGCCGGTGCACCACCAGCCAGCAGTTGCGTTCCGGATCGCTGGCGGTGCCATCAAACGCAAACGACTCCTCAGCAAGTCGCCTCAGCAGTTCCAAACGTGATTCCTGATCCATCCGCCACACTGGGGCCGCACTGCAGCGCCATCATGGCGATCGCATCCCAACACCTGGGCAAATTGGCACTGCCGCTGCTGTTGCTCGGCAGCAATGCGCTTGCCCAACCGGCGGTCAACGATCCAGCGTTGCAATTGATCCGTGGTGGCGGGACGCCAGCGGTGTTCAAACCGGGTCAGCCGATCCTGCCGGCCAGCAGCTGCCCAGCGATCGTGAGTGCTGGCAACGTGCAACCGATGCGCCTGTCGCCCTCGGAGGTGGCTGCCAAGAACAAGCTCGGCTGCCTCTCACCCAACGACGCCATCTACGGAAAGGATGGTTGTCCGACGCGGCTGTGTGGTCAATCCAGTGGGGCTGTCCCCCTGCCGCAGGCCGGGGGATCAGCCGGCAAACAACCTCAGCTGCCTGAGCCGTAGGCCACCTGGCAGACAGCGTTGAGCAGCTGGGCCTGATCAGACGTACCGGGCACTTGGCCGTTGAGCAAACCCTGCTGGCAGTTGGCCGCACCCATCAAGCTGCTGCCATCCACGTTGTAGTTGAAGCTGACGCCATAACTGCCCACGCCTTCCACGGAGCCGTAGTTGAGCTCATAGCTGGTGTTGGGCACCACGATCACCGGTGAGCTGTTTTCGGAAGCGGCATCCACCAAACCGGTGATGGCAGCACCGGTGGCCAGGCCGGCAACGCCCCAGGCGGCTGCGTTAGCGCCCCACCAGCCCCAACCGCCCCAACCGTTGTACCAACCGTGGTTCCAAGGGCGGCTATTCCAATAGCCGCCATTGCGCCAATTGTCGTTCCAGCCGTTGTAGTCACGGCGATAGAAGTTGTTGTTCACGTTCACCCGGTCGTTGTTGAAGCTGTCGCGGGTGCCAGCTCCATACATCGGGTGATCACCCTGATAACCGCGCTGCCAGTCGTTGTTCTGGAAGTGATAGTTACCGCCGCCCCAGCTGCGGCCTCCACCGCCGGCTCCGCCCCAGCCTCGGCCGCCACCACCGCCGCCGTGACCACCACCGCCGCCACCGCGGGCATGAGCCAGCATTGGTGAGGCGATGGAGCCAAGCAGCACAGCGGAGAGAAGGGCTGCGGAGAAGCGTGAAGATCGACGCATCCAACGGAGCTGGCCAAACCAGCACTACAACCCCCTAATCGTGACCAGCCAAGCTGCCGTTGTGCAGCGGACTGTCACACAACCATCAAGTGGGTTTCTGAGCGCGCTTGAACAGCGCGTAGCCACCGAAACCGATGCCACCGCCCAACAAAAGCACCAACCACTCGCGTACGGCAGGCGAGGGAGACCACAGACGCGGCAGCGGAGTGCCCTTGGGATCCGGGCCGTAGGCCACCTGGCACGCGGCATTCAGCAGCTGAGCCTGGGCGGCCGTCGAGGGCACCTGGCCATCGAGCAGCCCCTCCTGACAGTTGGCCCCACCCTGCACCGGCGGGCTGCTAGCCACTGAATAGCTGAAGTTGGCACCGCTGTTGCCCACGGCGTCAACCGTGCCGTAGTTGAGCTGGTAGTTGCTATCAGGCACTTCGATCACTGGCGACTGCTGATCGCTGGCGTCATTCACCAGATCGGTGATCACATCACCGGTCGCCAACCCCGCCAGACCCCAGGCTTCGGCGTTACCGCCCCACCAACCCCAGGTGTCGGGCGACCAGTTGTACCAGCCGTAGCTCCAGGGGCGATCACCCCAGAAGCCACCGTTGTTCCAGTTGTTGTTCCAACCGCCATTCCAACGGTTGTTCCAGTTGTTGTAACCCCACTGGTCGCCGCGCCAGTTATTGCCGCGCCAGTCACCCTCGTTCCAGTTGCGGTTTCCCCAGCCCAGACGGTTGGCATCGAAGCGATCCCGCCCGCCATTGGTGGCGCGGTTGAAGTCGTCGCGGCTGATGTTGTGGTTCAGGGCAGGTGTGCGGGCACCACCGCCGTAGTCGTGGTGATAGCCACCGCCGGCGCGATAGCCATCACCACCACGGCCACCGCCCTCACGAAAACCGCCGCCACCTCCTCCGCCACCGCGAAAGCCACCGCCGCCACCCCCACCGTGAAAGCCACCACCGCCACCTCCATCGCGGGCAACACCGGCCGCCGGTACAAGAAGAGCCAACAACAACGCTGAGGCAAAAGCGCTTACATAACGCCGGCGAATCGATGCAGAACCCATTAAGGATGCAGGCTGAGCAATACCAATGTGATAGCAGTTCAGTTACGGGCTGCGTCATCCACGCTGCACAACCTGCAGCAGATCGCCACACTGGATTGGTGTGACTCGTGCGTCATGGCACTCAAAACTCTTCGCTTCTCACTGATCGGAGCGGCCGCAACAGCGCTCTGCGCTGGCGCAGCCCTGGCCCAGGTGAGTGATTCCAACGTGCGTGCGGTCAACCTGGCCCGCAACTGGGCGATCAACAACAACGGCGGACTCTCGGTTTACAGGCCGGCCGACTGCATGTTCAACACCGGCAATGGCGGCGGTTCCTGCCTGATCCAGAGCAACAACCCGGGCTACACCTTCCGCTTCATGGGCGGAGCTCCTGGCTGGCAGCAAGAGGGCATGGCTCCCACCACCGAAACCGAAGTCACGGTGTCGCCGGATGGCCGCAGCATCACCAACGTTGGCTACAACGGCACACCGCGCTGACGGTTAACCGGCGGCACGTGCCGGTCTGCACAACCGCAGGGAGGAGGACCGCCTGAAGCGATTCGGTTCTCCTCTCCTCCGGCTTCGAATCACGGCCATACGGTTCTGACAACCCACCCAGAGAGGGAGGTCTTCATGCACCCAACTGCCGAGCTGTTCACCGAAAAAGCCTGGGGCGCCGTTGTCGCCGCCCAGCAATTGGCCCAGCAGCGCCGCCAGCAGCAGATGGAGAGCGAGCATTTGCTTGCCACGCTGCTGAGCCAGCAGGGACTGGCCGGGCGAATCCTTGAGAAAGCCGGGGTGGATGTAGGCACCCTCAGCCAGCGCGTGGATGCCCATATCGCCAGCCAGCCCAGCCTGAGCGCCCCGCCCGACAACGTGTATCTGGGGAAGGGGCTCAACAGCGTTCTCGATCAAGCCGATCAGCTCAAGAGCTCCTACGGCGACAGCTACATCGCCATCGAGCACCTGCTGTTGGCCCTCGCCATTGATGATCGCTGCGGCAAACAGCTGCTGTCGCAGGCGGGCACCGATGCCGCCAAGCTCAAAGACGCCGTGCAGGCGATCCGTGGATCCCAGACCGTGACCGACCAGAACCCCGAAGGCACCTACGAATCCCTCGAGAAGTACGGGCGGGACCTCACCCAGGCCGCCCGCGACGGCAAGCTCGATCCGGTGATCGGCCGCGACGAGGAAATCCGCCGCACGATCCAGATCCTCAGCCGCCGCACCAAAAACAACCCGGTGCTGATCGGTGAACCCGGCGTGGGTAAGACCGCGATCGTGGAGGGCCTGGCTCAGCGCATCGTCAATGGCGATGTGCCGCAGGCGTTGCAGAACCGTCAGCTCATCGCCCTCGACATGGGCGCCCTGATCGCCGGTGCCAAATACCGCGGCGAATTTGAGGAACGGCTCAAGGCCGTGCTCAAGGAGGTAACCGCCTCCGAGGGCCAGATCGTGCTGTTCATCGATGAGATCCACACCGTGGTGGGTGCCGGTGCCACCGGCGGCGCCATGGATGCGAGCAACCTGCTCAAGCCGATGCTGGCCCGCGGCGAACTGCGCTGCATCGGCGCCACCACCCTCGATGAGCACCGCCAACACATCGAAAAAGATCCAGCCCTGGAGCGCCGCTTCCAGCAGGTGTTTGTGGATCAGCCCACGGTGGAGGACACCATCTCGATCCTGCGCGGCCTGAAGGAGCGCTACGAGGTGCACCACGGTGTGCGCATCGCCGACAACGCCCTGGTGGCGGCCGCTGTGCTCAGCAGCCGCTACATCGCCGATCGCTTCCTGCCTGACAAGGCGATCGATCTGGTGGATGAATCGGCCGCCCGCCTGAAGATGGAGATCACCTCCAAACCGGAGCAGATCGATGAACTCGATCGCCGCATCCTGCAGCTGGAGATGGAGAAGCTTTCGCTCGGGCGTGAATCCGATGCCGCCAGCCGCGACCGGCTCGAGCGCCTCGAGAAAGAGCTCGCGGATCTGAGCGAGCAGCAGAGCACCCTCAATGCCCAGTGGCAGAAGGAAAAGGGCTCGATCGATGAACTGGGCTCGATCAAAGAAGAGATCGAGCAGGTGCAGCTGCAGATCGAGCAAGCCAAACGCAGCTACGACCTCAACAAGGCGGCCGAACTCGAATACGGCACCCTCGCAGGCCTGCACAAGAAGCTCGCGGCCAAAGAAGAGGAGCTCAGCGCAGGCGGCAGCGACAAATCCCTGCTGCGCGAGGAGGTCACCGAAGACGACATCGCCGAGGTGATCGCCAAGTGGACCGGCATCCCCGTGGCCAAGCTGGTGCAGAGCGAGATGCAGAAACTGCTGCACCTCGAAGATGAACTGCACACCCGTGTGATCGGCCAGGCCCAGGCCGTGACGGCTGTAGCCGATGCGATCCAGCGCTCCCGCGCCGGATTGAGCGATCCCAACCGCCCGATCGCCAGCTTCCTCTTCCTCGGCCCCACCGGTGTGGGCAAAACCGAGCTCTCGAAAGCCCTGGCCTCACAGCTGTTCGATAGCGATGAAGCAATGGTGCGCATCGACATGTCGGAATACATGGAGAAGCACGCCGTGAGCCGTTTGATCGGAGCCCCTCCGGGCTACGTGGGCTACGAGGAGGGCGGCCAACTCACCGAAGCCGTGCGGCGCCGGCCCTATGCCGTGATCCTGTTCGACGAGGTGGAAAAAGCCCACCCCGATGTGTTCAACGTGATGCTGCAGATCCTCGATGACGGCCGCGTCACCGATGGACAGGGGCGCACGGTGGATTTCACCAACACGGTGCTGATCCTCACCAGCAACATCGGCAGCCAGTCGATCCTCGATCTCGCTGGCGATCCAGCGCGGCACAGCGAGATGGAAGCGCGGGTGAATGACGCCCTGCGCGGCCACTTCAGGCCCGAATTCCTCAATCGCCTGGATGAAACGATCATCTTCCACAGCCTCAAACAGGAGGAACTGCGGCAGATCGTGGACCTGCAGGTGCAGCGCCTGGCCAAGCGCTTGGAGGACAAAAAACTGGGGCTGCAACTCAATGCCGATGCCCTCGATTGGCTGGCCGGTGTTGGCTACGACCCGGTGTACGGCGCCCGTCCTCTCAAGCGCGCCATCCAGCGTGAGTTGGAAACCCCGATCGCCAAGGGAATCCTCGGCGGCCAGTTCACCGGAGGCCACACCGTGGCCGTGGATGTGGAGTCCGCCGGCGATAAGCAGCAACTGCGCTTCCAGCAGATCGATCCCAGCAAGTTGCCGGTGCTGGTGTAGCGGCCTACAACAACCGCAACGATCCCTGGCCAAGGGCACCCGACGTCATCAGGGTGGAGGCAACGGCTTCCACCTTGACGTCGATGAGGCGCTGGCTAACAGGGATCGTTGTGGTGTTGCAGCTGCTGCTGGCCACACCGTTACATGCAGCTGATGAGCAACCGCAAGGCGGTGTTGTGCGGCTGGGGGGAGAAGCCATTTTGACGGTGCAATCGGCAGCCGGGGCCCAGAGCCCTGAACGGTTGGCGCTCCATCTCTCCAACGAGATCACCAGCCTGGCGGAGGATTACAGCTTCGATCCCGCCCGCATCACCACCAAGGCCGATCCTCCCTACGTGATGGTTGGCATCACTGGCAGCGACGGCAGCTTCAAACCGCTGATGGCCGTCGATGAGCGGGCAGCGGCCCTGGCGAAAACCAGCCAGAGCGAACTCGCCAAACACGATGCCCGCGCCATTCAGACAGGGATCAAGCGCTACCGGGTGGAACGCACCCCTGGGGCCTGGCTCCGCGGCACCGCCGTAGCCCTGCTGGTGTTGCTGGGCTATGTGCTGTTGCTTCAACTGGAGCGCCGCCTCAACCAACGCGCCCGCGGTTGGCTGGGGAGCAAGGCCAGCTGCAGGCTTCCCGACATCAGCTTGGCGGGCAACCGTTTAATCAGCAGGGCACACATCCAGCGCAGCCTGCAGCTGGGCCGTGCCGTGCTGCACTGGGCAGCCCTGGCGGCCATCAGCTATCTGATGTTGCCGCTGCTGTTGAGCTTTTTTCCGCCCACGATGGGCCTGGCCGCGGATCTGCGCGAACAGATGCTGATGGCCGTCAATCAGCTGTGGGATGGCGTACTCAATGTGGTGCCCAATCTGATCGCCCTGGTAGTGATTGGTGCTGTCACCACGGCCCTGTTCAAGCTGAATCGGCGCGTGTTTAAGGCACTGGAAACAAAACAAATCCGCTTCGAGTGGTTCTATCCCGAATGGGCTCTGCCCACCGCTCGGATCACCACGATTTTGATCACAGCGGCAGGCTTAGCCCTTGCTCTTCCCTACATCCCAGGCTCCACCAGCCGCGCCTTTCAAGGGGCCGGTGTGTTTCTGGGCATCCTGGCGGCACTGGGTTCAAGTGCCATTGCCACCAATATTCTCAGCGGCCTGATGTTGATTTACACGCGCGGCTTCAGGGAAGGAGATCGCGTGGAAATCAACGGCATTGTGGGCACGGTGCAGGAGCGGGCTTTGCTGGTGACGCGGATCCTCACGCCACGCCATGAACTGGTGAGCATCCCCAACGCGATGGTGATTGCTAACCCCGTCACCAACTACAACCTGGCCAGCCGTGAACTCGGGCAGCCCGTGGCGGTGAGTGCCTGCATCACCATCGGCTATGACGTTCCTTGGCGCCAGGTGCACGCGTTGCTGCTGGAGGCGGCCTCCACCATCGACGGCATCTGCCAGGAACCGGCGCCAAGCGTGGTGCAGACCAGCCTGAATGATTGGCACGTGAGCTATGAACTCGACGCCAGAATTGAGGATGCCAATCAATACCGCTCGATCCTCTCGCTGTTGCTCGCTGCCATCCAAGACAGCTTCGCTGACGCCGGTGTTGAAATCCTCTCTCCGGCTTATGAAGTGCAACGCGAAGGCAGCGGTTTAACGATCCCGCCCCGTGGATCAAACCCGCGCTAGAGCTCTTAACGCCAGCAGCAGGGCGAGCACAAAACAAACGGAAGCATTGATCCCCCGCTGCCGCGGCACCACCCAAGACGACAAGCGCGCCAACACGGCGCGCCCCTGCGCACCCAGCACAAGCACCAGCAGAGGAGGAAGCCAGGCCGGCAGCAAGGTAACCAGCACCAACAGCAGAGCTGCTGCCCACCAGGCAGGTCCCACCAGGGGAGCGCGGGTGATGTCTTGCACCGCCGGCAAAAACAGCACCAAAGACAAGAGATTGCATCCCATCAGGGCCAGGCCGCTGAGTGCCGGCGCCATCACCCCAGCCGGAGCTGGGCGGGGGTCAACTGGACGCGGCTGTTGAAGAATGCGCTGCCCCAGCGCAGACAACACCAGAGCGAAGATCGCATCGAAAGCGGCCGCGATCGGATCGGGGCCCCGTTGAGCAATCGGCAGCAGGCTGGCAATCCAGCCTGCACACAGCAGCCAGAGCAATACCACCAGCGTGCAGCCGAGCAAAAAGGCGCCGCTGCGCGCCAGGGCCCGCCGCGGGCTGGAGAGGTTGAGCAGCTGAACCACCAACACCACAGGACTCACCGCGGCACCGATCGCCAGGGGCAGCACGCGCGTGAGGAGAGGCAGTTCAGCCGGCCAGGGCATCGATCCGCTGCGCCAGTTGCAGGTCGAGATCAGAGAGGCCGCCCGTGTCGTGGGTGGTGAGCTCGATCGTCACCCGGTTCCACACGTTGCTCCACTCCGGATGGTGCCCCATCGCTTCTGCGATCAGGGCCACCCTGGCCATGAAGCCGAACGCCTCCACAAAGTCGGCAAAGCGCAGCTCACGCCGCAGCTTCCCGCCCACCAGGGTCCAGTTCGGGAGGTTTTGGGGCAAGGCTGCGATCTGATCGGCAGTGAGGGGAACGGCGGCCATCAGCCTGCGCTCAGCTGCGACCAGCCTGGCTCAACCGAAGCGGTAGTGCTTGCGCACCGCGGCGTGCACATCCCAGCTGCAGCTCAGGCCAGCAGCGAACGTGACCAGATCACCAGCCCCGAAGCGCACAGGCTCCCCGCCATCGGGTGTCACGGTCACATCGCCCTCAAGCAGCAAGCAGGTTTCCTGCTCGTCGTAGGTCCACGGGAACGTGCTCACCCCGCAGCTCCAGATGGGCCAATCCGCCACCCCAAGTTGCTGGAGCTGGTCAGCTGATGGGTTGTGAACGACGCTGATGGGGCTGGACATGGCTGGAGTTACTCGCCGATCAGATGAAGGCTGAGCCGGCGCTGGTGGGGGATCGCCCGGTGCTCCCACAGATACACCGCCTGCCAAGTGCCAAGAACCAAACGCCCTTTCTCCACGCTGAGCGTCATCGTCTGCGCCGTGAGAGCAGTGCGGATGTGGGCCGGCATGTCGTCATCGCCCTCATCGTCGTGCAGATAAGGGCAGCGCTGGCCGCGTCCATCGAGAGGGCCTCGGCCATCCTGCGGAACCATGGCATCCATCCAGGCCTGCAGATCCTTCAGCACCCGTGGGTCGGCGTTCTCGTTGATGGTGAGGCTGGCGCTGGTGTGAAGACAGGTGAGGTGAAGCACGCCCAGGCTGATGCCGGTGCCGGAAATCCAGCGGTTGAGGTCTTCGTTCAGGCGCGTGAACCCCGGGCCTCGGGTGGAGAACTGCAGTTGGTCGAGAACTTGCCGCACAACAGCCACCACTCGCTGCGTCCATAGCTAGCAACCACAGCCCGCCCAACCAGGAAGCCGCACCCTGAGCGCAAGGTCTCCAGGATGGCTCTATACCCCAGGCTTTCCTCCTGCAAGCCATGAGCCAAGCCCATCGCCCCCAACTCACACTCCTCTACGACGGTGGCTGCCCGCTCTGCCTGCGGGAGGTGACCTTCCTGCGCGGGAGGGATCAGCGCTTGCACCCCGGCGCCGAGCGGCTGGCCTTTGTGGATATCGATGCCGCCGATTACAACCCAGCCCGGCATGGGGGGATCAGCTACCGCGAAGCGATGGGCCGGATCCATGCGCTGCGCGCCGATGGCACGGTGCTGCGCGATGTGGAGGTGTTCCGGGCTGCCTATCAATTGATCGGTCTGGGTTGGCTCTATGCCCCGAGCGGCTGGCCAGGCCTGAAGCAGCTTGCCGATGGCTTGTATGGCCTCTGGGCCCGCTGGCGATTGCCGCTGACCCGCCGGCCCGATCTCGATCAGCTCTGCCGCTGCCGATCAGAAGCGCCGCCGGATCATCCGTGAAGCCACGCGCGTATCCAGCAGCAGCAACACCAGGCCGAACATCAACGCCAGCATCGCTGTAACGAACAGCGGCACCACAATCGCCGCCAGATCGATCGCGGCGATGGCACTGATGAAGGTCACCGCAACCACGGCCGACACCAACAAGCCGGTCACGGTGACTGTTTCAATCGCCAGCGAGAGCAACCCCATGCGGCGGCGCAGCAGGAGCAGTTCCTGGCTGTCGCTGGCCTGAGCGCTGGTGTCGCGGGCCCGATCAAGCACACGCGCCAGCCGGTTGCTGATCACCCCCAGCACGCCGGCAATCGCGGTGAGCAAAAACACCGGAGCCACGGAGAGATGGATCGCCTTGGCCAACCCCAGCACGGGCGAACCGGCAGAGGGGGTGGAGATCGCAGCAAGCAACGCCAAGGCAACGGAGGGCACCAGAGCCTCACTCAAGCGACACCGGCTGAAACTGCCAAGCTGCCAGCAGTGATGCCAGAGGCCGTGACGCTCATCAACAGCCGCTACGAAGGCCAACTGCGCTGCCAGAGCAGCCATGGGCCCTCCGGCACGCAGCTGGAAACCGATGCCCCCACCGACAACCAGGGCAAAGGCGAGCGCTTCTCACCCACCGATCTGGTGGCCACGGCCCTGAGCACCTGCATTCTCACGATCATGGGCATCGTGGCCGAACGCCACGGCTGGGACCTGAGCGGCTGCTCTGCCCGGGTGGAGAAATCGATGACCCAGGAACCACCGCGGCGCCTGGCGCTGCTGGAGGTGTGGATCGAACTGCCGGCCCATCTCGATGCCAAGGCGCGCATGGTCCTGCAGAAAGCAGGGGAGAACTGCCCGGTGAAGCTGAGCCTGGAGGGATCGGTGCCGATGCAGCTCCACTGGCACTGAGAGCAAACGCCTTAGGGTCCGCCCACACAACAACCCACCACCGTGGCTGCAGGACAGGCCTACTCACAGCTGCGCGATCACCTGCACACCACCCAGCTGTTGGGGGGAATCCAAAGCACGCTCTATTACGACCAGAACACCGCCATGCCCTCCGCCTCAGCGGGCTGGCGCGGCGAACAACTGGCTCTGCTGGCGCTGCAGCTGCATGAACGGCAGACCTCCGCGGTCTACAGCGACTTACTGCTGGCCGCTGAGCAGGAACTCACGCCCGATGCCTCGGCACCTCAGCGGCGCAATCTTCAGCTGCTGCGTCAGCAGTTTGAGCGGGAATCGCGGCTCGACCCGGCCCTGGTGGGGCAGCTGGCTCAAGCCCAGGCCCAGGGCTACGCCCTTTGGCAGGAAGCGAAGCGCACGAGCACTTTCAGCACGTTTGCGCCGGCCCTCGAGCAGCTGATCAAGCTGCGCTTGGAGCAGGCCCAGCAGCTCGCGCCGGTGGAGCGGGATGCCGCCGGAAGCGAGCGCAGCCCCTGGGAAATCCTGGCCCAACCGTTTGAGCCCGACATCAGCAAGACACAGCTGAGCCAATGGCTGCTGCCCCTGCGCCAGGCCCTGCCGCCGTTGCTGGAGCAGGCCCAAACGATCCCCTGCGGCAGCTCCTCCAGCTGGGATCTCAGCGATGACGCCCAAGAGCAGCTCTGCAACGCCCTGCTGGAGGAGTGGGGTTACAGCAACGAGCGCTGCAGCCGAGCCCGATCCCCCCATCCCTTCTCCAGCACCCTCGGCCCCAACGACTTCCGCATCACCACCCGGGTGGTGCCAGGGCAACCCTTCTCAGCCTTTTTGGCCACCGCCCATGAATGGGGCCACAGCCTTTACGAGCAAGGGCTGCCGCGCCGGGGTGATCACTGGTTCCCCTGGCCCCTGGGGGAAGCCACCTCGATGGCGGTGCATGAAAGCCAGAGCCTCTTCTACGAAAACCGCCTGGGGCGCAGTGCTGCGCTGGCCAAGCGCTGGTATCCCCGCTTCGTTGCCGCCCTCGGGAGTGATGTGTGGGGGGATGCTCAGGCCTTCTGGCGTGATCTCAACCCGATCCGCGCCGGCCTCACCCGTGTGGAGGCCGATGAGGTGAGCTACGGGCTGCACGTGCTGCTGCGCTACGAGCTCGAGCTGGCACTGGTGGAGGGCGGCATGCCCGTGGCGGAGCTGCCCGAAGCCTGGAACCGCGGCATGCAGGAGCTCCTTGGCGTGACACCCAGCAACGACGCCGAGGGCTGCCTGCAAGACGTGCACTGGAGCGAAGGCCTCTTCGGCTACTTCCCCTCCTATGCCCTGGGCCACCTGATCAGTGCGCAGCTGAGCGAAACGATCGAAGCCGAGCTGGGGCCGATCGAAACCCTGCTGGCGGCAGAGGGCGATGCCCAGCTGGGGGCTTGGCTGCAGCAGCGGGTGTATCCGCTCGGGCGCAGTGTGAACGCCGCTGAACTGATGGAGCAGGTGAGCGGACGCCCCCTCAGCCATGAGCCCTTCGTGGCTTACCTCAACCAGAAGCTGGAGCAACTAGCGGGCTGAGTGCGATCCGTAGGATGCCGCCCACATCCCTTGCCGCTGCCCTGATGGCGAACATCGACCACGCCCCGAGCCGCACGATGCTCAACCTGCTGCACGTGCTGCCGGCCTTCGCCGATGAAGCCGAGCTGCGGCTAAACACGATCGTTGAGCTGAACAGCAACACGATCAACAAATACGAGCTGATCACCGAAACCGGTCACCTCAAGCTCGATCGCGTGGGCTATTCCTCGCTGGCCTATCCCTTCGCCTACGGCTGCATCCCCCGCACCTGGGATGAAGACGGCGACCCGCTCGACATCGAGATCGTGGGTGTGACCGAGCCCCTCGTGCCCGGCTCCCTGGTGGAGGCCCGCATCATCGGCATCATGAAATTCGACGACGGCGGTGAAGTCGACGACAAGGTGATTGCCGTGCTGGCCGATGACAAGCGCATGGATCACATCACCAGCTACACCCAGCTGGGTGAGCACTGGCTGAAGGAAACCCAGTACTACTGGGAGCACTACAAGGATCTGAAGAAGCCCGGCACCTGCCGCGTGAATGGCTTCTTCGACACCGCCGAAGCCGTGAAGATCATCAAAGAGTGCGAGGCCCGCTACATGGAAACCATCGATCCCAAGCTGGTCAACTGAGCTCAGCAGCCGAAGCAAACCAGTGATCGATCAGCCCCCGTCAGGGGGCTTTTTTGTGCCCCACGGCCGCCGCCCGGGCCAGGGCTCGGGCCATGCCATCGCGGCTGGCGAGGCCCTGCAGTGCGGCGAGCGGCAAACCCGAGCTCGGGATGCCCACGGGTAACTTGGGCAGGGCCTGATCATCGAGGCAAAACACCGGCACCTGCCGCAGGCCATTGGGCTGCAGCTGATCCTCCAACTGCGAAAGGTTGGCCTCCACCGAGAGCCAGATCAGATCCGAGCGGCGGCAGTCGCGCAGCGGTTGATCGGCCAGCCCCGCGGAGATCGGGCGTTGCAGATCCTCCAGGGTGACCAGCGCCAGCACCCAGCCCTCCTCCTCCACAACAAGGCAATGGCCATGGGCTGCGAGCAGCTGCTGCAGTGCGACCTCTGCGGTTGTGGAGGCCGCCAGCACCAGGGGCGATTCCGGCTCGAGCGCTTCCACCACCGCAATCGAGGCCAGCCGCCCGCGGCGCTGCTCCTCCTGCACATCCGGGCCCACCAAACCTGGATCAGCCATGCCGTGCCAGCGCTCCACCAGCAGGGCGCTCAATCCTGCTGCCGCCATCAACGGCAGCACGATGCGGATGTCGTGGGTGAGTTCAAACAGCAGCAGCAGAGCTGTGAGCGGGGCCCGAGCGCTGCCGGCCAACACCGCCGCCATCCCCACCATCGCGTAGGCGGGAGGCTCAGCCACGGGCAACTGCAGACCGCTCTCCCCTAGCAGCTGCCCGTACACGTTGCCGAGCACAGCACCAAGAAACAGCGACGGGGCAAACCCGCCACCCACAAAGCCCGTGGCACTGCTCAAACCCGTGGCGAGCAGCTTCACCGCCAGCAACCCCAGCAGGCTCACCAGGGCGATCCCGCCGTCCCGGCCGAGTAGGGCGCCGATGGTGTCGTAGCCCACGCCGAGCACCTGAGGAAAACCAAGGGCCATCAGGCCCACCGCTAGGCCGCCAAGCCCGGTCACCACGCAGGTGGGAAGCCGCCCAAGCTGGCGTTGCACCGGCTCGCTGCGCCCCAGAGCAAACAGGTTCAGCAGTGCCAGGGACATGCCGCTAGCCACCAGCCCCAGCCCCAGATAGAGCGGCAGCTCCAAGGGCGAGCGCACCTCGTAGGCGGGCAGGCGGAAGATCGGCTCATCCCCCAGCGACAGCTGCGTCACCAGCGATGACGCCACGGCGGCCACCAGCACCGCTCGCACGCTGGGGCGACCAGGGATCGTGCTGTAGCTGCCCTCAAAGGCAAAGAACAGGCCAGCAATCGGGGCCTTGAAGCCAGCCGCCAAACCAGCGGCCACGCCAGCAGCCACGAGGGCTTTCTGGGAATCGGGCGAGAGGCCGCCCTTGCCCGCCACCCAAAGACCGATGTTGCCGCCGCTCTCCACGCTGGGGCCCTCCGGGCCGAGCGAGGCGCCGCTACCAAGGCTGAGGGAGGCGGTGAGCAGGCGCAGGAAGGGGAGTTTGGGCGTGGGCTGCACGCTGCCATCGGCCATGGCCATCAAGCTCGGCAGGCTTGGCCCCAGGTCGCGGCCCCACTGCCGAAGGGCTCCTACCGCCAGCCCGCCCAACAGCGGCACGAGCACCACAGGCCAGGCCGAGAGCCACAGCGGCAGCGGATCACCCGGCAGCGGGATCGGTTCCGGCGGTGGCGGCGGGGGTGGCAGAAACGCCAGACCGCCAAGCCCGATCTGCAGCAGGGCACCGAGGGGTGTGCCAGCGGTTGGAGCAGGTTCGGGCAGCGGTGGCGGTTCAGGCGGCGCGGAGGTGAACAGGCCGACCAGACCTTCCACCACCGGGCCATAGAGAAAGTTGTTGATGAAACCCAGCAGGTAGTGGAAGCCCACCACAGCCAGCCCGGTGAGCGCGCCCACCAGGGCCGCCCAAGCGAGCAAGCTCCACTGAAACGGCAGAGCCCGCGGCTCTACCGCCGCCGGCTCATGGCTCACCGCAGCAGCTGAATCAGGCCTCAGGCCGGACGGTGGCAAAGATCTCCTCCAGGATCTCCCCGGCACCCTGAGCCCGCAAGGCATGGGCCAGGGCGATGCCGATCGCCTCGGGATCGTTCTGGTTGCCGCGGGCCTCATCGCGGATCAGGCGCTGGCCATCGAGGCTGGCCACCATGCCAGTGAGCACCAGCTCTTCACCCTCAAAGCGGGTGTTCACGCCGATGGGCACCTGGCAGCCACCTTCGAGCTCCCGCAGGAAAGCGCGCTCCGCCAGGCAGCGACGGGCGGTGGGCAGGTGCTCGAGCACCTTGATCTGCTCCAGCACAGCGGTATCGCCCTCACGGCACTCGATGCCCAGGGCACCCTGACCCACGGCATGCAGAGAGATCGAAGGATCGATCAGCTCATGAATGCGATCGCCGAGGCCGAGGCGACCCAGGCCTGCGGCAGCCAGGATCAGGCAATCGAACTCACCGGAATCCAGCTTTTCCAGGCGGGTGATCACATTGCCGCGCACATCCTTGAAGGTGAGGTGCGGGAAGTGGTGCCGCAGCTGGGCCAAGCGGCGCAGGGAGCTGGTGCCCACCACTGCACCCTCGGGAAGGGTGGCGAGGGTTTTGTCTTTGTGCTTCTCGTGCACCACCAGCGCATCGGCGGGATCCTCCCGCTCGGTGATGCAGCCGAGCATCAGGCCCTCGGGCAGGTTGGTGGGCAGATCCTTGAGGCTGTGGACGGCGATATCAGCCCGATCCACCAGCATCTGAGCCTCCAGCTCCTTGGTGAACAGGCCCTTGTCGCCGATCTTGGCCAGGGCCACATCCAGGATCTTGTCGCCCTGGGTGGCCATCGCCTCGATCGTGATGTCAAGGCCGTCGTGGGCCTTGGCCAGCTCATCGCGCACCCAGTGGGTCTGCACCATGGCCAGCTGGCTGCGGCGTGAGGCAATGCGCAGTTGGGAAGCGGCCATCGGAAGCGGGAGGAGGCAGCGCTGGGCCGCCGAAGTACAGCCGCCAAGCCTAAGGATCGGTGTGCCGGGGCCGGTTGGGAACGGCGAAGTCGTGATCAGTCGTCGTGATCAGGCAGCAAAGAAGTTGAGAGGCAGCGGGCCCCAGGTGTCTTCAGCGTCGGGATCGGCGGGGCTATGGCCTGTGATCAACAGGCCTTCACCCAGGCCAGCCTCCCGGCGCACCAAGAAACGGCCGCTGTTCTGATTGGCCTTCAGAAACACAGGGCCTTCGATGCTGCCGAGGGCTTCGCCGGCCGGATCGAGCTCATGGGCTGGCCAGCCCAGTGCGCTTTCCAGGGCGCGCAGGGCCTGAACCGCAGCATCAGCCGAGGGTGCCATCACGCCCACGGTGAACCAATCGCAGCGCTCGAGTAGCGGCATCAAGGCCACGCTCAGGGATTCACGCCCGGCGGCATCCAGCTCGGGTGCCGAGCGCAGGCCGCGCAGGTCGGCGAGAGAAACCGAGGCGTCAGCCATGGGGGGAGGGCGGAGAGGAGGGTCGACAGCGCTGCTCCCAAACGGTGAAACCCGCCAGGCAGAAGCTCAGCCACACATACCCCACGGCGGCTCCGGCAGCGATATCGCTCAGCCAATGGGCGCGGCAGTAGAGGGTGCTGAGCCACACCAGCGCCACCCAACAGCTGGAGAACACAAACAAGGGCCGCCGCAGCCGGGGGTAATGGGCCGAGAGCAGGCAGCAGGTGAGGAAATAAAAGACAACCGAGCCAGCCGCATGGCCACTGGGAAAGCTGCGACCGCTGATGTCTTCGAGCAGCCGGCCACTGGGGCGGCGGCGATCAAACAGCGGCTTGAGCCAGCGGTCCACGATCACAAGAATGCCGCCGGTTCCCACCACCAGGCAGACCAATTCAGGCCAGAGGCGCTTGAGGCTGAGGAAGATCAGCACCGCCAGCACCAGCACGGCGGTGAGATGCACGCCACTCATCTGGTACACCCGCAGCAGCAGGTTGCCGAGCGGCTCGGGGATCAGGCCGTGCACCCCATCCAGCAACTGCTCATCGAGGCGCGGTCGGCGAATCGCCGCCAGCTGGGGACCAGCCCAGCCGAGCAACAGCGCCGTGAACACGGCGAAACCAAGCCGCCAGGCGCCCAGAGCAGCCAGCCAGTCGACCAACAAGCCACGGAACCGATGCACCACGGCGGCCATCAGCGCGGCTCCAGTTGCTGAAGCTGCTGCACTGGCAATCGGAGCAGGCGGTGGGCATCCCGCCGGCCCAGTGGCGTGCCATCGCCAGGACCGAGCCCAAACTCGAGCAGCTCAGCGTCGCTGCCCAGCAGCAGCACACTGGCGGACTGTTCCGTGCCCGGAGCCTGGCCGAGGCTGCGGGCTGCCTTGCGGGGAGAGCTCACAAACAGCACAGGCCGACCGCTGTAAAACACCACGCTGTAGCGCTTGTAGCCCACCACCAGCAGCGGCTCATTCGGCAACGCTTGCTCACCTGCCAAACGGGCCAAGGCGCGAATCGGCAACTGGCGCTCGCGATCCACCAGGGGCACCAACACGGGCAACACCAGGGCCACTGCAGCGGCAACACCAGCGGCGTTGGGCAGCCACAACCAGCTCAAGCCTGAACGAGAGCGCCACAGCAACAGCACCAGAGCGATGGCCGCCAAAAACAGCGGCACGGCCAGCAACCAGGGCAGACCCGAAGCCCGCACGGCATCGGCGAAGGCTGGATAGGAGGGGTCGGTTTCGATCCAGCGGGGCGCCAGCACGGCCGCCACAGCCATCAGAGCAAGCAGAACCGCATTGCACCAGCCGGTGATGCGCTGGCCCACGGCCAGCGGTCTGGTTTGAGGCTGCAGGGGCGAAAACAGCAGGGCCACCAGCAGGCTTCCACCGGGCAGCGCCGGGAGGATGTAGCCCGGCAATTTGGTGGCCGCCGCCGAGAAGAACGCCACCATCAGCACCAACCAGAGCAGAGCCAGCAACGGCAGATCGGCACCTGGAGGCGTTTCACGCCAAACATTCAGCCGCCAGAAGCGAAGGCGAAGAGCTGCAACCGGGAGATACAGCGACCAGGGCAGCAACAACAGCAGCACCCATGGCAAGTAGAACCACGGCGGGCCGGGGTGGTCGTAGATCACCGAGGTGAAGCGCTCCAGGTTGCTGAAGCCAAGGAAGCGGCCCAGAAATTCGGTGCCATTGGCGGCTGTGGCCATGCCGTACCAGGGAGCGGCCACGCCCAGAAACAGCAACACCAGAGGAACCCAGGGGGTACGGCGCAGCTCCTGAAGCAGGGTTCCCTTCAACGCCCAGAACGCAAGCATCACCAGCCCCGGCAGCAGCAAACCCACCGGCCCCTTGGCCAGCACGGCAATGCCGCAGAACACCCCGAGAGCAACAAAGCCCAGTGGGCGCTGCCAAGGCCGCTCCGCTGGGGCGCTGTGCGCGAGCACAAAACCGAGCAGGGCCAAGGTGATGCCACTGGCCAAGAACATGTCGGTGACGGAGGAGCGCCCCCAACCCAGCCAGCCCGGGCTGAGGGCCAGCACCGTGGCACCCAGCAGCGAGCGGCCCAGGCGCTGATGGATGGCTTCGGCGGCCGGGGCCACCAGCATCAACACGGCAAACACCGCAACCACCGTGGCGCTGGCGGCCAGAGCCACCGGCAAGCGAGCCGCCCATTCGCTCACCCCGAACAGGCGGAAGCTCAGGGCCACCATCCAATAGCCCCACACGGGGTAATCGAAGAAGAGCTCGCCGTTCCAGCGAGGGGTGACCCAGTCGCCGCTCAGGAGCATTTCGCGAGGGATCTCCACGAACAGCCCCTCGGTCTTGTCCATCAGTCCCAACGACCCGAGCTGCTGGCCAAACAGGAGGCCGCAAAGGGCAGCTAAGGCGAGCAGGGCCAGCAGCAGGCTGCGGCGTTCGTCCCGGTCAAGCCAGGCATTGAGGCGTTGCATGGCGAGAAATTAGGGGGTGTTCCACACGAAACGGCTACTGGCGGCGTAGTTCCACACGAACACCACCAGGATTCCGGAGAGCTGCGCCCAGAGCGTGTCGCGGGCCACCAGGCTGTAGAAGGCCGAAGCCAAGCCCACATTGGCCAGTACCGGCAGCGACGCCACCAGCAGGAACTTGAGCAGGCCGCGCAACAGGGCCAACCCCTTCAAGCGCTGGAAGCGGAAGGTGAGGGCGTTGTTGATCAGGTAGTTGGAACTGGCGGCTGCCACCACCGCGAAGGGCAAAGCCTGCGCAAAGCCCAAGCCGCTGAGCATCAGCAGCTGCGTGGCCGCGAGCTGCACAGCCACACCGCTCACGCCCACCA
This sequence comes from Asaia bogorensis, assembly GCA_943370455.1. Classification (GTDB taxonomy): domain Bacteria; phylum Cyanobacteriota; class Cyanobacteriia; order PCC-6307; family Cyanobiaceae; genus Vulcanococcus. The sequence continues at coordinate 340,290 of CALRQW020000001.1, forward strand.
GGCCGAAGCTGATGGCGCGGCGGGGCAGCAGCCGCAAGCTGAGGCTGTGCAGGATCGAGATCAGGAAATCCCAGAAGATCGCCAGATCGAGCTTGGAGCTGCCGTAGGTGCGGGGCTGGAAACTCAGCGGCACCTCCGCCGTACGCAGCCGGCCCTTGCTCACGGCGAGGAGTTCATACAAGAACTTGAAGCCGTTCACATCCACCGCACGGATCAACGGCAACACCGCTTCAAGCCGCAGGGCAAAGAAGCCGCTCATGTAATCGGAAAGGCCGGCATAACCCCGCGGCAGGCTGAAGCGCGCGCTGGCGTTGGCCCAGTTGGAGCCGCGTTCACGCCGTCCGCTCAACCCAAGGATTTCGGCCTCCGGGTGAAACCGGCTTCCGATCACCAGATCAAGATCGCCCTGCACCAGCGCCTCGATGGCGCGCTGCACAGAGGCGGGCTCGTGCTGGCCATCGCTATCCATCACCACAGCCACATCGCCGGTGGCATCGAGCAATCCCTCCTTGATGGCGCTGGCCAGGCCAGAGCGGCCTACGCGGCGAATGAGGCGCAGGCGTGGTTCCGCGTGAGCCAGGTACCGCACCAGCTCGGCCGTGCCATCGGCGGAGTCATCGTCCACCACCAGGATTTCGAGGTTGTAGTGCTGCTGGAGCGGCAGCAATTGCTCCAGCAGCGGCTCGATGTTGCCCCGTTCGTTGTACGTGGGCAGCACGATCGAAACCCTCAGCACCATGGCTTGCCCAAGAGAAAGCCGGCGGTCGAGCCGCCGGCACTGAAACCGTAGGACGCAGGACTGCGAAAACCAGACTTACTTGATGTACTCCTTGAGCACGCCGTTGCGGTTGGGGTGGCGCAGCTTGCGCAGAGCCTTGGCCTCGATCTGGCGGATGCGCTCACGGGTCACATCGAAGATCTGACCGATCTCTTCGAGGGTCTTCATGCGGCCGTCGTCGAGGCCATAGCGCAGGCGCAGCACATCACGCTCGCGGGGGCTGAGGGTGGCCAGCACGCCTTCGAGATCTTCACGCAGCAGGTTCTTGGCCACGTCCTGCTCGGGGTTCTCGATGTCGGCTTCGATGAAGTCGCCGAGGCGGGAATCCTCTTCCTTACCGATGGGGGTTTCCAGGGAGATCGGCAGCTGGGCGCTCTTGGCGATGAAGCGCAGCTTCTCGATGGTCATCTCCATCGATTCGGCGATCTCTTCTTCCGTGGGTTTGCGGCCGAACTCCTGAGAGAGGGTCTTGGTGGTCTTCTTGATGCGCGAGATGGTCTCGTAGAGGTGCACCGGCAGGCGGATGGTGCGTGATTGATCAGCGATGGCGCGGGTGATCGCCTGACGAATCCACCAGGTGGCGTAGGTGGAGAACTTGTAGCCCTTCTCGTGGTCGAACTTCTCAGCGGCGCGGATCAAGCCAAGGGAGCCTTCCTGAATCAGGTCCTGGAAGCTCAGGCCCCGGTTCATGTATTTCTTGGCGATCGACACCACCAGGCGCAGGTTCGACTGCACCATCTTTTCCTTGGCCCGGCGGCCGAGCATCAGGCGGCGGCGGAACTTGATCAGCGGCATGTCCACCAGGGCCGCCCACTCCTTGGTGTCGGGGTAGTGGCCGTGGTCGGTCTCGAACTGAGCCGCCAGCTCCTCGAGCTGCAGCAGATCGGCGATCTTGCGGGCGAGCTCGATCTCCTCATCGGGGCGCAGCAGGCGGATGCGACCGATCTCTTGGAGATAGACGCGGATCGAGTCTTCGGTGTAGACGCCCTTGGGGCCCACCTTGATGCTGGCCAGAGCCTTGGCCGCCTTGGCATCCTTCTCGGCGGGCTTGGCATCGCCGCCCTTGGCCTCTGCCGCAGCCAGCAGCTGATCGGCCGCGTCATCGAGGTTGGCGGGAGCGGCCGCCTTGGCCGCTGCCTTGGTGGTGGTTTTGCTGCTGGTGCTCTTGGCAGCTGCCTTGGCTTTGGGAGCGGCCTTGCTCTTGGTGGCTGTGCTCTTGGCGGCAGCTTTGGCCTTGGTGGGGGTCACCTTGTTGGCCGCTTCACCGGCCACACCCTCCTCCGCAGCCTTGGCCTTGCTGCGGCTGGCCTTGGGCTTCGCCTTGGCAACGGCGATGGTTTCGCCTGAGGCGTTCGCCACCATCAAGATTTCAGGCTTGGCAGCTTTGGGAGCAGCGGCCTTCGCGGCTGAAGCTTTGGTGGCGGTGGTTTTGGATGCAGCAGCAGGGCTCATCGGGATCGGGGAGATGGGCGAGGCGATCAACAGGACAAACCCGAATCAGAAGCCGAGGGAATGGTGCATCCCACAACAGGATTCACACCAAACAATGCGGTTAACTGCCGAACCCAGGGTTCAGCAGCTCCAAGGACAGTTCGGGCAACAACGGGACGGGATCGCTCAGCCTGGTGCTCTCAACGGTTTTCACCAGTCGGACCTTGAGCCAAAGACTCTCGGGCGGACAGGTGCTCAGATTCAGGGTTGAAGCAAGCAGGAGGAGCGGAGCCCCGGAAATATCAATGCGGTGGGCGGGAAGCGGGCTGACGGAAGCTGGAACAGGCGGGCAAAAGCCCAGGCAACGCTGTCAGGGGTGGTCGCAGACCGGGTGCTCAGAACAAAGCCTGGCGAACCTCGGATCTTCCCGCTGGACGGAACTCTGCCGGGTTCCGACTACAGCCCTCAGGACTGTTCAACAATCCCATCTTAAGAAATGGCTGTCAGCTCTGCAAGCCTGGGCGACAGTCGCGTGAGCGAGCCCCCGCCCTTGAACCCCCAGCAGGATCGCAGGGCCGTCCGATGGCTGCAGGTGTGGCTTGAAGCGGGCCGGGAGGGCCAGGTGTTCACCTACACCAATCCTCAGGCGCTCGAACTGGGCTGCGGCGATCTGGTGCAGGTGCGTCTGCGCGGCCAGCGCCACATCGGTCTTGTGGTGGAGCTGCTCAACGAACCCCCGCTGGAGCTCTCCAGCCGCCAGCTCCAGCCGATCGAATCGCTGCACCAAAGCGCCGCCGTGGATCCCGGCTGGCAGCAGCTGATCGAAGTGGTGGCGCAGCAGTGCCGCACCAGCCTGTTTCGCACACTCAAAACAGCCCTGCCGCCCGGCTGGCTTGGGCAACGCAAAACCGGCAAAGCCCGCGGCGGCCGCCAGCAGCTCTGGCTTGAGCTCACTGATTCCGGCCGCAACCAACTCCCAAGCGAACTCAGCCCCGGCCAGGCTCAGCTGCTGGAACACCTGCAAACCCACAACGGTTGCGGTTGGCAGCAACAGCTGCTCAGCCTGGTGGGTGTGGGCCGCAGCGTGGCCGACGCGCTGGTGAAGCGGGGGTTGATCAACCGCGCCTCGCGCGTCTTCAGCGGCCGGGCTGCCAGCGGCAGCTTGGCGAGCGCTGTGCTGGAGCAGCCCCAGCCCCTCACCCCAGACCAGCAAGTTGCCCTCAACGCCCTCAACGCCGCAGGCCCCGGGCAACAGCTGCTGCTGTGGGGCGTGACGGGAGCGGGCAAAACGGAGGTGTATCTCCAAGCCGCTGCACAGCACCTGGAGCAGGGGCGCTCGGTGATGGTGCTGACCCCCGAAATCGGCCTGATTCCGCAGTTGCTGGATCGCTGCAGCCGTCGTTTTGGCGATCGGGTGGTGGAGTATCACTCGGGCTGCAGCGACGGCCAGCGGATCGACACCTGGCGCCGCTGCCTGCAGGACGGCGAGCCCTTGCTGGTGGTGGGAACCCGCTCCGCGGTGTTTCTCCCCCTCAACAACCTGGGCTTGATCGTGCTGGATGAGGAGCATGACCGCTCCTACAAGCAGGACAGCCCCATGCCCTGCTACCACGCCAGGGATGTGGCGGCGCTGCGGGCCCAAGCCTGCGGCGCCCGCCTCCTGCTCGGATCCGCCACCCCCAGCCTGGAAACCTGGATGGCCTGCGAGGGGCCGCAACCGCGCTGCCAACTGCTCCAGCTGCCGCGGCGCATCGGCGGGCGATCGCTGCCGCCCGTGCATGTGGTGGACATGCGCCAGGAGCTGGCGGAAGGGCACCGGCGCCTGGTGAGCCGCCCCTTGATGGAACGCCTCGAGGCCCTGCCCGGCAGCGGCGGGCAGGCGGTGGTGCTCGTGCCGCGCCGCGGCTACAGCAGCTTTCTGAGCTGCCGCAGCTGCGGTGAAGTGGTGGAGTGCCCCCACTGCGACGTAGCGCTCACGGTGCACCGCCAGCGGGAGCGCTCCTGGCTGCGCTGCCACTGGTGCGACCACCGCGCCGAGATCAGTTCACGCTGCACGGCCTGCGGCTCCACGGCCTTCAAGCCCTTCGGCGCCGGCACGCAGCAGGTGCTGGAGCATCTGGAGCAGGAGCTCGAAGGGCTGCGTCTGCTGCGCTTCGATCGCGACACCACCCGCGGCCGCGATGGCCACCGGCGGCTGCTGGAGCGCTTTGCCGCCGGCGAAGCGGATGTGCTGGTGGGCACCCAGATGCTGGCCAAGGGGATGGATCTGCCCCAGGTGACACTCGCCGCCGTGCTGGCTGCCGATGGGCTGCTGCATCGCCCCGATCTACGGGCCGCCGAGGAGTGCTTGCAGCTGCTCCTGCAGCTGGCGGGCCGTGCCGGGCGGGGTGAACGGCCCGGCGAGGTGCTGGTGCAGACCTACAGCCCAGAGCACCGGGTGATCCGCCATCTCGTGGATGGGCGCTACGAGGCCTTCCTGCGGGAGGAATTGGCGGAGCGACGCTCCGCCGCCCTTGTGCCCTTCAGCCGGGCCTGCCTGCTGCGGTTGGCAGGGCCCTCCGCCAGCCGCACGGCCACAGCCGCGTCCCTGCTGGCGGAGCACATTCGCCCCCACAGCGAGGAGCTGGGCTGGTTGATCATCGGGCCGGCACCGGCGCCGGTGGCACGGGTGGCCGGCAACTGCCGCTGGCAGCTGCTGCTGCATGGGCCCGCGAATGGGCCACTGCCCGTGCCAATGGAAAGCGAGCTTCGTTCGCTGCTGCCGCGGGATGTCTCACTCGCGATCGATCCTGATCCGCTGGAGCTCTAGGCGGGCAGCTGGGGCAGCCCGAAGCCAGCCGCCAGCTTGAGACGTTGCAGCAGAGCCACCAAGCCCAGCAACAGCGCAATCACCAGTGCTCCCACCCCCAAACGGCTCCAGCGCCAGCACGACAGCTCCAGCTGGTTGAGGGCACCGGGCTGCAACTGCCACACCAAGGTGGGGGGGCGCCCTTGACGCGCTGGCAAGGCCTGCACCGCAAGGGGCTCAGCCTTGCGGATCGCCCGCTGGGGCAAGGGGGCAAGCGTGAGCTTCAGATTCAGCCCAGGCAAGGCCTGCACACCGCGCAGATCGAGGCTGCAGCGGAACTCCTGCCTCACTCCGAGCAGCCAGTTGCGCTCCTGCAGGCTGAATTGCGGCGGGGGCAGATCCACAGCCGCGAGGGCTGCCCCCTGGGCGAAGGTGGCGGCCAGCAGATCGAGGGCCTGCTGAGCGGGCAGCGATGGTGCCTTCAGGCTCAGTTGACCATGGTCTTGGCGCGGCTTCCAGGGGGTGGGCTGCACAGCAGAGGCCAGCTGCTGCTGCCACGGCAGCGGATGCCCGGTGCTCGATTGGCTGGTCTGGCTGATCTGCAGGCGTCCAGGTGCGGTGAACCGCAGCGAGGTGTCCACATCCACGCAGCCCCCGAGCAGGGCGGTGAGCAGCAGCACCACCACCGCCACCAGGGCAAAGCCGAGGGGGGCGTTGGTGGGTCCGGTGGGGGGAGCAGGCGGTGGCGGCGGAAGCCGGCGGCGGCGGAGCGCCAGGGCTTGCACTTGCCCTTCCAACGGCTGCACTTCCCCCAGGGAGGGCAGGGTCATCGACCACTCCCGCGGGCGCTCGAGGGCCGGAGCCTCCAACACCTCCTGCAGGTCTTTGGCCTGGCTGCGCAAGTTGGCATCGCGGCAGGCCCGCAGGCTGCGGCAGGTGGCAGCGGCAGCAGCGCTGTTGCCCTGCCCCATCTGGGCTGTGGCCAAGAGCAAGCGCAGCTGGCCTCCGAAGGGGCTGCTCGCGGGATGCTGCTCCAACAGGGGGGCAAGGAGCTGCTGGCAGCGGCCATAGTCACCCCGCTCCAGCGCCAAACGGGCTGGTTCGCTCAGCGCGTCGAGGGAGTCGAACTCAGGCTGCTGCACGGACCGGCTAGCGGGGCTGGGTGCTGCCCACCACCATGGTGCCGATGCCGGCGTCGGTGAACACCTCCAGCAGCAGGGCGTGGGGGGTGCGGCCATCCACGATGTGAGCCGCCGACACGCCTTGGGCCAGGGCGCGGATGCAGCATTCGGTCTTCGGGGTCATGCCACCGGCCACCACTCCGCTGGCGATCAGGCCCCGCGCCTCAGACAGGGTGACTGAGCGGATCAGCGAGGCGGGATCCTCCCGGTTCTGCAGGATGCCGGGTGTATCGGTGAGCAGGATCAACTTCTCGGCCTGCAGGGCTGCCGCCAGTTCACCGGCCACAGTGTCGGCATTGATGTTGTGCGCCTGGCCATCGGCATCGGCCGCCACCGAGGAGATCACAGGGATGTACCCCGCATCCAGCAGCGGAAAGAGCACGGAAGGATCCACCGCCGCCACATCGCCCACCAGGCCATTGCTGCCGTCGCCGTAGGTGCGGGCCCGCACTAGGGCGCCATCGCTGCCGCACAGGCCCACGGCCCTGGCACCCAGGCGGTTGAGCCCGTTCACGATCTGTTTGTTCACCCGGCCCACCAGCACCATCTCCACCACATCCATGGTTTCGGGGGTGGTGACCCGCAGGCCATTGCGGAACTGGGGCTCGATCTGCAGCCGGCCGAGCCAGTCGTTGATTTCAGGGCCACCGCCGTGGACCACCACGGGCTTCACGCCCACGGAAGCAAGCAGCACCAGATCGCGATACACCGCATCGCGCAGATCCGCCCGCACCATGGCCGCCCCGCCGTACTTCACCACCACACGGCGGCCGGCAAAACGCTGGATGTAAGGGAGTGCTTCGCTGAGAACCGACACCCTCAGGGCATCGCTGCGATCGTGCTCGACGGACATGGACATCAACGGGGCATCAATCAGGCGGGCTGCACGGGCAGCAGTTCCAGCAGCACTTCACCACTGGCAGGTTGGCTGAGACGAGCCTCCAGCCCCTTGTCAAAGAAACGGCCCAAGCGCTCGCGCTTCTCCTGCCAGCGCTCAAACGGAACGCCCTCGGCGCGGAAGCGCATCGCCAGCCCGTAGCGCCCCTCCACAGCCAGTTCGGTCACGCTCTCCAGCTGGGGCGGCGCGTCCTCATCCCAAAGCTTCAGGGCTTCCAGGGAGCTCTCCAGATGGGCCTTTTGCCCGTAGCGCCAACGGGTCACGTCCTTCACCAACTTGCGCAGGGTTTGGCTGGCGGGCGCCTCGCGCAGGGCGGTGGCTTCCGCGGAGGGGGTAACCAACTGCGCCGGTGGCAGCTCGGAGGATTTCAGGGCCAAGCCCCCCAGCAGGATCGGAATCCCGTAGAAGATCGTGGGCAGGCTGAGGTTGGGATTGCCGGTGGCGTACCCGATCCAGCCGATCACCGAGAGAGAAGCCCCGGCAATCGTGACTAGGCTGCCGGGGGACAGGATGGAAAGCATGACCTCATCTTCGGTCAGCGCGGGCAGCGCCGGAGAGCCGAGCACTGCCGAGGTCGACAGCGCAGAGGTCAGCAGCGCAGAGGTGAGCACCGCCGAGCTGGTGGAGCAGCTGCGCGCCGATCGCCTCTGGCTGCTGCAACAGATCGATGGCGGCCGCTGGCCGGAGCTGCGGCTGGATCTGGCCGCCCTCGAACGTGAACTGGGTCAGGTGCTCGAGCAGGCCCAGGAGAAGCTCAACCTGGGCGGCAACCGCTGAGCGATCAGAACGGAATCTCGTCCTCACCCTCGGGCAGATCAGGCACCAGGGGAGAGGCGTTCCAGGCCGGGGGCGCTGGCTGCGCTGCGGGGGCTGGTGCTGCCGCGCGAACAGGTGCCGCAGCTGGAGGGCGGCTGGCGGCCATGGGTGCAGGGGCACTCGCGGCCATGGGGGCTCCGGCACTGCTGCCGCCAACGGGATGCAGGCGCGAGAGGGTGAATTCAGCGCGCTTTTCTTTCACCCCGTCTTGCCGGGTGACGGTGTTCATACGCAGCCGGCCTTCCACCATCAAGCGCTGACCCACCTGCACACGGTTCTGCAGGTCCTGCGCGAGGCTGCCCCAGCCCACCACCTTCAGCTGGCCCGGCGGATCATCGGGGCGAAGCCCGTCGAACTGCACCGCCATCTCCGCCACCGGAGTTTGGTTGTCCTGGGTGTAGCGCACCTGGGGCGCCTCCAGCACCTCCACCTCCAGCAAGCAATGGTTCACGGCAGCGTTCAAGGGCAAGGGGCCACATCCTGATGCACGGGCCGGTTTTGCACCAGAGGGCCCGTCCCGCTGAACCCTGGGTGTGGCTGTTTGCGGGCACGGCCGAAGGCCCGCCCCTGGCCCAGGCCCTGCTGGCCCGCGGCTGGCAGGTGCGGGTGAGCGTGGTCACCGCTGCTGCCACGCGGGCCTACCTTCCGCACCAAAGCCTGCAGTTTCAGGTGGGCGCCTGCAGCAGCGATGCCGGGCTCGAGCAGCAGCTGCGTCAGCTGGCGCCCCGCTGGGTGGTGGATGCCACCCATCCCTTTGCCCTAGAGATCAGTGCACGGCTGGAGCGGGTCTGCCGCCCGCTGGATCAACCGCTGCTGCAGCTCGATCGACGCGAAGCCAATGAGACCAGGCACGGTGAGCAGCTGCAGCTGCTGGAGACGATGGAAACCCTGAGCGGCCTGGCGCTGGCCGGCGACCATCTGCTTCTGGCCATCGGCGCCCGCCAGCTGCCGGCAGCCATCGCCGCCACCCCGCAATGCCAGCACTTTGCGCGGGTGCTGGATCAGCCCGGCAGCCTCCAGGCAGCGCGCGCCGCCGGGCTGCCCGATCACCACATCGCCTGTCTGCGGCCGGATGCCAGCGGCGCAGGTCAGCTGGAGGAAGCGCTCTGCCGGCGCTGGCAGATCAATCGGGTGCTCTGCCGCCAGGGGGGCGGCCGCAGCGAGCTGCTCTGGCGGCAGGTGTGCCAGCGGCTGCATCTACCGCTGCTGCTGCTGCGCCGACCAACCGATGCCAGCGGCTTGCCGATAGCAGCGCTGCTGGAGAAGCTGGGCCAACCCTGAGCCCCGGCTGGATCTCACCATTGGCCAACACCGCGCTTCTGGCCCTCACAACCGAAGCCAACCTGCAGCTGGCGGAGCAGCTCGCATCCACCCTGGTGGAGCGGCAGCTGGCTGCCTGCGTGGCCCTCAAACCGGTGACCTCGATCTACCGCTGGCAAGGGCAGATCGAACGCAGCGAAGAGGTGCAGATCCTGATCAAGAGCCACCCAGCCCGTGCCGCAGCCCTGGAGAAGGCGGTGCGGGAGCTGCACAGCTACGGCACCCCGCAGTGGTTGACCTGGCCGGCCGAAGCCGGTGAGGCCTACGCCGCCTGGCTGAGCGAGTGCTGCGCCATCAGCTGACGCAGATCCACCTGGGGCCGCGGCCCGAGCTGGGTCACCACCTGACCCGCGCAGAGCGACCCGAGACGCCCGCAGGTTTCCACGGATTCACCTTGGGTGTGGCCGTGGAGGAAACCGGCGGCATAGAGATCGCCGGCGCCCGTGGTGTCCACCAGGGGGCCGAGCTTCACCGGCTCGATCACGTGGGTGCCGCTGCCGTTGAGGATCACGGAACCCAGCTCACTGCGGGTGAGAGCAGCGATGCGGCAACGGCCGCGCACCTGTTCGGCCGCCTCCTCGAAGCTGTTGGCCTTGTAGAGGGAGGTGATCTCCATCTCATTGGCAAACAGGATGTCCACATGGCCATCCACCAGCTCCTGGAAGCTGTCGCGGTGGCGCTCCACGCAGAAGGCATCGGAGAGGCTCAGGGCCACCTCAGCGCCATTGGCGCGGGCCACTTCCGCGGCGGCGATGAAGGCGCGCTTGGCCTCATCACTGTCCCAGAGGTAGCCCTCGAGATACAGCACTTTCGCCTGGGCGACCATCTCGAGATCGAGATCGCCGGGATCGAGCCCCACCGAGGCACCCAAATAGGTGCACATCGTGCGCTGGGCATCTGGGGTCACGAGGATGAAGCAGCGCGCCGTCGATGGCCCTTCCGTGGCAGCCGGTGTGTCGAAGCGGGCGCCCACCGAGCGGATGTCGTGGGCAAAGATGCTGCCCAGTTGGTCGTTGCGCACCCGGCCGATGAAGCCGGCGCGGCCGCCCAGCTGAGCAATGCCCGCCAAGGTGTTGGCAGCGGAACCGCCGGAGGTTTCCAGGCCAGGGCCAACGCTGGAATAGAGCCGTTCGGCCTGCTCTTCATTCACCAGGGCCATGGTGCCCTTGGTGAGGTCGAGGTTGTCGAGCTGGTCGTCATCGGCGTGCACGAGCACGTCAACGATGGCGTTGCCGATGCCGACAACGTCGAGGGTTTTGGTTGGGGCCATTAAGAAGGGATCAGCGGCTGAGCAGAGCCCGCTTGGGCCCGTGGATCGGATCTTCCACCACGATCGTCTGATCGCGGTCGGCGCCGAGCGACACGATCGCGATCGGCACCTCCATCAGCTCAGCCAGGAAACGCAGATAGCTCATGGCCGTGGGGGGCAGATCCTCGAGCTTGCGGCAATCGGCTGTGGAGGTTTGCCAGCCAGGCAGGGTTTCGAAGATTGGCTGGCAGCGCGCGAAGTCTTCAGCGGAGCTGGGGAAATGCTCGATGCGCTGGCCATCCAATTCATAGGCCACGCACACCTGGATCTGGTCGAGCTCATCGAGCACGTCGAGCTTGGTGATCGCGAGGCAATCCAGGCCGTTCACTTCAACAGCGTAGCGGCCGATCACGCCATCGAACCAACCGCAACGGCGGCGGCGGCCAGTGGTGGTGCCGTATTCACCGCCGCGGTCGCAGAGGTGGTCGTTGAGGCTGCCCTCCAGTTCCGTGGGGAAGGGGCCTTCGCCCACCCGGGTGGTGTAGGCCTTAGCCACGCCGATCACGCGGTCGATCAGGGTGGGGCCCACGCCGGCACCGATGCAGGCACCGCCGCTCACCGGATTCGACGAGGTGACGTAGGGATAGGTGCCGTGGTCGAGGTCGAGCAGGGTGCCCTGGGCACCTTCAAACAGGATGTTCTGGCGGGCGCGCGCCGCTTCGTGGATGGTGCGGGTGCAATCCACCACGTGGGGTGCCAGCCGCTGGCCGTAGGCCACGTATTCAGCGACGACCGCCTCGAAATCGAGAGGCTCAAGGCCGTAGAGCTTTTGCAGGGTTTCGTTCTTCTCAGCCAGTGGCCCGGCCAGGCGATCCCGAAGGCGCGCTTCATCGAGGATGTCGATGATGCGAATGCCGTTGCGCTGCGACTTATCCGCATAGGTAGGGCCAATGCCCCGGCCCGTGGTGCCGATGCGGCGATCGCCGCGCTGCTTCTCCATCGCCTGATCCAGCAGGCGGTGGTAGGGCATGGTCACGTGGGCGGTGGAGGCCAGGCGCAGGCCATCCACGGCAATGCCGTTCTCGGCGAGCATGTCGAGCTCGCCGATCATCACTTTGGGATCCACCACGGTGCCCGAGCCGATCAGGCACACCGTGTCGGGATAGAGGATTCCGGAGGGGATCAGGTGCAGCTTGAGCACCTTGTCGTCCACAACGATGGTGTGGCCGGCGTTCACGCCGCCCTGGTAACGCACCACCACATCGGCGGAGCGGCTGAGGAGATCGGTGATCTTGCCCTTCCCCTCGTCACCCCACTGCGCACCGATGACGACGACGTTGGCCAAGGACACAGCGGCCCGTAGCCGCTTCTAAGCACAAACAAAGAGGATCTCAGATCGGGCTGCCCTCCGTCAAAGTGCCGGCACCAGATGCAGCGTGTTGACACAAAAAAAGCGGCTCGCAGGCCGCTGGTACAACGCATTCAACGTTCGAAATTGGCCCGGGTTCAGGCGCCGCGAACCACGCCGGTTTCCGCTTTCTTGAGCTCCTTCGAAACGCGATCACGGAGAGCGTCGGGCACCGGACGGTTGGGGTAGTTGGCGTAATGGCCCGCCAGGGAATTCAGCGCGGTCTGCATGGTGGTGAACGACGCCAGGCCATTCACCTTCGGCTGCGGCCGATACCGGGCCATGTAGTCGTTGATGAGCGCGCGCGCTGAGGTTTCTGCTTCGCTGCGGCCGGGATCATCCGCGGGCAGGGCAATGGTGGCCATCAGGGTGTCGGCCACAGCCACCGTGTCCTCCACGTAGTTGCCGGTGAGGGGGCCACCGCCGGAGCAGGCGGTGAGCATCAGGCAGAGGCACAGGCACACCGCCATCACGGCTGCTTTGAGTTGACGCCAACCAGCCGCCATGGAGTTCCTGCAAGGGTTGGGCGGATCCTATGGCGTCAGGCCGAGAGCAGCCCGGCTCGTTCACGCTCCAGATGTGCCTGCAGCTGGGAGAGAACCTCCGCGGCCGGAACATCGCTGCGCTCGCCGCTGGCGCGCTGCACCAGCTCCACTTGTCCATCAGCAGCGCCTCGGCCCACCACCACCCGCCAGGGAATGCCCAGCAGATCGGCGTCCTTGAACTTCACGCCGGCTCGCTCGCCGCGGTCATCCAGCAGCACATCGATGCCAGCAGCCTGGAAGGCGCCATACAGCTGTTCGCCGAGCTCCAGCTGCGGGGCATCAGCCACGTTGGCGATCACCACAATCACCTCATAAGGAGCGATGGCTGTGGGCCAGCAGATGCCGTTGGCATCGTGGTGCTGCTCCACAGCGGCCTGGGCGAGGCGCGAAACGCCAATGCCGTAGCAACCCATCCAGAGAGGCTCCTCCTGACCGGCTTCGTTGGTGAAGGTGGCCTCGAGGGCCGCGGAATACTTGCGGCCCAGCTGGAAGATGTGGCCCACCTCGATGCCCCGGCTGGCCTGCAGCTGCTGCTCGGGATCGTGCCAGCAGCGATCACCCGGCTGTGCTGCCCGCAGATCCAGGCTCTCAGGGGCCGGACAGAGGGCACCCCAGCTCGCACCCACCCGGTGGGTATCGAGGCTGTTGGCCCCACACACAAAGCTCTCCAGCGCCGTGGCCGTGGCATCCGCCAGGCGCAGGAAACGGGGTTGCCAGCTGCGGGCACCCACCAGCACCGCATCCTCCAGATGCGGGCCCATAAAGCCGAAGGGAATCGGTGCGAGCCCCTCCTTGGCTGCTGCTTCCGCCGTGAGCGGGCTGATGTCCAGCAGCGTGCCGTGCTCGGCGCTGCAGCGAGCACTCACGGCGTTGGCCAGTTTCACCTCATTGAGCTGCTGATCGCCGCGCAGGCTCACCAGCAGCGGCTGCTGGCAACCGTCTTCGAAGCGGGCCAACAGCAGCAACACCTTCACGGTCTGGCTGGGATCAAAGCCGTGGGCGCTGCAGATCACCTCGATGGCGCTCTGAGCAGGGGTGGCCAGGTCGTCGCCATGGCCGCCGGCCCGGGCCCCACCGGGGAGGGGAAGCGCCTCAGCCGGCAGCGACACCGCACGCTCCTGGTTGGCGGCATAGCGGCCGTCGCCACTGGCGAGGATCAGGTCTTCGCCGGCCTCGGCCGTCACCATGAACTCCTGGCTGGCGGAGCCGCCAATGGCGCCGCTATCGGCCTCCACCGCCACAGCCCGCAAGCCGCAGCGGCTAAAGATGCGCCGGTAGGCCTGGTCCATCGCTGCGTAGGTCTGCTTCAGGCAGGCCTCATCGGCGTGGAAGGAATAGGCGTCTTTCATGATGAATTCACGCCCCCGCATCAGGCCGAAGCGCGGCCGGATCTCATCGCGGAATTTGGTCTGAATCTGATAGAGGTTCACCGGCAGCTGCCGGTAGGAGCGCAGTAGATCCCCCGCCAGAGCGGTGATCACCTCTTCATGGGTGGGGCCGAGGCCAAGCTCACGGCCTTGACGGTCTTCGAGGTGGAACATGATCCCCTCGCCGGCGGTGTAGCCGGCCCAACGGCCACTGCGCTGCCAGAGCTCGGCGGGTTGCAGCTGGGGCAACAGCGTTTCAAGCGCTCCGGTGGCGTTCAGCTCTTCGCGCACGATGGCGGAGATCTTCTGCAGCACCCGCCAGAGCAACGGGAGATAGGCATAGATGCCACTGCCCACCCGGCGGATGTAACCCGCGCGCAGCAGCAGCTTGTGGGAGGGGATCTCGGCTTCGGCGGGATCATCCCGAAGCGTCACCAGCATCAGGCGGGAGACGCGCATGGGATGCTCAGCGGAGAAGGAGGCCGGAAGCTACCACCGAGCTCAGGCACCAACCGGCTGCAGAAGCGCCACACCGCCGGCTTGAAAGCAGAAAGATTTCCAGTTCGGCAGCGAAAACTCTGCTAACTTCCGCAGCACGTCCAATCTGTCGCATCCAGGTCTCATGCAAGCCCATTCGGTCGCAACGGCAATGGGCGGAGGCACGCAGTTCACCGGCGGACAGTTCACCAGCGCCCACGCCGAAGCGCCGGCTAGCGACAACAGCGACAACCTGATCGGCATCGACGAAGTTCAGCGCTGCCTGAACCGTTCCCGCGCCTCGGTGTACCGCTACACCAACACCGATCCGCGCAATCTCAACCCTCCCTTTAATCCCCGCAAACTCAACCCGGAATACCGCAGCGATCAAAAAGACCCGCTGCTGTTCCACCCCAACGAGGTCGCGCGCTTTGCCCGCGATGTGCTGCGGATCAAAGAAGTCACCGTTGAGGTACTCAACTCCCCCTCAACGGCCACGCAACAGCTGCTGGGCTCGATCCTGGAGGAGCTGCGGGCGATCCGCAGCTTGTTGGGTGAGGCCGAAGGCCGCCCCACCTCCCTGGAGAGCCGGAGGGATCAGCACGATCAAGCCCGGCCCGCCGCCTGAGCGGTTTTCACCACTTGCCAGGCGGCCTGGAAATGCCAAGCTGAGATGAATTAGTCGCCAATCCGTTGGCCGGCCGCTGCATCGCACCTTGTCGATGCAGTGCCGCCAACAGCCTGCATGGATTCAGAACCCCCTCCTCGACCCTCGAATCAACCGGCGCTCCTGGCTTCCAGCGAAGCTGCAGCAGAGCCTGCAAGTCAGAGCTCTGATTCTGGCGAAGAGCCTTTTAGTCCCCTCTACAGTTCGGGGAGCCTGTTCCACACGGCAGCTCCACTGTTTGGCGTTGTCGTTGCCCTATGCACCCTTGTGGTGCCCCTGGCGAGCGTGATTGGCGATCGCCGACCGGCCCCAACCGCTACCTCTCCAGCCACGGCCCATGGACTTGCGCAGCCTGCAGGCCTCACCGGCGCCAGGGCTGGTGAATCTGATGGTGGAGATTCCAGCCGGCAGCCGCAATAAATACGAGTACAACGCCGAGGCCGGCCTGATGGTGCTGGACCGGGTGTTGCACTCCTCCGTGCGCTACCCTTTCGACTACGGCTTCATCCCCAACACCCTGGCCGAGGACGGCGCTCCTCTCGATGCCCTGGTGATCATGGATGAACCCACCTTTGCCGGCTGCCTGATTGCAGCCAGGCCGATCGGGATCCTCGACATGGTGGATTGCGGGGCCCACGACGGCAAGCTGCTGTGTGTTCCCGACGCCGATCCGCGCCAGCGGGGCATCCGCAGCATCAGGCAGATCGCAGCCAACCAACTCGAGGAGGTGGCGGAATTTTTCCGCACCTACAAAAGCCTTGAAGGCCGTGTGATCGAGATCAACGGCTGGCTCGATGCCGATGCGGTTCCGGCACTGCTGGAGAACTGCATCGCCGCCGCTGGGCTCAGCTGAGGCGCTGCAGCAGGAAGCCTTCGAAACCCAAGGCCTGAAACACGCGGGCTGGATCGCCAAAACCAGCCGCATTCACCAAGCTGGTGAGACGCGCCAAGCCGATCGGATGGAGGCCCTCCTGGAGCGCATCCTCAAGGCCGCTGGCCCGCTGGAAACCGCGCCAGGCCTGATCCAGCTGCCCCTCCAAAGAGGGGAGACTGGTTTGCATCAGATCCACCAGCACCAACTGCGCGCCGGGCTGCAGGCAGCGGGCCAGGGCGGTGAGGAAGGCGAGCTTGCTGCCGTCATCCGGCAGCGACTGCAACACCAACACCGACAGGGCGCCGGCAAAGCGACCCGCCATTCCCGGCGCATCCACCAGAGCCTCCACGGTGGACTGCTGCCACTGGATCGCCCCCTGCTCGCCCAGGCGCTGGCGCGCCTCCCCAAGCATCTCGGCGCTGGGATCGAGGGCGGTGAGGCTCCAGTCGGGCCGTTGGGCCACGGCCTCCAGGAGCTCAGAACCAGTGCCGCAGCCAGCCACCAGCACCTCAGCACCCGAGCCGGAGGCCACGGGCGAGGCGGCCAAGAGGGCAACCGAGAGCCGCGCCAGGCTGCTGTAGCCAGGAATCATCTGGCTCTGGAGCCGTTCGTAACCGGAGGACTGCACCGCTGATCAGCCAGAAACCCAATGCTAGAGAGCCCGGCCATCACCGCATTTGGTGTCAGCCCTCGACATCTGCTGCAGGAATCGGCTGCGGCCAGGTAAGTTTGTCGGCGCCGAAGATCCCCGTCCGACCGTGCCCACCATCCGTTTCGAACAGGAAGGCCAGCAGGTCGGTTGCATCGAGGGGGCCAACCTGCGCAAGGCCGCCATCGATGCCGGCATCAACCCCTACAAGGGTCTGAACAACCTGAACAACTGCGGTGGTGTGGGCCAGTGCGGCACCTGCGTTGTGGAAGTGGTGGAAGGCATGCAGAACCTCTCCCCCCGCAGCGATGTGGAGCAGGTGTACCTGGCTGATCGTCCCGCCAACTACCGCCTGAGCTGCCGCACCAGCGTCAACGGCGACGTCACCGTGCGCACCCGTCCCCAAGCCGGTGCTGGTTCCGGCTCCAACAGCCTTGTGGGCGCCCTCAAGAGCCTGTTTGGCAAGTGAGCCAACGGCTCCAGATCTACAGCTACGCCAAGTGCGGCACCTGCCGCAAAGCCCTGCAATGGCTCGCCCAGCAGGGCTTTTCTGTGGATGCCGGCAACCTCGAGCTGCTCGACATCACGGAGCAGCCACCCAGCGGCGCCGAACTTCGCGCGGCCTTTGAGAGCCTCGGCCGCAAGCGCTTGTTCAACACCAGCGGCCAGAGCTACCGGGCCCTGGGAAGCGCCGCCGTGGCGGCCATGGACGATGCAACCGCCCTGGCAGCCCTCGCCGCTGATGGCAAGTTGATCAAACGGCCCTTTGCCATCACCCCTGAGGGATCAACGCTCGTGGGTTTCAAGCTTGAGGAGTGGCAGGCGGCTCTCCAGGGCTGACCGGTGTGGTGAGTTCATCGAGCTCATCCATCAGCGCATCAATGCCCGCCCGGTTCATCTGGGCCAGGTAGTTGAGCTTGAGCTGTTGCAGCAGCGCGCAGAGCAACTCCTGGCTGCGCTCGAGCGTGCCGGCCTGCTCCAGAGCAGCCGCCAGCTCCTCCCAGAAGCGATCGATGGCCTGTTGCAAGAGCTCGTTCTCGCGATCGTCGTTGCGGGCTAGACGCTGGGCCGTGCCCCGCGAGAGATCCAGCAGGCTGTCGACCACCCCACCGGCCAGCTGCCGGCTCACGCCGGCTGGCACCATCACGCCGCCGGGCACCTCCCGCAACTGCTGCTGCAGGGCATGGCCCAGCAGCGATTGCAGCTCTGGCGCAAGCCGCGGGGTCACCTGACCCAGCACCATCGGCCCCCAGAGGCGCACGAGATCCAGCAGCTGCTGCTCATCGGCGCCGCTGACGCTCTGGTGGCTGCGCAGGCTGCGGATCCAGCGCGGCCACTGGGAGGAGCGAATCAACGACTGGGTGCCATCCACCAGCTGCAGCGCCAGAACCTCGAACAGCTCGAGCGCCAGCAACGACACCACAGCCCGGCTCACCGCAGCTCGCAGCGGTTCCACATTGATCAACTGAGCCTGGCTGAGGCGCTCCACCACGGGAACAACGCGCATCCAGCGCCAGAAGGGCAGCAGCAACGGCAGATCAATCCAGCGACGCAGCAGCGCATCGCGCCAGCTCAGCCCCGGGAAACGCCGCCGCATGCGCACCATGCGCAGCAGGATGTCGAGGGCGAACACGCTCTGAAAGAGCAGCAGGTCGATCCGCCAGAAGTGATCGGTGGGCCGGCCGTTCTCGTCGATGGAGCGCCAATAGCTGGTGGCCACCAACGGCAACACCTGCTGCTGCCAGAAGCGCCGCTCCTGCTGCCAACTGCTCTGCTTGAGCCAGGGATCGCCGAGCAGCTGGGCGGCCGCCTGCTTGGCGGAATCGTTGCCAGCCCGCTGCCGCAGGCGGTTCTTGATCTTCTCGAGGGTGCCGCTGTTGCCGGAGGCGGCAAACGGGTTCTCGTTGATCATCGCCTCGGTGAGAGCCACCAGGCGGCGCCGCTGCGCTGCGCTCTGGGCGAGCGTGGAGCCCTCGAGCAGGGACTGATCCAGCCGCTCAAAGGCCTGCAGGTAGGCCTCGGTTTCACGGTGGGGCTCGATCCCCTTCACCGGGTCGTAGAGGGGGGTGAGATCGGGCAGCAGGCTGAGGGGCACCACCAGGGGCACCTGGGGCAGCGGCGTGAGGTTGCGCTGCAGCCAGAAGGTGCGCAGGGGGATGTAGGTGATGTCGAACAGCACCAGCAGCAGGTTCGCCCCGGCCCACAGGGCCACAGCCCGATCCCAGTGGCACCAGAGCCGCGAGGCCGTGACCCTCTGGGCCGACAACCAACGCGGACGAACCATCTGATGCTGAGGCGACGGCCCTAATCTGCCTCACTTGCACCTGCTGCCGGCAGTTCCAGCCCTTGTCCAGCCCCGACCAAGACGCGACCGCACCGCAGCCCGATCCCAAACCCGACCAGCAAGCAACCGCGCAGCAGGAAAGCCCCTGGGTGTTCTGGCGGGGCGTGCTGATCACCCTCGGCGTGGCCCTTGGTGTGCGCCAAACCGTGGTGGAGGCCCGCTATATCCCTTCGGGTTCGATGCTGCCGGGGCTGCAACTGCAGGATCGGCTGCTGGTGGAGAAGCTCACCTACCGCAGCCGCCCCCCGCAACGCGGCGAGATCGTGGTCTTCCACGCTCCGCACCATTTCGATCCGGTGCTGAAGCCCAACCACCAGGCCGGTCCGCTGCGCTGTCTGCTGGTGAACTTGCCCCTAGTGAACCTGGTGCCGGGCCTGCAGGAACCGGCCTGCGATGCCTACATCAAACGGGTGGTGGCGGTGGCCGGCGATCAAGTGGTGATCAATCCGCGCGGCGAGGTGATGGTGAACGGCCAGCGGCTGAAGGAGCCCTACGTGACCAACTACTGCCCGGTGGATGAGCAGGGCATGGGCCCCTGCCGCACACTCAACGCGAAGGTGCCCCCGGGACACGTGCTGGTGCTGGGTGATAACCGCGGCAATAGCTGGGATGGTCGCTTCTGGCCCGGTGGTGCCTTCCTGCCGGACAGCGAAATCATCGGCCGGGCTTTCTGGCGGTTCTGGCCGCTGGGCACGGCCGGCGAACTGAACAGCAGCGATCCACTCAAGCCGGCACAACCGGCCAGCGGCGCAGCTCAGGGATAAGTCCACTGGCCAGCACCTGACCGGTGAGCGTGCCGGACGCAGCAGGCTGATTGGCCGCCAGGGGGCCCCAGCTGTCCTTGCTGGGCTGCCACTGGCGGTTGGGATCAAACACCACCCATTGATCGCTGCCCAGGCCGAGGCTTGGGGGCGTGAGGCCCAGCAGGCGGGCCGGTGCAAAGCAGAGGGCGCGCCAGAGCTGCTCGGCGCTCCAACCGCGTTGCACCACCAACTCCTGCCACAAACAGGGCAACACAAAACGATGGCCCGCCACACCGGGCTTGCGCTGATCCAGCGGCAGCAGCTGCTCTTCAGCATCCAGCGCCTGGTGGTGCACGGCCACCGCGGTGAGCACCCCATCGGCCAAAGCCTGCTGAAGTGCCAGGCGATCCGCCGGCGTTCCCAGGGGTGGCACCACCCGCCAACCCTCGGCAATCGGATCGAGGCTGCCGCTATCGGCGAGCAGATGCCACCAGCACACCGTGGCCTCGGGGCGCTGCTCAGCCGGCAGCTCCCGCAGCAGGCGCGCACCCTCGGCGGTGGAGAGATTCATCAGCTGCAGCCGCCGCTGCGGATGACGCCGCGCCATCGCCAGCAGGTTTTGCAGCGGCAGGGTTTCGCTGATGGAGGGATCCGTGGGCCAGCCGGCCCGCAACGCCTCCACCCCCTCACGCACGAAGCCCCCCTGGCTGAGGCTGGCGTCGCGGGGGGCCAGCAGCACGGGCGCCTCACCGCATTCCCCCAGGCTGAGGCCGCGCTCCAGCAGCGCCAGGGGCGGAATCTGATCGGCCTCAGCCAGGCCGATGGCTCCGGCCGCCAGCTGATCGCCATGGGGCGCCAGATCAGCACCGCTGGCGCCATGGCTGAAGCTGCCCCAGAGCAGCAGCTGCAACCGGCCAAGGGGCGCCAAGCCCTGCAGCCGCTCAGGCCGATCGCGCCAGCTCGAGGCGCGCGGAAGCAGGGCAACGGTGCCGTAGCCGGCCGCCAGAACCGAGCGCTCCAGCGACGCCAGCGATTCGGCCGAGCCGTTGGCCGGATCCTCCAGCTCGGAATGGGGATCCACCAGCGGCGGTGCCAGCAGCCAGGCCTGGGCATCAAGCACCTGAGCACCGCAGGCCGTGGCCTGAGCCGCCGCATCGCCGCCGATTGCTGTGAGCCGCCCCGCCTGAATCAGCACATCGCAGTGGCGCAGCTCAGCGCCTTCCGCTTCAAGCAGCTGAACCTGATGCAGCAGCAGCGGCTGCTCGGGGTTGGGGGTCATAGAGCGCCGGCGGCGGTGCGATCCAGAACACCCCCAAGATGGGCCGTTTGGTTCAAACACACCACCACCGGCGCTTGATCGGGGCCGTTGGGGTAATCAATCACCGTCACACCACCATTGCCCTGCTTCACGGCCCAGATATCGGCGGGCCCGAGCCCTAGCAGGGCGCAGAGGATGGTTTTGTTCACGGCATCGTGCGCCACCACCAGAGCCGTTTCGTCGCTGTGGAGGCTGGCGGCGATGGTGTTCCATCCGCGCAGCGAGCGATCCCACACGTCGTGGATGGTTTCGCCATTGGGCATCTGCACCGTTTCAGGCGCCCGCTTCCAGGCAGCCAGCAGCTCACCCCAACCTTCGGAGATTTCCGATTCCAGGCAGCCCTCCCATTCGCCGTGGCCGATCTCCACGAGATCACGCACGCTGGTGAGGGGCACGCCGGGGTGGTGGCTGAGGATGCCCTCAGCGGTTTGACGCGGCCGGGCCATGGAGCTGGTGTAGGCCCGCTGGAACGACACCTTGCGCAGGAAGTTGCCGGCAGCGGCCGCCTGCGCGCGGCCGTTCTCGTTGAGCGGGATATCGATCTGGCCTTGGAAGCGGCCCTGGCGGTTCCAGTCGGTTTCGCCATGGCGCACCAGCAGCAGGCGCGGGCCCGGCCCCTTGGCGGGCAGGCGGCCGCCGCACACCTCGGGGTGGAGATGGGTGGTGCCATTGAGTGACTCGATCTGCACCGAAACACGCCCCTCTGCATCGGCGCTGAGGTTGAGCACCGAGAGGGAGGCGTTATCCACCCGCAGGCGGCGGAAGCCGCTGGCATCCACACCCAGCAGGGTGAGCAGCAGGCAGCGCAGGATGGCGTTGTGGCCCACCACCAGCACGGTTTGCGCTGTGGGGCTGCTGGGGCTGTGCTCAGCCAGCAGGCGATCCACGAAACGTCGCGCCTGATCCATCAACGCAGGGATCGGGGCATAGCTGCTGCCATCGGCGCGCTGCAGCTCCAGCCGCTCCGGATGCTGCTTCCAGGTGCGGTAGGCCTCAGGGAAGCGCTCCTGCACTTCGGTGCTGAGCAGACCACTCCAAGGAGCCAGATCCACCTCGAGCAGGTCGTCATCGAGGCTGGGCTCAATGCCACCGCCTTGGGCGGCGAGCAGGGCGGTGGCGGTGTCGTGGGCGCGGCGGAGCGGAGAGCTGTAGGCCGCTGTGATCGTCAGATCCCTCAGGGCCTCGCCCGTGGCCAGGGCCTGCTTCACACCCTCCTCGGTGAGGCTGGAGAGATCGTCGCGGCCCTGAATGCGGTGCTCAAGATTGAAGCTGCTCAACCCATGGCGAACCAGCAGGATCCGGAGAGACACAGGCGCAGGATTGAGCAAAAGGCATCGTATTTGGTGGGGTTTCAGCCCCAGCTCCCGCTCCGGCGCTGGCCAGCCAGCCGCCAGCCCACAGCCAAACGATGAGATGCTGCGCTGATCAGCACCAGGGAGCAGGCGCAGGGTGACAGCAGCCAACAGGCCCGGCGGCAGACCGGAAGGGGCAGCGCCGGGCTGGAAGGTGGCGCTGGCCTTGGTGAGCCTGGCCCTGAGCCTGTTGCTCTGGCTGAACGGCCTGATCGACAGCCTCAGCCGCCCCTCCGTCGGCAACGACCTCAACCGGCGTCAGCTGGAGCTGGCGGTGCTGGCCGAACCGCAGCTCGGCGGATCGCTGCGCAACCTGCTGGCGGGCGGCAACCCTGTGGAGACCCTGCGCAAGGCCCTCGCGGAGGAGATCAACGACGCGCGCGAAGCCGGCCAAAGCCCCGATCCAGATCTGCTGCTGGAGCAGGCTCTGCTCCTCAGGCGCAAGGGGCAGACCCAAGCCTCCGATGTGCTGCTGGCGGAACTGGGCTCCGGCAGCAGCCCCCAGGCGACCCTGGCCCAGGCCCTGCTCGAGCCAGAGCGAAAGCCCGAGAGCCCGGCGAACCAAACTTTGCCCGCAAAGCAAGCCTTGATCGATGCGCTGCCTCAGGGCGGCGTGCTGCAGCTGTGGAGCTGTGAAGCACTCACCCCGGGCGCCGATTGCGGCGCTGCGGGCGCGAGCCGAAGGGCACTCCTGCAGCTCGTGAGCGTGAGCGTGCTGCCGGTGCTGTTGCTGCTGCTGGGCAGCGCTGCTTTGCTGCGGGAGCTGTGGCTGCGCTGGCGAGGCCGCGCCGCGGAGGCACCGGCGCTGCAGGGCCCCCAACTCAGTGGCCTCGATGCCGTGCTGCTGATCGCCGGCGGTTTCGTGGTGATCGGCGAACTACTCACCCCGTTGCTAGTCGGCCCCTTGCTCACGGGCTTGCTGCAGCAGCTAGCCGTCACCAGCCCCCTGCGCGAGGGCATCAGCGTGGTGAGCCTGTACCTGGCCCTGATGACCGGGCCCCTGCTGATCCTGGCCCTGATGCTGCGGGGCAAAGCGGCCATGGCTGGGCTGCAATTTCGCTGGAACCCTCTGGCCACCAACCTGCGGCAGGGGTTGAAGGGGCTGCTGATGGTGCTGCCCTTGGTGAGCCTGGTGGGCTGGCTGCAGGGCCAGCTCTGGGGGGATCCAGGCGGCAGCAACCCGTTGCTGGAGCTGGTGCTCAACAGTCACAACGTGCCGGCACTGGCCTGCTTCGGCTTCACGGCGGTGGTGCTGGCACCGCTGTTTGAAGAAACGATCTTCCGCGGTGCCTTGCTGCCGGTGGCGGCGCGCAAGCTGGGGGCTGCCGGCGGCATCCTGCTCAGCGCCGCGGTGTTCGCGGTGGCGCACCTGAGCCTGGGGGAACTGCTGCCGTTGCTGGTGCTGGGCATCGGGCTCGGCTGGGTGCGCTGGAGCAGCGGCCGGCTGGGCAGCTGCGTGCTGATGCACGGTCTCTGGAATGCCCTCACCTTCGCCAATCTGGTTGTGCTGGGCTGGTAGCGGACGGGGCCTTGAGTCTCAGTGCTTGATCGCCCCCTTGCTGGAGGGGCGGGCGCGTGGTTCACTTGCGCAGTTCTGCCGCGCACCTGTGGTCGCCGCCCCACTGCATCAGACCCAAGAGGGTCAACGGCGATCCACCGCTCGGCCCCTGGAACTGATCCAGGGATCGCTGTCATCGCGCCAAGCCGATCGCCAATCGCCCCTACTCGGCAACCTGCACCGCATCGCCGATGGCAGCCTGCTGGGCCTGGGTGTGGCCGTGCTCGGCCTGAGCGGCCTCACCCTGCACTGGCAAGGTCAGTGGACCCAGAACTTCCAGAAGCTTGAAGCTGCCCAACGCCTGGAACATCGGCTTCAGGAATCCGCCGCGGTGCTCGAGCAGCATCATCTGGGCATGACGCGCAAACCGGCCCTGCTTGAGCCCACCTCCAGCCAAAAACTGGTGTATCTGGAGCCCCCAGCCACAGGTCAACAGCCCCGCCTGCGCGCCCTGCTGGCCCAGGTGAATCCCCGTCAGATCCTGCCGGGATACTGATGGCGGTTCACCGCCTCGAAAGCCGGCGGCCGGCCCCCCGCAGCAGCAGTGGCAGCGGGCGGCAACGGCGGGTGTTGACCCTGAGCCCGGTTCCCACGGGTCGCCTGTGGGCGGTGTACTTACTGATGGCGGCCGGCCTGGGTGGGCTAGCCCTGAGGCTGGCCTGGGTGCAGGTGGTGCAGGGCCCGGAGCTGCTCGATCGCGCCCGGGCTGTACAGACCCAAACGATCACACCCCTGGGCAGGCGCCGCACGATCGTGGATCGCCAGGGCAGCCTGGTGGCCCTCGATGAAGAGCGTTTCACCCTCTGGGCGCACCCTCGCTACTTCGCCTTCCCCGGCGACGACATCGGCAAGCTGCGCAGCCCGCTGGATGTGGCCCGCAAGCTCTCGAGCGTGCTGGCCCTGCCGATGGCTGATCTGGTGCGCGCCATGGAAGGCCGCAAATCGGGAGTGAAGCTCACCAGCGATCTCGATCCCGAAACCGCCCAACGGGTGCGCGAACTGGGGATCAGCGGCATCGATCTGGAGCCCTACCCGCAGCGGGTGTATCCGCAGGGCAACCTGTTCGCCAACGTGGTGGGCTTCCTCAATCTGGAGCGCGTGCCCCAGGCGGGTTTGGAGCAGAGCCGCAATAGCGATCTGCGCCGCCACGAGGCCACCCGCCAACTGCGCCGCGGAGCCGATGGCACGCCACTGCCCGATGGGCTCAAGGCCGGTGTTCTCTATGGCGACGATCTACGTCTGCAGCTCACTCTCGATGCACGCCTGCAGCAGGTGGCGCAGATGGCGCTCACCAAACAGGTGAAGCAATGGAATGCCAAGCGGGGCGTGGCGCTGGTGATGGATGTGCGCAACGGCGAACTGCTCGCCCTGGCCTCCACCCCCACCTACGACCCCAACCAGTTCTGGAAATACAAGCCCGGGCTGTTCCGCGAATGGTCGGTTCAGGATCTCTATGAACCGGGATCAACGTTCAAGCCGATCAACCTGGCGATCGCCCTGCAGGAAAACGCCATCGACCCCGCCGGCAAGGTGAATGACAACGGTCAGCTCACCATCGGTGGCTGGCCGATCTTCAACCACGACCGCAAGGGCAACGGGGTGATCGATTTCCCCACGGTGCTGCAGGTGTCGAGCAACGTGGCGATGGTGAAGGCGATGCAGCGGGTCAAGCCCGCCAAGTTCTGGAATTGGCTGCACGCCCTCGGCATCGACACCAAACCCGACACCGATCTGCCCGGCGCCGTGGCCGGCCAGCTGAAAAGCCTGGAGACTTTCCGCACCCAGCCGATTGAGCCCGCCACCGCCGCCTTTGGCCAGGGCTTCAATCTCACGCCGCTGAAGCTGCTGCAGCTGCACGCGATGCTCTCCAACGGCGGCAAGATGGTGAGCCCCCACATCACCCGAGGCCTGCGCTCGGGCGACGACCTCGCCCCCGCACCGCCCTCCACAGGTCTGCAACTGATCCGGCCGGAGATTGCCCAAACGGTTCTCAACTGGATGGAAACCGTGGTGGAGAAAGGCAGCGGCAAGGGCACCTACATCCCCGGCCATCGCATCGGCGGCAAAACGGGCACGGCCCAGAAAGCCGAAAACGGCGTGTACATCCCAGGGGCGCGCATCACCAGCTTTGTGGCGCACCTGCCCATTAATGATCCGCGCTACGTGGTGCTGGTGGTGGTCGACGAACCCAAGGGAGCCAACGCCTACGGATCCACCGTGGCGGTTCCTGTGGCGCGGCAGATCATCGAATCGCTGCTCGTGATCGAGAAGATCCCGCCGAGCAAGCCGGTGGCCGGCTGAGGGTCTGGCGAGCGGGTAACCGCTTGGTGACAGAGGCGGTTGATCGCCAATTCGCTGGCTAGTTTGAGCGCATCTCCCGGGGCCCTGCATGGCCAACCTGCTCGATCAACTGGCTGCCATGACCGTTGTGGTCGCCGACACCGGTGACATCAACGCCATCCACCAGTTCACGCCGAGGGATGCCACCACCAACCCCTCATTGATCCTGGCGGCAGCGCAGATCCCCGCCTATCAGAACCTGATCGATCGATCGCTGCAGGAATCCCGCGAGGTGTGCGGAAGCGCAGCGCCAGCCGAAGAGGTGGTGCGCGAAGCCCTCGATGAAATCTGCGTCACCTTCGGCACCGAAATCCTCAAGATCGTTCCGGGCCGCGTGTCCACCGAGGTGGATGCACGCCTGAGCTTCAACACCGAAGCCACCATCACCAAGGCGCGCAAACTGATCGGCCTCTACCGACAGGCCGGCATCGGCCGCGAGCGCGTGCTGATCAAGATCGCCTCCACCTGGGAGGGGATCAAGGCTGCCGAGGTGCTGGAGAAAGAAGGCATCCACTGCAACCTCACCCTGCTATTCAGCTTCGCCCAGGCGGTGGCCGCCGCTGAAGCGGGCGTCACGCTGATCTCTCCCTTCGTGGGGCGCATTCTTGATTGGTACAAAAAGAGCACCGGCCGCGAGAGCTACCCCGGTCCTGAGGATCCGGGCGTGGTGTCGGTCACTCAGATTTTCAACTACTTCAAAACCTACGGCTACAAAACCGAGGTGATGGGGGCAAGCTTCCGCAATATCGACGAGATCATCGAGCTGGCCGGCTGCGATCTGCTCACCATCTCACCGAAGCTGCTGGATCAGCTGCGGAACACCGAGGGCGAACTCACCCGCAAGCTCAACGCCTTCGATCCGGCCCCCACCGAAGAGCAGCTGCATCTCGATCGCCAGGGCTTCGAGGCGATGATGCACAAAGATCCGATGGCTACCGAAAAACTGCAGGAAGGCATCACCGGCTTCACGCGTGCGATCGAAACCCTCGAGGCCCAGCTGGCTCACCGCCTCGGCGAACTGGAAGGCGCCAGCGCGTTCCAGCACGCCGCTCAGGAGATCTTCCTGCTGAACGATCTCGATGGCGACGGCTGCATCACCCGCGAGGAGTGGCTCGGCAGCGATGCGGTGTTTGATGCCCTCGACACCGATCACGACGGCCGTCTGCTCCCAGCCGATGTGCGCTGTGGCCTCGGAGCGGCGCTGGCCATCAGCGGTTCTTAACCTGCCTACCCCAAACTGGGGGCATTGTTCGAATCCCTGCGTTGAACGCTCTCGACACCATGCGCGCCCTGGCCAGCCAGGGCGAGGTGCTGGATGTACCGGCCGGTGAGCCGATCTTCAGCTCGGGAGAAACCGGCGACTGCATGTTCGGCGTGCTCGAGGGCAGTGTTGAACTGAGCTGGAATGATGAGAGTGGCCAGGAGATCATCCAGGCCGGTGATGTGTTCGGAGCCGGCGCCTTGGTGACACCGGAACACCGGCGCTATGGCAACGCCAAGGCGCTCAGCGATTGCAAGGTGCTGGTGATGAACCGCGAAAAGTTTCTGTTCGCCGTTCAGGAATCGCCGATGTTCGCCATCGAACTGCTGGGCTCGATCGATAAGCGCCTGCGGCAGCTCAAAGACTGCACCAAATTCAGCTGAACAGCGCGCAGTTAGCCGCGCTGGAACAAGAGCCGCTTGATCACGCGCTGGGCAATATCGCCGTACCCCATCTCGCCGGAGAGGATCTGGGCGATGCGCTGGGGAGCTGTGGGGCGCTTGATTCCGATCTGATAGCCCACCTTGGGCACGCGGTAAAACACCTGAGCGATGCGCCGCCCCCAAGCCATCGATTCTCCCCATTGCTGCCGCATCGTCTGGCTGTAGCCCGCCAGAGCCTCCCCGGCCTGGCGCCCATCGTCGGCTTTGAGGTAGCGATCGAGGGCTTCGGCGCTGCGCACACCGCTGAGCAGAGCTGGCCGCAGGCCCTCCGCCAAGAAGGGATCGCAGAGGGAAGCGGCATCACCCACCGCCACGGCACCGGCCGCGTTGTGCAGGGAGTAGTGACCATCCCACACCCGCAGCGGCGATTGAATGCGTTCGCCGGCGCCAGCGGCCAAGCCCAGGCTGGGCAGCAGCTGGGCGAGCACGGCATCGGCATCGACATCCGTGTTGCCGATGAAGCTACCCACGCCAATGCTGTAGCCACCCCGGCGGGGAAAGGCCCAGCAGAAGCCGTGCTTCACCAAGCCGAATTCAAAACGGGCCGTGTTCGGCTCAGACACCGCCGCCTCCACCTCCACCGCCACGGCACTAGCGAAGCGGGGTTTGGGATTGCCTAGAGACAACTGAGCGGCAAAGCGAGAGTTGGAGCCATCGGCCACCACCACGGCTCGGCTGGTGTAGCGATCGCCGCCGGCCTGCACCGTCCAACCCTCGCCGTTGCGCTCGATTGTCTCCACCACAGCGGCATCGATCAGCTGAGCGCCAGCGGCTACCGCCTGTTGGGCGATGAACTGATCCAGGCGCGAGCGCTGCACGATCCAAAAGGGTGAATCGCCAGGCAGAACGGCGGTGATCGGATCGTCGAGACACCAGGTGAAGCGCACCTGCTCGATCACCTGATCCACCGCCGGGGTGAGATCGAAGGGGAACCAGCGCTGCACGGAAGCTGCCATGCCCCCACCACAGGGTTTGTGGCGGGGCAGGCTCTGAGCCTCCAGAAGCAACACCCGATGGCCCCGGGCAGCGAGGTGATAGGCGCAAGCGGCACCGGCAGCGCCGGCACCGACCACGATCACGTCATGCATGTGAGCGGAGCTCACACTTTGAGGATGTCGGCTTCCTTCTCAGCCAGCAGCTTCTCGATCTCTGCGATGAACTTGTCGGTGAGCTTCTGGATCTTGTCCTGCTCATCACGGCTCTGATCTTCGGAGAACTCGCCTTCTTTCTCCTGTTTCTTCACCTTGTCGATGGCATCGCGGCGGATGTTGCGCAGCGCCACCTTGCCTTCCTCGGCGTATTTCGCGGCCAGCTTGCAGAGATCTTTGCGGCGATCTTCCGTGAGAGGCGGAATGTTGATGCGAATCACCTTGCCATCGTTGTTGCAGGTGAGGCCCAGATCGCTCATCGAGATCGCCTTCTCGATCAAACCGAGCGATCCGCCGTCAAACGGCTGCAGCTGAATCGTGGAGGAATCCGGGGTGCTGATCGTGGCCAGCGACTTCAACGGCGTATCCGCGCCGTAGTACTCCACCTGGATCTTGTCGAGCAGGGAGGCGTTGGCCCGGCCGGTGCGGATGGTATTGAAGGTGCGCTGGGTGGAGTCCACCGACTTGCGCATGCTGGCTTCGAGATCCATGGGTGCTGACGGGAAGAAGGGGGCTCAGGCCGAGGGCAGGATGCTGGTGCCGATGGGTTCACCGCGCACCGCCCGGCCGATGTTGCCGGCGCCGAACAGATCAAACACCACGATGGGGATGGCGTTGTCCTTGCAGAGGGCGATGGCGGTGCTGTCCATCACCTCCAGTTCGCCGCTAAGCACATCCAGGAACGACAAGCTTTCGTATCGCACCGCATCGGCGTGCTTGTTGGGGTCTTTGTCGTACACCCCATCGACCTTGGTGGCCTTGAACACCACATCGGCGCCGATCTCGGCGGCCCGCAGGGCCGCAGTGGTGTCGGTGGTGAAGAAGGGGTTGCCGGTGCCGGCGGCAAAGATCACCACCCGGCCCTTCTCCATATGACGGATCGCCTTACGGCGGATGTAGGGCTCCGCCACTTCTTGCATCGAGATAGCGCTCTGTACCCGGGTGGGGATGCCGGCGCGCTCCAGGCCGTCTTGCAGGGTGATGGCATTCATCACCGTGGCGAGCATGCCCACGTAGTCGGCCGTGGCGCGATCCATGCCGGCGGCGGAGCCCTTCAGGCCGCGGAAGATATTGCCCCCGCCTACCACGATCGCCAGCTGGGTGCCATCGGCCACCACGGCCGCCACATCCTTGGCGATGGCATTCACGATGGCCGGATCGATGCCGTAGCCCTGCTCGCCCATCAGGGCTTCGCCACTGAGCTTGAGCAACACGCGCTGGTAGGCCATCCGTTCGCGCTTGCACGTCAGTTGGCCGAACAGTAGCAAGCGTGAGATCCCTTGCCGAGCCAGGCCGCTGGCGCTTCGATGGGGCAACGGCTTCGTGGTGATGGCAGGCGCTTCACGACCCCATTCCCAGCCCGAGGGCCCGCCGCCGCGCCACTCCGGCGTCATGGCACGCCTCACCCTCTCGGCGGTGGAGCAGCTGGTGGCCGAACCCGGGGGCTGGCGCGAACCGATGGTGCACCGGGCGTTGCTGGTGAGTGGGTTATCGGTTTTGCTCAGCAGCCTGGCACTGGTTCAGGAGCAGCACGGCGCTTGATCGCTGGCCGGTTCAGACCGGCACCTCAGCTGAGCTCGGCGTATGCAGAAGCCGGCGTTTGGGAAGGGCCGCACTCCTGAAGCCGTAGGCCTTCAGAACTCGATACCGGCCTGGGCCTTCACACCCTGCTCGCGGAAGGGATGGCGGAGCAGCTTCATCTCCGTCACCAGATCGGCGCGCTCCAATAGGCCAGCTGGGGCACCCCGGCCAGTGAGCGCTACATGGGTGAGCGGTGGGCGTAGGGCCAGCCCTTCCAGCACCTGATCGAGGTGGAGGTAGCCGAGCTTGAGCGCCACATTCACCTCATCGAGCACAACGAGCTTGCGATCGGCTGCGGCGAGGTAGGTAAGGGAGCGCTGCCAAGCCTGCTGCACCAGCTCGCGGTCGCGCTCACGGTCTTGGGTTTCCCAGGTGAAGCCCTCACCGAGGGCATGCCAGTGCAGAGCCTCGCCGAACAGCTCCAGCGCCTTGGCCTCACCCGGCTGCCAGCCACCTTTGATGAACTGGACCACCGCCACCTGCTCGCCATGGCCGAGGGTGCGCAGCACGAGGCCAAGGGCTGCGGTGGTTTTGCCTTTGCCATCGCCGGTGAACACCAGCACCAGCCCCTTCTCGAGGTTGCGCTCCCCCACCCGCTGCTGCTGCACCTCCTTGCGGCGGGCCATGCGGCGGCGGTAGGCATCGGCACTGGCTTCCGGCGCCAGATCACCGCCCATGCCCAGCTCAGCAGCGGCTTGATCCAGCGTGGACTCTGCGGCGTGATCGGGCTGCTCAGGGGGCACGGTGCTGCAGCAGATGTTCCGCAGCACTCTGGCAACACCAGAGCAGGTTCAGGCGGCCCGGGCGCGGGCCAAAGCGGTATCCACCGCCTGCTGCTGATCGCGGCGGGTGATCCAGTGGTGATAGGTGCGGGTGTGGATCGCCACGGAGTGCCCCATCATCCGGGCCGCCACCGTGTCGGGCAGTCCGATGTGAATGGTGCGCACCGCCCAGGCATGGCGCAGGTCGTAGGGGGTGAGGGGGAGGTCGTAGCGGCGGAACTGTTCGGCCACGCGGCGGCCTACCTGCTGCAGCGTGGTGCGGCGCAGATCGGTGCACACCGGGGGCAACAGGCTGCGGGCTTCACCGAGGCGCGGCAGCTCAAAGCGCTCCACCCATTCGGGCTGGAACGGCCACACCTGGTGCTCGCCGGTTTTGCTGGTGGGCAGCACCCGGATCACCCGATCGCCGCCAGGAGCCAGGGCGGAGAGATCGGTGAAAAACACCTCGTGGTTGCGCAAGCCATAGGTGGCCATCAGGCCATAGGCGAGCCGCCAACCGGGGTTGGGAATCTGCTCGATCCACTCCAGGATCTGGCGGTCGCTCGGCAGCTGGCGGAACTGGGCCGCGTGCAGGCCGTACCCCCCGGCGCGATCGGCCCAATCCGGCGGCAGCGGAATCTGCTCCGAGCGGGCCAACGCCGCCAGGGCGGTGCCGCACTGCTGGCGGCCCCGGCTGGCCAGCGGGTAGCTCTCCAGCACCGCCAGAAGCAGGTCTTCCCCCAAGGGGAGCGCCGTGTTGGCGGCCTGCTGCCGCACCCGGCGCAGATAGGGCAAGTAGGCGCTGGTCCAGGTGGTGCGGCTGCCGGCAGGATTGCGGCGCCGGCGGGGATCGCTGAAAAACTGCTGCTCAAAGCGCTCCACCGCAGCGGCGGCATCCAGCCCCAGGGCCGCTGGCGCCGCTTGGGCTGAACGCGAGCGCGCCGTGGCGGCAGGGGCAACCCCCCACTGACTCCAGTTGAAGCTCTGCTGCTGCAGCTGCTGCACCACCCGCCGCAACGCCTGACGGGCCTGCTCAAGCCCCTCCAGATCGGCGGGCACACCCAGGCTGATGCGCTGCACCCGCAACTGGGCGCTCCCCTGGCGGCAAGGCAGTGGACCCCGCAGGGCGAGGCGCTGCCCGCGGCGCTCCAGCCGCAAGCTCACGCCGCTGGCGGCCAGCTGGGCGTTGTGCTCGCGGATCGGCCCGTCGAGGGGATGGGGCGGTGAGGCAGCGGCCGGCATGGCGCGGACCCTATCGAGAGCGCCGCGTTACGGCCAGTGGTGCCCAAACGTGAACCAGCAGAAGGCCAACAGCGTTACGCTCGCCGACACATTCACCTGAACACCGCTGGGCATGGCCAAGGTCGGCGTGCTGTTGCTGAACCTCGGCGGTCCTGAACGGATTCAGGACGTGGGGCCGTTCCTCTACAACCTGTTCGCCGACCCGGAGATCATCCGGCTACCGAACCCGGCGCTTCAAAAGCCGCTGGCTTGGCTGATCAGCACCCTGCGGGCTGGAAAATCCCAGGCGGCCTACCGCTCGATCGGTGGCGGCTCACCCCTGCGGCGGATCACTGAGCAGCAGGCCCGCGAGCTGCAAAGCAACCTGCGTCAGCGCGGCATCGAAGCCACCAGCTACGTGGCGATGCGCTACTGGCACCCGTTTACCGAATCCGCCGTGGCCGACATCAAGGCCGATGGTGTGGATGAAGTGGTGGTGCTGCCGCTCTACCCCCACTTCTCGATCAGCACCAGCGGATCGAGCTTCCGCGAATTGCAGCGGCTGCGCCAGGCCGATCCCGGCTTTGCACGGCTACCGATTCGCTGCATCCGCAGCTACTACAACGACCCCGGCTACATCAGCGCCATGGCGGAGCTGATCGCCAAGGAGATCCAGGCCTGCCCCGACCCCAGCACGGCCCACGTGTTCTTCAGCGCCCATGGCGTGCCCAAGAGCTACGTGGAGGAAGCCGGCGATCCCTATCAAGAAGAAATCCAGGCCTGCGCCGGCCTGATCATGGATCGCCTCGAGCAGCAGCTGGGCCACCGCAATCCCTTCACCCTGGCTTACCAGAGCCGCGTGGGCCCGGTGGAGTGGCTCAAGCCCTACACCGACGACGCCCTGCATGAGCTCGGCGAACAAGGCGTGAAGGATCTGGTGGTGGTGCCGATCAGCTTCGTGAGCGAGCACATCGAAACGCTCGAAGAAATCGATATCGAATACCGGGAAATCGCCACTGAAGCCGGCATCACTAACTTCCGCCGCGTGCCCGCGCTCGACACCACGCCATCCTTCATTGAGGGCCTGGCCAACCTGGTGCAGCACGCCCTCGAGGGGCCCGAGGTGAATCTCGATCAGGCTGCCGCTCTGCCCACCAAGGTGAAGCTCTACCCCCAGGACAAGTGGGCCTGGGGCTGGAACAACAGCTCCGAGGTGTGGAACGGCCGCTTGGCAATGCTGGGCTTCTCCGCTTTCCTGCTGGAACTGCTCAGCGGCCGTGGCCCGCTTCACTCCCTGGGATTGCTGTAAAGCCGCCAGCGCAGCCCTGGCGGCTGGCTGGCTGCTGGCAGCCCCAGCCCTGGCCGATGGCCGCTGGCGCCAAGGGGTGTTTCCTGTAGCCGTGTTTTCGGGCTACACGAGCCACTTCGGCCAGCGCGTCGGCCCTTCAGGCAGCCTTGAGCCCCACCACGGCCTCGATATCGCGGCGCCCCTCGGCTCACCGATCCGCAACTGGTGGGGCGGTGTGGTGAAGGAGGTGATCGACGACGGCCGTTGCGGGCTGGGGCTACTGATCCAATCAGGCCCCTACGAGCATCTGTATTGCCACCTCAGCGGCAGCGTGCAGAACGGCACCTACCGCAGCGGGCCGGTGGCCCTGCGCAGCGGCAGCCGGGTGAACAGTGGCGCGCTGATCGGCCATGTGGGCGTGAGCGGCCGCAGCACAGGCCCGCATTTGCACTGGGGCGTGCGCTACGGCGGGCGCTGGCTCAACCCGGCCGCGATCCTGCGGGCGATGGCGGCGGCGCGCGGTCAGGGGCGCTGAACGCGCACGCCCAATCCCCGGGCCAGCCCTTAGGGTTGGGTCAAGATCGAGTGCTGTCAGCTGCCGTCGTGACCGTTACGTCTGTCTCGCCAACGGCCGCCGCCGCCGGTGATTCCCCCGACCAGGCCTACCCGCAGCGGGTGAATGGTGGCTACGCCCTGATGGACTCCCTGCGCCGCCATGGCGTGGAGCACATCTTTGGTTATCCCGGCGGGGCGATCCTGCCCATCTACGACGAGCTGCACAAGGCCGAGAGCCGCGGCTGGCTGAAGCACATCCTGGTGCGCCACGAGCAGGGCGGGACCCACGCCGCCGATGCCTATGCCCGCGCCACCGGCAAGGTGGGCGTGTGCTTCGGCACCTCCGGCCCCGGCGCCACCAACCTGGTGACCGGCATCGCCACCGCCCACATGGACTCGGTGCCAATGGTGGTGATCACCGGTCAGGTGCCCCGGGCCGCCATCGGCACCGACGCCTTCCAGGAGACCGACATCTTCGGCATCACCCTGCCGATCGTGAAGCACTCCTGGGTAGTGCGCGACCCGCGCGACATCGGCCGCATCGTGGCCGAGGCCTTCCTGATCGCCGCCAGCGGCCGTCCCGGGCCAGTGCTGATCGATGTGCCCAAGGATGTGGGCGTTGAAGAATTCGACTACACGCCGGTTGAGCCCGGCACCGCCAAGCCGGCCGGCTTCAAGGCCACCCCGGCCCCCGAGGCCTCAGCCATTGAGGCAGCCCTCGCCCTGATCCGCCAGGCCCGCCGGCCCCTGCTCTACGTGGGTGGCGGCGCCATCAGCTGCGGAGCCCACCAGCAGGTGCATCAGCTGGCGGAACGCTTCCGCCTACCTGTCACCACCACCTTGATGGGCAAAGGTGCCTTTGATGAGCAACACCCCCTAGCGGTGGGCATGCTCGGCATGCACGGCACGGCCTACGCCAACTTTGCCGTCACCGAGTGCGATCTACTGATCGCCGCTGGCGCCCGCTTCGACGACCGCGTCACCGGCCGCCTCGATGGCTTCGCGCCTCGGGCCCAGGTGATCCACATCGATATCGATGCTGCTGAGCTCGGCAAGACCCGCACGCCCGATGTGCCGGTGGTGGCCGATGTGAAGGCCGCGCTCGAAGCACTGCTGGCCGCCAGCACCGGCGAAGACTCCGCCGGCCGCACCGAAGCCTGGCTGGAGCGCATCAACAGCTGGAAGCAGCACTACCCCCTGGTGGTGCCCGCTCCCGAAGGCGAGATCGCGCCCCAGGAAGTGGTGGCGATGCTCCAGGAGCTGGTGCCCAAGGCTTATGTCACCACCGATGTGGGGCAGCACCAGATGTGGGCGGCCCAGTTCCTGCACACCGGCCCGCGCCGTTGGATCAGCTCCGCCGGCCTCGGCACCATGGGCTTCGGGATGCCCGCAGCCATGGGCGTTCAGACCGCCTTCCCAGGCGAACAGGTGATCTGCGTGGCCGGCGACGCCAGCATCCTGATGAACATCCAGGAGCTCGGCACCCTCAGCCAATACAACCTGGCGGTGAAGGTGGTGGTGCTCAACAACGGCTGGCAGGGCATGGTGCGCCAGTGGCAGGAGAGCTTCTACGGCGAGCGCTACTCCGCCTCCGAGATGACCGGCGGCATGCCCAACTTCCCGCAGGTGGCCGAAGGGTTCGGCGTGAAGGGCGTGCGCATCAGTGAGCGCGCCAACCTGCGCCAGCAACTTTCAGAAGCCCTGGCCCATCCCGGCCCGGCCTTCATTGAAGTGCAGGTGCGCCGCAACGAAAACTGCTACCCGATGGTGCCCCCGGGCGCCAGCAACGCCCAGATGGTGGGTCTGCCCTCCCATCCCGAACTGGCGATCGACACC
This sequence comes from Asaia bogorensis, assembly GCA_943370455.1. Lineage (GTDB taxonomy): Bacteria > Cyanobacteriota > Cyanobacteriia > PCC-6307 > Cyanobiaceae > Vulcanococcus. Next base: position 376,487 of record CALRQW020000001.1, read on the forward strand.
AGCCGCGAGTGCCACAGCTGCCACCACACCACCTCGAGCTCCAGCCTCTACTGCCCCAACTGCGGCACCAAGCTTTGATGCGCCGTTGGTGGCTGGCAGCCCTCTGCGCCCTGGTGCTCCTGTGCGGAGCCGCTGGGGCTGAGGCGGCTGAGGTGTTGCAAGTGCGTAGCGGCACGCTGCTGCAGGTGGGCGATCACAACCGCACCTACACCGTGGAATTGGCTTGTGTGGCGATCCCCGAAGGCGGCAATCCTGCGGCAACCGAATGGCTGCGCGCCGCACTGCCCCGCCGCACCAAGGTGAACCTGAGGCCCGTGGGCAACGACGGCGGCACGCTTGTGGCGCGGGTGCAGCGGCTGGGACCAGCCGACGCAACCGGAGGCAGCGACCTCGGCGACGGTTTGATCGCAGCTGGCCTCGCTAGCGCGAAGCCCAGCTGCTGATTGCCGATGAGCATTAACCGAACCGCCAAAGGGATTGTGTTGGTGCCCTGCCTGCTGCTCGGGGCTGCCTTTCTGGCGGCAGCGGTGTGGGGCGATCAAGCCGCTGCTGCCAACCAACGGTTGGCGCTGATCTTGGGAGGTGCCCTCATGGGCGGCGGCCTGCTGGCCCAGTTGTTGCCAGAGGCGCCGCCCGAACGCGATCAAGTCAAAGACGAATGAGCCCGAGTGCTCACCGGGGTTAGTTCGCCGGCTTGCCCTTGGCCTGGTTTTCCTTCACCAGCCGGAAGTATTCCGGGGTGGGGAAGATCGTGAAGGAGTCTTTGGGGGCATTGATGATCTCGCGCAACACGGCGGTGAGATCAGCCACCTGGGGCTTCAACTTTTCACGCTCAGCCACCGGCAGCTTGCCGAGAGCGTTCTGCAGATTTTCGTAGCTGAAGAAGAACACCCCACGTGGACCTTCAGGCGTGTTGATCGTGAGGAAGGGCTTGGTGAAAAACACCGGCACACTCAGCCCCTCACGAATCTGCTGCTCGGTGAGGCCCTGCTCCTTGAGGATCTTGACGGCTTGGGCGCGATCGCCGTCGTTGCCAATAATCGGAGCGATCAGAGTTTTCTTCTGGTCTTTGAGCTGCTTGTTGAGCTCCGTCACCTTCTCGTTCATCACGTTGAGGGGCAGAGCCACCACACCGGCCTTGAGAGAAGGGTTGCTCTTGTTCAAGGCCGCCAGCTGCTCGTTGGCTTTGGCGCTCTCGAGGTAAAGCGGCAACACCAGATCCTGATCACGGGGGATCGGTAGGGGCACCCCTTTGGAGTCGGTGAGAACGAATACCGGCACCACTTGCAGCTTCTTGATTGCATCCGCTTCCGGAATCGCCTGCGCAGGCGCGGGCACCAGGGAGAGTGCAGTCATCGCCAGGCCAGCGCTCAGCGCAACGGAGCCGAGCTTGCGGCCCAGGAGATGGCGCATGGCGTTGCGGCGTGACTGCATGCGATCAACTGTTGAAAGGCTGAGCCTAGTCAGGGAAATCCACCTAGCTTTCAACGGCTGGACGGTGCCGGCCATGACCACTGCAGAACAGCCCACTGCGGTAGCTGCCGCATCGAGCGTGGTCGGTCTGCGCCGCACGACTGAGGTGAGAGATTGGCCACGGAAGCTTGGGCTGGTGGCCGGTGTCACCGCTGCGCTGCTCGGTAGCCAAACCCTGGCCGCCAGCAGCCCACTCCGCAGCGATGTGCGGCTGCTGCTGCCCAGCGAAGGCTTGTTGGCTGGGCTCGGCGATGGCCTGCGGCGGGGCTACAGCGTGGCCATGGAGGAAAGCCGCAGCTGCGGCGTGCAGCCGCCCAGCCTGCAGGTGGGCTGGCTTCCGCCCGGCGCTGATCCCCAAGCCCCCGTGGGGGCAGCCCCCCGCAGCCACCTGCTGGTGGCACCGCCCGCTGCTCCCCTCCCCGCCTATGGCCTACTGGCCGAGCAGCAGCGGCTGAGTGTGCTGCTGCCGCTCCAGCGGGGCGTTTCTCTCGACGGCCTGCCGCTGCTCCGCGGCTCGGATCGACTCTGGCCGCTGATGCCAGGCCGCAGCCTGGAGGCCGATCGCCTGGCCGAGGCCCTACTGGCCGACGGGATCAAACGGGTGATGGTGGTGCGCGATCGCAGCGCTGAGAGCAAGGCCCTCACCGATCGCTTCGTGGCCAGCTTCTCCAACGGCAAAGGGGATGTGATCGGCCCCACCGCCGCACCGATCAGCCTGCAGGGCGATGACCGCGCCGCCATGGCGCAGCTGGTGAGCGATGTGGATTGGTATCGCCCGCCAGCCCTGGTGGTGATCACCCAGCCCGGCAGCGAACTGGCCAAGGCGGTGCGCGCCGCCAACTGGCCCCCAACGCTGCTGTTGGCCTGGAGTGCGCCGGTGGAGCAGCCCCTGGCGATCGAGCAGATCGGGGTGAATCCCCTCAGCCGCGGACCGGGCTGGAACTCCTTTGCTCAGCGCTTTGAGCAGCGCTGGGGCTACAAACCCGGCGTGGTGGAAAGCGCCGGCTACGACAGCGGCCTGATGAGCGCCCTGGCCTCCGTGCAAGCCGGAGGCCGCAGCGGCTGGAATCTGCAGTGGTTCAGCGCCAATGCCAAACCGCAGCCGTTGTGCACAGCGCTGAAACTGCGCGCGGAGGGGGCAAAGGTTCGGCCCCAGGCCGCCAGCAGCCAGTTCGATCTCAGCCCTGCGGTGCCGCCATCGGCGCAACTGCAACTGAGCCGTGGCTGAGCTGGTTCTGCCGCTGGAGGCCGCCAGCCTCGAGGCCATCGGCGAGGTGGGGGGCAAGAACGCCTCCCTCGGAGAGATGATCCGCCAGCTCTCTGAGCAGGGTGTGCGGGTACCCGGAGGCTTTGCCACCACCGCCGCGGCTTATCGCCACTTCATCGAAGCGGGTGGGCTGCAGCAGCAGCTGCACTCCATCCTTGATGGCCTCGACGGCCACGACATCGCTGCACTGCAGGCCGCCGGTGCCGCAGCTCGGGCGCTATTGCTGGCGGCACCCCTGCCCGGCGATCTCGAGCAGGCGATTCTCAGCGCCTACCGCCAGCTGGGATCCCCGTCGGTAGCCGTGCGCTCGAGCGCCACCGCCGAAGACCTACCGGATGCCTCCTTTGCCGGTCAACAGGAGACCTACCTCAACGTGGAGGGGGAACAGGCGCTCCTGGCGGCCTGCCGGCGCTGCTTCGCTTCGCTATTCACCGATCGGGCCATCTCCTACCGGCAGATCAACGACTTTGATCACTTCGAGGTGGCCCTCTCGATCGGCGTGCAGCGCATGGTGCGCTCCGATCTCGCCTGCTCCGGCGTGATGTTCAGCATCGACACCGAAACCGGCTTCCGCAACGCCGTGCTGCTCACCGCGGCCTATGGCCTCGGCGAGAACGTGGTGCAGGGGGCGGTGAACCCCGATGAGTACCTGATCTTCAAACCCACCCTGGAGCAAGGCTTTGCGCCGATCGTGAGCCGCCGGCTCGGCAGCAAAGCGATCCGGATGGTGTACGGCGAGCACGGCTCCACGCGCAACGTGGAGGTGCCACCGGCCGAACGCCGCCGCTACGCCCTCAGCGACGGCGAAGCCCTGCAACTGGCGCGCTGGGCCTGCCTGATCGAGCAGCACTACAGCACCCGCCGCGGCCAGCCCACCCCGATGGACATCGAATGGGCCAAAGACGGCGAAACCGGTGAGCTGTTCATCCTCCAGGCCAGGCCGGAAACGGTGGAATCCCGCCGCAGCACCACGCTGCTGCGCAGCTGGCAGCTCGAACCCCACAACGCGGAACTGCTCTGCACCGGCCGTGCCATCGGCGCCTCAGTGAGCAGCGGCAGAGCCCGCATCCTGCGCCACCCCTCCGAGATTCAGCGGTTTGAGCCGGGTGATCTGCTCGTCACGGAGCGCACCGACCCTGATTGGGAGCCGATCCTCAAGCGGGCCAGCGGCGTGATCACCAACCAAGGCGGCCGCACCTGCCACGCCGCGATCATCGCCCGCGAGATGGGGATCACCGCGATCGTGGGCGCTGGCGACGCCACCGAGCGCATCGCCGACGGCAGCACGATCACCGCCAGCTGCTGTGAGGGCGACGAAGGCCGGGTGTATCGCGGAGCGCTTCCCTTCCGAGTGGAGGAGAGCGACATCGGCGAACTGCCCCCCACGCGCACGCGCATCCTGATGAACGTGGGCAACCCGGAGGAGGCCTTCAGCCAGGCGGCCATCCCCTGCGACGGCGTGGGGCTGGCACGGCTGGAATTTGTGATCGCCAATCACATCCGCGTGCATCCGATGGCGCTGCTGCAGCCCGATCGGCTCCGCGACCCCGCCGAGCGCCAAGCGATCGCCACCCTCACGAGTGGCTATGAGCACCCGGCCGACTACTACGTGGATCTGCTGGCCCAGGGCATGGGACGACTCGCCGCCGCCTTCCATCCGCGGCCGGTGATCCTGCGCTTCTCTGATTTCAAAAGCAACGAATACGCCAAGTTGCTGGGGGGCAGCAGCTTCGAGCCCAGCGAGGAAAACCCGATGATCGGCTGGCGGGGCGCCTCCCGGTACTACGCCGAGGGCTTCCGCGAAGCCTTCGCCCTGGAGTGCAGGGCCCTCAAGCGGGTGCGGGAGGTGATGGGGCTCACCCAAGTGATCCCGATGGTGCCCTTCTGTCGCACCCCCGAAGAGGGAGATCGGGTGCTGGCTGAGATGGCGCGCGAAGGGCTGGTGCGGGGCGAGAACGGCCTTGAGGTGTACGTGATGTGCGAGCTGCCCAGCAACGTGATCGCCGCTGAGGCCTTCGCCGAACGCTTCGATGGCTTCTCGATCGGCTCCAACGACCTCACCCAGCTCACCCTGGGGCTCGATCGCGATTCAGCCTTGGTGGCTGATCTGTTCGATGAACGCAATGCCGCGGTGGTGGAGCTGATCCGCATAGCGATCCGCACCGCCAAACGCTGCGGCCGCAAGATCGGCATCTGCGGCCAGGCGCCGAGCGATCACCCGGAGTTCGCCGAGTTGCTGGTGCGCGAAGGCATCGATTCAATCAGCCTCAACCCCGACGCCGTGCTCAAGACGCGCATGAAGGTGGCGGCAATCGAGGCCGAGCTCAAGGGCAGCTGAAGCGACCTACCGCAGAGCAACAGCTGCCAGATGCGCAAGCTCTGCCTAGCTTGCAAACAGCCGGCCTGGGCTTGCCATGGCGACGTTGGAGCAGGGCTTCGCCGAGCTTGAACCGGTGCTGCAGCGCCACGGCCATCAGGCCCAAGGCCTGATCGAGGTGCTGAACCGCGCCCAACAGCTCTACGGCCACCTGAGCGAGCCGCTGCTGCGCCACATCGCCCGGCAACTGCAGCTGCCCTTCAGCCGGGTGCAGGGCACGGCGAGTTTCTACCACCTGTTTCGCTTTGCGCCGCCGGCGCGCCACAGCTGCCTGGTATGCACCGGCACCGCCTGCCATGTGCAGGGGGCGGCGCAACTCCTGGCCGAGCTCAAGGCTGCACCGCTGGCAGAGCTGGGTGTGGAACTGGGCTCGGTGCGCTGCATCGGCACCTGCAGCGGAGCCCCTCTGGTGGTGGTGGATGGAGCGGTGTGGAACCACGTGGAGACCAGCGCTGTGCTGAAGCAGCTGCGGGAGTTGGAGTGATGGGCGACTGCCTCCGGCTCTGCACCGCCGCCAGCTGCCGCAGCCGCGGTGCCTTGGCCCTGCTGGAAAACAGCGATCGCCCGGTGAAGCAGGTGGGTTGCCTGGGTCCCTGCAGTGAAGGGCCGCTGGCGGCCATGGGGGATCAGCTGCTGTCGCTACAGCCGGCAGAGAACGAAAGCCTCGGCCCCACGCTGGAGTCGGCGCTGGCCACAAGCCGTGAGATCAGCGCGGAGGATCCGTTTCTGAAGCTGCAGCGGCGCCTGGTGCTGGCCCGCTGCGGGGTGGTGGATCCCGGCTGCATCCACGACGCCCTATCCCAGGGCGCCTATCAGCAACTGCAGGCGATGCTCGCCGCAGACGATCCGAGCGCCGTGATCGAAACCGTGCGCCGCAGCGGTTTGCGTGGGCGGGGCGGCGCCGGCTATCCCACGGGGCTGAAGTGGGCCACCGTGGCGGCCATGCCCGGTGAGCACAAAGTGGTGGTGTGCAACGCCGATGAGGGCGACCCCGGCGCCTTCATGGATCGCACCTTGATGGAGGGCGATCCCCACACCCTGCTGGAGGGCATGGCGATCGCCGCCTTCGCCGTGGGCGCCAAGCAGGGCTACATCTACGTGCGGGCGGAGTATCCGCTGGCGATTGAGCGGCTGCGCACGGCGATCGCCGCGGCCGAAACCCACGGCTGGTTGGGTACGACGATCAGCGGGAGCCGTTTCAGCTTTGCGATCGAGCTGCGAGTGGGCGCCGGCGCCTATGTGTGCGGCGAAGAAACGGCGCTGATCCACTCGATCGAAGGTCGCCGCGGCGTACCGCGGCCCAGGCCGCCCTACCCGGCCGAGCACGGCGTGTTCGGGTTGCCCACGCTGATCAACAACGTGGAGACGTTCGGCAACATCCCGGCGCTGTTGCAGCTGGGGGTGGAGGCCTACGGGGACGGCACCAAGGTGTTTTCGCTCACGGGGCATGTGCAGCGCAGCGGTGTGCTGGAGGTGCCGATGGGCACGCCCCTGCGCACGATCGTGGAAACGATGGGGGGTGGTGCCCCGCCCGGCCGCAGCATTAAGGCCGTGCAAACCGGCGGCCCTTCCGGCGGCTGCGTGCCCGCAAGCGCCCTTGATACACCGGTGGATTACGACTCGCTCAAGGCCCTCGGCACGATCATGGGCTCCGGTGGAATGGTGGTGCTGGATGACACCACCAACATGGTGGATCTGGCCGCCTTCTTCATCGCCTTCAGCCGCGAGGAATCGTGCGGCAAGTGCATCCCCTGCCGCTCCGGCACGGTGCAGCTGGAGATGCTGCTGCGCAAGTTGCTGGAGCGCCGAGGCAACGCTGCGGATCTGAGCCAGCTCGAATCGCTCTGCCACACCGTGGCCGATGCCAGCCTCTGCGGCCTGGGCCAGAGCGCCCCAAAACCGGTGCTGAGCACGCTGCGCCATTTCCGCAGCGATTACCTGGAGCTGTTGCAGCCAAAGGAGGTGGCGCAATGAGCGTCTGCACGCTGCGGATCAACGAACGCGATGTCGCAGTACCCAGCGGCACAACGCTGTTGGAAGCAGCACGCCAGGCGAGCATCCCAATCCCCACGCTGTGTTTTCTGGAGGGGCTGTCAGCCGTAGCCGCCTGCCGGCTGTGCCTGGTGGAGGTGAGCGGCGCCGATGGGCATGCAGAACCGCGCCTGCTGGCGGCTTGCGTCACCACCGCCACCGAGGGCATGCGCGTGCAAACCCACACGCCACGGCTGCAGGAGATCCGGCGCACGGTGGTCGAACTGCTGTTCACCGAAGGCAACCACGTGTGCGCCATCTGCGTGGCCAATGGCCATTGCGAGCTGCAGAACATGGCGGTGGAGGTGGGCATGGATCACAGCCGCCTGCCGTATCGCTTCCCCGACAGGCGCGTGGATCTTTCTCACGCCCAGTTCGGGCTCGATCACAACCGCTGCATCCTCTGCACCCGCTGCGTGCGGGTGTGCGACGAGGTGGAAGGCGCCCACGTGTGGGATGTGGGCTGGCGCGGCGAACACTGCCAGATCATCAGCGGCCTGGGGGAACCCTGGGGGGCTGTGGAGGCCTGCACCCACTGCGGCAAATGCGTGGATGTGTGCCCCACCGGAGCTCTGTTTCACAAGGCCGACACCAGCGAGGAGAAGCACAGCCACCCGGAGCGTCTCCAAACCCTGGTGCATGCCCGCACCCATCAGGAGTGGAGCCCATGACGAAGGCAAGGCTGGCAACGGTGTGGCTGGCGGGTTGCTCTGGCTGCCACATGTCGTTTCTCGATCTCGACGAATGGCTGCTGGAGCTCGCCGACCTGGCTGACATCGTCTACAGCCCGGTGGGATCCGACCAGAAGCTCTACCCCGAGAACGTGGATATCGCTCTGGTGGAAGGCGGGGTGGCCAACACCGACAACCTGGAGCTGCTGCAGCGGGTGCGCGCCAACACCCGCATCCTGGTGAGCTTCGGCGACTGCGCCATCACCGCCAACATCCCAGGCATGCGCAACATGCTGCGAGGCAGCGATCCGGTGCTACGGCGGGCCTACCTGGAGCTGGCCGATGCCAGCGGCCAGCTGCCCCAGGCGCCGGGCATCGTGCCGGAGCTGCTGGAGCGGGTGCTGCCGGTGCATGAGCTCGTGCCGGTGGAGGTGTATCTGCCGGGCTGCCCGCCGCCCGCCGAGCGGATCCGCGCCGCTCTCGAGCCGTTGCTGCGGGGCGAGCTGCCGCAGCTGAGCGGCAGCGATCAGATCCGCTTCGGCTGAGGACTAGAGGAGCAGCTCATGACGACGAACCACGCCACTGACGCCAACCAGCCCGCCCGCCACACGATCACGATCGATCCGGTGACCCGCATCGAGGGTCACGCCAAGATCTCGATCCACCTGGATGCAGCTGGAGCCGTGGACACGGCCCGCTTCCATGTGACGGAGTATCGGGGCTTCGAGAAATTCTGCGAGGGCCGGCCGTTCACCGAGATGGCGGGCATCACGGCGCGCATCTGTGGCATCTGCCCGGTGAGCCATCTGCTGGCGGCTGCGGCCACCGGCGACAAGATCCTGGCGGTGCAGATCCCACCCGCCGCCGAAAAGCTGCGGCGGTTGATGAATCTGGCGCAGATCACCCAGTCGCATGCGCTGTCGTTCTTCCACCTCAGCAGCCCCGATTTCCTGCTGGGGTGGGAAAGCGATCCAGAAAAGCGCAACATCTTCGGACTGATCGCCGCCAACCCCGAGCTGGCCCGCAGCGGTATCCGCCTGCGTCAGTTCGGCCAGGGGGTGATCGAGGCGCTGGGTGGTCGCAAAATCCACGCGGCCTGGGCGGTGCCGGGCGGTGTGCGTAGCCCCTTGAGCCCGGAAACCCGCGATCAGATCCGGCAGGGCCTACCGGAGGCCTTCGCCATCGCCGAACAGGGGCTGGCGCTGTTCAAGCAGTTGCTCGACACCCAGCTCGGCGAGGAACTGGAGGTGTTTGGCCGCTTCCCCTCGCTGTTTATGGGGCTGGTGAGCCGTGATGGCAGCTGGGAGCACTCCAGCGGCCGCCACTGCGCCGGCATCCGTGTGATGGCCAGCGACGGCTCCCTGGTGGCCGATGGCCTCAAGGAAGACGACTACGCCTCCTTTCTGGCGGAGGCCGTGGAGCCCTGGAGCTATCTGAAGTTCCCCTACATCAAGGCGCTGGGGCCGGAAGCGGGCAGCTACCGGGTGGGCCCCCTTGCACGCCTCAACCTGTGCGAGCGCATCGGCACGGAACGGGCCGATCGGGAGCTACAGGAGCTGCGCCAGCGCGGTGGCCGGGTGGTGACGGCCTCCTTCCTGTATCACCTGGCGCGGTTGATCGAAATCCTGGCCTGCCTGGAGCAGATGGAGCAGCTGCTCGACGATCCCGAGCTCACGGCAACCCATGTGCGCGCCCGCGCCAGCGTGAATTGCCATGAAGCGGTAGGGGTGAGCGAAGCGCCCCGCGGCACGCTGCTGCACCACTACCGCGTGGATACCAATGGCCTGATCGAGCGGGTGAATCTGATCATTGCCACGGGGCAAAACAACAGCGCCATGAACCGCACGATCACCCAGATCGCGCGCCACTACCTCGATGGAAACAACCTGAGCGAGGCGCTGCTCAACCGCGTGGAAGCAGGCATCCGCTGCTTCGATCCCTGCCTCTCCTGCAGCACCCATGCCGCAGGCCAGATGCCGCTGCAGGTGCAGCTGTTCGGCTCCGAAGGGGAGCTGTTGCAGCAGCGCCGGCGTGGTTAGCGATGGCACGCAGGCAGGCTCTGGTGATCGGCATCGGCAACCGCCTGCGCAGCGATGACGGCGCTGGCATCCGCGTGGCCGAAGCACTCGAAGCCCAAGCCACAGGCCTGCAGGTGGTGCTCTGTGACCAACTCACCCCTGAGCTGGCCGAACCCATCAGCCAGGCCCGCGCCGTGCTGTTTATCGATGCACAGATGAGCGATGCCTCTGAGCCAACAGCCGAAGCCCCCGTTGACGCGCACCCGCAGCCCCTGGAAGCCTCAAACCATGGCGATCCAAGCGGCCATGCACTCACCCCGCCGCGCCTGCTGGCCCTGAGCGCCGCGCTGTATGGGCCCTGCCCGCCGGCCTGGCAACTGCTGATCCCCGGTGAGCAGTGGCAAGTGGGTGATCAACTGTCTGCCCGCACCGCCGCCGTCTGCCGGAACGCCGTGCCGGTGGTGCTGGCCTGGAGTGCACGCCATGCATGAGCTGGCCCTGCTGCAGGAGCTCTGTGCCCTGGCCGCCGCCGCCGCCGAGGAGCAGGGGGCGAGCCAGATCCACCGGATGGAGCTGCGGGTGGGAGAGCTGGGAGGGGTTAACCCCGAGGCGCTGCGCCAGGCCTTCGCCGTTGTGGCGGCAACGGCTCCCTGGCAGACGGCAGAACTGCAGCTCGATGTAGTGCCAACGCGCTGTTTCTGCCCAGACTGTGCGCAGGCCTTCAGCCCGCTGGATGTGATCTACGCCTGCCCCCAGTGCGGTGCCATCAGCCGGCAGGTGCTGCAGGGGCGGGAACTGGAGCTTGTAGCGCTGGAGGTGTCGTAGGTGTGCGGGCAATGCGGCTGCGATGAACCCCAGGCGGCACCGCTGCCGCGCCGGCGGCTTGAGCTGCATCAACCCCTGCTCAGCCGCAACGACAACCAGGCCGCCCGCAACCGCGACCATTTCAGGCGCCACGGTCTGCGCACGATCAACCTGATGTCGGCACCGGGTTCGGGCAAAACCGCCTTGCTTGAGCAGCTGGCGCGCCACTGGCCCCGCCCGCCGATCGGGGTGATCGTGGGTGATCTGGCCACCGACAACGACGCCCGGCGCCTGCAGCTGGCTGGAGCCCGAGCGGTGCAGATCCGCACGGGCGATCTCTGCCACCTCGATGCAACGCTCGTGGATCAGGCCTTCAGCCAGCTCGATTGCCGCGGCATCGACCTACTCGTGATCGAAAACGTGGGCAACCTGGTGTGTCCGGCGGCCTTCGATCTGGGGGAGCAGCGGCGGGTTGCGCTGTTGTCGGTAACGGAAGGCGAAGACAAACCGCTCAAATACCCCGCCCTGTTCAAAAGCGCCGACGCGGTGGTGATCAACAAGGCCGATCTCGCGGAGGCGGTGGGCTTCGATCGCCGCACAGCCATCGCCAACCTCAGCGCCATCGCTCCTCAGGCGGCGTTGTTTGAGCTCTCCGCCCGCACCGGCGAGGGGCTTGATTCCTTGATCCATTGGTTGGATGCCAAACCCGCCTGATCCCCCTGCCGAACAGCACCTGAGCCTGGAACTCCACGGCCTTGTGCAGGGGGTGGGCTTTCGCCCGCATGTGGTGCGGCTGGCGTTACTGCATGGCCTGCACGGCACGGTGGCCAACTCCAGCCGCGGCGTGCAGCTGGAGTTGGAGGGGTCACGGCCCGCCTTGGAGGCATTCCGCCACAGCCTTTTGGCCAAGCCACCGGCTCGGGCTCGCATCGATCACGAGGTCTGCCGCTGGCAGCCCGTACACGCTGGCGGCGCCGGGGGAGTGCGAATCCTGGAGCCGCAAACCGGTGGCAACGGCTCAGCGCCAGTAAGCCCCGATCTAGCGATCTGCCTCCGCTGTCTGGAAGAGCTCCGCGATCCAACCAACCGCCGCCACGGCTACCCGTTCATCAGCTGCACCGATTGCGGACCGCGCTACAGCGTCGTGGAGCAGCTGCCATTTGAACGGGAGCACACCAGCTTTCGCCACTTTCCGCTGTGCGAGCAGTGCCAGAGCGAGTTCAGCGATCCAGCCGATCGGCGCTTTCACGCCCAAACCATCAGCTGCCCGGCCTGCGGGCCCGCGCTGCACTGGGATGGCAGGCCGATCAGCAGCGCCGCAGGAATCCAAGCCGCGGCGGCCGCTCTGGCCGAGGGGGGCATCGTGGCCCTGCAGGGGGTGGGTGGCTTCCAGCTGCTGGTGGATCCAACCAACGCGGAGGCGCTGCAACGGCTGCGCCGGCGCAAGGGGCGTCCCCATAAACCCTTAGCGCTGCTCGCCAGTCGCGACTGGATGGAGAGCCATTGCTGCAGCCATGCCGGCGAACGGGAGCTCTGGCATGGGCCCACGGCTCCGATCCTGCTGCTGCGCCGTTCACCAGATGAGCCAGCCGGGATCGCAGCGGACGTGGCCGGCAGCAGCCCCTGGCTGGGAGTGATGCGCGCCAGCACCGGCCTGCAACAGCTGCTGCTGGAGGCCTGCGGCGGTGTGGTGGTGGCCACCAGTGCCAACCGATCCGGCGAACCGCTCTGCGCCAACGCCGATGCCGATGCCGCAACCCTGCGCGAGCTGGCCGATCACGTGCTCAGCCACACCTTGCCGGTTGTGAACCGCATCGACGACAGCGTGCAGCGCTGGGCGGCAGTAGGAGCCCTCACCCTGCGCTTGGGGCGCGGCCTGGCGCCTGTGGCGCTTCCGCATCCCAGCAGCAACGCCGGATCGCTTGGGCTAGGCGCTCAGATCAAAGGGGCCGTGGCACTGCAAACCGCGAGCCACCGCCTGCTCAGCCCCGATTTGGGGGATCTGAGCAGCGTGGTGGGCGCCGCCCACCACCAACGCACCTGCCGCGACTGGTTGCAGCGCCATGGCTTACGCCTGAGCCACCTGGCCTGCGACCAGCACCCGGGCTACAGCGCCAGCGCCTGGGCCGAGGAGCTGGCCGCACGTGAGCAGCTGCCACTGAGCGCCGTGCAGCACCACCACGCCCACCTGCTGGCGGTGATGGCGGAGCATCGAATCGAGGGTCCTGCGCTGGGTGTGGCCTGGGATGGCGCCGGCCAGGGAGAGGATGGCAGCCTCTGGGGCGGCGAAGCCCTGGCGATTAGCCCCGATGGCTACCGGCGCATCGCCCATCTGCGCCCCTGGCCACTACCGGGGGGTGAGCGGGCCCAACGGGAACCGCGCCGGGCTGCCCTGGGCCTGCTGCTGGAGGCCTACGGACCCAGCTGGCGCGATCGGCTGGCGCCCCTGCCCAACCTCAGCTGGCGCACAGCCTTCAGCGACAACGAACTGCAGGTGCTCGAGCAGAGCGTGTGGCGCGGCCTCAACGCACCGCGCAGCTCGAGCATCGGCCGGTTATTTGATGCCGTTGCAGCGCTGCTGGGGCTGGCGCAGTGCTGCAGCTACGAAGCCCAGGCCGCCCTGGCGCTTGAGGCACTGGCCCTCGAAGCCCTTGAGCAGCCCAGCAAGACGGCCTGCCCGCTGGAGCTACCGCTGCAACGCAGAGATTCTTCAAGCCCGTGGCAGTGGAACTGGCAACCGCTGCTGGAGCAGCTGCTGGAAGCCCTAGCCCAGAACATCCCCCCGCCTCAGCTGGCCCTGGCCTTTCATCAGGCCCTGGCCCAGGCGATCGCCGCACTCGCCCGGGCAGAAGGCTGCGAGGAACTGCTGTTGGCGGGGGGCTGCTTCCAAAACGCTCTGCTGCTGGAGCTCAGCATCAGCGCCCTCAAGCAGCAGGGCTGCCGGGCGCTCTGGCCGCAGCAGCTCCCCTGCAACGACGCCGCCCTGCCCATCGGCCAGCTGCTAGCAGCCGAAAGCGTGTCTATAAACCGGGTAGCCCCCAGGGCCGAAAGCCATGTGCCTGGCCGTCGCCGGTGAATTGGTGAGCATCAGCGAACACGCCGATCCGCTCTGGCGGATGGGTGATGTGTGCTTTGGGGGTGTGCTGCGCCAGGTGAGCTTGGCCTGCGTGCCGGAAGCCCAGATCGGCGATCAGCTGCTGGTGCATGTGGGCGTGGCGCTCACGGTGCTGGAGCCGGAGCCATGAGCCCTCCCGATGGCGACTGGGCCTGGCTCGATGGCAATGAAGCGGCGGCGCGGGTGGCCTATCGCCTTAACGAGGTGATGGCGATCTACCCGATCACCCCCGCCTCGCCGATGGGCGAATGGGCCGATGCCTGGGCGAGTGAGGGGCGCCCCAATCTCTGGGGCCAGGTGCCGCAGGTGGTGGAGATGCAAAGCGAGGGCGGTGCCGCCGGGATGGTGCACGGCGCCCTGCAGGCCGGAGCGCTCACCACAACCTTCACGGCATCGCAGGGGTTACTGCTGATGCTGCCCAACCTCTACAAAATCGCCGGCGAGCTCACTGCAGCCGTGATTCATGTGGCGGCGCGCACGCTGGCCACGTCGGCGTTGTCGATCTTTGGCGACCACAGCGATCTGATGGCAACCCGCGGCACCGGCTGGGGGATGTTGATCGCGGCCTCGGTGCAGGAATGCGGCGATTTCGCCGCGATCGCCACCGCCGCCAGCCTGGCGGGGCGGCTGCCGCTGCTGCATGGCTTCGATGGGTTCCGCACCTCCCATGAGATCCAGCGGGTGGAGCTGATCAGCGATGCGGTGTTGCGCGAACTGGTGCCCGATGCGCTGGTGGCCCAGCACCGCCAGCGGGGCCTCTCCCCGGATCACCCGCAGCTGCGCGGCAGCAGCCAGAACCCCGACGTGTGCTTCCAGGCCCACGAGGCGGTGAACCCGTTCCAGAACGCCATGCCGAAGCATGTGCAGGCGGCCATGGATCGCTTTGCCGCACTCACAGGCCGGCAGTACCGCCTGTTCGAGTACCACGGCCATCCCGCTGCCGAACGGGTGATCGTGCTGATGGGCAGCGGCTGTGAAACCGCCTGCGCCACGGCCGATGCCCTGATCGCCGCCGGTGAAGCGGTGGGCGTGCTGAAGGTGCGCCTGTTCCGCCCTCTCGCCGCCAAAGCACTCGTGGCGGCGCTGCCCGCCAGCACCCAACGCATCGCCGTGCTCGATCGCTGCAAAGACCCCGGCAGCCAGGGCGAACCGCTCTACCTGGATGTGCTCGCAGCCCTGAACGAGCACTGGCCCGGAGGCGCGATGCCGCAGGTGGTGGGCGGCCGCTACGGCATCGCCTCCAAGGAGTTCACCCCGGCAATGGTGAAGGCGGTGCTCGACAACCTCGCCTCCGAGATGCCGCGAAGGCATTTCACGGTGGGCATCGTCGACGACGTCACCCAGCTGTCGTTGCCGGTGGATCCGGCCTTCGCAATCGAAGCGCCCGACACGCTGCGGGCGGTGTTCGTGGGCCTCGGTTCCGACGGCACCGTGGGCGCCAACAAAACCACCCTCAAGATCGTGGGCGACGCCACCGGCCTGCACGGCCAGGGCTACTTCGTTTACGACTCGAAGAAGGCTGGTTCGATCACGGTGTCGCACCTGCGCTTCAGCCCGCGGCCGATCCACGCCAGCTACTTGATCGAGCAGGCCCAGCTGCTGGCCTGCCATCACTGGGATTTCCTCGAACGCTTTGATCTGCTGGATCTGGCGGCACCAGGCGGCAAGCTGCTGCTCAACGCCCCCTGGCCAGCTGAGCAGTGCTGGTCGCAACTGCCGGAGCGGGTGCAGCAGTGGATCCGCCGCAAAGGGCTGCGGGTGTTTGTGGTGAATGCCGCAGCGATCGCGCGGGAGCACGGCCTGGGCGGACGCATCAACACGGTGATGCAGGTGGCGTTTTTCGCCATCGCCGAACTGATGCCGCTGGAGCAGGCGCTGAGCGCGATGCGATCGGCCATCCACAAGAGCTATGGCCGAAAAGGTGAGCAGGTGGTGGCCGCCAACCTGGCTGCGATCGAGGCGGCCCGCAGCGGCCTCCACGAGCTGGTGGTGCCGTCGGAGCAGCAAAGCGCCCAAGCCAACACGGCCATGCCCTTGGCCGAACTCCAGATCCCGCCAGCCCTGGCGAAGGCCCCGGTGGACTTGCAGACGCTGCTCGTGCCGCAGCTGCAGCGCCGCGGTGATCAACTGCCGGTGAGCGCCCTGCCCTGCGATGGCAGCTTCGCCACGGCCACCAGCCAATGGGAGAAACGCAACATCGCCGAACAGGTGCCGGTGTGGGAGCCCGATCTCTGCGTGCAATGCGGCAAATGCCTAATGGTGTGCCCGCACGCCGTGATCCGCGCCAAGGTGGCCGAGCCGGCTGCGCTGGCCGATGCACCCGAGGCCTTCCGCATCGCCCCGGCCCGCGATGCCCACTGGGGCAATCAGCGCTTCACCATCCAGGTATCCGCGGAAGACTGCACCGGTTGCAACCTCTGTGTGGAGATCTGCCCGGCACGCGATCGCAGCGAGCCGCGGCGCAAGGCGCTCAACATGGCGCCGCAGCGGCCCCTACGCCAACGGAGCCGCGAGCACTGGAGCTATTTCCTGCAGCTACCCGAGGTAGAGCGCAGCAACCTCAACCTGCACCACATCAACCAGCAGCAACTGCAACGGCCGCTGTTCGAATTCCCCGGCGCCTGCGCCGGCTGCGGCGAAACGCCCTACCTCAAACTCGCCAGCCAGTTGTTCGGCGACCGCATGGTGATCGCCAACGCCACCGGCTGCTCATCGATCTACGGAGGCAACCTGCCCACCACCCCTTGGGCCACCAACGCCGAAGGGAGAGGCCCGGCCTGGAGCAATTCCCTGTTTGAAGACAACGCCGAATTCGGCCTCGGCTTCCGCGTGGCCTTCGATCAGCGCAATCGCCGCGCCGAACAGCTGCTGCGCCAGCGCGCGGCCGATCTGCCCCAGGCCCTTGTGGATGGCCTGCTCAATGCCGACCAGAGCGATGAAGCCGGCATCCACGAGCAGCGCCAGCGGGTGAAGGAACTGCGGCAACGGCTTGAGCGTGAGGGCACTAGTAATGACGGCCCAACCGGCGAACTGCTTGATCTGGCCGACGATCTGGTGAAGCGCAGTGTGTGGATCGTGGGCGGCGACGGCTGGGCCTACGACATCGGCTTCGGCGGGCTCGATCACCTCTTCGCCAGCCAGCACGACGTGAACGTACTGGTGCTCGACACCGAGGTGTACTCCAACACCGGCGGACAGATGTCGAAGGCCACCCCCAAAGGCGCAGTGGCCAAGTTCGCCAGCGGCGGTAAGGCCACAGGGAAGAAGGATCTCGGCCTGATGGCGATGACCTACGGCCACGTGTATGTGGCCAGCGTGGCCATGGGCGCCCGCGACGAGCACACCCTCAGGGCGTTCCTGGAAGCGGAGTCGTACCCCGGCCCCTCGCTGATCCTGGCCTACTCCCACTGCATCGCCCACGGCATCGACATGGCCAAAGGCATGGCGCAGCAAAAGCAGGCGGTGGATGCCGGCCGCTGGTTGCTGTACCGCCACGACCCGCGCCGCACCGCCCAGGGGCTGCCGGCCTTAAGCCTTGATTCCCGCAGCCCGAGCCTGCCGCTGGCGGAGGCGATGGGCAGCGAAAACCGCTTCCGAATGCTGCGCTACAGCCATCCCGAACAAGCCCGCGCCCTCGCCGATGAAGCCCAGCGCGACCTGCAACAGCGCTGGCGGCTCTATCAGCGGCTCGCGGCCCCAGAGCCATGAGCATCCCCCTCACCACGACCTACCTGGGCCTTGAGCTTCCCTCACCGATCGTGGTGGGAGCCGCAGCCCCCCTCAGCAGTGACCTGCGACGGCTGGAGCAGCTGGAACGCGAGGGAGCCGGAGCGGTGGTGTTGCATTCCCTGTTCCTGGAGCAGATCGAGCGCGATTGGCGGGAGTGGATCCACCACCAACAGCACAGCAGTGAGAGCCATCCCGAAGCCCTGAGCTACCTGCCAGCCGTGAATCCCCAGCACCTGGGCCTTGAGGGCTACCTCGAAGAGATCCGGCGTGCGCGGGAGGCCCTTTCGATCCCCGTGATCGCCAGCCTCAATGGCACCCACAGCGGCCACTGGAGCGAAGCAGCCCGGGCCCTGGAGCTGGCGGGCGCCTCCGCGATCGAGCTCAACCTCTACAGCGTACCCAGCAGCACCAGCTGCAGCAGCGCCGAACTGGAGGCGGAGCAGCTGGAAATCGTGCGGCAAGTGTGCAGCGCCCTTTCGGTGCCAGTGGCGGTGAAGCTCAGCCCCTGGTACACAGGTCTGGCGGCCATGACCCGCTCCTTGGCCGAGGCGGGAGCCCGCGGCGCGGTGCTGTTCAACCGATTCCTGCAACCGGAGATCGACATCGACACACTCAGCACCGAAGCGCACCTGGAGCTGAGCCATCGCAGCGAGCAACGGCTACCGCTGCGCTGGATCGGCCTGCTGCATGGCCGGGTGGCCTTAGACCTGGCGGCCAGCACCGGCATTGAGAACGGGCGCGATGTGCTGCGGATGCTGATGGTGGGTGCGCAGATCTGCCAGGTGGTGAGTGCACTACTGCGTCACGGCCCTGGGGCGCTGCAGCGCATGCGCGAGGAGATGCAGCAATGGCTCGAGGAGAACCACATCGAAAGCCTCGCCAGCCTTCGCGGCAGCCTCAGCCAGCAACGCAACCCCAACCCCGAAGCCTTCGAGCGAGCTCAATATCTGCGGGCTCTCAGCAGTTACGCCCTACCCGCGGACTGGGGTGAGCGATGAGCGCCGAGGCGAAGCAACTGCTGGAGCAGATCCACCGCAGCACCACCCGACCCTGGACCTTGATGGAGGTATGCGGCGGCCAAACCCACGCCCTGCTGCGCCATGGCATTGACCAGCTGCTGCCGCCCGAGATCACGCTGATTCACGGGCCCGGCTGCCCGGTGTGCGTGACCGCCACAGAGCGGATCGACCAAGCCCTTTCGATTGCTGAACGGCCGGAGGTGATCCTCTGCTCCTACGGCGACATGCTGCGGGTGCCGGGTAGCGACGGCCGCGATTTGCTCAGCCTGCGGGCCAAGGGAGCCGACGTGCGCGTGATCTATTCCCCTCTCGATGTGCTGGAGCTGGCCCGTCAACACCCAGAGCGACAGGTGGTGTTCTTCGCCGTGGGGTTTGAAACCACAGCTCCGGCCACCGCGTTACTGGCGCAACAGGCCCTAGCCGAGGCGATCAGCAACCTGAAGCTGCTGGTGGCCCATGTGCGGGTGGTGCCGGTGCTTGATCAGCTGCTGAGCGATCCGGCCTGTGCGGTGCAGGGGGTACTGGCCGCCGGCCATGTGTGCACGGTGATGGGCGGCAGCGAACTCAACGATCTGGTGCACCGCCACCGAAGGCCGGTGGTGATCACAGGGTTCAGCGCCGAGGAGCTGCTGCAGGGGATCCTGCGCTGCATCACCCAACTGGAGCGGGGGACCCATCAGCTGGAGAACGCTTACACAAAGGCGGTACAAAGCAACGGCAATGAGGATGCCCAGGCTCTCCTAGCGAAGGTCTTTGAACCGACAGACACCCGCTGGCGTGGGCTAGGAACGATCGCGAACGGTGGTTATCAGCTCAAGGCTCGGTTTGATCGGCTGAATGCTGGTCCTGATTGGCCACTGAAAACCACAAAGGAGCCTCAAACAAAACAGCCTTGCCCCAGCGGCTTGGTGTTGCAGGGTCTACTACGTCCGAAGGAATGCCCCCATTTCGGCACCAGCTGCACACCAAACACGCCTCACGGGGCACCAATGGTGTCGAGCGAGGGAGCCTGCGCGGCCTACTACCGCTACGGCCGATAAAGGATGCACCCCACTGATTCAACGATTCAGCTAGCCCATGGTGGTGGCGGGCACCTCAGTCAGCAGCTGATACAGAATTTGCTGATGCCTGCCTTTGGCCCAGCCGATGGAGTGCTCCACGATGCGGCAGTTTTTTCCAGCCCTGGACAAAGGCTGGCGTTCACAACCGACTCATATGTGGTGAGGCCGTTGTTCTTCCCAGGGGGCGACATTGGTCGCTTGGCCGTGATCGGTAGCGTGAATGACCTGGCGATGGCGGGAGCCAGGCCCGTAGCCCTCAGCCTGGGATTGATCCTTGAGGAGGGGCTTCCGATGGACACACTGAAGCGGGTAGTCCGCTCAATCAAAAACGCAGCTGAGCAGTGCGGAGTCAGGGTGATCACTGGAGATACAAAGGTGGTGGAGCGCGGCAAAGGTGATGGGATTTACATCAATACCAGCGGCATTGGGGTGGTGGAAGTGATCAAGCCGGTTCATCCCAGCTCTGTGCAACCAGGCGATGCACTACTGGTAAGCGGTGATCTAGGGCGACATGGCCTGGCGGTACTGATCGCCCGGAATGATCTGGGGATTCGCAGCCAGCTGGAGAGCGACCTTGCTCCCCTCAACGGGACTGTGGAAGAGTTGATAGCAGCAGGTATTGAGTTGCATTGCCTACGCGATCTCACCCGCGGCGGCCTCGCAAGTGCCGTGGATGAAATCGCTCGAAGCTCTGGGTGTGGGATGGAGCTAGAGGAAAACAACATTCCCTACGATGCCAACGTGCAACGCGCGTGTGACCTACTGGGACTGGAGCCACTCAGCATGGCCAATGAGGGCCGGATGCTGGTGATCTGCCCAGAGGAAGATGCAGAGCGTGCCTTGAAAGTCCTACAGAATCTCAACCCCCTCGCAACACGCGTTGGCGTTGTTCAGGAACGGGACAGCACAACAACATGCTGGGGACACGATTATCCCGTGACTCTGCGCAACAGCCTAGGAGTGCTGAGGCCCTTAGATCTGGAGCGGGGAGAGCAGCTGCCGCGCATCTGTTGAAGCAAGCCGCAGTGAATCGCCAAGCCGCAAGAGCATCCATAGATTCAAAACAGCTCTCAAAGCCAAGCAATGAAACAGCACCATGAACGAACACTGAATGCACTCTTTGCCCACCCCTTGCACCATAATCTGCGCATGAATGACGTTGAAGTGCTGTTGCTTCATCTCGGCATCCACATCGACCATCGATCCGACCACCGCATCAATCTGCAAGCACCGAGCGGCTCGAGAATTGTGCTGCATGCCGCCTCAGGCAAACATCATCCATTCCTGAGTGAAGATGGCATCTTGCAAATAAGACGCTTCTTAAAGCAGGAGGGGATCACCCCTGAACACCCGATCTCGAATGACGTTTACCCCCGTGGCGAACAAGCAAAACGACTAGTAGTTCACGTTGACCACCGGGGTGCACACTTGTGGTGGCTAGAGGGAGATGACGTCCACACATCCACTCTGCAACCGCATGGCCTATGGAGCAGCCATCAGCACCTCAGCCACCGTCACGATCGAGATATCACTGGACAGCGAGCACCCATAGACTTTGAGTTCCTTAACGAGATCAGCCACGCAATTCTGCAAGCAGATCGCATACTCCTGCTGGGCCATGGCCATGGGGAGAGCGATGTTTGCAAGCTTATAAGTAAACACATAGAGCAACATCATGCAGGTGCCGCAAAATACCTAGAGACAAGAATCCTAAACGACACGGGATGCAGTGACGCCGAACTAATCGCAATTGCCCATGAACTCTTTGGAAATCCACCACAGCGGAGCCTGCCGAGAGGGACAACGAGGGACACGAAGACATAACAAGTGACCACAAGAAAAACAAGCACATTGCAACATAATCAGAACACGACGAGCAACTATCACCGTTTAGCGCAAAAAAGGCCACCTGAGCAGCCAGGCGGCCTTTGCATACCTTCAGGTACTAAGCGCTAAAGAAACAACTCAGCGGCGGCGTCCACGGAAGAAACGACCATACGAGTTGGGGGCACTAGGAGCAACGGCAGGTGGAGAAAGAGTGGCAGTGTTATTGCTGAAGTTGTCATTAAAAGAACCCGCAATGCCACCAGTTGTAGCTTGCGAAGTCAGAGACGGGAAGTAGCCGAGATTAACATTGTTGCCATTACCAAAAGAAGCGTCATCAAGGATTGAGATGTCGAACAGGCCACCGCCACAGATCAACTGCGCATCAGCATCAGCAAGAAGATAAATCATGAGAATGAACAACGTGAGTGAATAGAGGACAGGACACATGCCCGCCCTTCTCAGTTGTAGGCCCGAAAGAAGAACACGAAAGCTTCAAAGCAGATGAGCAGCAGTAGCGAGGCTGAGAAGAATGCAAAGCGTGCAAGGCACTCCCCCAAAAGAACACTACCCAGAAAAGGGAAAGGCATTGCCCCGGCAGTAGCAAGTCACACAAGAAAACCAAGCGAGCCTGAGAACAACAGCACCAATCAGCCAGACACCCAAAACAGACAAGACAGAAACAGGCAGAACAACATCAGCTCATCAGAATCCAAGACACACGGAAGCGAAGCCAGATGAACAAGAAGGCATCTAGTCAAGTCAGCAAAAATCAGCAATGAAGACACACGAAAGCACAAGCCAGCACATAAGGATCAAAATGCTGCAGAAACGATGAAAGATGTTTCAAGCTTCCGGAGAGAGCTAGAACCCACTTGGGCAATGCCCATTTCAACTTTGAACGAACATTCAGATGACCAAGTTCGAACTTCTGTCTGACTGCCAGGCCGAAATCCTGGCCGGTGGCAACGGCGGCTGGGGCTTCCCCAGCCTGACCAGCAAGACCTCCTCGATGGAGATCAACAATCTGATCAGCCAGTCCAACGTCGGCTCCGCATGGGCATCTGGCGCATCCGCCAGCACCGGCGGCCTAGGGGGTGGCTGGTACAAGATGTTCTCGCGCCCTCAGGAAGTCGAGACCTTTGCTGATGCGACCAACATCCAGAAGAACTTCAACGGAATCAGCAACTTCGGATTCAGCATCGCTGTCTGAGCGAGCCATCTAACAACGGGGCCACAAGCATGTGGCCCCTTTTTACGGCTGATCATTCAACCCCCAAGACAATGCAAACACTCAACGATCTTGAGGCCGAAACCCTGTGCGGTGGAATTGGCTTTGCGATGCCAACAATCCAGGTGAGCCCGAACATCATTGTGAACACAATCCCGCAGATAAATGCCGGTTCTGCACTGGCTCTCTTTGGCGGAGACGCCACCGTAGAGCAAGGCAATGGTTCGCTGCTGTGGAACACCCTGATTACATCGTTATTCAATCTTCGTCGATAGATCCAAGGTCAGGTTCCTTCAACAGATCACAGGCCTACGGCTCTGGCTAGCCAGGGCCGTTTTCAAAAGACCATTCGTTCGGCCCAGCCGAGCCCATGAAAAGACCTCAACTCAAGCTCAATTCACTACGCAGCTTGCGGAAGCGTATACAGACTCTGATCAGCGGGCAGGACACGCACTATGCATGCGTGCGCCAGTTCAACGAGGAAGACTGTGGAGCAGCCTGCATAGCAACCGTATGTGAGCACTACGGCCAGACAAAAAGCCTGGCTCGGGTACGAGTGTGTGTTGGCACGCTGGCAACAGGCACGACACTGCTGGGATTGAAACGAGGGGCCGAGGAACTGGGCTTGCAAGCAAGAGCTGCAAAAGCAGACCTGTCCTTGCTCCAACACCTCAGCGAGATCCCCCTACCCATGATCTGCCACTGGAATGGTAATCACTGGGTTGTTCTTCATGCTGTGAAAGACAACCATCTCGTGATTGCCGATCCGGCGGTGGGGATTCGGGAAATAGCCAAAGACGAGTTTGCAAAGCGTTGGCAGAACGGGGTTGTGCTGTTGGTCGAACCCGACCCTTCACGCTTCAATAAACAGGAAGAAGAATCAGGCCATCGCGGTCTGTGGGTTCTCACCGAATTCCTGAAACCCTTCAAAGGCCTGCTGGTGCAGGTGCTGATGCTCAACATTGTGATCGGCACTCTGGCGCTGAGCATGCCGGTGTTGATGCAAATCCTCACCGACGATGTACTGGTACGAGGTGATTACCACATGCTCACCAGCTTGGCCATAGGCATCATGCTGCTCACGGCGTTGCGCAATGGCCTCGGCTGGGTACAAGGCCACATGGTGGGCCACTTCGGCCAGAAGTTGCAGCTGCAGATGATCATGCACTACGGCCAAAGGCTGTTTCATCTGCCGATCAACTACTTCGAAAGCCACCGTAGTGGCGAAGTCGTCAGCCGCATCGGTGATATCGAACACATCAATGGTCTGCTCACCGGTGTGGTCACCGGGCTGCCGAGTCAGTTCTGCATCGCCACCATTTCACTTATCTGGATGTTCACCTACAGCGCACCACTCACTCTGGCGGCAGTGCTGTGCTACGCGGCTGTGGTGGTGTGCAATCTGAGCTTTCTACCAGCAGTGCAGTCCAAGATCAAAAAACTCTTGGTGGGCTCTTCGGAAAACCAGGGATATCTGGTGGAGGTGTTTCGAGCGGCCACAGTTCTGAAGACAACAGAAGCCACCCCCCAGGCATGGCAGGAATACCAGCGCAACTTCGGCCGGTTGGCGCGGCTGAGCTGGGACACCACAAAACTGAGACTGAACGAAAGCACAGCCACCAGCCTGCTCGGGGGTCTCACCTCGATCGCCCTGCTCTGGTACGGCAGCAGCTTTGTGATCAACAGCCAGCTCAGCATTGGCCAACTGCTGGCCTTCAACGGCATGGGAGCCAATGTGCTCGGTTTTCTGGCAGGGCTCAGCGGCCTCTCTCAGGAGCTGATCACGTCCGGTGTGGTGTTGCGGCGTCTATCCGAAGTGCTCGAGCGCGATCCAGAAAATGCCAACGAAACCGATAAACACCACGCCGGCATCAGCTCTCAGGCGCCGATTCGCTGCAACGACATCAGCTGGCACTATCCCGGCCGCAGAGCCCTACTGGATCATTTCACCCTGGAGATTCCGGGTGGGTGCACCACAGCGCTGATCGGCGAATCGGGTTGCGGGAAGAGCAGCATCACCAAGCTGATTGCCGGCATCTACCCGCTGGAGCACGGCAGCATCCACTACGGCAGTTTCAGCGCGAGGGATCTCAACCTCGACAGCCTGCGCCGGCAGGTGGTGCTAGTGCCGCAGGAATCGCACTTCTTCAACCGCAGCATCTTCGACAACTTCGCCTTCACCCATCCGGGCGTGGATTTCGCACAGGTGGTCGAGGCTTGCCAGCTGGCCATGGCTGACGACTTCATCCACGACCTGCCCGATGGCTACGGCACGGTGCTGGGTGAATTTGGCGCCAACCTCTCAGGCGGACAGAAACAACGCTTAGCCATTGCCCGCGCCCTGATCAACGATCCTCCGGTGCTGATCATGGATGAATCCACATCGGCCCTCGATCCAGTGCTGGAGCAGCGGCTGATGGATCGCCTGCTCGCCTACCGAAAAGGCCGCACAACGATCCTGGTGAGCCATCGGCCCTCGGTGATTCTGCGAGCCGACTGGATCGTCTACATCGAGCGCGGGCAGGTGAAGCAGCAAGACAAGCCGAATGCTCTGCGCGAGAGCTCCATGGTCTCCCCTTACCTCACAGCAGCCTGACGATGAGCAACCTCCAACGCCGCAGCGACATCATTCCGGCCCAGCTCACGCCACTGCAGGCCGACGACTTTCTGCCAGAACTCGGGGGGTGGAGCAAAACCCTCGGCCAGCGAGTGCTCGCCGTTGGAACTGTGAGCGTGCTCGCCCTGGCGGTGTGGCCCTGGCAGGAAACCGTTCGGGCTGCAGGTGTGATCCGACCTGCGGGTGAAAACACCATCGTGCAAAGCCAGCTCGATGGTGTGTTGGCCAGGGTGTGGGTGAAGGAGAACCAGCAGGTCAAACAAGGAGAACCACTGGCTGAGCTCGACCGCCGCAGCCTCGACAACGAACGACGCAAGCTGGAAGGGGAGCTCACGCAATCCCTGGCGCAACAACGCGACAGCCGTGCCTCAAGCCTGGATGCGCAGCAGCAGGCGCAAGCCACCCGGATGTTGAATAGCGCCCAACGGAACTCAGCCCAGAGGGATCTCGATAGCGCTGCCTCCACTGTGCGCTACCGGGAGACGGAACTGAAGCGCTACCGCAGCCTGCTCTCCAGTGGGGCCGTGGCCGAAACAGTGATTGAAGAAAAGCAGGCCCAGGCCGTGTTGGCCCGCAATGATTTCGCCAAAGCACGCCAAGCGATGCGGGAACAGGAGGCCCGTGGTGCGGCTGAACTAGCGCGGCTTGGCCAGGGCTCCAACCAGACCGCGCGAGAGGAACGGGAACTGACCAAGCAGGTGGAACAAGTCCGAGCGCGCCTGGAGGAAGTGAAGCGGGCATTGCTCAACAGCGTGATCAGAGCACCCAAATCGGGCACGGTGATTGTGAGCAACCTCAGGCATGCGCAACAGGTGATCCGCAGCGGAGAGGTTTTGGCACAAATCGCACCGAGCCAGGGAGAGCTGCAGGTGAAGCTGAGCGTGCCGAGTTCTGATGTGGGCAACATCAAAGCCAATCAGCCTGCCTATCTGCGAATTGCTGGATGCCCTTATCCCGAATTCGGTGTTCTGCAAGCACGGGTGCTAACCATCTCAGCTGACACGATCAGTCAGAACACTGGCGGCGATGGGCGGAGTCCTTCCGGATTTCAGGTGTCTCTACAGCCTTCCAGCAAACCACTCAGCAATGGAAATCGGCGCTGCGCATTGCGGCATGGCATGGATGTCCAAGCCGATATCGTGACACGCAAGACAACAGTTCTTGGCTTCATTCTGACAAAGCTACGACTGTCGACAGGAACCTGAATAAGAACCTGATCACATCACACTGCAGCAGGTCAGGGGCAGGGATACAGCGATCAACAAGCGACAAGATTCATACGCTTCTGAGGCATCATCCCACACATCTCAGGATGAATACTGAACCCCAGGTGCTTGATCCCGCTGTTGCAGACCCAATGGTGATTGAGCCCAGTGTTGTTGAGCCAGCACCCACAGAAACTCTGAATCCCGTTGTGGGTACACCGATTGATCCCATCACGGGCAGCAACGGCAATCCCGGCAGCTCATCAAACACATCGAATGGCAATCAGGTTGCCGTCAACTCCAACTTTGACTATTCAGTCCACAACTTCACTGTCTACAGCTACAGCTCGACTACGAATCAAGAGACCCTCAACGCTCAGATGGGTCAAGCCAACAGCGATCCACAGCTCTCAGACGGCTTCAACTGCGGGACCGGTGCAGCTCTGTTTGGTCGGAGCTACCGATTTGAATCACGCCAGTTTTTCCGTGGCAATCGCCGCCTCTCACGCGTGGATCGCATCACCAACTTCGAGGCCGAAGCCGGTGACACCCTTGAGCTGTCACGGCGCCTGTTCAAAGGCATTGGCGAGCTTGACTTTGTGGCCGTTGCCAATCGGAAAGCAAGCCAGCGCGCAGCGCGCACCGACAACGACATCATCTACGAACAATCCACGGGTCGGCTTTACTTCAATGCCAACTCGGGCGATCGTGGATTTGGAAGCAAGGGTGGCCTGTTTGCCATCTTGGAATCCACACCACTGATCAACGACAGCCACTTCGTGATCTTCTGAATCAGATCCGCCTGTCGAGGGAGTATTCAGCGCTTCTGGGTCCAGATCATTCTGGGCCCCAGAGGTGCTTTTTGTTCAAGCCAGGATGGCAATCAGCAACATCAACGCCAGGCCACCGGCGAAGCAGGCAAAACCAGGCAATGCCAGCCCTGGTTCAGCCTGGTTTTTGATTTCAGGCACCAAATCAGATGCTGCAATGTAGATAAAGTTGCCAGCGGCAAACAACACCAAAGGAGCCAGAGAAATCTGCTCGTGCAACCACCAGGCTAAGAAGGCACCTAGCGGAAATGTGAACGCTGAGACCAAGTTCCAAAACAGCGCTTTGCGAGGTCTCCAGCCGCTGTGCATGAGCACACCAAAATCACCAAGCTCCTGGGGGATCTCATGGGCAATTGCAGCCATCCAAGCCGCGATCCCGGCGGGTGGATTGATCAGATAGGTGCTGGCAATCCCAAGGCCTCCGATGAAGTTATGCAGGCCATCACCCATGAGGATCAACAGGGCTATTGACTCGCGCACCCAGCGATCCTCCTCTCCCAGACGCAGCTGGCTGTGATGCCGATGGGAATGATGCCAATGCAGGAACTGCTCCAATGCCAGAAATGCTGTAAAGCCAGCCGCAACCCATTCACCTGATCGCAGCGGATCGAGGACCCGATATCCCTCCGGCAGCATGTGGAACAGCGCACCACCCAAGAGCGAACCCGCCGCCAGAGAAACCAGCGGCGTGAGGAGCAGCTGTAAGCGCCAAGCTGGAAGCACCAGCGTGATCCCACCCACGAGAGCCACAAAGCTCATCACCAGGCTGCCGAACAGCAGTGTTCCTTCAGGGCTCATCCCTGCCACCACAGCCAGGTCTCGCGGTTGAGCAGAAATCCCACAAGCGTGAGCACCACCATCAGCACCACCTGATCAGCGCGTGAATCAGGAATGCGGATGTCAGCCACAAGATGCGCAAGATTCGTTGTGCTGTACACCACACCCAGCACAAACTGCGCCATGCGCCACGGCATCCGATTGCTCCAGCCCAGGGGATCAGACACCGCGTGAACGGCCAGAATCATGGCGATCACCGGAATCAGAAAGTAAACCAGCATCGCCAGAAAGATGCGCGGCAGTTGCGATGGTGAAACTTGGCTCTTGATCTCCACTGAAGCGCCGTGGAAGAGCGGCATCAGGCCCAATTCCACATGAAACAGCATCAGAAGTAGCCAGGCGCACCACAGCCCAGCCACGCGTAATGCAACAGAGTCCACAGATTAGTTGCGTACTCTCCAGTTTCGATCAGCGATCTCGACTGAGCGGCTACCACATCAACCAGATCAACAGCAGATCTGCCGGCACGGCACAACCAACACAGAAGCAAAGCGCCAAAGACTCTGAAGCAAGTCTCCGAGTCAGTGTCTGGTGTCTATGGCGCAGCTCCTCGCTGGCACCGATCTGCTGGTCGTGCCCTCGTTCAACGCCGATCCGCGCACCCTGGCCTGCATCGATGGCTTGAACAGCTGGGCGGAGCGGCACCTTGTGGAGCTGCGCCATCTGCTCGATCCCGGCAATCGGCTGGTGTTCATCACGCCCACCCCCATCAGCGAGGGCTGCCTGGAAGCCGTACTCAAGCTGATGCCGGCTGTACCGCCGTCGTGGCTTCGGGAGCGACTGCAGCCGCTGTGTCTGCACGACCATGCTCCAAGGCCGCTGAGCCACAAACTGCTCGCCAGGCCTCGTTTGCTCGACCAGCTTCGCGGGCAGCTCAGGCCAGGAGCACGGCTGGCCTGTTATTCCGTTTCACCGGCGGAGATGGCTCTCGCGCAGCTGCTGAACCTGGAACTTGAGGGCACACCGGCATCCCTGTCGGGGTTCGGCAGCAAAGCCGGATCCGCCGAGGTGTTTGCGCAACTCGGCATGCCCTTTCCGCGCACCACCGTGCTCTGCCACAGCTTGGAGCAACTTCGCGATGCCAGCACTGAACTGCTGGAGCGCCATCGCGATATCAACAGCCTCGTGGTGAAGCTCAACCGGATGGCCGGCGGGCGGGGCAATGCTCCGCTCGAGCTGGATCTACAGGCTTGGCGGCTGCAGCCACCTCTGCAGCGCCGCCGGCTGCTGGAGCATGCCGTGCAGCATCTGGCGATGCCGCTGCCCCACTGGCGCGATGAGCTCCTGAGCCATGGAGCGATCGCCCAGGAACTGATCGATGGCCGCGCTGGAGCGCTGAGCTCACCCAGCGTGCAGCTCTGGATTGATGGCGATGGAGCAGCACAGCTGGTCTCCACCCATGAGCAATGGCTGGGGGGCCCCCACGGGCAGAGCTTCAAGGGCTGCCGCTTTCCTGCCCGTTTTGCCTACCGCGAGGAGCTCATGGCCATGGGAGAGCGCCTCGGCCAGCACCTGGCCGGGCTGGGCTGCCGAGGGGCCGTGTTGCTGGACGTGCTGGCCAGGCGCCAAGACAACCGCTGGGAGCTATGGGCCATCGAAATCAACCTGCGCAAAGGGGGCACCACCCATCCGTTTCAGCTGGCAGCCAGTGCCACCGGCGGGCAGTTGGATCGCGCGAGCGGTGAGCTGCGCAGCGCTGATGGGTCGGCGGTGTTTTACGAAGCCAGCGACGAACTGCGCATGCCCCACTGGCACGGGCTGCTGCCAGAACAACTCCTCGACGACTGGGTACGCCGTGGCCTCTTCTTGAACAGCGCCAACCGGCGAGGATGCATCCCCCATCGCCTCGGAGCCCTGAGTGAGCACGGTCTGCTGGGCGCCACGGTGTTGGGACGCAGCCGGCGAGAGGCCTCAGATCTGATGCGGCAAATGCGCCGCGGGCCACGGCAACCCTGATCGGAACCCCTATGCCGAGAGGAGCGCGCCGATCCCTGCTGGTCGTCTTTCTCCATGAGCCGATTCCATTCCAAGGCCTACCTCGGGGCAGCTCTGGTCCTCACCCTCACGGCGGGGGCTGCCCAGGCCCAGCCCAGCAGCTTTGAAGAACGGCGCCAGCTGATGCGGCAGATGAGCCAACAGTTGCAGGTGCGGCTGGAGCAGCGGTTGCGCTGCATCAACCAGGCCAAAACGTTTGCTGATCTGGATCAATGCCAGCGGGCCAACAGCACCGGCTGGCATCACGGCCCTGGCATGGGTGGTGCGGGCTGGGGTGGCTGGGGCTGCCCGATGTGGTGAAGCGCTGGCCGCTCAGCTCACGAGCTCCACGTCGTCGAAGCGGGCGGCCAGCAACCTGGCCTGCTGGAGCAGATGCTCCACGAGCTGCTGCACAGCCGGCTGATCCACCAGATCGCGGCGAACCACCAGCGCTTCACCGGTGATCAGGCCGAGATCCCAATCCAGGCGCACGGTTGTGGGTTGCAGGGCTTCGGTGAGGCTCTGGCCGTAGGTGAGCGTGACCCCATCAGCGCAGCGCCCCTCCCAACAGCTCGGGTCGTAGCGCTTGATCCGCACCGGATCACTCCACAGGCCCTGCTCACGCAGCACGGCTTCGGTGCGGGGAAACCAGCCGGGGGGCAAGGCCAGGCTGGGAAAGGGCTCGAAATCCGAGCCACTCAGGCCGCGCACCTGGGCCAGCGGATGGTCGGGGGCTGCCAGCAATTGCACCGGTTCGCGCAGCAGATCCAGCACCCACCAATCGGGATCATCCGGGCCCGGCAGATCGGGCTGATAGCTGCCCACCCAGGCATCCATCACCCGCTCCTCCAGCAACTGCAGCGGGCGCTGAACACCGGGTAGATCAAAACGGCCCACAGTCCATCCCTCCGGCGGGCTGGCCAGAAACCAGGGGCCTGAGGCATAGGTGGCATCGATGCGCAACGGCGCTCGCCCGCGCAGGCGGGCCTGTTGATGCACGGCCCGCTCGGCCAACAGCAGTGAGGCATCACCGCCGAGCTGCATGAAGCCATCGGCGCGGCTCAGCTTCAGCTTGAACAGCTTCAGAGCGGAGCGCACCTGACGCGACACCGTGCTCTGGTGCACCTCGAGCACATCGCTCACGGCACCTTCATGCCCCAACCACAGGTAGAGATCCAGAACCGCGAGATGCTCCAGCGGAAGGACCACATACCTGCAAGCTGCCGGGCCAATCATTCGGCAACAGCTGCTGTTGAGCGGCGGCGTGGCTCTGCCTGATACAGACCGATAGGAAGAGCCGCGACAACGCCGCTGCCAAACCAGGCAGCCAATTGCAGATTGGTTGTAGTTGGCCTGTCGGCATGCAGCGATGGCGTCACGCGCTCGGGCGCTGCATCAGCTGGAGTTGGTGCACCACCGCAGGCCTGGCCCTGCTCACGCTGCTGATCAGCCTGCTGATCGATGAGCGCTTCAACACAGCACTTGAGCTGAGAAACCTTCCCTGGAGCGTGCTGCCGGTGATCGCCGGTGTGGCACTGCTCAACACCAAGCAGGAAGGCTTGCTGGTGGTGCTGTTTCTGGCTCTGGAGATCTCAAGCAACCTCGCCCATGGGACGGGCCACGCAGATGGGCGGGTTGAAGCGCTGATCTGGGCGCGCCGCAGCCTGATCCTTGTGTGCTGCATCTGGGCCGCCCATGTGCGCTCACAGCTGGAAGACCAACGGCTGAAACTGCAAGCCAGCCAGGCTGCATTGGAAGAAAAACTGGCCCAGAGCCTGAAGGCCTCCGCCCTGGCCCATGAGCTGCGTCAGCCCCTGAGCCAGCTGCTGCTTCAAACCCGGCTACTCCAGCACCGCTTCGAAGAATCAGCCATCAGCAACCCAGCGCTGCAGCAAACGATGGCGGAACTACTGAGCTGCGGTGCTCAGATCAACGACCTGATCGAGGCCATCGGCTCACTCCTCAGGGAGTCGGCCACGCCGATGCAACCCGTCGACCTCACCGCAGTGCTCCGTGCCTGCTTGCAGCGGCTGAAACCGCTGCTGCAGGCCTCCAGCGTGGAATTGCAACTGCAGCTGCTGCATCCACCAGTGCTGGTGAGCGGAGTGCCCGGGCAACTGGAGATTGCCTGCTGCAATCTGCTCAGCAATGCCTGCGAGGCGTTAGACGGGCAACCGCAACCGCGCCGCCTGGCCTGCAGCCTTCAAGCTGAGGCCGGCATGGTTGAGCTGGTGGTGGCCGACAGCGGCCCGGGCCTAGCCAACACCAACGTGCGCGAACTGTTGATGCGCAGCACCAAACCCCAAGGAATGGGGGTGGGCTTACTCACCGTGCAATCGATTGCCTGCCGCCACGGCGGTGCACTGCACCTGGGCCGCTCCAACCCATTGGGGGGAGCGGAAGTGCGTCTCAAACTGCCGCTGGCGAACCCGCGTCCCACCTGAGGGTGCGGTGCAGCGTGGCCAGCCGCACCAGCTCCGAGCCACTCACGCCGAGCTTGGCGGCCACGCTTTTGCGATAGGTCTCCACCGTGGCCACGCTGAGCTCCAACCGGGCAGCGATTTCCTTATTGAGCAGCCCGCAGCCCAGTTCACGCACCAGCCGCTGCTCCCGCGGACTGAGCCGATCGATCGCTGCCAGCTGCTGCTCACAACCTTGCATGGCCGTTGCGATCCCACCGCAGAGACTCTGCTTCCAGGGCATCAACACGGTCAGCAGCTGATCCCAAGCCTGGGCCTTATCCACCACGCCAATCGTGAAGGGCTTCAGATCAGCAGGGGGCTCGAACTGAGAGGCCAAGGCCGTAATGAACAACAGCTCAGCCTCCGGCCTGCGCTGCAGGAGCGGATCAGCCGCACCGCGATAACACTCACCACCCAACTCCACATCGAGCACCAAC
Organism: Asaia bogorensis; assembly: GCA_943370455.1. GTDB lineage: Bacteria > Cyanobacteriota > Cyanobacteriia > PCC-6307 > Cyanobiaceae > Vulcanococcus. The sequence continues at coordinate 409,469 of CALRQW020000001.1, forward strand.
AGACGGGGTGGAGAAACGCGGATCAGGGCAACAACCTCCTGCACCGAAGCACAAACCCCGGTGACGTTCAGGCCGGCCACTTCAGACAACACACCAGCGATGGCCTGGCCCACCATGCGGTGATCGTCGAGAACAACAACATCCAAAACCACACCAATCGCCGACCTACAAGTGTTCTACACCCTCAAGGTGAAGCGCATGTCCCCAAATGGGGGGGGGGTAGCCAGGCGGAGATGGATTTGAGGCTTAAATGCAAGATCTGCATAAGCGGATCCACAGCAATCTGCCTCGACTTCTGCACACACAAGCAGCACACCACCACACCACCCATCCCAATTCAGGGATCCGCAAACAAGGATCTAGGCGCACAAGCGCACTCGACCAATCCTTAAGCAATCCTTACGGCAGTGCCGATGGTTTCTCTCAACGCTCGCTCAGGCTCCAGCTTCCGCTCCAGCCAGCGCCTCACCATCACCGTGGCCTACTCCACCCTGGATGCCCTGATTGAGCGCAGCAACCGTGAGGGCCGCTCCCTCAGCAACCTGGCGGCATATTTGCTGGAGAGCTCCCTCGATCGCCGCGGCGCTGAATCCACTTCTGCACCTCCACAGCAAGCAACACACTGAGGCTCAACGCCAGCTGCACCAGCCACTGCTGCAGCGGCAGTGGCCCGGTGCCCAATAGATGTTGGCCCCAAGAGCTGTGCATCATCAACACGTGCAGAGCAAAAGCGGCCGCCGTGCCCACCAGCAGCAGCGGCGATCGCAGCGGTGAGGCGCTGAACACGGAATGCCTCTCCAGGCGGCAATTGCCGATCTGCACGTTTTCAAACAACACCATCTGAAGCAGCAACGCGTTGCGGGCCTGCTCGAGCGGCCAGCCCCGCTGCAGCAGCGCTGCATACAGCGCAAAGCCCACCACCCCCATCACGAGGGCGGCGAGCACGGTGCGCTGGCGCATCAGGCGATTGAACACCGGTTCCTGCGGCGGCCTGGGCCGCTGGCGCAACACATCGCCCTCGGCCGGTTCAATGGCGAGGGCGACATCCTGCACACCATTGGTGGCCAGATTCAGCCAGAGCAGCTGCACCGGCAGCAGCGGCAGGGGTAGCCCACTGGCCACCGCCAACGTGATCAGCACAATCTCGGCCGCGCCCGACGACACCAGCAGCGCAATCACCTTGCGCACATTGGCGTAGGCGATCCGGCCCTCCTCGATGCCAGCCACGATCGAAGCGAAGCCGTCGTCGGCCAACACCAAATCGGCCGCCTCCCGAGCCACATCGGTGCCGCTGCGCCCCATGGCAATGCCGATCTGGGCGGCCCGCAGCGCCGGGGCATCGTTCACGCCATCACCGGTAACAGCCACAAAATGGCCGGCCCGCTGTGCCGCCTGCACCAGCTGCAGCTTCTGATGAGGTGCCATGCGCGCAAACACGCAGCGGCTGGCCACCAGGCGCTGCAGCTGCCGCGGGCTGGCCTGCTCCAGCTCGCGGCCCTCCACCACCGCATCGCGGCCCTGCAGCAAGCCGAGTTGGCGGGCGATGGCTGCCGCCGTGATGGGGTGATCGCCCGTGATCATCCAAACGCGAATGCCCGCTTCATGGCAACGCTGCACCGCCAGCGCTGCGCCCGGCCGCAGCGGATCCATCAACCCCAACAACCCCAGGCAGTCGAGGCCACTGGGCTCTGGTGGGGTGGGCTGCTCACCCAGCGGCTCGAGGCCTCGGCCCTCGGCCAAAGCCAAGACCCGCAGCCCCTCGCCCGCCAGCGCTACGGCCTGCTCCAGCCAGTGCCGCTGCATGGCTGGGCTGGCGTTGCACATCGGCAACACACGCTCCGGAGCGCCCTTGACCAGCACGCTAATCCCGCCGGTGCGGGCGGCATGAAAGCTGGCGGCGAAGCGGTGTTCAGGCTCAAAAGGAATCGCATTGCGCTGGGGCTCCGCCAGCAGCGCCCGCTCCCGGCTCAAGCCCTGCTGGCGGGCGAACTGCAGCAGCGCCACATCGGTGGGATCACCGCGACCCACCCAATCGCCATCGCGGCAATGCAGATCCGCTTCATTGCAGAGCACAGCAGCCCGCGCCAGCCGCTCCAGCGCCACGCCATCGGCGGGAAACACCCGCTCCACCGAGAGCTGATTGCAGGTGAGCGTGCCGGTTTTGTCGCTGGCGATCAGGGTGCAACTGCCCAATCCCTCCACAGCGGGGAGCCGCCGCACGATCACCTGGCGCTGCGCCATGCGGTGGCTGGCCACTGCCAGAGCCACCGTGAGCGCCACGGGCAGCCCCTCGGGGATGGCTGACACCGCTAAGGCCACGGCAAACAGCAGCGCCTCCATCAGCGAAATGCCGCCGCGCGCCATGGCCAGCCACCCCACCGCGAGGGCCGCCAGGCTCACCAGCAGACCGATGTTGTGGCTGAAGCGATCGAGACGCTGCAGCAGCGGCGGCCGCCCGGGCTGAATCGTTTGCAGATCGCTGGCCAGCCGCCCCACCTCGGTGGCCTGGCCCGTGGCCACCACCAGCCCAACCCCGCGGCCCCTCGCCACCGTGCTGCCGGCATGGGCCATGGTGCAGCGCTCAGCCAAGGGCGTGTCGTCGGGCAGCTGCGCCTGGGCGTATTTGTGCACCGGCAGGGATTCACCGGTGAGTAGCGCCTCATCCAGCTCGAGGTTGTGGCTGCGCAGCAGGCGCAGATCCGCCGGCACCACCTGGCCGCTCTCCAGCCACACCGCATCGCCCACCACCAGCGTTTCGGCATCGCAAAGCACCACCTCGCCATCGCGGCGCACCAGGGCCTGCACCCGCAACAGCTGGCGCAGCGCATGGCTGCGGCGCTCCGCCTTCCATTCCTGCAGCCCGCCCACCAAAGCGTTGAGCAGCAGCACAGCGGCGATGAACAGTGCATCCTTGCGGTCGCCCACCGCCAGTGACAGCAGCGCCGCCACCAGCAGCACCGCGATCAAGGGGCTGGCGAACTGGCGCAGCAACAGCGCGGCCAGGCTGGGAACCGAGGCCTGCGGCAGGCGATTGGGGCCATCTGCCGCCAGCCGCCGCTCCGCCTCAGCACCCGTGAGGCCGTCGGCGCTGCCGGAGGGCAAGCGGGCATGCCAGGGAGTGGGATCGTTCGGCATCACCCCAAACCTCTAGCCCGATCGCAGCGGCGCGGCAGCCGGCCGCATTGCCTAGGCGTTGATCTCAGCGTGCATCGCCCAGAGGGCGGCATAGAGCGGCCGCATCTGGCGATCGATCCGCGCCACATCGGCGGGGCTGGAGCGGCGATGGCAAAGGGTTTGCAGCAAGGCCTGGATCTGCGTCTGCAGCTCGGTGATCCGCCGCTGGTAACAAGTGGTGGTGATGGGCAGGGTGGTCATCAGGCCTCAACCTCCACCGGGCTGGCGGCGCGGTCGTCTGCCGCGGCGGTGCGCAGGCGCCAGCCCTGATCGCCATCGGGCTCGATCACCATCAGCCGCTCCCCGCGCAGCAGCGCGTGGCTATCGGTGATGCCCTTCACGTAGCCAGCGAGAAACCAGAGGGTCATGCCGGCCTGTTCACCGCTGAGCAATTGATCAAGGCTCTCCGCCGAGACACCGATCTCCCAGTTGCCGTTGTTCATCCCACGACTCCATCGCGTGCACCCCACCAGCCTGAGGGCAGAACCCCTGCAGCAGCCCCGCCTGCGGCTGTGCTGCTGCAGTTGTGCTCAAGGGCGAGGCCAGAGCCGGCGTAGCAGCAGTTCAGCGGTTCCGCCGCTCCAGCGAGGCTTCGATGATCGTTTGGCAGAGATTGCTCACGCTGCGGGCCTGTTCTCCGGCCAAGCGGCGCAACACAGCATGCACCTCAGGTGTGAGGTTCACCGTGACGCGGCTGTTGCGCAACGGCATCCCCCCCGGCTGCTCGGGCGACTGCCGACGATCTGGACCCATCACAGCTGGCACGAAGAGCGCCGCTGTTCTACAGCAGATCTACAGGCTAACTATCGCCATGTTCGAGGCGCTCCACACGCTCCTGCAGCTGATGCAGCTGCTCGGCCATCTCCTGGGGATCCGGCAGCGCTGGATAGCCGAGATCGCGGCGCACCAGGTTGGCCACATAGGCCGTGATGCTGAGGCCTTGTTCCGCGGCACGCTGCTTGATGGCCTCGATGAGCTCCTGCGGCAAAACCATCGAGAGCTGCTTACGGGGCGTCACGACGATCGAAAGTCCAAAGAAAGTAATGCGTTGGCAGGCCGCACAAAGACCAGCCCAACCGTTGCAATTAAGCGCATCGGACTGCAGCAGTCTGCAGCAATTTTTTGCGCTGCGTTCAGATCCACATCAGGCGCCGCTGGCGTACAGCCCCATGAGCTCAGCCCGCCCCAGGGCGTGGGCCTCGATCGCCGCCCGCAGATCAAACACCGAGCAACCAGGCGGCAGATCCAGGGACGCATCCAATGCCACCAGCTCAAAGCGATAGCGATGGGCCAGGCCCGCCGGCGGCAACGGGCCCTGATAGCCGATCCGCTCAAAGCGGCCCACCCCCCAGCAGCTTCCGTGGCGGGCGCCATTGGGCAGCTCAGGTGCCCGCTCCAACCCGGCCGGCAGCGCCCGCAGCGCAGCTGGGATGTTGAACAGCAGCCAGTGCACCCAACTGCCGGCCGGTGAATCCAGATCTTCCAGCAGCAGGGCGTAGCTGCGGGTGTGCTCCGGCGCACCGCTCCAGCGCAGCGGCGGCGAGAGGTTGAGCCCCTCGCCGGTGTGAATGAGCGGGATCAGCTCGCCATCGCGGAAAGCCGGCGATTCGAGGTGGAAGGTTCCATTGCTGCTCACCATGCGCGCAGGGCCCAGGCACTGGCGCCAGGGTGCGCGCCTCGATCCCCGCTGAACGCCGCAGCCGCAGCATCCCAGCGCCGGCGCTGCGGCTGTGCCGCCCCAACCGCCGGATCCAGGCCAGCGCCATAAATCACAAGCAGCGATGGGAGCTGGCTGTGGTGCCTGTGATTCCGGTGTCTCTGGCGGTGCAGCTCTGCCTGGCCTTGGTGGCTCTCGGCCTGCTGGTGTTCGCGATGGCCGCCATGCAGCAGCTGTGGAACCGCTAACCCTCAAGCTGCTGCTGGGGGGTGATCTGATGCTCGGCCGTGGCATCGATCAGCAGATGCCCCAGCACTGCGATCCAACCGTGCACGAGGCGGTGGTGCGCGATGCACGCCACTACGCGCAGCTCGCCGAGCAGATCCATGGCCCGATGGCGGCGCCGTTCCAACCCGCCACACCCTGGGGCCAGAGCCTGGCCTGGATGGAGCAGTTCAACCCCGAGCTGCGGCTGGTGAATCTGGAAACAGCCATCACCACCAGCTCCAAACCTTGGCCGGGCAAAGGCGTGCACTTCCGCATGCACCCCGCCAACATCACAGCCCTGCAGGCGGCTCGCCTCGATGGCTGCAGCCTGGCCAACAACCACAGCCTCGACTGGGGCTTCAATGGCCTGGCCGACACCCTGCGCTGCCTGCGCCAGGCGGGCATCCAGGCCGCCGGCGCAGGCCTCAGCCCCCATCAGGCACAGCGACCGGCGCGGTGGCAGCTGGGTGATGGCCGCGAGCTGTTGCTGTTCGCCTGGGCCTTCACCAGCAGTGGCGTTCCGCCGGCCTGGGCCGCCCTGCCCTGCCGCCCCGGCGTGGCCCTGTTGAGCGGGATCAACAACGGCAGCGTGAAATGGATGTGCCGTTGCATCAACCGCCAGCGGCGCCCGGGGGATCGCGTGGTGGTGGCGTTGCACTGGGGGGCCAATTGGGTGCCGGTGGTGCCGGAGCAACACCGCTGGCTGGCACGCCAACTGATTGAACTGGCCGGGGTGGATGTGGTGTTCGGCCATTCCTCCCACCACCCACTGCCCCTGGAGATCCATCAGGGCCGGCTGATCCTCTACGGCTGCGGCGATCTGATCAACGACTACGAAGGCCTGCCGCCGCGCGACCCCTGGCGCTCTGATCTGGTGTGCCTCTACGGGGTGGAGCTGGAGCGCCGCAGCGGTGCTCTCAGAGGCCTCGAGCTGCAGCCGTTTCAGCTGCGGGGCTTCCAGCTGCAGGAGGCATCAGCTGCCGATCGCCAACTGCTCGAGCACCAACTGGGCCTGGAAGCCGCTCCGGCGGGTTGGCGTTGCCGGAGCGAAGGCCACGGCTGGCGGCTGGAACGGCAACGCAGCAGCGCTGCAGCATTGGCACCCCAGCCCCACGCCACCCCGTTGAGCCATCCATAGGTTGCGCCGGTCCACGCCGCCGCCGCCATGATCCAGCTGATCGACAACCTCCCCGCCGGCACCCTGGGGTTCAGCTGCGGCGGCCAGATCAGCGGCGACGACATGCAGCGCGTCGTGATCCCGCAGGTGGAAGCGGCACTGCTGGAGCATGAGCGGATCAAAGCACTGGTGATGCTCCAGAGCGACTTTGAAGGCCTCAGCCTGGAGGCCGCCTGGGACGACACCAATCTGGGCCTGCGCCACTGGGATGGCTTTGACCGCCTGGCGGTGGTGACCGACCTGGGCTGGGTTCGGCAGGCCAGTCGAGCCCTCGCCCTGCTGTTGCCCTACCCGGTACAGCAGTTCAACCTCAGCGACTTTGAAGGCGCACGGCGCTGGCTGAGCGAATCGCTGGGCACCGTGCACCTGGAGCGGCAGGGGGAGGTGATCACCATCAGCCTGATCGGCTTGCTCGATCCAGAGGTGTATGCCCGCATCGACGACGACCTGGCCAACCTGTTCAGCCAAGTGGATCACCCACGGGTGTTGCTGGATCTGCGGCAGTTCGATGGATGGCTAGCCCTGGGGGCCCTGCGGCAGCATCTGGCCTTGGTCCGCGATTACCGCCACCGCGCCCAGAAGCTGGCGGTGGTGAGCAATGGCCCCTTGATGCAGCTGGCGCCGCGGCTGATCAAAACCTTCAGCCACGCCGACACCCAAACCTTCAGCAGCAGTGATCTGCTCGCCGCCCAGGACTGGATCTGCGGCGACTGAGCCGCAGAACTCGCCGCCGCCAACACGCATCCTTTGGCTGGGTGGGACTGCGCTCTGTGCCATGAACACCCAGCACTGCCAAACCTGCTCCTACTGGGATCAAGCCCACGGCCTGGAGATGACCTCCATAGGTGCGATCGCTCCGTGCACCCGCCATGCGCCCAACTTGTTCACGCTCGAAAGCGTGGAGATCAGTGAGGCCGCACAACAGTTCAGCGGCTACTCCCTTGGCGATGGCCTCAGCGACATGCAACTGCCGATGGCGCTCTGGCCATACACCAACCGCAACCAGATCTGCGGCGATTACAAACCCTGCGATCTGGAAGAAAACGTGCGGCGTTGCCGGCAGCGAGCCACGCCGCTGATCTGAGCCGAATGGCCTGCTCCGCAGGATCGATGAGAGGGGCATTCATAGCTTGAAAGAGCCATTGATCTCCCAAGAGGCATTCCAATGAGTCTGATCAAGTGGGAACCCCTCACTGACATCGAAGCGATGGTGGATCGCGCCTTCAGTTGGCCCAACCTCCGCCTAGGAACTTCGATGCCACTGAGCGAATGGGGTCCGCGGGTGGATATCTGCGAAAGCGACGGAACCTATTTGTTCAAGGCCGACATTCCCGGCATGAACAAAGAGGATGTGTCGGTATCGATCGCCGAAGACATGCTCACCATCCAAGGTGAACGTAAGCGTGAAAGCGAGGAAACCCGGCCCCATTTCCATCGGGTGGAGCGCTCCTATGGCAGCTTCAGCCGCAGCTTCTCCCTGCCCGAGGATGCCGATCGCACAACCGTGCATGCCCACTGTGAAAACGGCGAGCTCACCGTGAGCATTGCCAAGAAGGCGGGTGCCGAAGAGGCCAAGCCGCTCAGCATTCCGGTGGAGTAAGTCCAACGCCCCGCAGGTGCCCCTGCGGGGCAACCGCTCAATCCACGAGCAGCGAGGCCACCTGATCGCGGCCGTTGCCTTTGGCCAGATACAACGCCTGATCAGCCCTGTAAAACAGATCAGCAAAGCTCTGATCCCGATCCGCCAGCTGGGTGGTGCCACCACTGATGTTCGGGTGATAGTCAGACTGATCGAACACGCCCGGCATGGCGGCGATCGCCTGGCGAATCTCCTCCGCCAGCTGGGTGGCGCGGCTGATGGAAGCGTTCACCAGCAGCACGGAGAATTCCTCGTCGCCAATGCGCCCGAACAGATCCTCATGGCCCAGCTTCTGTTGGGCCAAGGCGCAAACATCCAACAGCACCTGATCACCAGCCTGGTGGCCCCATCGGATGTTGATCTGGCGGAAATTATCGATATCGAAATTGAACAGAGCCAGCGAATGGCCCTGGGCGCGAGCCTGCTCAAACTCCTGTTGGCCGAAGCGAAAAAATACGCTGCGGTTGTACAAACCGGTTACGGGGCATTGCATGCTGCGCTGGCGCAGCTCCAGCTCCCGCATCACCAGATCAGCCATCAGCTTCAACATCACCCGCTGGTGGGGATCCAGCACCCGCGGCTTGCGATCAATCGCGCAGAGCGTGCCCAGGTTGTAGCCATCGCCGGTCCGCAACGGCACACCGGCATAGAAGCGAATCTTCGGCTCATCCACTACCAGTGGATTGGTGTTGAAGCGTGGATCGTCGAGGGCATCCGGCACCTCCATCAGCTCCGGCTCCGCAATCGCATGGGCACAAAACGCCATGGCGCGCGGCGTTTGCTGCGCCTCGAGGCCATGGCGTGCCAGAAACCACTGGCGATCGCGATCTACCAGCGACACCAGGGCAATCGGCACGCCCAGCACCGCCGAGGCCAACTCCACGATGCGGTTGAACTCTGGATCCTCCGCGGTATCGAGCACCGCGAAGCGCCGCAGCGCCCGCAGCCGCTGCTCCTCATTGGCAGGAATCGGATAGTCGGGATAGGGGCTCATCGCAGCACGACAAAGAACAAGAACACCAAGGCCATCGATGGGTGGCGCACGTGCCGCCTCGTGCGATCAATACACCCTGCTGTCAGTCTGATCAGCGGAGGCCTGTAGCGGCGTGAGGCGAATGCCGCCCTCATGCAGATGAATGCGGAACTGATCACCCGGCTTGAGCTGCAGTTTCTCGGTGTAGGCACGGCCCACCATCAGATTGCCGTTGAAGTGCACATGGGTGTTGAAGCTCAGCTCCCGCCCTTGGCTGCTGCGGCTGGCGCGCCCGCGGCCGGGATGCCCGGGCAAATGCACACCCTTGGCCTCCAGGATGGCCTCGTAGAAATCGGTGAAATGGAGATGCTCCCGGCCATCCTCAGAGCGGGTGGCATAGCCGCAAGAGCGCACCAGCTCGGAGCGGCTGAGGCCCCGTAGCTGATCCAATTTGGCGAGCAATCGATCACCTTCGAGCATGGAAGCGGCAAGCAGCGGCCACGATCTAAGAACGGCTGCTGAGCTTGTGTTCAAGCCAATGTTGTTCTGCCGCTAAAATGCTGCAGCTGTGGACCAATCGCAGGCGCTGCAGATAGCGGATGGGCCGCTGTTTGCTGACAATCCAAGACCTCAGCCGATGCACAGCCGCAGCAGGATCCACAACGAACCAGGCGCGATCGCGATCCAGGCTGAAGTGGCCATCAGCGCAGAGCCAACGAGGCCGCGCCCGCACCATCGCTGAGGGCGGCAGCAACAACACCCGCCAACCAACCATCACCATGTTGCAAGGGAGGTGATGCTGAACAGCGCGGCAGCAGCTGGTGATCACCGGCACAGATTCGGAGCAAAGCTGCCGCGCGGATCGGAAGCCTCAACTGGGCTTTTTCTGATGGGAACAAACCATCGCCCAGCCTCCATGGCGCGCACAGCCAGCCGCATCAGCCTCACCATCCCCGCCGACGGCGGCAGCCTTGTGGGCGACCTCACCCTGCCGCCCCAACCCGACGGTTTGGTGGTGTTCTGCCATGGATCCGGCAGCAATCGCTTCAGCCCCCGCAATCGCCGCGTTGCCGAAAGGCTGGAACGGGGCGGCCTAGCGACCCTGCTCTGCGACCTCGAACGCAACGGCGAAGCCATCCATGGCCGCACCCTCGCGTCGCTGCCTCCTCTGCAGCAGCGCCTGTTGCGGGTGCTCGACTGGACCGCGCAGCAAGACGATCTCAGCCGCCTGCCCCTGGCGCTGTTTGGCAGCAGCACCGGCGCCGCCCTGGCCCTCGTTGCCGCTGCGGAGCGGCCAGGGCGGGTGCAAGCCGTGGTGTCGCGCGGCGGACGCCCGGATCTGGTGTTCCAGCGGCTGGATGAGGTGCGCTGCCCTGTGTTGTTGCTGGTGGGTGAGCACGATGTGGATGTGCTGGAGCTGAATGCCTGGGCGGCCGGACAACTGCAAGTGCGCAACCAACTGGTGGTGATCCCCCAGGCCAGCCATCTATTCGATGAACCTGGCTGCCTGGATGCCGTTGCCGAGCAGAGCTACAGCTGGCTGATGGAGCAATTTCGGCAGGGCCGATTCAGCACTGCAGATGATTTGTAGACAAGCTCTGCAAGCTGCTGCACAACCACAGTGGCTTGCCAGCAGTAAACGGCACTTCGCCACCTTTTAACGCTCGTATTCTCAAGCTGCTGAGAGATGCAGCAGAGCTGAAGTCTCTTGGCGTCTTTTCCACTCTCACCCGCGGAGTTTTCCGATGAACGAGCGTATTCGCGTGCTTCAGCGCCAGCCCAAACGCATCTCGATCACCCTCAGCTATCACGTGCATGAGGCGCTGCTCACCCGATCGGAAGAGGAGGGAAGATCCGTGTCGAATCTGTGTGCATTCCTACTGGAAGATGCCCTGAGAGATCCTCAGCGCAGCCTCACTCCCCAGCCTTCGGGCAGCGGCATGGCAAACGCAAACAGCCACAGCCTGCAGCCGCCGGCCCACGCCGCAGCGCGGCTGAACACACGGGCGTTCTGATGGTGCATTGATTGAGCTGAAACGGCTGGGCGGCCACGATGCGGTCGCCCGGCCTGATCAACCACCCTTAATTGGGAAAGAGTGCCGGGGTGAGATGGCGGCGCAACTTCGTGAGCGCATGCCGCTCCAGCCGTTGCACCTGATCCTTGCTGCGGCCGATCAAACGAGCCACTTCGGCAAAGGAGCGCTGCTTCTCCTCCCCGTAACGCAACTGAATCACGGTGAGCTCCGGCGTTGAGAGATGCTGCAGTTGGCTGTGCATCCAGCGGTAGTCATCCGCGATCGTCGGTTGATGCTCATCGGTCACGGTATCCAGCAGGGTCATGTCACCGTCGCTGCCGTTGAGCTGTTGATCGAGCGAAACCGTGTTGCTGCGGTGCTGGATCGCCATCGCATACAGCAAGCGCTGCGGCGATTCCTGCAACACCTCGGCCAGCTGATCCACACTCAGCGGCTGACTGCGCAAGCTCTGCAGGGAATCGGCGCGGTTGGCCAGGCTCACCAGATTCACCGGAATGCGGATGCTGCCGCTGTGCTCCTGCAGATAGCGGTTGATCGCCTGGCGAATCCACCAGTAGCCATAGGTGGAAAACTTGTAACCGCGGGTGGGGTCGTATTTCTCGGCCGCCCGCAGCAGCCCCAGATTGCCCGCCTGCACCAGATCCATCGGGTCATGGGCCAGGTGCTTGAGCCGGCGGATGTAGCGCAGAGCCACGGTCACCACCAGGCGCAGATTAGCCGTCACGATGCGCTGCAGGGCGCGGCGGCCGCGCCGTTGCAGGGCTGGTGAAGGATCACTGGTTTCCATCCAATCCTTCACGATCGTTCCCAGATGCACTTCCTCTTGGGCCGTGAGCAAAGGGATCCGACCAATGCTGCGCAGATAGTCACCAAAAGCATCACTCATGGACGCGGAACTTGATGGCGCTCAATCCTCCGGCCAATCCGCGATTGCAAGCTCAGGCTGAGCAGGCTTGCCCATGGATCGAGGCGTCCTGCAGCATCAATGTGGGCTCCTCCTGACGCTGCGGCCGCCAGGATTGATAGGCACCCGCACGCTCAGGGCGGCTCAACACCAGCTGCCAGAGCAAACCCTGGCGCGAGCGGAAGAACCCTGCACAACTGAGCAGGTAATAGCGCCAGAACCGGAAAAACTCCGGCGTGCTGTCGCACTCCAGGCGTGGCCAGGCCCGCTCGAAGTTCTGCCACCAGGCCAACAGGGTGCGGTCGTAGTCGCAACCGAAGTTTTCCCAGTCTTCGATCAAGAAATGCCCCTCAAGGCCATCGGTGAGCTGCCGCGCCGACGGCAGCCTGCCGCCAGGAAAGATGTAGCGATCGATCCAGGGATCGGTGCGGTTGGTGGTGCGGGCCGAGCCAATCGTGTGCAGCAAGGCCAGGCCATGGGGATGCAGCAGCCGCTTGAGCGTGCGGAAAAAGGTGGTGTCGTTGCGGCGGCCCACGTGCTCAAACATCCCCACCGAGGCAATGCGATCAAACAGTCCTGGATCGCGCGCAGGCAGCTGGCGGTAATCACACAATTCCACCCGGATCGGCAAATCGGCCAGGTGCTCACCGATCCAACTGGCCTGCTGGGCCGACACGGTGATGCCCACCACCTCCACGCCGTAGTTACGGGCGGCATAGGCGGCGAGAGAACCCCACCCGCAGCCCACATCCAGCAGGCGCATCCCAGGCCGCAACTCCAGCTTTTCGCAGATCAGCCGCAACTTGTGATCCTGGGCATCCGCGAGGCTCTCGGCATGGCGCCAATAACCGCAGCTGTACACCATCTGCGGGTCCAACATCGCGGCGTAAACCCGTGGATCGATGTCGTAATGGCGGCGGCCCACCACAAAAGAGCGCCGCAAGGCTTGGGGGTTGCTGAGCTGATCGCTCACCATCCGGGCCAGCTCCGCAAGGCGCGAGCGCAGCGTGAGGGGGCGGTTGGCATCACTGCGCAGCAGCCGGCAGATCAGCTCATCGAGCTGTTCACAATCCCAATCGCCCCGCACATAGCCATTGCCCAACGCCAGCGAGCCCTGCTGCAAAAGCGCTCCATAGAACTGCGGATTGTGCACCCGAAAATCCCAGGGGCGATCGCCGTTGAAGCGCACATCAGCGGCCTCCACGATGGCCGCAAGGCTTGCGGGAACGGGCATGTCTTGAGCAAAACGCCTCCCACCCAATCCGCAGTAGAGCAATCCATCGCCGGTGGCGCTAAATCTGCGGCGCCATCACCGCGGCCCCGCTGTAACCCGGCTGCAATGCAAGCGCTCAGGGCCAAGCCTGCAGTGCCAGAGCCTGCGGATCCTGACCACGCCACTGGAGCCGCTTGAGACAGAGCGAACCGGCACCACGGCTGCGCAGCCAATCCGCCGGCTGTTCGCGCCTCTCACCTGGTGGCTGCCAGCGCACCAACTCCACATCATCGAGATCCAGCCATTGCTGACCCGCGCCTGGCGGATCCAGAGCAATGGCAGGACTGACCGCGACAACATGCTCCGGCACCTGGAGATCCAAGCGCACAGGCTGCCATCGTCCGTGCGTCCGCAATGGAACCGAGCGCATCACCCGCGCCACGGAAAGCCCCCTCAGGGCGCCATACCAACTGATCTGAACGCGTGGCGTGCTGCCGGCTGGTCCCCTCAGCCAGGCGAGAAAGGTGAGGCGTTCCCCCGGTTGCACCGCAACGCGATGGAGGGGGCGGAGCAGCACGGGTTGCCGATGCAGGGCAGAACGCCTCAAGCGCACCCCATAACTCCCGCTGCGTGCCGCACTGCGCTCAACCCGCTGATCGTTGTTGAACAAAGCCCAGAGCACCCCTTCACCGGAGCGTGCTCCCACCAGCTGATCCTCAAAGTTGCCAACCGCCAGTAGCGAACGCCCCAGCTCCAAAGGCGCATCGCCGCGCCAACCACACACCGTGGCATGGGAATTGAACGACCAAAGCCGAGAAGGTTGTGAACCTGCAGCCACAGACAGCCAACGCGTCTGCTGTTGTGCCTGAGCGGAGACGTCCAGCTCCATCACATCATCCTGAATGACCCAAGGGGCAGCACTTTTGGCCGCGATTCCCCGCAGAATCCAGCCCGCCAGCTCTCCCGCAGCGGGATGAGGGCGGTAGCGATGCAACAGCAGCGGGTAGACGATCACCCGCTGCACCACGCCTCGGTGGAGATGCACCTCAAGCAACTGCGACGGGAATGTGCTCCAGAGGGTCTGATCAAAGAGGAAGTTGCCAAGCCCCAGGGCCACGAGGCTGCGTCCATCCCAATGGAAGCCCCCCAGCACATGGGAGTGATGAATCAACACCAAGGTGGCACCAGCACGGCGGGCCACGTCCGCCATCTGGGCCATGGGTGGAGTGGGCTCGCTCTGATACTCGTTCCCCCCGTGAAGCATCACCACCACAGGTCCAAGGGCGCGAGCAGCCCGCACGGCAGCGTTGAGCCGGCTGGCCTCGCAAAGGGCAGCTCCAGGCTTGGATTGCTCAGCAGAAGCGACGTAACTGATCGGGTGCTGACTGCCGTGAATCGTGGTGCAACCCAACACGGACAACGGCCGTCCGCCAAAGTTGCGCACCGCTGGTCGCCAAGCCTCATCCATCGTGGATCCAGCCCCAAACATGCCCGTGCCAGGGCGATATCCAGCCAGCTGCAAGGTCTCCAGTGTTGAGGTCAACCCAGACTCGAGAGCATCAAAGATGTGGTTATTGGCCAGACCAACCATGTCGACACCGGCCCGTTGCAAAGCCGCCGGGAGTGCGAGCGAGCTGGCAAACACATAATCCTTTGTGGGATGAAAGGCAGCTGCCCTAAAGCCTTGACGCTCTGCCACAGGATCAGGAAATAGCGGGCTTTCCAAGTTCAACAACGTGAGATCTGCTCGGGCCAACAACGGCTGAACGGCCTGGAGCAATCGCTGGTGACCAGCCACACCGTCGCCGGGCAGGAGCTGCGGGGCATGGTGTGTCATCGAATCACCGCTGAAGAAACGACGCCCAGCCATCACATCGCCAACGGCATGGAGCACAACGGTGTCTGAATCAGCCGGGCTCAAACGCAACAGGAGGGGCAACCCTGGCTGCACAGGGCGCAGCGCCGAGGCATACCCCGCTCGCGAAGCCTCAAGCCAGCCTGGCCCGGCCGACAGCGACAGGCGAAAACGTCCGTCAACCCCGGTGGAGGTGCGAAGGGAACCGTGGCGAATC
This sequence comes from Asaia bogorensis, assembly GCA_943370455.1. GTDB lineage: Bacteria > Cyanobacteriota > Cyanobacteriia > PCC-6307 > Cyanobiaceae > Vulcanococcus. The sequence continues at coordinate 424,581 of CALRQW020000001.1, forward strand.
TGAACCGCGGCAATCGGCTTGCCATCGAGATCAACAACACGACCCGTCACTGAGCCGCCCTGCAATTGGCAAGCCGTGAGCGGCATCGCAACCACCAGAACAGCAACCAGGCTGCGAATCACCCGTCACCCGCAAGGGAGTCCAGCCTGGTAGCAATCGCAAAGCACACCATCAGCCTGGCAACAAATCACAGCTTGATGATGCACATCCACAGCAATCATCCCGCAGATCACAAGAACGACACCCTGAACTCCGATAAGGGAGCGAACAATAACAAGCACTTGTCACCAGCACTGCATTGACGAGCTACCTGCTGTATGTGCTGGTTGTTACCACCTTCCTCTACCACACTCTTGAACGCTACCGAAGATTCAAGAAAGCCCGCGACTTGATTCGTTGGCGTGTCCATGTGAATGGCATCAGAGGAAAATCAACAACAACGCGTTACATCGCGGCCGTATTCCGGGAGCAGGGCTATCGAACCTTTGGCAAAACAACCGGGAGCGCAGCAAGAATCCTGTTACCGGATGGCAGCGAAACCAGCGTCCGCCGCAAGGGGATGGCCAACGTCAATGAACAGGTGAGAATCCTCAAACAATTCAGCGACGAAGGCGCAGAAGCCGCCGTGATTGAATGCATGGCCGTAAATCCAATTTACGGCGAATGGCTGGAGCAGAAGGTGATGCAATCCGGAATCGGCGTTCTCACCAACGTCCGATTGGATCACACCGACTATCTGGGCGAAACACTCGAGGAGATCGCCCAATCCCTGGCGAGATTTATTCCACATGATGGCATCCTGATCACCGCAGAGCAGAACCCAACACTCCAGGCCATCTTGAAAAACAGGGCAAAGGAGCGCGGCACTCAGCTCGTGACTGTTGATGGCAGGAGCATTAACAAGGAGGAGCTCAAAGGATTTAATCATTTCGCGATTGAAGACAATGTAGCCATTGGCTATGCAATAGCCGATCGGATCGGCCTCTCCAAAGACCGTGCATTGCGAGCCATGCAAGTAGCCGAGCCCGATCCAGGGGCACTGTGCCTAACCACACTAAAGCGGAATACGAAAACGATTCACTGGGCCAACCTCTTTGCCGTGAATGATCGCGAGAGCTTCGTGGACTTATGCCAGCGAATCTTCAGCATCCATCCTGATAGCCAGAGGATCGTCATTCTCAACAATCGGCACGATCGACCATCGAGAGTAGAACTGTTCACGCAACTCTCACTGCAACTTCAATTTGAAGCCATCATCACCTTCGGAGACTACGAGAAAGAAGTCAGCCGGCTTACCTCCTCCACGAGCTGCCGCGTGGTGCATTGCGGAAACAGCAGCGAGCTCAAACAGGCCAATGGTTCCACCCTACTCGAAACGATCGCAAACCTGATCGATCGGCGGGGTTCAGCCGTTCTAGTGGGCGCCGTCAACATTCACACTCCACAAGCCGAGCGCTTGTTGGATGCACTCTCCAGGCAGGAGCGATGGAGCTAAGCACACCAGAGATTCAGCGCTTCAGCCTTACGATTGGAAGCCTACTTGCCCTGTTTTGGCAGCAGCGTAATGGAATCACACCAGGTGGAATCATTGTTCCTGGAATGCTAACGAATCTTGCCTTAGTTTCACCAGGCTGGTGCTCGATCGTGGTAGCCACCGCTTATCTCATACAACAGATTTATCAACGCTGGCTTGAACGACTGCATCATCAGAGGCGCCTACCCATGTACATCCTTGGCGCACTCTCCATCCTGATCAGCACACCCCTAGCCCTGATTGCAATTCAACTCGGCTTGATTGCCTCCACACTCGATGGCATCACCGGCTGCCTACTCCCAGGCGTGATCGCCTTCAACCTTCATCGCCAAAATTGGCGATTGGTGAGCCAGGGAATGCTGATTGTGAGTGCAGGAACCCTGATCCTCACACTCTCACTTGTTGGCATCGGAAGCCAGCTCTTTGGGATCCACTTCAATGAACTCAACCAGTACTACAGGCATGTGAGCAGCATTCAACTGCATTTCAAGTCAGTTCAGTTTCTTGTGGCGCTACTGATCGGCATGACGATATACAAACGCACCCACGAACGACCCGGTGGCTATGTGGTGGCACCAATGGCTGCTGTGCTTCTCTTGGAACCACTGAGTGCCGCCATGTTTGTGGTGGGCTGTTTGAGTGTGGAGCGTGGGGTGCGCGCGATGAGTGCTCGCAGCTTGATCGTAGGCCTGAATCGTTACGTGATTGCACTGCTCTTGAGCATCGCCTATGTGTGGAGTGCGGAGATGCTGTTTATCCAGCTCGGGATGGAAGCCTTGCCCTTTCAGGGCAATCACATCCTGGTTGTGATCGCCATCCTCTCCTATGCCAACGACGTTGTGCTGTACGGCCGATCCAAGGTGCTGCCATGGATGCTGATGATGATCAGCTCGGCCATGGCCGCTCTGTTGATCACCCACCATCTCTGGGCACTCACCTCGTAAACCGGCCAACCAGCAGCGATTCTTCAGGGGGAACGCGCCAGCGGGAGCTGGATCGCTCACTCCAGCGATAACCCTGGTATCGACCATCGCGAGAGGTTTGCAACTGAATCACACCCTTGCCGGCACCGCCCGTGCCCGGACGGGTATCCGCAGGCCCATGACCACTGCGCGAGGAATCAATCACCGCAAGCCGAAACACGCAACGAGCCGGGGAACAGCCATCCACAGCCATCGGCCGATCCGCGGCCACCATCACATGCCCCGTAGCGCCAGGCCGGCTGCGTTGATAGCGCGTGGCCAGGAGATCGCCAGGCTGCAAATCGCCAATCCGCTCAATCCGTTGAAAGCGATTGCCCGCCGCAATGGCGGAGTGATAGTCGATGGCACGTGGTGTCGAATCACCAAGCCACTGGCGCATCTCATCTGGCCCATAACCGTAGGCACGACGCCACAGCGCGGAGATGAAACTGGAGCAATCAGATCGGTTGCGGCTGCTGGGCGCTCCATCAACGCCACGCCACACCACCAGCGTGGGATTGCGCCCATAGCTGTTGTGCTCCGGCTTCAGATCAACAACCAGCCGCTGGGCCCAAACCAGATGGGGAATCACCAGTGCGGCCAACAGCACCATCACGGTGTGCCCCAGGCCTTCAGCTCCCGTGTGCGCAACCAACGCACCAACAGATGCTCGCGCGGAATGGTCAATCGCACCGGTTCTCCCGGCAATGTGAGCAAGCGCCGGATCTCGGGATCTGGCACACCTTTCAAAGCCAACCGCAGCCGCAGCCAGCCGTTACCCCCGTGATCGACAGCAACGGTTTGGGCACCATACCGCTGCCGCAACGAGGGAATTTCGACCCGAGCCTCCTGATCAGGACGCAAAAACCATTGACCTGATTGGGGAATCCTGGCCTCCACCACAGGAGGCGGCAGATCCTTCTGCACAATCGCCACCGCTTCGCGAGGCTTCACCGCCTCACCGGGTTGTTTGAGCAACCGCAACACGGTGCCGCGGCCCGGCGAACGGTAGGTGGCGTAATCAAGATGCGTTTGCTCCTTGAACTGAAGCGGTGGATGCACACGCAGCTCCGATCGCCGCTGCAGATCGCTCTGACGCAGCTGTGCCTGTTGCTGCAAGAGGCCCTGCAAACGAGCGTTCTGCAGCTGAATCAGCCCCTGCAAACCCACCAGCTTCTGACGATCCTCCTGCCACTGGGCTGCATCGCGTTTTAAACGCAAGAGCCGCTCTTCACTGTCATCCACCCAATCGCGGCTGAGACCGCCCGCCCGCCACAGCGAGATGCGCCGATCCAAGCGCTGACGCGCGAGGGTGATCTGCTGCTCAAACTGAGGATTCACAACGGTTCGAGCCAAGACTGAACGCTCAGCCAGCGAGTCAAGAGCGCGGCGAGTCTCGCGAATCTGAGCATTCACCTCGCTGATATCGCGCGCCAGCCCTCGATCCACGAGGTCTTGATCCAGCTCAGGATCACGCTTCAGAGAAAACAACACCTGACCAGGCGCAACAGCAGCTCCCTCTCGCACATAAACGTGCCCCAAGCGGCCGTATTCCTTAGCCACCACGAGCTCCGTGCCTGGAACCAGGGGGGTGGACGGCACAGCCAAACGCGCATCCTCCACCTGAACCGGTGCGATCACGCCATGGCCCACACGCATCAGGATTCCTCCCAGCACAACCGATCCGGCAATCAGGCCGAAGCGGTGCAGTCGCCCCTGGGCCCACGCCGTCCTTTTCAGTTGCAGCAACACCAAGGCATCGAGCCAACCCTGGTCGTGTCTTAAAGATCCTCGCCTGGCGTTCTCCCAGCCGGCGAACATCAACAGCGCTTGTGGCTCTAACCGCAGCCCAATCACGATCAAAACGCGACAGACCCTCGCTCTTGCGCTAGGGAGCAAGCACAGCCAGAACCAGGTGTTGTGCCACTCACTGCTTCACCGCCCATCTGCAGCCTCACCCCAGAAGCAGCCCTCAAAGCCCTGGAGAGCAGCGCGCAAGGTTTAAGCAGTTCCCAAGCCGCGCTTCGCCTTGCGCGATTCGGCGCCAATCGGCTCCCCCCACAGAGGCGGCGGCCCTGGATCCTGCGCCTGAGTGATCAGCTGACCCATTTCATGGCGCTCCTGCTGTGGGTGGCGGGAACGATGGCCTTCCTAGCTGGAACGGCAGAACTGGGCTGGGCGATCTGGAGCGTGGTGCTGATCAATGCCGTGTTCAGCTTCTGGCAAGACTTTCAGGCCGAACGCACCCTGGCGGCCCTCAGCAACGTGCTGCCCAGGCAGGTGCGGGTGTGGCGGGACGGGTCACTCCAGCTCTTGGCCGTGGAGGAGCTGGTGCCAGGCGATCTGGTGGAGCTCGAGGCGGGAGACCAGGTGCCAGCCGATTGCCGGGTGATCGAGGCGGTTGAGCTTTCGCTGAATGCCGCTGTGCTCACCGGGGAGGCCCTACCGGTGGCACGCAATGCAGCCAGCCAACCGCTGCGGAGCACGCCAACCGACACAGCAAACCTGCTGCCGGCCGGCACCACTGTGGTAGCCGGACGAGCTTTGGCTCTGGTTTACGCCACCGGCGGCGACACCGAATTCGCCCAGGTGGCCCACCTCAGTGCAGGCATCGGACGGGGTGCGAGCACCCTTGAAGTGCAGGTCGGGCGGATCGTGCGCACCGTCACCGCGATTGCAGTGGGGATGGGCGCTCTGGCCTTCCTGGGCGGGGTGCTGCTGGTGGGGGTGAATCCCCTGGAGAGCCTGGTGTTCTCCATCGGCATCATCGTGGCCAATGTGCCGGAGGGCCTGCTTCCCACCGTCACCCTGGCGCTGGCCCTGGCGGTGAAGCGGATGGCCAGGGAAAAGGCCCTAGTGCGGAGGCTCTCGGCGGTGGAAACGCTCGGCTGCGTGAGTGTGATCTGCACCGACAAAACCGGCACGCTCACAGCCAATGCCATGACCCTGCAGAGCACCTGGGGAGATGCTCAAGACCTGCTGCTGTTGATCGCCTCCCAGTGCTGCAACGCCTCACTGGAGGTTGGTGATCCCACGGAAACGGCTCTCCTGCAGGGGGCCCAACGCTCGGGATTGGACCTGGAGCTCGAACGCCAGCGCCTACCGCGGCTGCAGGAATTGCCGTTCGATTCCGACCGGCGCCTGATGAGCGTGCTGCTGCGGTGGCAGAACGATTCCCGCTGGCCCGAAGCCTGCAGCTGGATGGTGGGCAGCAAAGGTGCCCCGCTGGAGCTGCTGCAGCGCTGCAGCCACTGGCTCCGCGCCGGCACATTGGCGCCGCTGGGCCCGGCTGAGCGGCAGGTGGTGAGCTCCGCCAACGATGTGATGGCGCGGCAGGGCTACCGCGTGCTGGCGATCGCCTGCCGCCCCATGGACCAACCCCAACTGCAGGAGGAGCAACTGGTGTTGCTCGGCTTGGTGGGCCTCTACGACCCACCCAGACCCGGGGTGACCCAGGCGATCGCCGCCTGCCACCGCGCGGGGATCAAGATCACGATGGTGACCGGCGACTACGGCCTCACCGCCGAGGCGATCGCCCGCCAGATCGGCCTGCTCGATGCCCCCGCCCATGCCGGGCCCGACCCGGTGCGGGTGGTGAACGGCAGCGATTTAAACCGGCTCAGCGATGCACAGCTGCGCCAACTGCTGAAGTTCCGCTCACGGCTGGTGTTTGCCCGCATGGCGCCGGAGCAGAAGCTGCGGCTGGTGCAGGCCTACCGGGCCTTGGGCGAGGTGGTGGCCGTCACCGGCGATGGCGTCAACGACGCGCCCGCGCTGCGAGCCGCTGATGTGGGCATTGCCATGGGCCGCAGCGGCACCGATGTCGCCCGCGAAGCCGCCGACATCGTGCTGGTCGACGACAACTTCGCCACCATCGTCTCGGCGGTGCGCCACGGCCGGGGCGTGTACGACAACATTCGCCGCTTCATCCTCTACATCCTTGCTTCCAACGTCGCTGAAGTGGCGCCGTTCCTCACGATGCTGGCGCTGCGAATCCCAGCGGCCCTCACGGTGCTGCAGATCCTGGCGGTGGATCTGGGCACCGATCTGTTGCCGGCCCTGGGCCTTGGGGCCGACCCGCCGCGGGCCGATGTGATGAGCCAGCCACCGCGCCATCGCGATCAGCCGCTGCTGGATCGGCCGCTGCTGCGGCAGGCCTACCTGTTTCTGGGGCTGCTGGAGGGAACGCTGGCGATGTTCGGCTATGGCCTCACGTGGTGGAGCCATGGCATCGGTCTGCCGCAGCTGCGCGCGATTGCTCCAGCGTTGCTGCACCATCAGGCGAGCGCCGAGCTGGTGGCTCTGCAGCACCAAGCCTCGGCGGTGGCCCTGGGATCGATCGTGTTTGCCCAGGCGGGCACCGCTCTGGCCTGCCGCGGCGGTAACCGCTTCAAGCCCAATGCCTTGCTGTGGCTGGGCATCGCCATCGAACTGATCGCTTTTGTGGTGCTGCAGGGTTGGCCGCCCCTGGCCCGCACCTTCCAGATGGCACCGATCCCATCACAGTTGTGGTGGTGGCTGCTGTTGTGCATCCCAGCGCCACTGCTGGCGGTTCAGCTCCGCTCCACCTGGAAGGCCCATCACCATGGTTCGAACAGCGCTTTGGCGTGATCGCAGCCACGCCGGTCGAGCTCTGGCCAAGCAGCTCAGCGGCTGGAGCCACGATCCCAACGCGCTGGTGGTGGGGCTTCCCCGCGGCGGCATCGTGGTGGCCGCCGAGGTGGCCCGGCAGCTTCAACTGCCGCTGGCCAGCTGGGCCGTGCGCAAACTCGCCCATCCCCAGGCGCCGGAACTAGCCCTGGGAGCCATCGCTCCAGGTGGCGTGCAGATCTGGGATGAAGCCACCGCCAGGGCCTATCGGCTCGATCCCGCGCTGCGCCAATGGATCGTGGCGGAGCAGCAGCGCGAGCTCGAACGCCGGCAGCGCCTCTATGGCGATCCACCGCCAGCAGCGCTGCGCCATCGGCCGCTGCTGGTGATCGACGACGGCGTGGCCACCGGCCTCACGGTGCGGGCCGCGCTGCAATCGCTGCGCCTCAGCGCGCCCAGCCAACTGGTGCTGGCGGTGCCCGTGATCGATCGGCGCGTTGCTGATGCCTTGCGCCCGCAGCTGGATCAGCTGGTCGCCCTGGCGGAGGTGGATGACCTCTGGGCCGTGGGGGCCTGGTATCAGCGCTTCGAGCCGGTGAGCGACAGCGAGGTGCTGCGACTCATAGCTGCGTGTAATGAGGATCGAGCCAGCAGCGGGGCAACGCTTCACCGGAAGGAAAGATCAGATCACTCTTGAGAAATCGCTCGGGCTCCTGCAGCTCCTCACCGGCATGGAGACGGCCCTGCAGATGCTTGGCAAAGGGATCAAACAACGCAGGAAGGCTCAACACCTCCATCAGGGAGCCGTCGTGCCGGGTTTTCAGAAACATGGGCCTCCGCTGCCGCTGCTCCCGGTTTATCCAGGCGCACGATCCGTGGCAGGGTCCGGATCAGGAGCAGGCGCGGTGCATCAGCGGTTCAGGCGCTGCATCTGCCAGGTGACCAGCGTGCCCACCGGGCTCCACAGCAGGTAGGGAATCAACAGCAGGGCGGCGGGTTGCGACGAGCCGGCCACCACCAGCGTGAGCGCAACCCCCCAGATCCAACCCGCCAGGCCCACCGCCGTGCCATTGGCAAGGCGACGGGTGCGGCAGATCAACCAGGTGTAGCTCTGCACCAACACCAGAAGCAGCAGATAGCCAGCCATCAATCCCCAGCTGGTGGTGCGGTTCCACAACAACAGCGCCGAGGCATAGAAGCAGCCATAAATGGCCAACCAGATCAAGGGGATCAAGCCCTCAAAGCTGAGCCAACGCGGCCGGCGCAGGCGCAGAAACCAGGCGAACTCCTCCCGGCTGGGCATGATCACCACCACCAGGGTGCCGATCACCAGCAGGATCACGATCGCGGCGGTCATCGAGGCGAAGCAACTGCTCCAGCCTGATCACGCCAGCCCCTGCGCGCCGCACCCGGCTGCACCAATCCGCTGCAGTGGCGCTGCAAGGCGGCGACTCGGAGCGCAGATCAATCTGAAAGGCACCAGCGTGAGTGCGGCGCAACGAGTAATGGGCTGATCCGGTCCCCTGACACAGCACGCAGCTACCGAGGGATCAGCGCCACGTTGCGCCTCACATCAATCAGCACCCGCCCCACCAGCGCATTGAGATCGCGGGGGCGAGTGTCATTACCACCATTCACCATGACAAGCCTTTCTTCTGCGGCCAGGCGTCATCCCTGGCGGCAATTCAGTGCATGGATCACCAACACCAACAACCGCATCTACATCGGATGGTTCGGTGTGCTGATGATTCCTTGCCTGCTCACGGCAACAATCGTGTTCGCCTTGGCCTTCATTGGCGCACCCCCCGTGGATGTTGATGGCATCCGCGAACCGGTGAGCGGTTCGCTGCTGGGGGGCAACAACCTGATCAGCGCAGCCGTGGTGCCGAGTTCCAACGCCATCGGGCTCCACTTCTATCCCCTCTGGGAAGCCTCCAGCGTGGAGGAGTGGCTCTACAACGGCGGGCCTTATCAGCTGATCGTGTTCCACTTCCTGATCGGAATCACGGCCTGGATGGGCCGCCAATGGGAACTCAGCTACCGGCTGGGGATGCGGCCTTGGATTGCTGTGGCCTACTCCGCCCCCTGGGCCGGTGCGATGGCCGTGTTGCTGGTGTATCCGCTTGGGCAAGGAGCCTTTGCCGACGGCATGCCCCTCGGCATCTCCGGCACCTTCAACTTCATGTTGGTGCTGCAGGCTGAACACAACGTGCTGATGCACCCGCTGCACATGCTCGCGGTGGCCGGCAGCTTCGGCGGCGCCTTTCTGGCGGCCCTGCATGGCTCGCTGGTGAGCAGCAGCCTGATTCGTGAAACCACCGAGCAGGAATCAATCAACCGGGGTTATCTGTTTGGCCAGGAAGAGCCCACCTACAACATCGTGGCGGCCCACGCCTTCATGGGGCGCTTGATCATGCCCTACGCCACCAGCGACAACAGCCGCAGTGTGCATGCCCTGCTGGCCGCCTGGCCGGTGATCGGCATCTGGTGTTCCGCCTTGGCGGTGGTGAGTTTCGCCTTCAATCTCAACGGCTTCAACTTCAACCACGCCGTGCTCGATCACCAGGGCCGCGTGATCCCCACCTGGGCCGATGTGCTCAACCGCGGCAACCTCGGCATCGAAGCCATGCACGAGCGCAACGCCCACCAATTCCCGCTCGATCTGGCGGCGAGGCCAGCTCCAGCGCAAGGCTGAGGCTGCCGCGTAGCGGCACTCTGCGCAACAACAGCGGCACTGCTGCAGCATCAGCAGCTCGATGTTCCTTGAAGCGCCTACAGCTGGATCACCCCATTTGAGGCCAGCCGATGGCAGCCCTGATCACGCTTGAACTCACAGCGCAGGAGCTGCATCTGTTGCGCAACACCATCCGGGCGCGCCGCATCTATGCGCCCTGCCAGCACACCCTGGCGCGGGGCATCTGGCAACCCTGGATGGGCCCCTTACTCGACAAGCTCAGCCAAGCCGCAGCAGAGCCCACCTAAGAGGAGTGAACTCAGCCAAGTTGCTTGAGGGCCTCGCCGTAGCCCTGGCAACACGGCAACGGCGGGTAGCCATGGGTTTGCAATACCGCCTGCAAACGCGCCGTGGCCTGCGGCAAGCGGGCCGTGGCAATCGCCGGGAAGGCATGGTGGGCGCTGTGATGCGGCAATCCCCCCAGCCAGCCGTTCAGCCAGTTCGGAACGGCAACCGTGCGGGAGCCATACAACTGGCTCAGCAACGGATGGGGTTGCGGTTGCCAGAGCTGCCAGTGCTCGATGGCACCCCGCAGCTGCAGCAGCGCCCCAGCCACCCGCTCCACCACCAGCCAGCTCAGGGCATAGGCCAGCAGCTGGCCGTGCTGAATCACTAGTAGCAAGATCAGCGCCTGCACCAGCACAATCCCGATCCCATCCAGCAAAAGGGCGCGGCGCAGGGCTGGGTGCTGCGCCTGGAGCCGCCACGCCTCCTGCAGGGTGCGCAGGATCAAACCAGCCCCGCCCGCCAGCACCAGCCGCCGCCAGCACCCGGGCTGCTGCTGGTGGATCCGCTCGGGGTCGCGCTGATCGCGGCCATTCCAGCGGTGATGCAGGCGATGCAGCAACCGATAGGTGAACAACGGCCAGGCCATCGGCCAGCTGATCAGTGCCGCCAGCGCCAACTCCAGCCGCGGCCGGCCCAGCAGGGTGCCGTGGCAGGCCTCGTGCGTTGCAATCAGCAGCAGCGTTTCCGCCAACGCCACCAGCAGCGCCGCCGCCAGACGCAGCGGCCAGGCCTGCAGCTGCCAAAAGCCAACCCCGCCTGCAGCTAGGAGGGCGAGCAGCACCAGCACGCGTCCCCAAGCTGGCGGGATCGGCCTGGCATGCAGATCAACCACCGCAGCGTGGAGATCCCGGATCAGGGGGCGCAGCGCATCCGGATCAGGCATCAGAAGCAGGACCGACGCAGCCACGAACAACGCAGCCACCGTATGGAGTGCAGGCCGCCGCAGTGCCGAGTGCGGCAAAGCTGCGGCACTGCGGCTTAGGCAGCCGCGGCCAGGGAGTAGCGCTCTCCCACCTGGGGATCGATCAACTGGCTGCCGGCCGGCATCGCTGCAGACGCGCTCGCCGGGCTGCCCTTCATCCACAACAGCCGGGTGAGCAATCCGCTGAAGGCCACATCGCCACCCGCGGTGCTCGCCAACACGGTGCGTGGTGAGAACCGCTCCAGCAGCTGCGGCAGCACGGCTTGGCCGCGCACGAACGCGCCCGCCACCGGTAAGCCCAGATCCACCACCGGTGTGATCACCGCATCGAGGGGTCGAGCCTGCAGATCGGGGCTGAGGTAGCCGTGGGGCTCGAGATAGAGCGACCCATCTGGATGCTCCAGCAGGTAGCCGTTCTCCACCTGCGGCACGGGCGCTCCGGCCGTGGCTGTGATCTGCAGTTCGCCGTGGCAGCAGTGCTCACCGGGCCGCAGAGCGGTGACCGTTTCAAAGCCGAGGCTGCGCACCTTGGCTGCAGCCGACACCGATCCCACCACCGGGAGCGAGCGCGGCAGCAACTGCAGGGTTTCGGGATGGGCGTGATCGTCGAGCCCTTGGGTCAAGAGCAACAGATCAAGTTCCTCAGGCACCGGCTGGCTGGCCGGCAGTTGGCCCTCGAAAAACCAAGCCCCCGGTGGAAACCGGAGCGCGCCCGTGAGCCAGGGATCCACCAGCACCCGCAGCCCCCCCAGCTCCAGTAGCCAGCCGTTGGCCCCGAAGTAGGTGGCGTACATGGGCTCTGCAACAAGGAGATCGACCCTAAGAAGCGCCGCTGCGCGGGTGCTGGAATGCACTACAGGCGAGCGACTGTGCCGATGCTGCGGCTCAACGAACTGAAGCTGCCGCTCGACCACGAGCCCGAAGCGATCGGCGAGGCCCTCTGCCGCCGCTTGAAGCTGGCACCGGAGCAGCTGCTGGAGCCGCCCCAGGTGGTGAAGCGCAGCGTGGATGCGCGCCGCAAGAGCAACATCCAGCTGGCCTACAGCGTGGAGTTTGGCCTTGAGCCAGGCCAAGAGCAGCGGCTGCTCAAACGCTTTGGGCGCGACCCGCACCTGCAACCCGCTCCCGACACCACCTATCAGCTAGTGGCTCAGGCACCAGCTGATGCCGATCTGCCGCGGCCGGTGGTGGTGGGAGCCGGCCCCTGCGGCTACTTCTGCGCCCTGCTGCTGGCCCAGATGGGCTTGAAGCCCCTGCTGCTGGAGCGGGGCAAACCGGTGAAGGAGCGCAGCGCCGACACCTTCGGCTTCTGGCAGCGCAAACGCCCGTTCAACCCGGAATCCAACGCCCAGTTCGGCGAAGGCGGCGCCGGCACCTTTTCCGACGGCAAGCTCTACAGCCAGGTGCGCGATCCGCGCCATCTGGGCCGCAAGGTGCTCGAGGAGCTGGTGGCTGCAGGCGCCAACCCTGAAATCCTGGTGCTGCACCACCCCCACATCGGCACCTTCAAGCTGGCCACGGTGGTTCGAGGCCTGCGGGCGCAGATCACCGCGCTCGGGGGTGAGATCAAGTTCGAAAGCCGCGTGGATCGGCTGGAGCTCAATCCGAGCGATCACTCGGTTCGCGGCGTGACCCTCGCCGATGGCCGCTTCATCGCCGCCCAGCAGGTGGTGATGGCGGTGGGCCATAGCGCCCGCGACAGCTTTGCGATGCTCCACGCGCAAGGCGTGGCGATGGAGCGCAAACCGTTCTCGGTGGGCTTCCGCATCGAGCATCCCCAACCGCTGATCGATGCGGCGCGCTGGGGGAGCTGCGCCGGCCACCCGCAGCTGGGGGCAGCGGAATACAAGCTCGTGCACCACGCCAGCAATGGCCGCTGCGTTTACAGCTTCTGCATGTGCCCCGGCGGCCTGGTGGTGGGCGCCACCTCAGAGCCTGGGCGTGTGGTGACGAATGGCATGAGCCAGCACTCCCGCAATGAGCGCAATGCCAACAGCGGCATCGTGGTGAACATCGAGCCAGGCGATGTAGAGCCCTATGGCGACGGCCCCGGCGATCCGCTGGCAGGTGTTGCCTTCCAGCGGCATTGGGAATCGCGGGCCTACGCCCTGGGCGGTGAAACGTTTGCCGCTCCCGGGCAGCGCCTCGCTGATTTTCTGGCGGGCCGCAGCAGCAGCGCCACCGGCAGCGTGCAGCCCTCCTACGCGCCCGGAGTCACGCTCACGGATCTGAGCACTGCCTTGCCGGAGTACGCGATCGAGGCTCTGCGCGAAGCCCTACCGGCGTTCAACAGCAAGATCGCCGGCTACGCGATGGACGACGCGATGCTCACAGGGGTGGAGACGCGCACCTCATCGCCCGTGCGCCTGCCGCGCAATGAACAGCTGGAGAGCATCAACACTCCCGGGCTTTACCCAGCGGGAGAGGGGGCCGGCTTTGCCGGCGGCATCCTCTCCGCTGCGATGGATGGCATCCGCGTGGCGGAAGCCGTTGGCCTCACTCTTCTTCGTCGGCAGCACCCAGAGGCGCCAGGCGAATCTGCTTGCGACCCAGCTTGATTTCAAACTCGTCGCCGGGCTTGAGATCGAGCAGAGCGGTATAAGCCTTGCCGACCATCAAGTTGCCGTTGAACTGCACCTTGGTGGTGAAGCTCAGCTTGCGGCCACCCTTACCCACCTTGCCGGTCGCACCACCAAACTCCACGCCTTTGGCGTTGAGCAGGGCTTCGTAGAAGGCCGTGAAGTTGAGACGCTCGGAGCCATCCTTCTTCGTGGACACATAGCCGCAGGCCCGAACGATGTCGGACTTGCTCACGTCGCCAAGCTCTTTGACCTTGGCGAGAAGATCTGCTCCTGTGAGCATTAGATTGTTAGTTATGCAACTTTTGCATTATCGCATCGCGACCCGAGCACTGCAACCGGACTGCCAAACTCCTCTCGCCGGCCAGTGAGTCGCCATGGCGTGCACGGTGGTGTGGTTTCGGCGCGATTTGCGTCTGAGCGATCACGCAGCCCTCAGCCAAGCCTGTCGCCGCGGGGCGGTCCTGCCGGTGTTCGTCCTGGATCGGGATTTGCTGTTTCATCCCGAAACCGCTGTTGCTCGGGTGGCGTTCATGCTCGAGAGCCTGCGGGCGCTGGATGCCGAACTGCGCCAACGCGGCGGGCGTCTGCTGATTCGCAGCGGCGATCCAGCTGAGGTGTTGCTGCAGCTGGTGCGCGCCAGTGGCGCCGATGGCGTGATCGCTCACACCGATAGCGAACGCCTGGTGGGCCGTGTGCGCGATGCCCGCGTCAGCCGCGCCCTGGCCGCTCACCGCATCCCACTGCACTGGGTAGAGCCCGCCGGCGCCACCGGCGAGCTGATGCCCTACAGCCACTGGAGCCGCCAGTGGCATCAAGCCATGGCCAGCCCCGCCGTGCCGGCACCGGAGCGGTTGGTGGTGCCAGCCCCTTCAGAAGCACTGCCCGATCTGCCGGTTCCGAGCCTCCAAGAACTGGGCCTGCGCGCCGACGCCAAACCGATCCCCACCGGTGGCAGCGCCGCTGCCTTCCAACGGCTCGAACAGTTCTGCGAAGGCTCCGCCTCACGCAGCTACTACTGGGAGCTCAGCTACCCCTCCGCCAAGGTCACCACCGGGCTGAGCCCGTATCTGAAATTCGGGGTGATCACTCCGTGCCAGTGCCTCCAACGCCTGGCTTGGCTGCTGCCCCGCAGCAGCGGTGAAGGCGGGCGCCGCGATCCCCGCAGCCGCAGTGCCGTGCAACTGGCCAGCCGCCTGCGCTGGGGCTGCGCCATCCACCAGCGCTTCCGCTACTTGCCGCAACTGGAGTTGAGCGCGCTGTGGAGTCCGCTCGAGGGCGGCAGCGGCGTGGGCTTTGCTGCAGCGGAGCTGAGCTCAGATCAGGCCGCCGGGGGGCTCACAGCTGAACAAGAGGAGCTCTATGCCGCCTGGCGTGAAGGCCGCACCGGTTTTCCGATTGTGGATGCCGCGGCCCGCTGCCTTCAAGCCGAAGGCGGCTGGCTGGAACTGAATTTCCGCAGCCGTGCCATCTACGCCAGCTTCCTCTCCAATCTCTGCGGGATCGACTGGCGCTTCGGGGCCCTGCATTACATGCGCCACCTGATCGATGGCGATTGCCCGATCGATCACTACCAATGGGCGATGCAGGCCGGCGTGACCTATCACGGCAGCAAGGCCTGGACGCGGATCTACCACCCGGGGCAGGTGGCCGTGGATCGCTGCGACCCCCAGGGGCTGTTCATCCGCCGCTGGCTGCCGGAACTACGGGGCCTCACCAACGATCAACTCGGCTCCCCTCCCGCCATGGCCGACTACCCCGCCCCAGTGCTCGATTACGAGCGCTCACGCCGGCTGCGCCTGGAGGCGTTGGAGCAGCAACGCCTCCACATCGGAGACGTTCAAGCCGCCATGGCTCGCCTTCCACAACATCTCCATCCCTTCGGCTACGAGCGCATTGCCGGATGCGATGTGGCCTGGGCGGATCTCTGGGCCAGCCAGCCACCTTCGGCCCTTCAACCCAGTGCCGTAGACCTGGAGCGACTGGATCCCGCCGGCTGGAAAGCCCTGCTCAGCTGGTTCAGCGGCACCAGCCGCACCAACAACACCAGCCGAAGCACGGGCGCCGCCCGAAAGGGGAGCAACAGCAAGGCCAGTGGAGGCCGCTCCAGAAGCCGCCGGACCCAGGAAAGCCCAGGCCAACTGAGCCTGGATCTTGGCTTCGCCCTGGATGCTGAGATCGGTTGAGCCCGAGGAGCTCCAGATCCGCTCAGCTCGGCAGTTGCTGCGACACGATGCCGCTCCACTGCACGGCCTTCACCTGATCGCGGCGCCAGGAATGGAAGAGCAGCTCCTCGCCCACCGTGCACAGCGGGCACACACTGATCTGCTCGGCCGGAACACCAGCCAACTCCAACTGGCGGCGCGTGGCGGCGCGGATGTCGAGGCGGCAGCGGCCGGGTTCGGGATCGCTCAGCAGCGCACCGCAGCGCTCCAGCTCCGCCATGGCAGCACCGGTGGCTCCGCCGCCAGCCGCCATTGGCAGCGCATCCGCGACCTGCTGGGCGACGCCCAGCTCCACCTGATAGCGCTCGCCACTCACCGCCGGGCCGAGAGCCACCAACAGATCACTGCGGCTGCAGCCTGCTGCCTCCAACTGCGCGATCGCCTCCAGAAGAATGCCGCCCGCCACCCCGCGCCAGCCGGCATGGCAGGCCGCCACACGGCCGCTCACCGGATCGGCGATCAACACCGGTGTGCAATCGGCACCGCACACCCAGAGGCTTTGGCCGCCGGCATCGCTCACCAGGCCATCGGCTTCCGGCCAGGGTTCAGCGGCAGCCGCACTGGCGGGAAGCACCAGGGCGCTGTGCACCTGCTTGGGGCGATGCACGCTCACGCCAGCGCTCACATAGCCCGCCAGCACCTCCGGCCCGCGGCCCTGCCACTGGCGGGGGAAGAAGCCGTGCTCAAACGCCGCGAGCAGGTCGGCCTGGAGGTAGTAGCCGCCGTAGCAGCCGATCCAGGTCCACCCCTCCAGCAGGTTGAAGCGGGAATCAGGGCGATCAAACGGGGGATCAACGGCTTCCGCCACGGTCCGCCACCTCAGGCGTCAGGAAGATCGCGCAGCACCCAGAAGCCATCGAAGCCGCTCTGGGCTTCGCTGCTCTGCACCGCCAGGAACTGCACGCCACCCACCTGCTCGCGCGCCGCGCGGAAGGCCTGCGCGGCGGCTTTGGCCTCCTCATCTTCCAGGTTGCCCAGCAGCCAGCGATCCTCCAAACCGGCCTCCAGCACCAACTGGTTGCCGCTCACCTCCAAGCGCACCGGCTCAAGGCCAGCAATCCAACCCGCAATGGCCAGAGACCGGGTGGCGCTGAACAGGCGCAGGCCGCTCACCATCGCGTCGTCGTCGCCGATGCCATCGAGGGGCACCAGGCCGGCAAAGCTCACATCCCACTCCGCTGCTTCCTTAAGCGCGCCGAGTGGCAGCGAAGCCCAGCTCCAGCTGTCACCCCGGGCTGCCTCTGGCAGGGGCACCGCCAGGGGCTGGATCGGCAGAGGCGCGGGTGCTAGCGGCCCCGCCATGTAGCCCTCCTCAGCGGGATACACCGTGGCTTGCCGCTCCTGCAGCCACTCCACCAGGGCGTAGCAGCGGCGGCTGGGGATCATCTCCAGGCTCAGCTGCTCGGCGGCGCGCTGAACCATCGTGCGCATCGAGGCGCGCCAGCAGCGCAGTTTGCGGGGCGCGGCATAGCCCTCCTGGGCGGCCTGCTCCATCGCCTGCTCGAGGGTCTGCTTCAGCCACTGCGAATTCACGCTGGAGGCCGAGCAGTTCTGCACAAAGCGGAACCCCTGGCCCGCCTCACCATCCAGGGGAGTGCTGCAGATCAGCAGCTCCCAACGCTTCTTGCCATCGGCTTCGAGGATCGGGCGGGAGTAGTAGTCGAGCTCCCAGTCGGCCTGAAGGAGGGGCTGGGCGGCGGGCCCAGCGTTGGATCGCGCTTCCTCGGTGGCCTGACTCATCCGGCGCTCTGTTCCTGCTGGCGCAGCACGCTACGAGCACGGTTGGCCCGATCGGCGGCTTCGGCCATCACCTTGTCGCGATCGATGAGCAGTTCACCGGGCTGGCCCTCCAGCAGGGCGGTGTTCAGGGCAATACGGCCGCGACCGGGATCGAGCTCAGTGATCAGCGCCTTCACCCGATCGCCCTGGCCAAACACCTCGCGCAGATCGCGCAGTTGGCCGCCGGTGATCGACGACTGGTGCAGCAGACCGCTGATGCCGCCGAGATCCACGAACAGGCCGTAGGGCTTGATCGACACCACCTGGCCTTCCACCAGCTGACCCACCTCCAGGTTCTGGAAGATGGCAGCGGTGGCAGCCTTCTTCTCCGAGAGCACCAGCTTGCGGGTCTCTGGGTTCACCTCAAGGAAGGCAACGCCGAGGGTCTTGCCCACCAGCGCTTCATGGTTCTCGCCCTCCTGCAGTTGAGAGCGGGGGATGAAGCCGCGCAAACCTTCCACATCGGCAGTCACGCCGCCGCGGTTGAAGCCATTCACCTTCACCTGCAGCACCTTGCCCTCCTTCTCGAGCAGGCGCACCTTCTCCCAGCTCTGGCGCAGGGCGAGGGCGCGGGCGCTCACGGTCACCATGCCGTCGGCGTTCTGCTCGCGGGTCACGAGCACCTCCACCTGGGTGCCGCGGGGGAAACGCTCCTTGAGGTTGGTGATCACCCCGAGGCCAGCCTCCTTCTTCGGCATGAAGCCGGGGGCCTTGCCACCGATATCCACATACACGCCATCACTCTCGAGGCCCACCACGGTGCCGGTGGCCACCTCGCCGGTGGTGCCCACAAACTCCTGCTCATCGAGGGCCGCCAGGAAGGCGTCGGCATCGAAGTCGAAGTCATCCACGGTGCGGGCGGGCACAGCAGCAGCGCGCTCCGGCTGCGGGGTGGCGGGGCGTGAGCCGGCCGCTGCAGCGCGCCCACCGCGGCGATCGCGCTTGTCGTCTGGGCCGAGCAGATCGGCCATGGTGAGGCCATCGAAGCCGCTCATGTCGAACAGCGCGTCGTCGCCGCCGCCGCCGCTGCGGGCAGGGGCGCTGGGGCGCTGCGGAGCCACAGGAGCCTCACCGCGGGAGGCGCGCACGGCGTCTTCGAGTTCAGCGGCGCGCTGGGCAGCGGCTTCAGCGGCGGCGCGGGCTTCAGCGGCCTGGCGCTCGAGCTGCAGCTGCTCTTCCTTTTTATTGATTTGCAGCACCTGGGGTGGCTTGCGCACCGGCGCAGCTCCCGCCGGCGGCCGCGGGGAGGCCGGGGGCACTGGGCGGGGCGACTGAACCTGCTTGGCCGAAGGCTGGGAGGGCTGCTGGTTGCCAGTACCGGCCATGAAACAAGCACAGATGCACAGCGCCACACTGTAGTGAGCCCCCCTCAGCCCATCCCTTTCGCGAGGCGCCGCCCATGCAGCCCATCCGCCCCACCGGCACCCGGCGGCTGGAGCAGCTCGCCTGGCCGCAGCTGGTGCAGGCCGCCGCTCAGCCCGGCAGCACCGTGGTGTGGCCCTTCGGCGCCTTTGAGCAACACGGGCCTCAGCTGCCCCTCGGCACCGATGCCCTGTTTGCCGATCGCCTGCTCGATGCGGTGCTGGCGGGCTTGGCACCGGAGCTGCCGATCTGGCGTCTACCGCCCCAGAGCTTGGGCTTCTCGCCCGAGCACCTCGGCTTCAAGGGGAGCTTGAGCCTGCCGGCGGAGCTGCTGATCCGCCAAATCGAAGTGATCGGTGCGCAACTGGCCGATGCAGGCTTCCAGCGGCTAGTGCTGTTCAACGGGCACGGCGGCCAGATCGCGCTGCTGCAGGTGGCTGCCCGCCAACTGCGGGCCAGCCGGCCGGAACTGGCCGTGTTGCCCTGCTTCCTCTGGAGCGGGCCTGCAGGCATCGGGGAGCTGATTCCCGAGCCGGAACGCAGCCAGGGGCTGCACGCGGGCCTGGCCGAAACCAGTTTGATGCTGCAGCTGGCACCGGAGCTGGTGGGAGCTGAGCGCCCGGTAGACGGGCTGCTGCAGGAGCCCCCGCCGCCTGGCTGGAGCTTGGAGGGCGCCGCACCGGAGGCGTGGCTCACCAGTGATCTCTCCAGCACCGGCGTAGTGGGCGACAGCCGCGGAGCTTCAGCCGAGCTGGGGGCAGCCCTGGAGGAGCGGCTGGTGAGCGGTTGGCAGGCGCTGCTTACGGCGCTGCTCCAGAGCTCCTGGCCACCAGGGGCAGCCAAGCCAGCTGGGGAGCGGGGCTGATCCCGCAGCCGATCCCCGCCAGGAGGCGGATCAGCGCAGGTGCTCAAAAGCTTTCAGAAGCCCAACTGCACCCACAGGAGATGGTTACAGTCGACTCCATTGCGATGTGGATCAGGTAGCCATGGCGACCCTTGAAGCCCCGGAACTCGACGCAGCCACCACCAACCTGCCCGACTTCACCACCGAGACCTACAAGGACGCTTACAGCCGCATCAACGCGATCGTGATCGAGGGCGAGCAGGAAGCCCACGACAACTACATCGCGATTGGCACGCTGCTGCCCGACCAAGCCGAGGAGCTCACCAAGCTGGCGCGCATGGAGCTCAAGCACATGAAGGGCTTCACCGCCTGCGCCAACAACCTTGGTGTGGTGGCCGACATGGCCTTTGCCAAGGAGTTCTTCGCTCCCCTGCACAACAACTTCACCACCGCCCTCGCAGCCGGCAAGGTGCCCACCTGCCTGCTGATCCAGGCACTGCTGATTGAAGCGTTCGCCATCTCGGCGTATCACATCTATATCCCTGTCGCCGATCCCTTCGCCCGCAAGATCACCGAGGGCGTGGTGAAAGACGAGTACACCCACCTCAACTACGGCCAGGAGTGGCTCAAGGCCAACCTCGACAGCTGCCGTGAGGAGCTCGAGCAGGCCAACCGCGACAACCTGCCCCTGATCCGCCGCATGCTGGATCAAGTGGCCGCCGATGCCGCTGTGCTGCACATGGATAAGGAAGATCTGATCGAGGATTTCCTGATCGCTTACCAAGAGGCCCTCACCGAGATCGGTTTCAGCACCCGCGAGATCGCTCGCATGGCCGCCGCCGCCCTGGTGGGCTGAGCATCGCCAGCCTCAAACCGGCGTTGCCCTTTAATCGGGTGACTTCCAGGCCGGTGTGTCACCAGGAGCATCTGCACGCATGTTTGGTCTGATCGGTCACTCCAGCAGCTTCGCCCAGGCCCAGGAAAAGGCCCGCGAGCTGGGACTTGAGGAGATGGCCGAAGCCGACATGCTGGCCTGGTGCTCCGCACCGCCCCAGCTGCTGGAAACCTTCCAGGTAACCAGCCGCACCGGCAAAACCATCGAAGGCACCTACATCGACTCCTGCTTCGTGCCGGAGATGTTGAGCCGCTTCAAGACGGCCACCCGCAAGGTGCAGAACGCCATGGAGATGGCCCAGAAGCAGGGCATCAACGTGACGGCCCTGGGCGGCTTCACCTCGATCATTTTCGAGAACTACGACCTCTCGAAGTTCCAGCAGATCCGCAACACCACCCTCGAGTGGGAGCGCTTCACCACCGGGAACACCCACACCGCCTGGGTGATCTGCCAGCAGGTGGAGCGCAATGCACCGCTGCTGGGGATCGATCTCAGCCGCGCCAAGGTGGCCGTGGTGGGCGCCACCGGCGACATCGGGAGCGCGGTCTGCCGCTGGCTCAGCCAAAAAACCGGCGTGGGCGAGCTGCTGCTTGTGGCCCGCCAGCAGCAGCGCCTGCTCGATCTGCAAAGTTCCCTGGGCGGCGGCACGATCCTCAGCCTCGAGGAGGCCCTGCCCCAGGCGGATGTGGTGGTTTGGGTGGCCAGCCTCCCCCAGACCCTCAGCATCGATCACGGCAGCCTGCGCAAGCCCTGCCTGATGATCGACGGCGGCTACCCCAAGAACCTCGACGCCAAGGTGGCGGGCGATGGGGTGCACGTGCTCAAGGGCGGCATCGTGGAGTTCTGGCAAGACATCGGCTGGCAGATGATGGAAGTGGCCGAAATGGAAAACCCCAAGCGCCAGCTTTTCGCTTGCTTTGCCGAAGCAATGCTGCTGGAATTTGAGGGAATCCACACCAACTTCAGCTGGGGGCGCAACAACATCTCGCTGGCCAACATGGAACTGATTGGCAACGCCTCGCTGCGCCATGGATTCCAGGCCATCGGACTCAACCCTGCCCAACTGAGCCGGGCAGCCCAGGGCGGAGTGGAACTGGCGGCCGCCTGAGCCCCGTCTCCCGATCTCCACGCCCGATTAGCCCAGCCCAGCCTCTCTCCTGCTGCCATGGCCCGCCGTCCGCTGCTTGATTTCGAGAAACCTCTGGTGGAGCTGGAGGAGCAGATCGAACAGATCCGCCAGCTGGCCAAGGATTCGGAAGTGGATGTGAGCCAGCAGCTGCTGCAGCTGGAAACCCTGGCAGCGCGGCGCCGTGAGGAGATCTTCACCAACCTGAGCCCGGCTCAGAAAATCCAGGTGGCGCGCCACCCGCAGCGGCCCAGCACGCTGGACTACATCCAGGTGGTCACCGATGAATTCATCGAGCTGCACGGCGATCGCCGCGGCAACGATGACCAGGCCCTGGTGGGCGGCGTGGGCCGCATCGGCGATCAGGGGGTGGTGCTACTGGGCCACCAAAAGGGGCGCGACACCAAGGAGAACGTGGCGCGCAACTTCGGCATGGCCTCACCTGGTGGCTACCGCAAGGCGATGCGGTTGATGGAGCACGCCGATCGCTTCCGGCTGCCGATCTTCTCGTTCATCGACACCCCTGGTGCCTACGCCGGTCTCACGGCTGAGGAGCAGGGCCAAGGGGAAGCGATCGCCGTGAACCTGCGCGAAATGTTCCGCCTACGGGTGCCGATTGTGGCCACCGTGATCGGCGAGGGCGGCTCCGGCGGAGCCCTCGGCATCGGTGTGGCCGATCGGCTGCTGATGTTCCAGCACAGCGTCTACACCGTGGCCAGCCCTGAGGCCTGTGCCTCCATCCTCTGGCGCGATGCCGGCAAAGCCCCGGTGGCCGCCGAGGCGCTGAAGATCACCGCCCCGGATCTGCTCAAGCTGGGCATCATCGACGACATCATCCCCGAGCCCTCCGGCGGCAACCACTGGGCGCCGCGCCAGGCGGCTGAAACGCTGAAAGCGGCACTGCTCCGCCACCTCGGCGAACTGCAGGCCCTCAGCGAAACCGAGCTCACCGACCAGCGCTACGCCAAGTTCCGGCGGATGGGGCGCTTCCTCGAAGCCGGACAGCAAGACGCCAGCCTCAGCTCTTAAGGTTTCCTTTCGTTTCGTGGACGGCCGCCTGGTGGTCCAGCCCGTTTGACCGCCAGTTCCACCGGTTCATCTCCCACCGCCTTGATCACCGGTGCCTCGCGGGGCATCGGTGCCGCTGCGGCCAGGGCCTTTGCCCAGGCCGGCTATCAGCTGCTGTTGGTCGCGCGCTCCAAGGCCGATCTCGAGGCCCTGGCCGCCGAACTGCGCAGCTACGGGCAGCGGGTGGAAACAGCTGCCCTGGATCTCTCGGATCCGAGCGCGATTGCGCCTGGCCTGGAGGAGCTGCTCAGCCGCGGCCTGAGCCCGAACGTGGTGATCAACAACGCCGGCGCGGCCTACACCGGCAACCTGGCGGAGATGCCCCTGGATCGCTGGCAGTGGCTGCTGCAGCTCAATCTCACCAGCGTGTTTCAGGTGTGCCAGGCGGTGCTGCCAGCGCTGCGCCGCGAAGGCGGCCAGATCATCAATGTGAGCAGCCACGCCGCCCGCAACGCCTTTCCCGAGTGGGGCGCCTACTGCACCAGCAAAGCGGCCCTGGCGTCCTTCAGCCGCTGTCTGGCGGAAGAGGAGCGCCAGCACGGCATCCGCGTTTCCACGCTCACGCTCGGTGCGGTTAATACGCCCCTTTGGGACAGCGAAACGGTCCACAGTTCATTTGATCGCCGTGCCATGCTTGCCCCAGAACGCGTGGCCGAGGCGCTGCTGTCTCTGGCCCAGCAACCTGCCTCCCAAGTCGCGGAGGACATCACCCTCATGCCCGCCGCTGGCGTTCTCTGATTCGCCGCGCGGGACTTATCCATGACTTCTACTCTTCCTTCAAGCGTTTCCGGCCAGCTGGCTCCCGTGAGCCGCCGCATTCGCGATCGTCTTGAAGCGGCTGGCGTTCCCTACCTCGCCAACGACAACATCGCTGATCACCTCGCCGAAGGTGAGCTCGAACAGCTCGAAATCGAGGTGGCCGGCAAGGTGCGTGAGCTGCTGCGCAGCCTCGTGATCGATATCGATAACGACCACAACACCGAGGAAACAGCCGAGCGTGTGGCTCGGATGTATCTGCACGAAGTGTTCAAAGGCCGCTATCACGAGCAGCCGAAGATCGCCAGCTTCCCCAACGTGAAGAAGCTGGATGAGATCTACACCGTGGGCCCGATCACGGTGCGTTCTGCCTGCTCCCACCACCTGGTTCCCATCCTCGGCAACTGCTGGATCGGAATCAAGCCTGGCGAACGCGTGATTGGCCTGTCGAAGTTCTCCCGCGTGGCGGATTGGGTGTTCTCACGCCCCCACATCCAGGAAGAAGCGGTGATGATCCTCGCCGATGAAATCGAGCGCCTGTGTGAACCTCAGGGCCTGGCGATTCTGGTGAAAGCGCAGCACTACTGCATGAAGTGGCGCGGCGTGAAAGAGCCCCAAACCAGCATGGTGAATTCGGTGGTGCGCGGTGATTTCCGCCACGACCCCAGCCTCAAGGCTGAATTCTTCGAGCTGGTCAAGCAGCAGGAATCACTCCTGCTGCACTGACGCCAGTCGGCTGAGCCTTACGGCTGCACAGGGCCCACGGGCTGCGAAGCCACCCGCTTCACCGTGCCGTTGTCGTTGACAACGGCCACCACCATCACGTTCTGGCCGATATCCACCGGTGCAGGCACGTAGGTGGTGCCATTGGCTCCCTCAATCAGCACCCAGCTGCGCTGGCCTGGCTTGAGCCGATACCAGTGGTAGTTGGCTGTGGGCAGGGCGGCTTGGGCATCAGCCACAGCTGTGGCGGTGAGGGCGGCACCCACAGCAGCATTGCCCTCGAGCACCAGTTGCTGCAGGCCATTGATGCGCTGCTGCACCACACCCTCAAGCTGAATATCCGTGGAGATCTGCTGTTGCAGCTGCTCGATCTGCAGTTGCGGGCTCTCATCCACGCCGGGCACGCACTGAAGCGTGGCGCCCACCAGCCGGCATCCCACGAGATCCTGCGCCTGCAGCGGCAGCGCTGCCGCGATCACGGCTGCCGCGGCCGGCACTGCCAGACCGAGCGCGCGTGGGAACGGAGCACGGAACAATGGCATTGGGGTAAGCCTTCAGGTGGGCCGATCCTGCCGGAACGCAGCCACCGCAGCCACGAGTTGCGCGACGCGCTCGAGGTCTTTGTCGCCCGGAGCACGCTCCACGCCGCTGGAGGCATCCACTCCCACCGGCGGTGAGGCCTGAAGTGCCTGCAGCGCCCCAGGCAAGCGCTCTGCTGTGATGCCTCCCGCGAGCCACCAGGGCAGATCCGGCCGGAAACCCTCCAGCCATTCGATCGGTATGCGGTGGCCGGTGCCGCCCAGCTGATCGGGAACCCAGGCATCGAGCAGGAGGGCATCCACCACCGAGGCATACGCCTCGGCCCGCTCCAGATCAGCCTGGCTGCGAATGCGCAGGGCCTTCCACAGGATCAGCTCCGCACCGAGCTGATCGCGCAATTCAGCGCAGCGCTCCGGCGTTTCGCTGCCATGCAGCTGCAGCACCTGATGGCCAGCCTCAGGCCCGAGTTGCGGCAGCTCAGCTGGCGTGGGATCGGCCACCACCAGCACCCCCAGGCAACCGGCTCGAGCGGCAGCCACCGCCTCAAACAACTCCCGCCGATGCTCCGGAGCCAACCAACGCGGCGACTGCGGCACGCCAATCACCCCGATCGCATCGGCTCCCAGGGCCGCCACCGCAGCCGCCTGTTCGGCGGAGCGCAGCCCGCACACCTTCAGCAGCATGGCAATCGGCCGCAGCAGCGAGGCCTTTCTAGGATCGAGCCATTGGGAAGCACCGCGTGGGCGAGGGCTGGCAGCTGCTGAAGATCCGCGGCATTCCCCTGCGCATCCACCCCAGCTGGTTCGTGATCCTGGGACTGGCCACGGTGGCCTTCCAGCAGCAATACAGCCAGCAGCTGAGCGCTAGCGGCAGCAGCCTCGAGCTATGGGGCCTGGGCCTGCTCACCGCCGTGCTGCTGTTCGTGTCGGTGCTGCTGCATGAACTCGGCCACTCGCTGGTGGCCCTGCAGCAGGGCGTGCAGGTGCGCAGCATCACCTTGTTTCTGCTGGGGGGCGTGGCCAGCGTGGAGCGGGAGTGCTCCACTGCACTCGGTTCGCTGATGGTGGCGGCAGCCGGACCGCTGGTGAGCTTGATCCTGGCGGGTCTGCTGCTGACGGCTGGTCACAGCGCCGCCCATGCCTCGCCGCTGCTGGGCGCGATGGTGAACGAGCTCGGTGGCCTCAACTTGATCCTGGCGCTGTTCAACCTGCTGCCCGGCCTGCCGCTCGATGGGGGGCTGATCCTCAAAGCGCTGGTGTGGCAGTTCAGCGGCAGCCAGCGCAAAGGCACCCAGGTGGCCACCGCCACGGGCCGCTTTCTCTCCCTGGCCGCAATCGGCCTGGGGGTGGTGCTGTTGCTGCGGGGGGCCAGCGTGGGGGGCCTGTGGCTGATGTTGCTGGGCTGGTTTGGCCTCGGGGCTGCCCGCAGCCAAAGCCAGCTGCTCGCCCTGCAGGGGGTGCTGCGCCAACTCAAGGTGAAAGATGCAGCCCAGCGCCGCTTCCGTGTGCTCGAGGCCGACAGCACCCTCAAACAACTGAGCCGCATTCGCCTCGGCGATGGCAACGGCCTCGCCGACTGGCTGCTGGTGACCCGCCAGGGCCGCTGGCAGGGCTTCATCACCGATGCCCCCCTGCAACAGCTACCCGTGCAGCGCTGGGAGCAAGAAACGGTGGGTGATCACCTGCAGCCCCTCGAAGAGCTGCCGCAGATCAGCGCCGAGGCTCCGCTCTGGCAAGCCGTGCTGCGCCTCGATCAGCCCGACACACCACGGCTGCTGGTACTGGGGCCGGCGGGGCTGCCCAGCGGCACGCTGGAGCGACCGGAGCTGGCCGAGCGCGTGCTGGAGAAGCTGGGCGTGCGCCTGCCCCAGGCCATTCTCGAAGCGGCCCGCCGTCAGGGCGTGTATCCGCTTGGCATGGGGCTGGCCCCCGTGGCCCGCAGCATCGAAGCCAGCGGCGAAGGCTGACGCCCGCTCACACGCAACCCAACGGTTCCAGTGCCCGCGCGGCGGCCCACTCCTCTGGGCTGAGGGGCTGAGTGATCAAACCTTCGGGGCACAGATGCTCCTCGGCGGCTTGGCGCAGCTGCTGCTCGAGCTGCTCAGGGCCCCACGGCAAGGGAGCTAGCGCTGGCGGATCGGCCTGAAACAGCCGCTGCCACAGCGCCGCCGGCGGATCCAGCAACAGGCTGCCGTGCTGGAGCAGGGCAAGGCCATGCCAGAGCTGGGCGCTGCCGATGCGTTTGGCACCACGAGCAGTCACCAGGTCGGCGGCGGTGGCAGTGGCGAAACAGCTGCTGCGCTGGGCCGCAGCCGCGGGGCTGGCCTGGCCGAACTGCAACGGCTCTCCGGCTTGGGCAAGGGCCTGCTGCAACCACTGGCAGCAATGGCGATACACCGCTTCGCGATCGCGCGTGGGGGGCCTGAACACCAGGGCATAGGTGAGCTCGCCGGCATGGAGCACCGCCCGGCCGCCACTGGGGCGACGCACCAGCTCCACGGCTTCCTGGCGCCATGCCGACGGCCAGCGCTGCTGGTGCCGCCCCAGCGAGAGGGCCGGAACACTCCAGCGATACAGCCGCAGCATCGGCGGGCCGCCGGCGAGCAGCTGCTGCAGCATCCAGCGATCCAGCGCCATCTGGGTGGCCGCCGGCGCCGTGATCGGCGGAATCCAACGCCAGGGCAGAGCCGCGTTCAACCGCACTCAGGGATGCTGGAACCACCTTGCCGCGGCTGCGCATGCCCTGGGACCTATTGCCGCTGCTGCCACTGGGCCTGGTGGCAGGGCTGCTCTCGGGTCTGCTGGGGATCGGCGGTGGCTTGATCTTTTCGCCACTGCTCTTGGCCATGGGCCTCACGCCGCACCAGGCGCTGGCCACGAGCACCTTGGCGATCCTTCCCACCACCCTCGCCGGCAGCTGGGCTCACCTGCGCAGCGGCCAGGTGCCAGTCCGCGCCGTGCTGGCGATTGCCGCCGGGGCGATAGCCGGCGCGTTGGTGTTCAGCCGTGCTGGCGACGGCCTCAAGGGCTGGCACCTGCTCGGCCTGCAGGCCCTGATGTACGGGGTGCTGGCTCTGGTGATCGCACCGCGCCGCAGCGACCAGGCGGACGAGCAGGAGCAGCTACCGCTGGCCGGCCTGAGTGGCGTGGGCTTGGTGGCGGGTTGGTCGAGCGGGCTACTGGGCGTAGGCGGTGGCCTGGTGATGGTGCCCCTCATGGTGCGGGGGCTAGGAATCCGCGTGTATCAAGCGATCCGGCTGAGCACGATTGCGGTGTGCGCTTCCGCCGCTGCTGCCGCGGTGACCTTCACCAGTGATGGACGGGGCCACCTGGGCATGGGATTGCTGCTGGGGGGCGCCGCAGCCGTGGCGTCTCAATGGTCGGCTTCACGGCTGCAGTCGGTGAGTGAAGCCAAGCTGGTGTGGCTGCTGCGCCTGCTGTGCGTGCTGCTGGCATTGGATGCCACGCGCCGGGCCGTGACCTTGGCGCTTAGTTGAGCCCCTGCCAGAAACCGGCATCCAGTTCGAAGCCCAGCACCGCCGCCATCTGCTCGAGGTTGCCGCGGCAATTGAGACCGTGCCCACGCGACCAGTGATCCAGCAGAAACAGCCGGTGGGTCATCCACAGCTCCAGGCTGTCGGGGGCAAAGCGGATGCCTTCGCTGCGGCTGAAGCTGTGGGGCAGCAGCATCGCCACATGGCGGGTGAGCTGGCCGCTGCTGCGCTCCAGCAGCAGCGGTAGCCAGGGGCAGAGCGCATCGGCCCGCAGGCTCCACACCCGCAACTCGGGGATCTCGGAAAGCTCGCGCGGATCGTCGCTGGCGCGGGGCCAGTCGAAGCTGAGCTCGAGGCTGCCGCTGTGCTCCAGCAACGATTCAGGTTCCAGTGAAAACCAGGGTTCAAGCGGAGCGAGGCTGCGCTCCAGCACCTGCTGCTGCGCGATCAACACGGATCCTGCAGAGGTCAAGGCGGCGGCCGGCAATCAAGCTCGACCGTAGCCAGCAGCTGCGGCGGCGGGGTATCGAGCTGTGACAGGCCAAGGCCCAAGCCCTGGCAAGCCCCTGCAACTGCGGAAGAATGGGGTGGATTTCTGCTTTGAATCAGGCCATGACGTCCCTCACCCAGGCCGAAGTGCTGATTGCCCTGGTGGTGGCTGCCCATGCGGGCGTGCTCGCCGTGCGTCTGGCCGCGAGCCTCTACCGCGCCTGATCCCTTGGCAGCGTGGTTGAGGCCTGCTAAAAGCGGGCCACAACCACGCTCCGCAAGCCTTGAGCCTGCCCCGCACCGCCCAGCCATCGCAGCGGCGATCCGCGCCACGGGGTAAGAGCAGCACTCCTGGCCGCGCGCCTAGGTCTTCGGCACAGGTTTCGCCAACGCCACCGCCTTCTCTGCGGCCCTCCACGCCTGCCCAGGAAAAGCTCTGCAGTGGCATTGGTCTCACCCTGAAGGTGGGCCTCGGACTGGTGGCCGTGGTGAGCCTGGTTCGCCTCGGCGGCGCCTACCGCGAGCGTCTGGATCGCTACGGCGAAATCACCGCGGTGTTGAACATCCAGCAAGCCAAACTCAACAAGGCGCAGCAACGCTTCGACAGCCTGTTCACCACCGGCGGCGAGCAGCGGCTGATTCAGGAGCAAGACCAGTGGATCGCCCCCAACCGCATGCGGGTTGTGTGGACCACACCGGGCCAGGGCAGCCCCGCAGCAGGGGCCGCGCCGTTTCCAACTGTTGAGCAGCCACAGCCCAGCGCCGAGAAGCCGCAGCCCACTCGATAATTTGAGGCCCGCCGTATTCCGGGCTTCATGGTGGTCAGCAGCAGCGCATCCAGCTCCAGCAGCAGCCCCGGCGCTGTCTTGATCACCGGCACCACCTCCGGGGTGGGGCTCAATGCCACCAAGGCCCTTGTGGATCGGGGCTGGACCGTGGTGACCGCCAACCGTGATCCTGTGCGGGCCGCCGCCGCCGCCGATGCCCTCGGCATCCCCAGCGATCGGCTGCATCACCTGCGCATCGACCTTGGCGATCTCGAGAGCGTGCGGGTGGGCGTAGAGACCCTGGTGAGCTCCCTGGGCTTTGGCCTCGATGCCCTGGTGATCAATGCGGCCGTCTACAAGCCGCGGCTGAAGGAGCCCGAGCGCTCCCCCCAGGGCTACGAGCTCTCGATGGCCACCAACCACCTGGGCCACTTCCTGTTGATCCAGCTGCTGCTGCCCGATCTGCAACGCTCCCAACACCCCTCCCGCCGGGTGGTGATCCTTGGCACGGTGACGGCCAACTCCAAAGAACTGGGCGGCAAGATCCCCATCCCAGCCCCGGCAGATCTGGGCGATCTCAGCGGCTTCAAGGCCGGCTTCAAGGCCCCCATTGCCATGGCCAACGCCAAGCCGTTCAAGCCGGGCAAGGCCTACAAAGACAGCAAGCTCTGCAACATGATCACCACCCAGGAGCTGCACCGCCGCCTGCACGACTCCACCGGGATCGTGTTCAGCTCGCTTTACCCCGGCTGCGTGGCTGACACGCCCCTGTTCCGCAACACGCCCAAAGCGTTCCAGAAGATCTTCCCCTGGTTCCAGAAGAACATCACCGGCGGCTATGTGAGCCAGGCCCTGGCGGGTGAGCGGGTGGCTCAGGTTGTGGCTGATCCAGAATTCGCCGCCTCCGGCGTGCACTGGAGCTGGGGCAACCGCCAAACAAAAGGCGGCAAGCAGTTCAGCCAGGAGCTCTCCGATAAGGCCAGCAACCCCGACACCGCCGTGGGGGTGTGGGAGGAATCGATGAAGCTGGTGGGACTGGCCTGAGATGGCCGCCGCTCGGCCTCCCGCCATCCTCTGCATCGGCAAGAACTACGCCGATCACGCGGCAGAGCTGGCCGACCCCGGCACCTTGAAGTTGCCGGAGCAGCCAGTGCTGTTCCTCAAGAATCCCGCCAGCGTGATCGGCAACGGCGCAGCGATCGAGCTGCCGCCGGTGGTTCACACCGACGACCGCGACCCGCCGATCGGCGTGGATTACGAAGGGGAGCTGGCGGTGATCCTGGGCTGCGATGCCCGCGATGTGCCCGAAGCCCAGGCCCGCGAGGTGATCGCTGCGGTGGCCTGCGCCAACGACGTGAGCCAGCGCTGGTGGCAATGGCATGGCAGCGGCGGCCAGTGGTGCCGCGGCAAGAGCTTCGACACCTTCTGCCCACTAGGAGAGCCCACACCGATCAGCGCCATCGCCGATCTGCAGGATCTGCTGCTCACCACCCGCCTCAATGGCGAGGTGGTGCAGCAGGCCAGCACCAGCACGATGATCTTCTCGGTGGCACGCCTGATCAGCGAGCTCAGCCAGGGCACCACCCTGCTGGCCGGGAGCGTGATCCTCACAGGCACGCCCGCAGGTGTGGGCGCCGGCCGCAAGCCACCCCGCTTCCTGCGCGATGGCGATGTGGTGGAGGTGGAGATCAGCGGCGTGGGCTGCCTCAGCAACCCGGTGCGCAACCGGGGCTGAGGCAGGGGAGGTCTGCCAGAGGGCTCAATCGAAACCCAGCAGATCGAAAATCTCGCGGTCTTTGAGCGATTCAGCCTCCAGGGGCTGGACGCTGTCGAGCATCGACTGGGCCAGGCGCAGGTATTCGTTCTGCACCGCCTCCACCTCAGGGGTGGACTCCATCTCGAAGATCGTGCACTTCTTCAGGCGGGAGCGGCGGATCGCATCGAGATCCGGGAAGTGGGCCATGGTTTTCATGCCCACGCGCTCATTGAAGCGATCGATCTGATCGGTGTCTTTGGAGCGGTTGGCCACCACGCCACCGAGGCGCACCTTGTAGTTCTTAGCCTTGGCCTGGATCGCCGCAATGATCCGGTTCATCGCGAAGATCGAATCGAAATCGTTGGCGGTCACGATCAGGCAGTAGTCGGCGTGCTGCAGCGGCGCTGCAAAGCCACCGCACACCACATCACCGAGCACATCAAAGATCACCACATCGGTGTCTTCGAGCAGGTGGTGTTCTTTGAGCAGCTTCACCGTTTGGCCTGTCACATAGCCACCGCAGCCGGTGCCGGCCGGCGGACCGCCGGATTCCACGCACTGCACGCCGTTGAAGCCCTCAAACACGAAGTCTTCAGGGCGCAGCTCCTCGGTGTGGAAATCCACGGTTTCGAGGATGTCGATCACGGTGGGCACCATCTGCTTGGTGAGCGTGAAGGTGCTGTCGTGCTTGGGATCGCAGCCGATCTGCAGAACTCGCTTGCCCAGCTTGGAGAAGGCAGCTGAGAGGTTGGAGCTGGTGGTGCTCTTGCCGATGCCACCCTTGCCGTACACGGCAATCACCAGGGCCCCTTCCTCGATCTGAAGGCCAGCCTCCTGATGCACCTGAACGCTGCCTTCACCGTCAGGCCGGGTGAGCGTGGTTGTCATACAGGCAGGGCTTGGATTCCTTCATCCAACCCCTGCACAGGTGAATCGCAACAGCTGTTCGTGCAAAGCGAAACATCGCTCCCCAAGCTGTGCGCATCCCCACACGCAAGCGATTCACAAGCCAGGGCAAATCACTGGGTATAAATACTCAGCCTGCAACCATTTAAGTCGCGGTGCGTGCATCATGGCGGGCTACGCCGTCCATCAGCGTGAGCAGACAGCGGGCGCTGTAAAGACGATCCGCGGGAAGCGCTGTGATGTCTTGATCAAACACGCACAGATCGGCGCGCTTGCCCTCCTTGATCGAGCCGGCAATGCTGTCAAGCCCCAGCTGGCGGGCACCGGCGAGGGTGTAAGCCTCCAGGGCGCCATCCAGAGTGAAGGCATCCTCCATCGGGGGCAGAGGCTCACTGGCACCAGGCCCGAGAGCATCCTTCATCGCCGCCAGCAGCGGCGGTGGGGGCTGGCGGAGAATCGCCGCCTGCACATTCAGCATCGGCTCAATCCCGAGCGTGCCACTGGCATAGGTCGCGGGCCAGTCGCTGCCGAGAGCCACATTCAGGCCGTGATCGCGCTGCAGGCGTCCGAAACGGAACATCTTGTTGTAGCGATCGGTGCCGATGGCCTGCTCCGTTGCCTGGAAGCGAATGCACCAAATGCCGGTGCTAGTGATCAAGGGTTTGAGCCGTGCCAATCGCGCCTGATCCGCATCATCAGCCAGTTGCACATGGGCCAGGGTCACCTTGGGAGCCACGCCCTGCTGACGCGCCGTGGTGAGGGCATCCAGGATCTGGCGCAGCGACGCATCACCGATGGTGTGATAGTGCACATCAAAGCCAGCCTTGTGGCATTGCTTGAGCAATGTCACCGCCGCCGCATCGGAAATCGCCAGCCGTCCTCGGCTGCCGGCCGGTTGCAGATAAGGCTTGAGCAAGGCCGCCTGACGATTTTCGATCACGCCGTCACCGACGATCTTGAGGGTCGACACCCGAAAGTGCTCGCTGCCAAAGCGCTGATGCAGCTGGCTGAGGGTGCTCACCGCAGAAGGAACATCGGCTTCTGATGTCACCGTCTGCGTGACCTGCAGTCGCACGGGCAGAGCCGCACGGCGATCCAGATCCTCGATCGCCTCATAAACCGCGAGCTGACCAAAAGGCATCGCCGCATCAAAGAGGCTGGTGAATCCCATCGCCGAAAACTGCTGCAACAGGGCCTGCAACAAGGGGCCATAGGTTTTGGGAGCCAGCAGGTTCAGTGCGTTGATCACGGGCAACATCGCCGGTGCCTCACGCAGATAACCGGTGGGCTTGCCGTCCTGATCACGCACGATTTCACCCACCGGTGGATTCGGTGTGTCTGATGTGATTCCCGCCATTTCCAGCGCCTTGGTGTTCACCCAAGCGGAATGCAAATCAGAGGACATCAGCAGGATCGGTCGATCGCTGCTGATCGCATCGAGATCGCGACGATGCGGTCCACCCTGATCACTGAACAGGTTGGAATCCCAGCCATTGCCAAAGAAGACCCCCGTCCCAGGGTTCGCCTTCACATAGGCGCGAATCGTGTCCAATACCTCGCGCTCGCGCGATTCGATCTTCAGGCTCAGGCCACTGCGGAACAAACTCCCCATCAGCGGATGCACGTGGCTATCGATCAGCCCCGGCAGCAAGATCCGCCCTTTGAGATCCACCCGCTGCGTGTTGGCACCCAGCCAGCGCTGGGCGGCGCGGCGATCACCCACGTACACGATCGTGTTGCCGCGCACCGCCACCGCTTCGGCGCGGGGTTGGTCGCGCTCCATCGTGAGGATCGTGCCGCCTTCAAACAGCCAGTCAGCCTTGCCATCAGCTGGCACCGCCTTGGCTTCAGCTTTCAGCAGGCTCGGCGCCACTGCGGAGGCGGCCATCAGGGCACCGGCCTGCAGCACCCGTCGCCGGCTCGTGGTGCCGGCCCGGGCCAGCACCGCCTGGCTGAAGCAGCTGCTCAGCTGCTGGCTGAGCTCACATCCGATGCACATGGCGGCGCTTGAGTCCTACCCAAGGGTGGAGTGCCCCACCTGAAGCGCCACTGGTTGTAGGCGTCTGTGATCCTTAGCGACTGAAGTGAGCCTTGGCCTCGTACAGCGCTTCGCTGTCGATCACCGCTAGCCCCCGCTCGCGGGCGTAGGTCTCGGTGTTCTTGCGCACCTTGCCCCGCACGAAAAACGGGATCTTGGCCAGCTCCGCCTCACCCTCAGGGCTCCAACTCAGGCCAACACCAGCAGCCGCAGCCATCGCCGGCGCCGGTGACGCCTCTGCCGGGGCTGCCGCAGGGGCGCCATCGCCCAGGTGGCTGCGGTGGCCATCCACGAATTCGAAGTCGTGGCGGAACATGCCGATCAGGTGCTCCTCCAAGCCCATCATCAGCGGGTGCACCCAGGAATCAAAAATCACATTCGCCCCCTCGAAACCCATCTGCGGGGCGTAGCGGGCGGGCACATCCTGCACATGCAGCGGTGTGCTGATCACGGCGCAGGGGATCCCGAGCCGCTTAGCGCTGTGGCGCTCCATCTGGGTGCCGAGCACCAGCTCGGGCGCGGCCTCGGCAATGGCGGCCTCCACGGCGAGGTAGTCGTCGCTGATCAAGGGCTCTACGCCGAGCTCGGCTGCGGCAGCGCGGAGCTCGCGCGCCATTTCACGGCTGTAGCTACCCAGCCCCACCACCTGGAAGCCCAGTTCGCGGCTGGCGATGCGGGCAGCGGCGATGGCGTGGGTGGCATCACCGAACACAAACACCCGCTTGCCAGTGAGATAGGTGGAATCCACCGAGCGCGAATACCAGGGCAGGCGCGAGCGGCGCTCGGCTTCGCACACCCCATCAGCACCGGGCTGCAGCTCCGCCGGCAGCTCCAGACCCAGCACGCCGTGCACCTCCCGCAGGAAGCCCACCGTGGCGCCGATGCCGATCGGCACCGTGCGCACACAGGCCATGCCGAACTGGCGCTCCAACCAGCTGCAGAGCGTGCCCGCCAGCTCGGGATAGAGGCACACATTGGCGTCAGCCGTGGGGATGCGCTGCAGATCCGCCGGCCGTGCCCCCAGCGGCGCCACCACCGCCACATCGATGCCGTAGCTGCCCAGCAGCTGGGTGATCTCGCGCACGTCGTCGCGGCAGCGGAAGCCAAGCAGCGAGGGGCCGAGCAGGTTGAGCCTCGGCCGGCGGCCTTCAGCGCGCCAGCGGGCCGGATCGGGCTTGGGTGTGCCTGGGGCCGGCAGCTGCGGCTTGAGCAGGCCGCGCACCAGTTGATAGAAGGTTTCGGCGGCGCCCCAGTTCTCTTTTTTCGAGTAGGCGGGGAGCTCCAGATTCACGATCGGGATGCCGGCGAGATCCATGCCGGCGGCCAGGGCGCCCGGTTGGTCTTGGATCAGCTCGGCGGTGCAGCTCTCGCCCACCAGCAGTGCTTCGGGCTGGAAGCGCGCCACTGCATCGGCGATCGAGCGCTTCACCAACTCCGCGGTGTCACCACCGAGATCGCGGGCCTGGAAGGTGGTGTAGGTGACAGGCGGGCGCTTGTCGCGCCGCTCGATCATCGTGAACAGCAGATCGGCGTAGGTGTCGCCCTGGGGGGCATGCAGCACGTAATGCACCCCGTGCATCGAGGCGGCGATGCGCATCGCGCCCACGTGCGGGGGGCCTTCGTAGGTCCAGAGAGTGAGTTCCATCGGAGCTAGTGCCTCAGGCGAAGGAGAGTGCGGCGCGGCGGCGCAGGGGCCGGGCGAAGAGTTCGGCCAGATCAGCGGCCTGATCGATGCCATGGATGGGGCTGAACACCAGCTCGATCGACCACTTGGTGGCCATGCCTTCAGCCTCCAGGGGATTGGCGAGCCCGAGGCCGCACACCACCAGATCGGGGCGCTGTTCGCGCACGCGCAGCAGCTGGTTGTCCACGTGCTGCCCCTCGCTGAGCTGGGTGCCGGCCGGCAGCAGCGCCAGCTCCTCGGCCATCAACTGGCGATCGAGATAGGGGGTGCCCACCTCCACCAGCTCCATGCCGCACTCCCGCGAGAGGAAGCGGGCCAAGGGAATCTCCAGCTGGGAATCCGGCAGCAGGAAGAGGCGTTTGCCGGCCAACGTCTCCCGTTGGGGAGCCAAGGCGCGGCGGCCCCGCTCCACCAGGGGATCCAGCACCGCCGCCACCTGGGCCGGCGCGATGCCAAAGGCAGCGGCCCCTGCGACCATCCAGTCGCGGCTGCCCTCCACCCCGAAGGGATAGGGGGCGCGGATCAGCTCAGCGCCGCGATCCACCAGGGCACGGGCGGTGCCGCTCAGAAACGGTTGGGCCAGCAGCAGCTTGGTGCCGGGGCCCACGGCCGGCAACTCCGTGGAGCGCCGCGGCGGCAGGCTGGCCACCCGCTCGATGCCGAGCTTGTGGAACAGGCCGATCAGCCGGTCTTCCACCGCATCGGCCAGGGTGCCTGCAATCAGCAGCTGCTGCTCCGTGCTGGCAGGCATCAGCGGAATCAGGGCCTGCAGGGCTCCGTCTTCCCCCTGGGTGAAGGTGGTTTCGATGCCGCTGCCGCTGTAGTTGAGCACCATCACGCGGCCTGCGTGCTGGCGGTTGAGACGCTCGGCGGCTTTGGAGAGATCGAGCTTGATCACCTCGCTGGGGCAGCTGCCCACCAGAAACAAGGTGCGGATCTCGGGGCGACGCTCCAGCAGCTGCGCCACCAGGCGATCGAGCTCCTCATTGGCATCGGCCAGGCCAGCCAGATCCCGCTCCCCCAGGATCGCGGTGCCGAAGCGCGGCTCGGCAAAGATCATCACGCCGGCGGCGCTCTGGATCAGGTGGGCGCAGGTGCGTGAACCCACCACCAGGAAGAAGGCATCCGGCATGCGCCGGTGCAGCCACACGATCGAGGTGAGCCCGCAGAACACCTCCCTTTGGCCGCTTTCTTTGAGAGGTGGCGGCAGATCCGTATCTGCCGATGCGCGTGTGGCGATGCTCGATGCCATGGCCGGCCTCCTGCCGTGCCCACCCTCGCTAGCGCCAGCCGGAGGCTGCAGCAAACCCCC
This sequence comes from Asaia bogorensis, assembly GCA_943370455.1. GTDB lineage: Bacteria > Cyanobacteriota > Cyanobacteriia > PCC-6307 > Cyanobiaceae > Vulcanococcus. The sequence goes on from CALRQW020000001.1 coordinate 461,953, forward strand.
TGTGCACAACCCTTAAACCAGCGGTGTTGAAACAGCCACAGGCCGCCCGCTTGCGCTCACTTACCCGGCAGGGAACGCAGCGCTTCCTCCGAACCCATCACCACCAGCAGCTCGCCCTGGGCCAGCACATGGGAAGCAGGTGGATTCACATCCAGATGCCCCACGGGGCCTGCTGCCAACACGTTCACGTTGAAGTGCTTGCGCAGGTTGAGATCGCGCAGGGAGTGGCCCACAAAGGAGCTGGGCACCTTGATCTCTTCGATGCAGCTGCGGTCATCCAGGCGTAACTGCTCCAGCAGGTTGGGGCGCACCAACTCAAGGCCCAGCCGCTGGCCCATCATTTTTGAAGGGAACACCACCCGATCGGCGCCAACCCGCTGCAGCATCTTCATGTGTATGTCGCTCGTGGCACGGGCGATCACCTGCTTCACCCGCGTGCCTTGGGCGTCTTTGCAGATCAACGTTGCGGTGATGCTGGCCTCGATCGGATCACTCATCGCCACCACCACCGTTTCCAGATCGAGCACACCGGAAGCGCGCAGCGCCTCCTCATCGGTGCAATCCACCACGCGGCATTCGATCGAGGGATCGAGCTGGCGGAGTTCATCGATCGCCCGCTGGCTGGAATCGATCGCCAGCACATCTGCTCCCGCCCGCACCAGCTCCGCACACACGGAGCTGCCAAAGCGGCCCACACCGATCACCGCAAATCCGCCACGGCGGTCGTCGCCATCAGCGCCCCACTGCCACCACTGATTCACGGTCGTCATTGCAAGCCCACCTTTTCTAGACGTAGAGGTCTTCCCTGGGGTAGCCCACCCGCAATTGAGGGCGGTTGCCATACAGCGCCGAAAGCAGCAGCAAGATGCCGATCCGGCCCACAAACATGCCCACCATCAGCACCAACTGACCCCAGCGGTTGAGGTTGGCCGTGACGCCCAGATCCAAGCCAACCGTGCCGAAGGCCGACACACAGGTGAACAACTTTTCGAGAAAACTGAAGCTCTGATGGCCGCTGACGCCGGCTGCCGTGGGGCCTATGCCCAGGAATAACGCCATCAGCACCACAAACAGCAGCGAAGCCAAGGTGACGCCCACGGCTCGCAGCACGGTGGCATCCGGAATCTGACGGCGGTGCATCAGCACATCGCTGCGGCCCTCCAACGTGGAGCGGGTGGCGCCCACCAAGATCGCGAAGGTGGTGGTTTTGATCCCGCCGCCGGTGCCACCGGGGCTGGCGCCGATGAACATCAGCAGGATCATCAACAGCAAACCGGCATCGGTGATCGTTTCAGCCGAGAGCGGAATGGTGTTGAAGCCAGCAGTGCGCGTGGTGATCGACTGGAACAGCGTGATCTGCAGCTTCTGCCAAAGGCCCAGCTGCCCCATGGCCGAAGCCCGATAGCCGAAGTGCTCGGTGATCAGCAAACCGATTGCACCGAGCACGATCAACAGCACAGTGCTGCGCACCACCAAGCGGGTGTGCAGGTTGAGGCGGCGCAAACGACGCAAGCGCAGGCGATTGGCCCAGAGGTCGTTGATTACGCGCCAGCCGATCCCGCCGATCACGATCATCGAGGCGATCACACCATTCACCACGGCGTTATCGCGGTAATCGATCAGGCTGTTATCCCAGAGGCCAAATCCCGCGTTGTTGTAGGCGCTGATCACATGAAACAGCGAAGCCCAGAGCCGTTGGCCAGGCTGCTCAATGTTGGTGAAACCGAAGGCGTAGAGCACCACCGCACCAAGCCCCATCACGCAGGTGGCGGTGATCAAGATGCTGTTGAAGGTGGGGCCGATGCCGCCCACCCCGAATTCATCGAGGGCACGACCCTTATCAAGGCGATGGCGTAGGCCGGAGCGCCCCTGCACGAATCCCTGCAGGAAGGTGGTGATCGCCATCAGGCCGAGGCCGCCGGTGATGATCAAACCGGCCAGCACCACCTGGCCCACAAAGGTGAGATCGTTCCCCACCGAGATCACCGAGAGCCCGGTCACGGTGATCGCCGAGGTGACGGTAAACAGGGCCTGCCAAAGGCCGACGTCGTCAGTAGAGCAGAGCGGCGAGGCGAGCAGGAAGGTGCCCACCACGATCACAAGGAGACCCGTAACCACCGTGAACTGGGGCACGGTGAGCTGATGACGCCAGCGCTGCAGCGCCTGAACGGGATTGCTCGGGGACGAGTTCATCCCGCCAACCGTAGGTAAGGTCCGGTCCAACCCGCATCCCCGCCCAACCAATGAATCCGATCGTTGTGCTGCTGGCGATGGCAGCGCTGATCCTGGTGGGCTCGGCCTTGGCCTCCAGCACCGAGGCGGCGATGCTCACGGTGAACCCGATCCAGGTTCACACCCTGGTGCAGCAGCGGGTGCCGGGCTCCCGCGCCCTCGAGCGGATCAAGGCGCGGCCAGGCCGATCCCTGGCGCTGCTGGTGGTGATCAACAACCTCTTCAACATCTCCGGTTCGATGCTGCTCGGCAGCCAGGCCGATCACACCTTCGAGCAGCTGCCCGGAGGCACCGCCGCGCTGTTGATCTTCAACATCGGCTTCACCGTGGCCGTGATTTTGTTCGGCGAGATCCTGCCCAAGGCGATCGGTAACAGCTTCGCCATGCCGATCTCCCTGGGGGGAGCGCGGGTGCTGCTGCTACTGGAGCGGCTCACTCTGCCGCTGCTGCTGCTGCTGGAGAAACTGATGCCAGCGATCACTGCCGAGGCCGATCTCACCACCAATGAGCGGGAAATTCATCTGATGGCACGGCTGGGTTCCCAGCAGGGCCAGATCGAGGCGGATGAAGCGGCCATGATCGGCAAGGTGTTTGCCCTCAACGACCTCACAGCAAGGGATCTGATGGTGTCGCGCGTGGCAACGCCCTCACTGCCAGGCGCCGCCAGCCTCGAATCGGTGCGCCAGGAAATCCTTGCCGCACCCGACGATGCCTGGTGGGTGGTGCTGGGGGAGGAGGTGGATGAGGTGCTGGGGGTGCAGAGCCGCGAGGAGGCCTTGGGCGCCCTGCTGCAGGGCGGCGGAGAGCGTCTGGTGTGTGAGCTCTGCGATCCGCCTCAATACGTGCCCGAGATGATTCGCGCCGATCGATTACTCACCACATTCCGGCGGGGCGATCGCAGCTCTGTGCGCGTGGTGGTGGATGAATTTGGCGCCTTTGTGGGGCTGGTGAGCGCCGCCGACATCCTTGGGGTGCTGGCTGGCTGGAAACGCCTGCCCGACAACACGGGTGGAACTCAGGACTAAGCGCGGCGGCGGCGATGCTGATGCTCCAGCAGAAGCCAGTAGCCACCGCCCAGCACCACGGCGCTCACCAGGCCCACCAGCAGCGAACCCAGTAGCAGCCGGCCACTCATCGCGACACCAAGATCCCAAAGGGGCGCTTGCTGCAGCTCCTGCAGGGTGGGGAAGGCAGGCCCTGGCCCCAACAGCAGACACCCCAACTGGTAGTTGAACCAGTAGAGGGGCAGATAGGTGAAGGGGTTACTGATCCAGGTGCCCGCTGCCGCCAGGATGTGGTTGCCGCGCACCACGCTGGCCAGGGCGACCCCCAGCACGATCTGCAACCCGAAAAAGGGGAAGCAACCCATGAAAATGCCGGCCGCTAACCCCCTAGCCCGCTGACCGTGGCTGCCCTCGTGGTGCCACAGCCACAGCAGCCGTTGGCGCAACAAACGCAGCAGGCTCTTGTGACGTGAGGGGCGGCGAGCTGTGGAACTGGCGCTGGGCCGCACGAGGCTCAACAATCGATCAAGACGCACCATCCTGATCGATCGCCTTGCCAGCCGGAGGGCTTAAATCCCGAACCAGCGGCAGATCAGGAACGGCACCGTGATCGTCATGGCGATGGTGAGCGGGAAGCCGTAGCGGGCGATATCGAGGAAGCGATAGCGACCCGGGCCGAACACCATCAGGTTGGTCTGATAACCCACGGGGCTCAAGAAACTCTGGCTGGCGCCGAACAGCACCGCGTAGATGAAAGCCATGGGTGGCTGATCAAGGCCTTGGGCAAGCTGGCCCGCGATGGGAATCAACATCGCCACGGTGGCGGCATTGCTCATCACCTCCGTGAGCAAGGTGGTGAACAGGAACACCACCAGAAGCGCCCCATACAACGGCCAGTTGTGAAGCCCGAGCAGCAGGGCCTTGGCGAAAGCCGCTGCCAGGCCAGTTTTTTCCAAAGCCACGCTGAAGCTGGCCAAGGAACCCAGCAACAGGATCACATCGAGGCGAATCGCCCGCTGCAGTTCGCCCGGGCGCAGGCAGCCGGTAGCAACCATCGCCACCGTGCCGAGCAGCACCGAAGCCACCAGGGGAATCAGATCAAAGCCCGGCAACGCAATCACCAGCACGGCGATCAGCAGCGCCACGCGCTTGCGGCTCACCGTGGGTAGATCCTTCTCCAGCTGCTCGAGAACAACTAAATCGTTGTTGGCTTGGAGGCCACGGATGGCATCCTTCGGGCCCTGGAGCAGCAACACATCGCCCTCGCGGAGCTGAGCCCGGCCGAGCCGCTCGCGCAACACCTCATTGCCGCGGCGAAGGGCCAGCACTGTCACGTTGTAGCGCTGGCGGAAGCGCAGATCCCGTAGGCAATCGCCGGCGAGGGTGGAACCAGAGGGCAGCAACACCTCCACCATGCGCTGGTTGTTCTGTTGATCGGGACTGCTGAGGTCCTCCGAGGTTGGAGCCAGAACCACGGTGTGGTCCTGCTGGATGCGCAGCAGATCTTCGCGGCTGCAGCGAAGAAGTAGGCGATCACCCAGCACCAGCGTGCGGTCGGCCAGAGGAGGCATGAATCGCTCGGTGCCGCGGTGCAGCTCCAGCACATCGACATCGAAGCGGCGCTGCAAGCGGCTGCCATGGAGCGACTGGCCAATCAGCTCGGAGCCGGGGGGAATCTCCACCTCGGTGAGATAGCCACTGCTGGAGAGCGAGGCGATCAGGTCGTCGTCATCGGTGCCGCGATCGGGCAGAAAGCGATCTGCCAGGAGCAGCATCACAACACCACCAATCGCCCAAACCCCGATGCCGATGGGGGTGAAGCTGAACAACCCGAAGGCCCCATAGCCAAGCTTGCTGCTCACCTCACTGGCCAGCAGGTTCACCGAACTGCCCAGCAGGGTCATGGTGCCGCCCAGCACCGTGGCAAACGAAAGCGGCAGCAGCACCTTGGAGGGGGAAATGCGGCGGCGCTGGCACCAGCCCTCAATCACGGGCAGCAGGCTGGCCACGATTGGGGTGTTGGGCACAAAAGCCGACACCGGACCCACCGCGGCCACCATCACGGCGATCATCCGCTTGGGGCTACGCACGGCATCGGAGCCGATCAAGGCCCGCAACCGATCCAGGCCACCGCTGCGGAACAAGCCAGCGGAGAGGGCGAACAAGCCCATCAGGGTGATCAGGGCCGGGCTTCCGAATCCCTCCACGGCTTCAGACGGCTTGAGCACGCCCGTGACCATCAACAGCGCCGCGGCCAGCAGACCAACGAGCTCGGGCGCGAGCCAGCCGCCAACAAACAACACGATGGCCCCAAGCAGGACCAAGAGGGTGATCAGGGCCCCTGGCTGGAGCACTGCAAGCAAGAGATCAGCCACGGGAGGCGCACGCAGGGCTCCACGATACAACGGTGTTCAGATCGGATTTGCGAAGTTATTGACCCGGCGGGCGTCCTGCGGCCGCAGGACGCGGGAATCCTTCAATTCCGAGCGCGTTACCGTTGTTTGGATGACAGACTGATCGCTGCGCTTACCAGCCCAATTGGGGTTCAGTGCGAAAACCACGTATGGCCTGCAGGCCTTGATGGAGCTGGCGGATGTGCAATCCAGCGGAGAGCTCCTGCAGGTGGCCGAGATTGCTGCCAGGCAGGCCATCCCTGAGCGCTACCTCGAGCAAATGATGACCAGCCTGCGCCGCTCAGGGTTCGTGCGCAGCGTCCGCGGCGCACGCGGTGGCTACACGCTCTCGAGGCCAGCTGCTCAGATCAGCCTGGCCGACGTGATCGCCTGCCTCGATGGCACAGCTGAGCAGCCTGATCCGGCTCAAGGCAGCAACGAGCTGCAGGTGATCCGTGCGCTCGGGGAGGAGCTTCGCCTGCGAAGGGATCAACTCCTCAACAGCACAAGCCTCTCTGATCTCCTCACTGAACGGGATGCGCGCCTGCAAGCGCAGGCGATGTATTTCATCTAAGGCACGCTCAATCAGCGGCGGACACATCAAGCCAACGCAGCGCAGTCTGCTTTCAGCCTTAAACGGAGGCCAGAAGGGTCAGATGATGCAAGCCCTCAATGCCCTGCCAACCGAGATAAACGCCCAGCACGAGTGCAAACACTCCCACCAGCCATTCGGCCCGGTGCACCAGCCAGTCGTTCACGCGCTCGAGCGACAGGCGCAGCCCCTCACCATTCACGATCCAGAGCAGCGGTGGAAGCAGCAGCAAGGAGGCGGTTACGGCCACAAACACCACTCCCACCTCCAGATCGCCGCGCAGGCTGGTGTGATTGGTGAGCAGCATCCCCCCTTCTTTCACGTAAAACACCAGGTTTTCCGGGCTCACCAAGGCGCACCCTGCCCCGAGCCCCACCAGGGGAAGACCATCAAGCTCTGGCAGCCGGGTCATCAGCTGCATCGCCCAGTTCTCCTCACCGATGGCCACGGCAGGCGTGAGCTGAAACAGGCCCAACCCCACTAAGGCCCCCGCACCGATCAGATCGATCAAGATCTGGCCGCGGCTGCCGAGGTGCATGGCCCAGCTCAGCCGCCCGCCGATCAACACCACGGCGCTGAGAGCGCCGCCATTGGCGAGCACCCAACCCGTGAGGAAGGTGCCGCAGCGCCGCAGCGGTTGGCTGCCCAGCAGCAGCAGTGCCACCAGAGCGATGTTGAGAGGGCTGAACGAGATGCCCAGGCCGAAGGCCAGGGTTTGGGTGAGCCAGTGGAACGGCAGCATTAAGAAGGAGCGTGCGGCTCAACTGGCGCTCATCTTCAGAGATCCAAGCCGACAGCTGTGACGATCCGCCGGCCAAACGCAGGCGACTGAAAAGCCCAGTTGCATTTTCAAACGCCTCAAGACGCAGCTCTTTTCAGCCTCTCTAGCGTTGACATATCTCACTGCCTGCAACCGTGGTCAATCCTCTGCAGCCGCTCGGAAATGCCCTGCAGCATCGCCGGGTCTGGATGGCCTCCACGGCGCTTGTTGTGAGTGGCGCCGCACTCAGTGGCTGCCGCCCTCCGGATACCCAGGCCCTGAAAAAGATCGCCTGTGAGCGGGCTGCCGCCTCGCTCGACATGCAATCGGTGAGCCAAATGGATGCCCTGCGCAAAGCGCTGGGCCTGGCCCCCGATGTGGATCCAATCCGAGCCTGCACCGAGCTCGGGGCCAACATGAAACCAACCACCCAGCCCGCAGAAGCTGAGGCTGAAGGCGAAGCTCCGAACTGATCGGCGGGAGCCGCTGGCTTGCATTCACCCTCCCTGCTCACCACGCTTCTGGTCCTGTTGATCGGCTTGGGGGCAGCCCGCCTGATGGCGGGCAAGCTTTCGCGGCTGGCGGTGCCGGCGATCGTGGTGGAACTGTTGATCGGCTTTGGTCTGGGCAACAGCCTGTTGCCCTACAAAGCGATCGCCCCCCTCAGCGGCCTCACAGAACTGGGGGTCCTGGCCCTGTTCTTCCAGGTGGGTCTGGAGGTGCGGGGCGACCTGCTGAGCTCACGGCGCAGCACGATCCTGCGATTGCTTGGCCTCAGCGTGATCGGGCCGCTTCTGGGCTATGGCCCATTAGTGCTGGGGCTGGGCATGGCGCCAGCCACGGCCGTTCTTTGCCTGGCCTGCGTGGCGGCCACTGGCACAGGCGTCACCCTGCGGCTGCTGGCCCAGCGCCAGGCGTTGCAAACGCCAACAGGCCGTCTGCTGGTTGGGGTTTCGGTGCTCGACGATCTGCCGGCCATCGCCCTGCTCAGCTTGGCGGTGGCCCTGGGCGGCCGCAATCTCAGCGGCGGGAGCGGTGGCTGGCTCGGCCCCCTGCTGGGGATCGCGGCCGCCCTGCTCAGTGATCGGATCGCCCGTTGGTGGCGCCGCCAGGGCTGGGCTGCACCCACGAGCCCCCTGGCAGTGCTGATGCTGCTAGTGGGCTGTGCCTGGGTGGGCGAAGTGAGTGGGCTCACATCCCTGCTCGGGGCCCTTTGGGGCGGAGTACTGCTCAACCGCCTATCGGAGCAACCACCGCAGGTGAGCGGGCTGCTCACAGTGATCTCCGAGGTGTTCCTACCCCTCTATTTCATCAGTGTGGGCATGCGCATCCAGGCCGGCACGCTGCTCGAAGCGCAGGCCTGGGGCTTGAGCCTGATCTTGCTGGCCCTGGCCATCGCCAGCAAGCTGATCTGCGGCCTGGGCATCACCCAGCGTGATCAGCGCAGCGGCGTGGATCGCTGGGCCGTGATCTTCGGCCTGATTCCCCGCGGTCTGCCAGGTCTGGTGTTTGCCACCACCGCGCTGAATGCCGGTGTGATCAACCCGCCGCAGTTTTCGGCACTGGTGCTGATGGTCACGATCACCACCGTGGTTGGGCTGCTGTTGCTGGAGCGGCGACTGCTGCTGCATCCCGGGGATGTGGAGGCGCCCACCAGGAACAACCAGCCAGGGTGATCTGCTGGCAAACTGCGCAAACTTTTGAACCGCCCCATGGTCAGGTTGCGCAAGCTCGCCCTGTGTGCGCCTCTCCTGGCCGCATTGGCATTAGTGGGCTGCGCCAGTGAAGGCGGCGGCATCCAGAGCCAGAAGCTGAATGGGGTGAAGAGCCGCGGCAAGCTGCTCTGCGGAGTCGAAGGCAAGCTTCCGGGCTTCAGCTTCGTTAGCCCAGACGGCAGCTACAGCGGCCTGGATGTGGATGTGTGCAGGGCGGTGGCGGCAGCCACCCTGGGCGATCCCAACAAGGTGGAGTACCGCGATCTCAACTCCAGTGAGCGCTTTGCGGCCCTGGCGAGCGGCGAGATCGATCTGCTCTCGCGCAACACCACTTACACCCTCAGCCGGGATGCCTCCGGCGGCAACGGCCTCAGCTTCGCCCCCACCGTTTTTTATGACGGCCAGGGCGTGATGGCCCCCAAGGCCGCCGGGATTAACAGCCTCAAAGATCTGGCCGGCAAACCAATCTGCGTGGAGAGCGGCACCACCACCGAGCTCAACTTGGCCGATCGCATGCGCCAGATCAAGGCCCCCTACACGCCTCTCAAATTCCAGACCAGCGACCAGACCTACGCCGCTTACCTGCAGGGCCGTTGCGTGGCCGTCACCAGCGACCGCTCGCAGCTAGCTGCCAAGCGAACCAGCTTCCCGGATCCCGCTGGCCACGTGCTGCTGCCGGAGGTGCTGAGCAAGGAACCGCTCACCCCCGTCACGGTGAACGGTGATCCGGGCTGGGCTGATGCCGTGCGCTGGACCATCTACGCCCTGATGCAAGCCGAGGAACTGGGCATCACCCAGGCCAACATCGACGCCAAGGTGGCTGAGGCCAAGGCCAACCCCAACCAGGCCGACCTGCGCCGCTTCCTGGGCGTGGAGGGCGACTTCGGCAAACAGCTGGGCCTGCCGGCGGATTTCGTGGTGCAGGCCGTGAAGGCTGGAGGCAACTACGGCGAATTGTTTGAGCGCAACGTGGGCCAGGGCTCGAAGCTCAAACTCGAGCGCGGCCTCAACCGCCAGTGGAGTGACGGCGGCCTGATTTACTCGCCGCCCTTCCGTTGATGGCCACCCCTGCGGTCACCCCTTGGTGGCGGAACCGGCGGCTGATTCCCTGGCTGGTGCAAGGCGTTGCCGGTCTGCTGGTGCTGGTGGTGGTGGCATTCCTGGTGGGCAACCTGGTGCGCAACCTCACCAACGCCGGCCTGCTGCTCAGCTGGAGCTGGCTGCGCAACCCCGCCGGTTTCGACGTTTCGGAAACGCTGCTGCCGTACAACGCGGAGCTGCCCTACTGGCGCGCCCTGCTCGCCGGGCTTGTGAACACCCTGCGGGTGGTGTTGGCGGGGCTGATCGGTGCCACGGTGCTGGGAACGCTGATCGGCGTAGCGGCCTTCAGCAGCAATGGCCTGCTGCGGCGGCTGGCACGGGTGTATGTGGAGCTGATCCGCAACATCCCGCTGCTGCTGCAGCTGGTGTTCTGGTATTTCGTGGTGTTTCTGGCTCTGCCCGGCGGCGAGCAGGCGATCCAGCTGCCGGGTGTGGTGTTGGCCAAATCCGGGCTCTATCTGGGCAAGCCCGAGCTGATCAATGACGTATGGCAGGGGCAGCTGCGGCTCACCGTGGAGTTCGGCGCCCTGCTCACGGGCCTGGTGGTGTACACCGCGGCCTTTATTGCTGAGGTGGTGCGCGGCGGGGTGGCTTCAGTGCCGCCCGGCCAGTGGGAGGCCTCCCGCTCACTCGGGCTCACCCCGCTGCAAACGTTGCAGCGCATCGTGCTGCCCCAGGCGCTGCGGGTGATCGTGCCCGGCCTCAACAGCCAATACATCTCCCTGGCCAAAAACTCCTCGCTGGCCGTGGCCTGCGGGTACACCGATCTCTATTCCGTGGCCGAAACCACCCTGAATCAAACAGGCCGCGCCGTGGAAGTGGTGTTGATCCTGCTGGGGTCCTACCTGGTGATCGATCTGCTGATCTCAGCGCTGATGAACGGCGTGAACAGCTGGGTGCAGATCAAGGAGCGCTGATGAATTCCCCTTCTCTCAGCTTCGCCAGGCTGCGCCGCGAACTCTTCGCCACCCCGCTCGATGGTGTGATCACCCTGGCGCTGGTGGGCTTCCTGCTGGCCGTGGGCACAGCCTTCCTGCGCTGGATGCTGTTTCAGGCCGAGTGGGCCGTGATCCAGGCCAACACCACTCTGTTTGCGGTGGGGCGCTACCCGATCGAGCAGCAATGGCGCTTGTGGCTGCTCACCGTGCTGCTGGCCGCCGCCACCGGCCTGAGCTGGGGCTTGCTGCGCGGCAAGGGCAGCTGGCCCCGCAACGACCAACTGACCGCCGTAATCCTGATCGCCCTGGCGGTCTTCGGAAGCTGGGGCCTGAAGCTGGAGTTGCCGATTCAGCTGCGCTGGTGGGGGATCACGGCGCTGCTGCTCGTGGTGCGCTGGGCCGCGGGTCGGTGGAGCCAGGTACTGCCTGCTCCGCTGCTGCGGCTGGTGCCATTGGTGTGGCCCGTGCTCTATCTGGTGGGCATGGTGCTGATCAGCGGCGGCCTTGGGCTGATGCGCGTGCCGCCTGGTGAGTGGGGCGGGCTGCTGCTCACCCTGCTGGAGGCCAGCTTCGCGATCCTGCTCTGTTTCCCGCTGGGCGTGCTGCTGGCCCTAGGCCGCCGCAGTGAGCTGCCGCTGCTGCGCTGGGGGTCGGTGCTCTACATCGAGTTCATCCGCGGCGCGCCCCTGATCACCCTGCTGTTCCTGGGGCAAAACATCCTGGGCTTCCTGCTGCCGGGTGGCCTGGCGCCGGATCGGGTGTGGCGGGCCGCCTGGGTGCTCACCTTCTTCGCCGCGGCCTATGTGGCCGAGGCGGTGCGCTCCGGCCTGGTGGCCCTGCCGCCTGGGCAACTGGAGGCCGCCCGCTCCCTGGGCCTGCCGATGCACCAGGCCCTGATCCACGTGGTGCTGCCCCAGGCCATGCGGGTGGCGCTGCCGGCCACCGTGGGGCAATTCATCACCCTGCTGCAAGACACCACCCTGCTCTCGCTGATCGGTCTGCTCGATCTGCTGGGCACGGCCCGCACGGTGATGGCCAATCCGGAATTCCTGGGCAAAAACGCTGAGGTGTATCTGGTGCTAGCCGTGCTGTTTTGGTGCTGCTGCGCCGCTCTGGGTCTGGGCAGCCGCGCCCTGGAAACCCGCCTCAATCCCCTCTCTACGTCGAAGGCATGACCAGCTCTTCAGCCCTCCCCGTGATGATCGAAGCCCGCGGGGTTGAGAAGTGGTACCCCAATGGCTTCCAGGCCCTGCGGGGCGTGGATCTCACCGTGTGCCAGGGCGAGGTGGTGGTGATCATGGGCCCCTCGGGCTCGGGCAAAAGCACCTTCATTCGCACCTTCAACGCCCTGGAGGATTTCCAAAAGGGCTCGATCGTGGTGGATGGCAGACCCCTCACCAACGACGTGCGCAACATCGATGCGATCCGCCGGGAGGTGGGCATGGTGTTTCAGCAGTTCAACCTCTTCCCGCACCTCACCGTGTTGGAGAACCTCACCCTGGCACCCACGCTGGTGCGGCAGCGGCCGAAGCAGGAGGTGGAGCAGCAGGCGCTCGAGCTGCTGGAGCGCGTGGGCATCCACGAGCAGGCCCGCAAATATCCCGGCCAGCTCTCCGGCGGACAGCAGCAGCGTGTGGCGATTGCCCGCTCGCTGTGCATGGAGCCGCGGATCATGCTCTTCGACGAACCCACCAGCGCCCTCGATCCCGAGATGGTGCAGGAGGTGCTGGCGGTGATGCAGGAGCTAGCCCGCGACGGCATGACGATGGTGGTAGTGACTCACGAGGTGCGCTTCGCCCGGCAGGTGGCCAGCCGTGTGGTGCTGATGGCGGAAGGGCAGGTGGTGGAAGAGGCGCCGCCGGCGCACTTCTTCACCAACCCGCAGCACGAGCGCAGCCGCCAGTTCCTCAGCCAGATCAGTTGAGTCCAGCGAGGATGGCCCTCTAGCAAGTAGCTCCTGAAGACCTTGGGCAAGTCACCAGAGTTCCAATGGCACGCCTTCTCGCCTGAGGCCTGTCTGCAGCAGCTGAAGGCCAGCCGCGACGGACTCACCACGGCTGAAACAGCACGGCGACTGGCGGCATCCGGCCCGAACAAGCTCGAACTGTCCGAAGGGCGCAGCGCCTGGCAGATCCTTTGGGATCAGTTCAGCAACGTGATGCTGATCATGCTGCTGGCGGTGGCAGCCGTGTCAGCGGCGGTGTCGCTGCATCAGCGGGAATTTCCCAAGGATGCGATCGCGATCCTGGTGATCGTGGTGCTCAACGGCCTGCTGGGTTTCCTGCAGGAAAGCAAGGCGCAACAGGCTCTGCTGGCCCTGCGCGACATGGCGCAACCGATGGTGCAAGTGCGCCGCGATGGCCAGTGGCAGCGGGTGGGCAGCGAAGAGCTGGTGCCAGGCGATCTGATCCGGCTGGAGGCCGGCGATCGGGTGCCTGCCGATGCCCGCCTGCTGGAGGCCGCCGATCTGGGGGTGCGCGAGGCGGCACTCACCGGTGAAGCCGAAGCGGTGTTCAAAAAAGCCGAGCTGGTGCTGGAGGAAGCCACACCGGTGCTGGAGCGCCAGAACTGCCTGTTCCAAGGCACCGAGGTGGTGCGCGGGCGGGGTGTGGCGCTGGTGAGCGACACCGGCATGGGCACCGAACTGGGGCAGATCGCTGAGCTGATCAACACCGCGGGCGGTGAAAGCACGCCGCTGCAGGAGCGGCTCGATGGGCTGGCCAAGGTGCTGGTGGGCAGTGCCCTGGCCCTGGTGGCGGTGGTGGTGGTGCTGGGCCTGCTGCTGAAGCAAGACCCGCTCAACCTGCTGGAGGTGTCGCTGTCGATGGCGGTGGCGATCGTGCCGGAGGGTCTGCCGGCGGTGATCACGGTGACGCTGGCGATCGGCACCCAGCGCATGGTGCGCCGCGCCGCCCTGATCCGGCGCCTGCCGGCGGTGGAGGGCCTGGGCTCGGTGACGGTGATCTGCTCCGACAAAACCGGCACCCTCACCCAGAACCGCCAAGTGGTGCAGGAACTGCGGGTGGGCACCGAGCGCGTGAGCGTGAGCGGCCAGGGCTACGACCCCAGCGGCAGCCTGAGTGCAAGCGCCATCCAGGCTCCCGCCGGCGCCAGTGCCGGGAGCGCCGCCGGGGCTTGCACGCTGCTGCTGCAAGCCGGCGTGCTCTGCAGCGATGCCGAACACAAGCAGCTGGCTGATGGCCGCTGGGACATCCTGGGCGACCCCACCGAAGGCGCCCTCTCGGTGGTGGCGTTGAAGGCCGGCATCGATGACTTCGAACTGCGCAGCCATTACCCCCGGGCCGCCGAGATCCCCTTCAGCTCGGAGCGCCAGCTGATGGCGGTGTGGATCGAGGATCCCCGCGCCGAGCTGCAGGGGCCGCTCGGCAGCGGCGCCAGCGGATCGTCCCGGCTGCTGATCAGCAAAGGGGCACCGGAAGTGATCGTTGGCCTGTGCGATCGCTGGATCGATGGCTCCGGTGTGGTGGCCCTGAGCGATGGGCAGCGGCAGTGGTGGCTGGACCAGGCCCGCGACCTGGCCAGCTCGGGGCTGCGGGTGCTGGCCTTCGCCTGCACCCCGCACCACCAAAGCCCTCACGAAGAACTGCAAGGGCAGGTGCTGCTGGGCTTGATGGCGCAGCTCGATCCGGCGCGGCCGGAGGTGGCCACCGCTGTGGCCACCTGCCGCCAGGCGGGCATTCGCCCCGTAATGATCACCGGCGACCATCCGCTCACCGCCCGGGCGATCGGCAGTGCCATCGGCCTCACCGATGCCGCAGGCGAAGTGATCCTGGGCCGGGAGCTGGAAGCGATGGATGAGCCCCAGCTGCGGCAAGCCGTGGCCCGCTGCAGCGTTTACGCCCGCGTGGCGCCGGAGCAGAAGCTTCGGATCGTGAAAGCACTGCAGGCCAACGGCCAGGTGGTGGCGATGACCGGTGATGGCGTCAACGACGCCCCCGCCCTCAAGCAGGCCCACATCGGCGTGGCCATGGGCATCACCGGCACCGAAGTGAGCAAGGAAGCCGCCGACATGGTGCTTCTCGATGACAACTTCGCCACGATCGTGAATGCCGTGGAGGAGGGGCGCCTGGTGTACGCCAACATTCGCCGCTTCGTGAAATACATCCTCGGCAGCAATGTGGGCGAGCTGATCACCATCGCCTCGGCGCCACTGCTGGGGCTGGTGGGCGTGCCGCTCTCACCGCTGCAGATCCTCTGGATGAACCTGGTGACCGATGGTGTGCCGGCTCTGGCCCTGGCGCTCGAGCCCGGCGAGGAGGGTTTGATGCAAAAAGCGCCGGCAGAGCCCGGTGAATCGATCTTTGCCCGAGGCATTGGGCGCTACATCATTCGCATCGGCATCGTGTTCGCCGTGATCGTGATCGGCCTGATGCTCTACGCCTCCAGCCAGAGCGGCGAAGACTGGAAAACGATGGTGTTCACCACTCTCTGTCTGGCCCAGATGGGCCACGCCCTCTCGGCCCGCAGCGATCTGCCGCTGCTGCAGGTGGCACCGTTCTCCAACCCCTGGCTGCTCTGGGCTGTGGTGCTTACCACCGGCCTGCAACTGCTGCTGCTCTACGTGCCGGCGCTATCGGGCTTCTTCGGAACCACAGCACTCTCCGCCTCGGATCTGGGCGTCTGCGTGGGCTTCAGCCTGCTCTTCTTCCTCTACTTGGAGCTGGAGAAGATCTGGCGGCAGTGGCGCCGCAGGGCCAGCGCTCATGCGGGCGCCTGATCAGCGCTTGTAGATCAAAGACTGTTCTTGCACGAACGAAGCGAGCCTGCGAGGCCTCATGCAGACGCCATCTCTGCATGAGGCCTTCTCTACCTTTTTGCAGTTGTGCCAGCAGTGCATGGCGCTGGAGGCTGGAAGGACCGGCTCCGCCCATTGCCCTGCATGCTCCCTTGGCTGTTGGCTGCCTTCGTCCTGGCGGCAGTCGTGCTGACGGCTCCATTGATGGGGCGACACCTGTTTGAAGTGTTCGACAACCAATCCCAGCCGGGCTGGGACCGTTGGCTAGACCCAATCGAGACCAGACTGCTGCGTTGGATCGGGGAGACCGGCCGCAGCGCCGAATCGGTGGCCGCCTATCTACAGCCGCTCCTGCTCAGCAATCTCCTCTGCGGGGCAGTGGCCCTGGCCCTGCTGCTGGCGCAGCCCGGATGGCTCAACCCGCGTGGGTTTTCCGGCCTGCGCTGGGATCTGGCCCTCCACACCACAATCTCGTTTCTCACCAACACCGATCAGCAGCACCTGATCCCGGAGCAAAGCCTGGGCAACCTGGCGCAGCTGGGGGCGATGCAGTTCCTGATGTTCGTCTCGGCGGCCAGCGGCCTCGCCGTGGGCTTCGCGGTGATTCGTGGCTTCAGCGGCAGGGCCATCGGCAACTTCTACCGCGACCTGCTGCGCTCGCTCACGCGGGTGTTGATCCCGGCGGCGGTATTGCTCGCTCTCTTCTTCCTGGTCAGCGGCGTGCCGATGACCCTGGCGCCGCCGCTGCAGATCAGCACCCTGGATGGGGCCAGCCAATGGCTGCCCAGGGGGCCGATCGCTCTGTTCGAGGCGATCAAGCAGCTCGGTGAGAACGGCGGCGGCTTCATCAGCGCCAACTCCGCCCATCCCTATGAGAACCCCACCCTGCTCACGAATCTGGTGAGCACCTGGGCGATGTTGATCATCCCGGCAGCCACCATTGATGCCTTCGGGCGGTTTGTGGGCAACCGGCGTCAGAGCAATCAGCTCCTGGCACTGGTGTTCGGCCTGCTGTTGATCGGTGTCACGGTGGCGATGGCCGCTGAGCAGGCCGGCAATCCACTGCTCACCAGCTGGGTCAGCGGCGGCAACCTTCAGGGCAAAGAACTGCGCTTCGGGGCGCCACTCACCGGGTTCTGGTCGGTGGTCACCACCGGCACGATGACGGGCGCGGTGAATGGCTCGATCGACGCAGCCATGCCGCTCACGATCCTCACGGCCCTGTTCAACCTGTTCCTGCAGGTGGTCTTCGGTGGGCAGGGCACCGGCGCGGCCTATCTGCTGGTGTTTGCTCTGCTGGCAGTGTTCCTCACCGGGCTGATGGTGGGGCGTACACCGGAATTTCTCGGCCGAAAGGTGGAGAAAGCCCAGGTGGTCTGGGCCAGCCTGATCCTGCTGATCCACCCCTTATTCGTTCTGATTCCCGCCGCGCTCACCCTGGCGGCTGGGGCCGAGGTGAATGGCATCACCAACCCCGGCTCCCATGGCATCAGTCAGGTGGTCTACGAGTACGCCTCGGCAGCGGCCAACAACGGCAGCGGCCTGGAGGGTTTGATCGATGGCACGCCTTGGTGGAACCTCACCACCAGCCTCAGCCTGCTGGGCGGCCGCTATCTCCCCATTGCCGCGCTGTTGGCCCTGGCTGAGGGTTTCCGCCGCAAACCAGCCCTCGAGCCAAGCCCAGGCACCCTGCGCACCGACACCGCACTGTTCACCGGCGTGACCGCCGTGGTGTTGGTGATCCTCGGCGCTCTCACCTTTTTCCCCGTGCTGGCCCTCGGGCCGATCACGGAAGCTCTCACCCTGGTGTCTTGAGATGACCACCACCACACGCGTGATGTTCCCCCGCATGCCGCGGGGCCCGCGCCAGGAGCGCCGTTATCTCGAACGCCCGCGTCAGCAAGGGCTGGTGCAGCGGGCTGTGATCGAGGCGTTTCGCAAGCTCGACCCACGCCAGGCCGTCGCCAATCCGGTGATGTTTGTCGTGTGGTGCGGCACGGCTCTGTGTCTGCTGCTCACCGTTGAGCCCAGGCTGCTCGATGCGCAGGCAGGAGAACCGGAGCGGGGATTTAACGCTCTGATCAGCCTCACGCTCCTGGCCACGCTGCTGTTTGCCAACTTCGCTGAGGCGTTGGCGGAGGGTCGAGGCAAAGCGCAGGCCGACGCCCTGCGCCGCACCCAAGCCCGCACCCAGGCCCGGCGTCAAAGCCCTGATGGCGCGATCGAGCTGGTGGATTCCTCCGATCTGCGCCGCGGTGATGTGGTGCTGATTCAGGCCGGGGATGTGATCCCTGCCGACGGGGAAGTGATTGCCGGTGTGGCTTCGGTGGATGAATCGGCGATCACAGGCGAATCAGCCCCGGTGCTCAAGGAGGCCGGCTCGGATGTGGCCGGGTCGGTGACCGGGGGCACGCGCATCCTGTCCGACCAGCTCACCCTGCGGATCACCGCTGATCCAGGCAAAGGCTTCATCGACCGGATGATCGCCCTGGTGGAAGGAGCCGAGCGCAGCAAAACACCAAACGAGGTGGCGCTCACCGTGCTGCTGGCGGTGCTCACCCAGGTGTTCCTGATTGCGGTGGCCACCCTCTCGCCTGTGGCTGGCTTCCTGCAGGACGCCCCATCGGTGGTGACCTTGGTGGCGCTGCTGGTGGCCCTGATCCCCACCACGATCGGCGGCCTGCTCAGTGCAATCGGCATCGCCGGGATGGACCGGGTGGCCCAGTTCAACGTGATCGCCACCTCCGGCCGGGCTGTGGAGGCCTGCGGCGATGTGAACACCCTGGTGCTCGACAAAACGGGCACGATCACCCTGGGCAATCGGCTGGCGGAGGAGTTCCTGCCGGTCGGTGGGCACAGCGTGGCGGAGCTGGCCGAGGCAGCCCTCGCGGCCAGTTGCTTCGATCAGACGCCGGAGGGGCGCTCGATCGTGCGGCTGGCCGAAACGCTTGGCGCCGCCCTGCCATTTGCGATCGACTCCGCCAGCGGCATCGATTTTTCTGCCCGCACCCGCATGAGCGGCTCGGACGCTCCTGATGGCATCGAATTCCGGAAGGGAGCCGTTGATGCCGTTAAGGGGTTTGTTCGCTCCCGCGGTGGTGACGTGCCCGAGGCCCTTGATCAATGCTTTGAGCAGGTGTCACGGCTGGGCGGCACACCGCTGGCGGTCTGCCGCGGCGCCGAGCTCTTCGGCGTGATCTACCTCAAGGACGTGATCAAGCCAGGCATCCGCGAACGGTTTGAGCAGCTGCGCCGCATGGGGATTCGCACGGTGATGCTCACCGGCGATAACCCGATCACCGCTGCGGTGATCGCCAGGGAGGCCGGGGTGGACGACTTCATCGCTGAGGCCACACCAGAGGACAAGATCGCTGTGATTCAGCAGGAGCAGAAACTCGGCAAGTTGGTGGCCATGACCGGTGATGGCTCCAACGACGCCCCAGCTCTGGCTCAGGCCAATGTGGGCGTAGCGATGAATTCCGGTACGCAGGCGGCCAAAGAGGCGGCCAACATGGTGGATCTCGACAGCGATCCCACCAAGCTGATCGACATCGTGACCATCGGCAAACAGCTGCTGATCACGCGAGGTGCGCTCACCACCTTCTCGATCGCCAATGACATTGCCAAGTACTTCGCGATCCTGCCAGCGCTGTTTGCCGGCGTGGGGCTGGAGGCACTGAATGTGATGAAGCTGGCTTCACCGCAATCGGCCATCCTTTCGGCGATGGTGTTCAACGCGCTGATCATTCCGGCCTTGGTGCCCCTCGCCTTGAAGGGTGTGAAGTTCCGGCCGTTGAGTGCCGATCAGCTGTTGCGCCGCAATCTTCTGGTGTACGGCGCTGGCGGTGTTGTGGCGCCCTTCGTGGGGATCAAGCTGATCGATCTGGCGATCGGTGCACTCCGTGTGATCTGAGGACCTGAGATGCAACGTTTTCTGCACATTCGCTTCTGGTTGCCGCTGCTTCTCGCCGCCGGCACGCTTCTGATTGCTCCGCTATTTCGCGGTAGCCAGCCCCCGCTGCAAAGTCACACCCTCGCGCTGTTGCTGTGCGGAACAGCAGCGCTGTCGGGCTACCTGTTCGCGGTGATCGCCCAACCGGAGAAGTTCTGATGTCGTTCACAACCCAACTGCTGCGGGGCGTGCGCGTCACCGTGATGCTCTGGCTGCTCACCGTGGTGGTGATCACCCTCCCGATGCTCGGCCTGGCACGGCTGGTGGCCCCCGATGCAGCCGCTGGAAGCCTGCTGCGCCAGGGCGATCAGGTGGTGGGTGCCCGCCTGATCGGACAAACCTTCCGCTCGCCCCGTTATTTGCAGGGCCGCCCAGCTGGTGCTCCCAACCTGGCGGCCAGCAATCCCGAGCTGGCCGTGCGTGTGGCGGAGGCTGCCAGTGGCTGGGAGCTGGCCGGCGTCAGCCAGCCGGCCCCTGATCTGTTGCTGGATTCCGCGTCCAGCGTCGATCCCCACATCAGCCTGGAAGCCGCTCGCCAGCAGTTCCCGCGCCTGGCGCGCGAGCGTCAGCTCAGCGTGGCTGAGCTGGAGGGTCTGTTGCGCCAAGTGCAGGAGGGCCCCTGGGGTCTGCAAGCCGCCCAGCCCGTGGTGAATGTGCTGCGCTTCAACCTGGCGCTCGACAACCTGCGCACCGCATGATCCGATCCACCCACCGGCGCGGACGCCACAAGGTGTTCATTGGCATGGCACCCGGTGTTGGCAAGACCTGCCGCATGCTCCAGGAGGGCAAGGAGGTGCTGCGGGAAGGCACCGATGTGGTGGTGGGCCTGCTTGAAACCCATGGCCGCCAGGAAACGGCCCGCCAGGCGGAAGGGCTGGAGCAGATCCCGCGCAAACAGATCCGCTACCAGGATGTGGACCTGGAGGAAATGGATGTAGCTGCCGTGCTCGCCCGGCGGCCGCAGCTAGTTCTCGTGGATGAGCTGGCCCACACCAACGTGCCTGGCAGCGAACGGGAAAAGCGCTGGCAAGACGTGGAGATGCTGCTGCTCTCCGGCCTGGACGTGTACTCCACGCTGAACATTCAGCACCTGGAAAGCCTCAATGACCTGGTGGCTGAACTCACCGGCGTGGTTGTGCGTGAACGCATCCCCAATCGGGTGCTTGAGCTCGCCGATGAGGTGGTGCTGGTTGATGTCACACCGGAAACGCTGCAGGAACGGCTCCGGGAAGGGAAGGTCTACGCCCCCGAGAAGGTGGGCCAGGCCTTGTCCAATTTCTTTCAGCGGCGCCACCTGGTAGCCCTGCGGGAGCTCTCACTGCGGGAGGTGGCCGATCGCGTCGAGAACGACATCCTCCCCTCGGCAACCCCCCTGCGCGAGCGGGTGATGGTGTGCCTGGCGAACTACCAGACCAGTAAGCGGTTGCTGCGTCGCGCGGCCCGACTGGCGGCGGCCATGGATGCACCTCTCTTAGCCCTGACGGTGCAGGATCCCAACCGATTTCTCAGCCGCGAGGAATCGCTGATCCAGGAGGAATGCCGCCAGCTGTGCGAGGACGTTGGTGCCAGTTTTGAACGCGTGGAGAGCGCCGAAATCCTGCCCACCATCGCCAAGGTGGCAGAAGAAAAACGCATCACCCAGATCGTCTTGGGGCAAACAATGCGATCACGCCTCAAGGCTCTGTTTCGCCGGCCGTTGTCTGAACGGCTGCAGCACCAGTTGCGCGGACTCAGTATCGACCTGCATCTGATCTCAGAAGGCCTGCCGCTCCAAAATCCCGAATCGAGCGAACCATGAACCGATCCGGCCTGCCGATCGGTTTGGTGTGGGCGAGCTGGCTGGTGATCCTGCTCCTGGAGTTGGCAACACCAACGGGTGTTGTGCTCGGGATTCTCTATGTGATCCCCTTGGTGATTGGAGCTGCTCAGCGCTCCAGTCGACAGGCCTGGCGGTTTCTGATCGTTTGCTGCGCCGCAACACTGCTCAATCTGTTCGTGCCTGCTCCTTCGGCGCTCAATGTCGGCCAGGATCTGGCGAATCGGTTGCTGGTCTGTCTCTGTCTGACCATCACCACATTGTTGCTCATCCGCAATCAGGCGTTGGAACAGCAACGCATTGCCCTGGATGTTCAGCTGGCTCAGGCTCAGTTGCGCGCTGATGTGATTGCCACCCTGGCCCACGACCTCAAGACGCCCGTGCTTGGGACTCTGGCCTCCCTCTCATTGTTGGAAAACAACAAGCCGGTGAGGGCAATCCGTAGCAGTCAGGAACGCTGCCTGCGGCTGATCGAAGACCTGCTTCAGGTGTTCCGGGCGGAACAAGAAGGCCTGAATCCCGAGCTGCAACCTTGCAATCTGTTGGCGATCGCCCAGGAAGCCCTGGAAAATGTGGAAGGGATTGCTGCTCAACGGCAGATCGAGATTGTGTTGCGCCAGCCACAGGCTGGACACCATCAGATGGTGCTAAACGCCGATCCTTCCCTCTTGCTTCGCCTGCTGGAAAACCTCCTGCTCAATGCGGTGCATCACAGCCTGCGCGGACAGCGCGTATGGCTGCAACTGAGCCGTGCGCGAGGAGGCTTGCTTGTGGATGTGCACGACAGCGGCACCGGCTTCCCACCCGAGACACTACCCAAGCTCTTTCAACGCTTTTCTCAGACCAGCAGCACCCGTGGCACTGGCCTCGGGCTGTATCTATGCCGATTGATCAGCGAAGCCCACGGCGGCAGCATCCGTGCCAGCAACAGCCCTGGAGGCGGCGCAAGGGTTGTGGTGCAACTACCCGGAGCGGAGGTCTGAACATGCACCTACTGCTCATCGAAGACGACGACGCCTACCAACTCGCCATGGCGGCCCATCTTCAACGGCTTGCTGCGGTGGAGGCCGTCTATGTGGCAAGTGATGGTGAACAAGGTTTGGAGTTGATTCAGAGCGAACCGATCGATCTTGTTCTGCTCGACCTGGTGTTGCCTGGGATGGGAGGCTTGGCCACCTGCCGATCGATCTGCAGCACGACAGCCGTACCTGTGTTGATCCTCACCAGCCAGGAGGATGTGGACTGGGCCCAGCAAATGTGGAAGGCCGGTGCGCGCGGCTATCTCCATAAAGACCGTGCTTTGGAGCAAGTGGAGCTCGCTGTTTCCTCGCTGCTGGCTGGAGCCAGCTGGTGGGATCAGAAAGCCACAGAAGCCCTGCAGGAACTTGCTCCTCGCCGAACATTCACAGGAGCCGCTCTCGCAGAAGAGAGGCTCAGCGAACTGACCCACAGAGAAAAGGAGGTGCTGGCACTGCTTGCAGCCGGAGACAACAATCGTGCCATCGCTCAGCAATTACAGATCGGCGAAGGCACGGTTCGAAGTCACGTTCATACGGTGCTTCACAAGCTGCAGGTGAGTAATCGCACGCAAGCAGCACTGATCTGGCTTCAAGCCCAGTAGCACGGCTCAAAGCGGCCGCTGTGGTCCATTGCTTCCAGCCCGCTGACGTTCCTCTGCCCGGAGAGGCCTCCAGGCCTGAAGCTCATTCAGGTGATTGCGTCTCCTGAGGTTTTGAACCCTCAGGAGCGAGCACTGCGGAGCGCATTTCATCGGTGACCGCGATGGCACCCACGAAGGGCAGGGCCGCCATCACCCATAGGCCGAACAGCATCAGGGTCTTCGCCGAGAGGGCCCGCTTGCCCTCTGGCCGGGTTTGCGCCAAGGGCCGGCCGCAACCGCAGCAGCTCAACCCCTCCGAGGTTTTGCTGATCAAACGCTCACCGCAGTACCCGCAAGCCACAGCTCGATCGCGTGCAGAACGGTCACGCTGAATCGGAACATGGCGCCTGACTGTTCACCTTGAACGCTTCGGCCCAGTCAGCGATGAGCGGATGAGGGTGGAACGCTGGAGGCCTGCCCTGGCTTGCCCTGGAACACACGGCCGGTGGTCACGCGTCCGAGCCGCGGACGCCCCCCGCGATCAACCCTTCGTTCGTTGAGCGGCGGCAGGCCAAGCAGCAGCAACGGTGGCACCACCACCAACAGGAGAATCAGCCAGCGGCGTGCATTGCGCGTCCACCACAGATAAGCCGGCAGCGGCGGCTTCACTGGCAAGGGGCGGCCACAGCCTGCGCAGATCAGGCGGATCGGCGGCTCTGTCGACACCGCCGCCAGGCGAGCGCCACAGCTGGGGCAGGCCACGGCGACGATGGCAACTAGCCCCAGGTTGGCAGAACAGCAAAAAGCCCGCCTCGCGGCGGGCTGGAGCGGTCAGCAGGAGCCGACGATCACTTGGCAGAAGCGAAGTCGGGGTAGGCCTCCATGCCGTGCTCACCGATGTCGAGGCCTTCGACCTCTTCCTTCTCGGTGACGCGGATGCCACCAAAGATGGCACCGATGATCGACCAGACGATGAAGCTGCTCACGATCGCGAAGATCGCGAAGGCCAGCACACCCACGATCTGAATGCCGAGCTGGCTGAAGCCATGGCCGGTGAACAGACCCTTGTCGACGTTGAAGAGGCCCACAGCCAGGGTTGCCCAGATGCCGCAGGTGCCGTGCACAGAGAAGGCACCCACCGGATCGTCGATCTTCAGGCCATCAACCCAGGCCACGGAGAACACCACGAGGATGCCGGCAATGAAGCCAACCACCCAGGCAGCAGGCATCGAGAAGCCATCGCAACCAGCTGTCACACCCACCAGGCCGGCCAGGATGCCGTTGATGGTCATGGTGAGGTCGGGCTTACCACCAGTGAACTGGCTCAGCAGGGTGGCAGCGATACCACCGCCGGCAGCGCCGAGGGTGGTGGTAACGGCGATGTAAGGCACTTCAGGTGCCATCGACAGCCAGGAACCGGGGTTGAAGCCGTACCAGCCAAGCCAGAGAATCAGGCAGCCGAGGGTGGCAATCGAGAGGTTGTGACCAGGGATGGCCTGCGTTTTGCCATCCACAAACTTGCCGATGCGGGGGCCGAGGAGCATGGCGCCCACCAGACCAGCCCAGGCACCGAAGGAGTGCACAACGGTGGAACCGGCGAAGTCGATGAAGCCGAGACGGTTCAGCCAGCCGCCACCAACGCCAGCGTCGTCGGGGAAGTTCCACTGCCAGGAACCGGAGATCGGGTAGAGGATGCCCACCAGCACCAGCGAGAAGATCACGAACTCGCCGAACTTGATGCGCTCAGCCACCAGACCCGACACGATCGTGGCGGCCGTGCCAGCAAAGGCAGCCTGGAACAGGAAATCGACGCTCGGAACCAGCGAACCGTTCGTCACCATTTCGGGGGTGACGGTGGGATCGAAGAACAGACCACCGAACTTGAACCAACCGGGAATGACCCAATCGGCGTTGTACATGATCTTGTAGCCGATGAACCAGTAAGCCGTTACCGCCAGGGCGAAAACGATCAGGTTCTTGGCAAGGATGTTGACGGCGTTCTTCTGGCGACACATCCCGGCTTCCACCATGGCGAAGCCGGCGTTCATGAAGATCACCAGCGCGGCGCAGATCAACAGGAACATGTTGTTGGCCAGGAATGCCGGCGTGAGCTCAGGGAGCTCGGCGGCATGGGCGGCCAAATTGAACAGGCCCAGACCCATCAGTGCGATGGGGATACAGGCCAGCCAGGTGAGCGTGCGGTTGGAGGAGAGACCGCGAACTTTGCGCAGCAGCAGCTCGGGAGCCTCCAACAGACTCGCTTCCTGCAAACTTCTCGGCCGGCGCCGAGAAGAGGGCGAGGCAACAGTCATAAAAATCGCTGGTTGGTGATGGCGGTGATCCGCCATTGGCCACAGATCATTCGCGATCCCAGCGCCACCGATTGTTACCGCCGCTACAAAACGCGGCATCCGCCCAGCAGGCGCGGCAACGGATTCGCCGAACAAAAGCTTGCGCAAGCACATTTACAACCATCGCTTTGTAAAGAAAGGGGCAAAATGTTCACCATGAACAGTCTTTATTCGGTAGAACTTGTCCAGAAGGACAAAACGTTGGGTGAGCCGCCCTTGGGCCCTGGTTCACCGGAAGTAGCCCACCGCTAGGCGAAGCAACGCTCCTTCCCACGAAGCGGACCCGTCTGACAGCAGACCCTCCTCAACCCTTCGAGGCCCATCCCATGACCAAACTCCAGTACCGCGGCGTTAGCTACGACAACGCCAGCCACGAACAGCCCAGCGCCCAGCCCGTGGATCACGCCTACCGCGGTCAGCACTACGACGCTCCCCTGCGCCATGAAGCCGCTCCGGTGGATACCGAGGTGGAACTGCAGTACCGCGGCCATGCCTACCACCACCGCCAAGCCGAGGCTGCCCAGCAGGTGAGTCAGGGCTGAGCGCCACCTCGATCACCAAATTGGTGGCTGTTGTTACGACAGCCGACACAGCCTCCCCCTCCAATGGGGGGAGGTTTTTTGTTGGGTCATGGATCGCCACGGCACAGATCTGAGCCTCACCGCCAAGGGCGATAGCTTCCAGCTGGTGCCGCGCTCTGTGATCGGGATGCTCTGGCTGCAGACCCACTTCGAAACCAGCACCTGGGATCTGATCTGCTCGGGTGCTGTGCGCCTGAAGAGCGAGAGCTGTGAGGCCCTCTGCAGAGATGCCAGAAACGCGGGGCTCAACGTGGCGAAGATCCCCGCGCTGCTGGTCGGCTGATCCTCGATCAGGCGAGCTGGTGACGGTTCTTCTTCCAGCGCAGGACCGTCCACACCAGGAAGATCAGCAGAGCCGGGAGGATGGCAACCAAGGCAATGAGCCGGAACTCATCACTGGCCGTTGAAGCAGTGCTGGAGAGGATCTGCTCGATGACATAAAGGCCATAGAGCGCGATCAAGATCCAACCTTCTAGCCGTGTGATCACGCCACCTGTCCAGAAGATGGGCAAGCAAGCCAGGGTGGTGAGCACCATGATCGGAAAGTCGCGGACGAGCATCACCGGGTCAACACCCAGGCCGCGCTCGCCGGAAACCAGAGCACAAAGGCCGAGGATCACCAGCTGGTTGAGCAGGTTGCTTCCCACAACGTTGCCGATGGCCAGATCAGCCTTGCCGCGATAGGCGGCCACCAACGAGGTGACCAGCTCTGGCATCGACGTGCCAGCGGCCACGATCGTAAGACCAATCACGGTTTCGCTTACGCCCAGGCCTTGGGCCGCCGCGATCGCACCTTTCACCAACACCTGCGAGCCCAGCACCAGCAGACCAAGCCCTGCTGCCAACTTCGCAGCAGCAACCGGGGCAGGAGCGGCCCCATCCGTGTCCATGTCGTCAGACGCTTCGGAGGATTCCTCCTTGGCGCTGCGGATTTCCCAGAGCAGATTGATCACCGTGCCGGTGATCAAAGCCAGGCCAGCGACCCAGGTGAGCCGGCCCCCGGAGGCCATACCCCAGGTCGCCATCGAAACGCCGAGCAAAAGCGGGACATCCCGGCGCACCAGGCGGCTCTTCACCCGCAGCGGCATCACCGCTGCACTGGCGCCAAGCACGATCAACACATTGAAGATGTTGGAGCCCACCACGTTGCTGACGGCGATGGCATCACCACCGGCCCCCCCTTGAATGGTGGAGAGCAGGCTCACGAACAGTTCCGGGGCGCTCGTACCCATCGAAACCACCGTGAGGCCGATCACGATCTGGGGAATGCCGAAAAGCAGCGAGAGCGCCACCGAGCCAGCAACAAACAGCTCACCGCCGGCAAACAGCAACAGGATGCCGGCGACGATCTCAAACGCACTCAGGGCGTAGGGCATGTAGCGATCAACAGACCGCTCAATTGTCGGCTAAGGGCGGCTTGTTGTCTGCCTGGGGCTGATCTGCCGTGATGGAGGCCGGCTGGGGGGATCGTGCCGGCTGGGCTTTGGGAACGGCTTCCTCCACGCTCACAGGCTCTGGATTAGGAGCAGCTTCCGGACCGATCACATCGATTGCCACCCGTTGCACCAGCAGGCGGAAGTTGAAGCCCTGCTGCCTGTTGATGAAATCTTGAACAGCGGCCACCTGCTTGGAGGTGGGCAGATTCGGCCGGCTCACGCTCACCGCCGCCTTGATCAGCGGTGGATTCTGATTCCAATCAATCGAAACTCCGGTGAGCTCCGAATCCTTCCCAAGCGTGATGGTGCGCTTGCGCAGGCTCTCGGTGATCGCCCGCTCCACCTGCTGCAAGGCCTGGCGGCGCTGGGCCTGCTTCACCAGGCTGAGGAAGCTGCCCGTAAGGGGAATCAACAGCAAGCCGGTGAGCAGCAAACTCACCAAGCCGATGCGGCTGCGCCAGAGCTGCTGGCGCAGGCTGGCCTGGCTCACCACCAGGGTGAGCAGGCCGCCCGAAAGGATGCCCAGCAGATTGGCGGCAAACAGCAGGGCAGCGCCCCGGGCCGGCCCCCACTGCTCAATCGAAAGCAGCAGGCCGAGCACACACACCGGTGGCACCAAGGCCACCGCGATGGCGGTACCCGCGATCGACGACACCGCTTCCGGACGCAGCCGGCCGTAGGTGGCAATCGAACCGGCCACCAAAGCAATGCCGAGATCCAAAAGGTTGGGGGTGGTGCGGCGCAGCACCTCATCGCCCAGCACCGGCAGGCGTGCCAGCCAGCCCAACCCCGCCGAAAGGGCCATCGTGATCGCTACACCCACAGCCAGGGTGAGCAACGCCCGCCCCACCAGCGGAAGGCGCCCCTCCACGATCGCGAAAGAGGCACTGCGCAACGGCAGGATCCAAGGAGCAATCAACATCGCCCCGATCACCACGGCAGGGCTATCGGCCAGCAAACCGAGGGTGGCAATCAGGCTCGCCGCCACGGTGAGCACCACAAAGGGCTCATCCAGGCGGGCTTCCCGCTCAAAACCGGCCTCCAGGGACGCAAGGCTGGTGGGCTCAACCATCAGCGTGGGGGCTGCTCGATCCAGGATGGCCGATTCAGACGATCGGGCTAGGGATTGCACCAGGGGCACTGACCGGGATCGGCCTGGAGCCGACCATCGCGGCGGGGTTGCTCGCGGCGGGCGCCGCACTGCTGGCAGCCCCAGATATCACTGAGGGTGAGCTCGGTGGCGGTGCCGCAATCACTGCAAGGCAAGCCGGGCTTGGTATCCAGCAAACCCCAACCAGGGGTGCCGCACTCGGGGCAGGGGCTGCGCAATCTGCGCACCAATGCAACGCCTAACCGGCGGATCGATCGCATGCGGGTTGGGTTGCAGTGGGCGCGCATATCCGTTTCCAGCCACACGCGCCCATCGGGGTCGGAGCAACGGCAGCGCGCAAGGGCCTCAGTGAGTTCGGCTCTGCACTGCAACCCCTTGAACAACACACCCGGCTGCGGCTCAGCTGGCCGCGCGATCACGCCATGGGTAGGGAATCCCACCTGCCGCAACCAGGCATCAGGGGAATCATCAGGTTCAAGGAGTGTGTGGCTGTAGTTCGTGCGCCACTCGAGGCGTTGCTCGAGCACACAGAGATCACGCTCCTGATCCAAAAACAGCAAAAGCTCCTGGCCCACCGGCAGCATCGGCATGGCCGGGTGAGGACCAAAACTGGCTTCGCTGGCTAAGCCAAGGGGCAATCCCGTGGCCTGCATGCCCAGCAGAGCCTTGGATCGGCAAGTAGCCGCTGCATCTTGCAAACGGGGGATCTCGCCGCTGAAGGTGCCCAATTGATCGGTGTCTTGATCACAGAGCTGGAGCCTTGCCCCCAGGCCAACGTCAAAAACGCGCCCAAGGGCGCGCTCTTTGCCGTGGCGGGTGGTGAGAGCGATCACACCACCGGCATAAGGGGGATCAAGCACCAAAGCGACAGCTATTGAGTGACGGCGGCAGGCTCGGGCGGAATCACCAGGCGCAACAGGATCGGGGCCAAGAAGGTGGTGCCGATCACCATCAGCAGAATCGCGGCTTCGAGTGCCGGCGTGAGGATGCCGGCCTGGCTGCCCAGTCCCAAGAAGATCAGGCCCACTTCACCGCGGGGCATCATTCCCAAACCCACCACCAGACGGTTGGTGGGCTCAGAGCTCAGGTAGCTCCAGCCGGCGGCCACCTTGCCGGCCATGGCCACGGCCAGCAGGAAGGCTGCGACGATCAGGCCTTCACGGTTGGCGGGATCGAAGGGGTTGAGCACCGAAAGATCCATCCCCGTACCGATCAGAACGAAGAACACGGTGGCAAACAGGGCCACCAAGGGCTTCACAGCAGCTTCAATGTCGTGGGTGTGCTTCGAGGCGCTGAGAATCAATCCTGCAGCGAAAGCACCCAGGGCGGCTTCCAAACCGATGGCCTGGGCCGCGAAGCAGCAGAGCGTGAGCACCACAAAGCTGGCCACGGCCACATCACCGGGGGCCTTGAGCTGATCCACCACCCAATCGAAGGCAGGGGCTGCCTTGCGGCTCAGCACAAGAGCCACCGCCACGAAAGCAACTGCGGCGAGGCCGAGCTTGATCACGGGGCCGATGCTGAAGCTGCCGCCGCCCACGATGGCCACCACCACGGCCAGGATCACAATGCCGAGGATGTCATCGAGAACGGCAGCGCCGATCACGATCTGACCTTCGGTGCGCTTGAGCCACTTGAGCTCACCAAACACGCTGGCAGTGATGCCAATGGAGGTGGCGGTCATAGCAGCGCCGGCAAACACAGCCGGAATCAGCGGCACATGGAAGATGTAGTAGAGGCCGGCCGTACCCAGAGCAAAAGGAAGCGCCACGCCTGCCACAGCCACGGTGGTGGCTTGAACCCCAACAGCCACCAGCTCATCCAGTTCGCTTTCCAGACCGGTAAGGAAGAGCAAGGCAAACAGGCCGATCTGGGAGACGGCCTGCAGGCTGGGGAAGGTTTCGTTGTAGACGGCCTGCACCTCGCTGGGCTGGATGTCGGCCAAGGAGCCGAGCAGGGAGAGAAGGGCACCGCTGATCTGCGCCTGGGTTTCCGGCGGCACGATCAAATGCAGACCAGAGACGCCGATCAGCACACCAGCGACCAGTTCTCCCAAGATCGTGGGCAGCTGCAGCCGCACCATTAGCTCAGCGATGGCGCGAGCCACGATGAAAATCACTAGGAAGCGACCCACCTGCAGAAGGGTTTCAACCACTTCAAGCTGGTGGGGGCTGATCTCCAAAAGAAGGGGATGGGTTAGCAAAAGAAATCAGGCGATGGTTTAAGCAGATCCGAGCTGGGCGAGGACTAGGGCAGAAGCCGGTCGGTGTCGCCGGGCTGAGCGATAAGCCCGCGGTTCCGCAGTTCCTGTTGAAAGGCTCGACCGAGTCGCGACTCCGGTGAGTGTCGATTCACTTGAGCGAGCAACAATAGTGTGCGCATGCTCAGCCAGCCGAAGGCCACGATGAACAACAAGGTCATCACGGCAGGAACCACGGAGAACTGGGCAAATGATGGGATGCGCCCAAGCAACTTGGGGACGCTTCAGCCAACAAAGCCTGAGGCGATCAACAGAACTAGACAGACGGATCAGAAAAGCTGATCGGTGTTCTCTAAACAAAGAAGTCAAGGCAATCCAATCCTTGTTCAGGAGTCGTTATCAGTGGCTGATAACCAAGTTGAAATGGGGATTTTGCAGGCGGAGAACGGCCGATTCACCCGCCGAGAGCCTGGTGCGACTGGCAAGAACGAGCTCGTGGCTCTCCTTCGCCCGAAGCTATCCCCAACCCCACGGAAGGGCGGCTAACTTCCCGCCGAACCACCACCCCCACATTTCTCCTGGGGATGACCTGTGTCTGAATTCCTTTCACTCTTTCTGGAGCAGATCCAGTCACCAACGCTGGGCTTCCTGATCGGGGGCATTGTTGTTGCTTCGCTGGGAAGCCAGCTGGCGATCCCTGATTCCATCTACAAATTCATCAGCTTCTTCCTGCTGATGAAGATCGGCTTGACTGGCGGTATTGCGATCCGCAATTCAAATCCTGCTGAGATCTTCCTGCCAGCAATTGCAGCCGTTCTGCTGGGTGTAGTGATCGTCTTCCTCAGCAAATACACCCTGGGCAAAATGCCTGGCATTAAAATGCCAGACGCTGTTGCGACAGGCGGCCTCTTCGGAGCCGTGAGCGGATCAACGCTTGCAGCCGTGCTGCCCGGTCTGGATGCAGCCAAAGTGCCCTACGAGGCATGGACGGCAGCTCTCTACCCGTTCATGGATATCCCTGCGCTGGTGACAGCCATCGTGGTGGCCAGCGTATACATCGGCAAGAAAACCGGCAACACCTCTGAAAAGGTTGAAATCTGGCCGATCATCAAAGAAAGCCTGCAGAGTTCGGCCGTTACCGCCATGCTCCTGGGTGTGGCGCTGGGCATCCTCACCAAGCCCGAGCCCGTCTACGACAGCTTCTTCAACCCGCTGTTCCGCGGCTTCCTCGCGGTGTTGATGATCATCATGGGCATGGAAGCGGCCCAGCGAATGAATGAGCTGCGCAAGGTGGCTCAGTGGTTTGCCATCTACGCCTTCATCGCTCCGATCATTCATGGTTTCCTGGCTTTCGGCCTGGGTCTGATCATCCACAAGTTCACCGGCTTCAGCATCGGCGGATGCGTGGTGCTGGCTGTGATCGCGGCCTCCAGCTCGGACATCTCTGGCCCGCCAACTCTGCGCGCCGGCATTCCATCAGCCAACCCCTCCGCCTACATTGGCGCCTCCACCGCCATTGGCACACCGGTAGCCATTGCAATCTGCATCCCTCTGTTCATCGGCATTGCCGAATACATGCTGGGTCGCTGATCTTCCACAACGCCAACTCACAGAGGTTTAAACCATGAGTCAACAGATCTGGAAGCTTGTAATCATCGCTGAAGAGGTTCTCTCCAAGAAGCTCATCAAAGTGATCAAGGAATCAGGTGCCACTGGCTATACAGTGATGGCAGCTGGTGGAGAGGGCAACCGCAACGTTCGCTCCACAGGCGACCCGAGCGTTTCTCACACACTCTCGAACGTGAAAATCGAGGTACTCACAGGAACACGAGAGCTTGCTGACGCGATCACCAAGCAAATTGAGGAAAAGTTTTACGCCGACTACTCAATTATTACCTACATCTCCGAAGTGATCGCACTGCGCGACCACAAGTTCTGATTTTTACCAGCCGTCACCGCGGTGCCTAGAAATTAAGGCATCGCGGTTTTTTTTGCGCCTTAAATCAACACAACAACTTGATCTCGCGAATCCATCGCAAAACCAAAGGCAATCATGAAACTGCTGAGCGACAAGAACTTCCTGGACGCAATCCACAGCTACGAAAGGCAGCTTGCAAAATTGCTAGCAGTTCTGCTCGCAATTGTCGTTGGAGTCGCCTCCATAGAGCTTGTGATTCAAAGCGGCTGGAAGATTGTCCAACTGCAAACCGATTGGTTTGACGGCAGCATGATCAAGCTGCTGGATCGCTTGCTGCTCATTTTCATCGCCCTTGAAGTGCTGCAAAACGTGACGGCATACCTGAAGGATCAGGCGATCCAAATCGAGCTGGTGCTACTGACAGCTCTCACCGCCGTGGCAAGGAAAGTGATTGTTCTTCCGCCAGGCACAGAAAGCAAACCAGCGCTCATGGCGGGATTTGGAATCATTGTTGTTGGATTAGGCGCAGCTTATTGGCTTGTCCGCCTAGCACGCCGCACTCCGGAGTTGGACGATCAGCTGGGCTGATCACACCAATTCGCAGTTCTTCTGCCGATGAAAATACGGCCCAACCCCCGTTCCCACTCACTAACGTTGCTCGACCGTTTCAGACATCTCCACGATGCCTGCGCCACAGAAGCTCATTCGAAGCAGCTGCGACGCTCTCACGCAACACCTCCGCGCCATCGGCCGGATTCCGTTGCTCACCCAAGAAGAAGAAATCACCCTGGGCCGTGCTGTGCAGAAAGCGCAGCAGCTTCTTGAGATCGAAGAAGAACTGACACTCCGAGCTGGGGGGGTGGTCCCCAGCGAGGAATCCTGGGCTGCTGAGGCTGGTCTCACACCTGCTGAGCTGAAGAGGAGACTGCGCCAGGGTGCTCGAGCTAAGAACCGGATGGTGGCGGCGAATCTGCGCCTGGTGGTCACCATCGCCCGCAAATATGCCAGCCTGCAGCTTGAGCTGGAAGACGTGATCCAGGAAGGGAACCTGGGTTTGATCAAGGCTGTCGAGAAATTCGACCCAGCGCGTGGCTACAAATTCTCCACCTATGCCTACTGGTGGATCCGCGAAGGCATCACCCGTGCCATCTCCGCCAAGAGCCGCACTGTGCGTCTACCCGTGCACGTTGGCGAAACCCTGAGCAAGCTTCGCCGCGCTCAGCACACCCTGTGGCATGAACTCGGCCGAGCGCCTTCGATCGACGAACTGGCCGACCACACAGGCCTGAAGGAGCTGGATATCCGCGAAACGCTGTTCCGCGCCCAGCAACCCCTAAGCCTCGACAGCGCTTCTAGCGAAGAAGACAGCAGCCTTCTCGATCGGATCGCCTGTAGCGGCGAAGCACCGGCCGAAGGGCTCACCCGCACCCACATGCGGCATGACATCCAGGATCTGCTGAAGCATCTGCCAGAGGATCAAGCCGAGCTGCTCAGGTTGCGTTACGGCATTGACTCGGAAAATCCGATGCCATTGAGTGCTGTGGCACGCAATCTTGGCATCACACGCGACACAGCACGGGGGATTGAACGGCGCGCCATCAACAACGTCAAAGAGCTATCTGAACGTATCATCGACTATCTCGAGGCCTGATTAACCCTATAAATAGTTGAATCAGGATGGATTTCTACCCTGCGGCCCACCAACACGGCTACCCGTCCAGAAACCCTCAAGAAGTACAAGACTCTTTCATCTTTACACAGACAATTAATCCTGCACCAGTATCTCCACGAGGTATGAAGATCTATCAGGGCAGAGCTTGCATTGCCGCGGCAAGGTCAAACCTGAATACTTTTAGAGACTAGTCCCAAATCAAGAATCATCTCCCCCTTGACCTGGCACCCCCACCTTTGGCATCCCACCACCCAGGTGGCCACCAGCCCAGTTCCTCTGCAAGTGGCGCGCGCCCGCGGTTGCGTGCTCGAACTGCAGGATGGGCGCCAGCTCATCGATGCGATCAGCAGCTGGTGGGTCACCCTGCACGGCCACGCTGAACCCTCGATCGCTGCCGCCATCGGCCGCCAGGCCCTGCAGCTGGAGCAGGTGATCTTTGCCAACTTCAGCCACCAGCCGGCTGAACAGCTCGCCACTCGCCTGGCATCCCTCACCGGGCTTGAGCGGTTGTTCTTCTCCGACAACGGTTCCACCGCGGTGGAGGTAGCCCTCAAGATCGCCTGGCAGTGGTGGCGCAACCAAGGCAGTGATCGCCGCCAATTGATTGCCTTTGAGGGGGCCTATCACGGCGACACCTTCGGGGCGATGGCCGTGGGGGATCGCTCGGTGTTCACCGCCCCCTTCAACGACCTGCTCTTTGATGTGGCCCGCATCGGCTGGCCGCACACCCACTGGGGTGATGCCACGGTGGAGGAGCGAGAAGCTCAAGCGCTGCAGCAGCTGGAGCAAGCTCTCGCGGTGCCCACTGCAGCCGTGATCCTGGAGCCCCTGATTCAGGGAGCAGCCGGCATGCACATGGTGCGGCCCAGCTTTCTGCGGGCGGTGCAAGAGCGGGCGCAGGCCCGCGGTGCTTTGCTGATCGCCGATGAGGTAATGACCGGTTTCGGGCGCACGGGCGCCTTATTCGGCTGCCAGCGCGCCGGGCTCAAGCCCGATCTGATGGCCCTCTCCAAAGGGCTCACCGGTGGCTTCTTGCCCATGGGAGCGACCATGGCGAGCGAGCGCCTCTACCGCGGCTTCATCAGCGAAACGCCGGAACAAACCTTCTTCCACGGCCACAGCTTCACCGCCAATCCCCTGGGCTGCGCCGCCGCCCTCGCCAGCCTTGATCTGCTGCAGCACGACCCCGTGCGCTACCAGCAGTTCAATACGCGCCACATTCCGCTGCTGGAAGAGCTAGCGGAGCAGCCGCTGGTGAAGCGAATCCGCTGCCAAGGAACCGTGGCCGCCTTCGAACTCGATGCCGGCAGCACGAGTTACCTCAATCCGATCGGCAAACAACTGCAGCGCCATTGCCTCGATCACGGGGTGTATCTACGGCCCCTGGGCAACGTGGTGTATCTGCTGCCGCCGCTCTCGATCAGCGAAGCGCAATTGGAACAGTGCTATGCCGCGATCCGATCGGGAGTTGAAGCTCTCAGCCCTTGAAACAAAGGCTTGACGCCGCCACGCCATCCGATACAAAAGCCTCACGGACGCCTGCGATCTGGCCATGCCTGACACCTTCGCCCTGCTGCTGGCCGCCGGCATCATCGGCACCTCGGTGGCCCTCGCCAGCGCCATCCTGTTTGATGAGGCCCGGGGCCGCCAACGCACGATCGAGCACTACCGCAAGCTCGAGCGCGAACGGATCCTGCGGGTGCGGCGTTTGCACAATCAAGTGGAGCGCCAGCCCAACCGCGGTCGCGGCAGCTGGGATCACTACCTCGAAGGCAAGAATCAGCGCGCGGCCTGAGATCAGCCGGGCAAAATCACCCGATCAATCACGTGCACCACGCCGTTGTCGCACACCACATCGGCGGTGACCACAGTGGCGTTCTTCACCTCAAACGGATCTTTGCTGCGGACTGGAATCGGAGCACCTTCCAGGCTGTCCCAGTTGTCCTCAGCCACCAACTGCTCGCGGCTGTAGGCACCGGAGAGCACGTGATATTTGAGGATCCGCGCTAACTGCGGCGGGTTATCCACCAGGGTTTGCACCGTGCCTGGCGGCAGGGCTGCAAAGGCGTCGTCCACCGGGGCAAACACGGTGAAGGGGCCTGGTCCCTCCAGCGCCTCGCGCAGACCGGCGGCATCCACGGCAGCCAGCAGGGTGTTGAACACCCCCACGGAGGCGGCGGTTTCGAGAATCGAAGCCATCAGCGGTAGTCCTGGGATTGAATATCGGCGAGGCGGGCCTCCGGCCGCAGGAAGCGATCCATCTGCGCTTCGAAGAAGCGCCGGTTCGCCATCAGGTGCTCGGGGTTGGTGTCATCCAGCGGATACAGCAGCGCGCAGCGCAGTGCCTGAATCACCGCTGAGGTGACGTTGTACATCGAGCGCTGGAAGGTGATCCCCAGCTGCACTAGCTCATCTTCCTCGCCGCGTTTGTGCTCCCGATAGATCTCCTTGAGATAAGGAGGCAGGAAATGCAGCATGTCCTGCATCAGCAGGGTGGGAGGAATGCCGGCTGAACCCACAGGGAACACATCGGCGTAGAGGATCCCGTAGTGGAAATCCGCCTGATCCGCTGGCACCTGGCCGGCCTGGGCGTTGTAGCTCTTGGTGCCCCGGAAGGGTGCGGTGCGGTAGAACACCGCCTCCACATAGGGCAGAGCAGCCTCATAGAGCCAGTTGAATCCCTCGCTCTTGGGGATGATTTCGTAGCACTCGTCGCCGATATAAACATGGTGATAGATCGGGCGACCAGCCACGGCGAAGATGCCGTTCACGAGGAAATCCATCGCATCGGGCACGCCCTTGAAGCCACCCTCGTCGTAGATGTCGCTCATCTCAAAGAACACCGGCGCCATCACCTCCCAGAAGAGGCCGAGGTTGGCGGTATAGCTGAGCTGGCGCACCTGCTCGAGGAACATGTCCGGGAACAGCGCATACAGCCCGAGCATCAGGGGATTGCCCTTGAAGTAGGCCTTGATTGCTCGATCGGCGTTGGCCTTGTAGGCGTCGCTCTCGAGGTAGTCGTTGAAGCGGCCGCCCATGCCCTGGTGCCAGAGCATGGCCTGCATGCAGGCCTCGGCGAACTCCATGTTCACCCGGTCGTGCCAGAGGTGGTGGAGCAGCTTGGGCATGCGGCCGGCTTCGCCGCGCTCCATGAACTCCAGCAGTTCCGGATGCGCCTTCTCACCGCCGCGCCAGATGCGCAGCTGTGATTGATCGCCCGCATAGCTGTTGGGGCGATCCAGATACTCCTGGGAGATGAAGTATTTGAAGGCCGGCAGCGGATTGAGGAACACCCGCTCAGCGATATAGAGCAGGTCGCGCCAATAAAAGTCCATCGGCACGGCGTAGGCCTTGTAGATGCCGATGATCTGTTTGAGGTTCTCCGGGGTGTCCGGCAGCATCGAGCCACCAGCCTCGAGCCGATGAATCACATCGGCGTAGCGGTGGGTGGAGGGTGGAATCAACGGAGCCTTGATGCGCTCCGAGGCGACGGTGGCAGTCATGCGGGGAGCTGGGCGGAGTTGAGGTTGGCGGGAGCCATGGCGATCACGGTGACGGCGTCACTGGAGCGCAGGGCCAACGGTGCAGTGGCCGTTTCACTGAAGCCGGTGAGCATGGAAGGCCAGAGGCCGGCCACCAGCACCAGAGCGGTGAGCACAAGAGCCGGGGTGCGCTCACCCCAGCTGGTGCTCACCCAATCGGCGCGGTCGTTATTGAGGCGGCCAAAGCCCACGCGGTTGAACAGGCGGATGGCATACACGGCCGTGAGGCCCGAAGCCAGCAGGCATACCAAGGTGGGCCAGGGGAAAGCCACCCAGCTGCCTTCAAACACCAGCAGTTCCGCCACAAAGCCCGCAAGGCCAGGCACACCTGCCGCGGCCAGCAGCGCCAGCAGCATCAGGCCGAGGGTGAACGGCAGACCCCGCTGGGGATTGAGCAGACCCGACAGCTCAGGGATGGCACAGGTGCCTGTGCGCAGCTCGATCAGGCCCACCAGGCAGAACAGCAGCGCAATGATCAAACCGTGGGCCAGCATCTGGGCGATCACGCCCTGCAGGCTCAGCGGTGTGGCCGCCGCCAAAGCCAGCAGCAGCATGCCCATGTGGCCCAGAGAGCTGTAGGCCACCAGCCGGCGCATATCGAGCTGCACAACAGCATTCAGCGCGCCGTAGATGGCGCTGATCGCTCCCACCGCTGCCAGCCAGGGCGACCAGGCCGCCCAGGCATCCGGCAGAAACTCCAGGCCAAAGCGCAGCAGGCCATAAGCACCAAGTTTCGACACCACACCGCTCATCAACATCGCCACCGGCGTAGGCGCCTGGCTGTAGGTGATCGGCTGCCAGCCATGCAGGGGCACCACCGGCAGCTTCAGGCCGAAGGCCAGTAGCACCAGCGCCAGGATCCAGCGCTGCTGCTCAGCCGTGAGGTTGTGATCCGCTAGGGCGGCGTAGCTGAAGTTCAAGCCACCGGGCTGCAGCCAGCCGAGGGCCAGCACTGCTGCCAGGAGGGCAACGCCCGACACAGCGCCGTAGGTGAGAAAACGGATTGCCGCGCCGGCGCGGCGCTCACCGCCCCAGGTGGCCACCAGCAAGGTGGTGGGGATCAAGATCAGCTCGTAGGCCAGCAGGAAGAGCAGGGCATTACGGGCCAGGAAGGCGCCGATCAGGCCCACGTTCGTGGCCAGCATCAGGGCAAAAAACAGGCGCGGGCGGCTTTGATCCACCGGGCTCGCCATCACGGCCATGGCGGTGAGCAGGGCAGCCAGCAGCACCAACGGAATGGTGAGCCCATCGAGCCCAAGCTCGAGCCGCAGGCCCAGCTGCGGCAACCAGCCAGCCGAGATCGCAGCCGGCGGGTGCTGCCAGAGCCAGAGGCCATCGAGCAGCTGCAGCAGGGCTGCGGCCAGGGCACCCCGGCGCACCCA
This sequence comes from Asaia bogorensis, assembly GCA_943370455.1. Lineage (GTDB taxonomy): Bacteria > Cyanobacteriota > Cyanobacteriia > PCC-6307 > Cyanobiaceae > Vulcanococcus. The sequence goes on from CALRQW020000001.1 coordinate 501,005, forward strand.
GGGGGAGCCAGCGGGCAACAGCGGCAGCAGCAGGCCTGCCAGCAGGGGGATCAACAGCAGAAGCAACAGGTCCATGGCGTTCACGTCAGCGGGACAGGAGCCAGGCGGCCATCAGCAGCACGCCAAGCACGAGCGAGAGGGCATAGGTCTGGGAGCGACCGCTGGTGGTGTAACTGAGGCGGCGGGCTCCCTCCATCGCCACGCCACCAGTGCCGCTGGAGAAGCCATCCACCAGCTGGCGATCGCTCCAGGCGCTGAATCGCGCCAGACCCACCACCAGCGCCACCACGGTGCGGTGATAGAAGGCCTCGGTGTGCATGTCTTCCGCCAGCCAGTGCTGCAAGCCGCCCAGGCCGGAAGGGAGCTCGGCCAAGGGATGGGGGCGCAAATAGAACCAGGCGGAGCTGCCAGCACCCAAGAGGGTGGAGATCACCAGCGGCCAGCCCATCGGCCCCCAACCCGGCACGGGAGTGAGCTTGTAAACGCCCAGGTGCACCAGAAGCTGGGGGATATGCAGCACCAGGCCCAGCAGCACCATCACGGGCAGCACCATCAGCCACAACACCTCGGGTGAGCGAGCGGTGAACGGTGTGGGACGGCCGCCCCAGATCAGGCCAAACACCCGCATGAGCGCCGCGCTGATCAAGGTGTTGGTAATCAGCACCAGGCCGCCGAGCACCAGCGGCAGTTGGCTATGGGCTGCCAGCTCCAGCAGTTCCCGCAGTGCAGCAAAACCGCCGAAGGGCGGCAGCCCCATCAAGCCGGCGGCACCGGCGAGGAAGGCAATGCCCATCAGCGGGCGGCGACTCCAGAGCCCGCCCAGCTGCGTGAGGTCTTGGGTGACGTTGCTGATCACGATCGTGCCGATCGACATCAGCATCAAGGCCATCGGCAGCGGGTACACCAGCAGCAGGTGATCGGCCACGCCGATGCCGCCCAAACCCACTGCGACAAACAGCAGCCCTAGCCAGCTGCTCACCAGGAAGCTGAGGGCACGCTTCACATCGATCTGCCCCAGGGCAATCAGGGAAGCCACCAGCGCCGTAGTGCCACCCACCACCACCAGCACGCCCTGCACCAGGGGGCTCAGGGCAATCAGCGGCTCCAGGCGCAGCAGCACCCAGGCACCGCCGATCACCACCACGGAGTTACGCAGCACCGTGGAGGGCAGCGGGCTCTCCATGGCTTCATCGAGCCAAAGGTGGAGCGGAATCTGGGCGCACTTGCCCATCGGGCCGGCAATCAGCGCCAGCAGAATCAGCTGAAAGCCAGGCGGCAGCGGCTGAGCGTTGTTGGTGAGATCAGCCGCCCAGCCCTGCAGGCCGTGGAAATTCCAGGTGCCGGTGAGGGGCAACAGGGCAATCACGCCCGCCAGCAGGATCAGGTCGCCGATGCGCGTGGTGAGGAAGGCATCGCGGGCCCCCGTCACCACCAGCGACTGGTTGTACCAAGTGCCCACGATCACGTAGGTGCCCACCGTGAGCAGCTCCAGCAGCACGTAGCTGAAGAACACCGAATCGGTGAGCACCAGGCCGCACAGGCCGGCTTCGAAAAAGCTGAGGGCGCCGAAGAAGCGGGGCCAGCCCCAGTCCATCTCCAGATAGCCGATCGAAAAGATCTGCACCAGCACGTGGAGGCCTGTGATCACCGTCATGGCGATCAGACCGGGTTCGGTCACCAGGCCGTCAAACCCGATGCTCAGGCCGGCGGTTTGCAGCCAGGTCCAGTGAAAGCTCGGGGGGGCATAGATCGCTGCCTGACCAGCCCCCGAGTTGCTGCTCAGCGTGAGCAGAGCGGTGAGGCTGTGGCCGAAGGCGATCGACACCATCAGCAGGTTCACGTAACCCGAGGGGCGCGGGCCCGTACGGGAGATCAACCCGGGTGACCACAGCAGGCTGAATAGCGCCCCCAGCAAGGGATAAAGGGGCACCAGCCAGACCGTTCCAAGCCAGGACACTGGAGGGACGTAAAAGGTCCCGGCAAGTTAGTGAGCGGCACGGTGCCGATGGGTGCGGTGTCCCAAAGGCGTTATTAATCACAACCGCAAGAGCTACTGATCAGCTGCGGCCAGGCCTTGGGGTTGGTTCAGGCCGGCAGGTAGTAGCGCACCAGGGTGAACACGCGATTGCGGCGCGCATCGAGCGAGCGGCGCATGTTCAGCCCCCGCTGATTGAGCAGCAGGCCATCGAAGCGGTAGCGGGGAATGGCCATCGGCATCACGATCGTGAAGGTGCAGCCGGGATGGCGCTGCTCTTCCTGGGCCACAAACTCCGCAAAGGGATCCACCAACGAGGCAAACGGGCTCTCCAGTAGCACCAGCTCCAGGCCCTGGGGCTCGGGATCACCCACGCAGAGCTGCCACTGCTGGCGGATCAGCGCCGGGTCATCACCCTCCGCCAACACCCACACCGCCACCACCCGATCCGACACGGTGGCGGCATAGCGAAGCGCTTCCAGGCTGGGGCGACTGAGCGAGGGCACCCACACCACGCTGGTGTTGCCCACCGGATCACGGCGCCGCGGCAAACGCAGGCTGCGATCGTCGCCGGGATTGAGGCTGATTGCCCGATACACGCTGTCGTAGCGGTGGCGGATCCGAGCCAGCATCCACACCAATAGGGGGATGGCGATCACCACCGTCCAGGCCCCCTCATCGAATTTGCTCACGATGATCACCACCAGCACCACAAAGGTGGTGAGGGATCCGAGGGCATTCATCAGCAGGCGCCCCTGCCAGCCCTGGCCGCGCAGCCGCCACCAGCGCACCACCATCCCCGCCTGGGAGAGGGTGAAGGCGCTGAACACTCCCAGGGCGTAGAGGTTCACCGCCACGGTGGTGTCGCCGCGGCACACCAGGATCACCAGCGCCGCCGCCACCACCAGCACGGCGATGCCGTTCTGGAACACGAGCCGATCGCCGATCCAGGCCATCTGGCGCGGCAGGAAGCGGTCTTGGGCCAGCATCGCCGCCAAGCGAGGGAAGCCGGCAAAGGCGGTGTTGGCCGCCAGGGCCAGGATCAACAGGGTGCTGATCTGCAGCGCCCAAAACAGCGGGCTGCCATCACCGAACACGCGGATGCCGATCTGGGCCAGCACGGTGCGATCGGGATCGGGAGCCACGCCGTAGAGCCAGCCCAGCCCGCTCACCACCAGGAACATCAGGCTGAGCATCACGCCCATCACGAGCATCGTGCGCTGGGCGCGCTTGGCCGCCGGCTCGCGGAACACCTTCACGCCGTTGGCGATCGCCTCGATGCCGGTCATGGCCGAGCAGCCAGAACTGAAGGCCCGCAGGATCAAAAACAGCCCCAGGGGCTCCATCGCCCGCACCATCGGCGGCGGATCTGGCGTGAAGCCATGGGCGAACACCAGGTTCTGCAGGCCGAACAGCGCCAGCAGCACCACCATCACCACAAAGGCATAGGTGGGAATAGCGAAGGCGCGGCCGGCCTCCTTCACGCCGCGCAGGTTGGCCCAGCCCACCAGCACCAGCAGCACCAGGGCGATCGGCGTTTCGTAAGGCAGCAAAGCCGGCAGCAGCGAGGAGAGGGCCTGGGTGCCGGCCATCAGGCTCACCGCCGCGGTGAGGGTGTAATCCACCAGCAGCGAAGCTGCCGCAATCAGGCTGGGCCAGGTGCCGAGGTTCTCCCGGGCCACCACATAGGAGCCGCCCCCCTGCGGATAGGCCTCGATCGTCTGCCGGTAGGAGAGCACCACGATGCCGATCAGCAGCACGATGGCGCCGGTGATCGGCAGCGAGAGCTCCAGCGCGCTGCTGCCCGCCAGGATCAGCACACCGAGGGCCGCTTCCGTGGCGTAAGCCACCGAAGAGAGCGCATCGGAGCTGAGGATCGGCAGCGCCTCGTAGCTGGGCAGCTTTTCCGAATCCGACTGGCTGCGGGGCAGGGGTTTGCCCAGCAGCCGCCTGGCAACGTTGAACAGCAACGGATGGGTGAGATCTGCACCCAGGATGCACCGGTGCGCTGGAGTTGGCCCCTTGCCGGCAACCCGGTGCCGGTGCCATGACGGAACCAACGCTGCGGAGGGAGGGCCGATGCGCGCCACCCTTCACGAGCTGCTTCAGCAATTGGTGCTGCGGGGCTGGCCGAAGATCGACCATCCCGAGCGCTATCCGCGAGAGGCGCCTGTTGGCCCGTGGTGGACGATCGAGGTGGGCTGCTTTGCCCTGGGCGATGTCACCACCGTGACGCTGCATCCCTGGCCGCAGGGCCTGCTGGAGTTTTCGATCACCGTGCTTGTCGACGGCGACGACACGATTCAGTCGTTTGAGCTCGACTGCAACGCCATGCCGATCCCGGTGGCCCTGGTGAACTGGTGGGGCGGGCTCGATCTGGCCCTAGGGCAAGCCACCCTGCTCAAAGAGCACCTGATCGCCGCCTGGGACCGGGAGATCAGCACAGGCGGCGAGCTGCCCTGAAGGCTTCAGGCAAAGCGGCGGCGTCCGTCGTTGAAGCTGCTGAATTGAGCCACCTCACCGCGGCGCTCGCTGCCACGGGCCTCACTCAGCTTCCACACATTGCGGCTCACCCGGCGGGCGCGCAAACCGCCGCGCTCCACCTCGGCGCTGCCGGGGCGGGCACCCATCAGATAGGTAATTTCCGCAGTGCTCAGCGGTGCACCGGTGTTCAGAGCCAGCTGGGTGAGCTCCAAACGCTGGCGCAGGGCTGCCACATCACAGTTGCCGCCATCCTCCGCCTCGTTCCACATCCAAGGCAGCTCGCCGCTGGCCGCCATCTTCTGCATCAGGCCCATCCCCACCAGGGCCAGGGCCTGCTCGGCGTTGAGATCAGTGCCGTCGTGCATCGGCTTGGCGGAAGCGGCGGAGGCGGAACGCTTAGCGGCCACGGGCTCTTCTGCGGATATGGCCGGACGGTACCGGCTGCAACGCGGCGCGCAAGTGAGCAGGGTTGGTGTTGATTCAGGGCGGTAAGATCGCGCCGCATTTGAGAGCAGCCTTCGCCTTGCCGCAGCGGACCCCAAGGCGACGCTCCTCTGGTGTGCAAATCACCGGCACCAACCTGGGCTTCAGCGGCAGCGGCACACCCCTGGATGAGCTGCATCCCTCAGCCGCCAGCTGCGTGATCACCACCGACAGCGAGGCGCGCCTGGTGAGCCAGGCCAGCGCTGTCGAGTCGATCGAGCTGCGCACCTATGTGTTCCTCGATTCCCTGCAGCCGCAGCTGGCGGCCTACATGGGAACGGTGAGCCAGGGCTTCCTGCCGATCCCCGGCGATGCCTGCCTGTGGCTGGAGGTATCGCCCGGCATGGCGGTGCACCGCGTCACAGACATCGCCCTCAAGGCCAGCACTGTGCGTCTGGGCCAGATGATCGTGGAACGGGCCTTCGGCTCGCTGGCGCTGTATCACCACGATCAGAGCAACGTGCTCCACTCCGGCGATGTGGTGCTCGAGGCGATTGGCAGCAGCGTGGAGCAGCGCAGCCGCTGCAGCGTCACCTGGACTGAGGTGATCCGCGCCATCACCCCCGACCATGCGGTGCTGATCAACCGCCAGAACCGCCGCGGTTCAATGATTCAGGCCGGGATGAGCATGTACATCCTGGAAACCGAGCCCGCGGGTTATGTGCTGCTGGCGGCCAACGAAGCCGAAAAAGCCAGCAACATCACTGTGGTGGACGTAAAGGCTGTGGGTGCCTTCGGCCGCCTCACCCTGGCCGGCTGGGAAGGCGATGTGAACGAAGCGGCCGCTGCCGCCATGCGCTCGGTGGAGCAGATCAACCGCCGCGCTCGCTGATCAAGCCAGGCCCAGCAGCTGCTTGAGCCCGGGGGCGAGGGCGCGGGCAGCCTTGCCGCGGGAGCCGAGCTTGTCTTTGAGGTGCTGGCCCATCTGGGCGTAGGTCATGCCGGCTTCACGCACCCAAAAGATCGGGTCGTAGCCGCCGCCATGGCCTTCAGGCGCGGTGAGGATTTCGCCGCGGCAGATGCCTTGGGCCTCCAGCACCACGTTGCCGTTGGGATCAGCCAGCACCATGGCGCTGTTGAAACTGGCGCTGCGATACGGCGTGCTGCCTAGTTCCTGCAGTAGCCGGTGGATGCGCTCGTGATCGGTGGGGGCGTAGCGGGCCGAATAGAGCCCAGGAGCGCCGCCCAGGGCATCCACCTCCAGCCCGGAATCATCCGCCAACGACCACTGCCCCGTGATCCGGGCCACCTCGGTGGCTTTCAGCCGGGCGTTCTCGAGATAGGTGCTGCCGGTTTCCTCGATCTCGAGGCCCTCGGGCTGCCGGCACACCTCCAGATCCACGGCATCCAGCATCGCGCTGATCTCAGCCACCTTGTAGGCGTTGCCACTGGCAATCACCAGCAACGGCCGGGTGGAAGAGGGGCGCATCAAGGCCGGAGCCGGAAGTGGGGGCCATTGTGACCCGGCGAGGCCGCTGCGGATTGGGGGAGGCAGGGACGGGTTGAACATTCCACCCCCCGAAAAAACTCCAGGGGTTCCTGCCTCCCCTCAACCGTAAGAAGGGTTTCTGCCTGCCACAACCGGGGGCCACCAGCGTGTGTGCGTGCGCGAACAGTTGCTGACCCGCCGCCTAGCGTGAAGCTCTGCAGCAGCGCGGCGGTGGACACGAGCCTGATCCTGCAGAACCTGCTCACCCCACCGGTTCTGTTCTTTTTCCTGGGGGTGCTGGCCGTGCTGCTGGGCTCCGACCTGGAGATTCCAGCGCCGCTGCCCAAGCTGTTCTCCCTCTATCTGCTGCTGGCCATCGGCTTCAAAGGCGGGCTCGAGCTGCAGCACTCGGGCGTGGGGGGCCCCGTGCTGCTCACCATCACCGCGGCGGTTCTGATGTCGCTGCTGGTGCCCGTCTACAGCTTTGCGCTGCTGCGCTGGAAGCTCGATGGGTTCAATGCCGCGGCAATCGCAGCCACCTACGGCTCCATCAGCGCCGTGACCTTCATCACGGCGGAGAGCTTTCTCGACACCCTGGGCCTGCACCACGACGGCTTCATGGTGGCTGCGCTGGCCTTGATGGAATCGCCCGCAATCATCGTGGGCCTGCTGCTGGTGAAGCTGGCTGCTCCTTCCGGAGCAGAAGCGGGGCAGGGGATGCGCTGGGGAGCGGTGCTGAAGGAAGCCCTACTCAACGGATCGGTGTTTCTGCTGGTGGGAAGCCTGCTGGTGGGCGTGCTCACGGCAGCCAACAACCCGGTGGGGGCCGAAAAGATGCTGCCCTTCACCGACAAGCTCTTTTATGGCGCGCTGAGCTTCTTTCTCCTGGATATGGGCATCGTGGCCGCGCAGCGGCTGCGGGATCTGCGCCAGGCCGGCGCCTTTCTGATCGGCTTCTCCCTGGGTATGCCCCTGTTCAACGCGGTGCTGGGGAGCCTGATCGCGCGGGGCCTCGGGCTCGAGGCCGGCAATGCCCTGCTGTTTGTGGTGCTCTGCGCCAGCGCCTCCTACATCGCCGTGCCTGCAGCGATGCGAATGACCGTGCCGGAGGCCAACCCCAGCTTCTACATCTCCACAGCCTTGGGGCTCACCTTCCCCTTCAACATCGTGGTGGGTATACCTCTCTATATGGCCCTGGTGAATCGGCTGCTGCCATGAAGCGGGTGGATCTGATCCTGAGCGAACGCGAACTGGATCCGGTGCTCCAGGCCATCGATCAGGCCGGCTGCAGTGGATACACGGTGATGCGCCACGTAACGGGCCGGGGCCCACGCGGAGCCGTATCCGAAAACATGGAATTCAGCGGCCTGGGGGCGAATGCCCATGTGATCGTGTTCTGCGAGCCGGAATTGCTGGAACCGTTGCGCAGCTCCCTGCGGCCACTCCTTGGGTACTACGGGGGCATTGGCTTTGTCTCCGACGCGGAACCTCTCTGAAGCCCCCTCTCGGCAGATCACGGTTGCGGGAGAGCGAGAACCGGAAAAACCGTGTGCACAACGACGGTTTGCCATACACCTGCCAGCCAGGCGAGAAGCATCTCCAAAGTTTTGTGATGCACTGATCAGACGCCCTTATCAGTAGCAATGAAGACGGTGATCGTGACAACAACCCAAATGGCTTGACGGGAGGTTCTGCTGCCGAGCATGGTTGCAGGCGAACATTCCACCCCTCCTCCAGGAGCAGGTAATGGCAAACGAAACCATGGGCATCGCCCTCGGCATGATCGAGACCCGGGGTCTGGTCCCCGCGATCGAAGCTGCTGACGCCATGACCAAGGCCGCCGAAGTGCGCCTGATCGGCCGTGAATTCGTGGGCGGCGGTTATGTGACCGTGCTCGTCCGTGGCGAAACCGGCGCTGTCAACGCTGCTGTGCGCGCCGGCGCCGATGCCTGCGAGCGCGTGGGTGATGGCCTGGTTGCCGCTCACATCATTGCTCGTCCCCACCGTGAAGTGGAGCCTGCTCTGAACAGCAGCGCCGGCTTCGTTGGTTCGAAGGACTGAGGACTGAGCAGCGCCCGTAGTGGCCGCTCCATCCTCTGACTTATTTCCCTCGACCCACCCGGAGATCCTCCATGGCTAAGAAGTACGACGCTGGGGTTAAGGAGTACCGCGACACGTATTGGACTCCTGATTACGTTCCCCTCGATTCCGACCTGCTCGCGTGCTTTAAGTGCACCGGCCAGGAAGGCGTTCCCCGCGAGGAAGTGGCCGCTGCTGTGGCTGCTGAATCCTCCACCGGCACCTGGTCCACTGTGTGGTCCGAGCTCCTCACCGACCTCGACTTCTACAAGGGCCGTTGCTACCGCATCGAAGACGTTCCTGGCGACAAGGAATCCTTCTATGCGTTCATCGCCTATCCCCTCGATCTGTTCGAGGAAGGCTCCATCACCAACGTTCTGACCTCACTGGTCGGCAACGTGTTCGGCTTCAAGGCGCTGCGTCACCTGCGTCTGGAAGACATCCGCTTCCCCCTGGCGTTCATCAAGACCTGCATGGGTCCGCCGAACGGCATCCAGGTCGAGCGCGACCGGATGAACAAGTACGGCCGTCCCCTGCTGGGTTGCACCATCAAGCCGAAGCTCGGCCTGAGCGGTAAGAACTACGGCCGTGTGGTGTACGAGTGCCTCCGCGGCGGTCTCGACTTCACCAAGGACGACGAGAACATCAACTCGCAGCCCTTCCAGCGCTGGCAGAACCGTTTCGAGTTCGTTGCTGAAGCTGTGAAGCTCGCCGAACAGGAAACCGGCGAGAAGAAAGGGCACTACCTCAACTGCACGGCAGCGACCCCCGAGGAGATGTATGAGCGCGCCGAGTTCGCTAAGGAACTGGGCCAGCCCATCATCATGCACGACTACATCACCGGTGGCTTCACCGCCAACACCGGTCTTGCTAAGTGGTGCCGCAAGAACGGCATGCTGCTGCACATTCACCGCGCCATGCACGCGGTGATCGACCGTCACCCCAAGCACGGTATTCACTTCCGTGTGCTGGCCAAGTGCCTGCGTCTCTCCGGTGGTGACCAGCTCCACACCGGTACCGTGGTGGGCAAGCTGGAAGGTGATCGTCAGTCCACCCTGGGCTACATCGACCAGCTGCGTGAATCCTTCGTTCCCGAAGATCGCAGCCGCGGTAACTTCTTCGACCAGGATTGGGGCTCGATGGGCGGCGTGTTCGCCGTGGCCTCCGGCGGTATCCACGTGTGGCACATGCCCGCACTGGTGAGCATCTTCGGCGACGATTCCGTGCTCCAGTTCGGTGGTGGTACCCACGGTCACCCCTGGGGTTCCGCTGCTGGTGCTGCTGCTAACCGCGTGGCTCTTGAAGCCTGCGTGAAGGCCCGCAACGCCGGTCGCGAAATCGAGCGCGAAGGCCGCGACATCCTCATGGAAGCCGCGAAGCACAGCCCCGAGCTGGCCATCGCTCTCGAGACCTGGAAGGAAATCAAGTTCGAGTTCGACACCGTCGACAAGCTCGACGTCAACTGAGCCTCTCGCTAACGGGATTTGGGAAACAACTTCGGGTTGCTTCCCTCCCAAGCATTCATTCCATCCATCTCAAGGAACCCCATGCCTTTCAAGAGCACCGTGGGTGACTACCAAACAGTCGCCACCCTGGAGACCTTCGGCTTCCTCCCGCCGATGACCCAGGACGAGATCTACGACCAGATCGCGTACATCATTGCCCAGGGTTGGAGCCCGCTCGTTGAGCACGTGCACCCCAGCCGTTCCATGGCCACCTATTGGTCCTACTGGAAGCTGCCCTTCTTCGGTGAGAAGGATCTGAGCGTGATCGTGAACGAGCTCGAAGCTTGCCACCGCGCTTACCCCGACCACCACGTGCGCCTCGTGGGCTACGACGCCTACACCCAAAGCCAAGGCGCTTGCTTCGTGGTGTTCGAAGGTCGCTGATTCATTCAGCGCCTAACAACGTTGGTCCCGGTTCATCCGGGACCACGCCTTTTTTTCGAACTGATCGTTGACACAACGATCGGATTCTTTTGTGCAACTCCCTGCAGGCCTGTGCATCCACAGGGCAGGAGTGCCGCAACCCCAGTCATTCCATACGCCGGGCGGACATGGCCACTAAATCGAGTCGCGAAGCAGCCCTGGAGCGCCGTAAGGCCCTCACCGATGGAGGCAAAAAGGCCGCCAGCCGCATGAACGCGAGCGGTGGACGCGTGCGAACCGCAGCCGATGCACGCCCCAGCCGCACTCAAACCGCTCCCCCGGCACCCGTTGCTACCTCCGTAGCGACACCCGCCCCCACCCCGGCTCGCAGCCTGGGTACCCCCAGTGCTGCCGCAGCGCGCAGCAGCAGCGCCCCCAAGCGAGTGAGCAACCCCAGCCGTGATCTGGTGCTGGCCCGCCGCGAAGCCCTCAGCCGCAACGGCAAACGCGCTTCTCACTCGAAAGATCGCACCCGCACCGATCTCGCAAAAGACGCTCCCAAGGTTGCGTCTTCCGCCCCGGCAGCACCCGAGCACAAGTGCAAGTGCCAGGAGCATGCTCCCGAAACCAGCTCGCGCGGCGAAGCCGCCAGCCTGTCGCTGAGCAGCCGCGCCTCATCTGGCGCTAACAACAGCAGCAACCGCCCTGCAGCCCGCAAGGCGTCTGCCCAGCACAACCCCAGCCGTGCGCTGGTGTTGGCCCGCCGTGAGGCTCTCTCCAAGCGCGGAAAATCAGCCAGCAGCACCAACAAAACCGGTCCGGCTGCCGTAGCTCGCCAGATCAATCCCGATCTGAGCGCCCGTGAGCTCGCCCAAAAAGTGCGCGAACTGAAGAGCAAGACCGGTTCCGCCGGCACTGCCCGCAACAGCGGCACTCGCCCCAGCGGCCCGAACCGCCACGGCTCCAAGCAAGTCGCCGCTGCCGATGCCTCTTGGAAGGTGGGCGTAAGCGAAACCCTCGCCGGCCAAACCATCACCGGCACCCAGGCCAACCGCTCGGTCAAGACCACCGGCAACGAATCCGCCACCTGCCGCACCATCACCGGCACTGAATACCTCGGCGCCGAGGTGTTCCAGACCTTCTGTGGCACCCAGCCGGCAGCACCGATCCAACCCGCCAAGGTGCGTGTGACCAACACCAGCCACGGCAACCGCGTCACCGGCAACGAAGTGGGTCGCAGCGAAAAGGTGACCGGCGATGAGCCCGGCACCTGCAAGACCGTGACTGGCACCGAATACATCTCGGCCAATCAGTCGGCCGCCTACTGCGGCACCACGACACCCTCGGTGCGCAAAGTGGGCCGCAGCCAGACCCTTGGCGGCCAGGCCGTGAGCGGTGTGCTGGTGGGCCGCAGCGAGAAGGTGACCGGTGATGAGCCCGGCTCCGGCCGTCAGCTCACCGGCGATCAATACCTTGGCGCTGAAGCTCCTGCTCCCGGTCGTGCACCCACCAAGGTGAACACCTTCAACACCCTGCGCGGCACCGGCATCACCGGCACCGCCGTGGGCCGCAGCGAGCGCGTAACCGGTGATGAGCCCGGCAGCTGCCGCAACGTGACCGGCGACGAGTACATCGGCAGCCAGCAATTTGAAGGGTTCTGTGGCAGCCGTCCTGCCCCTGAAGCACCCAAGGTGGGCTTCAGCGTCACCAACCGCAATCAGGTGGTGAGCGGCACCCGCACCGGCCGTTCCACCAACGTGACCGGCGATGAGCCCGGCACCTGCAAGGTGGTGACAGGCACCCCCTACGCAGGTCTCGAGCAGGCCGGCGATTTCTGCAACGCCCAGGCCGTGCGCGCCACCCGCGAGCGCACCGCCGTTCGCAACGCCAACCGCATGACCGGCATCCAGCCCGGCATCGGCGGTGTGATGACCGGCGCCGAGCGCGGCGCTTGTGAAGACGTGACCGGCACCCCTTACGTGGGCGCAGACCAACAGGCCGCCGCCTGTGGCACCTCACCCCGCAACGATGCCGACTTCCCCCAGCCCCTGAACCAGGCCGCCTGGCAGCAGTTCAGCGTGCAATCCCCCGCCCGCGCAGCCCAAGTGGAGCGAGAGCGCACCGGTGCCGTCACCGGCAGCACCTACGAGCAAGGCGGGAGAATCACCGGCCCTTTTGATATGGCCGGTGGCAAGGTCACCGGAACCGAGCAGTTCCGCTTCGACCGCCGCGCCAGCCAGCGCCTGGCCGCAGCAGCAGCCGCTCCGGTGAGCATGGACGAGGATCAGCGCCCCACCTCCCGGGTCACCGGCGAGGGTTCGGGCACCAAGGTCACCGGCGACGACTGGGATCGTGGTGAGCGCGTGACCGGCACCGAAGGCAGCTCGGCACGCCGCCGCAACCCCACCCGCGTTGGTCCGATGAGCGCCATGCCTGGTCAACAGAACAAGCGCAACCAGGAAGTTCCTCCACCCAACAACAAGATCACCGGCTCCAGCGGCAGCACCGATCAGGGTTCTCTGATCACGGTGTCTGGCGGCGCCCGCGGCTGAGGGGTAAGAGCAGATGCGTCGGAGAACCGCCACTAACGAGCGGGCCCTGAGCCCAACGGCTCCCCGACGCCGCTTCGGCAGCAACGGGGGTGCAGAAGCAGCGGATCAGCCGCTGGCCGAGCTGAACCCCACCTCAGCTCTGAGCAAGGTGCTGCGCCAGCGCGAGCTGGCCAACGCGGCCCGCGTGGGTAACTCCCGCAGCAGCCGCAGGGCTGCGGAATCCGCCAACGCCGTTCAGCCCGTGCGCAGCTCAGCGCGCCGGGTCCGGCCTGTGGCCACACAGGTGGTGATCAAGCCAGCTAGCTCTCACTCCACCCCGCGCTCGTTGGGCGGCGGTTTGCATCCGCTGAGCAACGGCCAAACCAACGCAGCCCTGCGCGCCTACGAAGAGCGCACCCTCGGGGCCTTCGATCGGGTGGTGCCGGTGCTCAAGCGCATCTCCGCTCTGCAGCACGAACCGGATTTCATCGCCCAAGCTCAACGCCTGGCCCTGGCAGAACTGGGCCACGAGCTGCCGCAACCGGTGCTCGAAACCGCGTGGACCAGCCAGCTGGACATGCGCACCCTCTTCGCGTGGTGCGTGTTCGAGGCCTACGAGCAAACCAGCCTCTCCTTCTTCAACGACGATCCGCTAGCGGCCCAATCCGGCAGCGCGGATGCTGAAGCGTTCGACAGCTTCCTGCTTGAGTGCGGGTTCCATCTCCTCGACATCACCCCCTGCGCCGATGGCCGCCTGGCCCATGCCATCGCCTATGCGCTGCGGCTGCCCTTCAGCTCCGTGCGTCGCCGCTCCCATGCCGGCGCCATGTTCGATGTGGAGAACACGGTGGATCGCTGGGTGAAAACCGAGCACCGCCGCTACCGCGAGGGCCTGCCTAACCCCGCCGACGACGACACCCGCTACCTCAAGGTGGTGGTGTATCACTTCAGCTCCAAAGACCCCTGCCACGAGGGCTGCGCCGCCCACGGCAGCGACGACAAGGCCGCAGCAGCCCAAGGCCTGCAACGGCTCAAGGATTTCCAGCAAGCGGTTGAAAACAGCTTCTGCTGTGGTGCCTCGGTGGATCTGCTGTTGGTGGGGATGGACACGGACACCGACGCGATCCGGGTGCACGTTCCCGGCCGTGATGGCAGCACCAACCTCGAGCAGTGGCTCGATGCCCACACGGTGTACGACGCCACCCGCAACCTCACCGCTGATCAGGCCCGCGGGCGGATCGTGGAGCTGGTGGAAGCCGCCGCTGCCGCCACCCCGGATGCCGGCATGGTGCAGCTGATCGCTCGCCTCATCGAGCACAACATCTCTCAGATCGACTACGTGCGCCAATACCACGGCGGCAGCTACAGCGATTTCGGCCATGCCGAACGCTTCATCGGCGTGGGTATCGGCTTCAAGGAAGTGCACCTGCGCAACCTCACCTATTTCGCCTACATGGACACGGTGGAAGAAGGTGCTCCGGATCTCGATGTGGGCGTGAAGATCTTCAAAGGTCTGAATGTGTCGCGCGGGTTGCCGATTCCGGTGGTGCTCCGCTTCGACTACCACGGTGCCGTTCCCGGTGCCCGCGAGCGGGCCGTCACCCACTGCGAGCGGGTGAAGAGCGCCATCGAGGCGCGCTACAGCGACCTCTGCGCGCAGGGTCTGCTGCACACCCTGCTCACCGTGCGGGACCGCGACCGGCATGTGCCGGCCGAAACCGTAAGTTCCTCAATCACGTTCAACACCGGAGGGGGGCACTGAGATGTTGATCTGCAAGGTGGTGAAGCCGTTGGTGTCCACCAACCGCATCGCCGATTTCCAGCACAAGCACCTGCAGGTGGTGCTCGATGGCAGCACCCAGAAGGTGGCTGTGGATGCCGTGGGCGCCATTCCTGGCGACTGGGTGATCTGCGTGGGCAGTTCCGCTGCCCGTGAAGCCGCCGGCAGCAAGTCGTATCCCAGCGATCTCACGATCGTGGGGATCATCGACCACTGGGATCCCGATGCCGCCAAGGAGATGGCGGCCGGCAAGCCCGCCAATCCCGGTGCTCCGAGCGGCAGCGGAGGCGCGAAGTAATGGAAATCATGCAGGTGATGGGATCGCTGGTCTGCACCAACCGTGTGGAGGGCTTCGCCCACCAAAACCTGCGCATCCTGCGTACCCCCAAGGGCAAGCTCAGCGTTGCCTGCGATCCGGTTGGCGCTTCTCCAGGCAACTGGGTGTTCACCGCCAGCGGCTCTGCCGCACGGCACGCCACCGGCAATGCCGACCTGTTCACCGATCTGACGATCGGCGGAATCATCGATCACTGGTCGCCCGACGGCTAAGGAACCTCCCCGTTCCTCCCGCTGCTGTTCTTCGAACCGCACGGGCCCATCCCGTTTCACCGCGACCGTTCACGGGCACCGCCCATCACCGCCATGGCCACTCCCAGATCCCGAGCCACCTCCACCTCGGCCTCCGGTAAGCCGGCAGCTGCCAAACCCGCTGCCAGCACGACCACGCCGGTGACGGCCATCCCGGCGGCACCGGCCTCCACGCCTGCTCCCGCCGCCCAACCCGCGGCAGCCGCCAGCCCGGCGGTCACCGTCACCGCCCAAACCGTGGCCACCACCGCGGTAGCCAGCAGCAAAGCCGCCACCACCACCCGCTCCTCGACCCCCGCGAGGACGGCCGCCAGCAAGCCCGCCGCCACCACCCGCCGTGGTGGTGGTGGTTCTGCCTCCAGCTCCGGCGGTGGTGGCAACAACCGTTCGTCTTCCTCCAGCAGCCTCTCTCCCATGGCCTCTTCCGTTCAGGGCATCGCCCTCGGCATGATTGAAACCCGCGGTCTGGTGCCGGCCATCGAGGCTGCTGACGCCATGACCAAGGCCGCCGAAGTGAGCCTGATCGCCCGTGAGTTCGTGGGTGGCGGCTACGTGACCGTGATGGTGCGCGGTGAAACCGGTGCCGTGAACGCTGCCGTGCGCGCTGGTGCCGATGCCTGTGAGCGCGTGGGCGACGGCCTGGTGGCAGCCCACATCATTGCCCGCCCCCACAGCGAAGTGGAGCCCGCTCTGGCCAGCTCCAACAACCGTCGCGCCTGATGAGCATGGACGCCGTTCATCCGCGCGTCCTGGGCTATCTGGGCCGCGCCCTGAGCCTTGAGCTCACTGCCGTGCAGCAGTACATGACCCAGGCCTCCCTCGTGGGGCTCTGGGGTGATGAGGCTTCCGCCGAACGCTTCCGCGAGGAAACGGTGGAGGAGATGCAGCACGCCGAACGGATCGTGCAGCACATGCTGCAACTGGGGGTGGCACCGGCTGCCTCCCAGCTGCAGCCGGTGACCCACGCCCCCGACCTCGTGGGGCTGCTGGAGCAGAACGCGGATCTTGAACAGCAGCTCGTGGATCACTACGACGAAGCCACGCGCTTCTGCCGGGTGATCAACGACGACGCCAACGGTGCCTTCTTCCAGGCTCTGCTGGAGGACGAACAACATCACAGCAGCGATCTGGAAGCCTGGCTGCAACAGCTCGGCGGTCGCCGCCGCCGCGGCTACGCCCGCTACGGCGCCAGCGCTGCCGCCCGCCGCGATCCCCGCGCCCGGGCCAGCTTCTGAACCCTGTTTAGAGTCCGCCCCCCACAGGTCCCCGCTTTTTGAGCGACGCTCTCCCGCTTCCGCTGCAACTGATCTGGCTGGTGCCGCTCTACGGCTTCAGCGGCATGCTCCTGTCGCTGCCGTGGGCCACCGGCTGGATCAAACGCAACGGGCCTCGGCCTGCGGCGTATCTCAACCTGCTGGTGACCCTGCTGGCGGTGCTGCACGGCAGCCTGGCCATCTCAGAAGTGGTGACCCTCGGCCCGCAGCACCTCGACTTTCCCTGGTTTCAAGCGGCCGATCTGAACCTGCGGATCGGCTTTGATCTTTCGCTCACCAACCTGGCGGCGCTGGAGTTGGTGACCACCATGAGCCTGGTGTGCCAGGTGTTTGCCCTCGGCTATCTCGATAAGGAGTGGTCGCTGGCGCGCTTCTACGCCCTGGTTGGCTTTTTTGAAGGCGCCATGAGCGGCGTGGTGCTGAGCAGCAATTTGTTTATGAGCTATTTCCTGCTGGAAATGCTCACCCTCTCCACCTATTTGCTGGTGGGGTTCTGGTACGCCCAGCCGCTGGTGGTGACCGCCGCACGCGATGCCTTCCTCACCAAGCGCGTTGGGGATGTGCTGCTGCTGATGGGTGTGGTGGCCGTGTCGGCCTGGGCCGGCTCGATGGAATTCGCCGACCTCTATGTCTGGGCAGCCCAGGCCCGCGAGCAAAACCTGATCACCCCCTTGGCTGGAACCCTGCTGGGGCTTGGCCTGATTGCGGGCCCGATGGGTAAGTGCGCCCAGTTTCCGATGCACCTCTGGCTCGATGAAGCCATGGAGGGTCCCAATCCAGCCTCGATCCTGCGTAACTCCGTAGTGGTGACCTGCGGCGCGATCGTGCTGATGAAGCTGATGCCGGTGGTGGCTCTCTCGCCGGTGGCCACCGATGTACTGCTGGTGGTGGGCAGCATCAGTGCCATTGGTGGTGGCTTGGTGGCCATCGCCCAGGTGGATCTGAAGCGGGCCTTCAGCTACTCCACCACCTCGTATCTGGGGCTGGTGTTCATCGCGATCGCCCTGCAACAACCAGGCCTGGCCCTGCTGCTGCTGTTCGCCCACGGTCTGGCGCGGGCCCTGCAGTTCATGAGTGTGGGCAGCGTGATTGCCACCACCAATTGCCAAGACCTCACCGAGCTGGGCGGCATTGGCACCCGCATGCCCGCCACTGCCACGGCTTTCGTTGTGGGCAGCGCTGGTGTAGTGGGTGTACTGCCCTTGGGCGGCTTCTGGTGCTACGGCCTACTGGTGGAAAATCTGCGGCAGCTGGCGCCGCTATTTGCCGCCATCTTCTTGATCACCAACCTCCTGGCTGCCGCCAATGTGGCCCGGGTGTTTCGTTCGGTGTTCCTGGGGCCTGCACTGCCCAAAACCAAGCGCACGCCTGAGGCCAACTGGCTGATGGCCCTGCCGATGGTGAGCCTCACAGTGATCGTGCTGCTGCTGCCAGCGATCATGCAACGCATTGATCCAGTGCCGGGGATTGGCGCGTTTTCCCTGCCGGTTGCCGCGGCCGTGGTGGGCAGCGGCCTGGTGGGCGTTCTGCTCGGTTCGCTCACACCGCTGGATGCCTTCTGGTCGCGCTCACGCCAGCCCGTGGTGCGCGTGGTGCAAGACCTGCTCGCCTACGACTTCTATACGCCTGAGATCTACCGCCGCACGATCGTGAATCTGGTGGCCTCGGTGGCGCGCCTCACTCGCTGGTTCGACATTCAGGTGATCAAAGGCGGCGTGGATGGCATCGGCCGGCTGTCGATGGCCAGCGCCAACGGCCTCAAGCTCACCGTGAGCGGGCAGCTGCAGAGCTATCTGCTCACGGTGCTGGTGGCCGTGGTGCTGTGCATCACGGCCCTGCAAGCGGTGAGGGGAGCGATCTAACGCCATGCTGCTCTCCTCTCTCCTGCTGATTCCCTTCCTGGGCTGCCTGGCTCTCTTGGTGTGGCCGGGTAGCCCAACACCGGGGCGGCTGCGCCAGATCACGATCGTGATGCTGGTGGCGCAGTTGATCCTGAGCCTGGTCACCGCTGCCCAGTTCGATCCCATGGCGCCGGGGCTGCAGCTGCAGGAACACCACAGTTGGGTGCCCGGCATCGGCCTCGATTACGCCCTGGGGGTCGACGGCCTCTCCCTGCCGCTGGTGTTGATCAACGGCGCGCTCACCTTGGTGTCGGCGGTGATCACCCGCGACATCAGCAAGCGCCCGCGGCTCTACTTCGCGATGCTGCTGCTGATCAGCGGGGCTGTGAATGGCGCCTTCCTGGCCGACAACCTGCTGCTGTTCTTCCTCTTCTATGAGCTGGAGCTGATCCCGCTCTGGCTGTTGATCTCGGTGTGGGGCGGCGTGAACCGCGCCTATGCCGCCACCAAATTTCTGATCTTCACCGCCGTCTCCGGGATGCTGATCCTGGGTGCCTTCCTGGGGTTGGCGTTGCTCACCGGCACGGTGGATTTCAGCCTCACGCCCGTGCTCAGCGAGCGCCTCGCCATGGGCGGGCAACTCTGGCTGCTGGGGGCGATTCTGATCGGCTTCGGCATCAAGATCCCGCTGGTGCCGCTGCACAACTGGCTGCCCGATGCCCACACCCAGGCCTCCACGCCGGTGTCGGTGCTGCTGGCCGGTGTGCTGCTCAAGCTCGGCACCTATGGCCTGCTGCGCTTTGGCCTGCAGCTGTTCCCCGAGGCCTGGGCGCGCTTGGCGCCCGCCCTGGCGATCTGGGCTGCGGTGTCGGTGCTGTACGGCTCCCTCGCCGCCATCGCCCAAACCGATATGAAGCGGATGGTGGCCTACAGCTCCGTGGGTCACATGGGCTATGTGCTGCTAGCTGCCGCCGCCAACACGCCGGTGAGCCTGCTGGGTGCGGTGTTCCAAATGGTGAGCCATGGCCTGATCTCTGCCCTGCTGTTCCTGCTTGTCGGCATCGTGTATCGCAAAACCGGCACCCGCGATCTTGAGGTGTTGCGGGGCTTGCTCAACCCGGAGCGGGGCCTTCCCCTCACCGGTTCACTGATGATCGTGGCCGTGATGGCCAGCGCCGGGCTCCCGGGCATGGCCGGGTTCATCTCCGAGTTTCTGGTGTTCCGCGGCAGCATCACCGCCTTCCCTCTGGCCACGCTGCTTTCGATGGTGGGCTCAGGCCTCACGGCGGTGTATTTCCTGCTGCTGGTGAACCGCGCCTTCTTCGGCCGGCTGGCGATCACACCACCCAGTGGTGATGCCTCCTCCGATGCCCGCTTGGATGTGCAGCTGAACTCCGTGGCTCCCCGCGAAACGATTCCAGCCCTGGCCCTGGCTGCCAGCATCGTGTTCATCGGCCTGGTGCCCAGCAGCCTGGGCAATCTGAGCGAAGTGGCCAGCACGGCCCTGGCCAACCTCTCGGCAGGAGTGGGCTGAGATGCCAGTTGTTTCCCAGGATCTGGTTCGCTCCAATCTCGCCATTGATCAGGCGGAAGTGAAGCGCCGGCTGCTTTCCGGCGAAACCCTGCTGGCCGACACGCCCGATCACGTGCTGGAAGTGGTGGGCGTGCTCGAGAGCTACGGCGAGGTGCTTGATGCCTACAGCATCAACCTGATCTACCAAGCAGAAGAGCAGTTCCTTAATCCGTTCCCGATCTTCAAGTTCCTCGACGGCGATCTCAACCCGGCGAAGATCTGGCGCCATCTCAACCACGACCGCATCAATTTCGAATACGCCGAGTACTGCCAGAAGGCGATGTTCTGGCATGCCACCGGCGGCATGGATGCCTATCTGGATTCGCCGGAGTTCACCGAGAACTGCCGCCGGATCATCGCCGCCAAGCGGCGCCGCGATCCACTGCTGGCGCTGCTCAACCCCCTCTTCCCCGGCTTCCTGCCGGAGCTGATCCGTTCAGCTGCCACCACCCACGCCCTTGGCCAGTTCTGGCGCGTGATGAGCGATCTGTTCCTCGATCTGGCCGCCGCCGAGCGCGATGGCCGCGTGCGCAGCATTCCCCAGGTGGTGGACTTCATCAAAGACGGCCTGGTGGCCGCCGCGGCCAATCCAATCGAATACAGCGTGGACATCCACGGCGAGCGCTTCTGGGTGCTGCCGCCGGAGGCGGGCCTCACCTTCCTGGTGGATGTGGCTGTGCCCTATGTGGAGGCGGTGTTCCTGCGGGGCATGCCGTTCCTGGGCACCGTGAGCTTCAACGCCCAGGCCCAGCAGATCTCCCCCGATCAGGCCCAGTTCACCTACGGCGCGCTCTACGCCGATCCGCTGCCGAGCATGGGTGCCGGCATCCCCCCCAGCCTTCTGATGCAGGACATGTACCGCCATCTACCGGAGAAGCTGCACCAGTGGTATTTGGAGCGCACCAGGGGTGAGGGCGATGTGCGCGTGAAGATCTGCATGAGCTTCCAGAAGTCGATGTTCTGCGTCACCAACGCCGCCATCAACGGCACCATGCCGCACCCCCTTTCCAGCAGCGATGCGAGCGCCCAGGCCGCCAACGGCGCCTACGCAGAAGCCTGGGCCCAGCGGCTCGGCATCGCCCGCACGGATTGCCTGGCGGCCTGAGGCCCCTGCCCACCTAAGTTCAGCACCATGGATCACCAGTGGAACCCCCGGCCCAAGCCTGATCGCGTGGAGTGGCTGGAGCGCCGCGTTGAATTCGAGGATTACGCCAGCAATCGCGCCTTCCTCGATCGCCTCAACGACTTCTGTGAGGCGCAAGGCCGCTATCCCGACATCAGCTTCGGGCGTACATACGTGAACATCACCCTGCGGGCTGAGGGAGAAGCAGCGGCGATCGGCGAGGCTGACCACGCCTTCGCCGCCGCGATCGATGGCCTCGTCTGAGCAACAGCCCACCGGCTCCGCTCCCGACGACACCCCTGTGAACCTCCAGGCCGCCTATGAAGGGGCCCAGGTGCAGGATGTGCTCGAGCAACTCGATCAGGAGTTGATCGGTCTGCGGCCGGTGAAAACGCGCATCCGTGAGATCGCCGCGCTGTTGGTGGTGGATCGGGCCCGCAAACAGGTGGGGCTCTCCACCACGGCGCCCAGCCTGCACATGTCGTTCACCGGGCGGCCCGGCACCGGCAAAACCACCGTGGCAGCACGGATGTCGCAGATCCTGCATCGCCTCGGCTACGTGCGCAAAGGCCATGTGGTGACCGCCACCCGCGACGATCTGGTGGGGCAATACATCGGCCACACCGCTCCCAAAACCCGGGAAATGCTCAAGAAGGCGATGGGCGGGGTGCTGTTCATCGATGAGGCCTACTACCTCTATCGCCCGGAAAACGAGCGCGATTACGGCGCCGAAGCGATTGAGATCCTGCTGCAGGTGATGGAGAACAACCGCGACGATCTCGTAGTGATCTTCGCCGGTTACAAGGAGCGGATGGATGTGTTCTATCAGAGCAATCCAGGCCTCTCCTCGCGGGTGGCCAACCACATTGATTTCCCCGATTACAGCGCTGAAGAGCTGCTGTCGATCGCGCGCCTGATCTTGGCGGAGGAGAACTACCGCTTCAGCGAGGAGGCCCTGGCCGCCTTCGCCGACTACATCCAGCGGCGGATGCAGCTGCCCTTCTTCGCCAACGCCCGCTCGATCCGCAACGCCATCGATCGCGCCCGCATGCGCCAGGCCAACCGCCTGTTCAACCGCATGAACAGCAGCGGCCTCACCAAGCTGGATCTGATGACGATCGAAGCCGACGACATCACCGCCAGCCGTGTGTTCTCCGGCCAGGTGGAAGGGCTCGATCCCAGCGAACCGATCACCGGCTGACGCTCATTTGGTGCGGCGGCGTGAATCGATCTGCAGCAGATCGCGCACCTGCTGCACCTGCCGCCCCAGCTGCGGATCGGCATTGAGCTTCTTATCGATCTGCTCCACGGCATACATCACGGTGGAGTGATCCTTGCCGCCGAATTCATCGCCGATGCGGGGCAGCGAAAGATTGGTGCCCTGGCGCATCAGATACATGCCCACCTGGCGGGCCTGACTCACGGCGCGCTTACGGCTGGGGCTCTTCATCTCCTCCACGCTCACGCCAAACACCTCCGCCACCTTGCTGAGCACCTGGGCCGGGGTCACCTCCACCTCCACACCGGCGGGATCAAGCATCGGCGCCACCGATTCCACCGTCATCGGCAGGCCGGTGATCGAGGCAAAGGCCACGGCCCGTGTCAGCGCACCCTCCAGTTCACGGATGTTGGAGGTGAAGCGGCCCGCCAGGTACTGGATCAGATCGCGCGGCAGGTTCACCCGCTCGTGTTCTGCTTTTTTGTGCAGGATCGCCATGCGGGTTTCCAGATCCGGTGCCTGGATATCGGCGATCAGACCCATCGAGAAGCGGGAGATCAGGCGTTCCTGCAGCCTCGGAATCTGGGAGGGGGGCCGGTCGCTGGCGATCACGATCTGACGCCCCGCTTCATGCAGCGCGTTGAAGGTATGGAAGAACTCTTCCTGGGTGTATTCCTTGCCTTCGATGAACTGAATGTCGTCCACCAGGATCAGATCGGCGGCGCGGTAGCGGTCGCGGAATTTCTGCATGCCGTCCTTACGGATGGCCTGGATCAGATCGTTGGTGAAGGTTTCGGTGCTCACGTAGGCCACGCGGGCCTCGGGGTCGATCTCAAGCCGGTAGTGGCCGATCGCCTGCATCAGGTGGGTCTTGCCCAAGCCCACACCGCCGCAGATGAACAGCGGATTGAACTCGCGGCCCGGCGCCTCGGCCACTGCCAGGGCCGCCGCATGGGCCATGCGGCTGTTGGGCCCCACCACGAAACGGTTGAACACGTAGCGGGGGTTGAGGCCGGGAGCGAGCTTGCGCGGCGCCTCACCGGTGGGCAGCCGCTGAGCCGCAGAAGCACCAGCTCGCGGCAGCGACGACTCCCCCACCGGGCTGGCTTCACCTGGGGCGACAGCCGCCTGAAAGCCATTGCCGTTGAGCCCCTGAGCCAGATCGGGATCAGTGCCAGCCTCCACCTGCACGCTGATGGTGCGCCCGGCGATCTCGCTCGCCACAGCCGCAATCGTGACCAGGTAGTTCTTGCGCAGCCAGCCGCAGGCAAAGGCATTCGGCGCGATCAGCTGCAGCTCAGCGCCGTTGAAGCCGGCGCAGCGAGCTGGCCGGATCCAGGTTTCGAAGGTGGGTTTGGAAAGGTTGCCCTGGAGCGCTTCCTGAACCTGACGCCACAGCGTTTCCCCTTGCTGCACCGCCACTGAACCCCGCCGGGCCACGAATATAGGGGCAGCTCCCAGACGGGACCGTCGCCGATGATGCGCCTCACAAGCCGCCCATCCCTGCTCAGCGCACTCCTGCTGGCAGGCCTGCTCAGCGCCTGCAGCGGAGGGCTGCCGGGCCGGCGCGGCGGCGACCCCACCCGCGTGAGCGACGCGCCACCCAGTGCAGCGCTGCAGCCGGGCAACAACTTCATCGTCAACGCCGTCGACAAGGTGGGCCCGGCGGTGGTGCGCATCGACACGGTGCGGCGGGTGGTGAATCCCCTCGGCGGCCTGTTCGGCGGCGGCCCCTCGATTCAGCAGCAACAGGGCCAGGGATCAGGCTTCATCACCCGCTCCGATGGGGTGATCCTCACCAATGCCCACGTGGTGGAAGGGGCCAGCGAAGTGGGGGTGACATTGCCGGATGGCCGCAGCTTCCGCGGCAAGGTGCTGGGCAGCGATGCGGTGACGGATGTGGCCGTGGTGAAGGTGGCGGCGGCCGGCCTGCCGGTGGCTCCGCTGGGCGATTCCGCCAAGGTGCGCCCCGGTGAATGGGCGATCGCCATCGGCAACCCCCTCGGCCTCGACAACACCGTGACCGCCGGCATCATCAGTGCCGTGCAGCGCACCAACGCCGTGGGCGAAGGCCAGCGGGTGCCCTACCTGCAGACCGATGCCGCCGTGAACCCAGGCAACAGCGGCGGCCCCTTGATCAACGAGCGCGGCCAGGTGATCGGCATCAACACCGCTATCCGCCAGGCTCCCGGCGCCGGCCTGAGCTTCGCCATTCCGATCAATCTCGGCCGCCAGATCGCCGCCCAGATCCTCGAAAGCGGCCGCGCCTCTCACCCATATATCGGTGTGCGCCTGCAATCGCTCACCCCGCAGCTCGCCCGCGAGGTGAATGCCACCAACGCCGAATGCCGCCTGCCGGAAACCAATGGTGTGGTGGTGGTGGAAGTGATGCCGGGCAGTCCCGCCGCGCGGGGCGGCCTGCGCTCCTGCGACCTGATCGAACGGGTGGGCAAAACCGAGGTGGACAACCCATCGGAGGTGCAGGTGGCGGTGGATCAGGGCCGGGTAGGTGAGCCGCTCAGCGTGCAGGTGCAGCGCGGGGAGCAGCAGCTCAACCTGCAGGTGAAGCCGGCGGAACTGCCGCGCCAGAACTGATCCGATGCCGATCGCGCGCGGCCAGCTGGTGGTGCTGGCGCGCTGGCCCGCTCCAGGCCGTTGCAAGCAACGCCTGGCGGCCAGCTGCGGCTCCAGCCGTTTGGCAGCGGCCATGCAGCGGCGGCTCAGCTGGCACACACTGCACACGGCGGCCGCTGCCGCCCAGCGCTGCGGCGCGGAGCTGCTGCTGTCGGCCTCCGGCCTGGGGCCGCGGGCGCTGCGCCGCTGGGGCGACCAGCTGCAGCGCTCGCTGGCCGTTCCGCTGCGGTGGGCTCTGCAACGGGGCGGCAACCTGGGCTGCCGCATGCATCGCCAGCTGCAGCAGGGCTTTGCCCAGGGGTTCGAGCAGGTGGTGCTGATCGGCAGCGATCTGCCCGATCTGCACAGCGCTGATCTGGAGCAGGCCTTTGCCCTGTTGGAGCAGCACGATCTGGTGTTGGGTCCCGCTGCGGATGGCGGCTACTGGCTGATCGGGATCACACGCCAAGGCTTTCAGCGCAGCGGTGCCGCCCTGTTCAGCGGCATTCCCTGGAGCAGCGATCAGGTGCTGAGCCTCAGCCTGCAGCGGGCAGCCCAGCGAGGGCTCACGCTGGCCCTGCTGCGCCAGCAGAGCGACCTGGATGGCCGCTCGGCGCTGGAGCCCTGGTTGCTGCTGAGGCGCGATCGATGATGCGTTCACGCGCCGCCCACCGATGAGCTCTCCGCCCCCGAAGCTGGCCCACCGCAATGCCCTGCGGGTGGCAGGCCAACTGGCGCTGCGCATGCGCTGGGATCTGCTGCTGCTGGCAGGCCTCTGCGGCGTGGCCCTGCTGGTGGAGCGGCTGGCCGGTGCCAACCGGGTGCGCCTGATCGACGACTCCGGGCTATCGATGCTCGGCATCGCGGTGTCGATCTTCGTGGCCTTCCGCAACACCCAGGCGATCAACCGTTGGTGGGAGGCCCGCATCCTCTGGGGCTCGATCACCAACAGCAGCCGCCACTGGCGTGACACCCTGCAAACCCTGCTCGGCGGGGAGAGCCGGCTACGGCCCCAGCAACAGCAGCTGGTGGGATTGCAGGTGCTGCAGTGCTGGCTGCTCAACTTCGAGCTGCGGGGCTTCTGGCGCAGCGATGCGCGCCTGCGGGTGCAGGAGCTCTGCCGCAGCCTGGGCCTGCCGGGTGGCGTGAGCGTTCGAGACACGATGACCCTGCGGGCTGATCTGATCGGCCGGCTGTATCAACAGGGGGCTGTGAACGACTGGGGGCGCGATGCTCTGCTGCGGGGCATGGAGCAGTTCACCAATGCCATGGGGGCGTTGCAGCGCATCCGCAACACGCCGCTGCCACCCACCTACGACGTGTTCATCCGCCTGATCTGCTGGCTCTACGGCTACACGCTGTTCGGCACCTTCTCCAGCCGCGGCTCCGCCTTCACCGGCCTGCTGCTGTTTTTGGGCTTTGTCAGTGCTGAGCGGATCGGTGCCTATGTGGAAGGGCCCTTCGATCAAGACGGCAGCAGTTTCTGCGTGCCCATGGATGTGGTGTGCCGCACGATCAGCGCGGATCTTCTCGATCCCCACCACCCCCTGGCCGAGCTGCCGATCAGCAACGACCCCAGCCTCTGGTCATGAGCGCAGCGCCCCTGGCGGTGGTGGTGCCCTGCTTCAACGAAGCCGCGCGCCTGCCCCTGCTGCTGGCCGATCTTGCGGCCGCTCCAGCCGGTTTGCTGGCGGAGCTGGTGGTGGTGGATGGCGGCAGCCGTGATGGCACACCCCAGCTGGCACGCCTGGGCGGAGCTCAGGTGATCCACAGCCAGGCCAGCCGTGGATGGCAACTGCAGCGTGGCGTGGCAGCCACAACCGCTCCCTGGCTGTTGCTGTTGCACGCGGACGCCCGCCTGCAACCGGGATGGCCCGAGGCGCTGCAGCGAGCGATGGCGGCGCCCGAGGCGGCCTGGGCCTTCGATCTAGCGGTGCAGGGGCCAGGGCTACCCCTGCGGCTGCTCGAATTGGCCGTGCGGCTGCGCAGCCAGCTGCGGCAGCTGCCCTATGGCGATCAGGGATTGCTGCTGCCCCGCGCCCTGCTGGGGCGGGCCGGCGGCATCCCACCGCTGCCGTTGATGGAAGATTTGCTGCTGGTCCAGCGGCTGCAGCGCCTGGCTCCAATCCGCCGGCTGGGATGCCCCCTGCAGGTGCATGGCCGGCGTTGGCAACGCCAGGGTGTGCTGGCTACGACCTGGCGCAACGCCCGCTTGCGGCAAGCCTGGCGGCGGGGCATGAGCCCTGAGCAACTGGCTGATCGCTATTACGGCAGCGCTGGTGCAAAGCCGCTGCGCTCGCCAGAATGCGACTGAGCCTGAGCTGGGCAAAACAATGGGGGCGTCCCCGCTGAGGCCCAACCGCTGGCTGCGCAGCATTCGCCGCGAGTGGCAGTGCCAACGCCGCAATCACCCCCGGCGTATCAAGAGCGCCCTACTGATCTGGGTGGTGTTTAGCGCCTCGCTAGCCGGGGTATTAGCCCAGCAGCGCTGGCAACTGCTCCAACAGCGCCAAACACGCCAGGGGCAAACCGATCAGGGTCTGCTCGAGCTGCGGGTGAATAGCCACAAAATCACCGTGCTCGATTGGGGGCACTGGGATCCGCTTTATGCCTACGCCGGAGGCGAAGATCCGAGCTTCGCGAGCCGCGAGCTCGAGCAGTCGTCGATCATTCAAGACGGCCAGGGCCTGCTGCTGGTGGATGCGCAGCAACGCACCTTGCTGGCCAAGGGCACGGCGATCGGATCGAGCCTCTCGGCGGACCTGAGCCGCTGCTTGAAGGGCCATCTCCAACAACTGGCGGCCCGCAGCAAAGCCGGCCAGGGCGATCAAGCCTTCGGCTTTTATTGCCCAGCTGCCGAGCACTCCGTGCTGGGGGCCGGCACGGCGATCCGCCGCAGCGGCAGCGCCGGGCCGGAACGGGGCTGGCTGCTGCACTTCAGCCGCATCGAGCGCCCCAGCTACAACGCGGCGGTGAATCAGGCCTTCAGCCGCATCAACGCCAGCTTGAGCAGCGGCCGCGGGCAAGCGGGCACCGCGGCATCGGCGGTGAGCGAATTGCTGCCCGCCAATCAAGTGCTCACCCTGAAACCCGCTGTGCCGGCCTGGCAGCAACGCTGGTTTGCCGTGCAGGGCATGCTCCCGGGCTGGATCGGCGTGAATGGCCTGGTGGCCTTGGCCGCTGGCGGAAGCCTGCTGAGCCTGCGGCAATTGCGCCAGCGCGATGTTCAGCTGGAGCGGGCCCGGAGAAACCAGCTGCGCCTGCTGCGCCAGGAGCTGCCGGGGCCCCTGCTCAGCCGCAGCGAGCTGCTGCAAACCATCAGCCAGGCGCAGGCTGCGCAAGCGCAAGGCGAAGAGCCCCAGAGCCTGAGCAAGGAGCTCTGGATCGCGGCGCTGCAGGTGAAGGTGATGCTGTTCCGCGATGCGATCAGGCAGCGCAGCGAGGCGCAAAACCAGGCCCTGGCGTGGCTGGGGGAGCGGCTGCAGCAACTGGAGCCCACCCGCCACCTGGCCCTCGGCGAGAACAACACCCTGCTGCAGGTGATCGAGCCACTGAGCAGCGAGGCCCGCGAGGAACACCGCCAGATCGAGCAGCAGCTGCAGGAGCTCCAGCAGGCGATGGCGGATGTGATGCAGCTGGCCGTGGGCGGGATCCTCACCCGCCTCGACAGCAACGACGTGACGCAGCAACTGGCCGATCTGGCCCTGGTGCTCTCCCTCAGCGAGAGCAGCGGCGGCATCCGGCACATGCCGGAGGGCGTGGCCGATTCCGCCCGCGACCTGCGGCGCCAGCAAAGCCGCGACTTTCACCTCAACCGCTCCTTTGAAACCCTGCAAGACCACCGCTATGCGCTGGAGCCTGTGCTCGAACGCGTGGGCGACGGCTGGCAACCGGCCTACAACGAAATGCTGTTCCGCCTGCCCCAGGAGCTGGAGGGGTCGATCAGCGTGCAGGAGCTGGTGCTGGCCCTGGAGCGCAACCAGAACATCCACCTGCTCGATCAACTGATGGTGCGGCGCGCCATCGCCTTGCTGCGCGAGCCCGAGCACAGCGATCAGGGGCTGGGGGTGAACATCTCCGCGGTGAGCTTCGGATCGGATCAGCACATCAAGGCTCTGTTCGCCCAGTTGCGTTCACTGCCGGAGGCGCTGCGCCGCCGGCTCGTGCTGGAAGTGACCGAAACCGCTCTGGTGAACCGGCCGGAACTGTGGGAGCAGCGCCTGCAACAGCTCCGGGATTTCGGCGTTCGCATCGCCATCGACGACTTCGGCGTGGGCTACGCCTCCATCGCCTATCTGTTTCAGTTCAAGCCCGACTTTCTCAAGCTCGACCTC
Organism: Asaia bogorensis; assembly: GCA_943370455.1. GTDB lineage: Bacteria > Cyanobacteriota > Cyanobacteriia > PCC-6307 > Cyanobiaceae > Vulcanococcus. Next base: position 530,199 of record CALRQW020000001.1, read on the forward strand.
AGCTACAGCCAACGGCTGGATGACGCCAACGTGGATGCCCTGGTGAGCTTTCTGGTGCGCTACGGCGAGCTCAACAACTGCGGCCTGATCCTCGAGGGCATCGAAACCAACGAACAACTCAGCTACTGGCAGCAACGCGGCGTGCGGCTGTTTCAGGGCTACCTGTTCCGCAACCAACCAACCGGCTGAAGCTCAGGGGGCGTACCAAAAGGCGCAGCGGCGCTGCTGCGGCTCGAGCTCCCAGCCCTGGGCGCCATAGAACTGCACCACGCCAGGGTCGGCGAACAACGTCACCCGCTCCACCTGCTGTGCTCGCAGCAGATCGATCACGTAGGTCATCAGCTGCTTGCCAAGCCCCACCCCTTGATACAGGGGGTGGACCGCCACATCCCACACGGTGGCTTCGATCACCCCATCACCAGTGCAGCGGGCAAAACCCACCAGGCGGGGAAGCCGTGGATCGTGCCGCCATAGGCCCACCACCAGCAGGCTGTTCTCCAAAGCCTTGCGCACACGCCGCAGGGGGCGGCGGCTCCAGCCCACCGCATCGCAGAGCTGCTCGAGTTCGTAGAGATCGATCTCCCGCTGGGTGCTCAGCACCAGGCTCAGCTGGGGGTTCGGGGTGGGGCACAGCCGGTAGCCCTGCCCGTAGAGGACATCAAGCTCGGTAGGGGGAGAGCTAAGCATTGGCATGATCTTCTCCCACTCTGGCCAAAGCTGATGCAGGCTGGAGACCCTTCAACCACCGGAAGCCCTCTGGAGCGCTCTCCCCTGCTGGTGTGTGTGCACGGCTGGCTGCTCTCAGGCCGTCTGTGGCAGCCCCTCACCGAAGCGCTCAGCCCTGATTGGGAGTGCTGGACGCCAGACCTGCCGGGCTTCGGTGGTGCGCCGCGGCCGCGGGGCCTGCAGCCCAGCCTGGCCAGCTACGGCCGTTGGTTGGCCGAAGCCGCTCGCGAGCAAGCCGGTGATCGCCCCGTGGTGCTGGTGGGTCATTCACTGGGCGGGAGCCTGGTGGTGCATGCCGCGCCCCATCTCGGCTCCCAATTGGCGGGCGTGGTGCAGGTGGCCTCGGGTGGCGGCGTGTTTCAGCCGCGGCCCTTCCGCATGGTGCGCCGCGGAGGCGCCGCCTTCCTGCGCTGGCGGCCGGGCTGGCTGGCGCAGCTACCCGGCACCGAAGCCATCCGCAGCCCGCTGGTGGCGGAACTGCGGGCAGCCCGTGGGCTGCTGGCGTCAAGCATGCAGCGCGGGGCCGTGCGTCAGCTGCCGAGCCTGGTGGCCCAGCTGCAAGTGCCCAGCCTTTGGCTGGTGGGCAGCCGCGACACCGTGATGGAGCCCCGCTACGTGCGCCATCTGGCGGGCTACAGCCCCGAGCATCAGGTGGAAGTGCTGGAGGGAGAAGGGCACTTACCGATGCGAACCGCGCCTGTAGCGATGGCCGCCCTGCTCAGCACGTGGCTGGAGCAGCAGGGCTGGCCGCGCCGCTCAGCTGAGGTTCAGAGCCTGGCCAGCCCGCGCTCCTGGAGTTCGGCGAGCTGCGCGTAAAGGCCACCGGCAGCCCGCAGGGCGATGTGGCTGCCCTGCTCAATCAGCCGGCCCCGCTGCAGCACGAGGATGCGATCAGCCGCTTCCACGGTGGCCAAGCGGTGGGCAATCACGATGGCGGTGCGATCGCGCAGCAACCGATCGAGATCGCGCTGCAGGGTGGCTTCGGTGGAGGGGTCCATGAAGGCCGTGGCCTCATCCATCACGAGCACCGACGGGTCGCGGATGGCCACCCGCGCCACCGCTAGCAGTTGGCGTTCACCGGAGGAGAGGTTGCCGCCGCGTTCGCGCAGTTCCGTCTCCAGCCCCTGAGGCAGGCGCTGCAGCAGCGGCTCGAGTCCCAGTTCCTGGCAGAGGCGCTGCAGGTCGCTATCGCTGATGGCGGCATCGAGGCGCAGGTTGTCGGCCACGTTGCCGCTGAACAGGAAGGTGTCTTGCAGCACCACGCCAAGCCGCTGGCGCAGGGTGGGAATGGGCAGCTCGCGAATGTCGATGCCATCGAGCAGGATCCGGCCCTGCTGCGGTTCGTAGAGGCGGCAGAGGAGGCGGATCACCGTGCTCTTGCCGGACCCGGTGGGTCCCACCAGGGCCACGTGCTCCCCGGGTGCGATGCGGAAGGAGAGGTTGGTGAGGATCGGATCGTCGGCGCGGTAGGCGAACGACACGTTGTCGAACACAACTTCACCGGCACTGCTGCGCTCACGGCCACTCACCACAGCTGCGGCGGAGCGCTGCTCCTGGGGCAGTTCTTGAATTTCGATCGGCTCCTCCATCAGCTCGCCGATGCGCTCAACAGCGGTGAGACCGCCCTGGATCTGGGTGAAGCGCTCCGCCAGCTGGCGCAGCGGATCAAACAACCGCTGCGAATACAGGATGAAGGTGGTGAGGGTGCCCAGGCCCATGGCGCCGGCGGTCACCATCCAGCCCCCCAGGGCGAGCACCAGGGCAATCGCTCCGAGCGACACCCACTCGATCAGGGCGGAGATGGCCGAGTCGTAGAAAATCGTGCCGTTCACCGCCTGGCGGTAGGCCTCGGTGGTTTTGCCGAAGCGGGCGGAGTTAAAAGCCTCGCGGCGGAACATCTGCACCACCTCGAGCCCCTGCAGGTTTTCCTGCAGATCGGCGTTGAGCTGGCTGAGCTCTTCGCGCACCCGGTAGTTGGCCTTGCGGTAGCGGCGCTGCAGCCAAAGCATCGTGAGCGTGACCGGCACCTGCGAGGCCAGCAGCAACACGCCCAGCCGCGGCTCGATCGCGATCATCGTGGCCGCGATCACCAGCAGGGTGACAAGATCCGCCAACAGGCCCACCGCGCCGCTGCCGAACACCTCCGCCAGGGCATCCACATCGCTGGTGAGGCGGGTGAGCAACTTGCCCACCGGCGTGCGGTCGTGGAAGCGCAGCGAGAGATCGAGCGCGTGGGCGAAGAGGTCGTTGCGAATGCGGGCGGTGAGGCGCTGGCCCACCGCCTGCACGTTGAAGCTCTGCAGGCCCTGCAAGCCAAGCCGCACGAGCACGGCCACCAGCAGCAGCAACACCAAGGTGCGCAGCTGCTGCGCCAGAGACATCGGCTCCAGCCAGGCGAGCACCGGCTCCTGGCGCAGGGCTGAAATCGCCTGCCCCACCAGCAGCGGCTGCACCGCCGCCGCTCCCGCCACGGGGATCAACAGCACCAGGGTGAGCAGGAGGCGTTTGCGGTCGCGGCCCAGGTAAGGCAGCAGGCGCAGGAGGCGTTGCCGGTCGCGATCAGCCATCAGGCGGCAGGCCGGCTGGACACCGCCGCGATCTGATCCACGATCCCCTGCAGCTCTCCGCCATCCAGGCGCAGCGAGAGGGGGTGGCCCACCAGGCGCGCGGTGGAATGGAACAGGTCTTCGATGGCAATCAAACCGTTCTCCACAAGGGTGCGGCCGGTGGCCACCAGATCCACAATCGCTTCACTCATGCCGGTGATCGGCCCGAGCTCCACCGAACCGGCGAGGTGGATCAACTCCACCGGCAAATCGAGGGCTTCGAAGTATTCCTCGGCGCAACGGGTGAATTTGCTGGCGATGCGGCAATGGGCCGGCAGATCAGCAGCGCGGCGGTAGGGGCTGGTGGCCTTCACCGCCACGCTCATGCGGCAGCCACCAAAGCCGAGATCCACCAAATGGGCCACCGGCAGTTGGTGTTCCCGCAGAACGTCGTAGCCCACCACACCGAGCTGGGCCTGGCCGTAGGCCACGTATACGGGCACATCGGCATTGCGCACCAGCAGGGCGCGGGCCCGGCCGCAGGCACTCGGCACCATCAGCTGGCGATTGCCCGGCTCCAGCACGGCGGCGAAATCGAGCCCGGCGGCAGCAAAGCGCGCCACGGAATCCTTGAGGAGGGCTCCCTTGGCCAGCGCGACGGTGATCATGGGAGGCAGCCTGAACCGGGACTTTAACGATGCAACAGGCCCTCACCACGGCCCCGATCGCCCAGCGGGTGTCGCTGATCCCGGTGCTGAACGACAACTATGTGTTTGTGCTGCATGGCGCCAGCCCAGGCCCAGCCGTGGTGGTGGATCCGGCCGTTGCCGAACCGGTGATCGACTGGCTCGAGCAGCAGGGGCTCGAGCTCAGCGCGATCCTGCACACCCATCACCACCACGACCACATCGGCGGTACATCGGGTTTGCTGCAGCGCTGGCCCGAGGCGGCCGTGATTGCCAGTGGCGCCGATCAAGCCCGCATCCCGCTGCAAACGCTGGCGGTGCAGGGGGGTGATCAGCTGGAGCTGCTGGGCCGCTCCATTGAAGTGCTGGCCGTGCCGGGCCACACCGCCCATCACATCGCCTACTACCTGCCGCCAGCCGGGGATGACGGCGGCCATCTGTTCTGCGGCGACACACTGTTTGCCGGGGGCTGCGGCCGCCTGTTTGAAGGCACACCGCAGCAGATGCATGCCTCGCTGCAGGCCTTAGCGGCCCTGCCGGAGGCCACGCGGGTGTGGTGCGCCCATGAATACACCGCAGGGAACCTGCGCTGGGCGGCGGCGCAGTGCCCCGGTGATGGCCCGATTCAGGAACGGCTGACGGCTGTGGAGGCGCTCAGGGCCAGGAATGAACCCACTATCCCCAGCAACATCGGCCTCGAGCGGGCCACCAACCTGTTTGTGCGGGCGGCGGATGCCGACAGCCTTCGCCAGCTGCGCGGCAGCAAAGACCTTTGGAAGGGCTGATCGATCAGAGGGGCGCCGTGGCAGCGGCAGCCACCAGATCCACACCCGCAGGGAACAGCCGCACCGGCTCACCCGCCCGCAGGCGCAGCTGGCAGCGCTGGCCGCGGGTGTAGTCGTGCTCGAGCGGCAGCCGCAGGCGCAGCCGGCCCTGGCCGCATTGCACCTGATAGAGCCATTCACGGCCAAGAAATTCACGGCCCAGCACCCAGGCCTCGGCGTTGTCATCCGGGGTGAGCAGGATGCCCTGGGGGCTCACCAACACCTCCAGATTCTCGGCCTCCGACGGAGCAGGAAGCTGCACGCCGGCCGGTGCCTCCAGGGCGCCGAAGGCCGTGGTGATGGTGCTGCCCTGCCAGCGGGCGGGGAGCAGGTTGCTCTGCAGCACAAAGCGACCCACAAAGGAGGTGGCCGGCGCTGCCACCAGGTCTTGGGGGCTAGCGCACTGGTGCAGATGGCCGGATTCGAGCACCGCCACCCGATCACAGATGGCGAGGGCCTCTTCTGGATCGTGGGTCACGATCACGCCGCTAGCGCCGCAGCGCGCCAACACGCCGGGCAGCTCGGCCCGCAGGCGCAGGCGCACCTCCACATCCAGGTTGGAGAACGGTTCATCCAGCAACACCAGCGAGCAGCCGGGTGCGAGGGCCCGGGCTAGGGCCAGGCGCTGGCGCTGGCCGCCGGAGAGCTCGTGCGGATAGCGATGCTCGAGCCCTTTGAGGCCCAGCAGCTCCAGCAACCAGGCGGCGCGGCTGCTGTCCTGCCCGCGGCGCAACCCGAAGCAGGCATTGCGCCAGGCATCGAGGTGGGGGAAGAGGGCGTAGTCCTGAAACACCATGCCCACACCGCGCCGCTCCGGCGGCAACCAGCGGTGCGGGCCAGCCACCTCCTGCCCGCCGATGCGCACTACACCGCGATCGGGTTGCTCAAAGCCGGCAATCAGGCGCAGCAGCGTGGTTTTGCCGCAACCGGATGGCCCCAGCAGGCCCACCAATTCACCGGGGCGCAGCTGGAAGTGGATATCGCGCAGGGTCCAGTCGCCCGTGGACGCCGCACCGCGATAGCGATGCCACAGCCCATCGAGCTCCACCTGGGGCCGCAGCGGCAACTCAGGGTTGGACAGCTCGATTCGCATCAGGCGCTCTGGCCATAGGCTCAGCGCCCATCTTCCCTCCAGCATGTCCAGCCCCACGATCGAAGCCGTGACCACGAGCGCTGCTCCGGCGCCCGTGGGTCCTTACAACCAGGCCGTGAAGGCTGGCGGGGTGCTCTATTGCAGCGGCCAGATCGCCCTGGATCCCGCCACGGGGGCGATGGTGGGCGGCGGCGATGTGGAGGCCGAAACCCGCCAGGTGCTGAGCAACCTCAAAGCAGTGTTGAGCGAAGCGGGCTGCACCCCCCAACAGGTGGTGCGCACCACCGTGTTTCTGGCCGACCTCGGCGATTTCGCCAAGGTGAATGCCCTCTATGCCGAGGTGTTCGGAGCCGGTGTGTCACCGGCGCGGGCCTGCGTGGAAGTGGCGGCCCTGCCGAAGGGCGCCCGCGTGGAGATCGATTGCATCGCCGTGCTCGGCTGACTCAGGCCGGCCGAATCACGCGAAAGGTGAGGTTGATCCGCTCGTGCCGCACCCGCGCCCGCGGCGGCAACGCGTGCTGCCAGTGGCGCTGGCTGGGCGGATCCATCACCAGCAGGTCGCCATCCGCCAGGTTGATAGCGAAGGGTGCTTCGTCGCCGCGGCGCGGCCGGAAGCGCAGATCACGGGCCGCGCCGAGGCTGAGGGAGACGATCGGAGCTTGATCGTCGAGATCGGGCTCGTCATCGGCGTGCCAACCCATGCGATCAGCGCCGTCGCGGTAGCGATTGAGCAACAAGCTGTTGAAGCGCACACCGAGTTGATCCAGTAGCAGCTGGCGCAGGTGCTCAAGCTCGACCGTCCAGGGATGGATCACTTGCTGCAAGCCGCTGTAGCGATAGGAGCAGCCGGGATCCGCCACCCAGCAGGTGAGCCGCGGCGTGCGGTGCTGCTTGCCATACACCGTGACCAGCGGCTGCTCCCAAGCGAGGCTCTGACCTAAGGCCTGGCGGAGCTGCGGGGTTTGGAGGCCTTGCTGCTGGAGCCAGGCCACCCCATGGCGCAGCTGCAGGCCGGTGCGCTCGATCCGGATCAAGGGGAGGGGAACGGGATCCCCTGAGCCTGCTGCAGCGGCGGCGGGGCCTGCGGGAGCAGGCGTGTGGCCTGATCGATCAAGGGCGTGGGATCGAGCGCCAGCATCCGATCGCCATCGCGGCGGCGTAGCTCCACGTGCAGATGCGGCCCACTGGCCCTGCCGGTCTGCCCCACCTCACCCAAGGACGTGGCGGCGGGCAGAAAGTCGCCCGACTGCACCGAGGCCGACTGCAGGTGGGCATAGAGGGTCTGCCAGCCGCGGCCGTGATCGAGCACCACAGTGAGGCCATAGCCATCGAGCTCCTCCACCAGCACCACATGGCCAGGGAGCATCGCCAGCACCGGAGTGCCCTCTGGAGCAACCAGGTCTTGCCCGGCATGCATGCGCCAGGCCTGGCGACTGTCGGAATAGCGCCAGCCGTAGGGGTCGACCTCCTCGGCCTGAATCGCCAGTGGGTAGACGAGGCGCAGGGGCTCGCCGGGCCGCAGGGGCCAGGCGGCCTCTTGCGAGAGCTGGGCTGGTGTTGCGCTGGCCAGCACCACATCAGGCACCGGTGTTTCGGCCGGAACCTGGGCCGGCCGTGGCGGAATCGCAGGATCGAGAGCGGCATCCAGCCGTGGCTCCGCCTGCACCGCCAAGGTCAGCGAGACGCCGAAGGCCAGCACAACCAGCCACAACCGCCGAGCGCTCAAGCAGCCTCACCAACCAGGTTGCACGCGTTGTACCGGGCCCCTAGAAAAAGGCCAGAGCTTCCCGAGCTGATGCGCTTTGCCGCCCTCTCTGCCCTGGCTGCAATCGGCTTGCTGCAAAGCCCGTCGGCCCTCGCTGGCTCCGCCACGGCGGGCTCGATCATGAGCAAGCAGGCGGCGATTGCGATCGCCACCAGCTCGATGCCAGCCGGCAACAGCGTGAACCGGGTGCAGTGCACCACCATGGTGCGTGCCCTCTCAGCCCGCTACCGCTGCACGGTGTGGTGGGGCCCTGCCACCGGCGAGGGCGGCGGGTAAGCTCCGTCACGACGGGGCGTGGCGCAGCTTGGTAGCGCGGGTGCTTTGGGAGCACTAGGTCGCAGGTTCGAATCCTGTCGCCCCGATTGACTTCTCACCAACAAGCCCTGAGGGGCGGGCTCAAAACGGGCTCAAAAACTTGTCCGAGTTGGGCGGGTCGCGGCCAGGGGTGTCAGGGCCGTCCCCCGTAGCCTCCAGTGCGAGCAAGCCTCAACGGCGGCGATACCGAGCTGCGTCATCCCTGAACGCATCCATCCCCTTTCGCCGGATCCGCTGATGGATCGATCGCAGATCTCCGATCCCCGGAGCTCCTGTCCTTCGCATCCACACCGATGACCCATACCCCCCACTGGTCCGTGCAGCGTCAGGCCGCGGATTGCCTGGGCGTGAGCGAGCGGACCCTGCACCGCTGGCGCTCCGCCGGCCTGCTCAAGCCGGGCGAGCACTTCCGCCGCAAGTTCCCATCACCCAACAGCCCGCTGCTCTATCACCTGGAGCGCTGCGAGGAAGCCATGAACCACGCCTGCGCCCGCCCCTGGCAGCAGCTGGAGCGGGCTCCCCAGTGCTCCCGGGAAAACCTCAAGCAGCGCTGAAGACCGCCCTCACGGCTGGCCCTGCCCCCGACCGCTCACCGAGCTCCCAAGGGCCAGGCCAGCCAGGATGCTCAAACCTTGATTAACAGCGTCATCAATGCGCCCCTGGGGGCGGGTGCAGAACATCGCCACTGGGTGCTCTGGGGTTGAACTAGCCGAAGGCTGCTCCGGTGCATCCGGATTCACAACGCCACCGCGACCAGTGGGCTCATCAACCCGCCGCTCCAGTGCCGCCAACCCGTTCGTGCGCACGTATAGCCAACTCAGGGCGGTGCAGTTGAGCAGGTCGAACGCCAGCGTGGCTCCCTGGAACCCGAGGATCCCGGTGGAAATCCAGACCACCAGCCGGCGGGAATCCATGGAGCGTGAGCGAACTGCTCCAAAGGGTTCCGAAGGCGCCGGAACCCTCAGAGGTTCTCTGCTGCTGATGCATGCCACTCACCCCTGAGGGCTGGACCCTGCTCAAAACCTGGGAGGGCTGCCGCCTGAGCGCCTATCCCGATCCCGCCAGTGGCGGTGCGCCCTGGACCATTGGCTACGGCCACACCGGCGCGGAGGTGGTGCCGGGGCTGACGATCAGCCAGGAGCAGGCTGATGCCTGGCTCGAGCAAGACGCGGCTGAGGCGGCCGGCGCCATCGACCGACTGCTCAGCGACGTTGTTCTCACTCCTCGCCAGCGCGATGCCCTGATCAGCTTCTGCTTCAACGTGGGAGCCGGGGCGCTGGAGCGCTCCACCCTGCGCAAACGGCTGTTGGCCGGAGAAGCGCCAGCGGTCGTGATCGCCCAGGAACTGCCCCGCTGGCACAAAGGGCCGAACGGCCCGGTGGAAGGACTCAAGCGCCGCAGGGCTGCGGAGGTTGCACACGCGCAGGCCGGGAGCTCATCTGCGCCAGGTAGCAAGGCGGAAGCGACAAACCGCGAGCAGGCCACCACACCCATCCAGCTGCTCGACGCCGTGGAGCACCACCAAGGGCTGCCCCACCAACAGGAAGCCTGGAAACTGCTCCAGCGCAGCCTCACGTCTGAGCAGCTGGGTGCCTTCGCAGAGGCGTTCCGCAGGTCAGCGACACCCCAGAGCGTTCACGGCACAGGGCAAACGGAAACCGCTCATGGTGGTCTGATCCAGCTGCCCGTTTCTTACCTGAGCCAGAACGACAGCACCACCGGCCAGGGCAGCCGGATGTGTTTTGCCTCCACCTGCGCCATGGCGGCGGCCTTCCTCAAGCCGGATTGCCTCAAGGGCCCCGGCCAACTGGATGATCAGTTCCTGGCGCTGGTGCAGCGCCATGGCGACACCACCGATGCCAGCGCCCAGGTGGCTGCGCTTCAGAACCTCGGTATCGAGGCCCAGTTCCGCAGCGATGGCCGCATCGAACACCTGATCGAGCAGTTGCAGCTCGGGATTCCCTGCCCAGTGGGTTGGCTGCACAAGGGTTCAGCCACCGCACCCACAGGCGGCGGTCACTGGAGCCTGGTGATCGGCTGGGATCCAGCGACCCGTCAGCTGCTGATGCACGACCCCAATGGCGAGGCCGATCTGGTGAACGGGGGCTACGTGAACACGGCCATCGGCAGTGGAAACGCTTTGCGTTATTCCGAGCGCAACTGGGGTCGGCGCTGGCAGGTGGAGGGGCCAGGTAGCGGCTGGTGGATTCAGATCGACTCAGCAATCTGATCACTCAAGGGAGCTGATCACCTTGAGCGGGGAACCCTTTCAACAGTTCCTCGATCCTTCGTCATGAACTTCACCCCAACCTTTGCCACCATCCAGCTCCACTCTCGCCATCACGTGCGACAAGGACTGGAAGCCCAGCTGCGTCAATGCTGGGCGATGTACAGCGCTGTTCCCTCAGAAGCCAATCGCTATCAGCTGGTGCGGCTGGAACGTCTGCTCCAGGAGATCTGAGCTGGCGGGCCATGGCCAGAGTCGTTAGAACCGCAGATGCAGAGGGTGACACCTGCATCGTTGAGGAGGACTTAGGAGGCCTCCTTTTTTGATAGTTGCAATTGGCAATCCGAGATCACTGCTATGGCGTGTGAACGTTACTATCGGCGTAGGTTCTACCCCACCAATGCTCACCGGTTCCGAACTGCTCGCCAAAGTCAAGGAACTGGGCGATGCTTCTAAATCCGATCTGGTGCGCAGCTGCGGCTATGTGAGCACCAAGAAGGATGAGAGTGAGCGTCTGAACTTCACCGCCTTCTATGAGGCTCTGCTCGAGGCCAAAGGCGTTGATCTGGGCGGCTCAGGCAAGGTCGGCAAAGGCGGGCGCAAGCTCAGCTACACCGCCACCGTGCAGGGCAACGGCAATCTGCTGGTGGGTAAGGCCTACACCGCCATGCTCGATCTCAAGCCTGGTGATGAGTTCGAGATCAAGCTTGGCCGTAAGCAGGTGCGCTTGATCCCGGTTGGTGGTGTGGACGAGGAGGAGTGAGCACAGCCTCAGGAGAGCGAAAGCTTCACAGTGCCACGTCAAATGACGGGGCTTTTTGTTGGTCCATCACCATAAACTCTCCGACGTTTTCCACCTCTGCACCGAGACAGTTGTCGTTTGCTGGCTCAGAGGACTGAGCTCATCCCTGAGCCGCCTGCTCCTGTTCCCGCTGCTCCTCCTGCCACGCACGCTGTAGATCAATCCGCGTGATCCGGTAACCGAGTCGCCGTGCCGCAAGGATCAGCTCCTTGCGGGAGCGGCAGTGCTTGAGCGCCCGTTGGAGGGCGCTGTCGGCCTCCACATCGTCCACAAAACGCTCCAGCTCGGACCAGCTCATCGGAGGGAAAGCCCTGGGTCTCTCACCATGCCAAGGGTGTCTGAGCTGCGCCAACAATTGACGAGCCGTCTTTAACGACTAGGTGTTGGGATGATTTTCAGCGCCCTCAAACTCTTCCGCCCTAGCTGCTCGCGCTTGGGCGCGTCAGCTGAGCCGCTCATCGCGATGTTCAACGCAAAGGGATACACCTGATCGCCGCGCTGCACCCAGCCAACCCACCAGCCAACACCCGCCCCAGGCGCGTTCTGCCAGCCGGTTTTGGCATGCAAGCTCCAGCCTGGTCCGCCATCGATGCGGGTGATCTCCGCCACCTGCTGTTGCGCAGCCGCAGGGAAGGGAAGCGTGCGCTTGGCCAAACCAGCGAGAAACTGCGTCTGCTCGATGGCGCTGATCGCCAGGGGCCCACGCAACCAGAAGGTGGTGAGGTTGCTTCCGATCTGTTCATTGCCGTAGTGCAGCCGCTGGATGGCGGCCTGCATCCGAGCAAGCCCGATGCGCCGTGCGAGTTCCTGATAGAGCGGCACATTCGACACGCGGATCGCGCCACGCATGCCCATCGGCTCGAGCCACTCGCGCATGAACGGATTGGGATCACCCGTGTAAGGAATCAGCTGATCCACGCTGGCCACCACCCCGAGCGACAGCGCGATGAGGCTGTTGGGGATCTTGAAGGTGGAGGCAGGCGAAAAGCGCTGCTCAGCCCGCTGGCGGTTGGTGCCGCGCCAGAGTCGCTCTCGCTGATCGAGCACCACAAAGGTGCCATCCACACCGGCCTGCTCAAACAAAGGCCTCAAGGAAGGTTCCTCGCGCCAGGTCAACGCCATCACCTGGTTGGCACTGATCAAGGTGACGGCTATGCAAGCCGCCGATGCCCGCAGACCAGAAACCATCAGTACTGCCTCACTGTGAGCATTGTTGACATGGACTTGGGTCAGCACGGAGAAAGTCAGCCGTGAGACCTCAGATCACCGAGACGGTGGTGACTGGCATGCCCTGGAAATAACGGGACATTGCTTCATTCAATCCTCACGCTCCGTTGTCCCGTTTTGACAAACTGATTCAGTGCCGATGTCGGTGATGGGCATCACTGACATGGGGATGGGCATGCGCGGTTGGTGCATGCCTGTGTTCATGGGCGTGCCAATAGGGGCGATTGGCGTCGACCCCTTCCAACTCCTGCAGGCTGTGATCGTGCTCGTGATGGAGATCGCCGTTGCGTGGATCGTGGCGATGGCGGTGGGCATGGCGCAGGGCCTCATGGTGATGCCAGTGGCTGTGCTCCTCCCTCAGCAAGAGAACAACACCTGCTCCCATCAATCCGGAGGCCAGAAGCAAGTTGAGCGTGAGGGGCTCACGCAACACCACCAGAGAAAAGACAGCGCCAACAAAGGGAGCCGCCGAGAAGATCACCGCCTCTCGCGCTGCACCTAACGCCCGCAGCGCCAGCAGATCCAGCCAGATCGAGAGGCCATAGCCCAGAGAACCGATCAACAGCAATGCCATCGTCACCGGTGCGGACGGGAATGCATGCCCAAGAAGCAGCGCCAGAAGAAGCATCGGCAGCGAGGCACCCAGTGCTTTGAAGCTGGCGATCTGAAGTGGGTCGCGCAGGCTCAGGCGCTGGCTGAGGTTGTTGTCGATGCCCCAGGCCAAGGTGGCCAGCGCGATCAGAGCCACTCCCAGTCCATTGGCTCCGTTCAGGGAGCCATCCGAGAGCACAACAGCCCCAGCAAGGGTCAAGGCAGCGGCAGTTGCGCCGCGCTGGCCGAGATGTTCACGCCCCACCAGCACAGCAATGGCCAGGGTAAAGACCGCCTCAAGGTTGAGCAACAGGGAACTGGCCGCTGCAGGAAGCCGCGCCAGGCCGAGCACCAGGGCAACAGGCCCCACGATCCCTCCGAGGCCGATCAGGAAGACCAACGCCGGAGCATCTCTCCGTTGCACAGCCGTTTCGTCGTGCGCGGCCCCTCTGAGCACCCGCACGATCAACAGTGCAACCGCTGCTCCCGCGTAGAGCAGGCCGGCGATGCTCAGCGCTGAACCACGCCCCGTCAGGGTGCTGATCAGTGGCGCGCTGCAACCGAAGAGCAGGGCGGCGGCCAGGCCGGCTAGCTGCCCCTGGCGTGCTTGTTTCATCCGTTCGCGGTGGCCCTTGGCAGCAACCAGCGACCGAAGCGGGCATACAGGGCAGGCAGCACCACCAAGGTCAGCAAGGTGGAGGTGATCAGACCTCCAAGCACCACAATCGCCAGGGGTTGCAAGATCTCGTTCCCAGCCCCAAAGGCCAGCGCAAGCGGAAGCATGCCCAGCGCCGATGTGAGAGCCGTCATCAGGATTGCGTTCAGCCTTTCCAGGCTGCCTCCACGAATCACATCCTCCAGCTCCTGGCCATCGGCATGGCGACGGTTGTAGTTATCAACCAGCAGCAGGCCGTTGCGAACCGCCACGCCAAACAGCGTGATGAAGCCAATCAGGGACGCCACCGACAAGACACCACCGCTGAGCAGCACAGCCACCAAACCACCCACCAGGGCCAGGGGCAGATTGATCAGAATCGCCACGGTGGCCGGCCAGGATTGAACGGCGATCCACATCAACAGGCCGATCACCACAGCTGCGATCACGCTGTAGATCACCAGGTTGGTGGTCGCCCTCTCCTCAGACTCAAACTGTCCGCCGTAGCGAATCGAGTAGCCGCTGGGGAGCTTGATCTCGCGATCCACCTGGCGTTTGATGTCACCCACCACGCTGCCGAGATCGCGGCCGCTGACGTTGGCTGAGACGACGATCAATCGGGACACATCCTCCCGGTTCACCACGTTGGCGCCTTTCCCATAGTCCACCTGGGCGACATCGCTGAGGGAAACGATGGTGCCGCCTGGGGTCGCAATCGGCAGTGCACGGATTGCATCGAGGTTGTTGCGTGCTTCGTTATCGATCCCAACCCAGACATCGGTGCGCTTCTGTCCATCAACGGTCTGGCTCACCACCTTGCCGTTGAGGGCGATCTCCACTTGGTTGGCCAGCTCCTGCATCGACAGGCCGCTCGCCGCAGCGGCCTCGCGGTTGAACACCACTTGCACCTGGCGGATGGGTAACTGGGGCTCCAGTTGCAGATCCACCACGCCCTGGATGGGTTCAATCGCATCACGCACCGCTTCGCCGAGGCGACGCAGTTCGCCCAGATCCGGTCCATAGATCTTGATCGCGATAGCGCTGCGCACCCCGGAGAGCACCTCGTCCATGCGATGGGAGATGAAGCCACCGATGTTCGGAGCCACTCCCGGCAAGCGCAGAAAGGACTGGCGCAGAGCGGTAATGGCAGCGGGCCGGTTGGCCATGGCGGCCTCACTGAGCTCCACATCAACGTGAGCCATGTTCACGCCGGCGCCATCTGCATCCCCAGGGGCGCGCCCCGCTCGCACCTGCACCCACTCGATCCAGGGGCTGCCCGCCAGCGAACGGGTCAGAGCGATGCCGGCTCGGTTCGTCATCTCCAGCGCAACGCCTGGGTAGAGCACCATCGAATTGACCAGCGAACGCTCGCGGAACTCCGGCAGGAACACACGCCCCAACGTGGGAAGGATCAGGGTGGTGGCGATCAACAGCGCCAGTGCAACCGCAAGAACACGCCGCGGTGCCGCCAACGCCGCATCGAGCACCGGGCGATAGAGCCGTTCAGCCTCAGTCGCGATCCAGGTGGTCTCTGCCGGGAGGCGCACTGGTGCCAGAAGGATGGCGCACAGGGCTGGTGAGAGGGTCACCGCCACCAGAGTGGAAGCCGCGATGGAGAGCAGGTACGCCAGGCCCATGGGCTGGAAGATCCGCCCTTCCACCCCACTGAGCGAAAAGATCGGCGCAAAGATCACCAGGATGATCAGGGTGGAGAGGATCACCGGCTGGCGCACCTCCACCGAGGTGTCAAACACCACCTGAAGGGGCGATTTCGGAGTGCTGCTCATCTGGTTGACGCGCAGGCCGCGGTAGCAGTTCTCCATGTCGACGATCGAGTCATCGACGACCGAGCCGATCGCAACCACCAGGCCGCCGAGGGTCATGGTGTTAATCCCCAGACCAAGGCTCTTCATCACCATCAGGCCGATCAGCAGTGAGAGCGGAATAGCGCTGAGGCTGATCACTGCTGCGCGCCAGTTCATCAGAAACAGCACGATCACCACTGACACGATCACCACCCCCTCCAGCAATGAGGAGCTGACGTTGGCAATCGCTGTGTCGATGAAGTTGGCCTGGCGGAAGGTGCGCGTCACAGCGACATCAGCGGGCAACGTGCGGCGGATCGCTGCGATGCGCGCCTCCACAGTCCGCGTCACCGAAGGGGTGTCGACATCGGGCTGCTTGTTGATCATCAGCACCACGGCTGGCTGACCGTTGAAGCTGGCGTCGCCGCGGCGCAGGGATCCCCCTGGGCGGATGGTGGCGAGATCCGAGATCCTCAGCTGCTCGCCGTTCCCGCCGCTCACGACGGCTGCAGCGAGGTCTTCGCCGCTTCGCGCGTTGCCATCGACACGGATCAGAGTCTCCTGACCGCCACTGATCAGGAAGCCACCTGGCGCCGTAGCGCTGGCTTCTGCCGCGGCATCGGCCACGGCCTGGAGCGAAACAGCGCGGCTGCGCAGCTTGTTTGGATCCACCCAGATCTGCTGCTGCAGCTCATCTCCGCCATAGACGGTGACTTGCGCCACGCCTGGAATCTCCAGGAGCTGATTTTCAAAACTCGACTGCACCAGCCGGCGCAGCTCCAGCTCCGTCGTGGGACCGTTGCCCTTCAACGTGAAGGCGAACTGAAGGATCGTCCCCAGCGGGGACACCAGCGGAGAAATCTCCGGGGCACTGGCATTGGCAGGCAGCTCGCCTCGGATCGGCTGAAGCCGCTCGGCAACGGCCTGACGCGCTTTCTCAATGTCGGCGTTCTGATCGAACACCACCTGCACCATCGAGAGGCCCACCTTTGAGGAGGAGCGCACCGTGTCCACTCCAGGCAGACCATTCACCGCCGCTTCAATCGGCAGGGTGATGCGGGCTTCCACCTCTTCTGGTGAGAGGCCATCCGCCGTCGTCTGCACATCCACTTGTGGTGGTGCGAAGGGGGGGAAGACATCCAGTGGCATCTGCCGGATCGCCACCAGCCCCCAGAGGCTGATCACAATCGCGACCGCCACGATCAGCCAGCGCCTGGCGATCGAGAAGCGGAGCGTGGCATTGAGGGCGCGATCGAGCATGGGCGGATCGGGAGAGCGGAGCAGAGGGTTGAGCGTTCAACAAAAGGCGCCGCAAGCGGCGCGGTCAGCTACTTCGAGCGGCGTCCAAGGCGCGTCGCAGCAAAACCACCCAGAACCACCACACCCACCGCTGCAGCTCCAACGCCCCAAGGATTGAGCTGCAGCTCGGAAGGTGCTGCCACCTTGGAGTTCACCGGTGGGGTGGCGGGAGGAGCCGATTCGCTCTGCTCGCTCTTTTTGGATTCGGCGTAAAGGGAGAGGGCGCCCTGCACCACCACCTCGTCTGTGGGATCAATCCCACTGGTGATGGAAACCCGATCACCGCTGGCTGCTCCGGCCTCGACAAACACCGGGTCGTAGGTGGTGCCGCTCTTCACGAACACCAGTGACTGGCCATCCGCATCCACCACGGCTGCCGAAGGAACAGTGAGGCCCTGCGGCCCTTGCTGTGGCTTCTCCGTCATCACCCCCAAGAGAGCGTCGGTGTCGGCGTTGGCCTTCACCTGACGCACATCCCCCTGCTGCTGAAACTCGTCGCCATGGCCCACATGGGCCAGAACTGGCGACGCAACAAGAACAGCTGTCGCCGTGAGGCTGGCAGTGGCAGTGAGCTGGAGAAGCCGGTGGAGCACGGCGTGGAGAGCGAACGCTGCGCGGAGAATGGCGTAGACGGGATGAAAAACAGGTGAAACCGCCTGCGCTGCCTAGCATCTGCCCGCCTAGGTCAAACCCTGATGCCGCTGCGCATCCTGCTGGTGGAAGACGAGGAGGATCTGGCCACGGCGATCCAGGCGGTGTTGCAGCAGCAGGGCCATGTGGTGGACCACTGCCTTGATGGCGTAACGGGCTGGACGCTGCTCAGCGGGGAGCTGCCCCGATACGACCTGGGGATCGTGGACTGGATGCTCCCAGGACTGAGCGGGCTTGAACTCTGCCGGCGCGCCCGAGGATCAGGCCTCACGCTTGCGCTGCTGCTCCTCACGGCCCGCAGCAAGACCTCCGATCGGGTGGAGGGCCTCGACGCCGGCGCCGACGATTACCTGAGCAAGCCGTTTGCGATGGAGGAACTACTGGCAAGGGTGCGGGCCTTGCAGCGGCGTCATCCCAGCTACCGGGATCCACGGCTGGAGACAGGCTGTTTTCGTCTGGACCTTGCTACGGGTCTGCTTGAAGTGACAACAATGACCGCTCAGGTGAACGTCGAGCTGTCCACGAAAGAGCAACAGTTAATGAGTTATTTCATGGAGCATCCCGATCAGTTGATCTCAGGCTCGCGCTTACGCAACCAGCTGTGGAATCTGCAACAGGACCCAATCAGCAATGTTGTTGCAGCCCAGGTTCGATTGCTGCGCCGCAAGTTGGCTGCTCATGGCCTTGCTTCTCCGATTGAAACCATACCCAGTAAGGGATATCGATTCAATCCACAGGCTGGTGCATTGCTTTGAGCACCAGTCGAACTCCAACGAATCGCTTGGTGGTGCTTGCCCGCCTAAGGCTGGCCGGTCTTTCATTGCTCGTGATGGGCGCGCTCCTCTATGGCGCTGGTTTTGCAATGGGGCGGTTGTTGCTGAAGAGTCAGGACGATGCGATGCGGCGTGAACTACAGGCCCTGGCTGGCACCTTGCACGACAGTCTCAAACCGATCCTGCCAACGCGTGCCCAGGCGTCACAACAATTGGCGATGGTCTTGCCAGGTCTCTGCATGACTGGAGCGCCTTGCAATCCACCCGATTCACTGGTTGAACGCCATGCGATCAGTGCCACGGATTCCGATCGCTACAAGTTGCGTTTACTCGATCAGCGTGGAGCTCTGATCGCCAGATCTCCAGAGGATCCGCTCATCACATCTCTAGCCGGTGATGTGGGTTGGCAGATCACAGAGGCTTCTGGGGGAGTGCGCTGGCTCACCTATTCCATCCATCTCCATCAGTCCAATGGAAGCAGTGAGCCCGTTTGGGGCTACCTCCAGATTTCCCGTAGCCTGAGGGATCTTGACGCCGAGGCACAACGCTTGTTGTGGCTGGGGCATGGTGTTTTTCTGATCGCGTTACTGGCCATGGGTGCAGCCAGTTGGTGGCTGTCCGGATTAGCGATCGCGCCCCTGCTTGAGGCTTATCGCCGCCAGGAGGAATTCAGCGCAGATGTGGCTCATGAACTGCGGACCCCCCTGGCGAATCTGCTTGCAGTGGTGGAAGCAGAGCGCAGCGCACTCGCACAAGCACCACAGCCCATCCCAGCCAAGGGCTTGGATCGCGTGCTTGTTCAAGGTCGACGTCTACAAGAGCTGATCAGCGATCTCCTGTTACTTGCGAACCTGGAGCGTCCCTGCGACGAAGCCCAGAAACAGGTTTGTGACCTTGCGGAGATCACCACCGATGTACTGGAGGATTTCGGAGAAAGCGCGGGAGCCGCCCACATCAGCCTGATTCAGACGTCTTGGCTGCCGGCGGGGAGGGTGCTCGGACTGGAGTCAGAGCTCAGTCGGCTGGTGATCAATTTGTTGAGCAATGCGATTCAGCACAGTCCACCTGGAGGACAGATTGATATAGGCCTGAAGCGGGATGGACGGGCTATCAGGCTGTCCATCAGCGACAGCGGTCCTGGCATTGCGATCGATGCGCAACAACGAATCTTTGATCGCTTTACCCGTCTCGATCCATCGCGTTCACGAAGCTATGGCGGCAGTGGACTGGGGCTAGCGATTGCTCAAGCGATCGCACGCCGCCATCAAACTCAGATCGAAGTGCAATCGCAACCCGGCTCTGGCAGTTGCTTCTCGGTTGCGATCGAATCTGTGGATTAGAGAGAAGCAACCCGTGCGCTTTGGAGCATGCCTACGGGAGGTGAATTGAGATGCCGTCACACCATTGTGTACATTTGCACAATGTTCCCTGTGCGTTGACAGTGGCCGAGAAGCGTTGCACCTCAAGCCGGGAGGGCAAGGTGTTGCTCTCCTGCTGGATCACACCCGAGTTGCGGATGGAGCTCGATCGGGTCTGGGCTTCCAAGGGATACCGCCCCCACGGCCGCACCCAACAGGGCATGAACGAGATGATCGCCGCCTACCTGGCGGCTCAGGCGGAGGGCTGAGCCATGGGCGCTGGACACGACCATCACCACGGCCATATCCACGGCCACGACCACCACGGGCATAACCATGCCCACAGCCATGACCATGGGCATCCGCGCACGGCCGGTGCAGCCTTCCGCTGGAGCATCGCGCTTAACAGCGGCCTCACCGCTCTGCAGCTGGCGATTGGCTTTGGCTTTGGCTCCCTGGCCCTGATCGGTGATGCCCTCCACAACCTGGGGGATGTCATCGGCCTAGTGCTCGGCTGGGGTGCGGAACGGCTCAGCCTGCGGCCACCTCAGGGGCGTTTCACCTACGGCTACGGGCGCAGCACCCAGATGGCCTCGCTGATCAATGGGCTGTTGATCTTCTCGGCCGGCGTGGTGGTGGTGGTGGAAGCCATCCAACGACTCGCCAACCCCGTGCCCCTGATCGCTGGCCCTGTGGCCTGGGCTGCGGCGGCGGGCATCGTGATCAACCTTCTCTCGGCGCGGTTGTTCGGCCACGACCACCACCACGACCTGAACCAACGGGCAGCGGTGCTGCATCTACTCACGGATGCAGCGGTGTCGGTGGCGGTATTGATCAGCGCGGTGGTTGTTGGCCTCACCGGTTGGCTCTGGCTCGATGCCCTCACCGCAATCGGTGTCGGCGCCGCAGTGATCTGGAGCGCAACGGGACTGCTGCGTGAGGCGATTGCGCTCAATCTCGATGCGGCACCACGCGGTGTGGATCTGGGCACTGTCGAATCCCTGCTCCAACAACTACCTGGCGTGGCGGCTGTGGAGGAGCTGCATGTCTGGGGCATTAGCACCTCGAGAACGGCGCTCACCGCTCATCTACTGATCAACTCGGATCAGCTGAGCAGCCATGGATGGAGCCGAGACCAGCTATTGACAGAGACAAGGGAGCAACTGACACGGCTCGGCATCCGCAAGTGCACCATCGAGTTGGAAGCAAGTGATCGGATCCCCTCGTGATGTTCATCTGAACCAGAGAAGGACCGGCCGGGAGACCGGCCGGCGGGAGGCGAAGCCTCCCGAGGTGGCTCAGATCACCGAAACCGTGGTGCCCTTACGGCCCTGGAAATGACGGGCCATCGCATAGGCATCTTCTGCAGGGATCAGGCGGAGCTTTTTGACCGGCTTGCCGCGGCGACCGATGGGAGTGGTGATGCGCTCATGGCCATAGGCCTTGATGCCATCGGGATAGGTGTGGAGCACCAGGAAGCGGATCTCGCAGCAGGGAGCGGTGGGGCGTGCCATGGAAGGAAAAGGCGTGGAACACCCCGACCGAGGCCCGCTGGGGCAGAGGCGGCAAGGACTGCGTCGCACCGGAAGGTGCGCTCTGCAGACACCGCAGCCCGGCCTGATCCTTGCCGCCTCTGACGCAGTGGGCACGCTGGGAGGGTCCACGCCGCTTCCATGGCACGCGCCGCCGCGGCTGTGTGGTGAGCCAAGCGCTGGTGCGGACCGTCAGGGGGGATCCAGGCCGGCGGGTGTGGGCGGATCACAGGGGGTGAGCAGTCCGCCAGATGCACCCCACCGGCCTTGAACGCCCTTGGGCGCTTTTGGTTCTTAAGCAAACAGTCAGAAGCTATGCCTTGAGGCCGCCGCAGTCCTGCCAGTCGTCCAGGAGTTCCATCAATTCATCGTGCATCTCGCGCAACGCGGTGATCTTGGCCTCGATTTCGCCGGCTTTGGTCTGGATCGTGTTTTGCAACGAGGCGCAGGTGCACACGCCAGAGCGGCGCGATTCCAGAATTTTCAGCACATCAGGCAGCGGGATCTCTAAGGCCCGCAGGGTGCGGATGAAGGTGAGTTCTGCAAAAACATCCGGACCAAACAGTCGAAAGCCTCCATCGCTGCGGCTGGCGGGCTGGATCAGGCCTTCATCGCAATAGAAGCGAATGGTCTTCACCGTGAGGCCGGAGCGCGCCGATACGTCACCGATCTTGAGCAGCCCAGCCGCCACCACTTGACTCTCCACCAAGGGGAGAAGTCATTGTAAGGGGACATCACCCTGCCCCTTCCGTCCATGCGCCGCGCCTTGGCCTACCTGACGCTGATCGGCCTGCTCGCTCCTGCCGCGCAGGCCCAGATGGAGCACCACAACCATCGCCAGATGATGCAGGCACCTGGGGCAAACAAAACCCAGATGGATCACAGCGCCCACAACCACGACGTGGGCCCTGCTGGGAGCACCTACGACTTGCGTTGGATCGACGGGATGGTGCAGCACCACACCGGTGCGCTGCGGATGAGCGAATACGTCTTTGATGTAGGGGTGCCAGGCGTGGGATCTCTCGGCAAGACGATCTGGCGCGACCAGGCCCAGGAGATCAAAGCAATGGGGCAATGGCGCAAGGCCTGGTATCCCGAGGCCCCGGTGTACCCCGTGACCCTGAGGTCAGGTGGTGATCCCAATGCCATGGATGGTCTGATGCGCATGAGTGCTGCTCAGATCCAGGCCATGCAGATGATGAGCTCAACGCCAACTAGGGATAACCGTGTGAACTGGTTCCTGGAGGGAATGCTGCAACACCACGGCGGGGCCTTGATCATGGCCCACGA
Organism: Asaia bogorensis; assembly: GCA_943370455.1. Taxonomy (GTDB): domain Bacteria; phylum Cyanobacteriota; class Cyanobacteriia; order PCC-6307; family Cyanobiaceae; genus Vulcanococcus. The sequence continues at coordinate 552,364 of CALRQW020000001.1, forward strand.
CGCCCTCAACAAATCCAGCAATCCAACGATCCGGCGCCTGGCGCGCAACATCATCGTGGCGCAGCGCAAGGAGATCATCGAGATCCGCAAGATGCTGCAGCACGACGGACTTAATAAGCCTGAGTACTACCAATACGACAAGCTATTCAGCCTGACCTGAGCACCAAATCAGTAATCCTCTGACAGCACAACCCGAATCCAAACCATGAAAACATTGCTTCTCGGATTTTCCTTGATCGCGCCATTGGCTCTCATGGCCACTGGTATCAGCTCAGCTCATGCGCAGGCGAACGACATGTTCCCCACCAAGGCCGCCGCAGAGATGCGAGCTAAGGAGCTGAAGTGCTCCGGTGCTTTTGCCATGGGCAGCGAGTGGATGCCATGCAATGATTTCAATGCCTATGAAAAAGCCATCAAAAAAGAGTCATAGCAAAACGCATTTAAACCTGTGACCGATTAATCATGAAGATCGATTCCTTGTGGCTTGTTCCTACCGCTGTGATCCTTGCGCCAATGGCCTTGAGCCTGCTTCGGGTACTGCCGGCAGAAGCACACATGCGCGGCATGTATGTCACCAAAGCCGAGGCTGAAAAGCGCGCCACAGAACTGAAGTGCAAAGGCGCTTTTGCCATGGGAAGTATGTGGATGCCCTGTGCCAATGAGCGTGCATTGCACGATGCCCTTCAGAAAGCTCCGTGATGCACCATTTACGACGCCGTTCGCGCAAGTTGCACCGCTGGTTGGTGCCGATTGCCGCAGCACCCTTAGCGCTGACGTCACTATCTGGCGCGCTGTACGGAACCATCCTCTACTACAACATTGATGCCCCGTGGCTGCTGCGCTTGCACACCGGCAACTTCGGGGTGATCAACCTGCAACCCATCTACTCGCCACTGATTGGCTTGTTCACACTGATCTTGATCGCTTCCGGGATCACGATGTTTGTAGGAGGCCACCGAGTGATTCGCCAGGGCGGGGATTAGAGAAACCAGCGACTCAAAGCGATAGAAGTCAATCGAAGGCCCCACTGACAGGGTGATCGGAAAAGGTGACACTTCAGCGTGCTCCAGCTGCTCGGCCAAGGCCCTGAAGGCAAGGGCTTCCGCCTTCACCATGGCCTCATCCGATGAAGCGCCATAGGCCATCACGCCAGGAAGCTCGAGAACCTCTGCCAGCCAGCGGCCTTCTTCCTCCTGTTCCGCTTCCAGATTGAGGTTCATGCTTCTCATCCGCCTAGCAAAACTGTTGGGCTGGCTTTGCAATACAGCAGCCCGATGGGATAACCAACCCAGCACTTCAAGCGATTGCACGGACTCATAAATGGAGCAGCCCACAAGATGCACCCCACCGGCTCTGGGCGCACCGCAAGAAGCGCCGCGCCGGGCACCTCCAGGATCGCCCCTGGTCAAGGGCTGACGCGAGGCGAGCTGACTGGTTGGTGTGGCGCGATCGCCCCGGCGGTGCCGGTGCTCACCGCGCATCAGCGGATGGACTCGCCCCTTGACTGGCGGAGCGGTCCTGAAGGCGTCCCGTCGCTGCGCCGTAGGGCGTCAGGTCGTCATGGTTACGCATGCAATCGGTTGGGGTCCGGAGGATCCGGTTGCCCTGGTGGAGTCCTGCTACCGGGCCGTGGAGTGGTTGCTCGCCACCCATACCGCCAAAGGGCTCCTGATCCCAAGGCCTTGGATCGATCACCCCTATGGGGAAGAGGAGATCGCCTTGCTCGAGGAGGAGTTGCTGCCAGCGATGGCGGTGTTTCTCGCCCGGGTGGAAGCGATTGATCGGGCGATTGAGGCTGATCAGGAGCTGGAGGTGGCCCATCAGGCCCGCTGAGGGCCAGGCCGGCGGTGGCCGGCCTTTTCTGCTGCTCCCGTTGGGCGGATCAGGCCGCAGTGCTCTGAGCCAGGAATCCCTCTATCCAGCGCTGGTGGCAGCTGGTGGTGATCAGCCCCGCCAGGGAGGGCACGGCATCGGGCACTTGGAAGGCCGAGCGAAAACCCTTCGAGAAGGCCTCGAGTTGAGCAGGGGGCAGAGCCTTGATTCGCTCCTGGAGCCCAGCGATGGAGGCCGGATCCAGAGGTGCATCCGGAGTCTCAGGCCGTGGCGGTTTGGTTGTGGCGCCGCTGCTTACCTGGCGTTGCTGCTTGTCGTAGAGCGCCAGGCCAAAGGGATTCCCGAAGGTCATCAGGGCCCGTTTGGTGGCATCGGTTTCGGCTTCCTTGAGCGCTGATTCATGGGCCAGGCCCAGATCACCGTCGATTCCATGGCCTGCGCCGGATCCTTCTCGGATGAGGGTGCGGTTGCCGGCGTTGATGGTGATGCGCACGCGGGCGATGTAGGTCACGCCCCAGCCGCTTTTGCGATCACGGCCGATCGGCCTTTGGTGTTCAGCTACACAGCGGCTGATCAAGGTGGAGCGCTCCCAGCCGTCAAAGCCAAAGATGCGGTTGGCTTCTGCGATCACCTGCCAACCCTCGAGATAGCTCACGCGGCTGCGGCCCTGCTCCCGCTGGCGCACATTGGCGCGATCGAGGGGAGCCGAGAGCGCCGCGATCTGTCGGGTCGTGAATCCAGCCAAGGAGCCCAGGGCGCCATCGTCATTGGGTGTCGCCGGTGAGGGCGATGGTTGAGCAGCAGCCTGCTCCTGGCTCAGGGATTCACGCAGTAGCTGAAGCGTGGAAGGCGGCCGTTTCGTTGCGCTGCGGCGAACAGGAGCCGCGTGATTGGTGGCTGTGGATGTGATGGCCATGGGATCAAATGCGTGTGTGTGGAGTGACAAGGAAGTGAGGCCCGCAACTGCAAAACCCCATCGCAAAGGGGCCCCTGGCCCCCTCAGGTGATGGACCAGTGGCGGCGTTTGATGAGGCGTGCGCCGGGGATGGCGGATTGGGCTAGGGAGAAGGCGAGGTGAGCGGCTTCTGCTTTGGGGAGGCCGGAGGTGGCGGTGGAGATCAGGGCGCGGATGCGGGCCTTGATGGAGGTTTTGTTGGGCGTGGTGGTGGTTTGGGTGGTCACCAGATCTGGGGGGAGGAGATCTGGGTCATCGATCTCGATGGCCTCAGTGGTGCGGGATGTGAGGTGGTGATCGGTGAGGTGATGGGAGGTGGCTGAAGGATCGAGGCGGGAGAGGAGATGGATGAGAGTGGATTCGAGGGCGTCAGCGCGGTTGTCTTCTCGTTTGGCGAGGGCTGAAAAGCGCTTGGATTGAGAGGAGTGGTAACTGGCTTCTGCGCGGAGGCGTTCGATCACCCAGCAGGTGGCATCGGCCTTGCGGATGAAGGCCTCGCGTTTGTTGTCCTCCAGGGCCAGGGATTCCTCGAGATCAGCAATGGCCAGAGCGCGTTCGTCGTCGTCCTCGGTATCGAGGCGCTCAGAGAGGCGGGCGATCCAGTGGGTTTCAGCCTGGAGATCGGTGCCGAGCTCCCAGAGGGTGGGCAGCTGCGGCGTATCAGCTGGAGGGGTGGTGACGGGAATGGCAACGGACATGGGTGTTTGGGAGTGAGGAGAGAAAAAGAAGAAGAGGGAATGGGGCAGGTGGCCTATGCCGCCGCAGCGATCTCGATCACTTCGATCGGGATGGAGGAGCGCCTGCTGAGGCGGCGGGCCTGATCCACCAGGGAGGCGGTGCCTCGGGAGCCGGGAAATGCGATCACCAAAAGAGCAGCGCCGAGGGGGAGAGCGGCGGCCAGATCCAGCGAGCGCTCGAGCATCTGGCGATTGCGGATCGGGCCGGCGGCGCGGCCGTGCTGCTGCCAGGCCGCAGGGCAGGCGATCTGGGGCCAGCCGAGCTGATCGGCGGCTGAGGCAATGGCCTGATCGGCGCCGCGGGCACCGCCATGGAAGAGCGATTGCACCAAGCGGCCACGGGAAGCGCTGAGCAGATGGGTGGCGATCAGCTCGGGAGGCCAAGTGAGATCACGGCCACCGCCGGCCACGATCACCAGCTGGCCACTGCCAGGGAGAAACAGCGAGCTCAATAAAGAAGCGGCAGGCGGCGCCAATGCGGCGGCCTGAGTGAGTGAAAGCATGGAAAGAAAAAGAGCGCAGAAGGATTTCTTTCAGGGGCTCAGGCAACAGCGGAGGCCATCCCTTGATCACCCCTTTATTGTATCAGTACGGGCGTACTATGCGCCAGGTGAGACGGCGCCATGGGCGCCCTCTTCTTGAATCTTTACGGCTCTAGATCTGGCTGTCTGGGGCATCAGCAATGCGGCGACTCTTCTAAGGGCTGAGCATCCATCAAGTGCCCGAAACGCAGCCACCACAGCCGCTTCTGTGCGCTTGCAGCAGGCCCGAAAGCGCTGGGCCACCGCAGCCGCGGGAAGACGCTGGGCGTAACGAACCAACGCCACACATCCCGGCGGCGGCAAGGAAATAGGAGATCACGCGAGCGCCAGGGCCGGTGTCCGCGCAGCGGCCACATCGGCTCGCGAAGCCCTGGCGCCGTGTGACATCCTGAATCACCTGCCGCCGGGTGGCGATTAAGAGCTCACGGCTAACCCAACCTGTCGGAAATCAAAAGCTCAAGTTTCTGGGAATGTGGTGAACACTGACACCGGCTCAAGCACCTCCAACAACGCCTGCAATTCCGCCTGAGGATCCCGCTGCAACAGAGCGACCACATCCGGTCCGGGGTCTACGGCTTGTTTGATGGCTGCACCCACAGCTCCCGGTAGTTCCCCCGCCAGCTGCAACGCCACATAGGCAATGGAGCCATCCACGGCCACCAGCGCCAGGCTGCTGAGCCACTCCAACGCCAAACGGCAGGCGGGATCCTGCAGGGCAAGGCAGCCGAGCAGGTCACGGCACTCGGGCGCATGGATGAATAAGCGCAGTGCGCGGCGCTCGGCCCGCTGGCGAGCAGTGGCAGCGCAGGGCGCGATCAGGGCAGCGATGCACTCGGGTTTGACCTGGTTTGCAGGTGTCTTGTCACTCTGACCCTGCAGGGCAGTGTTCAGCCGTTGCTCGGCCGAGCGGCGCAAAACCCCATCGGGCAGCTGCTCCACCAAGGCCTGTCCGGCCTGCTCGATGGCCTGAAGGGTTTCAAGCGCTGGCTCACCCGTGCTCGTCGTCAGTGGAGCCAGAAGCCGGTCCAGTCGCCACTCCAACCAGTGGCTCGCAGAAGTGATCAACCCCTCAACGGTTGCAGCTCCATGAGCGCGGAGAAGCCCATCGGCGTCCTGCCCCTCGGGCAGCTGCACCACCGAGACGCTCAGCCCACCAGCCACCAGCTGGGGCTGCAGCTGTTCAATCAGGCGTTCCGTGGCGGCCTGACCTGCGGTGTCGCCATCGAGGGCGATCAACAGATGCTTCATCCCCTGGCGCCTGAGCAGCTGCAGCTGCAAATCCGACACGCTGGTGCCCAGGCAGGCCACCGCATGGGTGAACCCGGCCTGGTGGAGCTGGATCACGTCCAGAGGCCCCTCCACCAACAGCGCAGTCCCTTGCTTGCGGATCGCCTCGGCGGCTTGATCCAACCCAAACACCAGCCCGTTGCGTTGGAAGAGCAGGTCCCCAGTGCTGTTGCGGTATTTGGGTTCCTGGTTACCGGTGGCCCTGCCGCAGAAGCCCACGGTCTGGCCTGAGGCGTCGTTGAGGGGGATCGTCAGGCGACCGCCGGCGAATCCGAGCTGCCAGCGGCGTGCCGTCTCTGGACTGATCCCGCGGGAGCGGAGGTAATCGGCACCTGCACCGCCCTGCTCCAGCTGTAGCAACAGGGCTTGGTGGAATTGGGCCCGCTGCTCGGTGCGCTGCGCCATCAGCTGACGGCGCTCGCGCCACTCCTGCTCAAAGCGCGCCTGCGCCTCGGGATCACCTTCCGCCACGCTGACGCCCGTGCGACGCGCCAGCTCAAGCACGGCTTCTTGAAAGCTCAGGCCCTGTCTGTCCTGCAGCCAGCCAATGGCATCGGTGCCCTTGCCGCAGACGAAGCAGTGAACCCGGTTGCGGCTGGGGCTCACGGAGAGTGAGGGATGGCGATCGTCGTGCCAGGGGCAGCGGGCCACGAACTCACGGCCCACTTTTTTGAGCTCCGAGGGCCCAAAGAGATCCGTGATCTGGGCCCGCTCGCGCACGCTCTCGAGCACCGCCGGTGTGAACAGCCCGGCCGGGTGCCCCGAAGAGTGCCCACTCGGTGCCCGTCGACCCGCACCTGCAACCACCCGATGAGGGGCAGCCTTGCCGCTACCGCTGTCGCTGGTGTTGAAGAGCGTGGGCATCAGAGGCACTCCACGCCCGGATACAGGTGGCTACCGATGAACAACTTGCGGGCGTTATCGGCCTCGAGATAGCAGTGGCCGCGGTCCATGCGGATCGTGGTCTTGCTGAAGTCGTTCTCACCGGTGGTCTGGCCGTGACGGCATTTGCCGTGGTGCACCTCCAACACGCCCGGCTGGGGTTGGCTGAATTCATCCACCTTGGGGCGATCGATCAGCCACACCGCTGAGGCATAACGCTCGAGCTCAGACGTCCCCGCTAGGTGGGAGACATCGGGGCCTGTGGGGTTGCCGTAGGCGCCGCGATTGAGCTGCGCGATCACGAACATGTCGAGTTCACAGCGCCCGGCGAGAGCCTTAATGGCCGTTGCCCGGGCGGCCAATTCAGCCGTGGTGTTGCTGCCGTAACCAGGCGTGGGCCCCATGGCGTGGAAGTGATCCAGCACCACCGCAGCCAGTTCGGGATGAGCGCTCTTGCAGTCCTCCACCAGCGCCGCCAGCTCTTCCACCGTGGCCGCGAAGAGCGATTGGTAAAACAGGCGCCCCATGCGCTCACCATTGGGGGCAATGCCATCACCAAACTGGGCGCCGAGCTGCTGAAGGTGCTCCAGATCGCGGCCCTCGATCACCTCACCGCGGCCTTCCAGTTCGTTGGCGGAATAGCGCGGCGTGAACACGCCACTGGCCTTGCGGCAGTAGTTGGCAAACAGGCGAGCACCGATCGCGCGGCGGCTCAGTTCACAAGAAAGAACCAGAACAGAAGCGCCGTTGTAGGCCAATCCCATCGCCGCGGCGATGCCCACCGTGGTTTTGCCCACACCCGATCGCGCAGCCAACACCCAGGTGCTGTCGCCAGTACCCGGGATCACGCCACCGCGCATGTCGATGTCCAGAGAGGGAATCCCCGTGGAGATCGGCTTGGGTCGCCTGTCCGCAGGCAACGAGGCCAGAGCCACACACTCGCTGGTGGAATCAGCCACCGCGCAGACCTGGAAGCTCTGGCGATAACGCCCCGCGGTGATCGAAGTGGCGTCATTGAGCAGCTGACGGCAGCTCTCCAGTTCGCCATCGATGCCGCAGTCGATCTGCTCGCGCGCCAGGAGCTTGCGCAGGCCTGGATAAAACAGCGCCCGTGCCTTGGCGCTCTGGAAGAGACGGCAGGCGATTTTGAAGTCCAGCTCCGGATGGATCAGGCCGTCATCACCCCAGGCGATGACCTCCGAGAGGGCTTCTTCTATCTGCAGCAGCGAGCCGCGAAAACGTCCGTCCAGGGCACGTTGGCGCACGTCTTCCCGAATCGCGTAGGCGTTGAGGACATCGATGTCGCGGCGGCCGCGGAACAGCTCATCGATCTCGAGTGCCAGGGCTCTGAGGCCCGGCTGGGTCCAGATCGAGCCGGGCACCCCCTCGTCAAAGCGCAGCCCAATGGCGCGGCGGAATAGACCCCAGCGCTCGCGTTGATCGTCGGTGCCCACCAGGACGGCAGCCAGGAGGTTCTTCTCGTGCTCGGCGAGTGAATGATTCGCAGGCACCGTTGGCACCTCCGCCGCCATCAGGCCTGCGGCGGTCTCGATGAACAGCCCCTGATCGATCATCCGTTGGATCAGCGCCGGGTCAAAGGCGCCGGGGATGGTGGTCTGGAGCTCCTGGTTGGCGTGGTCGTTGTTGCCGGCGCCGGGATTGCCATTGGGGTTAGTGGTCATGGCCTGAACAGCGATGGGACGTGTGGGCCCTGGATTCAGCGCCTGGCCTCCTGAGCGAACTGCGTGGCGGCATGGCCTGGCTCGCCGAGACCGGCGGCTTCCAGAAGTTCCGCCAGCCGTTGCTTCTCAGAGGCGGGGAGGTCAAAGGCCTCCATGCCCTGACAACGCCAGGCGTGATCCCCCCAGACCAAGAGCTTTTGAGCGCGAACAAAGTCCGGGTGGTGGATGGCGGCCATGTGGCCGCTGCCCACCTGTGGAGTGTTCCCACCGATGCCGCCGCAGAGCCGTTGGGTGTACGGACTCGTTGAGGCAGCCATCTGGCCCTGGTTTCCCCAGCAGAAGACATGCCAGAACTCCACCCCCAGCCCCGCTGCCTTGCGGTCAGCGCTCAGCAGTGCCATGGCGCAATCCGCGCCGCTGCGGCCCTGGGGGTAGGTGTTGCGCCAGAACTCAGGCATACGCCGTAGTGCCTTGATGAGCACCGACCAGAAGGCCTCAGCGCCACCGGCGTGGCGGATTGCCTTCTGCAACAGGCCGGCGAGGGCATTGCCAGTGGGCGCATAGGCCGGCCAGCTCTGCGGCTTGTGCTGGTTGTAGGTGGCAGTGAACTGGGCAATCAATGGGCTTTGCACCGGCGCACGCTTGGGCTCTGCTGAGGGTTCCGACACCACCTGGGGCATCACTCGGGGCTGGACAACGGCACTGGCTGGCTCCACGGACCTGCTCGGGATTGGCTCAACAGCGCTGTCATCCCCGGCCTCGAGATCAGCGCCCTCATGGCTTGGCTCCAGGCGCTCATCCGGTTCATTCAGGCGAATGGAGAGCCCCAACGGGCCACTCGTGTAGCTCAACCAACCGATGGCTTCTAGATCCTGCAGATCAGCCCGTAGTTCACGGGTTTGCACGTGCCAGGCGTTTGCCAAATCACGGCAACTCAGCAGGATGGTGTGCCCATCACGGGCCCGGCATTGCAAATGCCCGTAGAGCGTGGCCACACGCAAAGCACGGCTTGCACGGCCTGAACCCTTGCGCCCCTGATCGAGTTTCTGCAGGGCTTGATGGGTGAGCTCAATGGCCTCAGTTCGTACGGCGTAAAAGCGCATGGGCGATGCAGTTCGACTGCGCTCGGTGGTGACTAGAGGCTATGGAGGGTGCCCCTAACACCAGTACTGGCCTTGGTTTGCTCCGCTCAGCTGCTCAGTTTCTTGCCTTCTTCCAATCATCCACACCCCAGAGGGCCTGGCTTTGGCTGTTGTTTTTGGTTTTCTTCTCTAAGACTTTTTAGAGATATAGATGGTGGCGCAATACGCCCTCACCCCTGAGTGCAATCTGCCCTCACCCCTGAGGTCAATACGCTCTCACCCCTGGGTGCATTACGTCCTCACCCGTGAGGGCGATCTGCACTCACCCACATCAGCAGCCGCTCTGGGCTGAGGGCAAGTTGCACCCACCCCAGACGCCACCGCCATAACCCACATCGCACAAGCGGCGCAAGGGTGAAACCACGGGGAATGCTCCCGGCAGTTGCGCCGATTCCCATGCCCCCTCGTCATGCCCCTGTCGCCTCCACCGTCCACAGCTGGCTGAACACCAGCTCTGCCCATCGCCCTCTGTGCGAGCGCACGGTGATGGAACTCTCCCGCCGGATCCAGCGCTGGCAACAGCACCCCGATGGCCCGGCCCATGCCCCCAAGCCGGTGCGCCGCAGCGCACTCCGTGCCCGTGAACAACTGGTGCGTCACAACCTTGGCCTGGTGGCTCACACCTGGAATCGCCATCGCTGCAGCCTCCCTGCTCATGACGACACCGCGGCGGATGCCCTGCAGGAAGCCGCGCTGAATCTGGTGCGGGCTGCGGAGAAGTTCGATCCCGCCAAGGGTTACCGGTTCTCCACCTACGCCACGTTCTGGGTGCGGCGCGGCTTTGCGGAGTTCGAGCAACGCTTTAAGCGGGCGATTCGCTTCCCAGCGGAGAAAGCGGCCGTAGTGCTCAAGGCACTACGCATCAGCCAGGAGCATCTGGCCAAGACAGGCGATGAACCCACCCTGGAGTGGCTGGCAGCACAGCTCAGGTTTGACGGGAAACAGATCACTCCAGACCGCCTGGCTGACTTCATCCGCCAGTGGGATGACACCTACACCTGTGCGCTGGAGGGAGGCGATAGCGATTGCGATGAGCGTTCGAGCTCCAGCAGGCTTGAGCGTGTCTCCCTCCGAGCCAGAGAAGAGATCGACCAGGCCGATGAACCAGACACGCAACGGTCAGCCCTGCCGGTGCTGATGGCATGCCTGGAGGAGCAGGAGCAGCAGATCATCCGCAACCGCTATCTGCGTCGTCCGCCCCTGAGCCCCTGCCAGCTGCGCAAAGCCATGGGTGGCATGAAGCCAGAGCAGCTGGAGCAGTTAGAGCAGCAGGCACTCGCCAAGCTGCGCGATGCAGCCCAGGAGTGCAAGCACGCGATCAACGCCTGATTCACCACCAGGGGCCGTAGCTCAACACAACGCCCACGAGCAAGTCGCCTCTGGGCGTTTGTGCTGCTGTGGTGCAAGTCGCGGCTCTATTGCTACAGCGGGGTGATCGGCGAATGGTGATGACCCCGGACGACTTGCGCTGCCAGATCCAGACGTTGCAGCAGACGATTGAGCGCCTTCTGGAGGACTGGACTCTGGTGGTCTGCTCCAGACATCAACGCTTTGTGGACACCGCAGCGTTGCTGTTACCGGAGCTGCAGTTCACCGCCAGCTCCACAGCCGAGTGTTTGGCCTTGGCCTTACCCAGCGAGGGCAAGTTGCTGGTGCTCTGCGATGACGACGGCGCCGATGGTGGGGCCGTGGAATTGGTCACCCTGATGCGTGAGTGCCATGGTGCTGAGCGTTGCCGCTTTCTGCTCTGCCTGGATGCGGACATCGCCGCATCACGTCTGGTGCACCTCTGGCGCTTGCGACCCGATGGCCTCAGTTGCCGGGAACGCTGCGGCAGTGGCCGATTGCTGCAATGCGTGGCTGTGCTCCTACGCAACGGCCGCTACGAAGACCCTCACCTCTCCGATCGTCTGCGGCAGCTGTTTGCTGATGTCACTCCCGCCAGTGAAGGCGTTGGGCTCACGCTGAAGGAAGAACGGATTCTGCGGATGGTGGCCGGCGGCCGCAGTAGCCGCGAGATCGGTGCACAACTGGTGATGCGGGCTGATTCGGTGCGCAAGGTGTTCTGCGAGCTCTACGAAAAAACAGGCGCCTCAGGCCGGGGCGCCTTGATGATCTGGGGCCTGGAGCACGGGGTGCTCAAGCAGCAAGATCTCGCCTGCCAACTGCGCCAACCACGGCCGAAAGGGAAGGCCGCCGGGGCAGGTGGCAGCAAGCGCCGGAGCCGAGCAACACATCGCTGAGTCGTTCAGCCGCGAGGAGCGCATCAAGCTCAATGACCTGCACCGCCTCCCGCTGACGGGGCAGCCAACCGGCGAGCAGGCCCCGATCCCCAAGTGGCAGCGGCCGGGGAAGATCGAGCCGTTGGCCGAGGAACGGCAACCAACGCTCAATGCCATCGCGCTCGCGCCAGGGCTCAAAGCTGGCCACCTCCACCAGCTGCTTGAGCGTGGTTTCTCCGTAGCTGAGCGAGGTGACATACATCACGTCTTTGAGCTGGTCGGCCTCCAGCGGAAGCGGCATCCAGAAGCCGCGATCGGCGGCGTTCTCGATTGCATCGCGGTGGTGGTGGGTGAGCAGAACCTTGGTGGTCATGGCAGCGAGGAATCACTGCACCGGTTCTGGCTTTGAGGCCCTGGCGTGCACCGCCCACAGCTGTGGGCTCACCTGCCCCACAGGTGTGGGATTGGAGGGCCACAGATGTGGGCGTGGCCATGCCGAGCAGGTGACAGCGGCTTGTTGCCATCAGGGATTGCACGAAGCGGAGCAACAGGCCTGAGCGCTATTTGTTCACCCTTTCTTCCGGCCCACAAGGAACAGGTCTCGATCCCCGGCTGGGGGATTGGCCGGTATCACTCCTGATTGAGACGCTCAAGATCGGCAAAGAACGGTTCGGGATGGCTGCGGTGATGCACAGCCAAGCCAAGGCTGACAGCGATCACCAGGACAACCAGCGCAACCAACAGTTGGTAGAGGGTGAGACCACTGTCACCAGATCGATTGGGCCTCATTGCTCTCACTGGCTGAAGACATCCAATGCGGGCCGCTCTAACGGAGTCAAGCGAGATGCAAAAGATGCATTGCTTTAACCAACACCGTCCAACGCAGCCCAAACCCCACCGAAATGGGGGCTCTGCCCCTCGGAACACTTGGGGAGTTGCGAGCTGTTCATGCCTGTTGTGTTCCGTGGTGCTGCCATCGGCGCTGTGATGGCTCTGGTGGTGCAGGCTTGTGGGCCGACACCGCTGGGGGCGGTGATGCGCGGAGGGATTCAGACCAACGCCGGTAGCCTCCCGCACCTGCAAAACCCTGCATGCCAAAACGCTGTTTGCGCCGGCCGATGACCAGCGCCCAGCGGGCGTTTGCCTGTGAGCACCTGGGCCTGGCCCATCAACAGGCGCACCGCTTTGCCCGCCGCTGGTCGATGGCCGTTGATGACCTGCTCGGCCCGGCCTACGAGGGCTTGTGCAAAGGCGCTGTCGGCTTTGATCCGGCGCTGGGCCACCGCCCCTCCAGCTATCTCGTCCCGAAGGTGAAGGGCGAGTTGCTGCACTACCTGCGCGATACGGGCTTTTCGCTGCGCATCAGCCACCGCCTGCGCGAGCTGTGGATCAAAGCCCGCAGATATGTGGCCCAAGGCCTCAGCGATCAACAGATTGCGGCAGCGCTGGATGTGCCGCTGGAGCGCTGGCTGGATTGCCGCCGCGCCTGCGGACAACGGCCCGTGCCGCTGCATGAACTCCAGCGCGATTGAGCACGGCATCGCCACCTGCGCCGGAACTCTTTGGGGTCCAAAAGATCACCACCCAGGTTTCACAACCGCCACCAGTAGCCTCCCGCACCTGCATCTCTTTATGGGTTCAGCCAAACACCGCCACCAACCATCTCGTCATCTCCCCGGCCGGGGGCCAACACCGGCCACAAGCAACGATCAAGACCGCGAACTGCTGCAGTTCAATGTGCGCCTGGCCAAGGCCCGCCAGGCCCAGGCCGACACCAACCGGATCGAGCGCAAGGCCTTCCGCGAGCACGCCCGCGTGGAGAACGCCGTGGCTGCCTACACCCGTGAGCTCTGCTCCTTGCTCGATGAGCGGGGATTCACCCAGGGCGTGACGCTCTCCCGCATCCCGGAGGGTGGTGAGTCCGTATTGATCGTGCAGCTCAGTGACCTGCACTTCAACGAGCGCGTTGAGCTCCCCTCCAACCGCTACGACTTCACCGTGGCAGCGCAGCGCCTGGCCAAGCTCGCCCAGCGCGTGAAGCAACTGGGCCAGAGCTACGGCGCCCGCAAGGTGGTGGTGGCCTGCCTGGGGGATTTCCTCAACAGCGACCGCCGCCTCGATGAGCTGCTGAGCAACAGCACCAACCGCTCCAAGGCCACACTCCTGGCGGCGGACATCCTGCGGGCGTTCCTGCTCGATCTGCGCGAGCAGTTCCAGGTTGAGGTGTATGGCATCACCGGCAATGAAAGCCGCGTGAACAAAGAGCTCGGCTGGAGCGATGAACTCGCCACCGACAGCTACGACTTGATGATCTACGAGATCCTCAAGCGCGGCTTTGCCGGCACTGAGGGCATCGCCTTCTGCGGCTTCCGGGCCAATGAGCTGTTGTTTGAAGTAATGGGCCGCACGTTCCTGTGCCTGCACGGCCACCAGATCGGCGCGAACGTGCAGAAGTCCGTGCAGGAAATCGCCGGCAAGTACGCCGCCCAGGGGATCACGGTCGACTACACGCTGTTCGGCCACCTGCACGCCAGCGCCATCGGCGACTACCACGCCCGCAATGCCTCGCTGGTGGGCAGCAACGCGTACTCCGAGGCGGGCCTGAACTTCTGCAGCAAGGCCGCGCAGAACGTGCACATCGTCTCGGGCTCAAAAGACGCAAGCGGCACTGCCGCAGGAACCATCGATGGGATGAAGGTCGACCTGCAGGACGTCACTGGCATTGAGCCGTATCCCTTTGCCGCCGAATGGGAGGCCTACTGCCCCAAGAGCGAGCGCAAACTCCACACCCCTTCTGTCGTTTATCAGGTTGTCGTCTGATGTGTACCTCCACTCCCAGCTGCAGTGCCAATAAGGCCAGTGAGCTCCAAAGCGCCCTGCTCCAGGCGATCACAGGCCTCACCCAACTGGTGAGCCAACTTTCAAGCCAGTTCTCCATCAGCCAAGTCGCCATTCCGGCGGCAGAGCCCTGGATGGAGGAGCAGGGCGCCACTGCAGCGGAAACCCGTTCACCGCGCTGCGTGCCCAACCTCAGCCCCCTCTGGGATGAGCTCTCGGTGGTGGAACTGCGCTCGCTGCTACGCAGCTACCCGATTGATCGCACGTCCCTCCCTGCTGCCATCGAGCGTCTGCGCCGCTCCGAACTCATCGAGGCCCTCAACCAGATCCAGGCAATGACCCTCTGAAGCGCCTGGCGCCCTCGTCACTGCATACCAATCACTCACGCCTATGACCGCATCCCTCGCCACCACCAACCCCATCGCCCTCGGCGAACCCACCCCTGGATCCCCGGAGGCCCTGCTGCTTCTGGCTAACGCCGGAGTACTGCCCGCCAGTACTGGCACAGAGGACCCGCGTTTCTCCGCTGACGCCATCACCACCTGCGTCTCCCGCCTGCTTGAGGTGAAGCAACAGCAGGAACTCCTGGCCAGCGAGCAGAAAGAACTGAACGAACAGCTGCGCCTGGCGCACCTACGCGGCGACCTCCTCACCCTCCTGCCTTCCGGCAAAGACGGGAATGGTTATCAGATCACTCCAGACCTCGTGCTCAACCGCCGCCCCGGCCGCAAGCAGTGGACCTACTCGATCGACTGCAAAGAGATCGAGTGCCAGCTCAAGGCGCGCCAGAGCTACGAGCAGCAGAGCGGTCTGGCCAGCTACTCCGTGGGGGCAGCGTTCTGGGAGGTGCGGGCTGGGAAGGGCTGACGCGCGCCCAGCAATCCCAAAACCACAAGAGCCCTGGGCCATGGCCCGGGGCTTTTTGCTGTGAACCGTCGCCGCACCTCCTCGCCAGAGCCAACCGTCGCTACGACAGAGGCAGCGGAAGACGTGTCATGGGGCTCCTCTACGAACTGATCGTCGACACCGAAGCCGGTACCAGCACCGTTCAGATCGAAGCCAACAGCAAAGAGGAGGCGCTGGAAAACGGCCAAGAGCTCTACCCCGGCTGTCGCCTGGCCTTGGTGAACCCCGAACCGGGTGAGCAGAACGGCTGATGCTGTAGAGCTGTTGTTGAATTTGAAATCTTGGTGGTTCAGGCTCGCCTCGGCCTGGAGAACCAGAGGTTCAACCCGGAGATGATCACCACCAGCGTGGAGATGCCGAGGAGGATGGAGTAGTACGGCTGCAGATTCACTGGCCCAAAGCGGCCGGTGTGAACCTTGAGCAGCCAGAAGGCATCCATGCCCTGCTCCAGCAGGAAGCTGTAGAGCGAGCCGCTGGCGGCCGTGAGTAACAGCGGTGCCGCTGCCAGGGGAACGATCAGCCGATGCAGCCGTCGAGCCCGGTGTTGTATGGAGCGGGACATGCGCATCATTCCGTGCGCAGTTCTTTGTGCAGCATCGCCTCATCGCTGCAGGGCATCCAGCGGCCGTTGTTGTTGTGCACCCCATCACAGCCGAGCTGCTTGGCCCGTTGCTCGGCTTCGGCTCGGGTCGAGTAGAGCCTTTGGAGTGGGCCCAGCTGGCTTGAGGAAGTAGCAGTGTGGCGCTGAGCAGCACTGTGACAGCGGCGCAGCGCTGGGGGAATGTGGTGATCACAGCGAAAAGAGAGCGTCGTACTTGTAGTAAGCCGGCTTGTTGAGACCGTCGCGGCGGAGCATGCGGCGCAGCTCGATGATTTCGCGGCGCTGGGCCACGATGATCTGGCGCGCCAGCCGCAGGATTGTGGGGTTGGTGGATTTCTTCAGGGCGTCGTGCGCCATCTCCAGGGCACCGCCGTGGTGCTGGATCATGCCCTCAAGAAACCAGTTCACCCGTGTGGCAGGGCTGGGTGCCGATCCGCTCATCTGCATTGCGCTGATCTGCGCTGCGCTCATCCGCCGCAGGGCATCCAGGCTGTTGGGATCGGCGCCTGGCGGCAGCATCACGGGATACACCGGCGCCTGCGGATACCAGGCCTTGCGCCACTGTCCCATCGCCTTGATTTCATTGGCCTGCTCACTCCAGATGCTGTTGGCCAGGGCTCCCACTCCCGGAGAACCAACGTTGAACACGAATTCACTCATGCGCAGCGCACCGGTGTGGTGCTGCACCATGGCATCGATCCAGCGCAGGTCGTAGGTGCTGCCTGCGGGGCCAACCGAATGGTCGTGCCCTGGATGCGGCTGTTGGCTCGGTTGCGATTGATGGTGATCGTGGCCTGAGTGATCCATCGCCGGCTCCGCGACGGCCACGACCGGCAGCCAGAGGGAGGCGAAGGCAACCAGAGGAAGAAGGCGACGCACGTCGGACAGCACGAGTACAGATATTGTTGAGTCTCCTCTTACAGGAGAGTCAAGCCCCATGACGGCTTCGGATGCGTTGCTGAAGATCGGCGCGGTGGCCGAGCGCAGTGGCGTTTCGGTGAAAACAATCCGCTTCTACTGCGATCAGGGCCTGCTCCAGCCGGTGACGCGCTCTGATGGGCGCTACCGGCTGTTCGACGACTCGGTGTTTGCCGAGCTGGCCTTGATCCGCCGTTTGCGGGCCATGGATCTACCGCTGGCGACGGTTGGCACTGTGCTGGGTGCACGGCGATCCGGGATTTGCACCTGCAACGATCTCCAGGCCACGATCCGCGGCAAGCTCACCGAGATTCAGCAGCGTGTGAATGAACTGCAGATCCTGGAAGCCGAACTCAACGTGATGCTGAACACGTGGGAGCGTTGCGGCGGCCGTTGATGCGTTGTGCGAGCAGCGCAGTGCTCATGCTTCGATCAGGATATTGCCCATCATGCCCAGCTCCTCATGATCGAGGATGTGGCAGTGATACACGCTCTTGCCTGCAAAGTCGCTGAAGCGGATGCGCACGCGCACAGTTTCTCCGGCGCGCACAAGCACAACGTCACGCCAGGCCCGGTAGGGCTCAGGCCTGCCATTGCGGCTGATCACCTGCATCGGATTCACATGCAGATGGAAGGGGTGATCCATCACGCCTGTGTTCACCAGCTCCCAGTCCTCTGTGTCTCCCAATTGCACGCGCGTGTCGATGCGCGCATGGTTGTAGCTCTGTCCATTGATCAGAAAGGCCATACCCATGCCTGGTGCCATGCCGTGATTCATCACAAATCGGCGCGTGCGCAGCGGGCTAGAGAGCTCCTCCATAGCTAGGAGCCGTTGCGGCAGGGGCTGCGGCGGTACAGCCCCATTGGTGCTCACCGTTGCAATGACGTCAGCTTGTCCCTGAACAGAACCCGCTCTCCCCATACCCATACCCATGCCGCCCATCCCTGGTCGGCCCAGACGTCTGTAGGGGAGATTGTTCAAGCGAAACCGACCACCCTCGGGAGCCATCTGCACCAACACATCAGCACGTTCCCCGGGCACCAGCAGTAACTCCTGCACCGGCAGTGGTTGCTCCAGAGAACCGCCATCGGTGGCAATCAGATGCATGGTGTGTCCTTCCAGCGCCAGTCTCCAGAAGCGAGCATTGGAGGCGTTGAGGAGGCGTAGGCGCAGCAAGCCGCCGGCTGCAACCTGCAGTTCGGGGTTCACCTGGCCGTTCACGCTCAGAATCGAGCCTTCTCGGCCAAGCATCACACCCGAACCGGAACGCTCGTTGGCGGCCGGAAGATCCTTGAGCACCAGCACTTCTTCCTGGGCTGCCTGCACTTCAGGGATGCGATCGAGATCGCCTCTCACCAGCAGCGCACCACCCAGACCACCAAACACTTGATCAGCCACCGTCCCATGATGATGGGGGTGGTAGTAGAACAAACCAGCCGGGTGATTGTCCGGCAAGGTGAAGTTGTAGCTCTGCCGCTGGCCAGGAGCCACCCTCAGGAACACATTGTCGGCTGTTCCACTGGGAGGAATGTGCAGGCCGTGGTAGTGGAGATTCGTTGGCTGATTCAGGCGGTTGTCCAGCTGGATCCGCACCGCATCGCCAGGCTGCAGCTCAAGCAGGGGGCCTGGGAGCAAGCCGTTGTAGGTGAGTACCCGCCCTGATGTGCCAGGGATGCGGATGGGCGTTTCCTGAGCCACCAGATCCACCTCCAGCAGGCCAGCTTGAGAGCGCATTAGCGATGTCGCCGCCGCGTTGATGCTCCCCCGTGGACCTGCGGCCCAGCCATGGCGGAGAGCCGCGGCTGAGGCCGCTGCAGCGCCACCAGCTGCCAGGGCGAGAAAGGAGCGCCGGTTCATCAAAACCCACTCCCCGATGCCTGGATCAACATCGCCAGGCCCATCAGTCCCATGATCAGATTCTCAGCGAAGCTCACCACTCCCAGCGGTGTGCGTGAGTTACCGCCCACGCAGGCACAGTTCAGTGCCAGGTGATCCACGAATACGGCTTTTCCGACGGAAACCATACCCATCACGCCGAGAAGCACTGCTGTCACACCAATCACAACTTCCAGGCCCATACTCTCGGCCGACTGCAGCATCCCAAGCCCCACCAAGAGCTCCACACCGGGATAGAGCTTGCCCCAGGCCTGCCAACGCTGCGTGAGCAGGTCGTATTTGCGGAAGCTTGCGGCGAACGCCGCAACATCCATCAGCTTGAGCATCGCCAACAGGCAGATCACCAGGCCCATGAAGCTCCGGATTCCGCCCCCCAGTGCCAGGTTGATCAACAGAGCGCTGAGGAACACAGCGATCACCGGTGTATAAGACACCTCTGCTGTTTCGGCGGTGACGCCAAGCCGGTTCGCCAACTCGGTGTAGCCGCCAATCCGCTCCGCACCGGCGAACACCTGCGGCGTGGTGGCCACACCGTGGGCATGTTTGAAGGCCTCCACCTCCGCCTGGCTGCGCAGAGGATGGTCCTCAAACGGAATCCCCTCGGCGCGCAGGAGCTGAAGCGCACGCTGCCCCCAAGGACAAGCGTGCTCGGGTGTTTCCATCCGGTGGAGGCGCACCGCGTTGAGCGCCTGCTCAGCCATCACCCTTCACCGTCTGGAAGGCTTGGCTTCGGCCGGATTCGGTGAACGTGAACACCGTGTAGCTTTCCTTCTTGAACGGTGATTCCATCCCGGGCGAACCGAGGGGCATGCCGGGCACGGCAATCCCCGCCACCTGCGGGCGTTCCTTCAGCAACCGCTGAATCACCGACACAGGAATGTGCCCTTCAACCGTGTAACCGCCAATCCGGGCGGTGTGACAGGACTGCAGCTGAGGTGGCACGCCGTAGCGCTGCTTGACGCTCGCGAGGTTGCTCGTCACATAGTCCTTCACCGTGAAGCCGGCTTGCCTGAGGTGGTCCAGCCAGCCTTTGCAGCAGCCACAGCTTGGGGAGCGATAGGCGGAAACCACCGCAGGCACAGGCATGGAGGCGACTGGAGGCATCAACAGAGGCATAGGAGAACGGCGACTGCTACCACCGTAAACATTCCAGCCGGTGGAGAGTCAATGGGGTTCGCCGAGCCGTCGATGTGTCCTTGGGAGATCCGCTTGCCGTCGCCTCCTTCACTGCCGAGTGTCTGTGAGCAGCCACCAAAAACCCCCGAGCAACGCCCGAGGGTCAAGGGTGAATCAACATTCCAATGGCAGTCGTTGGTTGAAGCTGCTGGCGTTGGCACCTGGGGCCGAACGTTCCAGGTGTGAGCTTTTCGTTCTCCTGGGGCACCTGAGGCGGTGCAAACGGAGTGTCGACGGTTCAGACGTCCCTAGTCAGTGTCCGAACTGACGACCCGCCCACGGTTGGGTGAAGACTGTTGGAGCAGGGGCCTGCAGTCAGCGGTGCTTCTAGTTCTGCTGCTCGGGTGGGGTATCAGCCATCGGTGGCTCCTCCCTGGGTTGATGAACTCAGATTCGCTCCGCCAGCCGCCTCAAACAATCCGTCTTTACACGCATTGCCGGCGCAGCTGGGCCGGAGGAAGGTGGTGGATTGGGCCGCCTTCAGCCCTGTTCTGATCGCTGCAATCCACGCTCGAGCACGTAGGCAGCCAGGTTGCTGAGCGAGCGGCCCTCAGCCGCGCTGCGCTGCTCCAGCTGCCGGAATGTGCTGTAGGGCACGGTGATCGTGATCCGCTTGGGTACGCGGCTCACCCAGGAGCGGGGCCCTTGATCAATGCCGTTTGCGTAAGCCACGGCGGGTCTCCAAGAGAGATCTTTTTATTATCTCTTCCGCTTTGCGCTAGCGCTAGGCCATTGCCGTGAACATCTGTTGCCCTGCATTGCGAATGATGCGGACTTCGCTGCAAAGCAATCCATGCCAGATGCTCCGCGTCACGGCTCTTTGGCCTGCTGCTTGAGCTGCTTGCAAATCAGGTTGTGAACCACCTCAGAGAGCGATCGATCCGTCTGATGAGCTAAGCGCTGCAGCTGTTCCACCAGCTCCTCCGGCAGCTCCAGATCAAGCCGTTGCGGGAACCGGGCTGGATCGAGGCGAAAGCGCGGATCGGGCTCACCAGGCACCCCATCGGGGGGGGGGGATTAAAGGCATGCATTTGTACTAGTCAGAAGAGTGCTGATACTCGGGGTTCCGCTCAAGCGACGACGTGGAAGTGCACCAGCTTGGTGCTACTGGCGAACAGGCGGTTGCTTTATACACAAGCTCCGATCCTGAATGGCTTTGTGTCGGCAAGCAAGTCCCCATTGCTGGGTCTTGCTATCACCTGTGGCACGGGGAATCCAGCAGGCATGGCGGCCTCCACTGCGGCGCACACTGCTTCCAGCCTTCAGCGCAGCGCTCCTTCCACAGCGCCACAGCCTCCTCGCGACTGAGCCGTGCCCGGCGCTGCAGCAAGGGCGGAGCGCCATTGGGAAGCACCTGGCCGCTGGTCACCTCGAGTTCCTGACGCCACCGGTCCCACACCACGGGCTTGAAGTGCAGCACCCGCCGGCCGTCGCTCAACCAACCTTCCGCCGGACAGGCCGGGACCTTGGCCTCTCGCTTGCCGACGTGCACCGCTTCAGCCCACCTCTGGTGCCCAGCCCCGCTGACGGGCCATGTCGTCGGTCCAGCCCCGACAGCGGCGAATCAGGTGCTCACCCTGGGCAATCAGCCCCTGGTGCAGCTGACAGGTGAGCAAGGGAAGGCACTCCGGCCCGGCGTGGTGCCTGAACCAGTGGCAGGTCATGCAGACCTTGCGGCTGCGGCTGGGGCGCAGCACCCCCTGATCGAGATACGGCCAGGCCTCGCAGTCGCCCTGCGCCGCAGGCATCCCTGAGCGGTTTGCCCTGGTTCGAGACAGCACCATCACAACCCTCCATGCGTACACCAGTACTAGCAGTGATGGGGCGATGTCGGAACCCTTCAGGGCCTCACGCGATTCCTTTTGCTCGCCTTCTTCCGTTTCTGCCTTCCCTTTCTGCCCTCCCTGCTGCCGATGGTCAGCTGGTTCAGGCCCACTGCCGCCTCAGCTTCTTCCGGAGCTCTGACCTGCCCCACCATCGAGCTCCCTCCCTACCAGCAGGACCACGCCCTTGCTGCCTTTGAGCAGGGCGACTGGCTCGCTGAGCTGGAGCTCCTGCAGCTCGCCAATGCCCTGCAGCGCACTGCCATTACCCGCGGCGGCTACGACGGCCACTCCTTTGATCTGATGTTCGCTATCGCGGACGTCCTCGAGAGCGATCACGGCTGGAGCTTTGAGCAGTCCGATGCCTGGCTTGAGCGGATGGGGCTCTGGGAGGAGGAGTTCTGAAGCATCAGAACGCGCCACTGGCACGAGCAAATGCGGCCGCTGTATTGCTCGCCGAAGCCCACGGGTAACTGCGCAAATGCACCTCAAGCGAGTGGCCCATGCTGTGGGCCATCGCGCCTGGATCAATCCCGCGGCGATGCCCTCGCAAGCTGTAGGTATGCCGAAAGCTATAGGGAACAATCCGGCGACCGTCCTGCTCACAAGCTGAGCGCAACTCAACCCAAGCCTGTTGCCGGTTGAGGTAAGTCCCCAGCGAGTCGCCGGCACCGTTGCCACTGCGAAGCGGCGGCAAAACAATGTCGCCGACCTGCCAGCGCTGCAAGAGCTTCCAGTCAGGGGGCGGCCCATCACCCCCATCCAAAACCAGCGGGAAAACGCGTCGCGCAGCGGTATCTCCACCTCCAGAACGTTTCTGGTAGCTGCACCACCAATAGGGCTCGCCCGACGCATCATCCAGACGCACCGATAGGTGCAAGAGCTCGATCGGCCTCAAGCCGAGTTCCGCAAGCAATTTCAATCCATCCGACCAACGCTGTGCCGCTGCGTCGACGGGCAGCCGCTCAAGCAGGTCCAGGATTTGATGATCGCTGGCGAAGGGATCGCCTTTTTGGGTGCGATTGACCGTTGCATCGCGGCGACCGACATGACGCTTCAGATCCGCCGGGGGCAACCAGAGATCGGGGAACTGCTCGCGCTGGACGCAATGGGTCAGAAACTGCGCCAAAGATTGCGCCCTGATCTGCCGCATGCGACTTCCAGGGGCCCAGTCACGAATGCAGGCATCCAGAAGATCGGCAGGATTACCCGGCGGCTTGCGTCCACTGAGAAGGTTCACAGCCATCGAGACGACCGGCTCATAGGCATGAAGCCAGGTGGCCTCTTTGATGTGGTTGCCGTGATTGCGCTTCTGGTCCTGGAAATGGGCGGCGGCGGCGCTCCAGTTGAGGACTGTGCTAGGGGCCTTGCCTGCAGCCAAGTCCGCTGCTGCACGCAGGGAGTGCCCCTCACTCCAATGCACATAGATATTGCGCAGCCGCGTATACGCGTCTCCCATGGAGCTCTTCTCCCAGGGGAACGGCAGCGTCACCGTCTCCATCGAAGCTCCAGGAGCTCGAACCACGAGCTTGACCTTGCCTCTGTGCTCACGGACGGTCCATGAAGACGCCAACGCGGACGCCTCCTCCCGGAACAGCAGCTCCCAGCTCTGCGCCCGCTTGACGACCGGCATCTGACAAGCGGGCTCAAAACGGGCTCAAAACTAGCCGATTTGGGCCAGACAGGCCACGACAGCCCAAGCCAGAACCCTTGCAAACACAGGACTCCCCAATCTGGAGCCAATCAGGCAATCTGCTTTGGGAGCACTAGGTCGCAGGTTCGAATCCTGTCGCCCCGATTTACTTCGCAGGGTTTATCCCCTTCCCCCGGTTGGACAGGGGTTGGACAGAAAGCTCATCAGACTGGCGTGGCCGACCTGCTCTGATGCCCCTCCGATCACGCCTGGCTGACGCAGCCCGGGGCCTGGAGGGGTGGCTCGAGGCTCCCAGCGCCAAGGCCACCTCGGCGCCCTATCCGGTGCTCGATCTCATGGAGCCTGCGCCGGTGGCGCACCTGCTGCCAAGAGCGCAAGTCAGACAGATATGCAATAAGGGTATATTGATTGACTTCGAACCCTGTGGCTAGTTGAGTACTCGACAGAAGCCAACTAAATAATGGCGAATCGGTCGCCAGAACTTGGATTTACCCTGTACCAACTCCTTGTGAGCCTGGTTGCGGTAGTGGTTGTTGTGGGCCTCGGCTTGGCATACCGACAGAAGCTCCCCCAACGTCCGATCACGCCCATGGGGGCATCACCGACCCAAAGGTGAGATCGCGCAACACGGTCTTGAGTGGTGTGGATGTGCAGGCCACATGCTCCCACCGTACCGTTGTGGCCAGTACCAGAAAAAGAAAAAGCCCCGGTTACCCGGAGCCGTTGAAACCTTCTCGTACTCAGTGTGACTACGGGAAAGAGGAATGGATGCGGGTTTTTGGTGGGTGTGGGCTGAGTCACCAGAATGGCGTGACACAAAGGCTCCTATGTCCTGAGTTTGTGGATCAGCTCGCCCCCCCCCCTGCTGGGCCGATTGAGCCTTGAACAGCTCCTGGCTGCAAGGTGGCGGGTTCATTCGGTGCTGCGGAATGGACGGGCCGAGCAGCCGAGAGTTCAGCCTGGAACTCAAGGCGTCGGCGCCTTCACATTGGGGCAGGTAGCACCGTTGAACTTCTTGGCGATGCGCTTGCTGCCTTCGGCGTAGACGGTCTGCGCCTTCTGCTTGTCGCCAGATGCTTGGGCAGCGCTGAGCTTGCTGGCGAACTTCTGACACGCCTGATCGAGGCTCACGGCCTGGGCGGCGTTGGGGGCAGCCAAAGCGAGCAGGGCGGCGGCAAAGGCCAGAGAGGCGAGCATGAGGGCGTTGAAGTACGCAGGAACTCTGCCGGTAGCCCTCGCTGCAGGCAAGCAGCATCCCGCCGCGTAAGTTCTGTGGGTGGGACCGCGCCGCGCCAACGGCCGATCCCGTGACCAGTCCAACTGTGAATTGAACTGATGACTACGTTCTACGGACGGCAGCAGCCGACGTCAGCCCTGTTGCGCGCATGGATCTGCTCCAACGCATACCGCAACGGGTCACGATCACGATGCCCTGGATGCTCCGGCAGCGCCTCGAGCGCAGGGCCGACTAGGTGTTGTGCCTCATCACGTTGTTCAGCAGAGCAGCTCATGGAGAACGGCCACGCCCTAGTCGTCAACTAAACGATGAAGGATCTGATAAGCCCATGGAAACGAGACACCGTCAAAGCGATAGAGACTAAATGAACTGAAACTTATCCAGAGCTGCGTCGAACTAGCCGCGACCAGCTGACCCAAACAAACATAGTCCGCTGAACTAGAAGGCCCTAATACGCCGATCTGCTTAGAACTCGCCTAAACGGAGCGTGATCAACGTTCAGGAGGGATAAATGCGGCTACTCGAGCTATTTTCCAACAGCCGCTGGCAATTCGAGTCGAAACAAGCATTGTCCATTTCTTGATCTTGGGTGGAGAATTGAGAGTGACTCCACCTCCGCAGGAACAGAGACAATTCATGATTCCTGTGCTTCTGTCGCTCTCGGCGCCTGCCTCTCACCTCCCTGGCACGCTCCTGCCCCGTGGCTTTTTTCTGGGGTTGGGGTTGATCTACTTGGCTGCCTTGGCGCTGGATCGTCTTGCAGCCAGCTGGCGGTTGCCAGGCGCAGCGGCTGTTTTGGTACTCGGCCTCGTACTGCCCACCCACGTGCTGACCCAAGCCCAGCAGCTTGGCCCGCTGCAGCTCGAAACCTTCCACCGAGTCAGCTTGGCGCTGCTGATCTTCTACGCCGGTCTGCGCACCGACCTGCGCCGCATCCGCGGAATGACAGGCGCTGGGTTGAGGCTTGGCTGTCTGGGTGTGTTGATCACGCTGGGAGTCTTGGCTTTGGCATTGCTTGGCCTGGCGCGGTTGCTACCCGGTGGTTTACCGGTCTCCGCTGCTCTGTTGACGGTGTGCTGCCTGGGCGCCACCGATAGTGGCGCCATCGAAGACTTGATGGTGGCGTTACGCCATTCAGTAGGGCGGCATCTCAGCCATTTGCTGGAGTTTGAGGCAGCCGTGAGCACCGTCACCACATTGCTGGGCTTTGGCTTCATGGAGGCGCTGCTCCAGATCGGCAGCCACGGTGAGCACCAGGACCTGCATGCATCGTTGTTCGGTCGTTTGCCCGACCAGGTGGGGGCGGTGGGGCTCCATCTGGTGGCCGGAGTGATGGCGGGCTCAGCGGTGGGTTTGCTGGCACCAAGGCTGATCGATGCCCTGGTGCGCTCTGAACAGAAGCTGTTGCTGGTG
Organism: Asaia bogorensis; assembly: GCA_943370455.1. Taxonomy (GTDB): domain Bacteria; phylum Cyanobacteriota; class Cyanobacteriia; order PCC-6307; family Cyanobiaceae; genus Vulcanococcus. Next base: position 578,109 of record CALRQW020000001.1, read on the forward strand.
GCTGTGGCGTTGGCCTTCGTGGCCTATGGCTTCGGGCAGTTACTGGGTGGTGGGGGACTGCTGGCGGTGTTCGTCAGTGGTGTGTTTCTCTCCAATGGCCGCTACCGGATTGGACGGTTCGAGCAAGACGCCATCGGAAGGGTGATGCAGCCCTTCAACAGCGCCGCTGAGATCACCGTGCTGCTGCTTCTGGGATTGCTGGTCAAGCCCCTAGCGCTGATCTCGGTGCTCCCACTGGGGCTACTCCTAGCCGTGGTGCTCCTACTGGCACGTTTACTGGCGGTGACACTCTTAATGCCCCAGTCCTCCATCTCCTGGCACGAGCGCTTGGTCGTGACCGGTTGCGGCTTGCGCGCGGCGGTGCCGCTGGCGCTCGCCGTTTCAATGACTGAGGAACTACCGCACCTGCGCGGCATCCCAACGGAGCTGGCGGAACCACTGGCAGTGCAGTTAATGGCTCTCATCTTTGTGGTGGTCCTCAGTGAGCTACTGCTCCAGACCTTCCTGATGCGACGCTTGTGTCGTTCAAGCTTGAGCTGACATCGTCGAGCTGAAGGGCGAACGGGCTACAACAGCCGCGATGCCCAGCTGCTCACGCCACTGTTTCAAGGGCTGCGCCCAACCTTCCTCCCAGCGCTGCGCCAGCAAGGGGGCACAGAGGCGTCCAAGCTCGAGGCCGTAGGCCACCGCCTGCCCCACGTCGACGCCGTCGCTGCCAGCTCCTTCCGAGCAACGGTGCAGCAAATCAGCGCCCAACAGCATGGCGCTTCCAGGCCAGCGCAACTGCATCACATTGACAGCGTTCATGGCCGACTCCCCCGCCGCTGTTGGCGGACAACCGCAGACCGCATGCCACAGGTCATGGGTGTGGCGCACCCGTTGGTGAAGCCAGGTGTCATCACCATCGGCTCCCGCCTGCAACACGGGATCCGGCAGCGGCTGGCCACCGGCATCGGCGAACCAGCTTGCATAGGTATGGCCCAGGCTCTCAGGAGGGAGCGTGAAAAGCTCGGAGAGGCTCGGCCAAGGCCCCCAGTAACGCTCACGAATGAGGGGCGCGATGGCAGGGTCGTTGCGCAGGGCGGCGCGGGCTGCGTCCGCGATCGGAGTGGCATAACTGCGAGTCAGCAGATCGAAACCGTGTGCCAGATCATCCGGGTTGGCGGCCAGGGCTGAAAGATCAGTGGCCAGGTGGAGCAGCTGGCGGCGCAGGGAGGAACGCATGACGGGACGACTCAGGCACTGGGGTGGTGCAACGTCGAAGAGCCAGAGTTATCACCTTTGTGGCCGAAGAAGGGATCGAGAGGTCCAGCTCCGACTTTCACAGCGCAGTCTTCAACGTTGTCAACCCTATTGCAGATTGAATTAGGGAATCTCTGGGCAACAGGGGTTTAAGGGCTGCTTGAGCTCGACAGATCTGCTTCTTGACCTGATTTGACTCTGGGGCCATCTCCCGATGGCTCTATCGGCTCGTTTTCACCTTCGTCTGACTGGCACTTGAGCCTGAATTGAGGTGATTGGGTACACCATCT
>CALRQW020000002.1:0-378113 GCA_943370455.1 Asaia bogorensis
CCCGTTCTTTGGAGTAACGGTGGCTTCCAGGTCGGCGCGGCGGTGGTGGTGGTGGTCGCCCTGTGGGCTCAGCTCAAGCTGCGCTGGAGCGTTCTGCAGGTGATTGGTGCAGCAGCGGCACTGGGTGTGGCCATGGCTGTTGCGCGCCACCTGCTCAGCTGATGCACGCCCCAACAACGGCGGAGATGTGAATGGCCATCAACAGCAGTTGCACCGGTCCCTCACCAGACTGAGGCTGGTGGCGCTGATCCCTTCTGCTCCGGAGCCATGCACAGCGCCGACGACCTGCGTGATCGCTACCTCCAGGGCGTCAGCAGCCCGGGCGAGATCAATGCGATCGCGCGCACCTATGCGGCGTTGCGGCAGATTCCCTTCGCCCAGGCCCTCGAAGATGTGCACGAAGGGCTGGGCAGCGAGCTCAGCGGTGATGGGGAGCCAACCGGCCAAGCCTTTCCATGGAGCGAAGTGAGTCGCTCGCTGGTGCCCCTGGGCCGGCAGTGGATCAACGGCGTCTGAGGTGGGGCCAGGCGGGGGGAGCGTTTTGGCCTCTTGCGGCACTGGGGCTGATTGGGCTTTGCGGCGGCTCAGCTGGGCTGGCTCAGATCACCCCCAGCCAGTCGCTGCAACAGCGCCTCCAGGAAGACCAGCTGCGCCTCAGGCTGCTCGAGTTTGAAGACGACGATTCCCTCGAAGGCAACGCTCCGCTGATCCAGGGCGCGCCTCAAAGCCCGCTGCCCTGGAGCGGCTATCTCCAACTCAAAACGCTCGAGCTGCAGAGCACGCTCCCCGAGATGCAAGCTTTGGAGCAGAGCCTGCAGGGGTGGATCGGCCGCCGCATCGAGGCCGATCAACTGCGGCAGATCGAGCAGCAGATCGAGGCCTGGTTTTGGCAGCGCGATCAGGTGGTGGGCATCCATCGGATCGCAGCGGAGCCTGAAAGCGGAGTGCTCCGCTTGGCGATCGCACCCCTCACCCTGGCTGCAGTCACGGTGGATCCAGCCAGCGCCCATCAGTTCAACGAGGCCCGGGCCATCGGCTTTGTCACCGCCGCCGTTCCGCTCGGCACAGCTCTGCGGCCGGGAAAACTGGAATCGGCCCTGCTCAAGCTCAACGACCTCTGGGGTGTGCAGGTGCGCGGGCGCCTGCAGAGCGGCGCTGAACCCGATGCGCGCATCCTGGTGCTCGAGCTGGAGGATCTCCAACGGCAGAACGTGCTGCTGGAGGTCGACAACTACCTGAACCGCTACGTGGGCACGCTGCGCACCCTGGCCACCTGGAGCTCAGCCAACAACCTCGGCCGCGGCGAACGCTTCTGGCTCAACCCCTCCTGGTGGGGCAGCGGCCAAGGCACGGGCACGGCCCCCCTGCAATTGGGCCTCGATTGGCCCATTGGCCTGGATGGTCTGCTGTTCAGCGCCTCAGCCAATGGGGGGCGCTACCGGCTGGTGAACACCGGCGAGGTGCTCTACACCGGTGAAACGGCTGGAGTGAGCCTCAGCCTGCAGCAGCCGCTGTGGCGCCGCGATGCCCAAAGTCTCTGGCTGCGGCTGAGCACGGAAGGCTTTCACTTCCGCGATGAACGCAACAGCCGCAACCTCGATGACAAGCAAGGGGGCGTGCTGCGGGCCTCGTTGGTGAGCACCAGCAGCGATCAGTTGTGGGGCCAGGGCACTACCACCTTGGTGCTGGGCGGATCCTTCGGCTCGCTCAATCTCAACGGCAACGGCGCCTTCCAGCAATTCGACAAACTCACCAGCCAGCTTCAGGGCGACTACGGCGCGCTCAACCTGAGCCTGCTGCGGCAGCAGGTGTTCAGCTCGAGCTGGAGCGCCAGCTGGTTGCTGCTGGGGCAAATGGCGGCCACCAACCTCTCGGGCTATGAGCAGTGCGGCCTGGGCTGGCCCAATGGCGTGCGGGCCTATCCCCCTGGGGAAAACTCATCCAGCAGCTGCCTGGTGAGTCAGTTCGATCTGATCTGGCGTTGGAAGCCGTGGCTGAAGTTGGTGGGATTCGCGGATGTGGGCTGGGGTGAGCGCTGGCGCCAACCGTTCCCCGGATCGCTTCAACCCAACACCTACACGCTGGCGGGGGCAGGAGTGGGGATTGATGTAGGCCGCGTCAGCCGTTGGTTGGTGTCGCTGCGGGCAGCCTTTCCCATCGGCGGCAATGCGGCCCAGAGCAGCCTGATCGATCTGGAAGCCAGCAGCCCGAGCCCACGGGTTTGGGCGGCGTTGCAGCTGTGGTTGTGAAGCGGAAGCGGAGCCTGCGCCGAACAGTGCTACAGCACACGTGCATTTCCCCAATTGCCCCCCTCAGCTCGCGTACGGTGAGACAACCGCAACGCCGGGCAGGCCTCCGATGAGCGACAGCCAAGGACTCACCATCGCTGAACTGGAGGCCAAATACTTCCTGTACCGCAAGGCACTGAAGCAACTGCTCCTGGAAGGAAGACCGGCTGCAAACATTGAAAAAACGCTCTGTTGGAGCCGGCTGGAAACCCTGCACAACTGCCTGCCCCGCCAATACAAATCACCGGATCACATTCGCCATCAACTGCGGCGCGAAATTGAGCGGGAACAGGGTGAAAAACTCGAGCGCGAAGCGCTGACGCGCTGAATCCGGAACAACGACTGGCCTCCCCAGGCAGTTGAGGCGAGGCCGCACTGGCAGGTTGAAGCCACGCCTTGTCCAATCGTGTGCCTGCGCCGTCTCAAGCTGAGCTGATCGCCATCGCCGAAGCGTTCCATGGCGGCGGCTGCGTGGAGGCGGTGCAGCCCCTGGGCAATGGCAACGTCAACGACACCTTCCTGGTGCAGGCGGTGGATGGGCCGTCGGTGCTACAGCGGATCAACACGCAGGTGTTTCACCAGCCTCAGCTGGTGATGCAAAACCTCCAGGTGCTTGGTGAGCACATCGAGCGCAAGCTCCAGAGCGGCGCCGCCCATCCCTTGCTCGAGCAACGCCGCTGGCACTTGCCGCGGTTGGTGTGCACCAAAGAGGAGGGCAACACCTGGCATTGCTGCCCTGCCGGGGGGGTGTGGCGCACGATCACCTACGTGCCCGACAGCACCTGCGTGGATGTGGTCGGCGGCGCTGATCAAGCGCGGGAGCTGGGTCTGGGCCTTGGGCTGTTTCATCTGTTGATCAGCGATCTGCCCGCAACCGCCCTGGCCGACACCCTGGAGGGCTTTCACATCACGCCCGGCTACCTCGCGGCCTATCACCGCGCTCTGGTGAACACCGATTGCCAGCCCAGCGCCGGCAGTGAGCGCTGCATGGCGTTTATTCGAGAGCGCGAGGCGTTGTGCGATGTGCTGGAGCGGGCCAAACAGCGCGGGGAGCTGCCGCTGCGGCCCATACACGGCGATCCCAAGATCAACAACGTGCTGCTCGATCGCCGCAGCGGTGAGGCCATTGCCCTGATCGACCTGGACACCGTGAAGCCCGGTTTGGTGCATTACGACATCGGCGACTGTCTGCGCTCCTGTTGCAATCCACTCGGAGAAGAAACCGATCAGATCGAGGCCGTGCACTTTGATCTCAACCTCGCGGACGCCCTGCTCGAGGGGTATCTCGCTGTGGCCGGCAGTTTCCTCACCGAAGCGGAGCTGCGCTACATCCCCGATGCGGCCCAGCTGATCAGTTTTGAGCTGGGGCTGCGCTTCTTCAGCGATTACCTATTGGGCAGCACCTACTTCAAGGCCAACCACCCCGCTCACAACCTGCAGCGGGCGCTGGTTCAGTTCCAACTCACCGCCAGCATCGAATCCCAGATGCCGGCGCTCAGGCACCTGGTGGAGCGTCATGCGGCTGCTGCATCCGTTTGAGCCCAGGCCCGAGCTGGGCGGCATCGAGCTCAAGGGCGAAGCCAGCTGGCGGGGCGGAGTGCTCCAAGTCCGTTTTGTGCTGCGCAGCCCACGCAACAGCCTCATCTGGCCAACACTCGCCCTGCCGCCGACGCGGCGGGATGGGCTGTGGCAGAGCACCTGCCTGGAGGCCTTCTTCGCCGCAGAGGGCGAGGCCTCCTACTGGGAGGTGAACCTGGCTCCCAACGGCAACTGGAACGCGTACGCCCTTTCGGGTTACCGGAAAAACCTCCGGCCGGTGGGCGAAATCACGAGCCTTCCATACAGCTTGCGGCGATCCGAAGGCTTCGTGGAATTGCAGTTCCAGCTCGATCTCAATCGCTGGATCCCAGCCGATCAGCGGGTGGAGGTGTCTCTCACGGCCGTCTTGGAGGATCCCCACCAGGGCCTGAGCTACTGGGCCTGGAAACACAGCGGGGATGAGCCCGACTTTCACCTTCGCGGCAGCTTCCAACCCGTCGATCAGGAGGGATAGGAGGGCGGGGGCGCGTGGATCCCAAAGCGGAAATGAACCTGCAGATTTCGGCAGGTTCCCGCACACTCCGTAGCGTGCGATACATCCACACCCGGTTCCTTGCGCGTTACCCACTGCGGCGATGAGCATCTGATCCAGCTGAGCAGCGCTGAGGCGGCGCAGCTGGTGGATGCCTGTGCATTGCTGCTGTTGGCGTCCAACAGCGCTCCGGGCTGCACGCTCAACAGCGGCATGAGCCGGCTGCTGCAAACGGTGTTCGAGCAGTTCAGCAGCCACAGCGTGTAAGGCAGGCCACTAAAACGAGGGAATGCATGCGCTCTCTCTGCCCACCTGGTGGATTCATGTGGCCTCGGTGCTGGAGTGGGGGCTGGCAATGCTCGCCATTCAGCGCTGGGGAGAACGCCGCCAGGAACCGGAATGGAATTGGCTGGCGTTGGCGATGACCCCGGCCTTGATCAGTGCCATGGCCGCCTGCACCTGGCATCTGTTTGATAACGCCGCTGAGTTGCAGGGCCTGGTGGTGCTGCAGGCCGCCTGCACTGCTGTGGGCAACACCGCCATGGCGGGAGCCGCCTGGAACCTGGCGCGGCGCAACCCATGAACCTGTTCACCCCTGCCGGATTACTCGAGGCCCTGGCTGGCGTGGATCCAGCCCCGTTCTTCGGGCTCTCGCTGCTGCCCTATCTGGCCTTTCTCTGGTGGAGCTGGCGCTCCGGGCGCATGCCGCGGCTGGCGTTTTGGGGCTTCTGCCTCACCCTGCTGTTTGTGCTCGTCACCATCGCCGCCGCGATCGTGGCCGAGCTGGGCTTCGGGCGGCAGCTGGCGGATGTGGATCCGCTGCACGGTGGAGCAGAGCTATTTCTCACCTTGAGCAACGTGCTGGTGTTGCTGGGTTTCAGCCGCACACCAGCCCAAGAGGAGCAGTGAACAAGTCTTAAGCGGGGCGTGCACGGGGGCGTTGCCGCTCGGAAGATGAAGCGTCGCCCGTGAATCCGATGCTCGCTCCCCTGCTGGCCATCGCCCCCGCATCTGTGTCCTGGTCGCCCAAGGTGGGCTTGGTGATGATCGTTGCCAACGTGATCGCCATCGGCATCGGCAAGGCCACCATCAAGTACCCCAACGAAGGCGCTCAGCTGCCCAACGCCGCCATGTTCGGTGGCATGAGCCATGCCTCGCTCCTGGCCACCACCTCCTTCGGCCACGTGCTCGGCATGGGCGCCATCCTCGGCCTGGCTGCCCGCGGCGTGCTCTGAAGCAGCGGCTACATCAGCCCACGGAACCACTTCAGCGCCAGCCCAACAGATAGGGCAGAACCTTTAGGCCATAGCGCTCGAAGCGGTAGTCGAACAGCAGTGCCGAAAGCTCTTCGGCACTGCTGTTTTGTTTTAAGCCCATCAGCAGGCGCTGCAGGCGCTCATCGCCTGAAGAGCTGTGCAGCCCCAACCAAGTGCGGCGGGCCAAACGCCCACTGAGCGACCAACGCCAGCCAAGGCGCCGCTTCAGCCTGGGGGCATAGCGGCTCAGCCGCTCGGGCCGCCCGGCCAAGGCCTCCAGCAACAACGGGGCGAGCACCTCACTGCTGGCCATCGCATGGCGGATCCCTTCGCCGCCGAGCAGGTTTCCGGTGCTCACGGCATCTCCAAGCCCAAGCAGGGCCCCCCGCTGATGCGGCTCCCGGCGGCGGATCGTGCTGCGAATCAAGCCGCCGTGGCGATCCAGCACCGTTGCCCCCTCCAGCTCCAGCCGCTGCTGCAGGCCCCGCAGCAACGCATGCAGGGGGGGTTGGCGGCGGCGGGCGTCATGGAGGCGGCACACCCCGAGCTTGAGCTGGCCGCTCTGCATTGGAAACACCCAGCCATACCCCTGGGGCACCCAGCTGCTGCCGAGCATGAAGCTGAGGCGATCGGCCCAGCGCTGCCACTGCGGCGTGGGCACCTCCAGCAGCCACTCCACCCCTTCGCCAGACACCAGCGAACCGGCCTCTGCCGGTGGATCGCCAAGCAAGGCTCGCCGCTGGCCCGTGGCATCCACCAACCAGCGGCAGTGATGGATCTGCTCCACGCCAGCGGGCCCGCGCAGGCTGGCGCTGGCGCCGGTGCCGCTGGGCTGCCACTGGCGAACGGCCCAACCCAGCCTCAGCTGGGCCCCTGCCGCTTGGGCCTGAGCCGCCAGCCAGCACCGCAACGCCCCGAAATCCAGCACAGCCCCCAGGCTGTGATCGGCGATCCAGTTGTAGGGCTCTTCACCCGGTCCATGCAGCTCCCACCCCCGCCACTGGGCCGCCTGCACCTGTTCGGGCAACTGGAAATGCCGCACCGCCTCCAGCGGCAGAGCCGCACTGCTGAAGGCGCCATGGCGCAGATCCTGGAGCGGATCCACCACGAGCACAGAAGCGCCGCCCTCCGCCAAGAGCCGAGCAAGCAGCAACCCCGCCGGCCCGGCTCCCGCGATCAGAACATCACACGTCGGAACGTCAGACACCCACCGGCTGGCGGCGCAGGGATCCGAAACGCTTGAGGATGCTGTCGGCCATCTGAGCGGGTGTGAGGCCGAGAGCTTTTTTGCTCTGATCAGGAGTGGCGTGATCCACGAGCTGATCGGGGATGCCGATGCGGTGCACGGGCACCAGCACGTCGTGGTCGTTGAGGGTTTCCACTACGGCGGCACCGAAGCCACCGGGGAGGCAACCCTCTTCCATGGTCACCACCCGGCCGATGCGGCGGGCCATCGGCAGGATCAGCGCCTCATCGAGCGGGCGCAGGAAGCGGGCATTGATCACCGCGGCCCGCACACCCTGCTCTTGCAGCAAGCCAGCGGTGGCCATGGCGGGGTACACCATGGCGCCGTAAGCCACGATCAACAGATCGTCGCCATCGGCCAAGAGTTCACCGCGGCCGATCTCAAGTGGCTCCCAGCCCTCTTCCATCAGGGCGGCACCCTCGCCTTCGCCGCGCGGGATGCGAAGGGCGGTGGGGCCGTCGTGCTGGAGGCAGGTGATCATCATCCGCTGCAGCTCCGCCTCATCCTTCGGTGCCATCACCGTGAAGTTGGGCACGCAGCGCAGGTAGCTGATGTCGTACTGGCCCTGGTGGGTGGGGCCGTCGGCGCCCACAATGCCGGCCCGGTCCAGCACGAAGGTGACGGGCAGGTTCTGGATGCCCACATCGTGGATCAGCTGGTCGTAGGCCCGCTGCAGGAAGGTGCTGTAGATCGCGCACACCGGGCGCAGACCCTCGCAGGCCATACCGGCCGCCATGGTGACGGCGTGCTGCTCGGCGATGCCCACATCGAAGTACTGCTTCGGCCGGGCCTTCTCCAACAGATCCAAGCCAGTGCCGGTGGCCATGGCAGCGGTGATGCCCACCACGCGGGGATCCTGCTCGCAGATCTTCACCAGCGTCTGGCCAAACACCTTGCTGTAGCTGGGGGGTTTGGGCTTGCTGGAGGGGTAGGCCTTGCCGGTGGCCAGGTCGAAGGCGCTCTGGGCGTGGTAGCCCACCTGGTCTTCCTCGGCAAAGGCATAGCCCTTGCCCTTGGTGGTGGCCACGTGCACCAGCACCGGCCCTTCATGGGCATGGGCCTGCTGGAACACCTGGATCATGCCAGCGATGTCGTGCCCATCCACCGGACCCATGTAGGTGAAGCCCAGCTCTTCAAACACCGCGCCGAGCTTGGGCACCGCCAGACGCTTCATGCTCTCCTTGAGGTTCTTCAGCTCGGTGGGCAGCTCACCGTGCAGGAAGGGCAGGTGCTTGATCGCCTCCTCGGCGTTGTCTTGAAGGAACTGCAGAGGCTTGCTGTGCCGCATGCGGTTCAGGTGGGTGCTCAGAGCGCCCACCGGCGGACTGATCGACATGTCGTTGTCGTTCAGCACCACCAGCAGCCGGGTGTGGGGCAGGTGGCCGGCGTGGTTGATCGCCTCCAGGGCCATGCCGCCGGTGAGCGAGCCATCACCGATCACGGCCACGCACTTGAAGTCTTCACCGCGCTGATCGCGGGCCAGGGCCATACCAAGGGCCGCTGAGATCGAGGTGCTGGCGTGGCCGGCACCGAAATGATCGAAGCGGCTTTCGCAACGCTTCAGATAACCCGCCACACCGTTCTGTTGGCGGAGCGTGTGGAAATCGTTGTAGCGGCCGGTGATCAGCTTGTGGGGATAGGCCTGGTGGCCCACATCCCACACCACGCGGTCGTGGTCGAGATCGAGGGTTTGATACAGCGCCAGGGTGAGCTCCACCACACCCAAACCGGGGCCCAGGTGACCGCCGCTGGTACTCACCACCTCGAGGTGGCGTTCACGGATCTGCCGGGCGATCCCTTCGAGCTCCGCCATGCTCAGGCCGTGCAGCTGATTCGGATGCGTCAGCTCGCTGAGATGCATGCCCGGGGCCTTGATTGCGGTTAAGCCTACGGTCTGCACTTCGGCGTTTGGCTGTGCTTGGCAGGAATCCCAAGGCCTTGTCAGGGGGTTGTCACACTGGTGAAACGGTCAAGCAGCGATGAGCGACACCACCAGCCAGGACGGTTCCCTGCCGATGCTGCTGCGGATCCTGCGGGCCCGTGTGTACGACGTGGCGATCGAATCGCCGCTCGATCCCGCACCGAACCTGTCGCGGCGGCTGGACAACACCGTGCTGCTGAAGCGGGAAGACCTGCAGCCCGTGTTCAGCTTCAAGTTGCGCGGCGCCTACAACAAGATGGCCGGCCTCAGCCGCGCCGAGCTCGAGCGCGGCGTGATCGCAGCCAGTGCTGGCAACCACGCCCAGGGCGTGGCGCTCGGGGCCCAGCGCCTGGGCTGCCGGGCGGTGATCGTGATGCCCGTCACCACGCCGGAGATGAAGGTGCGGGCCGTGGCAGCCCGTGGCGCCGAGGTGGTGCTCCATGGCGACAACTACGACGCGGCCTGCAGCGAGGCCTACCGGCTGGCGGCAGAGCGGGGGCTCACCTTCATCCATCCCTTTGATGACCCCGATGTGATCGCCGGCCAGGGCACCATCGGCCTGGAGATCCTGCGGCAGTGTTCAGCGCCGCCCGATGCCATTTACGTGGCAGTGGGCGGGGGCGGCCTGATTGCCGGCATCGCCGCCTACGTAAAGGCGCTCTGGCCCCAGGTGGAGGTGATCGGTGTGGAACCGGAAGATGCCGATGCCATGACCCGCTCCCTCGCCCTGGGGGAGCGGGTAAAGCTCGAGCAGGTGGGGCTGTTCGCCGATGGCGTCGCCGTGCGTGAGGTGGGCGAGCAAACCTTCGCCCTGGCGCGGCAACACGTGGACGCCATGGTGACGGTGAACACCGATGCCATCTGCGCCGCGATCAAAGACGTGTTTGAAGACACGCGCTCGATCCTCGAACCCGCCGGCGCCCTAGCCGTGGCCGGGATGAAGGCCGACGTAGCCCGGCGCGGGCTGCAGGGCCGCACCCTGGTGGCCGTGGCCTGCGGCGCCAACATGAATTTCGATCGGCTGCGCTTTGTGGCCGAACGCACCGAGATCAGCGAAGACCGCGAAGCGATGCTCGCGGTGGAGATCCCCGAGCGGGCCGGCAGCCTCAGAGAGTTCTGCACGCTGCTCGGCAACCGCAACCTCACGGAGTTCAGTTACCGGCTGGCCGATCCTTCGCGCGCCCACATCTTTGTGGGTGTGCAAACCAGCGGCAGCCGCGATGAGCAGGATCTGATCCACGATCTCAACGCCGCAGGGTTCCCCTGCCTCGATCTCTCCAACGACGAGCTCTCCAAGCTGCACCTGCGACACATGGTGGGGGGGCGCATGCCGGCCGCCGCCGCTGAAGCCTTCAGCCACACCCGCGAATTGCTCTATCGCTTTGAGTTTCCTGAGCGGCCCGGCGCGCTGATGCGCTTCCTCACGAGCCTGCACCCCAACTGGAATATCAGCATCTTCCACTACCGCAACCACGGCGCCGATGTGGGGCGGATCGTGGTGGGCGTGCAGGTGCCACCGGAGGAATCCGCCGATTGGCAAACCTTCCTCGATGGCCTCGGTTACCAATACGTGGACGAAACCGAGAACCCCGCCTATCGCCTCTTCCTGGGTGAAGTGGCCGGCACCGTGGGCGTGGGATAACTTGCGAGCACCACTGGGGGGCCGTGATGGACGACACAACCCAGGAAGCTCCCAGCGCCGATCTGTCGTTGCCGGCGCGCATCGAAGCCATCCTTTATCTCAAAGGCCGCTCGATGACCCTCGGTGAGCTAGCGGAGATCAGCGGCGTCAGCCGTGATGCCGTGGAGATGGGGTTGATCACGCTGATGGCGGACTACGCCCATCGCGACACCGCTCTGGAGATCCGCCAGGAGGGGCAGCGCTACAGCCTGCAGCTGCGCGACGGCTTGGGGGAACTGGTGCAGAACCTGTTGCCCGTGGATCTCTCCACCGCTGCCCTGCGCACCCTGGCCACGATCGCGCTGAAAAAACGGATCCTGCAATCGGATCTGGTGGAGTTGCGCGGCTCCGGCGCCTACGACCACATCAAAGAGTTGCTGGCTCAGAACTTCATCGAGCGCAAGCGCCAGAGCGAGGGGCGCTCCTACTGGCTCACCCTCAGCGAAAAGTTCCACCGCACCTTTGCGATCAAAACCGACGAGCTCAAGCCCAAGCGGGCCGAGCCGGCTCCTGTGGATCCCGAGCCGCAGGCGGCTTAACCGTCTGGCCCGTGAGGCCCAGCTGCATCCATTCGCGGGCATACTCCTGAAACAGGTCCGTGAATGTCCATGTCTGCTCTGGTCGGCGATCTGATCGGCGTTCTTGCCCAGACCATCTCGATCTACACGCTGGTCCTGCTGGTGCGGGTGCTGCTGAGCTGGTTCCCCAATCTGGATTGGGGCAACCCGGTGCTCTCCACCGTGAGCGCCGTGACTGACCCCTATCTCAATGCCTTTCGCGGCTTGATTCCGCCGCTGGGCGGCCTGGATCTCTCGGCGATCCTGGCCTTCCTGGCGCTGCAGCTGATCCAGACACTGCTGGAGCAGAGCCGCGGCTTCTTCTATCCCAGCTTCTACTGAGCGTCGGCCACGGCCTGCTCCAGGGGCAGCAGGTCGTCGAATTCACCCGCGCGGGTGCGCACCGGAGAGGCAAATCCGCGCGCTTTCACATTCGAGAAGGTGAAGGGCCCCGGGGTGCCGGCCGGGATGGCCAGGCGCAGGGCGAAGTTCGAATCACCGGGAGGCACATCGCCGATCGAGCCCACGCGCGAGCGGTTCTGCAACACCGGCTCGCCGCTGGCATCGAGGATCTGAGCGAACACATCGGTGTCAACAACAGGCTTGCGGCCAGGGTTGTTCACCGTGCCCCTGAGCACGTAGCAGCTGGCACCGCTGGGGCGACGCAGCTGCGGCTGGGCTCCGATGTCGTCGCTGGGGCAGGGCTCGAGGCTCACCTCCGCCACGCTCAGATTGGCGGCCAAGGCCGGTTCAACCCACACGCCAGCCAGCACCAGCCAAACAACAGCAACGGCACCGAGCAGGAAGCGGAGCGGCCGGAAATGCACAACGATCACGGGGAACAACCCGGCAGGTCACCACGCGATCAGCGATGGTCGCCACTGCCGCCGATCACGTTACGGGCGGCGCGGCTGGCCAGCTTGTTGAGGTTGGCCTCGGCCACCTCGTTCAGCTCAAATCCCAGCTCACTGGCCAGCTGAGCCACGTACCAGAGCACATCGCCGAGCTCCAGCTTGAGCGCATCACGCACCTCTGGCGTGAAGTTGCCCTCCTGATCGCGCAGCACCTTCTTCACCTTGTCGGCCACCTCACCGGCCTCACCGCAGAGACCCAAGGTGGGGTAGATCGGATTGGCGCCGACATCGGGATAGCGGGCCGTGCTGCGAGCACCATGCTGATAGGCATTCAGATCCATTGGTAGAACAGGGCTGGCGGCCGTCGATGATAGGGTCGCTGGCATCTTTGGCTTTGCCGAATGGCCCTGCCCGATCTCACGCGTCGCACCAAGATCGTGGCCACCATCGGCCCTGCCACCGAGTCTCCGGAACAGCTGCGGCGGTTGATCGAAGCCGGCGCCACCACCTTCCGGCTCAATTTTTCCCACGGCGATCACAGCGAGCACGCCGCCCGCATCCGCACCATCCGCCAGGTGGCGGAGGAGATGCGCGTGCACATCGGCATCCTGCAAGACCTTCAGGGCCCCAAGATCCGCCTCGGCCGTTTCAAGGATGGTCCGATCACGGTGGCCAAGGGTGATGCCTTCACCCTCACCTCCCGCGATGTGGCCTGCACCCAGGACATCGCCACCGTCACCTACGACAAGCTCGCCGACGAAGTGGTGAGCGGCAGCCGCATCCTTCTGGATGACGGCCGCGTGGAAATGGTGGTGGATCGCGTCGACAAGAGCGATCAAACCCTCTATTGCACCGTCACCGTGGGCGGTGTGCTGTCGAACAACAAAGGGGTGAATTTCCCCGATGTGCAGCTCTCGATCCGCGCCCTCACCGACAAAGACCGCACTGATCTGGCCTTTGGCCTAGAGCAAGGGGTCGATTGGGTGGCCCTCAGCTTCGTGCGCAACCCCTCCGATATGGAGGAAATCAAGGCCCTGATCGCCTCCCACGGCCACAACACGCCTGTGGTGGCCAAGATCGAGAAATTCGAGGCCATCGATCAGATCGACGCGATCCTGCCGCTCTGCGACGGCGTGATGGTGGCCCGCGGCGATCTGGGCGTGGAGATGCCGGCTGAAGAGGTGCCGCTGCTGCAGAAGGAGCTGATCCGCAAGTGCAACGGCCTCGGCATCCCGGTGATCACCGCCACCCAGATGCTCGATTCGATGGTGAGCTGCCCTCGCCCCACCCGCGCCGAGGTGAGCGATGTGGCCAACGCGATCCTCGATGGCACCGATGCGGTGATGCTCTCCAACGAGAGCGCCGTGGGTGATTTCCCGGTAGAAGCGGTGGCCACGATGAGTCAGATCGCCCGCCGCATCGAGCGCGACTATCCCCGCCGCGAGAACGACGGTCAACTGGCCTCCACGATTCCCAACGCCATCAGCCACGCCGTGAGCGCGATTGCTCGGCAGCTGGAAGCAGCAGCGATCCTGCCCCTCACCAAAAGCGGTGCCACGGCGCGCAACGTGAGCAAGTTCCGCCCCAGCACCCCGATCCTCGCCATCACCAGCGAGAAAAAAGTGGCCTCCCAGCTGCAGCTGGTGTGGGGTGTGCACCCACTCCTGGTGGACGACGCTAAGAACGCCACCGCCAGCTTCAACCGCGCCATGGAAATGGCCACCGAAGAAGCCCTACTGCGCGATGGCGATCTGGTGATTCAGACCGCCGGCACCGTTGCCGATGTGAGTGGCTCCACCGACCTGGTGAAGGTGAGCATCGTGGGCAAAGGCACCGTGCTCGACCCCACAATCATGTGAGCTGAGCTCCAGGATGGTGGTCTTGCACTGACTGCCGGCCATCCCGGCACCCAACAGCATGGCCGCCAAACTGGCGATGGGCGAAACCGTGGGCATGGCCCTGGCCACGCTCAAGTCCAACCGCCTCCGCTCCCTGCTCACGATGCTTGGTATCGTGATCGGCAATGCCTCGGTGATCACCCTGGTGGGGGTGGGCCGCGGCGCTCAAAACCTGGCGGAAGGGCAGCTCAACACCCTGGGAGCCAACGTGCTGTTTGTGGTGCCCGGCAACAACGACAGCCGCCGCCAGGGCATCGACTTCCCCAAGACCCTCGTGCTCGAAGACGCCGAGGCCATTGCCGAGCAGGTGCCCTCGGTGAAACGGGTGGTACCCCAGATCACCCTGAGTGCGGTGCTGCAGGCCGGCGCCAAGAGTTCCACCGCCACGGTGTCGGGCATCACGCCCGACTTCCTCACGGTGCGCCGCTTTGAGGTGGCGCAGGGCCGCTTCATCGACAAGCGAGATCTCGATGGAGCGCGCAACGTGGTGGTGATCGGCCCGGATCTCCGCGACAAGCTGCTGCCGGTGGGATCCGCCATCGGCAAACAGGTGCGCATCCGCGACCAGAGCTTTGAGGTGATCGGCGTGATGGCGCCCAAGGGAGCCGTGTTCGGTCAGAACCAAGACGAAGCCGCCTACATCCCGCTCTCCACGATGGTGAGCAAGCTGTCGGGGCGGGATCCCACCTACGGCGTGAGCCTCAACTTCATCAGCGTGGAAGCCCGCGATGAAGCGAGCACCGGCGCGGCGAAGTTTCAGATCACCAACCTGCTGCGCCAGCGCCACAACATCCTGCGGGAAGACGACTTCGCCGTGCGCTCCCAAAAAGATGCGCTCTCGATCGTGGGAACGATCACCGGTGGCCTCACCTTGATGCTCGGTGCCATCGGCGCGATCTCGCTGCTGGTGGGCGGCATCGGGATCATGAACATCATGTTGGTGTCGGTAAGTGAGCGCACCTCCGAAATCGGCCTGCGCAAAGCGATCGGAGCCCGCAGCAGCGATGTGCTGGCTCAGTTCCTGGTGGAGGCCTTGGTGCTCTCCAGCCTGGGCGGTGTGATCGGCAGTGCACTGGGTCTTTCAGCCGTGGCGGCCGTGGCGGCCCTCACGCCACTACCCGCTGCCATCGGCGGCACGAGCGTGTTGATCACCGTGGGCCTCTCCGGCTCCATCGGCCTGGTGTTTGGCGTGTTGCCAGCGCGGCGTGCCGCCCGCCTCGATCCGATCACCGCCTTGCGCAGCCTTTGAAGCCGCTGCAGCACATCCCCCCATCCCTACCGCGCAGAAAGCCAAAGAAATCCCAAAGAAGCGCGCCTGGGGCCTAAACGGTTTCAACTGCGACCAACTGCGTCGCTCGCCGATGGCTTGATAAGGGTCTCTTTCGGCAAGCCTTCCCTTGGCGCAGCTCACCTGTGGCTACCGCAACAGCAGCGATCGCATGGTGATCGTTCGCTGCATCGGCCCGGATGAGTTTTTCCTTGAACGGGTGGTTTTCCCGTTCGAGTTGCTCAGTTTTTTGGCTCCACCGGAATCGGTGGTGCAGATCTGGACCCACAGCCTCGGCGGAGCTGAGCTGCGCGAAAGCCTCGCCGTTGAAGACCTCTGCGTTGATCTCTCGGGCCTGGAAATAGCAGCAGCAGGGCACGCTGAAACGGATGCGGTAGCACCGCCCATCGCTGAACCCTCGGCGATGCCGATGGAATGGCAGAAAGCCTCCTGAATGAGAGCCATTTCGGCCTGATAATCCCGATCCAGGCAGGAGCCGCTTTACACTTGTAAACATCTCCACCTGCTTCTGAGGCGGCCATGAATCAGCGCTGGCGCACGATTGCCCTCTGGGTGCTGCCGATTGGGGTGGCCCTGTTCCTCGGTTGGCAGGTGCTCGGTAACAGCGCCAGCCGCCTCAGCACTCCCAACGGCCCCACCGTGGCTCCGAGCAATGCCGCCGTGGCGCGCATGAGCTATGGCCGCTTCCTCGATTACGTCGATGCCGGCCGCGTCACCGCTGTCGACATCTTTGATGGCGGCCGCACCGCTGTGGTGGAAGCCGTTGACCCCGACCTCGACAACCGCGTCCAGCGCCTGCGCGTCGATCTGCCCGGTCTGGCTCCTGAGCTGGTGAACAACCTCAAGGAGCAGGGCATCAGCTTCGATATTCATCCGCCCCGCCAGGCTCCCCCGGCCCTCGGCTTGCTGGGCAACCTCCTCTTCCCGCTGCTGTTGATCGGCGTTCTGGTGTTCCTGGCCCGCCGCGGTAACGGCATGCCCGGCGGCCCCGGCCAGGCGATGCAGTTCGGCAAAACCAAGGCCCGCTTCCTGATGGAAGCCGAGACGGGCGTCAAGTTCGACGACGTGGCCGGTGTTGAAGAGGCCAAGCAAGACCTTCAAGAGGTGGTCACCTTCCTCAAGACCCCCGAGCGCTTCACCTCCGTGGGCGCCAAGATCCCCAAGGGCGTGCTGCTGGTGGGCCCTCCTGGCACCGGTAAAACCCTGCTTGCCAAAGCCATCGCTGGCGAAGCCGGTGTGCCCTTCTTCTCCCTCTCCGGTTCGGAATTTGTGGAGATGTTCGTGGGCGTGGGCGCCAGCCGCGTGCGCGATCTGTTCAAGCGCGCCAAGGAAAACAGCCCCTGCCTGATCTTCATCGACGAGATCGATGCGGTGGGCCGTCAGCGCGGCGCCGGTGTAGGCGGCGGTAACGACGAGCGCGAGCAGACCCTCAACCAGCTCCTCACCGAGATGGACGGCTTTGAGGGCAACAGCGGCATCATCATCATTGCCGCCACCAACCGTGCCGACGTGCTCGATTCGGCGCTGCTGCGCCCGGGCCGTTTCGACCGCCAAGTGCAAGTGGATGTGCCCGACATCAAGGGCCGCCTTTCGGTGCTCAAGGTGCACTCCCGCGACAAGAAGCTTGCCGACGATGTGAGCCTCGAGGCCATTGCCCGCCGCACCCCCGGCTTCTCCGGCGCCGACCTGGCCAACCTGCTCAACGAGGCCGCGATCCTCACCGCCCGCCGCCGCAAGGAAGCCACCAGCCTGGCTGAAATCGACGACGCCGTGGACCGGATCATCGCCGGCATGGAGGGCAAACCCCTCACCGACGGCCGCAGCAAGCGCCTGATCGCGTATCACGAAGTGGGCCATGCCCTGGTGGGCACCCTGGTGAAGGCCCACGACCCAGTGCAGAAGGTCACCCTGATTCCTCGCGGCCAGGCCCAGGGCCTCACCTGGTTCTCCCCCGATGAAGAGCAGATGCTGGTGAGCCGGGCACAGTTGCGCGCCCGGATCATGGGCGCCCTGGGTGGCCGTGCCGCTGAAGATGTGGTGTTCGGCCACGCCGAAGTCACCACCGGTGCCGGCGGCGATATTCAGCAGGTGGCTTCGATCGCCCGCCAGATGGTGACCCGTTTCGGCATGAGCGAAGTCGGTCAGCTGTCGCTCGAAGCCGGCAACCAAGAGGTATTCCTGGGCCGCGATCTGATGACCCGCAGCGACGGCTCCGACGCCACCGCTGCCCGCGTGGACCTGGCGGTGCGCCAGATCGTGCAGAACTGCTACGAGGAAACCGTGAAGCTCGTGGCCGAAAACCGCGCCTGCATGGACCGCGTGGTGGAAGTGCTGATCGAAAAGGAAAGCCTCGATGGCGATGAGTTCCGCGCTCTCGTGAGCGAATTCGCCACCATCCCCGAGAAAGAGCGTTTCTCCCCCTTCCTGAGCGAAGCCGACCTGGCTGCCGAGGCCACGCCCATCAAGGCTGAAGCCTGATTCCGGGCTGCAAAGCCTCCTTTCTGGCCCGCGCAGTGCGCGGGCCTTTTTATTTGCATCAACGCCTGTCAGGCCCAAGCAACACCGCAGCA
The DNA here is from genome assembly GCA_943370455.1 of Asaia bogorensis. Taxonomy (GTDB): domain Bacteria; phylum Cyanobacteriota; class Cyanobacteriia; order PCC-6307; family Cyanobiaceae; genus Vulcanococcus. Next base: position 17,631 of record CALRQW020000002.1, read on the forward strand.
GGCTGAGCAAACTGAGAAGCAACGCAACACGTCGCCCTCGTGAATCTCAGCCGCCGCAACGCCCTCCAGATGCTCGGAGCCTCAGCAGGGTTCGGCGTTGCCGGAGCGATGGGTCTGGTGTCGCCAGCGAAGCTGAAAGCAGCACAAGGCGCTGCGGGCCAAAGCCGTGATCTTGAGCTGGCTTACATGAGCGCTGGCGAACAGCTGAAGCTCTTCCGCCAGAAGAAGCTCTCGCCCGTGGAGGTGCTGCAAGCCCAGCTGCGGCTGACGGAGGAGCGCGGAAAGCTGGTGAACTGCTTCACCTTCCTCCACCCCGAGGAAGCACTGGCGCAGGCACGGGAATCGGAACGGCGCTGGCAGCAAGGAACGGCCCGGGCTCTTGAGGGTGTCACCGTTGCCCTCAAGGATGAAAACGCACGCAAGGGTTGGATCGTCACCGCCGGATCGAAGGTGTTCAAAGACCGGGTGATGACCAGCGATGACCCGGTGGTTGTGAAATTGCTGCAAGCCGGTGCGGTGCTGCATGCGCAGACCACGGCACCGGAGATGTATTTCCTCGGCGTCACCTGGAGTGATCTCTGGGGGGTGACGCGTAATCCCTGGAATCTCAAGTACGCCGTGGGTGGTTCCTCAGGCGGCAGCGGCGCTGCACTCGCAGCTGGCCTCACCAGCCTGGCGATGGGATCCGATATGGGGGGCTCGATCCGCATCCCATCGGCGTTCAACGGGCTTTGGGGGCTCAAACCTCCCTATGCACGCGTGCCGGGAGATTCGAGCTACGCACCCCTGCTCCCCTCAGGCCTTGGGCCCATCGCCCGCACCCTGCCGGACATGATCCGCCTGGAGAACGTGATCAGCGGTCCTGCACCAGGCGTGATCAATTCCCTGCGCCCCAAGCTCGAACTGCCTTTCAGCTACCCGTCGGTGAAGGGCATGCGCATCGCCTACTCACCGGATCAAGGCTGGGCACGGGTGAGTGCCAACGTGCGCCGCAACACTGAAGCGGCCTTGGATGTGTTGCGCAGGCAGGGTGCCGATGTGCAGTTGGTGGATCTCAAACTCGGCGTTGATGGCAACGAGATCCGCCGCGCCCTGCTGGAAGCGCTGCTCAGCGGTGTGCAAGGTGCAGACATGGCCGATCTATTGGCCTACCGCGATCAACTCACCAGTTACGGGCGGCATTTTGCCGATCTGGCCGCCAAGAGCATGGGGCCTGAGCAGGCGCGGCACGCAGCCCAGGTGGCAGCCAAGCTCTACGCCGCCGTGGATAGCCAGGTGTTCCAGAACGGCTACGAGGCGTTGATCATGCCCACGATCACCACGAGTGAGGTGCCGGCTGACCTCGACCCCTTCCGCGACAAGCTGCTGGTGGATGGCGTGGAAGTCGACCCCTTGGCTGGCTGGGTTCTCACCCCGCTTTGGAACCTGCTCAATTGGAACCCCGTGCTGGCGGCACCGACTGGACTCGATCCCCAGAACATGCCCACCAGCATCCAGATCGTGGCGCCCACCTATGAAGACGCTGTGTGCATCCGCGTGGGTACAGCCCTTGCCAACGGCATGCCGCAGCTCTACACAGGCAACCGCTTCCCCACCCTCACCAGCAGCTGAGTCTCAACGCTGATTGCGGCAACGGTCGGAGCAGTAGATCACCTGCTCCCACACCGCTGCCCACTTCTTGCGCCAGGCAAAAGGCCTCCCGCAGACCGGGCAGACCTTGCTGGGCCGCAGGCTGGGCGGCAAACCTTTGCCGCCCGGCTTCTCTCCGGAAGGCCCCCGCTTGCGGCCCATCGCTTCTGGATCAGACCGCGCGCACGGGGCGCTTGTCGATCACTTTGTCGATCAGACCGTATTCAGCAGCTTCAGCGGGAGACATGAAGAAGTCGCGGTCGGTGTCTTCCTCGATGCGGCTCAGGGGCTGCCCGGTGCGGTCCGCAAGCTCCTGGTTGAGCTTCTTCTTGAGATAGAGGATTTCGTCGGCCTGAATCCGGATATCGCTGGCCTGGCCGCGGGCCCCGCCCAGAGGCTGGTGGATCATGATCCGCGAGTGGGTGAGGCTGCTGCGCTTGCCCTTGGCGCCGGCACACAGCAGAAAGGCACCCATTGACGCAGCCAGGCCCACACACACGGTGTGCACATCAGGCTTGATGTGCTGCATTGTGTCGAAAATGCCGAGGCCGTCGTAAACGGAGCCACCGGGGGAATTGATGTAGAGGTAGATGTCCTTCTCAGGATCCTCAGCTTCCAGGAACAGCAGCTGGGCCACGATCCGATTGGCCGATTCCGAGGTGACAGGTTCACCCAGGAAGATGATCCGCTCGCGAAGCAGACGGGAATAGATATCGAACGCGCGCTCGCCCCGGCCCGACTCTTCGATCACGATCGGGATCATCGACACAGGGGGCTCAGCAGCTGGCGGGATCCTACTGAGCTTCAGCCGAGTTCAGCGATCCTCGCGAGCTAGGGTCCCAGCACGTCGATCGATGAGAACGTGGGCGTGAGCCTCACTGTTGCGGATAGCAAGCGTGCCTTCCATAGCGCTTTTCCCTATGTGATCGCGCCGATCTACCGGCGCCTGGTGGATGAGCTGCTGGTGGAGCTGCACCTGCTCAGCCATCAGAAGGGGTTTCAAGCCGATGGGCTCTTCGCCGTGGGCCTCACCCAGGTGTTCGACAGCTTCTCCAACGGCTACCGGCCCGAGAACCAACGCGAGCCTCTGTTTCAGGCGCTGTGCAGCGCCAACGGCTTCGATGGTGCTGCACTGCGCTCCCAAGCCCAACAGGCCCGCGAACAGGTCGGTCACCACAGCCTCGATGAAGTGAAGGGCTGGCTTTCCAACCAGGGCGAAGGCGCCCCGGAACTGATCGCCTCCCTGCTGCGCAGCGTGCAGCGCGACGATTTCCACTACTCACGCCTGGTCGCAGTGGGGCTGCTGAGCCTGCTGCAAAGCGCGCAAGGCGCCGATGCCATTGATCCCCAGGCCCTACGCAGCGCGGCCCATGAGATCGGCGAAGCCATGGGTCTGATCAAAGACCGTGTGGACAAAGACCTCAGCCTCTACGCCGGCAACATCGAGAAGATGAGCCAGGCGGTGGAACTGATGGAAGAAACCGTGGCGGCTGAGCGCCGTCGCCGTGAGCGCGCTGCCGAGGGCAGCGCTACCTGAGCTCGAGACGTCCCGCCAGGGCCGTGGATCCTGAACCGCGGCCCAGCAGCACCAGCTGAGAGGCGCGCTTCACCACCACCGGCAGACCAGGCGGCAACAGTTGCAGCGCTTCAAGCGCCTTGGGCTGCACCACCAGTTGCCAATCGCCCTCGGCAGGTGCCTGCAAGCTGGGAGCTTGAACGGGATTCGGGCCCAGGAACAACAGCAGTTGATCAGCGGCGAGCCAGCGCCAGCCGCCCACCACCGCGCCATCCTCACGGTTCCAAAGGCTGAGCGCAGGTTGCGGCTGCAGGCGGGTCAGCCCCTGTTGCTCCAGGGCAGCGCTGAGGTCGAGCAGCCAGCGCTCCCACAGCTTGCGCTCACGGGGTAGACGCACCAACAACTGAAGGCCAGCGCGGTAGGTCCCCTTCGGCTGAGCCTGCAGCCGCAAGCTGAAGGGAGCAGCCTGCAGCCGCCGCAACTGCTCCGCGCCCAAGCCGTAGCGCTCGGCTAGGGCCGTGCGCAACAGGGCCGTGCTGAGCAGGCCTCGCAGCAACAGATCAAGCCGTTTGCCCCGCAGCTCAAGCGGTTGGGCCGCGGAGGGATTGAGCGGCAACGAAGGCACGCCGAGCCGATCTGGAGCAGCAGCGTGGGCATCGGGGCTCGCCTCAGCTTCGCCCTGCCAGAGCAGCGACGCACTCTCGCTGCGCAGGCTGAGGCAACCCTGCTGGAGTGTCATCGCCAGGGGAGCGAGGGGGCCCAGCATCTGAGCGAGAGCCGCGGGGTTCCAGTGCACCGCCTCCTGCTGCAGCAAGGCCTGGCTGCAGCGCAGATCAAGCCCCTTCGGAGGACGTCGCCGCAGTTTGAGTTGCTCCTGCAGCAACTGGCGAGCCAGGGGGCTCGGGGCCACCACGATCAGATCATCCACCCGCAATCCATCAGCAGGCAGCGGTTCTGTGGGCGGCGCCGAAAACACCAGGTAGGCGCCGGCGTCGCCATGGGGCCCCCAGAACTGCCACCACAACCGCCGCTGCGCCTTCCAGTGGCGTTGCGCGTCAGCGGGGCCCAGGCGTTGCTGCCAAAGAACCGGGGGTGGCTGGGCTGGCCGCGCCGCGAAGCTCTGCAGCAGAGCCGCATCGGGCATCAGCCGATCCAAGCCACTCCCCAAGCGGCGCGGCACCAGCAGCACCAGTGCCGCGGGAACCACCAGCAGCACCGCGCTGGTGAGGGCCGTCACCCGCAGGGGTAGATCCTTCAGACGCACGCCGGCACGAGCCCATAGAGGGTGGTGCGCTCACGCACAGGGCGCCGCAGCGATGAAGCAGCCGCACGCAGTGCCTCCACCGACTGCGCGGTACCGCCCAAAGCTCCGGCGGCACTCGTGATGCTCTCTTCCATCAGGGTGCCGCCCAGGTCGTTGCAACCCCAGCGCAACGCCTCGGTGGCTCCGGCCAGGGTGAGCTTCACCCAGCTGGGCTGGTGATTCACGATCCAGCGCCCAAGCAGCAGCCTCGCCTGCGCCGTGAGGGCGAGCATGGCGGGTAGGTCGGGCTGATCGCGGCCCACGCGCTGCCGCAGGGCTGCCGGAGCCTGCGCACCAATGAAAGGGAGCAACACGAACTCGCTGAAGCCAGCCTGTGAATGCTGCCAGGCCACCTGCTGCAGGGCCACCAGCGTGAGCAGATGCCCGGCGCGTTGGCGGCTGGTTTCTAGATGGCCCGCCATCAAGGTGGCGGTACTGCGCAAACCACTGCGGTGCGCCTGCAAGACCACAGCACACCACTCGCGGGCAGAGAGCTTTTCGGGGCAGAGCCGTGCGCGCACCGCTTCATCAAGCACTTCTGCTGCCGTTCCAGGAATGGAACCCAGGCCGGAAGCCAGCAACCCATCAATCACCGCCTGAAGCGGCACCCGATCCTGCTGCGCGATAAACAGCAGCTCCTGGGGGGAGAAGGCATGCAGGTGCAACCCCGGGGCGGCTTGCTGCAGGGCATCCAGCAGGGCCTGGTAGTAGCGCAGCGCTGATCCCTGCAGCCGGGCTTCCGGGTTGAGCCCGCCCTGGATGCACAGCTCCGTGGCACCGAGCCTGGCGGCTTCTGCGGCGCGCTCTTGCAGGGTGTCGAAGCTGTGCCAGTAAGCCCCATCAGCACCGGGATCACGGCGAAAGGCACAGAAACTGCAGTGCTGCAGGCAGTGGTTGGTGAAGTTGAGGTTGCGGTTCACCACATAGGTGACCGTGTCACCCACCAGAGCCTGGCGAAGCTGGTCAGCCTGCTGCCTCAGCAACTCCGTGGCGGGCTGAGCCAGCAGCCGATCCGCTAAGTCCAGGGATGCAGCGCTGGATGGCGAAACCGCCAGATGATCCGCGAGCTGCTGTTGCAGCTCATCGTTCCATGGGGCTTGAGTGCCGGAGCCATCAGGCGATCCGAGGGCCTGAGGCGCCAAGACCACTTCCGAGGTGCGCCAGGCCCAGGGGTCAAACGACTCCTGCGTTGCGATCACCGCAGGGCCTTGGCTTTGGTGCGCGTCTTGGGAGCCGCAGCCACAGGCTGCTGACGACGCCGGCGATCACGCCACTCAACCGTGGAGAGGTAGATCACCCCCCCACTCACAAACACCAACAGGGAAGCCGCCAGTATGGCCAGCACGTTGTTGAGCGTGAGGCCAGCAACAACAACGTCGCTCACATTCAGAAATTGATGGAACCGTCGCCGTTACGGCCCCACACCACCATCGCGATCGAGAAGGTGAAGACGGCGCAAAGGGCGGCCCAACCCACGGTGACCAGCATGGTGCGGTTGCAAAGGTGCGTGGAGTTTAGCCAGGGCCGGGGGCCAGACTGATGCTCCCAAGCGGCTTGTGATCGGATGGCACAACAGGCGGTTCAGGAGCGGCAGCGGGTAGAGGCCCGGTACCCGAATGGCCGCGTGATCGTGCTCGATGACGACCACAACACCTTTCAGCACGTGGTGGAGGTGCTGGTGCGCTATATCCCTGGCATGGGTGCCGATCGCGCCTGGGAGCTGGCGCATCAGATCGATGGCCAGGGCTCGGCGGTGGTGTGGAGCGGACCGCTGGAGCAGGCCGAGCTCTATCACCAGCAACTGGGGGCCGAAGGTCTCACCATGGCCCCACTGGAGCGCTGCTGATCAGCGGCGACTGCGCAGGAGCAGATCAAATAGGGGGCGCGTGCGCAGGCGCTGCGACTGGGCATCCAGCACGTAGCTGAGCACCCGCCCAGAGCAGACGGCGAGGCCGCGCAGATGGTCCTCGTCGGGCTGCTCGCAGCTGATCAGCTGCGATGGAGAACCCAGTTCCCGCAGCAGTTCTCGCCGCAACAGCTCCCGCATCTCGGGATTGGCCCGGGCTGCCATCGCAACGACAAAGGGATCCATGGTTTAGCAGGAATCCTTAGGGTTGACGACCACATGCGGCAGCGATGGGCCGGCTGGTGATCACCCACAGCACCTACCTGGAGGGGCTGATCCCACTGCTGAAGCGGCTGGTGCAGGATCCGGCCATCGACACGATCACACCAGCAGTGATCGCCAGGGTGAGAGGCCGTTCGCCGGAGCTGCGGCTGAGGGTATCCACCCCCATCACAGGCGGCTGGAAGTTGGTAGCCCGACGCGGCTCCAGCGCCCAGGAGGTGTTCGTGGTGACGGGTCTGAACGCCGAAGCCCTGGAAGATCGGATCGTCCAAGCCCTCAGCCGCTGAGCCCTGGCGTTGTTCAGGGCTACTCGCTCCAGATCGGGAAGTCCGGCAAGAGTTCGCTGAGCTGCCGATTCGGCTCTCGGTAGAACTCCCCCAGGTGCTCGCGCACCTCAGCAGGGATGGAAGCCTTGGCTCGCCCCACGTTCTCCACTGGTGATAGCGGCGGCAATGGCTCGAGTGACAGGCCAAGAAACTCCTGAACCTGGGCGTAGGCCTCCGCTGGCTGGGCGAAAAAATCTTCACTGCGCAGCACAAGCAGCTGGTCGCGGGGGTACAGGCTCAACACCTGCTTGATCTGATCCGCGTAAAGGCCCCGGCGTTTGTAGTGATTGGGCTTGCCCTTGGCGGGCGGATCAGGGCTCATCAGAGCCTCGGATGCGGAGCGAGTCTCCACACCCCGCTGCACCTGGTGCCCGTAGTGGGAAATGGCTCGGGCCACAGGATTGCGCAAGAGCACAAGCAGCCGTGCCTCAGGCACCAAGGCATGCATGCGCGGCATCACCAGCGGCGCCCGGTAGAGGTACGCGGGGGTGGCTTCCAGGGCACAACAGCCGCCGATCCACTGTTCCCAAAGGGGGAAATAGGTGCGATACCAGCGCTCACCGCGATCGTAGTGATCGTTGAAGTAGTGCACTTCTTTGATGGCTGAAAACATCACCTGGGGGTGATGGCGCAGCCAGGCATTCAGCGTGCTGGTGCCCCCCTTCATCGTGCCGATGATCAGCGCCGAAGGCAGTGGCCGCAGCGGAGCAGTGAGCCAGTAATAGGGATAGGCCACCCTGCGCAGCGCGCCGCGCATCCAGCGGGGCCTCACCAGCAGCGAACGATTCATCCATCACCAGCTGTTGCCGGCAGGTTGGCACAGCCTTTTGCCGCCACTACGGTTCAAGGGCAAGGGTTCAGGCGATGCAGCAGTACGCGATCAGCGGCGATTGGGAACGCGAAGGCAGCAGCAAACGCTGGCTGGAGTGGTCGGAAGGCGAAACCGATGAGATCACCGGCTGGTTTGAAGTGAAAGGGCGCCGCATCCGGATGTTCAGCAGTGATGCAGCCGGCAGACCCGACGCCCGCATTGCCAGCGGCCGGGTGGAGCAACTGAAGCTGTTGCGATCCCTCGACGATGGCTTCTGGGGCACCAACCCCACCCTCATAGGCGCCAGCGACGCTTCACCAGACGTGGTGGATGTGTGGGGTAATGGCATCAACAAGCTCGCCACTCTCACGGTGACCAACGAGCAGCTTTACAACAGCCTTTTCGGCGTCTGAAACCTGGTCCCTCGGCCTGACTTCAGAGCATCAGCTTGCTGTTTGAAAGAGGGTGAACCGCTGTGCCGTTCTGCCCCAGATTCCGACCTGGATAAACCGACTGACAGAAAGAAGCCTGTCACAGCTTGAATCCATTGCCGTAACTGGGCTTTGTCAGTCAGACTGTCAGTCAGTTTGTCAGTCAGTCGGGCGATGGGGCTCCCTACAGGGCTGATCCAGATCAAGGGCCGGAAGGGCTACTACCTGAACATCACCGTCCCTCACAAGCTGAGAAAGGCAGCCGGGAAGTCGGTAATTCAGAAGAAGGCTGCAGACACCCTCGAAGCAGCCAAAAGGGTGCTGGTGGAGGAGCAGTTGGCCGCCAACAGGCTCTTCGACATGCTCGCCAGGGAGCTTGATGGAGCAGAAGATCTCAGAACACGCTTCAAGGGGTGGAAGGCGGCAGAAGCCGACCGCGAACTCTGGACAGGGGATGTGCTTACTGCAGAGGAGGCACTTGAAATTGAAGTTTCTTCAAGGATGAACCTCCGAGAAAATCCCGAGAAACCCTGGGAACCTCTGCTGACAGAGGAGGACGAGCGCTTACTGGCAACTGCATCTGCTCTTAGGGACGGGCTACATCACTGGGATGAATGGGTGAGAGAGCGTGAGCTGACCACGGGAACAGTCACACCCCTGGTGAAAAAGCGCTGGGAAACACTGCTGAAGAAATTTGTCGAGTGGTCTCGTGATGAATACCCAAGCAGAGCCACGAAACACAACGCCGTCGACTACAAAAAACACCTGCTAACTAGGACGAGCAGAACCGGGAAGCCCGCCAAACAATCGACAGTTGCGAAGGACATCAGGGATCTGAGCGCCTTTTGGAACTGGGCTCAAAGGCACGAATGGGTCAGCGGAAACATCTGGGAAGGACTGGCACGGGGCCTGGAGGGCAGCAGCAAAGCGGCACTGCCGACTCGAGAGTTGATCAAAGCGGCCGACTCGAAGGCGATGGAGACAAATGACCTGATGTACTTGATTCAGAGGTACACAGGTTGCCGCAAGCAAGCTGTGTGTGGCTTGCGTGGCAAGGACATAGACCTAACCAATGGACTGATCCACTTCGTTGAGTACGAAGAAGATGGACGGATCAGGCGGCTGAAGAATGGTCACGAAGCACATGTGCCAATCCACTCCAGGCTTCTTCCGTTCCTAAGCAAGGCAAAGGAGCAGATGCCAGACGGATCAATATGGCCACAGCAGTACAAGGCAACAGAGCAAAGCTGGGGAGACCGCTACGGAGACACCTTCCCAGATAAGTACGGCTTCAACAGCCACGACCTGCGGCGAATTGTGGAGACACAGATGGCGGAAGCCAACATCAGCCCGTACTTCGCCTTCTACATCACTGGACATAGGGTGCCAGGGACATCAAAGGTCACGCAGCAATACGTCAGACCAACAGCGGAAGAGCTGAAGCAGATTATAGAAAAGATTCACTGAGCGAGAAAAAACACTTTAGGCGAAAAGGATCTCACAAGAAAGACAATAATAAAGAGAACTTGTCAGACGTGAAACATCAAAACAAAGTATAGACACACAATAAAAAGCCGCCACAGAAGTGACGGCGAGACATCGGGGGGGCTTTAGACGGGAAACAGGCTTGGGTTGTTCCGAATAACACCAAATGCAGATGCAGCCCACTTGGATGGTTTTACATCATCCTGCTCAAACTCAATCAGGCCGGCCAAGCTTGTGCCATATTTAGCAGCAATCTGGTCTGCAATATCCCCTGGGTTAGTAAGCGCGGAGGCCAGTGGATTAGACGGATCATACTGGTACTTGATCTCAATCTCCTCGATCTGGTCGAGACCGCCATTGGCACTCAAGAATGCGAGTACATCATAGATACTCTGCTGCTCTCCGATTAGAATATCAACCTTACCGTTAAGCTCAATGTCAATCTCAACAGCTGCGACAACAGGATCGCCAGCAACACTGTCGTTAATCAAGCCATAGTAGATTTCAATCTCATCCGTGAAAAACTTGTCTGCATATTTGTCGCCAGCGATGTCAAATGCCCTGCCTTCAGCAGATACAGCGACCGCAATATCATAATCAGCAAGGTTAATCCCGACAGGAATATCAAAACCACCGACGAATGGCAGATCGCTAGTGTCGGAAGACTGGAAACCATTCAGGTCAAAATAGGCAACAGCCTCGAAATCCTTACTTTTAACATCAAATGCCGTAACAGCAGTTAGATCGCCGATAGGATAGACATTTACGTCCCGCTGTGGGACAACAACCGAGAACTCATTGTAGTTTACGCCCACAACAGTGATTCCAAGCAGATCGACCTTGGAATAGCGGTACTCTGAGCGGTAGCTTGAACGGTACTTGGAAACTCCTCCCTCATATGAACCTCGTTCCGAATACTTGTAATCAGAATCTCCACGATTGTAGGATTTAGATTTGGAATCTTCGTAATCGGATTTGTATTTGTCACTCATGGTTACTAGCTAACGTAAGACTGCGAAATATTACAGGAAATAGCCAAGAAAAACGGTCGCATAAGACTTGTTAATACCTCCGGCGAGAGGAAAAAGCCGATATCGGGTTGCAAACCGTTCTGCAGTATTCCATGACCTGAGGGCATCAGAACAGTTTCTGTGTAAGTCCAACGCACGCTAGGGGTGTGCAAACTTTTAATCTTCAAGGCAGAAGCCTTCATATCAATAATGTACTTTGACTATCGGGAAGCAACCATCACATATGATTATGAGCGCAGGTTGGTTGAGCTTTACTTCACCAAAAAGAATAACTACGATACCTGTGTTAAAAGGAATTCGAACTATGCATTGGCTGAGGAGCTGAATCCTGGGTATCGACTGGTGTATCCATTCAATCAAGTAAGGACACCTGAATACCTGCTCCGATCACCCCAAAAAGTGGCAAATAGCTCCAGTTTTTAGACCGGGAAGGCCCCTCTAAGACTCTTTAGGGGTAAAGGTGCCAATGGTGCTGTTTGAAGCGATTCTAGGCTGAAAAATCGAAAGAAATTTCAGAAGTCTTATACGTATGGGGAAGGACGGACTTACCCCCATGCCGGGGTCAGTTCCCAGAAATTCCTTGGCTGAGTGAGGGGGGTAATGCTGTCTTCCTTGGTAATGCTCCTCAATCCATCCAGGGAGCAAGTAATGGCCAGTAGGCACAGTTCTCACACTCACACCAGAGGTGGTGAAGCAGTTGAACATCCCTTGCATATGCCCTTCCATGGGGGCTAGCACGACCCAGGCTGTGTACCACTAGAGAATGGGTTGAAGCCACTCCAGGGGGTAGCTAGAAGGGTCTGAGAGGGTTTGGCTGAAGCTGCACCGCTGATCAGCACAAAGGATCACCGTCTCTGTCCAAAGCTTGCGTCACTGCCAAAGTGACAGATACGCAGGATATGCAGAAGCCAGTCTTTCCAATTGGTCTGGGCAGGTGCAAGGGTTCTTGGACACGGCACTGGACAGACTTGTAGGCCTCTTTGCCACTCGATTAGCGATGTGGTGAGTGAGCTGGAGCAGCTGAAGCCCCAGGACAGGAACGATATGTATAACGGTATCGGCATAGCAGCATGCTTGATGAATCCACAAAGCAGGTGCAGTGGAGCGCATGTGCCAGTTACAGATTTGGCATATCAATTAGTCGCAATCAGTGCGGAGTCAAAAGATCCATCAATTCAGAGCCATGACAACAGCTGCCATAACCCGGACTCATCCCAATAGAAGGCCAGCGCTGCTCAAAGCAGACCACGACAACATCAGAACCTTTTCAAGCATTGGATTGTCGGCCTTGAGCCTCTCCTGCATCTGGCTGACCGATCTGAACACCATCAATCAAATACTCAAGCAACCATGACTCTCACAATCACCATCACCGAAGACGAAGCAACCATCACCTGTGGCCTGGATCAGGCAAAGCAATTCCTGATGAAGAACCCATCAGCACAAGCCAAAACAGACGGGACAGTCGTGCAACTGGTCTACCCATTGGAAGAAGTGCAGGTGCCCACGTCGCTACTGAAAACCGTGAGGCGTAGCAAATGAGAGCCGATGCAAGTCCCAACAGCCAGTCGTATCAGGCGCTCCTGAAGCAAGCCGCTGAGACATGCAGCAGGAAGGAGGCCATCAGCCTGATCAATGCTGCTACACGAATCAGAGAGCAGCACAAACACTTCAGCAGATCAACCTATCCACTTAGGTATACATAAGCACCGCACAAGCGGCTAGCAGCTGTGCAATTAGAATTGCTCATTCTATCCACCTACGTATAGAGTTTTAAAGATTACGTCGGTAGGTTCTGTCTGCCCATCATTCTCAGGGCCCAATGGAACTGCTCTACATCCCAGATTGTCTCTATGTTTCCTGGAGGCCAAGCAACTGCTCCAACGGGTGGTTCAAAGAAGGAAACTGGATCCAGCTTGGCCGGCTATCAATCGAATGGGGTTGAAATAAAAGCAGGTACAAAGCAGTCTGGGCTCCCATTTGAGGGGGCCTTTTTCATAGAGGGTTTGCTGACATGAAGACGGCCACCCCTTTCTTCTCAGAGTTCTTCAACACCGATTGCCTGGTGGTGGAGGGTGTACCCCACTTCTCCATCACGGGGGCGACCAAGACGTTGTATGGCAACACTGGTGGTAAGTCGCTCAAACTGCTGACTGACTCACTGCTGCGGTCCGGTCCTCAGAGCCCAGTCCCCGCAACCGATCTCAGCGAGTTGGACGGAATTGGTCCGGTCCTCATCGACAACGGTCACATGAAGCAGGAGGGTCAGGCAATGACCCAAGACATCTTCCTCGCTCTCATCGAGCTGTACCGGGGCAAAGACTCCAAAGCTGGACGCTATGCCAGCAGCTTGGGAAGCAGGCTCAACAAAGTGGCTGCTGACATGATCCTCCGCAAGGAAGCGGGCCTGCTCGCAGTTGACGGTCGTCACATGAAACGACAGGCAGTGGCTGCTGAATACAACAGCGGTCGCAATATGGAGGCATGGTATCGGGAGGTTGGTCTGCCCCCAACGTCGGGACGTGAACTGCTCGCCGAAGCCAGGAAGCTTGAGCTGATAGCTGACACGTCGTCTAGTACGACCGCACTATCACAAGCGTTGCCAACAGCCCGTGCTGCCCGTGAATACGCCAAGGCCGAGCCTGAAGTTAAGGAGATCGTCAAAGCAACCCGCAACGCAGACAACACTCAGCCACTAAACAAGTGGCTCGATGGGGCTTCAAAACCTAGTCATGCCAATGCATCTGGAGGTTTTCCACAAGCGTTCGATGGGGCTTGCTTTGAATGTCTGATCCCTCGTGAAGGACGAGGCGAAGGTACGGCAAAACTCTTCAGCCCTGCTGTCGCATGGCATTGGATTCTCAATGAGCTGACCAACCGATCAGCAGCCGTTCAGCAGCGCGCCCTGAAGCTGGTTCAGGTTGTCGGGGCAATTCGATATTCACAATCATCGCCATAACTAACACCCTTCAAACGTACTGAGCCATACCTAGAAGGCTTTGTAAGGTCCATTGGTGAATAAATGGTCAGTACACCGCAATATAAAGCCAAAGGGGATTACAGGCGATTCTGGAAGGGCCTAGCGGTGTCGGATGTATAACGAGGATGAGTTCGGCAGCCAATAGGAATCAACCTAGCGGTGTCGGACCTGTAAGGGAGAAAGGCAGGCACAGTGCCAAACCAGCTCTCCTGGCATAGATCGACGCGGTACACAATGTAAACAGGGGAGGAGCATGGAAGCCAGCGACAGAACTTCGACCTGAGCGGTCAGGGACCAATAATGGGGAGGACAGACATTGTGGATCAAACCAGTTCTGCGGGAATGAGTTCGGCGGGTCAGGGACCTGTACAGGCAGGGACCTGACGGAGCAGGTGTGGGACGTATACAGGGGAAAGCACCCACTCATCCCCAAGATCTCCTCTGCCGCAATGGATCTGAGAGGTAGGGGGTGTATACAGGGAGAGAACTAGACGGAGCAGATGTCGGACCTTTAACGAGGAACCAACCGCTCATCCCCAAGAGCCCCTGTACCGCAACTGATCTGAGCGGTGTGGGGTGTATGCAGGGAGAACGATCTGCAGCGATCCCACCCGTAGACAGAGGACCATCACTTAGCGGTCCCTGACGTTTACAGGGAGATGCCAAGCTGAAGTCCCTGCCGTACAGAGGGAGAATCCCAGGGAAGTCCCACCCGTTTACAGGAAGAGGCCAAGCTCACTCATGCGTGGCCATAACCTAGTACGACGCGGTGTGGGACCTATACAGGGAGAAACACCCAACTTGACATTTTAATGAAGGGGAGGGGGAAAGACCCAACTTGACATTTCAATGAAGGAAGAGGGGAAGACAAGGAAAGGAGAAAGACACACTTGGAATGAACAGCTCGAGGCGCTGTTCCCTCCTTTATCACCAAGAAAGAAAGAAGGACAGGTGCAAAGGAGACTTAGGTAGTAATGAAGACATGATGGATCCGTGCGATGAGAGCACGGCAGCATCATGGTACTAATACAGCCTTGCACCTGCTTAAAAGAAGAATGAACAGGTGCTAACCACACCTAAGCAGCAAAGAAGACGTGATGCCAACGTGCACTGAGAGCACGTACTACATCACGGTACAAATACAACCCCTGCACCTGCTCAAGTAACTCCAGAGTGATGATAACCACCACTGAGTGAATGAAGACACATCCGAGAAACCATCCAGATCGGCAATGACACCAAGACTGGTGCTCCATCACCACAGGCGGTAGGCAAGGTCCAATCCCTTGTCTATCGCTTTTTATTTGTTTACCAATCCACGCCATCTAAGACACTGATTTATGACAGCAAAACTTGAAAAGACGGTCTACGCAAGGATCACTGCCGACGACTACAACATCCTCACCCAATTGGCAGATCAACGACAGCAAACGATGTCTCAGTTAATCCGCAAGATTCTGATTGACGCCAATGTTCTGCCACGCCAAGTGCCAATCAAAGCAGAACCCAACCCTGGGTGAGTTGAGCCTAGATCGCTGAATGATACACCGACCCTATTGATACCAATGACACAACGACAGATCGACTTTGAAAAGCAAGCACACCACGATGCAGTCAACCAGCTTGAACGAGAACTGGTAAAGGCAAAGCAGAAGGCCTACTTCTCTTCGACACTGCAGGCACGGGAAACGATCAAGCACCTGCTCCTACCGATGGCATCTGATCTCCTTGTCTTCATTGAAGATATTGCCAAAGGCAAAGCGACAACCACAGCAGATGCCGTGTTTGCACCTGAACTGATGGAGTTCCTGAAGTTCATCAATCCAGAGCATGTGACGGTTGTCTTACTCAAAAGCATCCTTGACTTGTACGGGGCCTTTGACAAGCCAACCATGAGCAGGGTCTCCAACTTCATTGGTGGTCGCCTTGAAGATGAACTCCGGTTCAGGTTCTATGAGCTGACCGCACCGAAGGAAGTCGTCCAAGCAGCTTGGAAACGTGTTCAAGAAAGAGGCTCAACACCGAAGTATCGACGCCTATCCACCAAGCTCATCACTGAGAAGATCATTGATGATCAACATCCAGACACCAACAAATGGCCTGAATGGGGTGGCTTCTACAAGTGTGGCATGGGACTTCTGCTGCTGACCTTCGCCGAAAGGTTTGGACTGATCCGATATGAAGTCAAGCAAGAAGGGAGGAAGAAAACAAAGTATGTCTTCCTGACTGATGAGTACATCAGGCTTCACCAGCAGATCTTTGATGATCTCAAGGATGTCGCCTACTTGAAACGTCCGCTCATTGAACCACCCCTGCCTTGGCAACACCAACCAGGACCAGCCATCAAGAACACAACCGGTGGCTATCACACCGATCAACTCAGGCAGCAGCTCAAGTTGTGTCGTGGCTTCAATTACCGAAGTGAGTTCGGTGATCTATCAATTCGCTTCCTGAATCTGCTTGGCAATACTGCCTGGTCTGTTGATCACACCATTGTCTCCATTGCTGAGGAGTTGAAGGAACGGAACATTTCTGTTGGATCGTACCTTGCACATGAAAGACCCAGTGAACTTGATCAACCAATGCCAGAGCATCTGGTTGAATTACCAACAGATCATCCAGACCGGAAGGAATGGAGGAAGAACCGCAAACGACTCCACGAGTACCACAATAAAATGTGGACAAAGGCAATCAGAAGTGTGAAGTCACTTCAGATGGCCAAGGAATTCCTGAAGTATCCAAGGTTCTATCTGAGCTGGTCAAATGACTACAGGGGCAGATGCTATCCGCAGCAACCTTGGCTGAATCCTCAGACTACCGAGTTTGAAAAAAGCCTGATCAAACTAGCTGATGGCTGCAAGCTGGATGATCGGGGTCTGTACTGGGTCAAGCAGGCAATTGGAGCTGCGTACCTTGGCACACGACTCAACCTAGAGGATCGGGTCAAGTGGACTGAGGACAATCAGGATCTGATTACAGAGATTGCATCTGAACCTCTCACCACGATTCACCTTTGGGAAGGAGCTAAGGAACCTTGGCAGTTCCTGCAGCTGTGTCTTGAATGGAACCGTGTTGTTGTAACTAAGCAGCAGCCGCTGTGGTTCATTCCAATTGGAGCAGATGCAACCGCTTCTGGTCTTCAGATTCTCAGCTCAATGCTTCGGGATCCAGTTGGGATGAAGTACAGCAATGTACTGCCACCCGAGAACCCCAATGACCCTCCACAGGATTCATACCTTGAGGTATTGAGGGTTGCTCGTGAACTTGCATCAGCGGATCCAGCCACTCAGCACCTGCCTCAATACATGCAAAGCAGATCACTTGGTAAAACAACAATGCAGATGCTCTACGGGGCAAAGCATCACTCAGTCAGGGACAAGGTTACTGGCATATTCCAAAGTGAAGGGCTATTGAACAACCCAGTTACTTGGGAGGAATGTGGGGTGGTTGCAACGCTGATTGAGCAAGCATCCAGGTTGGTCTTCCCAGCAGCGTATGAAGCATTGGACTGGCTTCAACAGCTGGCAGGCAAAGCTGCAAAGTCTTCACCAGAAGAGTTTGTGTGGTCTACACCAAGCAACGACACAGTGAAGCTCCGGGAGTTCAAGACAGATGTGGTGGATATTCGGACAAGCCACCTTGGCCGTGTCCGCGTACCAATCTCTCGTGATCGAATCCTAGACACCGCATCCATGAAGTCAGCACTAGCCCCATCCTTTGTTCACAGCTATGACGCTGCCCTGTTGAAGATTGCTTTTGATGGTTGGACACAACCTATCGCTGTTATCCACGACTGCATGAAAGCGCTGCCTACTGATATGGATGCTGCTCTGAATTGCATCCGCAAGGCGTTCTACGCAATCTGCCAAGGCAATCCACTGGCTGAGCTTGCCGAATCCCTTGGTGTTTCTCCTGAAGTACTACCCAGACTTGAGCAAGGTGATGGTGAACTTGAGGCGGTCTTTGATTCAATTTACCTGTTCAACTAGCCAAATAGTCAAGTTGTCATTTTAGTGAAACCAAGCGCCATGTGCTTGTCTACAGACTTCAGTTGCTTAGACCCTACGATCCTTTTTAGCCGAACCTAACTATGTTGACCGCATCTGCACCTGCTTTCAAGAAAGATCAAACCACAGATCAGAAGTTTATCTTTGTCCTTCAGTTGCATGATGGTCGCTTTGTAGTTGGACAGGCCACCAACCCCTGCAAGCGGATCGCTGCTCTGAACAGCGGCTGTCATCCCAACCTGAGAAAAGCACTACAGGTCAAGCATGTGCTGGCCGTTAAACCGACGTCTGAGACCAGGAACTTGTGCAGCACTGTCTACAGGTTTTGCGAAGAGTACGGACCTGAGTCTGTCCTTGCTGTGTAGGACCACTTAAGAGCAAGAACAGCGTTACCACAATAATTCTCTATTGAACCAATGATGCAAATGATCTCTGACTATGAACGAGAACAAACACTGCTAACGCCAGGAGAAACTGAGCTACGAATTGAAGCTTGGCTCGTGGGTGTAGACCATCTCACCGAACCTGATCGTGATGATGTGTACACAGTTTCATTCCAACCCTCAACCACCTCTGACTACCAACGCTTCATGGAAGCAGCTGAGATGGCATTGATGACTGTTGAGATGCGACTAGGACCACACTCACGGAAACGACCGACCAAGTGTGTTGAAGACAAAAGGGGCATGTGCATTGCATCGCAACTGTTCAAGCCAAAGCTCAACATCATGCTTGATCATCCTTCGTTGTACTACGGAAGGTCAGTCTCCATCAATGGGCACTTCAGGGATGACCCGTTAGGAAACATCTATTTCCAGGCCTCATATATTGATCTTTATCTAGATGACGTTCAGGCCGATGATGCCACTGATGCACCTGCAGTTATTGATGACTGGTAACTGAGCCGGTCAACGACCAAACCATCTGATGTCGCTAAAAGCTGGATGGATGATCAACTGTAAGTTCACAATTCGTCAGTGTAGTTACGGTTTATCTCTCTATTGCTTGTTGAGACCTGATCTTGGTGTGGGAACCAAGGTGCTTCCAGGTCTCATACCAGCACGCAATGACTCAATCGCACATAGCTCGACCGCTACTGCTGTGTGAATGATCGAGTGATACCAATGACAAATAACGAAATCAACTATGGCAACATTTAGTCCATCCATCGTTGTCGATCCTGACACCGGTGAAGAAATCGTCAGCTACGACCAAGGCATTTACGACAGTGGCGAAGGCCGCAACGCCGCGATTGCTCACCACATGGCAAGCCACCAAGCTCAATACGTCACTGATGCAAATGGTCGAATCCATCACGAGTTCTCCGACCTTGATCCTTCCCGTTACCAACAGTACGAACAGGACTACGTTGATCCTGATGAGTACGGTCAGCAGTTCGATCAAATGGAACTGACCGATAACGACGCTGAGTACTTGCAAGAGATTGTTGGAGGCTCAGAGTCTTATCAGGAAATCATCTCATGGGCAGCCAGTAGCCTTCCTGAAGAACTGATCGCTGAGTATGACGCGATCATGGAATCTGGAGATGTTGGAGCAATGGAAGAAGCTGTCCGTTGGCTTTATGAGCAATTCTCCAACGCAGATCCTGAAGACTCATCTACCGATGACTTTGTGGATCATGTGTATCAAGTGATCCCTAACTACGACCAGGTGACTGCCTGGGCTACTAACAACCTCAGTGAAGAAGCTATTGCTGAGTTCAACAACGTCATCGAGTATGGAGATCGTCAACTCCAGGCTCAATTCATTGATGAACTTGTCTCCCTGTATAACGAAGCTGAATGATGACCAACGTACCTCGCCTTGATCTGAACGATCCAACCACTGTAGAAAAGCTCAAGAGTGTTGATGTCCTCAAAGCACCTATCAAAGAGACCGCTGTAGAAGAGGTAGCACTTGAAAAGAAAATCAAGAACCTCCGCTCTGCATCCACTTTCAAGCTAAAACTCAGTGCAGACCAGATGGTTCGCATTGAACGTGAAGCTGGATCCGCA
Organism: Asaia bogorensis; assembly: GCA_943370455.1. Taxonomy (GTDB): domain Bacteria; phylum Cyanobacteriota; class Cyanobacteriia; order PCC-6307; family Cyanobiaceae; genus Vulcanococcus. The sequence goes on from CALRQW020000002.1 coordinate 37,293, forward strand.
GGATACAAGGATTGGCAAACTTATCTACAGCACCTGATTGATACGAAGATCTTTGATGGTCAAATCGGCGCACCAGTGATCACCAAGCCGAGCTTTGCTAAGCAGGTCATTACTGGTCCATCGCAATGGAAGTGATGGAAGACATTGAATTGACTTGCCCCTGCTGCTCTGCTCTCCTTGGAGTTGATGACGCAGGTGATCTGGTTCTCCTTGAGGAGCCTGCACTAGAGCCAGGTATGTCTCGTGGGATTGGTGGTCTGACTGTCGTTGACGCAGACCCTCGATGGCGAGAACAGAACTACGGCTTTAACCAACAGGCAAAGGAGCCTGAGCACTTGATCGAGTTTGGCTTTCCCTCACCCACTAAGCCTGCTGATCTAGATCCCCTTGTAGAAGCTGCTGCAGAAAACGATCTCAAACAAAAAGGAATTAAATGACAACCACAATGAAACAACATCGACTCCCCATGTACTTAAGCTGCCGCGTGGTCCTTAGCGATGAGCAACGCTCAACCCTGAAGACCGCCTATCACCAGCAACTTAAGGATCTGGTGCCGCAACCAGCTCGTATTGGAGGCTCAACAGTTTCCACCAGCACTGCTGTTAATCATCCAATCCAGGCTGAGCTTCCAGGAATTCTGTTGACCGATCTCCTCAACACTCGTGAATCCCTACCCTTAGATACCGTCATTCGGATTCAACGGGCTTTTGGCGTTGAAGTCGTCAAGCCCGAAGACGTGATGGTTCAGGCTAAGCAGTACACCGACTACATGTTCCGCGATGCCAACAAAGCGTAGAGAGCGAAGGCCCTCAACCATCACCGTCGAACACAGCACTAGCCCTGGGGAACGAGCACTCCAACACCCCAAACGTGTTTCGCCATCGCAAGTGAGTGACTTTGGTGATGTCAGAGTCTCCCGCCCTCAACGCTTTCGCAATGGAAAGCTAGTTGCAGTTGGAGGGATTCCAGTCAAAGGGGAAGCAGTCTTGGCCGATAGTGACGCCTTTGCTGTTGATAGTGCTGGTGATCTCCTCAGTGAACACATTGACGCTGGTTATGACCACGTTGCTGGCTGGGAGCATCACGCCCTCCAGATGTTTATGGATGGAATCGACGAAGCGTCTAACTGCTTCTAGTTTGCCGAGCCTCCGGCATTGCAGACCAAATAGCTTTTGCCAAGGATGATGGTCTCCATAAACTGATCAAGGCACACATTCTTCCTTGCACCTGCCCTTTCTCTTCCCTGATACGTCAGATGAGAATGGACAACAGGTTATGGAACTTTGTTCTGATTGCACTTCTCTGTGCACTCGCAACGTCCGGGTCGGGTTCGCCTGACCCATCACTGCCAAGTAAGACACAGAAAAGAGGGTGGACTTTTCTTTCAGGTGCAAATCCTGGATTGGCAATTCAATAGCTCCTATGAACTACCTCAAACCTTCAACTTCTGATTCATTTATCAGATCTCAAGCCCAGGGGATCCATCAAATGTGGATCGAGAATCTAAAAGATCTCAGGCAGGTAACGCATCCTGAATCGAAGCAGATGTATTTGGATGCCTTGAGTGATCTTTATCAAGAGGCTCAATTGCTAAGAGCCAAGCATGGAAACAAAATTGATCACATCTCATCAGCTCAACTCACTCACGTATTGGGTCGTTCCCTTGTTGACCATATTGCAATAATCAATCAATCCAAGCATAGATCGAATCACTGTTGCTAGGAATCTGGCTATTCCGTTCCCATATTCTGCGCAATATCTGCGGCAATGATAACTGTCTTCTGCTAAGCACCTGCCCTATAGCTGTGAAATGCTTGACAAGCCAGTAAACACAGCCAACACGCTATCGGATGAAATGCCGACACCTAGAGCAGGCCGCCCATCGGGATCCACTGTTGCGAATCCAGTCATAGAGCTGAACCCTATGAATGTGTCAATTCCAGGCTGATAATCTTTGACCCACATGAATCCGTCGCCTATATGTGGCTTGAATGTATCACTACCGATTCCCCCTTCAACATATGCGAACCCACCAATGCTCGTGTATGTGTCGTCTCCGGCACCTAGGTTGACTGTGTTTATCCCGCCATACCCTGTATATGCATCATTGCCGCCTTGCAAGAAGGCTGTCGTTTGCGAGTCCCTAATGGATCCAGTAACAATATCGTCTCCACTCAAATAATATTGCTCAATTGCTGATGCATCTCCATATCTAAACTCATTTGCGTCTATCCGAATGCCACTGACAGTGAACCCACTAAATTCCCGCCCTGTAGTGAATCCTTCAAAACCGTACAGAGTCCCGCCTGTCAGTCGTGCTTTTGAGCCTCGTCCCTTGATCCGAAAGTAACCGTCATATTCGACAAGAACTCTTTCATTCCCTCTTCCGTAATTCTGGATCCCATAGGCAGATATTTTGTCAGGCCTTGCACTGACTACCTGCCTTTTTCCAGGATTCTGGATGCCGGCAAGTCCTGATGCCCCAGTAACGCCAATACCAAAAATTCCCGTGCCGTACAGCTCGATAACTGCCATTCCGTTAGCTGCGTTTATTTCCAGGGTAGCCCAAGTAGTTCTCTGTGTCTAAACAGCAAAACCCTCAAGCCAAGGCCTGAGGGTTGCGTGTGTGGCCTTGGCTACCACCTAACGGTCATGGTCGCTTGGCACCTGCTTTGTCAACAGTCCTCCCCTTCTTGTACTCCTGGAGCTGGGTCTCCACCATGAAGGCGATCAGGTTGCTCAGGGAGCGTCCGTCCTCATCGGATAACTGCCTCAGGTCCTCCAGAACCCCTTGCGGAAGGGAAATTGTGGCCCGTTGACTCTTGCGCTTCAACAAGTCAAGGCGCGCTGAATGGTGCATTGCCAGCCCCGTTGTCTACGTGCACCACTGTGGCACACGGTGCAGCACCTATGGTGCTACTGCTTAGACGGTCTACAATTCGTTACACCGTGCGACACCTGAGTGCCGACCAGCAAGCCACGAGTTGCGGTGACCCTTGATCCAGCCGCGTTTGAAGAGCTGAAAGCCATTGCAAAGGCTGAGAACAGATCCCTGAGCAACCTCATCGAGTCTTGGGTGTTGGCTGAGCTTGCCAAGCGCAAAGGCGCCTAGACGGCCTTGCACCTGCTCAAGGGCAACGGGTGACTCCTGCGTACTGGTGGCAGACCTTCGGCTGGTTGTTCTGATGAATGATCACGGGACCGCTCCTTGGAATGGGATACCGGTCGTAAGCAGGTGCGACCTGCGGCTGGCCGGCTGGATACGGGCTGTATGGACGGGGTTGGAGATAGTTGTTGGGCCGGTACGGCTGGTTCTGAGCCAGCGACGACACAGGGGAAGCCAGCACAGCCAGCAGGAAGAGAAAGCGAGTCAATTGATGGAAATCAACTTTGACTACTTCATTCCTTGAGACTGATGAATTTGATCAAGTGCATCAGGTGTTCATCACTTTTGTTTCAGTTCGAAATGTCGTTTACGAACTGAACAGGTGCCATCAGAATTGCCTTGTGTCCACCCTTTGCTTCACATGCGCTTCGGGTTTGCTGCTGCCCTGTTCCTTGCCTTCTCTGCTCCTGTGGCTGTGAAGGCCGTCACCCTTGACCAAGCCTGCCAGAAGTTCTCATCCAAGCTCACCGAAGCTCAAGCTTCTGGCGACAAGCAGAAAGTCCAGAACGTTTACACCCAAGGCAGCCAGCGAATCGCCAAGAAGTTCAACGGTGCGACGTGCCCCAATGTGAAAGCGCCGTCGCCTTGAGTTGCTCATCACAGAGCGGAAGCTCTCTTGCATGATCCCTGCGTGACCGGCTCTCGACCCAGTCCTTAGAGGTACGTTCCTAAAGCGATTCCAAGGCACAAACAAGTGCCGTACTAGCGAGGTTCGCAGAGGGATCAAAATCAATTGCTCTTACCATACATCTCGACCAATCCTTGTAGAGAATGGACAATTCAGATGAATTGGCCTTTACAAAATCCTGAAGCCCTACCGGAATGATTATCTGACTTGATGGACTCCCCTGCAGCGAGAAGCCAGTCTTGAAATTAGCAACTCCAAGTAGCGCCTGCATACCCTCAATGTCAATGACTTTTCCCGAATAACCAGAGCCATAACTATATTCGGTCAAGATATCCGGTTTGTTCTTTAAGTCAAACGAATATTCGCTATTCAAGAACTCTCTTGGACCACCCGAGTCAGTCATTTCCACGACAATTAAGCGACCCACAACCTTGTCAAGCCTGAAGGAATCGGCGTAACAATCATTGTCGCGGTCTTTTAGCTCACCCCTCAGTCTTATCGTAGTAGTTACTTGATATGTTATGCCATCTGCATCAATCTCCAGATTACTTGCATAGATAATTCTCTTGTTCCCAAGAATTTCAAAGGTTCCCTCTGCGCTGTTGATCGCTAGGCTTTCGACGTCCTCTGCCAGCCCTGGGACCAGAGGATTAGCTGCAGCCACAGCCCAAGACGCTGCAGGTCCAAAAAGGATCATCGCACCAGTGGGTGCGCTGCCTTTGGGGATGACGGCGCCCATACCAATACCCAAGAAGCATCCCTGAGTAGCCGCAAGATCTATTGGTTTGCTTTCTAGGGAAGATTCTCTGTAGCGGATCCCCTTGACGCCGTACTCGATGCCTTTGAACTGATCACAGGAATGATCACTGTGGTTGCTGTTCGCTGACTGGTTGCCAGCATCACCATCTCCATCGCCATTTCCATCTCCATCGCCATTTCCATCTCCGTCGCCATCGCCATCGCCATCGCCATCGCCATCGCCATCGCCATTCTCATCGGCATCATCATTAATATCTTCGTCTCTTTCGTCATCAACCTCATTCTCTATTTCAAGCTCGTTTTCCGCTTCTTGCCTTCGATCTTCGTGAGTGCTCTGACCATCTGGGTCCCAGACCGACACCAGGCGAAGGCGACGCCAATGATTGCGTTTTGCAAATTTGACGTGAGACATGGTGAGTACCAAATGGTGATGTGAGGATCGGACTGCCGATCTGCGCCTCATCTCCGCTTTAACCCTCAGGCAACAAACTCACATCCAACACTCAGCTTTTCTTAAGACTCGCGCGTCGCAACTCGCTAGGATATGCATGTTTTGCATGCGGTCTGCTTCTCCAAATCCAGCTTCCATACCTGGGACGCCTCACAAGGATTCAGCCAAAGCTGCCTGTGACTGAACGAGGATCCGCCTGAACAAGCCCGCAAGAGGCTTTAGAGGCTGCCTTAGCTGGGTTTCGGTGACTGCTACCCCATTGGTCCGCTTCGATCGCTCAGAAGACTGGAAACGGGCGGCTGCGTAGAGCCGTGGGAAGACCCGATGACCTGCACGGGCCTCGCCAAACGCTTCAAGCCAAAAGGCCGACGACCTGAACAAACCTGTCAGTCAATTTGTCAGTCAACCTGTCAGTCAGTCTTGAGCCTGGAACCACCGAGACTCATTGCGCTGGAAGAGGGTGAACCGCTGTGCCGTTCTGCCCCAGATTCCGACCTGGATAAACCAGAAGGGGAGTCAAAGCGAAGATTCGTTTCCGGCTACGAGGCCGGTCTACGGCACTGTCGCGACAGACGCCCCAAGTCGAAAAGGGAGTCAGATCAGAAAACTGTAGAAGGCAGTCACCAACACAGCAGTCCAGGCAAATCTTAGGACGACTGCTCCGTCTCAGACCCGGGTGGCAGAGGCCAGATCTGCCGCACCTGCTCGAGGCGCTGCATCGCTTCCTGCCGCCGCGCCGCGGGGTCCTGCCGCTGCAGAAGCAGGGTGACGTGGCCCAGCTTGCGGCCCACCGAGGCGCCGGCCTTGCCGTACCAATGCAGATGGGCATCGGGCAGAGCCGCGAGCGCCTGCCGCTGGCCCTCATAAGCAGCCCCGGGATCCTCGGCGCTGCGCTGCTCAAACCCCAACAGGTTCACCATCAGGGCACCGGCGGCCTGCAGAGCGGGCTCCCGCAACTGCTGCCCAGAAACAGCCAGGAGCTGAAGGTCGAACTGGCTCAGATCACAAGCCTCGATCGAGTAGTGGCCGGAGTTGTGGGTGCGGGGCGCCAGCTCGTTGATCATCAGGCCGCGCGGTCCATAGAAAAACTCAATCGAAAGCACCCCCACGTAATTGAGCGCGGTGAGCAGCGAGGCGGCCATGTTGCGCACAGCCTGCTGCAGGGCATGGCTGGCCTCATAGGGCGCGAGCACCCAGTCGCACACCTGCTGATGCTGGTGTGTCTGCACCACAGGCAGACACACCACATCGCCCATCTGATCGCGGGCGGCCACCACCGCCAGCTCCAGATCGAAGGCCACGAACTCCTCAACAATCCAATTGCTGGCCTCCACCCGCTCCAGCAGGGCCTCCAGATCGGCATCGTTGCGAAGCACAGCCGTGCCTTTGCCGTCGTAGCCGCCGCTGGCCGCTTTGGCCATCAGTGGGTAGGCAAACCCCTGGGGCAGCTGGGGGTGAGCCTCGGCCGCCTTGGGAGCTGAAGAGGCAGCGGAATCCTCACCCGTCGCGACCTCCTCAGGAACCTCCTGCACGCGATCGAGCGGGAACCAGGCCGGGGAGGGGAGGTTGAAACGGTTCAGCAACTCGCGCTGGCTGCGCTTGCACACCAAGGGCCGCAGCGCCTCGAGATCTGGCACGAACGGCACACCATCGGCCGCCAGGGCCTTCAGACCCTCCAGATCCACCCACTCGTTTTCAAAACTGATGGCGCTGCAGCGATTCGCCAGTTCACGGGTGGCAGACGCATCGCGCACCTCTGCCTGCACCACGCTGGTGGCCAGGGCAACAGCCGGATCCTGAGCGCCGGGGGTCTGCACGTGCAGCTCAACGCCGCGGCGCCGGGCGGCCTCCGCCAGCATCCAGGCCAGCTGGCCGCCACCCACGATTCCGATCGAGGTGGCTGGGCCCATCAATGCGCGTGGTCAATGGATCAATGTCGCATCCGCGGGGCTGAAGCCGTGGCTGCGGGGTTTAGCTGAAACCTTTATCGCCAGCGAAGGCGAAGCGAACCAGGCTGAGCAGCAGCACGATCACAAACAGCGCCAGGCCCACCGTGCAGGCGTAGCTGATCTCCAGTTCCGCGAAGGCCTGGTCGTACACGTAATAGACAAGGGTTTTGGTGGCATCGGCCGGGCCGCCCTGGGTCATCAGATACACCTCCTCGAACACCTTGGTAGCGGCAATGGCCGAGATCACCGCCACCAAGGTCACGTAGGGGCGCAAGAGCGGCAGGGTGATGTCGAGGTGCTTGCGCCAACCCTCGCTGCCATCGAGCTCAGCAGCTTCGTAGAGATCGGCGCTGATGCCCTGAAGACCCGCCAGAAAGATCACCATGTAGTAGCCCAGGCCCTTCCACAGAGTCACCACCATCACCGAGGGCAAGGCCAGCAGTGGGTTGGTGAGAAAGCCGATGGGTTGAAAACCACCTGGGAAGAGCGCGCTTAGCCAGCCGTTAATCAGGCCTGTCTCGGCGTAGAGCCAGCGGAAGGCGATCGCCGCCACCACGATCGACACGAGCACCGGTGTGTAGAACGCGGCCCGGAACCAGTGGATCCCCGGCAGCTGGCGATTCACCAAAACCGCCAGAGCCAGCGAACCCAAAACCACGGGCGGCACCACACCCACCAGGTAGAGCAGCGTGGTGCCGAGCACCTTGAAGAACATCGGGTCGCTGAGCAGGCGGCGGATGTTGGCCAGGCCCACGAAGCGCAGCGGCTCGCTCACATCCAAACCGCTCTGGGTGAAGCTCATCACCAGAGCCATGGCGGCAGGGATCAGCACCGACAGGCTGATCAACGCCAGCCCCGGCGCCAGGAAGCCCCAAGCGGTTGCGGATGCAGCCCCGGTGCGGGGGGAAGGCTCAGACATGCAGCCAGCCGTGATCGCGCCATTGTGGGAGATCCATTCCGACCTGCCAGCCTGACGATGTTGAGCAGCCCAGCCGCGCTGAGCAGCGCGAACAGCGATCCGCTGGAGGTGCTGCAACGGGTGTTCGGCTACCCCAGCTTCCGCGGCCCCCAGGAAGCGATCGTGCGGCACGTGATCGCCGGCGGCTCCGGGCTGGTGCTGATGCCCACCGGCGGCGGCAAATCGCTCTGCTATCAGGTGCCGGCGCTGTGCCGGCCGGGGCTGGCGGTGGTGATCTCACCGCTGATCGCCCTGATGCAAGACCAGGTGGAGGCCCTGCAACAACTCGGCGTCGCCGCGGCGGCCCTGCACTCCGGGCTCGAGGGCGACGAGAGCCAGCAGGTGTGGCGGCAGCTCAACGCTGGTCAGCTGGATCTGCTCTACGTGTCACCGGAGCGGCTGCTCAGTGGCGATCTGTTGGAGCGGCTGGGCAGCAGCCCGCTGGCGCTGTTCGCCATTGATGAAGCCCATTGTGTGTCGCAGTGGGGCCACGATTTCCGCCCTGAGTACCGCCAACTCGATGTGCTGGCAGGGCGGTTTGCCCAGGTGCCGCGGCTGGCTCTCACCGCCACCGCCGACCCGCGCACCCAGGCCGATATCCGCGAACGGCTGCAGCTGCTGGATGGGGAGGTGTTTCTCGCCAGCTTTGATCGGCCCAACATCCGCTATCTGCTGCGCCACAAACAGAGCGGCAACAGTCAACTGCTGCAGTTCCTGGAGGAGCACCGCGGCGAATCCGGGATCGTGTACGCCCGCTCCCGCAGCCGCGTGGATCGGGTCGCGGCCGAGCTGAAGGCGGCGGGTTACGACGCGATTGCGTATCACGCAGGACTTGAAGCCGAGGCGCGCCGCCAGGCGCTGCAGCGCTTCCGCCTGGGCAGCGGCGTGGTGGTGGTGGCCACGATCGCCTTCGGCATGGGGATCGACAAACCCGACGTGCGCTTTGTAGCGCACGTGGATCTGCCCAAAAGCCTGGAGGCGTACTACCAGGAAACAGGGCGAGCCGGCCGCGATGGCCTGCCGGCCATGGCCTGGATGGCCCATGGCACCGGCGATATTCCGCAGCTGCGCCGCTTCATCGACGACTCGGCTGCCAGTGAGGAACAAAAGCGCATCGAGCACGGCAAGCTCGAGGCCCTGATCGCCTATAGCGAAGCCAGCGGCTGCCGGCGCCAGGTGCTGCTGCGCCACTTCGGCGAGGCCCTGGCCGAACCCTGCAACAACTGCGACGGCTGCCTCGAACCGCAACAGCGCAGCGACTGCCGCGTGGCCGCGCAAAAAGCCCTCTCGGCGGTGTATCGCACGGGCCAGCGCTTCGGCGCCGCCCATGTGGTGGATGTCCTGCTCGGCGGCAACACCGAGAAGATCCGCAGCCTTGGCCACGACCAGCTGAGCGTGTACGGGATCGGCAAGGAGCTCGATCGCGGCCAATGGCGCGCGCTGCTGCGCCAGCTGGTGAGCCTTGGGGCGCTGGTCTCGCCGGCGGATGCGAAAGGAGGGCTGTGTTTCGGAGCGCCTGAGCTGGTGCAGCCCTTGCTCAGGGGCGAGCAGGAGCTGGCCCTGGTGCTGCCGCCGCCTGCCAAAGAACAACGGCGGCGTGGGGCTGCCTCAAGCGCCGGTGCAGCAGCGGCGGTGCATGACGACGATCCGCTGCTGGTGGCGCTGAAAGCGTGGCGACGCGAGCAGGCCCGCGAGCAGGGCGTTCCGCCCTATGTGGTGTTCCACGACCGCACCCTGCTGGAGCTGGCGGCGGCCCGGCCCAGCAACCAGGCCGAGCTGAGCGGCATCAGCGGCGTGGGCAGCGCGAAGCTGGAGCGCTACGGCGCAGCGCTGTTGGAGGTGCTGGCAACAGCAAACGCCTGAGCCGGTGGTGACCGATAGCCTCGGTCGACAGCACGGTTGTTCCCATGGGCGCCACGGCCACCGCGATCCGCACCATCCCGGTGGAGCTGAGCAGCCATCCCTATCCGGTGCTGATTGGAACGGGTGCGCTGGAGAACCTGGGGGAGCAAATCCGAAACCAGGGCATCAAGGCCGGCACCAAGGTGCTGGTGGTGACCAATCCCGTGGTGAACGAGCACTACGGCGCCACAGCCTTGAGCAGCCTCGAGGCAGCTGGCTTCAACACCAGCCTGCTGGTGATCGAAGCGGGTGAAGACCAGAAAACGCCCGCCACCGTGGCCCAGATTCACGACGCTGCCTTCGCGCGCAAGCTGGAGCGCGGCTCGCTGATCGTGGCTCTCGGCGGCGGTGTTGTGGGCGACATGGCGGGTTTCGCCGCCGCCACCTGGCTGCGGGGGATCGCGGTGGTGCAGGTGCCCACCACCCTGCTGGCGATGGTGGATGCCTCGATCGGCGGCAAAACCGGGGTGAACCATCCCGGTGGCAAGAACCTGATCGGCGCCTTCCATCAGCCGCGCCTGGTGCTGATCGATCCCAACACCCTGGCCACCCTTCCGGAGCGTGAATTCCGCGCCGGCATGGCGGAGGTGATCAAGTACGGCGTGATCGGCGATACCCAGCTGTTCACGGAACTCGAAGCCGCCGGCGAACGCCTGGCCTCCATGGCCAGCCTGCCAGCTCAGCTGCTGCAGAGCGTGTTGGAGCGCTCAGCGGCCGCCAAAGCGAAGGTGGTGGCGGCCGATGAGCGCGAAGGCGGCCTGCGGGCGATCCTCAATTACGGCCACACCCTCGGCCATGTGGTGGAAGCCCTCTGCGGCTACGGCACCTACCTGCACGGTGAAGCCGTGGCGATCGGCATGGTGACCGCCGGTGAGCTGGCTCTGGAGCTGGGGCTCTGGAGCCCGGCTGATCAGGCCCGCCAGCGGGCAGTGATCACAGCCGCCGGGCTACCCGTGCGCTGGCCGGACCTGGATCCCAGCGCCGTTCTGGAGTGCCTACAAGGCGACAAGAAGGTGCGCGACGGCACGGTGCGGTTCGTGCTTCCCACCAGCCTTGGCACGGTGGAGATCCGCAGCGATGTGACCAGCGAGCAAGTGCTGGCGGCCCTGGCGCGCTGCGGCGGCTGAGCCACTCAGCCGAGGGGCGGATCCTGCAGAAACAAGCTCTCACAGGCGGGCCGCCCAGCCGCCGAACGCTGAAAAGCCGCCCAGCGGAAATCACCGAGGGTGTGGGGATCCACCAAGCGCAGCAGCGCTTCTCGCCGCGCGAGCAGCGCATCCAGGCCGGTGCCGGCCTGCTGCTGCAGCCCATGCAACCGCTGCGCCAGACCCAATGCCAAGAGGGCTTCGCCCTGACGGCGCTGGCCGATGAACTCCCAGCCGGCGCTGGCGGCAGCGCGCTCGAGGCCCTCCAGGCACAGGTGAGCCGTGAGATCCCAGTGGCCTGGATCCTGCAGGGGATCGGTGCTGGCCTGCTGCTGCCGGTAGGCCATCAGGGTGCCGTTGCTGCGCTGGGGGGCGTAGTAACGCCAGGCCTCATGGGCGTAGTCGATCACCAGCAACACGCCTGAGCTGAGGCCAGAGGCGGCCAACTCCAGCCAGGGGGCCTGCTCAGGGTGCAGTTCGGTGGTCCACCCGGCAGGGCGCTGGAGGCCAGGCTCGAGCAGCCCAAGGGCTTCGAGTTGGGCGAGCGCTTCGGGCTCAAGCGCTTCGCCGGGCTCGAGCCGCAGCGAGGGCTGGGCTGGGTCGCCCTCGTGGAGGGCCACCTGCTGGCGGCGCCAGAGGGCCCCGTCCCACTGCACCCGCTCCACCGCGAGGGCATCGAGCACCTCATGGGCCAGCAGCACACCGTGCACTGGAGTGGCGCTGAGCTCCTCAAAGGTCAGCCAGCGGCAGCTCAGGGGGCTGGCGCTGAGCTTCACCCGTTGGCGCTCCGCCATACCGGGGTTGGGTTCGATCAGCAGCAGAGCGGTGCGGGCCGCTAACTCGGGCCAGCCGGCCTCCAGCTCCTGGGCCAGCTGCAGGGCCAGATCCCCTTCGCCTGGACCCGCTTCCACCAGCGCCAGGGGCTGATCGGCGGGTTGCTGTTGCAGCCACTGGGCGATCTGGGGAGCCAACAGCGCGGCGAAATCCGGGCCGAGGGAAGGGGATGTAGCGAAATCCCCGCGAGGCCCCACCTGCAGGCGACCGCTGCCGTAGGCGCCGTGCTCGGGGTCATGCAACGCCCATTGCATGTAAGTGCGAAAGGGCACGGCGCCGCCGGCAGCCCGCAGGCGCTCCGCCAGCCAGGCGGGCGCGGGATGGGCTGGAGCGGCAGCAGAGCTCACGGGCGGGCGACGGACTCAGGGAGAATGCTCGCCACTGAAGCAGGCGCGATGGCTCGAGTGATGGGCTGGTTCACCGGAGCGATCCTCAGCCTGGTGCTGCTGCTGGGCCTGGGCGCCGGGCCTGCCCTCGCCTACGACAACCCCGACCTGCTGCCCGATCACCCCACCCCGGTGATCGACCTGGCCAAGATCCTCACCGACACCCAGCGCACGGCTCTGGAAGCCGAGCTCAACGACTTCGAAGCGGTGAGCGGCTGGAAGCTGCGGGTGCTCACCCAGTACGACCGCACCCCTGGCCTGGCGGTGAAGGATTTCTGGGGCCTCGATGAGCGCAGCCTGCTGCTGATCGCCGATGAACGCGGCGGCAACCTGCTCAACTTCAACGTGGGCGATGCCCTGTTTGCGTTGATGCCGCGCACCTACTGGGTGGAGCTTCAAACACGCTTCGGCAACGTGTATTACGTGCGCGATCACGGCCAGGACGCTTCGATCCTGGATTCCCTCCACACCGTGAAGGGTTGCCTGGAGATCGGTGGCTGCCAGGTGGTGCCGGGGCTGCCCCAGGAGCAGTGGCTGCTGACGCTGGCCACATCGGTGATCGGAGGCCTGATCGTGGGTTTCGCCGCTTACCCCCGCAAGCCGGAGCACACCGTGGAGTGGGCCTGGGTGCTGCTGCTCTCGCCGCTGTGGGTGATCCTGTTCGGCGTGTTCGGCATCGCCCCGATCATCACGCGCACCCCTGATGTGCTGCCGCTCCTGCGCAACGCCCTGGGCTTTGTGGGCGCCATCGTGGCGGCCTACCTGATTGCTCAGAACACCGTGGGCAAGCAGCGGCTCAAGGACAGCGAAAGCTGATCTGCCCCCTCAGCGGCCCCGAGCCACGCTGCGGGGACCGACGCGGTCGAGCTTCTCGAGGCGGCAGCGCAGCGAATCCACGGGTTCGCACGCCGGCTCTGCGGCAATCGGAGTGGCGGAACCAGCCAGTGCGCGCAGCTCGGCCAGGTTCGCTTCGTAAAAGGCCTTGAGGGCCACATAGCGCTTCACCGGCTGGCCGTAGTAGCTGTGGCCCGCCAGGGTGGGGAAGGACGCCCATTCGGGAGCCAGCTTGGCGGCCAGGTGGGGCGTGAATTCACCGCGATCGGCCAGATGCAGGGCCCCACGGCGCTGAATCAGAAACAGGGCGGCTTGATCCTGCACCTCAGGCCCGAAGCCCTGCAGGCTGAGGCTGCGGCTGGCCATCGCCCAGGTGAAGGGCATGAACTGGTAGGCGCCAGCGGCGGCACTGGCGTAGCGCCCTGTGGAAATCACCCGATCGGGATGGCGGTCCAGGCCCGGCATCAGTCCACCGCCGAACATGACCCGGTAGCCCACATCTTCACCGCGGGCCCAGGTGCCTTCGGCGTAGCGAATGGTGTTCAGCAGAGCGCGCCGCTCAGGCGTGAGGGCGTAGCGAAAGAACCGCTCCAACGCTGAAGGGCCATCGCTCACGTTGAGCATGGCGAGCTGAGAGCGGGGGCGGCCAAGCTCAAGCGCAGCAGCGGGCCGAGCGGCCATCAGCATCTCTGCGGAGGTGTTGGCTTGCGCTGGAGCACTGAAGCCTGCACCCAACACCACCAGCGAAGACGCCAACAGCGCAAAGCGAGAGCGACGCGGCTGAGAGAAAACAGAGATCAAACCCAATCAAGAGGCGAACAACAGATCTTGCGGGCAGCGAAATGCCACAAGACAACGACCGTTGCGCAGCTGCTGATCAAGGATCAGAAGACCAACAACAATTCAAAAGAACTGCGTTGAGAGCTACAAACAACCAGTCAGGCAGAAGCTTTCTGAAAAGAAGATGCTGGTGCGACTAGCATTTGATTGCGTAGAGTTTGACTCACAAACCGCTACACGGGAATCAGATTCGTGCCAGCGAAAAAACCGTCTACCGCCATCAAGAACGCCGATGGCAGATTCAAATCACTGAGCTGTACAGGGTTTTGTAAGAAAACCTGCAGCCGGGTTCCTATTGCGTTGATGCCGCAATTGCGCCTTGCGCTGTAGCCAAAATCACAGCAACAGCCTGCTCAGACCCTTCAATGCCCAGCGGGTCGCCGAGGGGTGCCAGCAGCGGCTGATCCAGCTGCCAATCCCCGTGCTCCAGCTGCTCGCGGCTGAGCAGCCGATGCCAGCCGTGCTGCTGTAGCGCCGCCTCCAACACTGGAGCCTCGGCAAAACCCTCACGCCGCACCAGGTGAATACCGATCCCAGCGGCCAGCGCCTCGCAGAAGGTGCTGTAGCCGGGTTTGGTGAGGATGCGGCTGCAGAGCGGCATCAGCTCCAGCGGCCGTAGATCCGGCGGAATCAGCGTGGCGTTGGCGGCTTGCGCCAGGGCGGTATCGCTCACCAGGAAGTGGTGCTCGGGCCAGCGCTCCAGCAGCTGCGGCTCCAGGGCCAGTCCCAGTCCGCCAAAGCCCACCAGCACGGTGTGCTCCGGTGGCGCTTCGAGCTGTAATCGCGTGCGCAAGGTGGCCGGTGTGTAGCGGGCACGCCCCGGTGTGAGCCCCACCTCCGTTAAGGGAACATCCCAGGGCATCGGCATGGCGAAGGGGCAGCGGATCACGGCGCTGCCCTGGCGGTAGGCCGCAAGGGCACGGTCCGCCCAGGCCGTGAAGGCCCCGCCCATGGGCCGGTAGATGGCATCCCAGCCGAAATTGGCCATCCACACCAGCGGTGCCCCCAGCTGACGCGCCACGTCCGCTGCCGCCGGGGCCACATCCCCAAGCACCAGCACCGGTTGGCGTTGCGCCCTGAGCCAGCGCACCTCCGCCTCAATCTGGCCAGGCAACTGCTGCTCGAGGTGGTGGAGGGCAGCCAGCGTGGCCTCGGCGTCGGCACCCAGCGCATCCGCCTGGATCACGCCCACATCCCAGCGGCAAGGGCGCTGCTCAAACGGCACCGCTCCGAAGGCAAGCTCCAGAAACGCCGGAGCCAGTGGGGTGGAAAGCACCAGGCGCCAACGGGGCCGCAGTTGATGCAGGGCGGTGAGCACCGCGGCCACCCGCGAGCCGTGGCCAAAGCCGTGGCCGCTCACACAGGCGTAAATCAGCACGGCTGCAGCTCCGGAGCCCGCATCAGGGTTTGGCGGTAACGCAGAGCTCCATCGGGGGCATACCAGCGGTGGCTGATCTCCTGCAGCTGGCCATCGCGCAGCTCCACCCAACTGAAATGGCGCAGCGGTTGCCCTTGCTCATCGTGGCTGTGGCGAGGCACGAAGGCGGTATTGAGATAGGCGGTGCCGGCACGATCGGTGCAGTAACTGAGGCGATCGCCCTGGCCGCGTTTGAGCTTGTGGTGCATGTGGCCAAACACCACCAGCGGCACAGGCCGATGGCGCCTGATCTGATCAATCGCCAGGGCTAGATCCTGATCACCCCAATCGCAGGCGGGCGGTTTCCAGTCGCGGCCGCAGGGGTCGGCGGCGGCGCTGCCGAGGCCACTGGGACCGCTATGGGCCAGCAGGATCAAAGGCAGGCTGGGATCAGCGCGCAGCGCTGCCGCCGTGATCCGCGCCGCCGATTCCTGCAAGGTGACGGGGCCGAACACGGCCTGCGCCGCCTGGTTGAGGTGAAACCCACCGCCAGCACTCGCGGGACGGCCGCCCACCACGGCGAGCCCCGGAGGATGCAGCTCCCGCAGATCCCAGCCGCAGTGGCGATTGCCGAGAGCCTCGAGCTGACGTTGCAAGGTGCGGCCACTGGCATCGCGGCCGGTGTCGTGGTTGCCCAGGATGCAGGCAAGCGGCAGCGGCAACTGGGCCAGACGCGCCGGGATGCGGGCCTGGCCATCGCTGAGATCGCCGACCACCAGCAGGGCATCGGGCCTCAGCTGCTCCAGCAGCCGTTCATCCACCGTGTCCCATTGCCCATGCAGATCTCCGGCTATGGCGATGCGGAGCTCTGCCAAACGGATGCCTAGGCTTCCGCCATCCTGCATCAGGTAGGGCCTGAGCCTTGGTTTTCGCGGCTGCCCAGAACACCACCGGCGGTTGCCCGCCCCACGCGCAGCTGCCGGCGGCGATCGCCGAGCTGAAACGCCAACGCAACGCCGTGATCCTGGCGCACTACTACCAGGAGCCTGAGATTCAAGACATCGCTGATTTCATCGGCGATTCGCTCGAACTCTCACGCAAGGCCGCCGCCACAGACGCCGACGTGATCGTGTTCTGCGGCGTGCACTTCATGGCGGAGGTGGCCAAGATCCTCAGCCCCTCCAAAACGGTGCTGCTGCCAGATCTTGAAGCCGGCTGCACCCTCGCCGACGCCTGCCCCGCCGATGCCTTCGCCAGCTTCCGCGCTGAACATCCCGAGCACCTGGTGGTGAGCTACATCAATTGCTCGGCGGCCGTAAAGGCCCAGAGCGATCTGATCTGCACCAGCAGCAATGCGGTGGATCTGGTGAAGCAGCTCCCCGCCGATCGCCCGATCCTGTTTGCGCCGGATCAGAACCTTGGCCGCTGGGTGCAAAGCCAGAGCGGCCGCGAGCTCACCCTCTGGCCCGGCAGCTGCATCGTGCATGAAACCTTCAGCGAGCAGGCGCTGCTCCAGCTGAAGCTCGAGCACCCCGGGGCTGAGGTGCTCGCCCACCCGGAATGCCAGCAGCATCTGCTTGATCACGCTGATTTCATCGGTTCCACCAGCGCCTTGCTGCGCCGCGCTGAAGCCAGTGAGGCCAGCGGTTTCATCGTGCTCACGGAGCCCGGCATCCTGCACCAAATGCGCAAGGCCGTGCCCGGCAAGGCGTTCTATGAGGTGCCGGGTGCCGACGGCTGCAGCTGCAACGCCTGCCCCTACATGCGCCTCAACACCCTCGAGAAGCTGTGGCAGTGCCTCAACGACATGGCCCCGGCGATCGAGCTGGATGAGGCGATGCGCCAGCGGGCGCTGGCGCCGATCGAAAAGATGCTGGCGATGAGCCGCTAGTAGCTGTAATTGGCCACAAACAAGCTGGTGTCGTCCGAGGGTTCGGAACCCGGCTCATAGACACCGCGGCTCGCGGCTCCATTGGCCCGGGCGCGCGCCATCAGCGCCGCCTGGCCCGCCGCCAAATCGCTGCCGCCCCAGTGCTTGATGCAGGAGTGCTGCAGGGCGCGGCCGTAGGAGAAGCCGAGGTGCCAGGGGGCGTAGCCCTGGGCAGCCACTTGATTGCTGGCGTTGAGGCAAAGGCTGGCGTCTTCCTCGCTGAGACCACCGCTGAGGAAAAGGATCGCCGGCACTGCCGCGGGCACCGTGCGGCTGAGGGTGCGTACCGTGAATTCACCCACCTCCTCAGCGCTCGACTGCTGGGGGCACTCCGCCCCCGGGCAAGTCATCGAGGGTTTGAGCAGGCTGCCTTCCAGAAACACCCCGTTCATGGCCAGGGCCTCATAGGTGGTGCGCAGCACCCACTCCTGCACGGAAGCGGTGGTGGTGATGTCGTGGTCGCCATCCATCAGGATCTCGGGCTCCACGATCGGCACCAGGCCGTGCTCCTGCACGGTGCGGGCGTAGCGCGCCAGGCCCCAGGCGTTTTCGCGCACAGCCAGCTCCGAGGGGGCGCCGTTACCGCTGATCTGGAGCACAGCTCGCCATTTGGCGAACCGCGCGCCCCGGGCGTAGTAGCGGGCAGCGCGCTCACCGAGCCCCTTCAGGCCAGTGCACCAACTCTCCCCGGCCACGCCGCCGGCCAGGGGTTCCACCCCCTGATCCACCTTGATACCGGGCACGATCCCCTGCTTCTGGAACAGCTCCACGATCGGAGCGCTGCCGGCCTCGGCCGTGCTGTCTTGAAACAGGGTTTCCTCGTAGAGGATCACACCGGAGATGTGCTCGCTCAGCCCCTCTGTGGTGGCCAGCAAGCTGCGGTAGGCGCGGCGGTTGTCTTCGGTGTTTTCGAGGCCAATGGCATCGAAGCGCTTGCCGATCGTGCCGGTGGATTCATCCGCCGCCAGCAGGCCTGTGCCCGGTGCCGCGAGGGCCGCTGCGGTGGCCGCCAGTTCATCGCGAAAATCGTTGAGGGCCATGGCGGCGGGCCGCAGGGGATCACCCCCTGGCTAGAGACGGCGGCAGCGGGCGTCAACCGCAAGACGCAGAGGTGCAACGCGGCTGGCGATGATTCAGGGCCAAGCCCACGCCGCCAGCCCCACCGCCGATGCCCCTCGCCCCAGGCGGCCTGCTGCAGCTCAGTCCCGAGGGTCTGTATTGCCCCGCGGCGCGCGCCTGGATTGATCCCTGGCGGCCTGTGCCCCGGGCCCTCATCACCCACGCCCATGCCGACCACGCCCGGCCAGGCTGCGGCGAGTATTGGGCGACTGGGGCGAGCGAAGGGATCCTGCGGGAGCGGCTCGGGGCCGAGATCAAGCTGCTGCCGGTGGACTACGGCGAGCTGCACAGGATCGGCGAGGCGCGGGTGTCGTTTCATTCAGCCGGCCACGTACTGGGCAGCGCTCAGATCCGCCTGGAAGCCGGCGGTGAGAGCTGGCTGGTAAGTGGCGACTACAAACGTTGCGCCGATCCGAGCTGTGCGCCGTTTGAGCCGGTGCAGGCGGATGTGTTGATCAGCGAAGCCACCTTCGGCCTGCCGATTTACCGCTGGCAGAGCGGCGCACAAGTGGCGGCAGAGATTCTTGCGTGGTGGCGCAGCGCTCCCGATCGGCCATCGGTGCTGTTTTGCTACGCCTTCGGCAAGGCGCAACGGGTGTTGGCGGAGTTGCATCGGCTCGGCGTCGCCGACGAAGTGCTGCTGCATGGCGCCGTTGATCGGCTGATGGGGCCCTATCGGGAGGCCGGTGTGGCCATGCCGCCAACCCGGCCCCTAGCGCAACTGGAGCGCGGAGCTGATCTCGCAGGGCGTCTATTGATCTCACCGCCAGCGGCGCACCGCAGCCGCTGGCTTGGGCGCTTCGCCAAGGCGCAGAACGGGTTCGTGAGCGGCTGGATGGCGGTGCGCGGCGCCCGGCGGCGGCGCGGCTACGGCCGCGGCTTTGTGATGAGCGATCACGCCGACTGGGCTGGCCTGCTGCAAAGCGTGAAAGACAGCCAGGCGCAGCAGGTGTACGTGACCCACGGCCAGAGCAACGTGCTGGCGCGCTACCTGCAAGAGGTGGAGGGCATCAGTGCTGAACCGCTGGAGGGTCACTTCGAGGCGGAACGCTTCGACGACGAGGAAGCCGCACCCGCAGGCCCCGAGGCCGCTGCCCTGGCAGCGAGCGCACCAGCGAACTGATGCAAGCGTTCGCCGCCCTGTTCCGTCAGCTGGATGGCACCGGCAGCACGAGCGGCAAGCTCGAGGCGCTGCAGGCCTATTTCCGCAGGGCGGCACCCGCCGATGCCGCCTGGGCCCTGGCGCTGCTGCTGGGCAAACGGCGCCGGCGCCTGATCACCGGCCGGCGCCTGCGCGAGATCTGCCTGGCGGGCACCGCACTGCCGGAATGGTTGTTTGAGGCCTGCCACGCGCAGGTTGGCGATTCAGCCGAAACGGTGGCCTTGCTGTGGCAACAGCGCGCCGATACCGCGGGCGAACCAAGCCCCGGTGATGACACACCTGGCAGCGCCAGTTTTGAGGATCCCCTGGCTCTGTGGATGGACGAACGGCTCCCTCAGCTGGCGGCCCTGCAGGGAGAGGAGCAGGCCGAAGCGGTGCGCGCCTGTTGGCGCAGCCTGCCGGCAGATCAATTGCTGCTCGTAAACAAGCTGCTCAGCGGCGGATTCCGCGTGGGCGTCTCCACGGGGCTGGTGACCCGGGCCTTGGCCCAGAGCGCCGACCTGGATGAGGCGTTGGTGGCGCACCGGCTGATGGGTGGCTTCACCCCCAGTGCCGCGGCGTTTGCAGAACTCACCGCAACAGCAGCGCAGGACGAGAGCCTCTCAGCCCGGCCCTATCCCTTTTTTCTAGCCAGCCCTCTGGAGCCAGGCCAGCTGGAGCACACGCCATCCGAGGCTTGGCAACTGGAGTGGAAATGGGATGGCATCCGCGGTCAGCTGATCCACCGCGCCGGCGGCTGCAGCCTGTGGAGCCGCGGCGAAGAGCTGATCAATGAGGCGTTTCCGGAGCTGATCGCGCTGGCAGAGCAGTTGCCCCAGGGAACGGCGCTGGATGGGGAGGTGATCGTGTGGCACGGCGATGCCGACACGCCAGAAGCATTTGCAAGCCTGCAGCGACGGCTGGGGCGCAAGGCACCGAGCCGCAGCCTGCAGCGCGACTGCCCGGCCGCCTTCGTGGCCTACGACCTGCTGGAACATCAGGGAACAGATCTGCGCCAGCAGCCGCTGCAGCATCGGCGCGAGCAGCTGGAGCTGCTTTATGTGAACTGGCAGGAAGCCCGAGGAGCTGAGGGGGGCAACCGGTTGCGGCTCTCCGCCACCCAGACGCTCCAGCACTGGGGCGACTTGGATGGCCTGCGCGATCAAGCCCGGGGGCAGCGGGCGGAGGGGCTGATGCTCAAAGCGCTCGACTCGCCCTACCTCGTGGGACGAAAACGCGGCACCTGGTGGAAGCACAAGCTCGAGCCATTGCGGCTGGATGCCGTGCTGCTCTACGCCCAGGCGGGTAGCGGTAAGCGCGCCAACCTCTACACCGACTACAGCTTTGGCCTCTGGAACGGCGAGGGAGAGTTGGTGACCTTCGCCAAGGCCTACTCCGGCCTCGACAATGCCGAAATCCGCGAGCTTGATCGCTGGATTCGCGCCCACACCACCGAGCGCTTTGGGCCGGTGCGGGCGGTGGAGCCATTACAGGTGTTCGAGCTGGCGTTTGAAGGCATCCAACCCTCGAAACGCCACAAATGCGGCTTCGCCGTGCGCTTCCCGCGCATCAGCCGCTGGCGCACCGACAAACCCGCCAGCGAAGCCGACAGCCTGGCCAGCGCCATGGCCCTGATGGAGCAACAGCCATGAGCGCTGCCCTGGCTCCCATCGAGGCCTGGTTTGCGAAGCAGGGCTGGACGCCGATGGTCTTCCAGCGCGAGTGCTGGCAGGCCTACCTAGCGGGCGACAGCGGCCTGCTGCAGGTCCCAACCGGCTCCGGCAAGACCTACGCCGCTGTGATGGGGCCGATCGCAGAAATGCTCGACGCCGAGCCATTCCCCCCAGCGGTCTCTGAGCAAGCCACCCCTCCCAAAGTGCAGCGCCAGGACGCTGAAACCAAGCCGCGCCGAAAAGCTGGCCGCTCCGCAACAGCCTCCCGCGGCCTGCGCCTGCTGGTGATCACACCGCTGCGCGCCCTGAGCCGCGATCTCGCCCTGGCAATTGAGCAACCGATTGCGGCGATGGGTTGGCCGCTGCGGGTGGCGATTCGCAATGGCGACACGAGCACCCATGAACGCAGCAAACAGCTGCGTACGCCGCCCGAAATCCTGATCACCACGCCGGAATCCCTAAGCGTGCTGCTGGCTAACGGCAAAGCCCCCGAGCTGTTCGCCCAGCTGCAGGCAGTGGTGCTTGATGAATGGCACGAGCTGATGGGCAGCAAACGCGGCACGCAAACAGAGCTCTGCCTCAGCTGGCTGCGCCGCCATCGCCCGCAGCTGCGCACCTGGGCGATCAGCGCCACCATCGGCAATCTCGAGGAAGCCGCCCGCGCCGCCCTGGGCCTCCCAGCCACCCCGCGGATCATCACGGCCGACATCCAGCGAGCCACAGCGATCCGCTCACTCCTACCCGACACGATTGATGGCTTCCCCTGGGGCGGGCACCTGGGGCTGCGGATGTACGAGGAGCTGGTGGCGGGGCTAGAGCCCGGGGTGAGCACGCTGCTGTTCACCAACACCCGCAACCAAGCCGAGCGATGGCACCAGTGCCTGCGGTTTGCCTGCCCGGAGATGGAAGACGGTCTGGCGCTCCACCACAGCGCCATCGACCGCGCCGAGCGCGAAGCGATCGAAGCGCGCGTGAAAGCCGGCGAGCTGCGCTGGGTGGTGTGCACCAGTTCGCTGGATCTCGGGGTCGACTTTCAGCCCGTGGAGCGGGTGGTGCAGATCGGAAGCGCCAAGAACCTGGCCCGCCTGCTGCAGCGGGCCGGCCGCAGCGCCCACTGCCCGGGCGGCACCTCCCAGGTGCTGTTTATGCCCACAAACGCCCTGGAGCTCCTGGAAGTGAGCGCCATGCGGCGCGGCCTCGAAAACGGCCTGGTGGAGCACCGCCGCCCCCCGCAGCTTCCCCTCGATGTGCTGCTGCAGCACCTCACCAGCCTGGCCTGCGGAGCTGGTTTCCAACCGGAGGAAGAGCTCGCCACGGTGCGCCGCTGCTGGAGCTTCCGCCACCTCAGCGTGGCGCAATGGCAGTGGTGCCTCGATTTCCTCGAACACGGTGGCCAATGCCTCACCGCCTATCCCCGCTACCGCAAGCTCGTGCGCTGCCGCCTGCACGACGACGAACCGCCAGCTCCCGGGGAACCCTGGCGCTTCCGCGTGCTCGACAAAACGATCGCCCGGCTGCATCGCTTCAACATCGGCACGATCACCGCCGACCGCTCAGTGACAGTGCGCTTCGTGCGCGGCGCCGTGATCGGCCATGTGGAGGAGGCCTTCATCGGCCGGCTCAAGCCGGGTGATGTGTTCTTCTTCGCCGGCCGCCAGCTGGAGTTCGTGCGGCTGCGGGAGATGACGGCCCAGGTGAAAGCCACCAGCAAGAAAAGCTCCACCGTGCCGGCCTGGGCCGGAGGCCAAATGGCGCTGTCAGACCTGCTCAGCTCCCATCTGCGCCAGGAAGTGGATCGCTGCGCCCGCGCCCTCGATGGCGAAGCCACCCTCGACACACCCGAACTGCAGGCACTCGAACCACTGCTGCAGCGGCAGGCCAACCTCTCCGGCCTACCGCGCAGCGATCAGCTGCTGGTGGAGCTCTGCCGCAGCCGCGAGGGAAGCCATATGTTTGTGTATCCCTTCGAGGGGCGCTTCGTGCACGAAGGCATCGGCTTCCTCTGGGCCTGGCGGCTGGCGCGGCAAAAAGCCAGCACGATCACCGTGTCGGTGAACGACTACGGCTTCGAGCTGCTGGCCCCGAAGACCTATCCCTTCGAGGAGCTACTCGATCTGCACGGAGACGATCTGCTGGATCTCAGCAACCTCGAGAGCGATCTGCAGCAGGCGCTGAATTTTTCCGAGCTGTGCCGGCGCCGCTTCCGCGCCATTGCCCAGGTGAGTGGGCTGATCAGCCAGGCGATGCCGGGGCAGAACAAAACCGGCGGGCAACTGCAGATCAGCGCAGCGCTGCTGTTTGACGTGTTCCAAAAACACGAACCCAGCAGCCTGCTGCTGGAGCAGGCCCAACGGGAGGTGCTCGAGGAGCAACTGGAAGCGCAACGGCTGCAGGCGGCTCTGGAGCGCATGGCGTCGTGCACCTGGCGGGTGGAGCGCATCGCCAGGCCTGGCCCCCTGGCCTTCCCGCTGTTGGTGGAGCGGTTAAACAGTCGCCTCAGCAATGAATCGCTGCTGGATCGCGTGCAGCGCCTGATCAACGAAGCGCAACGGGCCGAAGCGCTGTGAGCAACTCCACGCAGAAGATGGCGTGATGTTCAGCGCCCTTCTCAACATCCTTTGGGTGGTGCTCGGCGGCCTGGTGATGGCCCTGGGCTGGTGGTTGGCGGGCCTGGTGTGCGCGATCACCATCGTGGGCCTGCCCTGGGCCCGTTCCTGTTTTGTGATCGGTGCGTTCTCGCTCTGGCCCTTTGGCCAGGAAGCGATCAGCCGGCGTGATCTCACCGGCCGCCACGATCTGGGCACCGGAGCGCTGGGACTGCTCGGCAATGTGTTGTGGTTTCTGGTGGCTGGCTGGTGGCTGGCGATCGGCCATCTCACCTCAGCTCTGGCCTGCTTCATCACGATCATTGGCATTCCCTTCGGCATCCAGCACATCAAGCTGGCGTTGATTGCCCTGGCGCCCGTTGGGATGACCGTGGTGCCCGTGCGCCGCTGATCGCAACCATGTTGATGAAGTTTCCGCAGGAAACGCTTCAGCCCGAAGCGATTGCATAAAGCTGGCGGCATGAGCCTGATGCACTGCCCCCTCTGCCTTGGCCTCGCGGTTTTATCCGTGTGCAGAGCCTTGGCTCATCTCAGCTTGGTAGCGCTCACGCCCCTGAGGCGGCTGGCCTGACGCGATCCAGCGGGGCAGATTGCGACAGTAGGCGCATCGATCCCGGCGGCGATGCGCACACTCACTTGGCAGGATTTCGAGCGGGCTGTGGACGCGATCGTGCAGCGTTGCCAAGGCCAACGCTTCTGCGGTGTGCATGGCATTCCCCGCGGCGGCTTGGTGCTGGCGGTGACGCTCAGCCATCGTTTGGATCTACCGCTCCTCAGCAGCGCACAGCCGGGCTGTCTGCTGGTGGACGATGTCTATGAAACAGGGCTCACACTCGAGCCTTACCGCCAGCTAGAGCACTGCACAGCCGTGGTGTGGTTGAGCAAGCTGGAGCCGCAGTGGTGGCAGGCGGTGGAGGTCACCGAGAGCAACGAATGGATTGTGTTTCCCTGGGAGAACGCTGCCGCGGCGGCGCTGGATGAACAGCTGTATCGCGCTTCCCGCTGATGGGTCTGCCCACGTTGTATCTGGCCTCGCCCTATGGGTTTTCAGCCCATTGGCGTGAGCGACTGTTGCCGGATTTCATCACGGCACTGGAGCAGCTCGGGCTGGAGGTGTGGGAACCGTTCAGTCGCAATGGTCAGGTGGATTTGGCACAGCCTGGTTGGGCCTGGCGTGTG
This sequence comes from Asaia bogorensis, assembly GCA_943370455.1. Lineage (GTDB taxonomy): Bacteria > Cyanobacteriota > Cyanobacteriia > PCC-6307 > Cyanobiaceae > Vulcanococcus. The sequence continues at coordinate 62,150 of CALRQW020000002.1, forward strand.
GCCCAGGCGGATCTACAGGATGTGCGCGATGCCGATGCTCTGCTGGCGATCGTGAATGGAACACCCCCGGATGAAGGGGTGATGCTGGAACTCGGTGCGGCGATCGCGCTGGGCAAACCGGTGTTCCTCTATCGCGACGACTTTCGCCGCTGCAGCGACTCGGAGGACTATCCCCTCAATCTGATGGTGTTCAGTGGACTGCCACAACAGGGCTGGCAGGACTGGCTCTATGGCTCCATCGCAGAGTTGAGCGATCCGGCCAAAGCACTGATGCGCTGGATCAACAGCCGTTAGGCGATCAGTCGTCGAAGTCTTGATCGTGCTTGTTCATGGCCTCCACCACCATGTCTTTGATCATGTGGCGGGTTTCCTGGCGGCTGTGATGGCCCGCGGTGCGTTGAATCGTGTAGTAGGCGATCAGTAGCACCGGCAGGATCGCGAGACAGCCGATCAGAAACATGGCAGAGATCGTGAGCCAAGGGATGGCACAGTACCGCCTGAGCGTTATTGTTGGATTGATTCAATTCCGATCCATGCTCACCGGCTCTGAACTGCTGGCCAAGGTCAAAGAACTTGGCGACGTGTCCAAATCCGATCTGGTGCGCAGCTGCGGCTATGTGAGCACCAAGAAGGATGGTGGCGAACGCCTCAACTTCACCGCCTTCTACGAAGCTCTGCTGGAAGCCAAAGGTCTCAGCCTCGGTAACGATGGCGTGGGCCGCGGCAAAGGTGGTCGCAAGCTGAGCTACACAGCCACCGTGCAGGGCAACGGCAACCTGCTCATTGGTAAGGCCTACACCGCCATGCTCGACCTCAAGCCCGGCGACGAGTTTGAGATCAAACTGGGTCGCAAGCAGATCAAACTGATCCCCGCTGGCGCCACCGAAGAGGATTGATCGCAGCGCGATCCAACAAGAAAGCCCCGGTGATCGCCGGGGCTTTTGTTGTGCTCACCCTCGGGGTTGGAAGCGTCAGGCCGTGAGTGGTGCTGGCTGCCGCACGGTGCGCCACTCCCCGGAGCGTGTACTAACTTCCACGCCAATGGCGGCCTGGGCCGAGGAGGCCTGCGAAGCCAACCACGACGCAGCATCCGTCAGCGCTTCTTCCACGGAGTCGTAGATCGCATCGAGGTGAGGATGGGCCTCAAAGCTGGCATTGATCAGGCGATAACGCTTGGCAATGGGCTGACCGAGTTGAGAGAGAAGTGATCGAGGTGCCATAGACGATCCTTCGAGTGCAGGCAAAAAGCTGCCAGAGCGGAGGCACCCGCATCTGTGTCGTGGGGCACTCCAGCGCCAATTCGATGGCCGCGAGATCAGCCTTCATGGCGGCGAAGCTGTAGCGATTGTGACCTGGAGGGGGATGGATCGCTCCATAGGGTTCCACCAGAACGAATGTCTGATGCCCACATCCCCCGCCCAAAATCAGGAACCCTCTCCCCGTTCCGGGCCGGATCGGGAACGGGGCTCACAGCTGTTGGCGCAGTTCAGCCAGGCCACCGCCGAAGGTCAACAAGCCCTTGCTCTGCAAGGGCGGCAACGCTCCAACGAAGGCCTGGTTCATTACCGCACCACCTCCTGGTGATGGGCTCAAGCCGGCGCTCAGCGCTGGAAGAGCATCTCCTGATAGGTGGGCAACGGCCATTGCTCGTCATCCACAAGCACTTCGAGAGCATCAACGGCACTGCGCACTCCGCTCATCAACGGCAGCAACACATCCGCGCAATGGCGCAGATGCTGATGGGCATCCGCGGGTGTGGCTGCTAGCGCCTCCTGCAAGCCTTCGCAGGCCGATAGCAGCTGCTGAGTGAGGGCGGCCATCTGCTCGAGCAAGCTGCGATCCACCACCAACCCGAGCGACTCCTGCATGGAAATCGAGCCCGCCAGTTGCTCGAGAGAAGCCATCACTGCGGGATAGATCTGGGTGCGCGCCATCCGCAACACCAACTTGGCCTCCACATCAATGGCCAGGTTGTACTGCTCGGCATACACCTCAAAACGGCTCTCCAGCTCAACGGCACTGAGCACACCCGTGCGCTCAAACAACGCACGGATCTCGGGGCGTTGGAGCACCGGCAGCGCATCCGCACTGGTGCGCAGATTCTCTAGACCCCGCTGCTCCACGGCCATCTGGTGCCATTCGGCTGAATAGCCATCGCCGCCGAACACCACGGCACCGTGCTCCTCCATGGTGCGTTGCAGCACTGCGAAGGCTGCCTCCTCCAGGGGCAGTCCGCCCTGCAACTTTTGCTCGAGCTGATCGGCAATCCACTGAATCGAATCCGCCAGAACCGTGTTCAGCACCACCAATGGACCGGCCACCGACTGGCCAGATCCCACGGCGCGGAATTCAAAGCGGTTGCCGGTGAAGGCAAACGGCGAGGTGCGGTTGCGATCTCCAGGATCTTTGTTGAGGTCGGGAAGGGTGTCCACACCCAGCGACATCAGGGCCGCCTTCGCCGAACCCTGCAGGCTGCCGCTGCGGATCTGGCCGAACACATCCTCAAGCTGACTGCCCAGATACACCGAGATGATCGCCGGCGGGGCTTCATTGGCACCGAGGCGGTGATCATTGCTGGCGGTGGCAATCGCGGCCCGCATCAGTGGGCCGTATTGATGCACGCCCCGAATCACCGCTCCGCAGAACAGCAGGAACTGAAGGTTCTCGTGGGGGGTGCTGCCGGGATCGAGCAGGTTGCCCTGGGTGCTGTTGCCAATCGACCAATTCACGTGTTTGCCGCTGCCGTTCACACCGGCGAAGGGCTTTTCATGCAACAGGCAGGTGAAGCCGTGCTTCTTGGCCGTGGCCTTGAGCACGGTCATGATCAGCTGCTGGTGATCCGTGGCCACATTGGCGGCCTCGTGGAACGGAGCGATTTCGAACTGCCCGGGTGCCACCTCGTTGTGGCGGGTTTTGGCGGGAATGCCCAGGCGGTAGAGCTGATGCTCCACGTCTTGCATGAACACCTGCACCCGCTCGGGGATCGCACCGAAATAGTGGTCATCAAATTGCTGGCCCTTGGCCGGTGGCGCACCAAACAGGGTGCGGCCGGCCAGCTGCAGATCAGGCCGCAGGGCCGTAAACGCGGCATCCACCAGGAAATATTCCTGCTCAGCGCCGCAGCTGGAATTCACCGGAGCAATCTCGGTTTCACCAAGCAAGGCCAGCAAGCGCTGCGCCTGGCGATCCATGGCGGCATTGGAGCGCAGCAAGGGCGTTTTCTTATCGAGGGCTTCCCCGGTCCAGCTCACAAACACCGTGGGGATGCAGAGGGTGGTGCCGTTGGGGGTCTGCATCAGGTAGGCAGGGCTGGTTACATCCCAGGCCGTGTAACCGCGCGCCTCAAACGTGGAGCGGATCCCACCATTGGGGAACGAGGAGCCATCGGGCTCACCCTGCACCAACAACTTTCCGGTGAATTCACTGATCACCGAGCCATCCGACTGCGGTGCGATGAAGCCATCGTGCTTTTCCGCGGTGAGGTTAGTGAGCGGATAAAACACGTGGGCGTAATAGAGCGCCCCACGGCTCGTAGCCCAATCCTTCATCGCCTGGGCAACCACATCGGCCACGGACGTGTCGAGCTTGCCGCCGCGGGTGATGGTGCGCTGCAACGACTTGAACACGGCCTTGGGCAGCGCCGATTTCATCGCAGCAAGGCTGAACACATCACTGGCCCAGAGGTCTTCCAAGGGGCCTGGTGATGTCACGGGCGTGGCTGCACGGTCCTGAATGGTTTGCAGAGCTTGGAGGCGGGCACTGGAAGGCATGAAGCAATCAATCGGTGTGACCACCTAACGCAGCCAAGGGTGCCTGTCCAGGCAGCTATTGCTACCGAATCCGCATCCACATGAGCTGCCGGTAGCCATCGGTACACAAGCGATCCAGGCTGCAGGGAATGCTTGAGCCTCATTCCGGCGGCACGCAAACGCTGCCCTCAGCAACGATCTCGGATGGCTCTTCTCTATAAAAATCCCGCCATTGCAACCCTGGTGCACAAAGACACGCCCTATCGCGGCCAGTGGGTGATCTATCAAGATCCGAATCTGTTGTTCAGCGCCTGCCACGAGGTGGAACAGCTCAATGGAGATCGCAAGGTGGTGGAGGAAGTGGCGTTGCACTCCCTGGCGGATGCGCAAGCCTTCTCCACCTACCTGAGCAGCTATGGATGGTCGCGGGTGTGGAAACCCTGAGGATCCCGGGCTGATCCCAAGTGAGGCCTTAAGGATTCAGGCATCGTGAGCCGATGTGGGCATGGTGAAGCAAAACTGCGTCATCCATGTATCGCCTGGAGATCCAACGGGAGAACCAGTGGAAGCCCGTCTCCCGCGGCCTGTATCGCACCCGTATGCGTGCTGTCACCGCGGCCCTCTGGCGTACCGCGGAAGCAGGCTCCGCTCATCGCGTAGTGGATGTGGAGCTCAAGGCGATCACCGATGTGATTCCAGAGGGATCGATCCAGCGGGGCCATCAAACCTGGCGCGGCACTGAACCGCCGTCGTAACAGCTCGTGTTTTGGTGCTCATAGGCACAACACCAACAGCCACGCTCCGTTTCGGTGGAGGGATTAATGCTGTCGGCGCTCCGCGTCGATGCGAGGAGGCGATCGCATGCCATCCAACGACACTGCAATGACCGTGGCAGCGCAGGGTTCCCTGGCGGATCAGATTCGCCGCCATCTGTTTTACAGCCAGGCCAAATCACCCACCCTGGCCAATCAGCACGACTACTACATGGCGCTGTCGCTGGCGGTGCGCGACAGGCTTCTGCAGAACTGGGTGGAAACGGCCGAGGCCTACACCACCACAGGGGTGCGCACAGCCGCGTATCTCTCGGCTGAATATCTGCTGGGCCCCCACCTGGATAACAATCTGGTGAATCTGGGCCTACGGCAAGAAGCCGAAGAAGCCTGCGAGGAGCTTGGCCTGGATCTGGAGCTGTTGCTCAGCTGCGAGCCCGAACCAGGGCTCGGCAATGGTGGATTGGGTCGCTTGGCAGCGTGCTTCCAAGAATCACTGGCAAGCCTCGAGTTGCCGGCCATTGGCTACGGCATCCGCTACGAATTCGGCATCTTTCGCCAGAGCATCAACCACAACGGGCAGCAGGAAAGCACCGATGCCTGGCTGGCCCAGGGCAATCCCTGGGAGGTGATTCGCCCGGAATGGACCTACCCGGTGCAGATCGGCCAACACACCGTGCTGGGTGTGGCCCATGACACACCGATCACGGGCTACGGCGTGCGAACAGCCAACACGTTGCGGTTGTGGTCGGCGATGGCGCCGGAAGCCTTCGATTTCGCCTCGTTCAACGCCGGCGATTACACCCGTGCCGTGCTGGCCAAGGTGCAGAGCGAAACCCTGAGCAAGGTGCTCTACCCCAACGATGAACTGGATCAAGGCAAGCGTTTGCGGCTGAGCCAGCAGATCTTCTTTGTGTCGTGCTCCCTGCAAGACATGCTGCGAATCCTGAAGAAACAGGGGCTTCCGGTGAGCGACTTCCACCGCAAATTCGCGGTGCAGCTCAACGACACCCACCCAGCGATTGCGGTGGCTGAGCTGATGCGCCTGCTGATCGATCAAGAAGGGCTCGACTGGGACCAGGCCTGGGCGATCACCACCGCCAGCCTCAGTTACACCAACCACACCTTGCTGCCGGAAGCCCTGGAAACCTGGGGTGTGGAGCTGTTTGAGCAGTTGCTGCCGCGCCAGCTCTCGATCATTTACGAGATCAATGCCCGCTTCCTGCGGATGGTGCGGCTGCGCCATCCCGGCAAGCCAGAGCTGCTGGCCAGGGTGTCGTTGATTGAAGAAGGCCCGAAGCAACGGGTGCGTATGGCCCATCTGGCTGTGGTGGGTAGCCACCACACCAACGGCGTGGCTGAGTTGCACAGCCAGTTGTTGAAAGATCAGGTGCTCGCCGATTTCGCCCAGCTCTGGCCGGATCGCTTCACCAACGTGACCAACGGCGTCACACCACGGCGCTGGCTTGCCGTCGCGAATCCCTATCTTTCCGGCTTGCTGGATGAGGCGATCGGTGCTGGCTGGCGGCGCGATCTCCAGCAACTCGAGCGGCTCGAACCGCTGCTCAACAACGCCAATTTCTTGGAGCGTTGGCGCGGCGTGCGGGCGTTGGCCAAACAGCGCCTCGCCGATCACATCCATCAGCAGCTCGGGGTGCTCGTGGATCCCACCTCACTGTTTGATGTGCAGGTGAAGCGCATCCACGAGTACAAACGCCAACATCTGGCGGCGCTTGAACTGGTGCAGCGCTACCTGCGCCTGCGCGCCGGAGAGGATCTAGCGCCGCGCACCATGATCTTCGGCGGCAAGGCGGCCCCGGGCTACGCCATGGCCAAATTGATCATCCGGCTGATCGTGGGGATCGCCGAGATGGTGAACATCGATCCCGCCATGCGAGGGCGGCTGCGGGTGGTGTTTCTGCCCAATTTCAGCGTGAGCCTCGGCCAGCTCACCTACCCGGCGGTGGATCTCTCTGAGCAGATCTCCACCGCGGGGAAGGAAGCCTCCGGCACGGGCAACATGAAGATGGCGCTCAACGGAGCCCTCACCATCGGCACGCTCGATGGCGCCAACATCGAAATCCGCGAGCGGGTGGGAGATGAGAACTTCTTCCTGTTCGGGCATACAGCTGCCCAGGTGCAGGAGCTCACGGCCAAGGGCTATCACCCCTGGACCTGGCTGGAGCCGAATAGCAACGCACGGGAAGCCTTGGCTTTGATCGCCTCCGGCCATTTCAGCGAAGGCGATCGATCCCTGTTTCAGCCGTTGCTCGACAACCTCACCCACAGTGATCCATTCCAGGTGATGGCGGATGCGGCCGACTACAGCCGCGCCCAGGATCAAGTGGATCAGGCCTGGCAGAACCCCGAAAGATGGGCGCGGGCTTCGATCACCAACACGATGCGCTGCGGCTTTTTCAGCAGCGATCGTGCGATCGAGGAGTACGCCACGCGCATCTGGAAGCTCAAGCCCCTCTCGATCGGCAGCGCTGCTCCCTGAATCCGGCCTCAGCCGAAAGTGCGGCCATCCCAGCCCCAGCTGGCGGCGGCCACATCCTCGAACTGGATGTAAATCCGGTTGGTGGGAATCCCCGTGCGGGCGCTGATCAGATCGCAGAACGCCGCTGTCATCGCGGGAGGGCGCAACGACCCGATCGACTTGATTTCTACAAACACGCTGGGCTCACTGCTGGCACCGAAGGTCATCGGCACCGCGGTTTCAAGCATCGTCATCACGTAGCTCTCGGGCTTGCCGGTTTGCTGCGCGAGGGCGGCGGAGAGCTCCTTGAGCAGGGCATCGGCGTTGTCCACCGAGGCCAGGGAAGTGCGCACGTTGATCAGCGGCACGGCGAAACTGAAGCGAAGGCCCGCATCGTGCCATGGGTGATCCGGCTGTGCGCGTGAAGATCTGCGGCGTGCGCTGCGTGGAGGATGCGCTGCTCGCTGCCGAGCTGGGGGCCGATGCGATCGGCGTGCTGGTGGGTCAACACCATCCCAGCCCTGATTTCATCGGTGTGGAGCAGGCCGCTGCCGTGATGCAGGCGCTGCCCGAGCCCGTATGTGGCGTTCTGGTGAGCCACCTCGAGGATGCCGATGCCCTGCTGGAGCTCGTGGATCAGGTGCACCCCAAAGCCCTGCAGATCCATAGCTCGATGGCCGTGAATGGCGTGCGTGCCATCCGCCGAGCACGCCCCAATCTGCTGCTGCACAAGGCCGTGCATGTGGGCAGCGCAGCTGCATGGGCTGCGATCAGCGATTACGGCGCACTAGTGGATGGCTTTGTCGCCGACAGCTTCAATCCGGCCACAGGCCAAGTGGGTGGCACCGGCCTCACCCACGATTGGCGGCTCACAGCCGAGTTGGCCAGCTCCGCATCGCAGCCGCTCTGGCTCGCGGGCGGTCTCACCGCTCAGAACGTGGCCGCCGCGATCGCGCTGGTGCAACCCCACGGGGTGGATGTGAACAGCGGCGTGAAGGGAGCCAACGGCTTCAAAGATCCCCAGCGCCTGCAGGCCTTCATCGAGGCTGTGCGCACCGCAACGCCAGTAGCGGGAGGGCCTCAGTAATAGAAGGCTCCATCCAGCGGGTTTTGGCGCACGGCACCACAACGGGTCGCCACCCGCCAAAGGGCCTTGTGAATCGGTGTGGGGTCGTAGCGCACAAGCTCTGGATAACGCAGACGGATCAGAGCGGTGCCACGCCAGGCGTTGTAGTGGGGAATTCTCGAATTGATGTGGTGGCACACGTGGGTGGAGCCGATGCCGTGGTGCAGCAGGTTCAGCAGCGGGCCGTAAGGCCGGTCCACGGTTTGCAGAGCCCCCTTCGCCCACGTCCACTCCTCAGTTGAGAAATGGGGGATGTTGAGATCGGTGTGCTGCAGCCAGGTGTAGGTGACCAGCCACACATTCACCACCACATACGGCAGGCCGTACACACACAACACCCGAAGCAGCGAGAACTGCCAGGCCAAACAACCCAGAGCGATCAGAACAGCCACCAAGCCGAGATTGGAGCGGAGCATCAACCCCCGGAATGACTCCGGAAACAGCTGACGCTTGGGCTGAGGCCCCTTGGTTCTGATCCGGAAATGGGAGATGGGCCTCCCGTAATCCTCACCACCGGTGGCCCCGAAAAAGAGATACAGCGGCCAACCCAGCAGCAGGTGGTTGAACAGCGACACCCAACCAAACAGGCGGAGGCCGAGCTTCTGTTTCAGGGCCTCCGTGATCTGCCCCGAACGCGAGGAAATCCTGGGGGGCACATGGGTTTCACCGCCCTCCAGGTGATTGCAATGGGCATGGTGCACCGCATGGCTGCGGGCCCAGCTGTAGTAAGGTGAGAGCAGCAGGCTGTGGAGCACAAAGCCCACGCAGGATTCCAGGCGCCGGTTGGGGTGAAACGCGTTGTGACCGCATTCATGGGCAAGCACCCAGCAGCCCATGGCCACCGTGCCGGTGACGAGCCCGTAAAGGATCCAGAGCGGAAGCGCTGCCCACTGCAGGGGGATCAGCGTGCCGAGCCCGTAGGCCAGCAGTGAGAGGCCGAGGGAGAGGGCCAAACTGCCCCAAGCCTTACGGGGATCCAAGCGGGTGAGCTCGGCCGGAAGGGCGTTGAGCAGCTCCGCTTTGGAGGGGTAGCGCTCAGAGGGAACCTGCTCGAAGCGGTGGACCGGCTTGCGCGCCGGAGAAAGGGAGGCGATCAAACGCCGCACCACAGCAACAGGAGCACAGGCAAATTGAGATTTGTAAGACCCTATTCCTCAGAGGGCCTCAGCCGATGCAGCGCGTGCATCACCCCCGCTCGCCAGGATGGTGAGCTCAGCCTTCGAACGCCCCGTGTCAGCGACCACGTTTGAGGAGTTTGCGCAGCGGGCCGACTATTCCCTGCTCGACTCCCTGCGGCCCGACCCCGAGGCCAGGCCCGACGGCAACGACCACCGGCCCCGCCAGGTGTTCTCCGGGCATTACGTGCCGGTGACGCCCACGCCGCTGCCCCAGCCGGAATACGTGGCCCACAGCAGTGGCCTGTTCGCTGAGCTGGGGCTGAGCGAGGCACTGGCGCACGACGACAGCTTCCGCCGCTTGTTTTCTGGAGACAGCAGCGCGGCCAGCGGGGCAATGCGCCCCCATGGCTGGGCCACGGGCTACGCCCTCTCGATTTACGGCACCGAATACACCCAGCAGTGCCCCTTCGGCACCGGCAACGGCTACGGCGATGGACGCGCCATCTCGATTTTTGAGGGTGTGTTCAACGGCCAGCGCTGGGAGATGCAGCTCAAGGGCGGTGGACCCACGCCCTACTGCCGCGGCGCCGATGGCCGGGCCGTGCTGCGCTCGAGCGTGCGCGAGTTTCTGGCGCAGGAGTTCATGCAGGCGCTGGGAGTTCCCACCTCGCGCTCACTCACGCTTTACATGTCGCGCGCCGAAGGGGTGCGGCGGCCCTGGTACAGCGAGGGATCACGCTCGTTTGATCCCGATGTGATGGTGAACAACCCAGCGGCGATCACCACGCGGGTGGCACCGTCGTTTCTGCGGGTGGGGCAGCTGGAGTTGTTTGCCCGCCGGGCGCGCAGCCAGGCCCACGCCAATGCCCTGGGCGAGCTGCAACTGATCACGGAGCATTTGATCGCCCGCAACTACCGCTCCGAAATCAACGCGGCGTTGCCGTTCCACGCGCAGGTGCTGGAGCTGGCGCGCTTGTTCCGCGCGCGGCTCACCGCCCTGGTGGCGAACTGGATGCGCGTGGGCTATTGCCAGGGCAACTTCAACAGCGACAACTGCGCCGCCGGCGGCTACACGCTCGACTACGGCCCCTTCGGCTTCTGCGAACTGTTCGACCCGCGCTTCCAACCCTGGACCGGCGGCGGAGAACACTTCTGCTTCTTCAACCAGCCGGCGGCGGCTGAAGTGAATTACGGGATGTTCGTGAAGTCGCTTCGGCCGTTGCTGGAGGACGACAACGCAGCCCTTGAAGAGCTGGATGCCATCCAGGCCGGCTTTGCCGAGGCGATGGCTGAAGCGTTGGAGACGATGTGGACCGCCAAGCTTGGCCTCCCCAGCTACGACCCCGAGCTGATCCAGGAGCTGCTGCAGCTCCTAGTGAGTTCACGGGCCGATTACACGATCTTCTTCCGCCGCCTTTCGGCGATCCCCGAGAGCGTGGAGGAGCTCAAGCCGAGCTTCTATGTGCCGAGCGAAGAGGATCTCGATCAACGCTGGATGAGCTGGCTCCAACGCTGGCGCGCTCAGATCGGCGACCCAACGGAGACATCCGCAGCGATGCAGCACGTGAACCCCGCGATCACCTGGCGCGAATGGCTGATTGCACCCGCCTACGAGCAAGCCGCCACCGGCGACTTCAGCCTGATCCGCGAGCTGCAAACCCTGTTCCGCGATCCCTACAGCGAACCGGCGGCAGAGCTGGCCGCTCGCTACGACCGGCTCAAACCCCGGGAATTTTTCAACGCCGGTGGCGCATCGCACTACAGCTGCTCGTCGTAGAGCAGCCGTCTCAGTTTTTAGGTGCCAGGAAACGGATAGAAGCAGCTGGCTTCAACTGATCGTTGAGATTGCCCTGAACGTTGGGATCGTTTTCGATGGCCACATCGCGGATACCACTTCCGGGCATGAAATCGATCTCGCGGAGATCCAGCCACACCATCTGGGGAGACAGGGCTGAATCAAAGTAATAGACGCGATTCTTCTGATCTAGGAGAGTGCGCCACCAGGTGGGTGAAATGTTGGGATGGTTGGGATCTGGCGTGCCCCAGGGCACAGAAATGTTTCGCATCACGCTCATCACCCCGGCGAGGGCCTGACGCGAATCAGTCGTAGGCGGTAGCTGATCGGTGTAATAAGAGCCACGCACAAAGCGATCAGGCGACTGAATTGAACCTGGGAGATCGCGGGTGCGGTCCTTCATGGCCCAAAAAGCATTGAGTTTGAGCTGTTCGCTGTACACCGGGCTATTCGTCATGACCTTGTATTGGCTTCCGTGATGAATCACCGGTTTGCCTTTGAGGTATTCGATCACTGCCGAGTCACCGCTGGCATCGGACACTGCCATATGCACGGTGGCTTTCGCCTTGCCCCCCGGCCCGAAGGGAATTGGCACAATCTGAATTCGATCTTGCTGCACAGCCTGCACAAGCTCATTCACCGTTGCGTACTGGCTCAGGACATAAAGAGTCCAGGCTGCAAAGGAGAGGCGGGGACGCTTGGTATCAGCATTCATGATCCCAAAGTCGTTCTCCTCCAGATAAAGCATATTCGCCGCAAAACCCTTCTCATTCATGCCATCAAAGGCGGCATTAATCGGACCACCAGGCTCGGTACTACCGCTCACCACCACACTCCCGTAGCGGGTTTTGAAGCTCAGACTATTGACACCGCCAGCCCCATCAATGATCTCCCCGCGAGGAGTCACGTGGAAATGGGAGTCAAAGCCATAGGGCCAGTCCATCGAACGCCCAGTGATCACCTGCTGGTCTGGACCTGTCCAGGTAATGCGAGAGCAAGCAAGAGCAACGGGTGGAACGGCCGTCAAGCCAAGGGCCGCAGCAACCACCAGAGCCTTATGGAAACGAGGGAACGGCATCAAGAGTCGGTACTCGTTCGCACCCTAAGGACAGCGGTGGAAACTGTCAGCAGAGGCGAATCAAAAATGACACGTCTCATCTAATCGAACCGTTCTCATGCCGCTGTCGATGCCCCACTGAAGGCTCTAGGCAGAAACTTCTGGCTTAACTAACTGAGCGTGTGGGGATGGGATGGACGCGTCCTCGCTGTTGGGTAGACGGTTTCAGCAAAGGAATCCAGCACCTCAGAGCAATTCTCGACAGAACTAATAAACCGGCAGGCTTTTTTTCATGCCGACCGGATGTCGCAAGACAGCTCTTCGTCTTGAGGCATCAGCCAAGCATCCGCTGGCGCACGAGTGAATCCCACAGTCGTGTGGGCATGAGCCTTTGCACGAGCACGGCTTCCGATTCGATGCCGCAGCGGTAGCGGGGCTTGGGATCGCGGGCCTCCAGGGCCGCTGCGATGGTGCGGGCCACAACGTCAGGCTCCGAGCCCTTACGGAACCCCTCGGCCCAGCCTGCGGCCACCCGGCGCATCATCGAACCCCAGACAGGGCCTTGGCCTTCGCGTTGCATGGCCTCGGCCGTCACGCCCTCAAAACCCGTGCGGATTAACCCGGGCTCCACCAGCACCACGTGAACGCCGAACTGGTGCAGCTCCAGGCGCAGGGCATCACTGATCGCCTCCACGGCGTGCTTGCTCGCGCCGTACCAACCGGCTCCGGGAGTCACGAAGCGGCCGGCGATGGAGGACAGGTTCACGATGCAGCCGCGGCGCCGCTCACGCATCGGCGGCAGCAGCTGCTGAGTAAGGCCAATCAAGCCGAACACATTCACTTCAAACATCGCTCGGGCCCGATCGAGCTCCATGGTTTCCACCGGGCCCACATCGCCAAAGCCGGCGTTGTTCACGAGCGCATCAAGCGCGCCAACGCGTTCGCTGATGGTGTGAGCGAGCGCCTCACGGGACGTGGGGTCGACCAAATCCAGGGGGAACACCTCAGCCCCGCGGCTGCGGAGCGGCTCCATCGCCTCAACCCGGCGCGCTGCAGCCAACACCCGCCAACCCTGATCAATCAGGCGATGGGCTGTCGCCAAGCCAATGCCGCTGGAGGCACCGGTGATCAACACACTGCGGCGGGCGTCAGCCATCGGGTTGCAAGCGACGGCTGCACTGTGGCGAAGAAATCCGGGTGATGCTGCACTGGATCAGTGGTGGCGCCAATGTCGATCTTTCCCGTTCTGGTGATCGTGCATGCCCTGGCGGCCACGGTGTGGACCGGCGGGCACCTGGTGCTGGATCTGCGGGTGTTGCCCAGAGCGCTCAAGGAGCAGAGCGCCGTGCGCATCCGCGACTTCGAAGAGCTGTTTGAACCCCTCGGCCTCACGGCCTTGGCGATCCAGGTGATCACGGGCCTGTGGATGGGCTGGGTCTACCTTCCCGGCTATCAGGGCTTCTTCGATCCCAGCAACCCGATCGGGATGTTGATTGGCACGAAGCTCGTGTTGCTCGCTGCTACCGCGGCCCTTGCGGTGCATGCGCGCCTGCGCCTGATCCCGCAGATCGGCGACAACAACCTCAGCGGGCTGGCCTGGCATATCCGTGGCATCACGGCATTGGCGATCGCGTTTGTGGTGGTGGGCGGCCTGATTCGCGTGGGTGGAGTGAGCTGATTCAGCTCTGCAGCAGTACGGAAAGAGGAACCTCTACGCCCTGCCACAGGGCCACCAGTTTGATTACTTTGAAGTTGAGGGAAGGGAAGGGATCAACCCCACCTTTACCCACCAAGGAGGTGCGCCAACGATGCGTGAACCCCACAGTCAACTCGGTGATGTGGCGCGAACATCGCCCCGTAGCAGCAACAGCGATACGCCACTTTGGATGCCTGGATTGATGATCCCCTGGGCTGCATAACCCGGGCCGCGATCACAACTGCTGAGGTCAAGCCCCGAGCATTTCTCGGCAGAGACGTGACCATTTTCCTTACCTGCCAGGCCCCAGACAGGTGAATCGTGAAACCCACCGACACCCGACCAAGACGACCGCGAGATGCCAGCGGTGAACCCTTGCAACCGGTGCTAAGGCGCCCCCTACGGGGCGCCTTGTTTGGATGATGGGTATCCCAGGATCGATTGATGCTTCCTCTGCTGGCCACCATCACCGCAACAGCGCTGTTGGCGCAGGCCAATCCCCTGATGATCCCCGCCAAAAACGGCAACACCTGCCCAGGCGGCACCAGTTACGCCGGTGCGGGCTATTGCAAAGTGCGCGGCAACGTTCAGTACTTCCCTGCCAAGAACGGCACCACCTGCCCGGGCGGTAGTTCCTACGCCGGTGCTGGCTATTGCAAGGTGCGCCAGTGAGCGCCTCAACACCGGTGATAAGCGTCCGCTACGGAGAAGCCCTGCTCTGGGCAGAAGCGATCCACCGCGACCAGCGCCGTAAGGGGAAAGCCGTTCCCTACATCTCCCACCTGATCAGCGTCAGCGCCCTGGTGTGGGAAGACGGCGGCACAGAAGAGCAAGCCATCGCCGCTCTGCTCCACGACGCCATTGAGGACGCCGGCCAGAGCCATGCCTCCATTGCCGAACGCTTTGGAGAGACCGTGGCCGACATCGTGCGCGATTGCACCGAAACCAGCGACAACGCACCACTGGGCGAGAAGGAGCCTTGGCTGCTACGTAAAACCCGCACCATCGCCTCCCTCGAGCACAAACCCGAGGCCTCGCTGTTGGTGACAGCCGCCGACAAGGCCCACAACGCCGGCGACATGGTGCTCGACGCCAGACGCGACCCCGCCATATGGAGCAAGTTCAACGCTGGGCTCGAGGGATCGGCCTGGTATCTGCTCCGCATGCACCAGCAGCTGAAACGCCAGCTGCCTCAGAGCCGTTCGGTGGAACGGCTGGGAGAAGCCGTGAGTGAAATCCTCCTGATGAACAGCTACAAACGCCTCGTGCCAGAGGGGTTCGCACCGGCTGTCTGGGCAGCGGGATATGCGGAGCGACTAGAGGCGCAGGAGTGATTCCCCTGGTCTTGCCTCTGGCAGCCGTTGCCCTACTGGCCCAAACCCGCACCGCCACCGTGATCTCGATCGGCGACGGCGACACCCTGCGCGTGCGCGAAGGCAGCCGAACCCTGAACGTGCGCCTGGCCTGCATCGATGCGCCGGAAACCAGTCAGGCGCCCAATGGCGCCAGCGCCCGAACGCAGTTGCAGACTCTGGCGCCGGTGGGGTCAGCCGTTGAGCTGCGGATCAAAGCCACCGATCGCTATGGCCGCTCCGTGGCAGAGCTGAGCAGAGGCGGCCGCAACCTCAACCAGGCCTTAGTGGCATCCGGTGCAGCGTTTGTGTATTGGCAGTACATCCAAGGCTGCGACCGGCAGACCTACAGCCGCCTGGAGAACGAAGCACGGCTCAAACGCATGGGGGTCTGGGGCGTGAGCGGTGGACTGACACGCCCCTGGGACTTCCGTTCAGGCCAACGGAAGCCGAGCGCAAGCAGCTCTGCACCATCAAGTCGGCGCTACACCTGCAAGCAAATCGGCTCCTATGCCCAGGCGCAGGTTTTGCTGCGGCAGGGGCACAGCTATCTAGACGAGGATGGCGATGGGGAGGCCTGTGAGTCGCTCAGGAGTGAGGGATCAGATGCCATCAATGCTTTGTCCTAAGCGAGAGAAGGTGATGACTGACCAGGGAAAGAGTCTCCCTGAAATTGGAAAGGAGGACTGAGGATGATTGCGGTGGAGCCCGGCGAGGGTTTCACCCTCCGATCAGCGAGAGGAGACCTCGATTGGAATCGGGCTAAGGCGCCCCTCGAGCGGCACCTCGACGGATGCATCCATTGCAGCAGCGGACTCATCCAGCAGCTCATGGGCCAGGCCGGCATCAAAAGAGATCCGTCCGGGGCCAAGAAGTAGCAAGCCAACGCTGCCGCCCAGATAGAGAACAACCAGCTCCAGCACGTAGATGTTGAAGCCACTGGTCAAGATGTGGTGATAAGCAGCGACAGCCATCGTGCCGCTCAAGGCCAGAGCGCCAACTGGGGTGAACAAACCAAAGATCAACAGCCAGGAACCAAGGATTTCCGCGTAACCGGCTGCATAAGCCATGAACAGGGGGAAGGGAAGATGCAATGCAGCTACATAGTTGGTTGCAAAGCTCTGAGGGTCCGCCAGTTTGTCTTGGCCGTGATGAATCATCATCACGCCAACAGCAATGCGCAGCAGTAGCAATCCAAAGCTCTGCGGCCAGCTGGGGCTCAGCAGGTAGCTGCGCAGCCATCGCCGCAGTGATGACGGAATGGAGATGTTGCTTCGCTGGGTTCGAGTGGGCATTGCAGCGGAAGGCTGGTTTCCACCGCGCAACAACCCCAGTACAAGGCAAGCAGCAGTGATCGCGGCAACCAGCTCCAGAGGCAGAGGAAGGTCCATGGCGTCGTGGCAACGCGAAAAGTCTGGCGGCATTCATGAAGGATCGTGAAGTTTCTGAGAACCTGCTGCTCGCCGGTCGCCAGCGGCCCCTCAAAGCCAGCCGAGAGGGACCAAGTGCCAGGATGTAACGGATTCGTTACATGGCTCTCATGTCCGTTGGAGAGGTCTTCCTCGAGTCCCTGGTCAGCGGTGTCATCACGGAAAGCGAGATGGCCTGGATCGCTGCACACCAGAGCTCCTTCGCCCGCCACGAAGAAGCCGTGGCCCTGCGCCTGGGTCGCCTGATCGATGAGGGGCAGGTGAATCTGGGCTGCAGGATCCCTGGTCGCGTCATGCGGCACCGGCAGGTTGTGAACGACTGGATCGAGCCCCTGGGCCGGCGTCGCTCGGCGCGAGCCGTATGCGCGTGAGCCACTGCAGCAACGGAGCGGTACGAACCACAACCTTCAGCGCACGGCTCTCCGTGCTGCCATGACGGCAGTTCCGCCATCGTGGACGGCATGAACCATTCCCTGGTGTTTGTGATCGCCCCATCCGCCTGCCTTCCGCAGGAGGAAGCCAGCTGGGACGACCTGCAAACAGCCCAGCGCCAGGGTCCCTCTGGCGCCTTTGCCCTGCGCCTGTTGACCGCCGCAGGCGCCTCAGCCGATGCGCTCGCGCAACTCCCCTGGGAGGGTTCCCTGGAACCGCAGAGCAGCGGCCCACCGCGCAGGCTGATCTGTGATGCGGTCGTGCCTCAGTTCGACCCGCGCAGCAATGCCATTGGGGTGTATCAACGCAACGCCGAGGCAGGCACCTACCGCTGCGTAGATCGCTTTCCTCTCACGGAAGCCAGCAACGAAACCTGCTGGTTCTATCCCACACACGACGGCTCCTTTCTGAGCTGGGAGCGTGCCCTCAGCGTGGGCCTGGAACCGGGCGTGGTGGCCGCTGAAGCGCAACCCCAATCGCCCACTGACTACGACCGCGGCCAGCTCAAGCTGCTCTGGAGCCTTCTCGCCGATGACGTGAGCCTCACCTGCGTGGGCCTCACCTACGGCGGCCAGCGGATCGAATGGGCCCGAGCCCACAGCCGTCCAGAACCGATGGCCACCTGGAGCCTGTTCACGGTCGACACCCAAGCCGATGTGGCCCTCACGGTGGAGGCATCACAGACGGTGTTTCACAACGCATGAGCGAGGTCTCCCAGCAAGACCGCCTGGAACTGCTGCAGCTTCTGCAGCAAGAGCCCCGCGGCAGTGCCAACCGCCATGGGGATCGCATCCAGGCGCTGATCACCGCTCTTGAGCAGGCGCAACCGGCTGATCTCTCCACGCCGGAAGCACGCGAGCAACTTGAAGGGGTATGGGAATTGCGCTGGAGCAGCAGCAGCCAGCCCTATCTGGCGGTCGCACCCTGGCTCGAAAACCTGCAGTGTCTCGCGCCATCGCAAGGGCGCGGTATGAACCTGCTACGGCTGAGCGGCCCCCTCGCATCCCTGGCCGGAATCGCCGTGGAGGCTTCCATCGCTGTGGTGCAGGCGGAGCAACCACCTAGCCAGCGGGTGGAGGTGCGCTTTCGCCGCGGCGGCTGGCTGGGGCCAAGCCTGGGCGCCAACCGCTTGCAATGGCTGCGCAGCGTGAACCAAAGCTTTCCCGCCTGGCTCGATATCACCGTGCTCGATGCCAACCTGCGCGTGTGCCGCGGCAATGCCGGCACCCTCTTCGCACTCACGCGCCGCCACGACCTCAACCTGGCGGATCTGCTGCTGACGCCCCAGAACTGAGTGAAGCGAACACCTGCTCGATCGAGCTCAGATCGAAATCGGTGTTGGTGAGCACGGCCGTCTCGAAATCTTCCTGGAAATCAGAGAGGCTCTGCTGAATCTGCTCCGCCGTGCCCTCTCCTGGCATCGGAGCCGTGGATCGGCCCTGATCGTCACGCGAAAAGATCCGCCAGAACGCCAACACCGACTGCTGACCGGGCGAGAGGGGCTTGACCCCCAAGGTCCACGGATGGGCAGCCGCCAGCAACTTCACCTGCTGCCAGCTGGGGTGCGCGGAAAACTCAGCATCCACCGCAGACAGCGCAGCCAGAAAGTCGTCGTCGGTCATGGTGAAAAGCAACCAAAAACCCCCGCACCAGGTGGCCGGGGGTCAGGGAATTCGCTGTGGGTCGAAGCGGCCGGGATGGCGCCTGGGGCCAAGCATTCAAGGTGTGGGGCTTTGCGTCCTCCTTAAGGGCACCTCAGGCGGTGCGAATGGAGTGTCGACGGGTCAGACGTCCCAATTCAGTGTCCGAACCGACGACCAGCCCTACGGATGGGTGAAGACTGTTGGAGCAGGGGCCAATGATCAGCGTGCTTCTGGCTGCTAGCGAGGTGGCGTGTCGTCCATCGGGGACGCCTCCTTGGATCGATGCCCTCAGCTTCGCCCTGGCTCCACGCAGGAGCAATCGGTGATTGCACGCATTGCCTTCAAGCCCCGGCGGGAGCAGGTTGGATGGTTTGGGCTGGGCCGCGATCAAGGGGCGACAAGCCAAGCGAGAGGACGCAAAATGAGGGCATGACCTGCCCCACCTCGCCAGGCAGCCCAACAGCCGAGGCTGTTCTCAAACAGCTCCGCCTGCACAAGCAGGACTGGCGAGAGCGCTTTCATGTGGTGGAGCTAGGCCTGTTCGGTTCAGTTGCTCGGGGTGAGGCGCGACCCGACAGCGATCTCGATATCTGGGTTCAACTCGACCCACTCACGCCTTTCGCCCTCGTACACCTCAAGCAGGAACTTGAGGAGCTGATGCAACGGCCAGTGGATGTGGTTCGCCTACGCGAACGCATGACTCCCACGCTCCGAGGGATCATCCAACGTGAGGGCCTTAAGGCGTGAATGCTGGAGATCGCGACGTTCTGCTGAGCCTTTTGCGGGCACTCCAACGCGCTGAACGGAAATCCAAACCACTGATCAAAAATCCAGAACAACTGGAGCAGGAAACCGGAGAGGACGCGATCGATGTGATTTGCATGCAGTTCCTTGCAGCAGGAGAAGCGCTCAAACGCCTCGATCGACTCAAACCCGGTTTCCTACAGAATCACTACCCGGAGGTGGACTGGAAAGGCGCCATGGGATTTAGAGATATCATCGCCCATCAATACTTTGACCTAGACACAGAACAAATTATTTTAATCTGCCAAGACTCGCTTCCTGCGATGATCTCAGCGATCGAGGACCTACTCCAAAAGATCTAGATATCCACGGATAGCTGCACCCAACGTTGGATCAGGGCGTGCAAGGCCCATTCGCTGTCACCTCCACCTCATCGCCCAGCTGCACGGAGCTGAGCAGGGTCTTGAGCACGGGCTCCGCCACATTCACGCAGCCGCCGGTCACCTTCTGGCCGATGCGCTGATCGTTGTTGCTGCCGTGAATCGCGAAGCTGTACCAGCGGAACTTGCCGTCGTAAGTGTTGAACTTGAACGGCTGCTTCACGCTGTTCAGCGGTGCCAGGCTCACATAGCCAATGCCGTATTCACCCACTTCGCCATCACCGCTGAAGTCGATCGCGTTCATGCTCTTGAACAGTGATGCCTTCAGCTCCGCTTCGCTCTTGCCGGATTGCTTGATCAGCGCCGGCTCCATTTCAAAGCGATCGTTGCTGAGAATCGCATTCACCTTGAACCGGCCCAGGGGCGTGTAACCCTCCTCAAAGCGGCTGCCTGCGCAGGTCACGCCAAGCCGTCCGTAGCCCACCTTGAAGATGGTGCGGTCGTTGCCCAAGGGCAGAACGCCAAAACTTTTGGAGGGGTCCTTCAGATCGAGCTCAATCCGGATCGGCCCGGAAAGGGGCTGAGGCCCAGGCTTCTCGGGCTTGCTCGCGGCGCAGCTGCTGAGCACCAAGGCCAGACCCACCAGGCCAAAGGACGGGAGTCGGCGCATGAGGGCTGGGCAGCGTCGCGCCCATGATGCCGGCACGTGGCCCAAAGCGCCCCCGCCATGACGCACCAGCTGATCAGCCTCGCCAGCGAACAGGGCTTCCAGTGCCTGGCGATCACCGCGCAGGTGCGGAGCTTTCTGCGTCAGCACGGCGGACGCGAGGGTGCCGTGGTGGTGTCGAGCCAGCACACCACAACGGCCGTGATCATCAACGAGATGGAGGAGCGGCTGCTGCTCGACATCGAGCACTGGCTCTCTCAAATCGCACCAGCCGCCACGCCCTGGAAGCACAACGACCTCCACTTGCGCCCCAACATCCCGGCTGACGAGCCCCGCAACGCCCACGCCCATCTGCAGGCGCTACTGCTCGGCAACCAGGTGATCGTGAACGTGAGGAAGGGCGAGCTGGTACTCGGCACCTATCAAGACGTGATCCTGGTGGAGCTCGACGGCCCGCGCCAACGGCAAGTGTCGCTGCAGTGGCTGAGCAGCTAGGCCGCCGCGACGAGCAAGCCATCCCGCGGGCTGGGGCTTGGGATCAGCGCCAGGCCGAGGTCTTGATCCGGAACCAGCGTCAGCGCAACCTGCTGCAGCAAGCCCACCGCCATCAAGCGGATCTCCAGTTCCGCTAAGGCCTTGCCTAAGCAGACCCGCTCACCGCCGCCGAAGGGCAACAGCGTGAGCCCGTTGTCAGCTTCCAGGTGCCGCTCAGGCCGGAACACATCCAGATCCGATGCATCGCTGCTGCTGGTGCGATTCGAGGCCGCAATGGCGACCTGCACCACACGCCCCTCGGGAACGAGCACCCCATCAAGCAGCAGCGGCCGCGTGGTGCGGCGGAAAAAACCACCCACCGGTGGGTTCAGACGCATCACCTCCTGCACCACCGCATCCAGCCGTGGTGCAGCAATCGCTTCCAGTGGCGGCCAAGCCAGCGTTTGCACTTCGGCTTGCAGCCAGTGCAACTCAGATGGATGCTGCAGCAGAGCCGCCATCAGGCAGCTGAGTGAGGAGGCTGTGGTTTCGTAGCCGGCGAACAGCAGCAGCAGCAACTGCTCCACGAGGTCGTCGTCAGTGAGGGGAAGACCGGCCTCATCCAATCCACCGCTCAGCAGATCCAACCCGCCGGTGGGGCGATCCTTGGCCCGCTCCAACACGCCCCGCAACCGCTCCAGCAGCCGCGCCCGCGCCTGCAACGCCTTGGCAAAAGGGCTGCCAGGAATGGCGATCGGCACCGAAAACAGAGCCCGCGTCCAGATCTCGAAATCAGCGAACAGCGCTTCGATATCGCCACCCTCAAGGCCGAGCACCACCGAAGCAATCACAGCGAAGGCGAAGCGCCGCATCCGATCCACCAGCCGCACCGGGCCGGCTGATGCCTTCAGCTCCGCGGCCAGTTGATCCACCAACGCCACGATCGCCGGGCTGTAGCGGCGCAGCGCTGCGGCGGAAAACAGCTGCCCCACCACCCGGCGCCGGGCACGGTGGTCGGCACCGTTGCGGTTGGCCAGCGAACGGCTACCCAGCAGCTGCCGCACGCTTTCCGGCCACCAGCCCTCGGTGCCATCGCTCTGGCTGAACAGATCGCTGATCGCCCGCTCCCCGCGGATGAACACCAGCTGCTGGCCCAGCAACTTGGTTTCAAACACATCGCCGAGCCGCTCAAACCGCGTGCGCGCGAAATCGGCATCGCGGAAGAAGGCCAACGCCTCCAACACCCCGCTCACAGCGCCACTGTTTGGCAGCGGCCGCCCACTCAGGGCCTTGGGTTCACCAGCCATGCCACTGACCCTAAATGGGGGTAGTGGCCGCCGTGCGACTCACGGGAGACTGCACGCATCAGGACACGAGGACAAGGCGATGACCTGCCTCAAACCGCCCAGCCCACAGAACAGATCCAACCGAACCTGCCTGGGATCCACCTGCATGAAGTGGACCGCCAGCGGAGAGCTCTCCGAACTGGACCTCCACACCATCCTCGAGCGGCTGGCCCGCGTGGATCCCAATCTGGCTGGATCAAAAGATGCCGAGGGTCTTCTTCTTGCAGTACCCAGCGCCGATGTTCATCCAACCTGAGAGGCAGGCCTTGCCGCCAGTGGGCTGCACCTCGTAGTAGATCGGCGAATAGCAGCTCTGCTTGAGGTCGTTCACGTAACCCAGCGGGCACTGGTCGTAGCCGGGGAGCTTCGGGATGCGGTTCTGCGCCAGCGCTGCATCCGAACTCAGCAACGGTGCACCCACAAGGGCAAGGGCTGCGACAACGCGAAGCGAGTTCACCGGTGATCAGGCAACTGGCTTCACCCTAGGCAGCTGGCCCAGAGCTGCCAGGATGCCCTCCATGACCTATTCCGTGCTCACCCACGACGCCTGGGGCAGCGCCAACGTGGGCAGCTTTCCCAGCTTGGAGCAGGCCCGTGAGGTGTTTCAGGCCCTGCAAAAGGACCGTTGGTTCCTCGCAGACGGCACGGTGCGGGGCCTCTCAATCGTGGAAACCAGCTCCGGCGCTGAGGCCCTCACAGCCGATGCCCGCACCGTGGAGAGCTTCAGCTTCCCGCACAGCTGAAGATTGCTAAAGCGATCCTTAAAACAGTTGGATCGAACACCGTTTGATCCGCTCCGCTGCCATCACCATGGCCTTCCAGAGGAAGACGTGGAGACCTGAGCGGCGATGGATCGGATGTATCGGCTGATTGATGCCTGCTTTGAGCCCCATCAGCAGTTGGATGATTGCTACAGCAGCCTCGATGAGGCGATCACCGATGCGGTGACGTGGCTGGATCAGATCTGCGCCGAGCCCCAGCAACAACTGATCGGTGTGGAGGTGTGCGCCGCCAATGGCGATTGGCGCACCTGCCGGCTCCCCACCCAGCTGCTCTGCAACCTGCGCAGCTAAAGCGCATCAGGCTGCCAGTGATTGCCGCCAAGCCCGTTGACACTGCACACGAAAACGCATGGGCGATATTCCGTAGCAGTGGCGAAAAATCGAGCAGGCCGTAACCACACTGCCAAACCCCACCTCGCGCAACAGCAGCTCCAAATCAGCGCCGGGATCATCAGCAATGGCGGTGTAAAGCACAGAGGCCTTGATCGCCCAGATCTCCTCCTGCAGGCAGGTGCCAGCCAACTCAGCCAGGATCGCTTCAGCTCGCGCCCGCGGAATTCTCAATCCAGCGCAGATGCTCTCAGGCGTGAGCCACTCAAAACGACGCTGATGGATGGTGTGGCGGATGGCGGCCAGATCAGCCTTGGCCTGGAGGGCATGCATTGTGTTGCCGTCCATGGTTTCACCTCAGGGCGATGCGTCTGCTGGATCAACTTGAAGCAGCGAAACAGTACGCCGAACAGCAAGAGCTGAAGAGGTGATGTTTGCAGGCAAACACATCACAACCCACACTGTGATGTAGCAATTGCTACGCACAGCATTCGCCTTAATCAGCTTTGGCTTTTGTCCAGTAGCGGTACAACCAAACGCCGCCACCTCCCCAAAGCAGCGTCCACAACACAAAGGTGGTGGCCGTGCCGAGTTGCCCGGTTTCGAGCGAATACACGCCGGCCTGGATCAAACCCGCATCGATCAAGGAGCCACCGATCCCCCAGCCCAGCACCCAGGTGAGCAAAAAGCCGATGGCCTGAAGATTGGTGGTCATGCTGCGGCAGCGCTGAAGCGGCGGTTCACCTCGTTCCAGTTCACCAGATCCCACCACGCCGTGATGTAGTCGGGCCGGCGGTTCTGGTAGTTGAGGTAGTAGGCGTGCTCCCACACATCCAGCCCGATCAGAGGCGTGCCGCGCTCGATCTCTGCCAGGTCCATCAGCGGGTTGTCCTGGTTGGCGGTGCTGGTGATCGCCAGGCCTCCATCCGGCGTGCGGATCAACCAGGCCCAACCTGAGCCAAAGCGACTGGCGGCCGCCTGACTGAACTGGGTTTGCATCGCCTTCAACGAGCCAAAGCTGGCCTCGATCGCTGCCAGCAGCTCAGCCGAAGGATCGCCGCCCTCGCCCGGAGGCGCCATCACCGCCCAGAACTGGCTGTGGTTCCAGTGGCCTCCGCCGTTGTTGCGCACCGCCACGGGGAAGCGTGAGATCTGGCCCTGCAGGGCTTCGAGGCTCAGCTTCGCCAGCTCAGGGTTGCCCTTGATCTGGCCGTTGAGGTTGGCCACATAGGCGCCGTGATGGCGGTCGTGGTGGATCGTCATCGTGGTGGCGTCGATCGCTGGCTGCAGCGCATCCGGGGCGTAGGGCAACGGCGGCAGGGTGAATTCCGCCCAGGCAGGCAAGGCCATGCTCAGCAGGATCAACACGGCGGCCAGGCCGCTGCACACCGCACGCTTCATGCATCCACCGATCAGATCCCACCAGCCTGGCAGCCCCACGCAGCCCAGCGGCGGCTTCGACAGAGTGGGGATCCAGCAGCAGCGGCCATGCTCCTTCTCAATCCCTTCTGCCCGATCAGCGCAGCCCGCATCGCCGGCCTGAAGGCCACCGTGATGCTGCTTCTGGTGCTGCTAATCAAGTCCAAGCTGCTGCGCGTGAAGATGTCGCTGCTCGGCTCGGTTCTGGGGCTGCTGATGCTCACCGGCTTCTTGATCAGCACTGGCCTGCTCACCGTGGTGGCCGGGGGTGCCGTTCTCTACGCCGCCAACCAGAAGCGGGCATGACGCCAGCCGGCTCTGCCTGCCAGGCGGAGGCTGTGTTGCAGTTCTGGTTTGTGGCCTGCAAACCGCGCCAGTGGTTCCGCCGCAGCCGCAGCTTTGACGCACTGGTGCAGGGGCGATTCAGCGAGCTCACGGCCGAGGCTGTAGCCGGTGGCCTCAGCAGCTGGGAGGAGCAGCCGCAGAGTGCCCTGGCTCTGGTGCTGCTGCTGGATCAGTTCAGCCGGCAGGTGTGGCGGGATCAGGCGCAGGCCTTCAGCGGTGATGCTCGAGCCCTGGCCCTGAGCCAGCGGGCCCTGGAGCTGGGTTGGATCGAGGCCGAACCGGCGCGGGTGCGGCGCCAGTTCTGGCTGATGCCGCACCTGCACAGCGAAAGCCTGGCCGTGGTGGAGGCGAGCGTTGCACTGTTCGAGCGCTACAGCGATGCAGCTACCGCCGCCGTTGCCCGGCGCCATGCCGATTGGCTGCGGCGCTTCGGCCGTTACCCCCACCGCAATGCCGCGCTCGGGCGCATCTCCACGGCTGAAGAAGAGGCGATGCTGCTGCAGCGAAGCGCCGGAGCGGAAACCTTCCGCTGCGAGCGCTGCCAAAACGCAGGGCCCATCCACTACCGGGTGTGCTCAAACGTGGAACCCGAATGGCAACTGGTGTGCCCGCAGTGCTGGCCGATCCTGCGCGAACAGCCGGGGTATCGCTACTGGGGCACCCGCAAGGCCAATCGCCGTCAACGCAGCTGAGCCAACGCATCTGTTGCCGTGAGAGCTGGGCGTGGTGATGGTGGGAGGGATCGCGGAACCACCCTGACGAACCATCCAGCGCTGAAGCCGCCGCCGATCGCCGGCCGTGAAGCCGAACTCAAAGCCTTGATGGAGCAGCGGGCGCAAAAAGCGGAACGCAAAGGGGGGGAGACAGCACAGGAACTCCACTCCTGCTTCGCTTGCGCACTCCATATGCATCAGCCAACGATTCCGGCAGGCGCACAGGGTGAGCTGATCAGCCATCTCCAGTTCATGCTTGAACACCCAGGGGAAGGCGATAACCACAACGCCGAACCCTTCGCGCAGTGCTACCGGCGCATGGCGGAGTTGATGCCCCAGCTGATCAGCGAAGGCTGCCAGCCGCGGATCATGCTCGATTACTCCGGCACGCTGCTCTGGGGCTTTGAGCAGATGGGCCGCAGCGACATTCTCGATGCGCTCCGCTATCTCGCCTGCGACCCGGTGATGCAAACCCACGTGGAGTGGCTGGGCAGCTTCTGGGGCCATGCCGTGGCGCCCTCCACGCCGATACCCGATCTGAAGCTGCAGATCCAGGCCTGGCAGCACCAGTTCGCCGCCCTGTTCGGCGCGGAGGCTCTCAGCCGTGTGCGCGGATTTTCACCGCCGGAGATGCATCTTCCCAACCATCCCGACACGCTCTTTGCGTTGGTGAAGGACCTCAAAGACTGCGGCTACACCTGGCTGTTGGTGCAGGAGCACAGCGTGGAGAACCTCGATGGTTCTGCCCTCAGCCAGCAACAGTGTTGGCTACCTAATCGGCTGGTGGCACGCAACAGCTCAGGCGACAGCGTGAGCATCACCGCCCTGATCAAAACCCAGGGGTCTGACACCAAATTGGTGGGGCAGATGCAGCCCTGCTACGAAGCGCTGGGGATCGGCCGTGTGCCCCTCGGCAGCCGACAGGTACCCGCCTTAGTGGCACAAATCGCCGATGGCGAAAACGGTGGCGTGATGATGAATGAATTCCCCTCGGCCTTCATTCAGGCCCACCACAAGCTGCGCGATCAGGCCGGAACAGCGGCAATCAATGGCAGCGAATACCTCAATTTAGTGGAAGCCTCAGAAGCCGATTTCCCTGCCATCCAGGCGGTGCGCCAGCATCAGCTCTGGCAGCAACTGGGCAGCGGCCAGGGACCTGAGGCCGTAACGGCCGCGATTGAAGCGTGCCGGGCTTTCGATCCTGGCTTTGCCATGGAGGGCGCCTCCTGGACCAACAACCTCAGCTGGGTGGAGGGCTACGAGAACGTGCTGGGGCCGATGCAACAGCTCAGCGCGGGCTTCCATCAGCGCTTTGATGCCGCGGTGGCGCAGGATCCATCGATCACGCAGACGGCGCCGTATCAACAGGCCTTGCTGCATCTGCTGCTGCTGGAAACGAGCTGTTTTCGCTACTGGGGCCAGGGCCTGTGGACGGATTACGCACGCGAGCTCTACCGGCGCGGTGAGGCAGCACTGGCAGCCGCGCCAGCGGAGCAACACGTTCCTTAACGAGCGCGCAATCTTTCGTTACAGTGGCCGCATCGCTGCAAGACCTGCGTGGTCGCCACTGTTGCCATTGATGTCGCCAGCCTGCTGTTTGGGCTGCCCCTGCGACAGCTGGCCGCAGGGGTGAGCCTGATCGGAGCGCTGCTGGGTACGCCGCGCTTCGCTCCGCTTCGGCTCAGCGCTGGCTGAACGCTCCAAGGATCGCCATCACTAGCAGGGCAATCGAGCAGAGGAAGCTGATCCCGAAGCCAGGACCACGCTTGTTCGGCGCCAGCCGGTAGCCCACGCCGTAAGAAACGCGGCCGCCCACCCAGATGAAGCCCAGCAACGAGGCCCAGGTTTCGCTGCTCATCAAGGCCGCCAACCAGAACACCGGCAGGAAGAACACCAACTGCTCCAGGGTGTTTTGCTGCACCCGCAGCGCACACTCAAACGGCTCCGGCCCGCTCATCGCCGGCGGCAGCACCTTGTGCTTCACCCGCGCCTGACCCACAGCCATCGCTGTGCCCTGGTAGGCGATCAGAGCGGCAAGGCTCACCACAGCCGGCAATGCAGGAACGCTCATCAAGGTGCAAGTCGCTTCCCGCTCGTCATAGCGCAAGCGCATGGGCTCGCCTCAAGCGCTCTCCGCAAGCGGGCCCTTGGAGCGGCATGGATCAGCGCCCGCACATTGCGCGCATCTCCTGCCAGGCACTGGTGCCCTCCGCTTGCGGAGCTGTTGGCAGGCTCGCCGCAATCATCTCGGCCTGGGCCCCGAGCACAGCCGTGTAGCAACGCCACAGCTTGCGCCCCTCGGCCCAGTTCTTCAGCCTGTGGGATTGCTCCATTGCGCTCCGGCAGGCCGCCGCGACGCCGCCCTCACGGCAACGTTGGGCGTGCTGCGCAAAAGCAGACACATCCTGCGCCGATGCTGCTGAACCCAGCAGAAGCGCCGATAGAGCAAGCAGCCGCATGGGTTTTCGAAGCGCCATCAACCCTTAGGACACCCCGGCTGCCAACACAACAAAGCCCGGGGCTTTCAGCTCCGGGCGTTTGCCTGCTCAGCTGATCTGCCCGCGGATTGGGGCCAGCGTTGCAATCGTGATGCTTGTAATCAACCTCGATCGAGCGATCAAGGTGTGAAGTCTTTGGTTGTGGGGCGGAGCTGCCGGCGCTGGCACCTGGGGCCAGGTGTCGAGGGGGACGTCCCACTGAGTCCGGGGCACCTCAGGCGGTGCAGTGGACGGCGCAACAACGTCGCGCGCGGGGGACATCAGAGATCCGTTGAGAGTGTTGGAGCAGGGGCCGGATCGTCAGCGCGCTCCTCTCTGGTGCTCAGGGGGGGTGTCGTCCATCAATGGCGCCTCCGAATCCCGATGTGCTCACGATGGATCCGCCAACGGGCCCTGGCAACCCCGAACCCCGCATCGACATTGCTCTTCATCCAACGCAATCGGCGTTCATGAAGGGCGCTTCATGAACCCTCCAAACCGGCATCGGGATGGCCGCCCACGGCTGCATCAGTGAGGCGATACACGTCGCGGCGGCGCTGGTTGCCGGTGGGAATGGCCTGGCGCGCCAAGGCCACCTGGCTGAGATCCAGCTGCGCATGCAGCACCTGCTCCCCCTCGCCGGCCTCGGCGATCACCGTGCCCCAGGGATCCACCACCAGCGAATGGCCGTAGCTGGGGTAGTCATCACCCTGGGGCCTGGCGCTGGAGCAGGCGAGCACAAAGCACTGGGTATCAATGGCGCGGGCCCGCATCACCAGATGCCAGTGCCGCGGCCCAGTGGTGGTGTTGAAGGCGGCCGGACAGGCCAGCAGGGTGCAGCCATGGCGCTGCTGCATGAGCAGGGCCAGCTCAGGGAAGCGGATGTCGTAACAGATCAGTAGGCCCAGGTTCGGGGGATCCGACAGACCGGTGCCGAGCGGGTCACCGGAGCCACTGAGCACGGTGAGGTCGTTACCGGCACTGAGGCTGTCGGATTCGCGAAAGCAGATCCCGCCCGGCACATCCACATCGAAGAGATGCAGCTTGCGGTGCTTCGCCAACAGCACTCCACAGGGATCGATCACCGTGGCTGTGTTGTAGATCCGCCCGGCTTCGCCCTGCTCGGGGATCGAGCCGGCGATCACCGCCACGCCATGGCGACGGGCCAAGCGCGCCACCATCGCCAGGGAAGCCGAAGGCCCCTGCGTGAGATCGGCGCCGGGCTCCGGGATCGCCTCGGCAAAGGCCGCAAACCGATCCACGGCATAGGGCGCATTCCACACCTCAGGCAGCATCAACAGCCGCGGCCGCACTCCGCCGGGTGCTTCCTGCACCGCTCGCTCCAGCCAGGCCTCAGCCTGGCGCTGGTTCGAGGCTCCATCCTCTGTGGCGCAGAGCTGCACCATTGCCACCGGCAACGCCGACTGGGTCGTGCTCATGGGCGCTGCTCCAGAAGCTCCTTCAGATAAGTGGAGAGCCGAAAGGATGGCTCCCGTAAGTAGACGATGTCAGCAATACGCCAACCCTCCTGCGGCGTTTGAGCCAGCACAAAACCCAGCTGCTGGGCGGGCTCGGCTGATCGCCCTCGCAGCCCCGCCTGCACAGCCACCCGAGCCATCAGTTGGCCCGCCTCTTCAGGGCGGCACTCCTGGAGCGCGGCGCCCAAGGTGCTCACCTGCGTGCCGCTGAAGGGATCGAAATCCACAAACCGCCCATCCGCAGGGGTGAGGGCGTAGGCCCGCTCCAGCAGCGAGAACAGCTGCGGAGTGAAGCGCTCACGCTGGCTGCCGATCGTGATCGGCCCGGACCGCTCCTGCCGCGCCAGCTGCCAGCGGTAGAGCCCATCCACCTGCGCGCGCACAGCAGGCGGACAGTCATGCTCCGCCTCCGCCCGCAACGGCACCGTGATGCGATTGCCGTTCTGCGTATGGCTGAACACGGCATTGCTCTGCACCAGCACCTCCCGCTGCCATAGGCCGCCGAGGGAATCCCGCAGGGTTGAACGCGGAAAGCCCTCCCGCACCAGCGTGTAGGTCATCGCCAGACCATCGCGCCACTGGATGGTGACGCTGCCATCGGCGTGGTGCTGATCGCGGCAGCCCATGGTCTGACCGTTGAACCAGCAGCTTTTCCAGGGTTCGGCAGCCACCTGGTCAGGCGTACCGAGCAACAAAACAACGGAAGCTCCGAAGTTGGGAAAAACAGTCCGTAAAAGTTGAGCTGCAAGCCGTGGGAACCCTGTCATCCCTTGACCTACTGCTTATCAAGCCTTGCTTTCAGCTCTTCAATCTCCCTGCGTAATTCCTCTTGGGAGGCATCGCCTCGGCTGATGACCGTGCGCCCGTTGTCGTCGTAAGCGCGCAAACCACGAAACATCAATCCGCCACCCGCGGCGATCATCACGACGTACACCGCCAACTGCCAGAGGGTGGTTGGCATGAAGGTCATTCTCAGGCTGTTCAAGACACCTACCAACAACGCAGCTAGCGACGCCCAAATCAACAGATTCGACCAACGCCTTTTGTAGCCCGCGAATAACAGGCACACTCCGATGCCCAAGGGCAGCATCAACAACCCCATACCCGGCGTCCCCCATGGCATGGCCCAAGCGCCACGACTCCAATAACCCATTCCGCCGGATCTCTGAATCACCCATTCGGAGCGCACCATCACCTGATTGGCCAAGAGGAATCCCCCTGCACCAAACAGGCACCCTCCCACCAAGAACTGAATGAAATCACCCGCAGCATCTCGGCGTGCCATCAGCAACGGCCCAATCTCTCCTCAGGCTGAACCACGTCTGACGTGCCCGCCACCCATAGTGAGCAGGTGAGCGCTGCCGCCCGTGAAAGAAATCAGCCTGCTGGAACTGCTCCTCCGCGCTGCGGGCCGCATCGCCGCGGTGTCTGGCGTGATTGGCCTGCTGGTGTGGCTCACCTGGGTGATGCTCGACTTCAAGAGCATGCAGTCGGGCTTCACCCTTCCCTACTGAGCTTCCTGCTCGAGCTGCTGGTGCTCCTGCCAGGCCCGCTGCAGATCGATGCGGGTGATTCGGTAGCCCAGGCGCCGAGCCGCCAGGATCAACTCCTTGCGTGAACGGCAGTGCTTGAGAGCACGCTGCATGGCCGCATCGGCCTCGGCGCCGCAGACCAGCCGCTCCAGCTCAGACCAGCTCATGGGATCCAACCCCTGGGTCTCTCACCATGCCAAGCCTGAGCGAGGTGCGCCAGGTTCCGCAGAGCACACCTGCTGAAAGCTGGCATGAAGAGTGCTCAGCCTTCGAACGGCAGCGACGAGTGGTGCAGAACGATCCGGATGGAGCCATCGGGCTCCTTCATGAACGACCAGGTCTTATCGACGGTGGTGGTTTTGCCGGAGCTATCCACAAAACGAACGTTGCCCATGGTGGTGGCATAACTCCCGTTGAGCTGAATCACCTGATTGATCACCTCACAGGAGCGCCAGGGCTTGAGGGCAAAACCCTTGTCGCTCGGGAAGGCGGGATTGCCCCCAACGAAATAGGCCAAAGCTCCGGCGCGGGTGGGGCGGAACGTCTGCGATCCCGAGGCGAGGGTTGGCTTGAACGCCACCGGTCCGTATTGATAGGCATAGGCCTGATCAATCACCGCCTCAGCCGTGGCCTTGGCCTTGCTGAAACCACCACTGGCGTAAGCGGCGCTGATCTTGAGCAGTGCGTCGCACCATCCCTTCTGAGCAGCCACCACCTCGGCCTGGGTGAGATTGCTATTCAGCACCTGCACCGTTGGCGCGGCGTAACCCTGGAGGCTCAACCCCAGCGCGAGAGCGGGAGCGATCTGGAGCAGACGGGAACGCAGCACGGGCTCGTGGCAGCACTGCTCACAATCTGCGCATCACCGCCAATCCCGACAAGCCAAGCGCGAAGGAACCTCACACAACCGTGCTAGTACAGACGAACCAGCACGCGAGGCAGATGGGCGGCCCCATGAGCGAACCCCGATTTCTGGCGGTGCGGGTTGGCGACCTGGTGGCCGTACGCCGAACCCCTGACTGGTGGGTGGGACAGGTGATCCATGCCGAGGGCGGAGCGCGCTGCAACGCCAACTCGCTGTTTCAGATCGCCTGCATCGACACGGGCGTGATCCGCACCGTGAATGCCGATGCCGTGATCGACATCCTCTGCCCGCGCGATCAGCAGAGCTCAGGAACGCTCGAGCCGGCGCACAATCACAGCCATCAGGCCCAGCGAACCGGCCAGCGCGATCAGGAGGGCAATCGTCATGGAGCTGTCCGGCAACGGCGCCGATTCTGACCCCTTGCTGTTCGTGTACGGCAGCCTCAAGCGCGGCATGGCCAACCATGGGCAGCTGCAGCAGGCCGCCTGGGTTGGCCGCACGCGCCTCGAGGGCCTGGCGCTCTACGACCTGGGGCCCTTTCCCATGGCCATCGCCTGCAGCGAGCCAGGCAGCGCGATCGAGGGCGAGCTCTACCAAGTGAATGCTGCGCTGCTTGAGCAGCTCGATCGATTTGAGGGGGCGCCGCGCCTGTACCAACGCGAGCTTCACCGCTTGAACAGCGGGGAGGCGGTTTGGGTGTACGTGGGACGCGCACGGCAGGTGCGCCATGTGCAGCGGCTGAGCTCCGGGTGCTGGCAGGGGCCAGCGGCAGCCTTCAGCAGCGGCCGCCCGGCCCGATACTGAGCAGCCCGCTTCTGCTTGATCGCGTCCATGGCCCTCACCCTCTACGGCGGTGCCCGCAGCCGGGCCTCCATGCCGCGTTGGTACATGGAGGAGAAGGGGATTCCCCATACCTGGCAGCTGCTCGACATGGAGGCCGGCGAACACCGGCATGAACCGTTCACATCGATCAACCCCTTCGGCAAGGTGCCGGCGCTGGTGGATGAGGATTCCGCCCTGCCAGGCGGCCGCCTGCAGCTGTTTGAAAGCGGCGCGATTCTGCTGTATCTGGCCGAGCGCTACGGCGGCGAATGCCAAACCGCTGCCGAGCGCGGGCTGGCCCAGCAATGGGTGCTGTTCGCCAACGCCACCCTGGCCACAGCGCTGTTTGTGCCCTCCAACCGCGAACGCGAATTCCCGCGGCTGATGGAGGTGCTCGATCGCAAACTCGGCGAAGGCCCGCTGATGGGCGGCGCCTGGAGCGTGGCCGACTGTGCCGTGAACGCCTACCTCGCCTACCTGCCAATCTTCTTCCCCCAGATCGACCTCAGCCCCTTCCCCCAGGTGCAGGCCACAATCGCCGCCACCCAGCAGCGGCCGGCCTATCAGATGGTGATGGGCCAACGTTGAGGCAGGTCGCACCGGCGAATAGGAACGCCAGCCTCACCTGGCAAGGCAGCAGCTTGGAGCTGCTGCCGGAGCGGGCCCTGTGGCAGGCCGACATCGGTGTGCTGCTGGTGGCCGATCTGCATCTGGGCAAAGCCGAGAGCTTTCAGGCCAGCGGCATCCCCCTACCCAGCGATGGTGATCTGAGCACGCTCAATCTGCTGCTCGATCTGGCGGCGCAGCTGCAACCGCAGCGAGTGGTGGTGCTGGGCGACCTGATCCATAGCCGCGTGGGGCTGACTGGGGAGCTGCGCGCCAAGATCCGAGCCCTTCCCGAGCTGCTGGGCTGCCCACTTGAGCTGATCGGGGGCAACCACGATCAAGGGAGCTGGCTGGAGGAGCTGAGCGCAGGGCCACCCCAGCGCTGCGGCAACCTCTGGCTGAGCCATGAACCCTGCACGCCCCGCGAGCCAGACCTCTTGAATGTGGCGGGCCATGTGCACCCGGTGGCGGTGCTCGGGCAGGGGGGTGATCGGTTGCGCTTGCCCTGTTTTGCGCTGCGCCGCAACACCCGCCAACTGCTGCTGCCGTCCTTCGGCCACCTCACCGGCGGCTATGCCGTATCGGCGGAGTACCAGCGCTGGGTGATCGCCGACCAGCACGTGTTGGCCGTGCCCTGAGGGCTGCTCCGGTGGCGGCCCGTAGATTTGCTGCAAGGGCTGCCTGCCGCACCTGGATACCGCTTCCCCGCCACCGCCAGCCGCCCATCGCAAGGACCCGCGGCCCCAGTGGCAACGCAAGCGCTGGCTCACCATCGGCGTGCCGCTGGCAGGGCTGGCCTTCCTCGTGGCGATCGCGCCGCCACTGCCCGAGGCACCGCCCGCCGCGGAGCTCACGCAGCCGGCCGCCAGCGGTGAAGCCTTCCGGTATCTCCCCAACGATGAGGTCTACGCCCTCGACTTCGACCCCCGCCAAGTGCAGCTCGATCTGCTGGAGGGTTGGGACCGGGAGCAAGACGCCTTTGAAGACAGCGCTGCCCTGGCCTACGTGTCGGGCCCGATGTACGAGCGCCATGTGAATGACAACGGGCAGGAGATCACCGTTCCGCTCGGCGACATCAAGCTAGGCGCGCGGGTGTGGCGCGGCCGCAACCGCACCGCCGCGCGCCAACGGGCCTTTATCGGCATCCGCCACAACGGCCAGGTGGATTTCGGCTACGGCGAACTGACCCCGGAGCGCGCTGCCCTCTACGACAGCTTTATCGGCGGCCTGCACAGCGTCTACAACGACCTCGAGAGCCCGCCCGCCAGCTACCGCGGCGCCTACAGCATCTCGATGGGGCAACAGATCCGCTACTACCTGCCCCGCATCCGCATGGTGATGGGGTTGCGGCCCGATGGCCGCCTGGAGGTGTTGATGAGCCGCGATGGGCTCACCCTGGAACAGACCAAATCCCTGGCCCGCAGACGGGGGCTGCGGGCCGCCTACCTCCCTGACCACGCCTCCAAGAGCCGCCTGATCATCCCCGGCGTGAAAGGGTTCACCCAGGACGACGCCAACTGGATCAGCGGCGGTGCCACCAGCTTTGTGCATGTGCCCTACCTGCTGCGGCTGAGCCAGCGCGCCGTGCCCCTGCAGGGCAACCTGATCGACTCAATCGCCAGGCGCACCAGCAACCGCAGCTGCAGCAATCCGCTCGAATGCGGCCAGTCGCTGGGAACGCAAATCCTCGATCGGGCGTTGGCTGGCTTCAACCGGCTTATGGAACAAGGGGTTGAACCGCTGGCACGGCTGATCTGGGAGCCGAAGGGGCAGCGCTCTCCCAAGCGCGAAGGCCTGCAATCACCCTTGCGCGAACCACCCATCACCGCCGACCCGATGGCGTTGCGGCTACTCCAAGACAGCGAAGCAGCCGCCACCAGCGAAGACACCGCACCCCTGGCGCCCGACCTACCGCCCCCGCTGCTGCTGCAAGAGGGGATGGAGCTGCCCGCCGATCCGGAAGCCACCACGGCAGATCCGGCGTTGGTGCCAGATCAGCCCCAGGCCGATGCGCTCAACCCCGGTGTGAATCAGCAGCCCGGCACCGCACCGCAGGGTGCTCCGCCGCCACCACCTTTGCTACCGCCGATTCAGCCTCCCCCGCCGCTGCCCTAGGCGCTGGCCAGGGCGCGCACCACATCACCGCGGGTGAGCACGCCCACAGGCTTGTTGGCGGCATCCAACACAAACAAGCGCTGGGTGCTGCGGTCATGCAGCTGGCGGGCAGCCGCCGGCAGCTGGATCTCAGGGCTGCAGTGGTGAGGGTTCTTGCTCATCACCTCACCCACGGTGCTGCCGAGCACCTGGTGCACTTCCTTATCCCAGTTGAGGGGGTTGCGCAGGTAGATCACCGCATCGAGGAGCATCACGTAGGGGCCGGCATCAAAGCCGCTCTCCCGCACCATCAGGTCTTGCTCGGTGAGTTCACCCACCAGAGCACCGGCCTCATCCACCACCGCCAAACCACTGATGTGGTGCTCACTCATCAACTGCACCGCCTCCTGCAGCGGCGTGGTGGTGGAGACACTGCGCACCGGGGTGGTCATCACTTCGGACACGCGGCGTTCAACGACCATGGCAGGCTCGGGACTGGCGCCATTGTGACCCGCCATGAACGCAGCTCAGTGCCGCCGCCTGGCGGATGGCCTCACGGTGGGCCGCGCTGTGATCGGCCTGCCGCTGATCGTGGCCTTGGCCGCAGGCTGGAACGCCCTGGCCTGGTGGCTGCTGCTGCTGGGCGGCCTCAGCGATGCGGCGGATGGCTGGCTGGCGCGGCGCGCCGGCGGCGGCTCGGTGTGGGGGGCTCGCCTCGATCCCCTCACCGACAAGATCCTCATCCTGGCGCCACTGCTCTGGTTGGGCGCCGCCGGCAGCCTGCCCCTGTGGGCGATCTGGCTGCTGCTGGCCCGTGAGCTGTTGATCTCCGGCTGGCGGGCGGGCCAGGGCAGCGGCGGGCCCGCCTCCTGGAGCGGCAAGGCCAAAACAATCCTGCAGTTCCTTTCGCTATTGCTGCTGCTCTGGCCCCAAGGCTGGGGCCCCGCCGCAGTAATCGGGGCGCTGCACGGTGTTGGGTTTTGGCTGTTCTGGCCCTCGCTGCTGCTGGCGCTCAGCTCCGCCTGGGGCTACCTGCGCAAGGCCTGATCCGGCTCAGCCGATCAGGGCCTCGTCGCCGCTGAAGTCAGGGCTGGTGGGCATGCGGCCGGGGTAATCGTTGGTGTAGCTGTCGGCCATGGCTGCTTCCACGCTGTAGGCCGGCGTCCAGGCGAGCTCGCGCTGCACGCGGGTCACATCGGTAAGGAAATGGGCCATCCGCAGCGGGAAGGCTTTGCGGGCTTTCTTGTCGAGGCCAGCGGGATCAAAGCTGCGGATCTCCACCGAAGCCGGATCCTTGCCGCAGGCGCGGGCCGCAGCAGCCACCAGGCCGCGGAAGGTGATGCCCTGCACGCTGCTGCAGTTGTAGATGCGGTTGGCAGCGGCATCCACACCGAGGCTCAGGGCCATCGCCATGGCCAGATCATTCACGTGGCCCAGCTGCGTGATCGTGGTGCCATCACCAGGCAGCGGCACCGGCCGGCCGTGCACGATCCGGTCGAAGAACCAGCTCTCGACAGGGTTGTAGTTGCCGGCACCCACGATGTACGTGGGGCGGAAGCTGGTGAAGGGAATCTTCTCGGCGCTGAGCCAGGCCTCGGTATCGAGCTTGCCGCTGTGGCGGCTCTGTGGATCGGTGGGGGAGTCTTCCGTGAGGGGCCAGAGCTCGCTGTCGGCGTAGACGCCGGCAGAGCTCACATAGAGAAAGCGGTGGCTCGGTGCACCGGTGCGCTCGATCACGGCGCGGCTGTCGTCGAGGCTGCGGCCGGAGCTATCAACGATCACATCGAAGCTGCGGCCCTGCAGGGCCGCTAGGCCTTCAGCAGTGCTGCGGTCGCCGCAGAGGTGCTCCACACCGGCGGGCACAGGGTTCTTGCCACGGGTGAACAGGGTGAGCTCGTGGCCCTCGGAGAGCAGCTGCGCCACCAGGGGCTTACCCACGAAGCGTGTGCCGCCCATCACGAGGATCTTCACGCCGGAGCCGTACAAACAGGCGGCCATTCAAAGCCTTGCCGCCCCACACTGGGTGCCAGCGGGCAGATGGCTGGATGGGACGGTTTCAAGAGGTGCTGCGGGCGCTCAACAACCTCAAGCTGTTGGCCGCGATCGGCCGCAGCGGCGGTGATCTGAGCAGCGTGGCCGACCTGGTGGACAGCTTCCTGGACAGCCCGCAAATGGCCGACTGTGTGCGCCGCTTCCGGGCCCTCCCCGGCGGGGCGGAGCTGATGGAGGAGCGCTATCCACCCCTCCAGCCCGACATCGAACGTCTCGCCCAGCTGCCGCCGGAAACCCTCGGGGGCCGCTATGCCCGCCTGATCACGAGCCTGGGCTACGACCCGGAGTTTTTCCGTCCGCGGCCCACCACCAGCGAAGCCCAGTGGCTGACGCAACGCATCGCCACCACCCACGACATTCACCACGTGGTGTGCGGTTTTGGCACAGCAGCGGCCGGCGAGAGCGGTGTGCTGGCGGTGACGGCCGCCCAGATCGGCTTTCCTGCCTACGTGCTGCTCACCAGCGCCGGACAACTGGCCAGCTTCCGCCTTCAGATCGAGCGCTTTGAAGCGATCAGCTCTGCGGTGAGCCATGGCCACGCCATCGCTCGCCAAGCCAGCTGTCTGGCGGCGGCCCGCTGGGAAGAGGGCTGGGAGAAACCCGTGAGCCAATGGCGCCAGGAGCTGGGCATCAGCGATCCAGCGGATTCAGAGCCCTACGGCCTGGCCGCCCAGCTGCCATGAAGCTGCCCCAGCGCTGGACGGCTCAACCCGCCAGCCTCGGCCTCACCCAGGGCTACCGCCACTTCCAGCTGTTGGGGGAGCAGGGCAAAGGAGCCGACCGGGCAGCTCGACTGGAAGCGGTGCTCGACCGCCAGTGCCGGCTGCTGGTGCCCCTCCGCCACCTGAAGGATCGGGGCCTCTGGCAGCCTGGCTGGCAGTCGTTGAGCCGGCCGGCCGCCATGCAGATCATCCCCGCCATCGACCTGCTCGACGGCCACTGCGTGCGCCTGCACCAGGGCGACTACGACCAGGTGACCCGCTTCAACGACGACCCGGTGGCCCAGGCCCTCGACTGGCAGCGCCAGGGCGCCCAGCGGCTGCACCTGGTGGACCTCGATGGCGCCAAAACCGGCCAACCGATCAACGATCAGGCCGTCAAGGCCATCACCGCAGCCCTCTCCATCCCCGTGCAGCTGGGCGGCGGCGTGCGCAGCGCCGAGCGCGCTGAAGAGCTGCTGGCCTGCGGCCTCGATCGCGTGATCCTCGGCACCGTGGCAATCGAAAAGCCCGAGCTGGTGAAGGAGCTAGCCGCGCGCCATCCCGGCAAGGTGGTGGTGGGCATTGATGCCAAAGACGGCCTGGTGGCCACCCGCGGTTGGATCGAAACCAGCACCGTGAAGGCCACCGATCTGGCCAAAAGCTTTGAAGGCTGCGGCGTCGCCGCGATCATCAGCACCGACATCGCCACCGACGGCACCCTGGCGGGCCCCAACCTGGAGGCGCTGCGCGCCATGGCCGAGGCCAGCAGCATCCCGGTGATCGCCTCGGGCGGTATCGGCACCCTGGAAGACATCCTGTCATTGCTATCGATCGCGCCACTGGGGGTGGAAGGCGTGATCGTGGGCCGCGCCCTCTACGACGGCACCGTGGATCTGGCGGAGGCGTTGCAGGCAATTGGCCCGGAACGCTTACAAGACGCACTCACTTCGCCTACGGGTTCTATAACGGGATAAGCCACACACGCCTGTTTTGGCGGTGACACCCACCACTGAGGCCCTTGAGCAGGTTGCCGCTGGCGGTCTAGACGCTGCTATCGGCCGCTGCCGCGATCTGGGCATGCGCCTGTCGCGCCAGCGGCGCATGGTGCTGGAACTGCTCTGGGACGTGAAAGATCACCTCAGCGCTCGCGACATCTTCGAAAAGCTGAATGCCCGTGGCCGCAACATTGGCCATACCTCGGTGTATCAGAACCTCGAAGCCCTGCAAAGCGCTGGGGTGATCGAGTGCTTGGATCGAGCTAGCGGCCGGCTTTACGGTTACCGCAGCGATCCCCACAGCCATCTCACCTGCCTGAACACCGGCGCCATCCAGGACCTGGATGTGGAACTCCCCCCTGATCTGCTCCGTCAGATCGAGGAGCACACCGGTTTCTCGATTGAGAGCTACACCCTGCATCTGAGCGGTCGACCCCGCTGACCTGGAAAGCCTCTCCAGGCCCGTTAACGTGCGCGCCAGATTGCATCAGCTGGCGCACGTGCCCGAGGCCAAGGCTGCACCCCAACTGCTGATCCTGGCCGAGCCGCTGCTGCGCGAAGGCCTGGTTCGGCTGCTCGAACCCGAGTTCAAGGCGGCCACAGACAGCGAAGGCGTGAGCGGCAGCATCCGCCTGGTGATCTGGAGTGCCGCGGGGAATCTGCCGCTGGCCACACTCCAGCGCGAACTGCATCAGCTGCGCGATCGCTGGCAGCCCGCACCGCTGCTGCTGCTCGTTCCAGGCGAGTGCGCCTACAGCAGCGATCAACTGCTGCAACTGCCCTGCGAAGGCCTGCTGCAGCAGGCCGAACCTGCGGAGATCCCCGCAGCCGTGAGCACCCTGCTAGCCGGTGGCCGGGTGGTGGAACTGCGCCCCCTGGCAGCCGAGCTGGCCGAACCGGAAGCGATCGGCCTTGGCCAGTGGCTGCTGCGCTCAGGCCTCAGCCAGATCGAGGCCGAGCAGCGGCGCTGCCACCACAGGCTCCAGCAGGGCTGCGGCGGCCTCACCCGGCTGCTGCTGCACGGGCGGCTGCGGGAGCTGGCCGCGGCTCGCCGCATGCTGCTCTGGCTGTGGGGGCCGATCAGCATGGCCTTCCCCCACGCCGCAAGCGCTCCCAGCCAGCCCACGCCCAGCAGCACCGCGATCACGGTGCGCCAGCGCACCGCCGAAGGGGTGTGGCAAGCAATTCAGTTGCGGCTGACAGCTGCCATCGAGAGCGGGGTGTCGAACAGCAGCGGGCAACTGTTGGCCCTCGATGGGCTCAACCCCGATCACCGCCGTGATCTGCTCCTCGCCCTGATCAGCCAGCTCGATCTCTTGATCACCCGCCTGCGCCACGAGCAGCTGCGCGGCGATGAACTGGAGCAGCGCTGGTTGAGGCAGCAGCCCGAACTGCGGCGCCTCTCCCTGCGCAGCATGGCCGGCGAATACGTGCAGCTGCCTCAGCAGGGTGGACTGCTTCCGGTGGCCGAAAGCCTCAGCGGCGCCAGCGAGCTCAACGCCATCGATCCCGATCTACCCCTCGCCCTGCCGATGCTGGCGGCCCTCGTGCAGGCCCAGCCGCTGCTGGTGGAAGGCCGTTTGTTGGCGCCGGATGAACCCCAGGCTCTGCTCCACCTCGAGCTGCTCATCGGCAACTGGCTGATCCGCAGCGCTGAACTGATCAGCGCCGAGATCCTCAGCTGCTGCAGCACCTGGCCCGAGCTACGCCGCTATCTACTCCGGCCCGACCTACTCGCCACCCGCAACCTGGAGCGCCTGCGCAACCAGCTCAACTCCCAGCAGCGCTGGGGGAATTTGTTTGAGCGGCCGGTGCAGCTCTACGAAAGCCGCAGACTTCTGTACGGCATCCAGAACGGAGCAATCACCCCTCAGCTGCTCACCGAACCGCGCGACAGCGAGCTGCGGCAGCTGAGCTGGAGTCAGCAGCTGATCACCCTCAGCCTGGAAGCCCGCGATGCGCTGGCTCCCCAACTGCAGAGCTTCATCCGCCGGCTCGGTGATCTGGTGGTGGTGGTGCTCACCCAGGTGATCGGCCGAGCCATCGGCCTGGTGGGCAAAGGCGTGCTCCAAGGCATGGGCCGCAGCATCAGCCGCGGCTGAGAGTCCATCGCCAGGGGATCAACCTCGAAGGTCACAATGGCCTCACTCTCACCGTCGTCTTGATGCCCGGCCTCCTGGCCCGGCTGCTGAAACCTTTGGCAGCCCTGGTCCTCTCCGCACTGCTGGCCCTGGGCCTGGCTCCCGGTGCGGCTGAGGCCGCGCGTGACACCAACAGCTACGACGGCAACATCTACGCCCTCTACGCCGGCAACGGCTCCCTGGTGCCGCCCCGCAGCACCCTGGCGGATGCCATGGCCGAACACCGGCCGATCGTGCTGGGCTTTTTCCTCGACGACAGCGCGGCCAGCAAGCAGTACGCCATGGTGTTCAACGAACTGCAGCGCCTGTGGGGCCGCAGCGTGGAGCTGATCCTGCTCTCCACCGACCCGATCCAGAACCGCGACACCCACGGCCCCACCGATCCCGCGTCTTATTGGAAAGGCGTGATCCCTCAGGTGGTGGTGTTCAACACCGAGGGCAAACCGGTGCTCGATGAAGCCGGCCCGGTGAGCATCGATGCCATCAATGCCGCCCTTACCGAGGTGACGGGCCTTAAACCCCAGGGCGATGTGAAGCTCAGCCTCAGCCGCGAGGTGAACGAACTCAACAGCGAGATCGTGGCCTCCCGATGAGCACGCGCCAGGAAACCGACAGCATGGGCGCCATCGCGGTGCCCGCCGAGCACTACTGGGGGGCTCAGACCCAGCGCTCGATCACCAACTTCCCCTTCGGCCAGCGCATGCCGCTGGCGATCGTGCATGCCTTCGGCCAGCTGAAGGCGGCCTGCGCTGAAGCCAACCGCGATCTGGGCAAGCTCGAGGGAGGTCTCTGCACCGCGATCGTGGCGGCGGCCGAGCAGGTGGCCCGCGGCGGGCTGGATGGGGAGTTTCCGCTGAAGGTGTGGCAAACGGGCTCTGGCACCCAGAGCAACATGAACGCCAACGAGGTGATCGCCAACCGCGCGATTGAAGCTCTCGGCGGGGAACTGGGCAGCAAAAGCCCTGTGCATCCCAACGACCATGTGAACCTCAGCCAATCGAGCAACGACACCTTCCCGGCGGCGATGCACATCGCTGTGGTGCTCGAGCTGGAGAACACCTTGCTGCCCGCCGTGGAGCAATTGGCCGCAGCGCTCCAGGCCAAAGCCACCAGCTACGCGGGCCTGGTGAAGATCGGCCGCACCCACCTGCAGGATGCGGTGCCCT
This sequence comes from Asaia bogorensis, assembly GCA_943370455.1. Taxonomy (GTDB): domain Bacteria; phylum Cyanobacteriota; class Cyanobacteriia; order PCC-6307; family Cyanobiaceae; genus Vulcanococcus. The sequence goes on from CALRQW020000002.1 coordinate 104,926, forward strand.
TGAGCCTTGGGCAGGAATTCAGCGGCTATGTGGCCCAGCTGCAGCTGGCGCTTGAGGCGATCCGGCTGAGCCTGCCGCGAGTGCGCGAGCTGGCCATCGGCGGCACAGCCGTGGGAACTGGGCTCAATGCGCCCAAAGGCTTCGGTGAGGCCGTGGCGGCCCGGCTGAGTGAGCGGCTCGGCACCGCCTTCAGCAGCGCGCCCAACAAGTTCCAGGCCCTGGCCGGCCACGAAGCGCTGGCTTCAGCCCATGGAGCACTCACAGTGCTGGCGGGCAGCCTGATGAAAATCGCCAACGACATTCGCTGGCTTGGCAGCGGGCCCCGCTGCGGCCTGGGCGAATTGGTGCTTCCCGAAAACGAACCAGGCAGCTCGATCATGCCGGGCAAGGTGAATCCCACCCAGTGCGAGAGCCTCACGATGGTGGCCGTGCAGGTGATGGGCAACAACACCGCCGTGCAGATGGCCGCCAGCCAGGGCAACTTCGAGCTCAACGTGTTCAAGCCCCTGATTGCCCACAACGTGCTCGAGAGCATCGAGCTGCTGGCTGGCGCCTGCAGCAGCTTCCGCGAGCACTGCATCGAGGGCCTGCGCGCCAACGAACAACGGATCGAGCGCCTACTCAACCAGAGCCTGATGCTCGTCACCGCCCTTACCCCAGCGATTGGCTACGACCGCGCCAGCGGCATTGCCAAACATGCCCACAAGCACGGCCTCAGCCTGCGGGAAGCGGCCTTAGTGCTTGGCGAGATCAGCGGCGATGAGTTTGATCAATGGGTGCGACCCGAGCAGATGGTTTAGAGCTGCTCAGAGCAGGTTCGCCGCCAGCTCCGCCAGTTCGCTGCGCTCGCCGCGGATCAAGGTCACGTGGCCAGCCAGCTTCTGGCCCTTGAAGCGCTCCACCAGCCAGGTGAGGCCGTTGCTTTCGGCGTCCACGTAGGGATTGTCGATCTGATAGGGGTCGCCGGTGAACACGATCTTGGTGCCCTCGCCCACGCGGGTCACGATCGTTTTCACCTCATGGGGGGTGAGGTTCTGGGCCTCATCCACCACCATGAATTGCCTCGGGATCGAGCGGCCGCGGATGTAGCTGATCGCCTCCACCTCCAGCAGGCCCATGCCCTTGAGGTCGGTCCAGTTGCTGCGGTTGCCGCGTTGGGCGCCGGGGCGGCCTGCCGCTGATCCGGCGCGGGAGGGCCCCCGCCCCTCCTCGGCATCGGCACCACCCAGCAGGAAGTCGAGGTTGTCGATGATCGGCTGCATCCAGGGGCCCATCTTTTCCTCGAGGCTGCCCGGCAGAAAACCGATCTCCTTGCCGAGCGAGATCACCGGCCGGGTCACCAGGAGGCGCTCATAGAGATGTTCATCGGCCACCTGGTGCAGGCCAGCCGCTAAGGCGAGCAGCGTTTTGCCGGTGCCGGCCTTACCCACCAGGGTGAGCAGCTGCACCGCAGGATCCAGCAGCAGATCGAGGGCGAAGGTTTGCTCGCGGTTGCGGGCAGTCACCTTGCCGAGCCGCACCTTGCCGGCGCGCTGCAGGGGCAGCAGGCGCTGGCTCGCGGCATCGAAGCGGGCCAGCAGCGTGTGGTTCGGCTGGGCCTGATCCACCAGCGTGACGCCTTCGTTGGCCTGGAGCGTCACGCCAGTCGCGGCAGGCAGCGCTCCCAGGACGAGGCCGCCATCGCTTTTGAGCTGCTCCATCGCTGTGGCACTGGCCATCAGCTCGCACACCCCGGGGTAGAGGTCGGCGATGTCGACCTTGTCGGTGGTGTAGTCCTGCGCCGTGAGGCCCACGGCATCGGCCTTGATGCGCAGGTTGGTGTCTTTGGTGACGAGCACCACAGGCGGCTGATCGCTAATCAGGCCCGAGCGCAGCTGCTCCAGGGCCACCGCCAGGATGTTGTTGTCGCCGTTGCCGCCCTTGAGCTCGGGCGGCAGCTGAGCCAGGGTTTCGCTGCGGCAGAACACCACCTTCAGCGTGCCGCCGCTGCCGTCATCGATCGGCACCCCATCAGCCAAGTTGCCCTTCTCCCGCAGGGCATCGAGCAACCGCGAAATCTGACGGGCGTTGCGGCCTTTCTCCGAGGGATCACGCTTGAAGCGGTCGATCTCCTCCACCACCTCGATCGGGATCACCACCGCGTTGTCTTCAAAGCGGGTGAGCGCCTGGGGGTCGTGCAGCAACACATTCGTATCAAGAACGAAGGTCTTACGCATCACGGGCCTCCCGTGGAGATAACGCCACGCTAGGCGGCATTTCCAGCTGCAAGCTCTACGCTCCCGCAGAACTCAAAGCGCCGGCTTTGCACCCTCTGCTCGCTGTGTTGTTAATTGCGGCCCTGGTCTTCGGGCTCGCCCTGCTCTGGCTGGAGGCGCGCCACCGGCTACGGCCCGCATCCCCCCTGCGCTTGAGCAGCGGCAACTGGAGCGTGAAGCGCAAGGGCGACGAGCGCCTCGAGGTGAAGGGCACGATCGCAATCACCAACCCCCATGCCCGCATGGAGGTGTTCGTGCCGGAGATCGAACTACGCCCCACCTTGCTCGGCCGCGGTGATCTGCAAGGGCTTGAGCTGAACACAACGCTCACCCCCCAACATCCCGATGAAGAGGCCAGGGCCGATGGCTACTGGTTCGCGTACATCGTGAAGGGCCACAAAACCACCCAAGCCGAGGTGCGCATCAGCATCAACGCTCCGGCCGGCACCGATCTACGCAAGCTGGTGGACACCCTCTGGCTAGAGATTCTCTGGACCAATTACGGCCCGTTTGGCCGGCTGCAGAAGCGCGATGGTGTGCTGATTCCACTGCGCCGTCCGGCGGCGGCCCAACCCGACACAGCCAATTGGCGCAGCGGTGATCGCTGCTCGGTGTTGCCAATCCGCACCCATCTGCTCGGCACGCTCGACGATCCCGCCGAGGTGCTCCGCCATTACGCCGGAGCAGTGCTCCAGCCCGGCGACGTTCTCACCATCGGCGAGACGCCTTTGGCGGTGATGCAAGGGCGCTACAACCACCCCGCCAACCTGCAGCCCTCCTCGCTGGCTCGACTGCTGTGCCGGGTGTTCCACCCCACCAGCTCATTGGCCACCGCCTGCGGCCTGCAAACCCTGATCGACAACGTGGGGCCGGCCCGGGTGCTCTGCGCCTGGCTGCTGGGCACAGCCTTAAAGCTGGTGGGGTCGAAGGGCTGGTTCTATCGCCTGGCTGGTGAGCAGGCCCGCCTGATCGACGACGTGACGGGCACCACACCGCCCTACGACCAAACGATCGTGCTGGGCCCCGCCAACAGTGCGGCGGTGTGCCGGCAGCTGGCGCTCGAGCTGGGCGTGGCCGTGGCGGTGGTGGACGTGAACGATCTGGGCCGAGTGAAGGTGCTGGCCTCCAGCCCCGGCTGCGACGAAGCACTGCTGATGCGGGCGCTCAAGCCCAACCCCGCCGGCAATGCCAACGAGCGCACTCCTTTGGTGCTGGTGCGCCCATAACATGGGCTGAGGGCCTATCAGGCCGAGCGCCGTGTCTTCAGCTGCACCAGCCCAGCGACCCGCTCAGGCCCCGTGCCTGCACGTTGTCCCCCTGCGCGGATGGCACCTGCCGCTGCTGCAGGACCCTTGCTTCGTGGATCTCCTGCCGCTGCTGCAGCGGGCAGTGTTGCTGCAGGGACCGGATCGCCTGCTCAACAGCCTCACCGCCAGGCCGCCGCTGGTGCCTGATGTGCTGCTGGCCTACCGAGAACCCCAGCACCCCTTGGGACTGCTGCTCAGCCAGCGGCTCAACCGCAGCGGCAGCTGTTGGCAGCTGCTGCAGCTACGCAGCAGCGAAGCGAGCCTGGCGGCCGGAGAAGCGGGCCGCATGGCCATCGAAGCAGCACTGGTCCGCGAAGCGATCCAGCGCAGCCGCGGCGCCGCCAGTTGGATCGCCACGGCCGCCACCACCGACAGCGATCGCCTCGCCCTGCTGCGCCAACAAGGCTTCCAGCCCCTGCGCCGTGAAACCCTCTGGCGCTGGGAACCCCCATCAGAACCCGAGCAGCGCGCCCTACCGAGCGACCTGCAACTGCGGCCGCTCAACCGCCGCACGGCTCCAGCCATGTGGCAGCTCGAGCAGGCCGCGCTGCCGGCGCAGCTGCGCCAACTGCTCGATCGCCGCGTTGAGGATCTGCTCGATCAAAGCGAGCAGCCGAGCTTGATGCTGTTCGACTGCACCCGCCAGCAGGCTGTTGCCGGCGCCCGGCGCCTTCGCCCCGGCAACCGGGGGCTGCCTGAACTGGAACTGAGCGTGCATCCTGGCTGGCAACACCTGCAAGGGGGGCCGCTGCAGCTGCTGCTGGAGCGCAGCGCCGCCGGCGCCGATCAGCTGCTGGTGCGCAGCGACGTGCTCGATGGCGAGCGCAGCAGCTGGCTGCAAAGCCTCGGCATGGCCCCGGAAGGTGAAGAGGTGGTGATGGCCCGCAGCGTGTGGCGACGTCACGCACCCCAGCACAGCACTCAGATGGCCCAACGGCTCGAATCCATGCTGGGGCGGCTACAACCCGGCCAGCGGCCGATCCCGACCCCCCTCGGCCGGCCTTGAAAGGGCCAGCACCGCGCTCCGTCCTGGCCCTGGATGTGGGCCGCAAACGCATCGGTCTGGCCGGCTGTGACCCTCTCGGCCTCACGGTGACACCCCTTCCAGCCCTGCGGCGCGGCCGCTATCCCGCCGACCTGGAGCACCTGCGCCAGCTGGTGAGCCAGCGGCGGATCACGGCGTTAGTGGTTGGCCTGCCCCTGGACGCGCAGCAACAACCCACCGAACAGGCCGAGCACTGCCGCCGCTACGGCGAACGGCTGGCACGCCACCTGGAGCTGCCTCTGGCCCTGGTGAATGAGTACGCCAGCAGCTGGTCTGCCGCAGAGCGCCATGGCCTCCACGGCGACCGCAGCGGCGCCCTCGACAGCGCTGCCGCAGCACTGCTGCTGGAGCAGTGGCTGCAGGAGGGTCCTGAACCGGCGCCGGTGCACGCGCAGGCCCCATCCATTGGCTCAGGGGCCGACGCCCAGGCATCCTGAAGACACCAAGGAACCACCCATGAGCTCAGACGGTCCCAGCGCCAACGGTGCCGGCGATGTGCCCACCGTGCTGGTGCGCGACAGCGAAGGGCGTCAGTTGCTCTGCTTCCTCGAGCAGCTGATCCCGCTCGACGGCAACGACTACGCCCTGCTCACCCCGGTGGATACCCCGGTGTGCCTGGTGAAGATTGCCGCCGATGACGACGGCGACGACGAGGTGATCGATGAGCTCAGCGGCGCCGAGCCAATCCTTTCTGTGGCGGATGTGGTGCTGCAGGAGCACGACCTCACCCTGGTGCGCTCGGCTGTGACCCTCACCGTGAGCGGTGAACTGGAAGAGCCCGATCCCGAAGAGCTCGACGACGAAATCGACCCCGATGACGACGACGAGGAGAGCGATCTCTACGAGATGCTGATCCAGTTCCGCGCCGAGGGCGAGGAATACGGCCTGTTCATTCCCCTCGATCCCTTCTTCGTGGTGGCACGCATGGAGAACGGCGAAGGGCGACTGGTGGAAGGCGAGGAATTCGAGCGGATCCAGCCCCGCATCGAAGCCGAACTCGACGAGCGCGAGCTCGGCGAAGGCTGATCGCAGCGCCGCCCACCGTGAGCAACCTGTCTCTGCCACAACTGCTGCAGCCCAACCTGGTGGCCCCCGGCACCCTGGCTGAGCTGCCGCTGCATCAACTGCTGGCCCAGGGCATCCGCGCCCTGGTGCTGGATGTGGATCGCACGCTGTTGCCGCGCCGAGGCAGCGAAATGCCCCCGGCAGTTGAGGCCTGGTTGCGGCGCGCCCAACAAACCCTCCCCCTGCATCTGTTCAGCAACAACCCATCCCGCAGCCGCATCGGCGCGGTGGCGGATCAGCTCGGTGTCAGTTACACCACCAGTGCTGGCAAGCCGCGGCGCGGACCGCTGCAGCGGGTGATCGAGCAGCTCGATCTGCCCCATGGCCAGGTGGCGATCGTGGGCGATCGCGTGTTCACCGATGTGTTGGCCGGGAACCGCCTCGGCCTCTACACGGTGCTTGTGAAGCCGGTGAATCCCGAAGGTGAGCCTTGCCCGCACGACCACTGGCAGCGGCTGGAGGTGCGGCTGGCACGGCTGGCGGGGGCAAGCCTCAGCTGAGATGACGATGCGGCGGGTGGTGAAGGTGGGCACCAGCGTGCTGCGCGGTGCCGGCGGACGGAACACCGAAGAGGTGATCGCCGATCTAGCGGCCAGCCTCTGCAGCCTCTGGCAACGGGGCGAGCCGGTGGTGCTCGTGACCAGTGGTGCGGTGGGTCTGGGCTGCACGGCGCTGGGCCATGGCGAGCGCCCCACGGAACTGGAGGGGCTGCAAGCCGCTGCCGCGGTGGGCCAGGGGCGGTTGATGACCCTCTATGACCAGGCCTTCGCCCGCCATCAACGCTGCGTGGCCCAGGTGCTGCTCACCCGCGGCGATCTGGCCTCACGCCGCCGCTACCAAAACGCCTGCCGCACCCTCGAGCAATTGCTGGCCTGGGGGGTGACGCCGGTGATCAACGAAAACGACACCCTCGCCACCGACGAACTGCGCTTCGGCGACAACGACACCCTCTCGGCCCTAGTGGCGGTGGCGGTGCAGGCCGATGAGCTGGTGCTGCTCACCGACATCGACAGCCTCTATTCCGGCGATCCCCGCAGCGATGCCGATGCCCGCCCCATCCCCGAGGTGAACAACCTGGAAGAACTGGAAGCCCTCAGCGGCGTAGCCAAAGGCGGCGGCCGCTGGGGCACCGGCGGCATGACCACCAAGCTCTCGGCCGCTCGCATCGCCACCGCCAGCGGCATTCAGGTGCGGCTGGCTGATGGCCGCGACCCGGCCGTGCTCAACGCCGTGCTCGCCGGAGAGCCGCGCGGCACGCTGTTTCGCCCCAGTGAGACCCCCCTCAGCGATCGCAAGGGCTGGCTGGCGCATGCCTTGCTGCCCAAAGGGTCGATCACCATTGATGCCGGGGCGGAACGCGCTCTGCTCGATCAAGGCGCCTCGCTGCTGGCCGTGGGCGTGCGGGAGGTGGAAGGCGACTTCAACCGCCGCGATGCCGTGCGGCTGCTGAGCCTGGATGGCCGTGAACTGGCCCGTGGCCTCACCGCCATGGATAGCGACGAGCTGCAGGAGCGCAAAGGCCAGCGCGGTCTGGTGGTGCACCGCGATCAGCTCGTGATCACACCCGGGGCCAACAGAAGCTGATCCCAGCTCTGCGGTGCTCCCAGCCCAAGCCACCTACGATCCGGCCGACCACCAGGTTCCAGCGGCTCCCATGCGCTTCAGCCAATTGCTCAGCCACCTGAGCGAGGTGCAGGCCGCAGGCGGCACCGAAGGCCTGAGCCACAACCTGGTGGACGATCCAGAACTGCGCGGTGCGGCTGCTCTCGATCAATCCGGGCCCGGTGAGCTGAGCTTCCTCGAACCTGGCAACGCCCTGGCCGCAGCCCTCGCCGCAAGCGGCGCCAGTGCGGTGCTGTTGCCGGCCAAGGGCGATGAAGCGGAGGCTCTGCAGCAGCAGGCCACAGAGCGCGGCCAGGCCTGGATTGCCCTGCGCGATCCGCGCTTGGCCTTCGCGGAAGCCCTCGATGCCCTGTTTCCGCGCAAGCCCAAGCCTCCCGGCATCCATGCCAGCGCTGTGGTGGATCCGGAAGCCGTGGTGGGCATGGGCAGCCATGTAGGGGCACACGTGGTGATCGGTGCCCAGGTGCAGATCGGCGCCAGCTGCACCATCCACCCCAACGTGGTGATCTACGACGACGTGCAAATCGGCGATGGCTGCGAACTGCACGCCGGGGCGGTGCTCCATCCCGGCTCTCGCCTGGGCCGCGGCTGCGTGGTGCACTCCACTGCGGTGGTGGGCAGCGAAGGCTTTGGCTTTGTGCCCACCGCTCAGGGCTGGCGCAAGATGCCCCAGACCGGCCTGGTGGTGCTCGAAGACGGCGTGGAGGTTGGCTGCGGCAGCACCATCGATCGCCCCTCGGTGGGCGAAACCCGCATCGGCGCTGGCACCAAGATCGACAACCTCGTGCACATCGGCCATGGCGTCAGCACCGGGAAGGGCTGCGCCCTGGCGGCCCAGGTGGGCATTGCCGGTGGAGCCCGCCTCGGCAACGGCGTGATCCTGGCGGGTCAGGTGGGCCTGGCCAACAAGGCGGTGATGGGCGATCGCTCGATCGCCTCCTCCAAATCCGGCATCCACGGCGAGGTGGCGGCTGGGGAAGTGGTGAGCGGCTACCCCGCCATCCCCAACCGCCTCTGGCTGCGCTGCTCCGCCGCCTTCAACAAGCTGCCCGAACTGGCCAAGGTGATCCGCAGCCTCGAGAAGAGCCGCACCCCCTGAGCCGCCCACGCATCGGCGCGTAGCCTCGCGCCCAGCACCCGCTCGGCCATGACCTCCAGCTATCGGATCACCCTGCTCCCCGGCGACGGCATCGGTCCGGAGATCACGGCCGTGGCCCGCCAGCTGCTGGATGCCGTGAGCCGCAAGCACGGCTTTGAGCTGATATACAACGAGCAGCCGATGGGCGGTGCCGCCATCGACGCCACCGGCGAACCGCTGCCCGCCAGCACCCTTGAGGCCTGTAAGGCCGCCGATGCGGTGCTGCTGGCCGCCATCGGCTCACCCCAATACGACACACTTCCCCGCGAAAAACGCCCGGAAACCGGCCTGCTCGGGCTGCGTGCCGGTATGGGCCTGTTCGCCAACCTGCGGCCGGTGAAGATCATCCCCGCCCTGATCGATGCCTCCACCCTCAAGCGCGAGGTGATCGAAGGCGTGGATCTGATGGTGGTGCGTGAACTCACCGGCGGCGTGTACTTCGGCACCCCCAAAGGCCGCGTGGAAAGCGAAGGCCGGGTGCGCGGCTTCAACACCATGGCCTACTTCGACGATGAGATCGATCGCATCGCCAAGGTGGGCTTTGATCTGGCCCAGCAGCGCAGCGGCCGTCTCTGCAGCGTGGATAAGGCCAACGTGCTGGATGTGAGCCAGCTCTGGCGCGATCGGGTGGAGGCGCTGCACGCCGCCAGCTACAGCGATGTAGAGCTGAGCCACATGTATGTGGACAACGCCGCCATGCAGCTGGTGCGCAACCCCCGCCAGTTCGACGTGCTGCTCACCAGCAACCTCTTCGGCGACATCCTCAGCGATGAAGCCGCCATGCTCAGCGGCTCGATCGGCATGCTGCCGTCGGCATCCCTGGGCGAAAGCGGCCCTGGCCTGTTCGAGCCGATCCACGGCTCGGCGCCCGACATCGCCCGCCAAGACAAAGCCAACCCGATGGCGATGGTGCTCAGCGCGGCGATGATGCTGCGGGTGGGCCTTGGCGAAGATGCCGCCGCCGCCGACCTCGAGCGCTGCGTGGATCAGGTACTGGCCGGCGGCTACCGCACGGGCGATCTCATGGCCGAAGGCTGCAACCAACTCGGCTGCAAGGCCATGGGTGATCAGCTGCTGGCCGCACTGGCGAGCTGAACCACACTTGAGCTGATGAACGTTCCGGGGAGTTGGCACCGCGACCTGCCAAACTCCCCCCAGTTCTGCTGATCTCGCGCATGTCGAAGCGTCACCCGGTCGTGTCGGTCACCGGTTCCTCCGGCGCGGGAACCAGCACCGTGAAGCGCGCCTTCGAGCACATCTTCAAGCGCGAAGGCATCACCCCGGCCGTGGTGGAGGGCGACAGCTACCACCGCTACGAGCGCGGCCCCATGAAAGAGGCCATGGCCTCCGCCATGGCGAAGGGCGAAAACTTCAGCCACTTCGGCCCCGAAGCCAACCTGTTCGACAAGCTTGAAGAGCTGTTCCGCAGCTACGGCGAAACCGGCACCGGCGAGAAGCGCTACTACCTGCACTCCGTCGAGGAGGCCGCCGAGCACAACGCCCGCCTCGGCACCAACCTCGAGCCCGGCCAGTTCACCCCCTGGGAGCCCATCCCATCCGGCACCGACCTGCTCTTCTACGAAGGCCTGCACGGCGGCGTGAAGGGTGAGGGCTACGACGTGGCCGGCCTGGCCGACCTGCTCGTGGGCGTGGTGCCGATCGTGAACCTGGAGTGGATCCAGAAGATCGCCCGCGACAACAAGGAGCGCGGCTACTCGGCGGAAGCCACTGTGGACACAATCCTGCGCCGCATGCCGGATTACATCAACCACATCTGCCCGCAGTTCAGCCAGACGGACATCAACTTCCAGCGGATCCCCACGGTTGATACCTCGAACCCGTTCATGATCCGCGACATCCCCACCCCGGATGAATCGTTCGTGATCATCCACTTCCGCAAGGGTGCCCGCGAGAAGTGGGGGATCGACTTCACCTACCTGCTCGACATGATCCACGATTCGTTCATGTCCAGCCCCACTTCGATCGTGGTGAACGGCGGCAAGATGGGCTTCGCCATGGAGCTGATCCTCACCCCGATCATTCATCGCATGATCGAGGAAAAGAAGCGCCTGGCTTGAGCCTCCACTGCACCTAGGCTGGGGCGCAACTGGCGGACAAGGTCCACCCATCGCGGTTGCTCCTCAGCCCGATCGCACCGGGGTTCCCCGGCGCAACAACCCACTGGCCTCCCCATCCTTTGTGATCCGGGGGGCGGTGGGTTCTTCTGTGCAGCCGCTGACGCCGCAACCGCGTTGGGATCGCATCAACAGTGCCGAGGTGATTGCCTCAGCCCGAAGGATTTATTTCCACTTCCTCGAATGCTCGCCCACCCATCCCGATCCTCTGGGTGTGGTGATCGCCCAAGCCCCAGGTGGTCAGGGCCGCGTGGTGTTCGAGTTGCCGGTGTTGCTGCCTGAGGAACAATTCATACCGCTGGAGCTGGTGCGCGGCCGCAGTGGGCGCAGCCGCTCCTCACGATCCCCTCTGCGCGGCTGATGCAGCCTCCCCTCTCTCCTGAGCTCGCCCTACTCGCCGCCTTACTGGGGGCCTGCATCGGCAGCTTCCTCAATGTGGTGGCCTGGCGCCTGCCCAGGCAGGAATCGGTGGTGCGGCCCCGCAGCCATTGCCCGCACTGCGGCACCACGCTGCGCTGGTTCGAGAACGTGCCGGTGCTCAGTTGGCTGCTGCTGCGCGGGCGTTGTCGCCACTGCGGCAGCGCCATTGCGGTGCGCTATCCAGCGGTGGAGCTGCTCTGCGCAGGCTTGTTCGTGGCCGCCGCCGCAGCTCCCGAGGTTGTGAGTGCGGCTGGCTCCAGCCTGCCGGGCTCACCCGCCTGGCTGGTGGTGCTGGCGGGCTGGCTGCTGATCAGCCTGTTGCTGCCGATGGTGTTGATCGATCTCGATCAGCTGTGGCTGCCGGAGCCGCTGTGCCGCTGGGGGGTGGTGCTGGGACTGGCGGTGAGCGCGATTGCCGGCTTCAGCCAAGGGGATGTTCCCGGCCGAAGCCTGATGCTGTGGCACCTGCTGGCGGCCAGCGCAGGACTGCTGGGCTTTGAAGCCACCAGTGCTATTGCCCAGAAGCTGCTTGGCAAACCGGCCCTTGGCCTGGGTGACGCGAAGCTGGCGGCGATGCTCGGCGCCTGGCTCGGCCTCACCGGGCTGGGCCTCACGGTGATGCTCTCGGTATTTGGCGGTGCCCTACTGGGGGTGATCGGCCTGGTGAGCGGCCGCCTTAAGCGCGGCCAGCCTTTCCCCTTCGGCCCCTTCCTTGCCGCAGGGGGGCTGGCGGTGTGGTGCGCCGGCAACAGCTTCTGGCTGCAACGCTTCAGCCTCTGGCTGGGCTGGGGCGCCCTTTAATGGACTGACGTGTAGTTGCGGACACCGCTGGCTCGATGTCGCTGTTCGACTGGTTCGCCGATCGCCGCAAAACCGCTCCAGCCGTGCGTGTGGCCCAGGAGGTCAACGAGGACGACGGCCTCTGGAGCAAATGCCCCGAGTGCGGGCTGGTGGTGTATCGCAAGGACCTGGCCGCCAACGCCAGCGTGTGCGGCGGCTGCGGCTATCACCACCGCATCTTCAGTGAAGAGCGCATTGGCCTGATTGCTGATGAAGGCAGCTTTGAGGCTCTCGATAGCGATCTGAGCCCCACCGATCCGCTGGCCTTCAAGGATCGGCGCAGCTATGCCGATCGCATTCGCGATACCCAGCGCAGCACCGGCCTCAAGGATGGCGTGATCACTGGGCTCTGCCGGGTGGAGGGCTTGCCCCTTGCCCTGGGCGTGATGGATTTCCGCTTCATGGGCGGCTCGATGGGCTCGGTGGTGGGCGAGAAGCTGGCCCGCCTGATCGAGGAGGCCACCGCCCGCCGCTATCCAGTGCTGATCGTGTGCGCCTCCGGCGGCGCCCGCATGCAGGAGGGCATGCTCTCGCTGATGCAGATGGCCAAGATCTCTGGTGCTCTGGAGCGCCACCGTCAGGCTGAACTGCTCTACATGCCCCTGCTCACTCACCCCACCACCGGTGGTGTGACGGCCAGCTTCGCCATGCTCGGCGATCTGATCCTGGCGGAACCCAAGGCGCTGATTGGCTTCGCCGGCCGGCGCGTGATCGAGCAAACCCTGCGCGAGAAGCTGCCCGACGACTTCCAAACCGCCGAATACCTGCGCGACCACGGCTTCGTGGATCACATCGTGCCCCGCACCAAATTGCGCAGCACCCTGGTGAGCCTGCTGCGCATGCACGGCGTCACCAAGGCTGTGGCCGCATGAGCATGAGGCGTGCCTTGGCCTGCGTTCTTGGCGCCCTGCTGCTTGTGGTCGGCATCAGCGCGCTCGGGAGCGCACCGGCCTGGGCAGGACCGGTGGATTGGCATGAAGTGCCGGCCAACGCTGACGGCCGGCAGTGGTGGGATGCCGGCAGCCTGCGGGTGAACCGCAACGGCAACCTCACGGTGCTCAGCCGCTTTCAGCCGGCACCGCCGGCTGACCAGCCCCGCAATGCCGATGGCAGTGAACCGCGCCCGCCGGCCAGTGATCTCTACGTGATGGAGATCGACTGCGGCCAGAACCTCTACCGCGACACCTCGATCAACGGCATTCCGCAGTGGGGCAGTCAGTGGCAGGCCGCCAGCGGTGACGATCTGATCAGCTCCACCATCACCGAGGCCTGCGCCGCTGGGGGAACCCTCCTGGCAGGCTTCTGAGGCGTGATCAACCGCCCGTGACGGCAGCCCACTCCTCGCAGCGTTCCCTCGGCGTGGCCCTCGTGGGCCTTGGATTCGGCGAGAAGGTGCACCTGCCGGCCCTGCAAGACTGCCCTCTCACGCAGCCTGTGGCCCTATGGCATCACAGGCCGGAGCGGCTCGAGCAAGCCTGCGCCGCCAGCGGCTTGCCGGGATTCAGCAGCTTTGAAGCACTCTTGGCCGATCCCCGCGTGGACGCGCTGGTGATCGCCACACCGCCGGAGCCGCGCTTCGCCCTGGCCCAGGCCGCGATTGCCGCTGGCAAGCACCTGCTGCTGGAGAAACCGGTGGCCCTGGAGGCCAGCCAGATCGAGGAGCTGCAGCGCCAGGCCCTCAGCGCCGGGGTGAGCGTGGCGGTGGATTTCGAATACCGCGCCGTGCCGGCCTTCATGCAGTTGGCTGCACTGCTACGGCAAAACAGCATCGGCACGCCCTGGCTGATCAAGCTCGATTGGCTGATGGGCAGCCGCGCCGATGCCAGCCGCCCCTGGAACTGGTATTCCCAACGAGCCGCCGGCGGTGGGGTACTGGGATCCCTGGGCACCCACGCCTTCGACACCCTGCACTGGCTACTGGGTCCTGCGCGGCAGGTGAGCTGCCTGCGCAGCATGGCCATCCCCCATCGCCCCCTCGCCGATGGCAGTGGCCGTTTGGCGGCGGTGGACGCCGAAGACATTGCGCTGCTGCAGCTGGAGCTGGAAACAGCCGAAGGCCACACGCTGCCGGCTCAGGTGAGCCTGGCCTCCGTGACCCGACCGGGCCGCGGCTACTGGATCGAGGTGTACGGCAGCGAAGGAACGCTGGTGCTCGGCTCCAGCAACCAGAGCGACTATGTGCATGGCTTCCAGCTCTGGCGCTCCACGCAGGGTGGTCCGCTGGAGGAGCTGCCCCCCGATCCGCAGCTGGCCTTCAGCCACACCTGGCCCGATGGCCGTGTTGCACCCGTGCGCCGGCTGATCGAGTGGTGGGCCGAAGCAGCACTGGAGGGCCGGCCCATACGGCCGGGGCTCTCGGAGGCCGTGCACAGCCAGCTGATCTGCGACCGGGCTTTGCAGGCAGCCGACAGCGGCATGCGCCAGGCGATTTAGACGCAAAAGGCGCCAGTTAGGATCGCCCGCATTCACTCTCCCGGTGTCCCCATGGCGCTCGTCCCGCTTCGGCTGCTGCTCGACCACGCCGCTGAAAACGGCTACGGCATCCCTGCTTTCAACGTGAACAACCTGGAGCAGGTGCAGTCGATCATGGAGGCGGCCTACGAGACCGACTCCCCGGTGATCCTGCAGGCCTCCCGCGGCGCCCGTCAGTACGCCGGTGAGAACTTCCTGCGCCACCTGATCCTGGCTGCCGTGGAAACCTATCCGGACATCCCGGTGGTGATGCACCAGGACCACGGCAACAGCCCCGCCACCTGCTTCGGTGCTGCCGCCAACGGCTTCACCTCGGTGATGATGGACGGCTCCCTGATGGCCGACGCCAAGACCCCCGCCAGCTACGAGTACAACGTGGCTGTGACCAAGGAAGTGGTGGATGTGGCCCACGCCATCGGCGTGAGCGTGGAAGGTGAGCTGGGCTGCCTGGGCTCCCTGGAAACCGGCATGGGCGAAGCCGAAGACGGCCACGGTTTCGAGGGCAAGCTCGACCACAGCCAGCTGCTGACCGATCCCGCCGAGGCCGCCGACTTCGTGGCCAAGACCAAGGTGGACGCCCTGGCCATCGCCATTGGCACCAGCCACGGCGCCTACAAGTTCACCCGTAAGCCCACCGGTGAAGTGCTGGCCATCAGCCGCATCGCTGAGATCCACAAGGCCATCCCCAACACCCACCTGGTGATGCACGGCTCCTCCTCGGTGCCCCAGGAGTGGCTGGACATGATCAACAAGTACGGCGGTGCCATTCCTGAGACCTACGGCGTGCCCGTGGAAGAAATCCAGGAAGGCATCCGCAACGGCGTGCGCAAGGTGAACATCGACACCGACAACCGCCTCGCCTTCACCGCCGCTGTGCGTGAAGCCGCTGCCAAGGATCCCGCCAACTTCGATCCCCGCCACTTCAACAAGCCCGCCCGGGCCTACATGAAGCAGGTGTGCCTGGATCGTTACCAGCAGTTCTGGTGCGCCGGCAACGCCAGCAAGATCAAGCAGCGCGACATCAACTACTACGCCGGTCTGTACGCCAAGGGCGAACTCGACCCCAAGACCGCCGTGGCTGCCTGATCGCACCACTCACGTCTGATCACTGATCACCCGGGGGCCAAGGGCCCCCTTTTTCATGGCTGGAAGGCAGGAGCAGCTCCGGGCTCCGGCAGGGTGAGCGCCTGAGGCAGCGGGCGTGGTTGAGCTGACACCAGCTCCTGTAGCGCTGAATCGAGATTGCGCTCCATCACGAAGCGGCGGCCATCGGTGACCACCACCCGCACCAAGGTGGGCAGGGCGTTGTTGGTGCTCTGCAGGTAGATCGGCTCGACGTAGAGCAAACCTTTGCCCACGGGCATCACCAGCAGATTGCCGCGGATCAGCTTCGAACCGTCGCGGTTCCAGAGGCCGAACTGATAGCTGATGGCCGGGTCCTGCTCGATCAGCGCCGACACCTGCTGCGGGCCCAGCAGCAGGCGTTGCTGCGGGAAGCGGGCCAGCAACAGCTCGCCGTAATGCGGGGTGTCGTTGCGGGCGGCCAACCAACCCACCATATTGGCGCGGCGCAACGGTGTGAAGGGAAGCAGCAGCACGAACTCCGGCCGCGACTCGCCGGGCAGCTGCATCGTCACGTGATACGGACGCACCGGCGTGGTGCTGCTCCCGTAGATCTCCTGGGGGATCGCCCACACGTCGTCGCCGTTGTAGAAGGTGCGCACGTCGGTGACGTGGTAGCGAAGCAACCGCTCCGCCTGCACCTGGAACTGGCTCTGGGGCACCTGGATATGAGCCAGCAGCTCCGGCGGCATCGCCGAGAGCGGTTTAAACAAATCAGGGAAGGCGCGTTTCCAGGTGCGCAACACCGGGTCGGTGGGATCACTCACGTAGAGCCACACGTGGCCGTTGTAGGCATCCACCACCGCCTTCACCGGGTTGCGGAAATAGCGAATACCGCTTGGGTTGGGATCGGAATAGGGATAGCTGCGGCTCACCGTGAAACCATCCAGCAGCCAGTACTGGTGGTGATCGTTCTTGAAACCCGGCTCGCTATTCACCCGGGCGGTGACCAGGTAGGGCTTGCTCTCGAAACGCAGGAAGGGGGCCAGGGCTGCAAGCCGCTGATTCACCTGGCGGCGCATCAACAGGCGGGAGTCTGGGGTGAGGGAGCCGGTGAACAGCAGCCTTGGTTCCCAGAGGTAGATGGCCGCCATCACGCGGTCGATGGGGCCATGGATCGGCACCCCGGCCTGGCCGTCGTAGTGGGAATAAACGTTGAGATCACCCTCGGGGTAATCGAATTCCCGCACCTGGGTGGGGGCAATCGCGTAGGGCGCGCGGTCGGAGGCGAAATAGAGCTTGGGGCGACCCACCGGCAGGGCCTGCTGCGCCTGGGCATCGCTGATGCCCAGCTGGGGGATGCCCTGCACCTTGCCGCTGCGGCCCAGGTCTTTCACGAAGTAGAGGGGCAGCCCGTCGGGGCCTGAGGCATTCACCGTGGATACGGTGAAGCCGTAGCCGTGGGTGAACACCAGGTGGCGGTTCAGCCAGGTGCGGGAGTTCTTCGCCAGGGCTGAGGTGTCGAGCTCGCGGGCCGCGATCAGCACCTGCTGCTTGCCCTGGCGCTCAGGATCAGCGTTTAAGGGGTAGCGATCCACCGCTGCCGAGGGAAAGCGGTAATAGAGCCGCAGCTGCTGCAGCTGACGATTCGCCTCGAGTAGCGGGCCGCTATCCCACAGGCGCACATTGGCGAGGGTGCCCGGAGCCGATTGGAGATCCTCGGGTGTGAGCTGCTGACGCGGCGCCAGATCCACGCTCCGCACAGCCTCCAGGCCAAAGGCACGGCGCGTGGCATCGATGGTGCGGCGCAGGTAGGGGGTTTCCAGCGCCAGCTCCCGCGGCTGCACCCAGATGCGCTGCACCACAGGCGCCACCACCCATTCCGCAAAGGGCACCAGCACGGTGGTGGAGAGCAGCGGAAGCAGTGCCCCGCGCCTCAACCAGCGGCGCGGAATCGGCACCAACAGGCCAACGCCAGTGAGCAGCAGCAGCAGCGCGAGCAGCAGGCGCAGAGGCAGCCGCACGTGCAGATCAACAAAACCAGCCCCAGCAGCCACACCGCTGCCGTGCAGCATCAAATCGAACGGCGCCAGAGCATTGCTCAGGGAAGCCATCAGTGCCAGCACCGCCAGCTGCGGCTGCAGCACCCGCTGCTGCTCGCGGCTCAGGCCGGGAAAGCGCAACTCCGAAAGACTGTTGCCTTCACTGAAGGTGAGCCAGAGGCAGCCGGCTAACCCCACCAGCCCTTGCACCAGCACCACGCTCACCAGCAGATGCAGGGCCGGTAGGCGCAACACCGTGAAACTGAGATCAAAGCCCGTGAGGGGATCCGGTTCACCGAAGGGCACCGCCAAAAGCGCCGGTAACCAGAGGCTCCACCCGCGAGCCACCGCCGTGGCCGAACCCGCTAAAGCAGCTGCCAGGGCCACCCGCAGGCTGGTGTAGGGCCAGAGCAACAGCAGCGGCAGCAGTGCCGCTCCCAGCCCGATGAACAACAACGGTGGCAAATCCGCCAACACCGGAATCCCGGTGATCACATCGCCGCTGAACGGTGCAGCGATCAGATCGCCGGCCTGCACCATCAAATACGTAAGCCCGCCGGCCAGCAGCAACAGCAGGCCGACAAACAGGGCCACCAGCAGCGGTGGGCCCAGCGGTACCAGCGGCGAGGCGGGAAGCGTTTTGCGGGTGACCTGTTGGCGCAGCAGCCAGCAGCGCTGCAGCTGCTGCAGCTGCAGGGGTACCCCGAGGCCAAACACCAGCGCGAAGGCCAGCAACTGAAACAGCCAGCGGCGCAGCACCACTGACTGGCTCTGAAACTGACCGAACCACTGCGCCTCGATCACCAAGCGCGGCACCAGCACCAACAGGCCCAGGCCGATGGCCAGCCAACCCAGCCAGCGCAGACCCCGCTTCAGGGCATCAACGGAAAGCCGCAAGGAGTGAACCGAGCACTGCCTGAGGCTAGGCAGCGCCGAGAGCCGGTCAAGACGGCCGCAAGGGACAAGCGAAGAGCTCCCGATACCCGATCCTCAGAGTCGGGTATTAATCAGCAGTACAAACAGCGCTGCTAGCTTCCATTCACCTCAACGACGTGATCGTGACGGCGACCCTTTCCCTCTCCACCGCTGGCCCCACCTTCACGGGCCTGCGCTGCAAGGAGTGCGGCCAGCCCTACGAAGCCGGCGCCCGCCACGTCTGTGAAGACGTGTGCTTCGGTCCGTTGGAGGTGGTCTACGACTACGAGGCGATCAAGAGCCGCGTCAGCCGCGCCACGATCGAAGCCGGCCCCGCCTCGATCTGGCGCTACCGCGAATTCCTGCCGATCGCCGGCGATCCGATCGACGTGGGCACTGGCTTCACCCCACTGCTCAAGGCCAACAACCTGGCCAAGCGTCTGGGGCTGAAGAGCCTCTACATCAAGAACGACGGCGTGAACATGCCGACGCTCTCCTTCAAAGACCGCGTGGTGAGCGTGGCCCTCACCCGCGCCCGCGAGCTCGGCTTCAAAACGGTGAGCTGCGCCTCCACCGGCAACCTCGCCAACTCCACCGCCGCCATCGCCGCCCACGCCGGCCTCGACTGCTGCGTGTTCATCCCCAGCGATCTGGAGCTGGGCAAGGTGCTCGGCACCCTGATCTACAACCCCACCTTGATGGCGGTGAAGGGCAACTACGACCAGGTGAATCGCCTGTGCTCGGAAGTGGCCAACACCTATGGCTGGGGCTTCGTGAACATCAACCTGCGCCCCTACTACTCCGAAGGCTCCAAGACCCTCGGCTACGAGGTGATCGAGCAGCTGGGCTGGGAACTGCCCGACCACATCGTGGCGCCCCTGGCCTCCGGTTCCCTGTTCACCAAGATCCGCAAGGGCTTTGATGAGTTCATCAAGTGCGGCCTAGTGGAGGAGAAGGCTGTGCGCTTCAGCGGTGCGCAGGCTGAAGGCTGCAATCCCATCGCCACCGCCTTCCGCGAAGGCCGCGACTTCATCACCCCGGTGAAGCCCAACACGATTGCCAAGTCGATCGCGATCGGCAATCCCGCCGACGGCCCCTACGCCATCGACATCGCCAATCGCACCGGCGGCAGCATCGCCGATGTGACCGATGCCGAAATCATCGACGGCATCAAGCTCCTGGCTGAAACCGAGGGCGTGTTCACCGAAACCGCCGGTGGCACCACGATTGCCGTGCTCAAGAAGCTGGTGGAGCAGGGCAAGATCAACCCCGAAGAGCGCACCGTGGCCTACATCACCGGCAACGGCCTCAAGACCACTGAGGCTGTGGTGGATCACATCGGCAAGCCCTACACGATCGAAGCCCAGCTCGACAGCTTCAACGCTGCGTGGCAGCAGGCCCAAGCCGAACAAGCCGTCTGATCCTCAACCCCCTTCCGTTCTCCGCCTCCTCCCTCTCCCGACCATGCCCGTTCAGGTTCTGATCCCCACCCCCCTGCAGAAGTTCACCAACGACGAAGCCAGCGTTGAGCTCGACGCCAGCAGCGTGGACAGCCTGATCGACGCCCTCGACGGTCGCTACCCCGGCCTCAAGGGCCGCTTGTGCGATGAAGCCGGCAAGCTGCGCCGCTTCCTCAACGTGTATGTGAACAGCGAGGACATCCGTTTCCTCGACAACCAGACCACCGCCCTCAAGGACGGTGATGAGGTGAGCATCGTTCCCGCCGTTGCCGGCGGCTGATCCGCAACAGTGGTTCCATGACCCAGGCCCCCGAGCGCAAGCGTCACGACGAGCCCGCTGCCAGCAAGGCTCTGCTGTTCGATTACCGGCAGGCGGCCAACCCGGTGCGGCCTGGGCTCACTGATCCGATCCCCTACCGCAGCTGGGGACCTGAGCTACATCAGCAGGGCCCCACCGGCATCCTTCCGCTCGATCTGAGCGCCGAGTTGGGGGTGCAAGGCCCGGCCACCAGCCCCGCTCTCGCCGCTCATTTCATCCGCATTGAGGCTGGCGAAGGCTTGCGCGCCGCGGCGGAAGTCACCAGCTCGCTGTTCTTTGTGCTCTCAGGCAGCGGCGTGTGCCGGGTGCGCCCGGCCGATTGCAGCAGCCCCACGGATGCAGAGATCCACTGGCAGCAGGGCGATCTGTTTGTCTTGCCCGCCGGCGGCACTCCCCTGCTGGAAGCCAGCAGCACCAGCGTGTTGTACTGGGTGCACGACGGGCCTCTGCTCAGCTATCTGGGAGTGAGCCCATCCGCTCCACGGTTTGAGCCCACCCACTACAGCGCTGCCTGGATGCAAGCCGAGCTGGAGGAGCTTGCGCGCCAACCGGGCAGCAGCAGCAGCAACCGCGTCAGCCTGCTGCTGGCCAACCGCGACCTGCCCAGCACCCGCACCGTGACCCATGTGCTCTGGGCGATGTTCGGGATCGTGCCCGCCGGAGCCACGCAGGCCCCACACCGGCATCAATCGGTTGCCCTCGATCTGATCATCAACTGCCAGCCCGGGGTGTACACCCTGGTGGGCACCGAGCTCAACAGCGACGGCAGCATCCGCAACCCCCGCCGCCTCGACTGGCAGAGCGGCGGTGCATTCATCACCCCTCCAGGCCACTGGCACTCCCACGTGAACGAGAGCGGCGAACCGGCCTGGCTGCTGCCAATTCAGGACGCTGGCCTGCACACCTACCTGCGCAGCCTCGACATCCGTTTCGTCTAGGCCACTGCCGCTTCGCTCCGGCGCTCCTCATGTTGTTCGACGAGGGCGGTGAATTCAGCGCCCTCAATCGTTTCGCGTTGAATCAACAGATCCACCAGCACGTCCATCAGCTCGCGGCGGGGCTCTAGCAGAGCCACGGCTTGATCCAGTGAAGCCCGGGCTAGCTGGTGCACCTGCGCATCAATGCGGCTGCCTGTTTCCTGGGAGTAGTGCGGTTCGGAACGCAGCCAGTCGCGGCCGAGAAACACCTCATGCCCCTCCCCTTCCAGTGACACGGGCCCCAGAGAGGAGAAGCCGTAGCGGGTGACCATCTCGCGGCCAATGCGGCTCACCATCTCCAGATCCCCCGCAGCACCCTGGGTGACCTCGCTCGGGCCAAACACCACCAGTTCGGCCGCACGACCACCCATCGCCACAACGAGGCGAGCCTGCAGGTAGGCCTTGCTGATTAACCCGGAATCGAGCACGTCTTCATCCGGCATCGTGCGGGCAAAGCCGCCTACGCCACCGGCCCGCGGCAGCAAGGTGACCTTGTCGAGCCGATCGGCGGCGGGCAGCAAGGTGGTGAGCAGGGCATGGCCAATCTCGTGATAAGCGATCAGGCGCTTCTTGGCGCTGTCCTGCAGGGGAGCTGCGGTGAGGCCCATGGTGATGCGCTCGAGAGCATCGCCAATGGCCGCGTCATCAATGCAGCTGCGCTCGCGCCGGGCCGTGAGGATGGCCGCTTCATTGAGCAAGTTGGAGAGATCGGCTCCAGAGAACCCCGGGGTGCGGCTGGCCCAGTCGGCCAGCGACACCTCCGGATCGAGCGGTCTGGAGCGGGCATGCACCGCCAAGATCGCCTCGCGCCCGCGCCGATCGGGTAGGTCCACATGAATGCGGCGGTCGAAACGGCCGGGCCGCATCAAGGCCGCATCGAGCACATCCGGGCGGTTGGTGGCCGCCAGCAGGATCACGCCGGAGTTTTCGGCGAAGCCATCCATCTCCGTGAGCAGCTGGTTAAGCGTTTGCTCCCGCTCATCGTTGCCGCCGCCGATGCCAGCGCCGCGTTGGCGGCCCACCGCATCAATCTCATCGATGAACACGATGCAGGGAGCCTTTTCTTTGGCCTGGCGGAACAGATCGCGCACGCGGCTGGCGCCCACGCCCACAAACAGCTCCACGAATTCAGAAGCGGCCATGGAAAAGAACGGCACCCCCGCTTCCCCAGCGATCGCCTTGGCGAGGAGGGTTTTGCCCGTGCCCGGAGGCCCCACCAGCAGCACGCCTTTTGGAATGCGGGCGCCCACAGCGGTGAAGCGCTCCGGCTCCTTCAAGAAGGCCACTACCTCCTGGAGTTCTTCTTTCGCCTCCTGAATCCCAGCCACATCCTCAAAGCGCACCGCCACCGCGGCTTCGCTTTGGGCCATGCGCGCCTTACTGCGGCCAAAGCCCATGGCGCGGTTGGCCACCTGGGCAGAGCGACGCAACAGCAAAGCCAGGCCGCCAAACAGCAGCAACAGCAGCAAGCCGTTCGACACCAGGCTGGCAGTGGCCTGGTCCTGGCGGTCATCGCGCACAGTGAGCGGAACCTTCGCCTCTTGAGCCGTGCGCAGCAACAGTTGATCGTTGCTGAACACCGGAACCGTCACCTGTTTGCCATCGGCATAGGTGACCTTCACTTGCCGCTGACCGGGAGAGAGCAATAACTCCTTCACCGTTCCAGCACGCAGCTGTTGCAGCAGCTGGGTGTAACTGGGCTGCGGTGCTCGCACCAGGCCCAAATTCGCCGGCAGATCAGAGGAAACGCTGCTGCTCACACCGATCTGAATCTTGGATTTGAGCTTAGCGATTTGACGAAAGGGAAGGCGGCAATGGAAACTCTTGGTTTGGCTGGAATTACGCGGGATGGCTGTTCCCAAGAAGAAAACGTCCAAGGGCAAGCGCAACCAGCGCCACGCCACCTGGAAGGGCAAGGCTGCCATTGCTGCCCAAAAGGCCCTGTCGATCGGTAAGGCCGTGCTGAGCGGCCGCGCTCAGGGCTTCGTCTACCCCGTGGCTGAGGACGAGACCGAGCAGGGCTGAGCCCAGCGCTCCAGGGCAGCGGTACCGCTGCCCTCCCAAACACACCGTCTGCGGCTGTCCAGCACCCGTACACCGTTGGCCTGAGCCAAAACCGGGCGCTGATAGAGACCCGGCGGTAGCGATCGCAGCGTGGCCTTCACCAGACGGTCGAGGTCCGCTGCGGGCATCCAACCTCCGCCGCCGCGGCGTTGCCGCGCTTCCGCTTGCAGGCGCCAGCGCCGCGGCCATCGCCAATCGCTCGGCCACAGCATCAGCAGCTGATCCAGCTCCTGCCAGAGCGGTTGATACGCCTCCAGGGCTTGGTTGCAGCGGTGCAACCAGATCAGCTCGGCTGGGTTGAGGTCGTGCTGGATGTCCTCCACAGCGCTAGTCGAGAGCTGCAGCTCGGGCAGTGGCCGACAGCCCAGCATCCAGCCCTCCAGCAGCAGCGCATCGGCCGCGCCACACCAGGGAGCGACGCGATCCCCCTGACCATCTCGCAGGGTTTTATTGAAGCGGGGCAGCTCGAGCTGCTGGGTGGCGCCGCTCCGCCAAGGGCGAATGCCCGCCAGCAGCGCCGCAGGATCGTGGCTGCCGGGCGGAACGCGGTTCACGCCATAGGGGTTGCCCGCCATGGCCTCCAGCCGCTGCTGCCAGGGCAGATAGGCGTCATCGATGGAGGCCACCGCCAACTGCAGATCGGCGGCCGCAAAGCGCTGCTGCAGGCTGCGGGCCAGGGTGCTCTTGCCTGCACCCACCGGGCCGTTCAGGCCGATCACCGGCCGGCGGCCGCTGCGGGTTTCCTGTTGGCACCAGGCCAGCAGGGCATCCTCCAGGCTCATGAGCCGAGCTTGAACGCTTCCAGCACCACGGCGTACACCACACCCAGGCGCAGGTTGTCGATCAGGATCCAGCCGAGCCCAGGCCGCTCTCCCACCAACCGGGTGCGCAGACGCACCACCAGCTCCAGCAGCACCACCAGCAACAGCACCACCACCGGCCGCTGGCCCACCCGCTCGAGCCACAGCGCTGTGAAGTTTTCACCGGCATAGAAGCCGAGCAGCAGGGCCAGCACCGCCAGGCTGCGCCGCCGCCAACTGCCCCGGAAACCGCCAAGCAGCAGGCCACCCAGCCGGCGCTGCAGGCCATCAAAGCGGGTGCGCTGAAGCGGGAGCGTCATCAGGCCGGCAGCAGCTGCTGCAAATAGGAGAGCGTGACCTGGCCCTGGGGGCAAGCGGGGCCGCGCTGCACGCAGTTCGGTAGTTCTGGATCCCCCAGGTGGTCCAACACAACAGCCGCAGCCATAAAGGCATCGGGCGCCTCGGTGGCACTGGAACCACTGCGGGTCACCACCGTGGTGAGACCAGCCCCCGCGGCAGCGGCAACGCCATTCCCGGAATCTTCCAGCGCGATCGCACCTTTGGCTGGTAGACCCAACCGCTCCAACGCCAAGGCATAGGCGGCCGGATCAGGCTTTTTGCGCGGCACATCCTCACCGCACACCCAGAGGCCAAAACAGTCGGCGTGATCCGGCAGTAACCGGTCCAGCAGGGCCTGAACAGCCTGGCGGCTGCTGGTGGTCACGATCGCCTGGGCCAGGCCCGCCTCGCGGGCACTGCGGATCAGGCGCTCCACCCCGGGGCGTAAGCGCAGGGCGCCCTGCTCCACCAGCGCGTTGTATTGCCGTTGCTTCGCCAGCTGCAGCCGCTCCACCCGCTCGGGATCGGGCACGGCCCCTTCCACCTCGGCCAGAAAAGCACTGATGCGCTCGCGGCCACCGCTGATGCGGACCAACTGCTGATACAAGGCCACATCCCACTGCCAGCGCAGGCCGGCTTCCGCAAAGGCGCGGTTGAAGGCGAGGCGATGCCCATCCAGCTCCGTTTCGGCGAGGGTGCCATCCACATCCCAAAGCAGCGCGGAAGGCCCGCTCACCATCTGCAGCAGCATCGGGCCTGCAGGCTAAAGAGTGGGTCAAACCCAGCCCAAGCCTGTGGCCGGGGCGGCAGCGCCCCGCACAATGGAGAAGGTCTGAACCCTTGGTGTTGCTCCCACTTCCCTCCGAGCAGCGCTGGCAATGTCCGGCTCCAGTTCAGATCAATCCCGAGCTGCAAGCCACCGGCTTGTGTGATCCGCTGCTGGCGGTGCTGCAACGCCGCGGCTACAGCGACAGCGCGGCGATCGAGGCCTTGCTCAATCCGGCCCCCGCGCCGGATCCACGCCGCCATTTCCCAGATCTAGGCAAAGCGGTGCAGCGGTTGCGCCAGGCCTGCAAACAGGGCGAGCGCCTGGCCATCTGCGGCGATTACGACGCCGACGGCATGACCAGCACCGCTCTGCTGGTGGGTGTTCTGCGCCACCTGGGCGCGCAACCGCAAGCGGAGATCCCCAGCCGCCTCGATGACGGCTACGGCCTCAATAGCGGCATGGTGGAGCGGCTGGCCGCCGACGGAGTCCGCCTGCTCGTCACCGTGGACAACGGTGTGGCCGCCCGCGAGGCCTTGCTGCGGGCCCAACAGCTGGAGATGGACGTGGTGGTGACCGACCACCACACCCTGCCGGAGGAGCTGCCGCCTTTGCTGGCCTTGCTTCACCCCGCCTGCACCCCGGAGCACTCGCCGTACAGGGGGCTTGCGGGGGTGGGGCTGGCCTACGTGCTGGCCATGGCCCTGGCCCGCAACTGCCGCTCCGAGCAGGGGCTGGCCATGGCCCGCGACCTCTTCTGCATCGGCACCATCGCCGACATGGCTCCGCTGCAGGGAGTGAACCGGCGCTGGTTGATCGATGGCCTGCCGGCGCTCAAACGCAGCGGCCTGGCCGGTCTGCAGGCGCTGCAGCAGGTGGCCGGCTTGGACGATGCGCCGGTGGATGCCGGGGCGGTGGGCTTTCAGATCGCACCGCGCATCAACGCCGTCGGACGCCTCGGGGACCCGCAATTGGTGGTGGATCTGCTCACTACCGCCGATGAAGACGAAGCCCTGGAGCTGGCGCGGCAGTGCGAGCAGCTCAACCGCCAACGCCGCGACCTCTGCGATGCCATCGAAGCGGAGGCGCGGGCACTGGTGGAGGCGGACGGCGATCAGCGCAGCCCCTTCCTTCTACTCGCCCAGAGCCATTGGCATCACGGCGTGATCGGGATCGTGGCGGCGCGGCTGGTGGAGGCCTTCGGGCTACCGGTGGCACTGCTCGCTTCCGAGGGGGATGGCCGGCTCCGGGCCTCCGTACGGGCCCCACGGGGCTTCGCAGTGGATGCAGCGCTGCAGGCCTGCAGTGATCTGCTGGAACGGCATGGCGGGCACCCGGCCGCCGGTGGCTTCACGGTGCGGGCCGAGCAGATCACGGCCCTGCATGAACGCTTGAATGCACGTGCCGACACCTGGCTGAAGCAGCAGGGCGGCCTGCGCGTGGTGGAGCCAGAGGCCCTGGTGCAGCTCCATGAGCTGACCACGCAGTTCTGGCAGCAATTGCAGCGGCTCGAACCCTTCGGCAGTGGACACCCCGCCCCGCTGTTCTGGAGCAGCCGCTGCCGCATCAGCCAACAGCGGCTGCTGCGCGGCGGTCATCTGCAGCTCACCCTGCGCCAGGGCGACGCTTCGATGCGCGCCATCGCCTGGCGTTGGGGCAGCGAGGAGAACCTGCCAGCTGAGGTGGATGTGGCCTTCCAGCTGCGGCTCAACCGCTGGAATGGCACCGAACAACTACAGCTTGAGATCGCTGCCCTGCGCGCCAGCTCTGGCAATGGCCTGATGCTGGAGCGCTGCAACCGCCACTACTGGGTGAGCCGCGACGGCGACGCGCTGGTGATCCGCAATGCCGCCGGTGAAGAGCTGCGGGGCCAGCCGGATCGGGCGGGCGGCTGCAGGGTCAGCAGCGACCACCCCAGCGGCTCCCACCCCTACGTGCAGGCCCTGTTGCAAGACGCCGCCATGGCAATGGGGCTAGCGGCATAGCGCTGTTGCAACAAAAAAACCCAGGTTCCGTGGGGAACCTGGGGTCTGCGAGTGACGCGATCAATGAGCGCGAATCAGAGGGCGCCGCGGCGGTAGAAGAGGATGAAGATCACGGCGGGGCCAGCAATCGTGATCAGGAAAAGGGCCGCAAAGTTGGCGATCAGATGGAAATCGATTCCCATGGGTGAGCGGCTCTGCAGGCTGAACGTTCGTCCACCAGCCTACGGTCCGCACTCCTGCCCAACGCGTGCTGCTGCAAGCTGCTGTGACGGGTTGTCACAGCTGGGCCGATGAGCGAAACGCTGCAGTGGCGCTGCATCAGCGGTTGCGGGTCGTGCTGCCGGCTCGATCCGGGTGAACGCAATGAGGCCCTAGAGGCCCTCAGCCCCGAGCAGCAGCAGCAATACCTCGAGATGGTCGGCCCCGATGGCTGGTGCATCCACTACGACACCGGATCCAGCAGTTGCCGCATCTACGACGAGCGGCCCTTCTTCTGCCGGGTTGAAAACCTGGCGGGCCTCTTTGGAGTGGCCGCTGAGGAGGCCAACGCGTTCGCCATCGCCTGCTGCCGCCAGCAGATCCGCTGCGAACACGGCGGTCGTGGCATGGTGATGAAGCGATTTGAGCAGGCGATCCGTCAGCCGGCTCCCTGAGATCCGCGCCACCTCCAGCCCAGCCGATGGCCGAACCCAGCGACGAGCCCAAGCCCGCCAGCAGCCCCGAGGCCAGCAGCGATGCCGACAAGGCCGGCAGCTTCGGGGCGGTGTTTCTCACCACCTTCACCACAGTGTTCCTGGCGGAACTGGGCGACAAAACTCAGCTGGCCGCGCTGCTGCTTTCCGCCGAATCAGGCCGGCCGGTGCTGGTGTTCGTGGGGGCCTCGTTGGCCCTGATCAGCTCCAGCCTGGTGGGCGTGCTGTTGGGCCGCTGGCTCTCCCGCGTGCTGCCGCCGCAACAGCTGGAGCGCTTGGCCGGGATCCTGATGATCGGCCTGGGGCTGTGGCTGGGCCGGCAGGCAGCGATGAGCATGTTTCCCCTCACCTGATCACCATTACCGCCGCCCCTGAGCTCCCTCACCATGCAGTTGCCGCTTCTGGCCTCCACCTTCGCCACGGTGTTTCTGGCGGAGCTGGGCGACAAGACCCAACTCGCGATCGTGACGATCAGCGGCACCTCCAGCCGCAGCGGCGCCGTGTTCGCCGGCAGCAGCGCGGCCTTGGTGCTCGCCAGCCTGCTAGGAGCCGGAGCCGGGGGGTCCCTCTCGGCCGTGATTCCAGCTGACGCTCTGCAGCTGGCCGCCTCGGTGGGGTTTCTGGTGATCGGCACCCGCCTGCTGCTCAAAGCCGGCCAAGAGTCCGAGCCGGAAGGTTGACCGCCCTTTAGATTGAGACAGTTCGTGCAGTTCCGGGGGCGTTGGCCGTCTCCAGAGCCAGGCACCCAGATCGTCGGGGCGTCAAGGCCACCGATGCCCCTTGAACATCATGAAATTCACGGTCGCCGACCTGATCGACCAGCTCCCCGCTCAGGAGCAACGCAGCCTCAGCGCCCTGGAGAAAGCCCTGGGGCTCGGCAGCAAAGCCGATCAGGAGCAACTGCGCATCGCTCTCACCGCCCTGGTGCGCGTGGGGGTGCTCGAGGAAACGGAAGACGGCATCAGCCGCGTTGAGGATGAGGGGCTGATCGAAGCCCGTCTGCGCTGCAGCAGCAAGGGCTTCTGCTTCGCCCTGCGGGACGACGGCGGCGAAGACATTTACATCCGCGACAACCAGCTCAACCACGCCTGGAATGGCGATCGGGTGCTGGTGCGCATCACCCGCGAGGGCGGCCGGCGGCGCTCACCTGAAGGTGGCGTGCAGTGCATCCTCGAGCGCAGCACCACCAGCCTGTTGGCCCAGGTGGAGCAACAAAACGAGCGCCTGCTCGCTGTTCCCCTCGATGACCGGCTGCTCGCCACGATCGAGCTACCCGCCAGCGACAGCCAATACCTCAAACCCGCCGATGAAGCGGTGGTGGAGGTGAAGGTGGATCGCTATCCAGTCGGCCAGCTGCCCTCCCAGGGGCATGTGGCCCGCAGCCTGCCGGTGAATGCCGGGCCGGAAGCCGACCTGGATCTACTGATCACCAAGCACGGCCTGCGCGAGCAGCCCGCCGCCCCCAAGGCCACGCTCAAGAGCCTCGAGGCCAAAGACAGAGACGACCTCACGGCACTGCCCACCCTGCTGCTGCAGCCCTGGAGCAGTGCGGAGGCACCGATCCTGCCGGCGGTGTCGCTGGAGAGCACAGACACCGGGCACAGGCTGTGGGTGCACGCCCCTGCCGTGGCCGAGCGGGTGGGTTTTGCCAGCGCGCTCGATCAACATCTGCGTGAGCAAGCCGAAGCGCTCTGCCTCGGCAGCAGTTGGCTGCCCCTGCTGCCGGCCCCCCTCACCAAAGCCGCAGCCTTCAAGCCGGGCAGCAGCGAAGCCGCGCTCTCGGTCGTGCTGGAGCTCAACGCGGAAGGCGGTCTGGAGCATTACCGCTTCTGCCGCAGCACCATTCGGGTGGATGCCTTGGTGGATGCCAAGGCACTGCAAGCCCTGGCCGAACGCAAACCCAAAGCCCGCACCACACCAGCCGCGCTCAAGGCCCTTAAGGATCAGCTCCCGCTGCTGGAGCAATTGATCGAGCTGGCCCAGCTGCTGCGTCAGCAGCGGCTAGCCAGCGGCTCGATTGATCTCGATCTGGCGATGCCCGCCATCGACGATCTAGCCGATCTGGCTATTCCCGAACCGGACGAAAGCCGCCAGGGTTGGCTGGTGCAGCTCGATCCCGCCACCGAGCCCTCCGGCTTGCTGCGTGAACTGGTGCTGCCCGCCCATCGCGCCCTCGGCCGCCACCTCGCGGCGCTGGAGCTGCCGGCGATCTTCGCGGTGAACCCTGCCCCCGATGCGGAGGCGCTCAACGATGTCGCCAAGGCGGCCCTGGCCCTGGAGATCCCCTTGGAGCTCTCCGCCGATGGCAACGCCACCGCCCAGGAGCTGGCCCAGGCCTTTGCCGGCAGCGATCGCTGCCGGGTGCTGCAACAGCAGCTGCGCGAGCCGCTCAAACCCGTCACCTTCAGCAACGAAGCCGGTGCCAATGCGCTGGCCGGCGAAGCAGTGGCCCTGGCGCCCTGGTGTTGCCCCGGCCTGCACTACGCCGATCTCTGGAACCAGCACGTGCTGAGCCTGCTGCTGAGCGAAGGCAAAGACCGGCCCTCGGTGCGTCACAAAACGCGGGTCGACATCGCCGGTGACAGCAGCCACGGCCTGATCGATTGGCCGCTGATGCCCCCCAGCCAAATCCAGCCGCTGGAGGAGGGCCGCAGCGCAGCGCTGTTGCATCGCCTCAACGGCCGCTGCCGCTTCGCCGCAGACCTGCAAGCCGATGCCCTAGCGATGGCCCAGGCCCGCCAGGCCGAACCGCTGGTGGGTCAGACCCTCACCGGCGTGATCAGCGGCGTGCAGAGCTACGGCTTCTTCGTGGAGGTGCCCCCCTCCCAGGTGGAGGGCCTGGTGCACGTGAGCTCCCTCAAGGACGACTGGTACGAGTACCGCTCCCGCCAGAACCGGCTGGTGGGCCGCAAGAACCGCCGCACTTACATGCTCGGTGACGCAGTGGAAGTGACCATCCAGAAAGTGGATGTGCTGCGCCATCAGATCGATCTAGCGGTGGTGCTGCCGGAGGGCTACGAGGAATACGTGCCCGACGGCGACAACGACACCCACAACGATCACGAGTCCAGCGGCGACGCGGGCGAGGAGTGATCGATTGAGCAACGCTCAAGCCCGCGATCCCATCGTTCTGGCGGTTTCCGGTGCCAGCGCCCAGCCCCTGGCTGAGCGGGCCCTGCAGCTACTGCTGCAGGCCGAGGAACGGGTGGAGCTGGTGGTGAGCCGCGGCGCGATCGGCGTGTGGCAGGCAGAACTGGGCGTGCGCGTGCCCAGTGAGCCCGAAGCCCAGGAGCAGTTCTGGAGGGAGCGCACGGGCTGCCGCGGCGGATCCCTGCGCTGCCACCGCTGGAACGATCAGGCCACCGGCATCGCCAGCGGCAGCTACCGCACCCGCGGGATGGTGATCCTGCCCTGCTCCATGGGGGCGGTGGGGCGCATCGCCTCAGGCGTAGCCACCGATCTGCTCGAGCGCTGCGCCGATGTGCACCTCAAAGAAGGCCGGCAGCTGGTGATCTGCCCGCGCGAGACACCCTGGAACCTGGTGCATCTGCGCAACCTCACCGCCTTAGCGGAAGCCGGAGCCCGCATTGCTCCGCCGGTACCCGCCTGGTACCACCAACCCAAAAGCATCGAAGAGATGGTGGACTTTCTGGTGATCAGGGTGTTCGATTGCCTCGGCTATGACCTGGGCAATCTGCAGCGCTGGAGCGGCCCGATTCAGCCCTGAGCCCCCGCCCCTCTGAATCGTGCTGCAACGCATCCTGCTGCTCCCGCTGCTCTCCCCACTGCTGGCGGTGCTGCTGGTGGCGGCAATCAATCCCAAACCAGCGGTGAGCGTGCGCCTGCTCACCTGGAGTTCCCCTGCCTGGCCCCTAGGAGGTTGGCTGGCTGCCGCCGGCGGCCTGGGGGCTGCGATGAGCGCAGGTGGTGCAGCACTGGCCCTCCAGGGGCAGGCTGCCGCTACACCAGCGCGCCGTCAGGTGCGGCGGCGCAGCGCATCAGCGGATAGCCAGGAACGCGGGCAACCCGACCTCGGCGACAACTGGGATGAGCCGCCAGCGGCCAGCCCGCGGCCTGCAACCAGCTGGGCCGGTCCGCCCCGCAGCGCCGGCGAGCCTGCACCCACCGTGTCGGTGCCCTTTCGCGTGATCCGCAAGGGATCAGCCCCCACCAGCACACCTGCGGCAGCGGCACAGCCGGCAACCACCAGCGATGCCAACGACTGGAACACACCGCTCAGCGAGGACTGGTGATCCCTAAAGTTCGCCTGCGTCTTCCCCGAGGCCAGCGACGGTGACCGATTCCGCCCAGCCCGCCCAGAGCAAGCCGGCTGAAGCGGCTCCTGCCAAGCCGGCCAAACCCCCTGCGCCGGAAGACAAGCCCTTCGCCGACTTCGTTCCCAACCTGTTGATCCCGGCGATCGCCAAGGAGATCGAGGCCTATGGGGGCCCCAGCTGTGAGCTGCGCTTTGAGCAGGGTGCCATGCCCGTGGTGGGCAGCCCCTGCTGGATGGTGATCGGCGAACTGCCCCAGGCGCGTCGCTTCTGGCTCTGCTTTACCAGCGATGCGATCAGCTCCGCCAAAACCATTGCCGTGGCTGAGGCCGGCGCTGAGCCAAGCCTGCTGGAGTCGTTCCTGATCGATGAGAAGAAGATGACCCTGGCGCTGCTGGTGTCACGCCTGGTGCAGCGGCTCAACGGCCAGAAGTGGCTGGGAGCCAACTAGGCCGATCTGGGCAGCGCCAGGGCGCCGCACTCAGTTCCAGCTGGTGAAGTTGAGCCTCGGCGCCGCCTCAGGTCCCCCTACGATGGACTTTCCGTCCACGTTGCATCCCGATGGTGCCTCCAGCCGTTGCCACACCCGATACCGCAACAGCCATCGGCACACCCGACGCGCCGGCCATCAAGGACCCGGTGAAGGACACGATCCTCACCCCGCGCTTCTACACCACGGATTTCGAGGCCATGGCGGCCATGGATCTCAGCCCCAACGAGGCTGAGCTGGAAGCCATCTGCGAAGAATTCCGCAAGGACTACAACCGCCACCACTTCGTTCGCAACGAAGAATTTGAAGGCGCAGCAGACAAGCTCGATCCCGAGACCCGCCGCGTGTTCGTGGAGTTCCTCGAGCAGAGCTGCACCTCCGAGTTTTCCGGCTTCCTCCTCTACAAGGAGCTGAGCCGCCGCATCAAAGAGAAGAACCCGTTGCTGGCTGAGTGCTTTGCACACATGGCCCGCGATGAGGCCCGCCACGCCGGCTTCCTCAACAAGGCGATGAGCGATTTCGGCCTGCAGCTGGATCTGGGCTTCCTCACCGCCAGCAAGGCGTACACCTATTTCAAGCCTGAATACATCTTCTACGCCACCTACCTGAGCGAGAAGATTGGCTACTGGCGTTACATCGCCATCTTCCGCCACCTCCAGAAGAATCCCGACAGCAAGATCTTCCCGATCTTCAACTTCTTCGAGAACTGGTGCCAAGACGAGAACCGCCACGGCGACTTCTTCGATGCCCTGATGAAGGCTCAGCCCAAGAGCGTGACTGGCCTCAAGGCCCGCCTCTGGTGCCGCTTCTTCCTGCTCGCCGTGTTCGCCACCATGTACGTGCGTGACGTGGCCCGCAAGGAGTTCTACGAAGCGCTGGGTCTCGATGCCCGCGAATACGACAAGTACGTGATCGCCAAGACCAATGAGACCTCCGCCCGCGTCTTCCCGGTGGTGCTCAACGTGGATCACCCCAAGTTCTACGAGCGCCTCGAGCAACTGGTGCGCAACAACGCCCAGTTGGCTGCCGCCGACGAGAGCAACGCCATTGCACCGCTGAAGCTGCTGCGCAAGCTGCCCTACTGGGTGGCCAACGCCGCTGAGATGGCGAAGCTCTTCCTGATGAGCCCGATCCGCAGCGAGCAGTTCCAACCCGCCGTGCGCTGATCAACGCAGCAGCAGCTTTGCGCTCGAGGCCCCAGCCCCTGCGGCTGGGGCCTTTTTGCTAGGAAATCAACAGCTTTAAGCCCGGCAGGGCTCCACCCTCACCACCCGCGCCCGCGTGATCGCCACAGCACCGCCAACCACTGGCATCCTCGACAGCCACTGGAGCCCAGCCCTCGAGGATCTCCTGGCCTGCGGTCGCTCCGCCGGTGCCGATCTGGTGGAGGTGTTTCTCGAGCGCACCGATCACCTTGGCGTGCTGGCAGAGCAAGACACGATCACCAGCGTGACCCCCGCCTTCGGCATGGGAGCGGGGATCCGGGTGTTCCTGGGCAAACGCGACGGGTTTGTCAGCACCAACGACCTCAGCCCTGCCGGTTTGCGCCGCGCTCTGGAGCAGGCGCTCG
The DNA here is from genome assembly GCA_943370455.1 of Asaia bogorensis. Taxonomy (GTDB): domain Bacteria; phylum Cyanobacteriota; class Cyanobacteriia; order PCC-6307; family Cyanobiaceae; genus Vulcanococcus. The sequence goes on from CALRQW020000002.1 coordinate 138,981, forward strand.
GCATGCTCGGCCTGGCTCCGAGCAGCAACGGCCACAGCGGTTTTGAGGGGCTGCCTGGCCTCCGCGATTTCGCGGCGACCAAAGCCGACTGGCTGCAGCGCTGCCCCGAGCTCAAGGAAGCCACCGCCCGCCTACTGGAGGGCACCGATCAGTTGCAGCGGCAGGGCAAGCACCTGCAGGCCCGCCGCGGCAGCTACGCCCGCGACTGGCAGGAAGTGCTGATCGCAGCCAGCGATGGCACCTTCGGCCGCGACATCCGCCTGCATCAATCGGTGGGGCTGAATGTGCTCGCTGCCGATGGGGAACACCGTGCCGGCGTAGGCCGGCGCTACGGCACCTCGGACCAACCCGATGATCTGCGCCGCTGGGACGCCACCGCCTCCGCTGCTGAGGTGTGCGCCAGCGCCGGCACGATGCTCTACGCCGACTACGTGGAAGCCGGCCAGATGCCGGCGGTGCTTGCCAACCGCTTCGGCGGTGTGATCTTCCACGAGGCCTGCGGCCACCTGCTGGAAACCACCCAGGTGGAGCGCGGCACCACGCCGTTTGCGGAGCGCGTAGGCGAAACCATCGCCCATCCGGCCGTCACCGCCATTGATGAAGGCCTCACCGGAGGTGCCTTTGGCTCCCTCTCCATGGACGATGAAGGCATGGAAGCGCAACGCACCGTGCTGATTCAGAACGGCGTGCTGCAGCGCTTCATCAGCGACCGCGCCGGCGAATTGCGCACGGGCCATGCCCGCACCGGCAGCGGCCGCCGCCAGAGCCACACCTTCGCGGCCGCCAGCCGCATGCGCAACACCTTCATCGATGCAGGGCCACATACGCCCGAGGAGCTGATCGCCTCAGTGGATAAAGGGCTGTACTGCAAGTCGATGGGCGGCGGCAGCGTCGGCCCCACGGGCCAGTTCAACTTCGCGGTGGAGGAGGGCTATCTGATCGAAAACGGCCAGCTCACCAAACCCGTGAAGGGAGCCACCTTGATCGGCGAAGCCAAAGAGGTGATGCCACGCATCTCCATGTGCGCCAACGATCTCGAGCTGGCCGCGGGTTTTTGCGGCTCGGTGAGCGGCAGCATCTTCGTCACCGTGGGGCAACCCCACATCAAGGTGGATTCGATCACCGTGGGGGGCCGCTGAGCATGAGCAACACGAACAGCACAGGCGCCGCCACGGGCCTGAGCGCCGAACAACTCCGCAGCAGCCTCGCCAGCATCGCGGCCGCCAACGGCATCCGCCGCTGGGATCTCGGCGCCGCCTGCTCTACCGACATCTCCGTGCAGGTGGATCGCGGCGAGCCCAAACAGATGAAGGGTGCCCAGCGCAGCTCCATCACTGTCCGCGTCTGGAACGACGCCGGCCTGGTGGGCGTGACCAGCACCTCCGATCTCAGTGAAGCCGGCCTGGAGCGGGCCCTCACCGGCGCCAAGGAGGCCAGCGCCTTCGGCAACGCCGACGACATCCCAGCCTTCTCGCCCCTGGCTACCGCCCCGCTGGCCCCATTGGATCAACCGATCCATGCCCCCCAAGGCATCCTGCGGCTGCTCGACACGCTCAAGGGCGCCGAGCAGGAGCTGCTGGCGCGCCACGACGCCATCGCCACCGTTCCCTACAACGGCCTTGCCGAGCGCAGCAGCGAGCGGATCTATCTCAACAGCGATGGCGCCTGCCGCCAGCAGCAGCTGAGCACCGCCAGCCTCTACCTCTACGCACGTGCGGAAGAAGCCGGACGCAAACCCCGCAGCGCCGGAGCCGTGCGCCTGGCCTATGGCGCCGGCGACCTCGACGTAGCCGGCTGCATCAACGAAGCGGCCGAGCGCACGATCAGCCACCTCAACTACGCACCGATCGCCACCGGGCACTACACCTGCGTGTTCAGCCCCGAGGCCTTCCTCGATCTGATCGGCGCCTTCAGTGGGTTGTTCAATGCCCGCGCCGTTCTCGATGGAGTGAGCCTGAGCAACCGCGAGTCGATCGGCGAAACCCTCGCGGTTCCCTTCCTCGACATCCACGACAACGGCCTGCACCCCGGCAACATCGGCGCCTCGGCGTTCGATGGCGAGGGCACACCCACCCAACGCCTGGCTCTGCTGGAAGGCGGCGTGCTGCGCAACTTCCTCCACTCCGAAGCCACGGCCCGCGCCTTCGGCGTGAAGCCCACCGGCCATGCCGGCATGGGCGCCAAGGTGTCGGTGGGACCCGACTGGTTTGAAGTAAGCGCCACACCCGGCAGCGGCGGCGGCCAGTCGGGCCTGGATCGCTTCAAAGCCGGCGAAGGGATCGTGTGGATCGATTCACTTTCAGCACTGCATGCCGGGGTGAAGGCGAGCCAGGGCTCCTTCTCCCTGCCGTTTGATGGTTGGTTGATCCAGGGCGGTGAACCCCGCTCGATCGAGGCCGCCACCGTGGCCGGTGACATCCGCCAAGTGCTCAAAGCGATCGTGGGCTTTGAGGGCGAAGCGAAGATCACCCCAGACGGGCTCTGCCCAATGGTGTGGGTGGAGGGTCTCTCGATCACCGGCGAGGCCTGAGTCCAGCGTGAAGGTCTTGTTCTGGGGCACCCCGGCCTACGCCGTGGCCAGCCTGGATGCGCTCGTGGCCGCAGGTCATGAGCTGGTGGGGGTGGTGAGCCAACCCGATCGGCGCCGCGGACGCGGCAAAGCCCTGATGCCGTCGCCGGTGAAGGCCCGTGCCCTCGAGCTCGGGATCCCGGTGTTCACCCCCGAGCGGATTCGGCGCGAGCCTGATTGCCAACAGCAGCTCGCGCAGCTCGGCGCGGACGTTTATGTGGTGGTGGCCTTCGGCCAGATCCTGCCGCCAGAAATCCTGCAGCAGCCCCCCCTGGGCTGCTGGAACGGCCACGGATCCCTGTTGCCCCGCTGGCGGGGCGCCGGCCCGATCCAATGGAGCCTGATCGAAGGGGACAGCTCCACCGGCGTTGGGGTGATGGCCATGGAAGAGGGTCTCGACACCGGTCCGGTGTTGCTCGAACGCGCCATCCCGATTGACCTGCGCGAGAACGCCCATCAGCTCGCCGAACGCCTGGCAGCGCTCACTGGCACCCTGCTGGTGGAAGCGCTACCGATGATTGAGGCGGCAGGCCCGGGCCCTGAAGCGGAGCGCCTCCAAAGGCTCGGAGTGCGGCTGCAAAGCGAAGAGGGCATGACCTACGCCCGCATGCTCACCAAAGAGGACGCCCAGATCGATTGGAACCAATCGGCCTTGCACATTCACCGCAAGGTGATGGGTCTCTACCCAGGAGCCACCAGCAGCTGGCAGGGCAAACGGCTGAAGCTGCTGGCCACCGAGCCGTTGGTCCAGCGTTTGGCGGCTGAGCTGAGCCCGGAAGCGGCTGACCTTGCCAAGCGTTGGGGTCTGCCGCCCGATGGCCAACCTGCTGCGGATGCAGCAAAACCCGGCACGGTGTTGGACGTGATTGCGGGCGTGGGCTTGGTGGTCGCCAGCAGCGGCTGCCCGCTGCTGCTGCGGGAAGCGCAGCTCGAGGGCAAAGCGGCCGCCAGCGGCACCCAGCTGCTGCAGCAACTGCAGGCCAAGATTGGCGATCAGCTGGGGGATGCCGCGGCCTGACCCTGTCAGGCCATCAGCAATTGATAGGCGTCGTTGACGCGGCGGAACGCCTCGGCCTCACCGCCCATATCGGGGTGATGTTGCTTCACCAGGCGGCGATGAGCTTTCTTGATCGCCTCGCGGGAGGCGCCCCAGGCCAGGCCCAGCTGCTGATACGCCGCGGCGCGGCGCGGATCGCTGCCGGGGGGCGGCCCAGGAGGTGCCTCTTTGGCGCTGTGTTCCTGGCGAGAACGAGCGCCGGCAGCGCGAGAGCGGCTGCGCTGCTCGAGCCGCTGGCATTGCTGCCGCAGCTCCGCCACCACGCGGCGGGGTTCATCAGCCAACCACTCCCGGGCGCTGATCCCATACACGGCAAAGGCCGCCCGCAGCGCCAACTGCTGCTTGCTGTTGAGGCCATGCAGAGCCTGCTCCAGATCTCGCCCCAAACCAGGCGCCAAGCGATCAAGCCGCTGCTCGAGGCTCAGCTGCGGCAGAAAACTGGAGCGATTCAGGTGGGCAATCAAGCCCATCAGTCCATGGCAATCGTCCCCGGCTCGCAGCTGAGACCACCCCGGCTGCTGCGTGAGTAGGCGGGCCCAGTGCGCCGCCTCAGAGTGGCTTAGCCACTGGGGTTTGGCAGTGGCGGCACGCGGTTCACGTTCCAGCCGCTCGTAGCGATCGAGCAAGCGACGCAGGCGAAGCACCTCCTGCTTGAGGGCTGCGTTCTCCTGCAGCAGGGCATCGAGATTGCCGGTGATCGGCCGCGAGGAGCGTCCGCCAGACGGCCAATCCCGTGGATCAAAGCCCATGGCCCCCTGCCGTCAGCCTCAACGCTGCCGCGAGCGCGTTGCAGGAGCACGCCCGCGCCCGGCGGCGCCACCACCGCCGCCGCCCGGACCGCCACGACGCCCACCACCGCCGCCACCACGGCCGCGGCCACCACTGAGATCCAGCGGCGGGGCCGAATGGATGGTGCGCTCAAAGCCCGGCACCTCCTGCTTGGGCAACGGGTTGCCGATCAGCCGCTCAATGGCGCGCAGCAATTCGTGCTCCTCCGCCGCCACCAGCGACACGGCATGGCCATTGCAGCCCGCACGGCCGGTGCGGCCGATGCGGTGCACGTAATCCTCCGCCTGGTTGGGTAGATCGAGGTTCACCACATGGGGCAGCTGGTGAATGTCGATGCCGCGGGCGGCGATATCAGTGGCCACCAACACCCGCAGCTCACCGCTCTTGAAACCAGCGAGGGCGCGGGTGCGGGCGCCCTGGCTCTTGTTGCCATGGATCGCTGCCGCTGCCATGCCCTCTTGCGTGAGGCGATCAGCGATGCGATTGGCGCCGTGCTTGGTGCGGGAGAACACCAGCACCTGCTGCCAGTCGTTGCTCTTGATCAGATGGCAGAGCAGATCCGGCTTGCGCGCCATGTCGCAGGGATGAAGCAGGTGCTCCACCGTGGTAGCGGTGCGGTTCTCCGGGGTGGCCTGCAGCTGCACCGGGTTGTGCAGCAAACCGGTGGCCAGCTTTTTGATCGACGCCTCAAACGTGGCCGAGAACAGCAGGTTTTGGCGCTTGGGGGGCAGCAGGGCCAGGATCTTCTGGATGTCGCGGATGAAGCCCATATCGAGCATCCGATCGGCTTCATCGAGCACCAGGATTTCCACCCGGTTGAGCTTCACTGCGTTCTGCTGCGCCAGATCCATCAACCGGCCAGGTGTGGCCACGAGCACATCGGCGCCACCGCGCAGGCGCATCATCTGCGGGTTGACCTTCACCCCGCCAAACACCACATCGGAGCGCAGATCCAGGTGGCGTGAATAGGCCGCCACGTTCTCGCCGATCTGAGCGGCCAGCTCACGGGTGGGGGTGAGCACCAGAGCCCGCACCACGTTGTTGCGGGCGTGGGGGCCATGCCGCAGCCGCTCCAGCATCGGCAGCGTGAAACCGGCGGTTTTGCCGGTTCCCGTTTGGGCTGCAGCCATCACATCGCGGCCTTCCAGCACCGCAGGGATACATTGGGCCTGGATCGGCGAAGGGTTGGTGTAGCCCTTCTCGAGCACCGCCTGCACAATCGGTCGTCCCAGACCGAGGGCTGCAAAGGCTGAGCTGTTCAGCTCCTCCTCCGTCACGGTCCGGGCAGGAGCGGAGTTCGCGGCGCTGGCCCTGGTCACGCCCCCATTGGCCGCTCCCGAGGAGCTTCCGGTTGCCGTGGGGCCAATGCGCCTGATGCGCTGCCGCGACGTGCGTCCGGTGCGCTGCTCCTGTCCCGGAGCTGGGTGGGTGGAGGAGGAGATAGGGAAAGAGCTCTTTGATCCTCACCCTACGGGCGAGGCGGCTTGGGCAATTCCGTGTAGAGGGCGCGGGCCTGATCCAACGTGAGCGCCAGATCCTGATCGCTGAGATCACAGGCTTCCGGCCAGTGGGCCTGGAGCCAGAGGCGGAAACCAGCAGCGTCATCCCAGAAGAACGCCTCCTGAGCCGCCAGCACCCGGAACTTGAGGAACTCCAGCAGCCGTGCGCGCAGCCGGACCGGCTGAATCAGGCGACAGCGACTCCCATCCACCCACAGCTGAAACTGCTCACCCGGCACGACGGATCCCAGCGGCGGCGCCAACACTTCCAGCAATGCAGGCGGCTGGTGATGGGCCTGCTTCGTTTCCGGGTGGGGGTAATAGATGAGAGCCTGCACCGCAGCGATGCGCGCATCCAAGGGCTGGAGCCGGCAGCGCCAAAAGGAGAAGGTCTCCGGGGGGTGGCGATCGCTCCAGAGCAGCTGCTCCACCAGGTGATCGGGCTGGCGCAGGCGCCATTCACCGGGGCTGAAATCAAGGTTGAGCGTGGCCTGTTGATACGGGCTGAGATCGATGCCGTGGCGGGCAAACAGCGGCGCCTGCAGGCTGATGGTGCCTGCGGGATAGGGGCTATCGGTGGCACGGCCTGACGCCACACCATGACCGGTCACACAACGTCCGATGTGCGCTGCAGTGAAGTCAGTCGCCGTGGTGATTCCAGCCATCAGGGCTCCGCTGCAGCCGTCGTGTGGTGCGCACAGCGATCACAGGGCCCCTCCGGCAACACCGCGCAGCGCAGCAAAGGGCTGCGTGCGTTGTAGGTGCAACTGGGATCACCGATCACCCAGCGGCCTTGCCACCAGCGGGCGTCGGCGGGCTGCTTTTGAGCCTTCACCTGTAGGGCGATGCAGCTGAGCTCATAGCGACCACTGCGCAGCTGATAGCGGTGGTGACGCTGCAACACCAGGAAACTGCGGTCGTCGACCACCAACCAGCGACCGGGCTGCGGGATGTCGTCAAGGTCGAGGCGTTCGAGCAAGCGGTTGCTGCCGGCCTGACGCAGTTCCACGTGCATGCCATTCAGGGGGTGAGTTCGCTCGGATCCGGGCTGGGGAAGCGGCTGGAAAAGCCCCAAGCAAAGAGCATCCCCACCAGGGCCAGCAGCACCCATTCCGGGGGCACCAGGTTCGGCGCCGCCAGGCGAATCAGCAGGCGCACCCCCACCAGGCCCACCGCCAGATAGCCCGCCGTTTCGAGGTGGCGAAACACGCTCAGCCAACGGATGAACAGCGCAGACGTGAGCCGCAGCGCCACCACGCCGATCACACCACCCGCCATCACCAGCAGCAGGTTGTCGCTCACGGCCACCGCAGCGGCCACGCTGTCGAGGGAAAACGCGAGATCCGTGAGGGCCAAGGTGCCGACCACCGCCAGCAGGCTGCGGTCGTGATGGGCAGAGCCCGGTTCAGGGGCGTGATCAGCCTCCGCTTCGGAGGCCGCTTCCCCTGAGGGCAGCAGGTTGCTGATGCAGAGCCAGAGCAGATACCCCGAGGCCAGCAGCTGCAGCGGCCAAAAATCCAACACCCAGCGCGCGACGGCGATCAGGATCAGCCGAAACACCAGCGCCAGCCCAAGGCCGAAATTCAGGGCTTGGCCCTGCTGGCGCGGATCGCGCAACTGCCGGGAGATCGCAGCCAGTGCAATGGCGTTGTCGGCCGAGAGCACTGCCTCGAGGGCCACCAGCAGCGGCAGCAGCAGCAGGAGTTCACCCCACTGATCAGCGGCCTGAATGAGAGGTGAAAGAGAAGGAATCGACTCCGCTTCCATCGCGCCGTGCAGAGGATTCCTGAAGCAGGCAGTCTAGAAACGATCCACGCCACGCCTCGCTGATGCAGACCCCACCGGTACTGAAGGTGAGGCTCGTGCACGCCGAGCCCGGCCAGCGGGTGGTGCAGGCGAGCGCCTGGCAGGGCAACAGCTGCCTCGGCAGTGCCCTCGGTGAAGCCGCCGGCGCCGAAGACGCGGAGGAGCGGGCGATCGCCCGATTGCAGCAGCGCCTGCCCGCAGCTGCCCCGGCTGGAACCCCAGAGCCCACGGCAGCTCCCGCGGCGAATGCGGCGGTTCGCCATCCGGTGATCCGGCCTGCGGCCAACCCAGCACCACCCCCAGTGGTTGAGAACGAAGGCCCAGAGCCGCAAGAGCCGCCTCAGCCCAGCCTGTTCAGCACCAGCGAACCAGTCCCCACGGCCGAACCCCTCCCCCCAGCGGCAAGCGTGGAACCCCCAGCCGATCCCGATGACTGGAGCGATGAGCTGGCGGAGCTGGATGTGCAACTGCAGCGCATCGGTTGGGATCGCAGCCAGGAGGGGCAGTACCTGCAGCGAGCTTTCGGCCACCCCAGCCGCAATCGGCTCACCGCCTATGCCGATCTGGTGAGCTACCTGCGCTGCCTGCGCAACCTGAGCACTGGATCGGATCCCAACAGCGCGCCGGTACCCCTGCGCCGCAAAGACCTGCTCGAGCAATCCGATCAACTGCTGCGCAGCCTGCAGTGGAATGCAGCGCGCGGCCGGCAACTACTGGAGCAGCAGTTCCAACTGAGCAGCCGACAGCAGCTGAGCGATGAGCAGTTGCTGCAGTTCAACATGCTGCTGGAAGAGTCGCTGATGAGCCCGGTGGAGGCCTGAGCCAGCCCATGCCCCGCTACGCCCTGCTGGAGCACACCGGCGCCCCAGACGATCCCAGTGGCTGCCACTACGACCTACTCCTCGAAAACGGCGACTATTGCCGCGCCTGGCGTTTGGGCCGTCAACCCGCAGTCGGGGAGTCCGCGCAAGCCGCAGTGGAGCTGGCCCCCCATCGCCTGGTGTGGCTTTCGCCGCGCAGTGCCGCCGTTTCCGGCGGGAGGGGTTGGGCCCGCGGCATTGCCCATGGCCACTACAGCGGAGTCTTGCCCAGCGACGCCCAGGCCCCAGTGCTTGTTCAGCTGCTGGATGGTGCGCTCGCCGGGCAGTTGCATCTGGAGGGTGGCTTCTGCGTACTAGAGGGATGCACTACCCCACACGGCAATGCGCCGTGATCAGCCGAACACCGAGCTGGAGGTTGTCCTGGTTCGCGTAGGCCTCCTCCTCCAAAGCACGCTCCAGAGCACTGCTGTTGCGATAGAGGGGTTCTTGGAGATGGCGCCTCGCAGCACCCTGCACCTTCCGCGATAAGCCGATCAACTTCGGATGAGCGCTGAGAGCCCCGTTGTGACAGCTCTGAGCCACGTGAATGGCTTCGTGGCTGAGCACCCGAACAAATTCACGGCTGCCTTTCGAGGGGATATCGGGCCGAATCCGCAACACGCCTCGGGCCGGATCCCATTCCCCCGCTGCACCCTGCTTGCGGGGCGGGCCGAGCAGCACCGTCACACCCGAGTGCCGCATCTGGGTGAGCAACTGGCGGATCACCGATTGCTCCATCGCGAACGTCGGCGGATCACGCATCAAGGCCTTGATCTGCTCCAGCGTGAGCGGCTGATCATCCGGGCGTTTTTGATACACGTAGCGGGTACCCCCGCCTGGGATCGGCTCGGCCCGCGGCACCCAGGCCTGATCACCGGCCACCAGCTGAGCGAAGAGACCTGACTCGCGATCCGGGGTGAGCACGAAATCACCATTGGATGCCAGGGCTTCGGGGTTGGGGCGCTGCGCCAAAACGCCCTCGGCGGCTGGTGCCGATGCGCCATGCAGAGCGTCACGGCGCTCCGTCAGACGGCTCAGAGCCGCGCCAGCCGCCAACAACAGCGCCAGGGCTGCAACCCTGCTCAGGCAACCGAGGCGAGGTGAAGCGCTGGCCATCCACCCATTCTTGCGAGGATGCCTGGCTGTGCCGATAGAGCTCCATGCCCCTCACCGCCCTGGTGCGCCAGCTGCAGCAGGCTTCGCTCACCAGCGAGGTGCTGCAGCGCAGCCAGCGTCCGGAGCGGCTGCGATTGAGTGGTGCAGGGCGCGGCGCCCGGGCCCTGGTGAGCAGTGCCCTGGCTGCAGCAGCCGGTGCACCACTGCTGGTGGTGGTGCCCACCCTGGAGGAGGCAGGCCGCTGGGCCGCGCTGCTCGAGTTGATGGGCTGGAGCAGCGCTCAGCTGTATCCCACCAGTGAGGGCAGCCCCTACGAACCCTTTGATCCCACCAGCGAGATCACCTGGGGCCAGCTGCAGGTGCTCAGCGAACTGCTGGATGAGACCAGCGGCCAGCGGCTGGCGATCGTGGCCACCGAACGGGCCCTGCAACCGCACCTCCCGCCACCGGCAGCCCTCAAGGCCCAGTGCCTGAGCCTGCGTAAGGGCGACACGGTGGATCTCGAGCAGCTGGGCGAAACACTCACGCGCCTGGGCTACGAGCGCGTCACCGCAATCGAGCAAGAGGGCAGCTGGAGCCGCCGCGGCGACATCGTGGATGTGTTCCCGGTATCCGCCGAGCTGCCGGTACGCCTGGAATTTTTCGGGGAGGAGCTGGAGAAGCTGCGGGAATTTGATCCCGCCAGCCAGCGTTCCCTCGATCCGATCGAGGTGGTGCGCCTCACCCCCAGCGGCTATGGCCCGCTGATCGCGGCTGCGCTGCGTGAAGAAATGCCCGATGGGCTCGATCAGCTGCTGAGCCCGGAAGCGCTCGAGCAATTGCTGGAAGGGGGCACACCAGAAGGCATGCGGCGGCTGATGGGCCTGGCCTGGAATGAGCCGGCCTCGCTACTCAGCTATCTCCCTGCCAACACCCTGATCGCCGTGGATGAACGGCGCCATTGCCTGGCCCACGGCCAGCAGTGGTTCGATCACGCCAGCGACCACCACAGCGAAGTGAGCGCCGAGCTGGGCCTGGATCTACCGGCGGTGCTGCACCGGCCGCTCGAGCAAGCGCTTGCCACCACCGAGGCCTTCGCCGGTTTCGATCTGGCGGAGCTGCATGAGAGCGACAGCCATGCCAACAGCTTCGATCTGGCCAGTCGGCCTGTGCCGGCCTATCCGAATCAATTCGGCAAGCTCGCCGAACTGATCAAGGGCTTCCAGCGCGACAAGGCCAAGGTGTGGCTGCTCTCTGCCCAGCCCACCCGGGCCGTGGCGCTGCTGGAGGAGCACGACTGCATCAGCCGCTTCGTACCCAACCCGGGCGATGTGGCCTCGATCGATCGACTGATCGAGCAAAACACCCCGGTGGCCCTCAAAACCAAGGGCACCGCTGAGCTCGAAGGCCTGCAGCTGCCGGCCTGGAAGCTGGCGCTGATTACCGACCGGGAATTCTTCGGCCAGCAATCGCTCACGGCTACGGGCTATGTGCGCCGCCGCCGCAAGGCCGCCAGCCGCACGGTCGATCCCAACAAGATGCGCCCCGGCGATTTCGTGGTGCACCGCAACCACGGCATCGGCAAGTTCCTCAAGCTCGAGAAGCTCGCGATCAGCGGTGAATCGCGCGACTACCTCGTGGTGCAGTACGCCGATGGCCTGCTGCGGGTGGCCGCCGATCAGCTGGGCAGCCTTGGCCGCTACCGCGCCACCACCGAGCAGCCGCCCGATCTCAACCGCATGGGCGGCACGGCCTGGAGCAAGGCCAAGGAGCGGGCGCGTAAGGCCGTGCGCAAGGTGGCACTCGATCTGGTGAAGCTCTATGCCGAGCGCCACCAGGCCGCGGGCTTCTGCTTCCCCGCCGATGGCCCTTGGCAAAGCGAACTGGAGGAGTCGTTCCCTTACGAACCCACACCCGATCAGCTCAAGGCGATCGCCGATGTGAAGAGGGATATGGAAAAACCCCAACCGATGGACCGGCTGGTGTGCGGCGATGTGGGCTTCGGCAAAACCGAAGTGGCGATCCGCGCCATCTTTAAGGCGGTAACGGCCGGCAAACAGGTGGCGATGCTCGCGCCCACCACGGTGTTGGCGCAGCAGCACTGGCGCTCCCTCTCAGAGCGGTTTGCGCCGTATCCGATCAAGGTGAGCCTGCTCAACCGCTTCCGCACCGCCAGCGAACGCAAGGCGATCCAGGAGGGCCTTGTGGAAGGCACGGTGGATGTGGTGGTGGGCACCCACCAGCTGCTGGGTAAGAGCACCACGTTCAAAGAGCTGGGCCTGCTGGTGGTGGACGAGGAGCAGCGCTTCGGTGTGAACCAAAAGGAAAAGATCAAGGCCCTGCGCAAAGACGTCGACGTGCTCACGCTGTCGGCAACGCCGATCCCGCGCACCCTCTACATGAGCCTCTCGGGCGTGCGCGAGATGAGCCTGATCACCACGCCGCCGCCGCTGCGCCGTCCGATCAAAACCCACCTCGCCGCTTTAGACGAAGAAGCCGTACGCAGCGCCATTCGCCAGGAGCTCGATCGCGGCGGACAGATCTTCTACGTGGTTCCGCGGGTAGAGGGGATCGACGAAGTGGCCGAGCGCCTGCGGCTGATGATCCCGGGCCTGCGGCTGCTGGTGGCCCATGGCCAGATGGCCGAGGGCGAGCTGGAGAGCGCGATGGTGGCTTTCAACGCCGGTGAAGCCGATCTAATGCTCTGCACCACGATCGTGGAGAGCGGCCTCGACATCCCGCGCGTCAACACGATCCTGATCGAAGACGCCCACAAATTCGGCCTGGCCCAGCTGTATCAACTGCGCGGCCGCGTGGGCCGCAGCGGCATCCAGGCCCATGCCTGGCTCTTCTATCCCGGTGATGCCTCCTTGAGCGAGGCGGCGCGGCAGCGACTCCGGGCCATCCAGGAATTCGCTCAACTGGGCAGCGGCTACCAGCTCGCCATGCGCGACATGGAGATCCGCGGCGTGGGCAACCTGCTGGGGGTGGAGCAGAGCGGCCAGATGGAAACCATCGGCTTTGACCTCTATATGGAGATGCTCCAGGAATCCCTCGCCGAGATCCAGGGCCAAGACATCCCAGCGGTGGACGACACCCAGATCGATCTGCCGATTACCGCCTTCATCCCTGGCGACTGGATCGCCGACAACGACGAGAAGATGGCGGCCTACCGCGCCGCGGCCGACTGCAGCAGCCAGGACGCCCTGCTGCAGCTGGCGACCGACTGGGTGGATCGCTATGGCGCCATCCCAGCGCCGGTGATCTCCCTGCTGCAGCTGATGGAACTGAAGCTGCTGGCCAAGCGCTGCGGCTTCTCGCGCATCAAACCGGAGAAACCCAACATCGCGCTGGAAACGCCGATGGAAGAGCCCGCGTTCCGGCTGCTGCGCCAGGGGCTGCCCCAGCACCTGCATGGGCGGCTGGTGTTCCAGGCCGGCTCCGGCACCACCTCCAAGGTGCTGGCCCGCGGCCTCGGGGTGCTGCCGATGGAGAAGCAGGTGGAGGAGCTGATGAACTGGCTCAAGCAAATGGCCGAGCAGATCCCCGGCTCCGATGGCCTCACCGATGCCCAGCGCGCCGAGCAGCTCAAGGCCAAAAACGAGGCTGTGCTGGCGGTTTGAAGCCAAGCCAGCGCTAGGCCTGGCGCCAGATCACGCCAGGCCTCTCATCCCCGCGAAAGTCCGTTACAATTGTGAGAACTTCTGTTAAGGGCTCTCATGGGCGCTGGTCTGGGCGAGGTGATCGATCTGGGTTCCAGCTTCGGCGGCGGTCTGAGCCTGATTTCTTCGCTGGTGGGCCTCATTGCCCTGGGTGTGTTCGCCCTGCTGCAAGGCGACACCGGCAACGATGATGACGATTCCACCCCCGGTGGCGGCCTGATGCAGCCGGTGGGCAGCGCCGCCTGAGCCCCCCTGCGGAGCGGTAGGCAGCTTCAGCGGCTGCTGCCTGCTCCATTCAGTGCTGCCGGCACGTTGGCGCTGGCCGGGTTGTAAAGCTTGGCCTTGGTGACGCCATTGCTTGCTTTCACCTGCTTGAGCAGCGTGGATTCCGCCGTGCGGTACTGGCTGTCCTTGGCGGTACCGAGATCTTCAAGCCGCAGCTTCTGAGCTTCCTGGGCCGTGAGCTTGGCGCGCACATCCGGGTCGATGCCGTGCTTGTGAATGTCGCGGCCGTTGGGGGTGAGGTATTTGGCGATGGTCACGGTCATGCCGGAACCATCGGAAAGGCCGCGCACCGATTGCACCAGGCCTTTGCCAAAAGTCTTCTCACCCACCACCACAGCGCGGTGGTTGTCTTGAAGAGCACCGGAGAGAATTTCGCTGGCGCTGGCTGAACCTTCATTCACCAGCACCACCAGCGGGCGCTGGGTGAGAGCGCGGCCATTGGCGCGCTTCGTGTCCTGAATGCCGTCGCGGGTTTTGGTGGAAACAATGACTCCTTCATCCATCCATTGGCGCGCAATGGCGATGCTGGCCATCAACAAACCGCCAGGATTGCTGCGCAGATCGAGCACATAACCCTGCACGTTCTCGCCCTCGAGCTTCTTGAGCGCATCCGCCATGTCTTTGGCGGCATTGGCGTTGAACTGTTTGAGGCGGATGTAACCAATGCGGGTGCCATCGGCCGTGGTGTTCACCTGGCTGTCAACGGCGTGCAGCTCGATGCGGGCGCGCACCAGCGGCGCGTCCACCACCTTGCCGTCGCGGCGCAGCTGCAGATTCACCGTGGTACCGGCCTGACCGCGGATCAGCTTCACCGCGTCCTCGGTCGACATGCCCTTGGTGCTCTTGCCGTCGATCGACAGGATCACGTCCTTAGGCATCACACCGGCCCGGGAGGCAGGCGAGCCCTCAATCGGGCTCACCACCACCAACTCTTTGGTGTCTTTATCGAGGCTCAGCTGGATGCCCACCCCGGTGAGTTCACCGGAGGTGTCGATCTGCATCTCCTTGAACTCACGCGGATCCATGAACCGCGTGTAGGGGTCATCCAGGCTGGCGAGCATGCCGCGGATGGCTTCGTAGCTCTCCTTGGAACTGCCATAGGTTTTGGAGAGCACCTGGCGGCGCAAGTTGCGCCATTTCTCCGGCGTGTACTTGCCGTTGATGTCCAGGTAGTCGCGGAAAACGATCTGCCAGGTCTGATCGATCACCTCCTTGGGGCTATCGCTCACCAACGAGGCGGCACTGGGTGCCAGCAGGGGCGGCAGGGCCACGGCCCCGAGCGCACCCACACCCACCAGCACCAGGACCCGCTTACCCCGAATGCTGACCATCAACGAGCTCCTGAGCCCTTGCAATGAACTCAAACTAGCCCCTGAATCGGGCCTGGGAAGGAGGGAAAACCGGAGAATCCGTCAGGGATCCACCCAGCGGCCGTCCTCCTTGATCAAGGCAATCAGCGCCTCCACACCTTCGGCCTCCGGCACCCGGCGAATTTCGTCGCGGCCGCGGTAGAGGGAAATCACCCCAGGGGTCTTACCCACATAGCCGTAATCGGCATCCGCCATCTCGCCGGGCCCATTCACGATGCAGCCCATCACGGCAATGTCGAGGCCGGTGAGGTGGGCGGTGGCACTGCGCACCTTGTGGAGCACCTCCTCCAGGTTGAACAAGGTGCGGCCGCAGCTGGGGCAGCTCACGTACTCCACCATCGTTTTGCGCAGGCCCAGGGCCTGGAGGATGGAGTAGCAAACCGGGATCTCTTTCTCCGGAGCCTCCGTGAGCGACACGCGAATCGTGTCGCCGAGGCCTTCGCTGAGCAGGGTGGCGATGCCGGCTGTGCTCTTGATGCGGCCGTAGTCGCCGTCACCGGCTTCGGTCACGCCCAGGTGCAAGGGGTAGTGGAAGCCTTCGGCATCCATCCGATCGGCCATCATCCGGTAGGCGGCCAGCATCACCGGCGCCCGCGACGCCTTCATCGAAATCACGATGTTGTGGAAGTCGAGCCGGTCGCAGATGCGGATGAACTCGAGCGCGCTCTCCACCATCCCGAGGGGGGTATCACCGAAGCGGAATAACATCCGCTCAGCCAGGGAGCCATGGTTCACGCCGATGCGCAGGGCCTTGTCCTGCTGCTTCAGCAGCTTCACCAGCGGCTCAAATGTTTCGGTGATGCGATCACCGATCGCCGCAATCTCCGCATCGGAAAACTCGGTGCGGTTGGGATCGGGCTTGTCGAACACGAACAGCCCCGGATTGATCCGCACCTTGTCAACGTGCTGAGTCACCTCCAGGGCAATCTTCATGCCGTTGTGGTGCACATCGGCCACCAGGGGCACCGGCTTGTAGGTGCTCTCCAGCCGCTGACGGATTTCACCCATCGCCTTGGCATGGGCCAGCGACGGCACCGTGACCCGCACGATCTCGCAACCCGCCTCATGCAGCCGGCGGATGCCGGCGGTGGCGCCTTCGACATCGAGGGTGTCCTCGTTGATCATCGACTGCACCACCACCGGGTGGTCGCTGCCCATCCACAGATCGCCTACGCGCACACTGCGGGTTTTGCGGCGGCGGATCACCGTGTCGTAACGGGGATTGTTCGCTGCCTCAGTTGCCGGATCGGAAGCCAGAGAGGCGGTCATGGCAGCAGCGCGCGCAAGGGCCGAAAAGGTTGGCGCAAGCCTGTCACAGCGAAGTGGTCAATTGGGCCAGACGCCGCTGCACATCCTGGAGGTCGTGCCAGGTGAGCCATTTGGGTGAACCCCGCTCCTTGGAGGCGTTGCGCAGCAGATAAGAGGGATGGAGGATCGGCATCAGCCAGCGCCCCTCCAGGCTGCCCCCCTCCCCGCGGCGCCACTGGCCCCGCAACTTGGTGATCCCGCCTTTGATGCCCAGCAGGCCCTCCACCGCCGTGGCACCAGCCAGCAGAATCACGGGCGGATCCACCAGAGCGATCTGCTGATCCAGCCAGGGGCGGCAGGCCGCCATCTCCAGGGCTGTGGGCTTGCGGTTCTCCGGCGGTCGGCACTTCACGATGTTGCAAACGTAGGCATCGCGATTGCTGTCGATGCCCACGCTCTCGAGCATTCGATCGAGCAGCTGGCCGGAGCGCCCCACAAACGGTTTGCCCTGCTCGTCTTCCTGGGCACCCGGCCCTTCGCCAATCACCATCAGCGGGGCCTGGGGATTGCCGCGGCTCACCACCACCTGGGTGCGGCTTGTGCCCAGGCCGCAGCGCCGGCAACCATCGCAGGCCTCGGCCACCTGCGCCAGCTGCTGTTCCTGCTCGGCCGCAGACAGGCTGCTGGTGGTTGGCGGAAACATCGTCATGGCGGCGACTTTATGCAGCGCTCACCAGCAGCAGCAGGCCATTGCCCTCGGGGTCCAGCAGCCACACCTCACTGCCAAAAGATTCCTGCCGCGGCTCTTCGAAGCGCTCGGCACCCAGGGCCAGTGCCTGCTGCATCCACAGCTCCAGCACCCGGTCATCCCCCTGCCGTTTGAGGCACACCGCGAGCCGTCCACGCCCCTGTGGCAAGGGCCGCTGGCGGCTGGGGCAATACAGCTCAAGCCAACCCATCCCCGGTAGCGGCACACGCCAATGGGCCGTGCTGAAACCCGGCGAAGGGGGAGCGTCCACCAAGGCGGCATAGAAGGCCGCCAGCGCTTCAGGGTCGTCGGCGGCGAGCACCAAGGCCGCCGACACCGGCTCAATCGGATGCAGCAAGGCCGGATCTGACACGGGGCTTACCAGGCTGGCCACGACCAAACAGTGTGCGCTGAACGCTTGCGCGGATACGGAATACGGCAGGATGCACACCACACCGGCAAAGCCCCGCGGCGTTGCCCCTTTCGTCGCTGCGCCGATGCTGCGCCCGCCCTCTCAGCGCACCCTGACGCTGTCCGCCCGGGCCGAGGCTCTTCAGCCTTCCCTCACCCTGGCCATCGCCGCCAAAGCCAAGGCGCTCAAGGCCGAAGGCCACGACATCTGCAGCCTCAGCGCCGGCGAGCCGGATTTCGACACCCCCTCCTTCATTTGTGAGGCTGCGGCCGCGGCCTTGCGCAATGGCCAGACCCGCTATGGCCCCGCCGCCGGCGAGCCAGCCCTGCGGGAGGCGATCGCCGCGAAGCTCAGCCGCGAAAACCAGGTACCCACCCGCGCCGAGCAGGTGTTGGTGACCAACGGCGGCAAGCAGGCGCTCTACAACCTGTTTCAGGTGCTGCTTGGCCCGGGTGACGAGCTGCTCCTGCCCGCCCCCTACTGGCTGAGCTACCCAGAAATCGCCCGTTTGGCAGGAGCCTCCGTGCGGTTGCTGCCCAGCTCGGCCGCTGCAGGATTTCGGCTGGATCCCGCCCAGCTGGAGGCCGCCATCACGCCGGCCAGCAAGCTGCTGGTGCTCAACAGCCCCAGCAATCCCACCGGAATGGTGCTGAGCCGCCAGGAGCTGGAGGCGATCGCCGCGGTGCTGCGCCGCCATCCCCAGGTGGCGGTGGTGTGCGACGAGATCTACGAATTCCTGCTGGCACCTGGCCATGAGCACCACAGCCTGGCGGCGGTGGCGCCAGATCTCGCCGATCGCGTCTTCAGCGTGAATGGCTTCGCCAAGGGTTGGGCGATGACGGGCTGGCGCATCGGCTGGCTGGCCGGCAATGCCGACGTGGTGAAGGCCGCGATTGCCCTGCAGAGCCAGAGCACCAGCAACGTGTGCAGCTTTGCCCAATTCGGAGCGCTCGCCGCCATCGAAGGCTCCCGCGACTGCGTACACGCCATGGCGGCGCAATTCAATGAACGCCGCCAATTGCTGAGCGATGGTCTGCAGGCCATCAGCGGGCTGCAATTGCTGCCTCCTGAGGGTGCCTTTTACGCCTTTCCGGATGTGAGCAGCACCGGCCTCGACTCGATGACCTTCTGCAACCGACTGCTCGATGAGCACGGGCTGGCGGTGGTGCCCGGTGTTGCCTTTGGCGATGACCGCTGCATCCGGCTCTCCTGCGCAGCCGCCAACAGCACCATCGAAGATGGGCTCCGCCGGCTGGAGCGGTTTATCCAGAGCCTCTGAGCGCCCGCCCAGGCTGAACAGCCCGCAGGGAGAATCAGCGAGCACCTGTTGCGGTGATACCGCAGCTGATTCCGCATCTGAGCATGTTCAAGTTCCCCCAACGCGGCCGAGAACGTTCGGCCGCCGTGCTGGCCGGCATCGGCCTGGCCCTGGCTCCGGCGGCCCTCCCCTCACTCAGTCCGGCACTGGCTCCGCTGCCGGCTGTGCAAGCCCAGCAGAACACCAAACCGGTGCTGCGCATCGGTGCCATTCCCGATCAGCAGCCGGAGAAGCTGAACCGGCTCTACGGGCTCGTGGCCAATGAGCTGAGCAAACAACTCGGGGTGAAGGTGCAGTACGTGCCCGTCACCAACTACGCCGCAGCGGTGAGCGCCTTCCGCACCGGCAACCTCGATCTGGTGTGGTTCGGCGGCCTCACGGGCGTGCAAGCCCGCCTGCAGAAGCCCGGCGCCAAGGTGCTCGCCCAGCGCGACATCGACGCCTCCTTCCACACAATCTTCATCGCCAACACCAAAAGCGGGCTGAAGCCGGTCACCACCGTGCAGGGGCTGAGCCAGCTCAAGGGCAAACGCTTCACCTTCGGCTCCGAGAGCTCCACCTCCGGCCGGTTGATGCCGCAATACTTCCTCGGCCAGGCCGGGGTGAAACCCACTCAGTTCGCCGGCGGCGCTCCGGGCTTCAGCGGCAGCCATGACGCCACCATCGCCCTCGTGCAGAGCGGCGCCTACGAGGCCGGCGCCGTGAACGAGCAGGTGTGGCGCTCCAGCCTGCACAACGGCAAGGCCAATCGCTCCAAGGTGATGGCGATCTGGAAAACGCCGGGCTACCCCGACTACCACTGGATTGCGCAGCCGGATCTCGACAAGCGCTTCGGCAAGGGCTTCACCAACCGCATCCAGCAGGCGATCCTGAGCTGGCGGCCGAGCAATCCAGAGCAGAAGCAAATCCTCAGCCTGTTCGGCGCCCAGCAGTTCACCGGTGCCAAGGCCAGTGCCTACAGCCGGATCGAACAGGTGGGTCGTCAGGTCGGCCAGATCCGCTAAGGGCGGGCGTCTGAGGCCAGCAGGCAGCAGAATCGAGGGGCGAACAATCGCCCCTCCCGATGACGCTGCTGCTGGATCTGGTGCTGGTGGTGGCCGGGTTGCTGCTCTGGCAGCGCAGCTGCAGCGAGGGCGACGACGTGTGGGTGCTGTTCCTGCGCTCACTGGCGGCCATCGATCTTGCCGTGATCGCCCTGGGCAATGGCGTGCTCTGGTTGGAGATCCCCTTGCTCGTTCTGGCACTCACCTTGCCCTCGGTGAAGCGGATTGAAGGAGAGGAGAGCCGCTGATGAATCCCCGCGGGCCCGACATCATCGAGCTGATGCTCGTGGGGCTGATCCTGGCGCTGCTGGCCTTCCGCTTCAGCACGCTCTAGCCCGGCAGGCACAGTGGGAAGCCATGAGGGACCCCGGCCTCAACGCAAGCGCAAGCCAGCCCAGCCCAGTGCTGGAGCTGTGCAACGTGATGGTGCCAGGCCGGCAGCTCCCCCGCCTTGAGGGCATCCATCTGCGCCTGGAAGCCGGGGAACGGGTGGCACTGCTGGGGGCGAGCGGCGCCGGCAAGAGCACCCTGCTGGCGGTGGCGAATGGCCTGCTGCAACCCGCCCAGGGCGAGGTGGTTTGGAGCGGCGAACGGCGGGCACGCAGCGCCCGGGCCCGGCGCCGCCAGCAGGCCCGCATCGGCACCCTCTGGCAAGACCTGCGCCTGATCGAAGAGCTCAGCGTGCAGCAGAACCTCAACTGCGGCCGGCTGGCGAGCTGGGGCTGGCCGCGAGCGCTGCTCAACCTGCTGCTGCCTTTGGAAAGTGAGGCCTGCGCCCAGGCGCTGCGCCAGGTGGATCTCGACCCCCATCTGCTCAGCCAATCGGTGGGCGAGCTCTCGGGCGGCCAGCGGCAACGGGTGGCCATCGCCCGCTTGCTGCGCCAGCAGCCCCAGCTGCTGCTGGCGGACGAACCGCTAGCCAGCCTTGATCCACGCCTGGCCCAGGAATTGCTGCAACTGCTCCTGGCGCAGGCCACAGCGCCGCGGGCGCTGCTGTTGAGCCTGCACAGGCCGGATCTGTTGCAGGGCTTCGATCGGGTGATCGGCCTGCGCCAGGGAAGGATCTGCTGGGACCGCCCCGTAGCGCAGCTGCAAACCTCAGACCTTGAGGCCCTCTACGCCGGTATCGCAGAACCCAGCCTCGCCCGATGAAACCCGCTGCGCCGCTGCTGCTGCTGTTGCCCGCGCTGGTACTCCTGCCGCTGCTGGTGTTGCTGCCGGGGCTGGTGCATGGCGGCGGCTGGGATCTGATCGGCCAGTTTCTGCTGGCCGCGGTGCAGCCCTCGACCGATCCGGTGGTCCTGGAGTCGCTGCTGCGGGGCCTGGGGGTGACCGCGGGCATGGCCCTGCTCGGCTGGTGCGCCAGCCTGCTGATCGGCATCGCCGCAGGCCTGGCCAGCTCCCGCCTGCTCTGGCGCACTCTGATCGGCCACAGCTGGCCGGCGGAAGGCATCCGGCGCCTGCTGGCGATTCCGCGCTCGATTCATGAACTGATCTGGGGCCTGCTGCTCCTGCAGGTGATTGGCCTGCAACCGGTGATCGCCGTAATCGCCATCGCCATTCCCTATGGGGCCCTGGTGGCGCGGGTGGTGAGTGATCTGCTCGACAGCCTTAACGAACGCAACTTGCAAGCCCTGATGGCCGCCGGCACGGCCCCGCCCGCGGCGCTGCTCTCGGCGATGGGACCACCGCTGCTGCCGGGCTTGATCAGCTATGGCGGCTACCGGCTCGAATGCGCCCTGCGCAGCGCCACCCTGCTTGGGGTGTTTGGTCTGGGGGGCCTGGGCAACGAGCTGCTGCTCACCCTGCAATCGCTGCAGTTCCACGAACTGTGGAGCGGCCTTTGGCTGCTGCTGGCGGTGATGTTGAGCCTGGAGGCGGTGATCGGAGCCCTGCGGCGGCGCTGGGGCATGCCGGGCCGCTTCAGCCTGCGGGCGGCCGGTGTGGGGCGCCGCGGCCGGGAGCTGGTGCTGGCTGGCCTGCTGTTGGTGCCGCTGGTGTTTGGAGTGGGGCGAGCCCTGGCGATCGAACCTGCGGCACTGCTGCACTGGCAGGCACTGCCTCCGTTGGCACCGGGCGGCTGGCAGGAAGCTCTGGCCCTGCCCTGGCCTTCGCTGGTGTTCAACACGGTGCTGCTCACGCTCCTGGCGGCCGCCCTGGCGGTTGGGGTAGCACCGCTGCTCTTGCTGCTCGTGGCCCCGTGGCCTTGGGGCCAACGCCTGCTGCAGCTCATCTGGGCTATTGGTCGGCTCTGGCCGCCGCCACTCACGGCCCTACTGCTGCTGTTTGTGCTCAAGCCCGGCGTGATCACCGCCGCCCTAGCTCTTGGCTTTCACAACCTCGGCATCCTGGGGCGCCTGCTGCTGGAGGGCAGCGAAGCGGCCGGGCCCCAGCGACAGGAGGCCCTGCGCTGCAGCGGCACCGGCCCCCGCCTCGCGCTGCTCTACGGGCGATTCAGCGGCCTGGCCCGCTCCTACCTGGCCTACGGCGCCTATCGCGCCGATGTGATCCTGCGCGAAACAGTGGTGGTGGGTCTGGTGGCGGGCACCGGGCTGGGCACCCAGCTCAACCAAAGCCTGAGCGCCTTTGCCTTTGATCAGTTGTTGCTGCTGCTGGTGGCTTACGCGGCGCTCACCCTGCTGGGGGAAGATCTCAGCGACCGCGCCCGCCAACGGCTGCTGCAGCAATGAGTCTTCCGATCCCCCGCAAGCTGATCGTGCTTGGCGACAGCGGTGTGGTGGGCTGGGGTGATCCGGAGGAGGGCGGCTGGTGCGAACGCTTGCGCCGCCACTGGATGGGGCTGCCCAACGGCCCTGTGCTTTATCCGCTGGGGGTGCGCGGCGATGGCCTGGAGCGGGTGGCGGCACGGCTCCACAGCGAAGTGAGCTGCCGCGGCGAACTGCGCCGCCAACACCCCCAGGGAATCCTGCTGGCCATGGGCCTCAACGATTGCGCCCGCGTCGGCCGCGCCGATGGCCGACCGCAACTGGATGCCGATGGCTTTCTGTTTGGCCTGCAGCAATTGCTCATTCAGGCCAAAACGCTGGCACCGGTGCTGGTGCTGGGGCTCACGCCTGTGGATGAAGCGGTGATGCCCTACGCCGATGTGCTCTGGTACCAGCTCGAGCAGGTGCGCCGCTACGAAGCGCTGCTGGAGGAGGCCTGCCTGGAGGCGGATGTGCCGTTCCTGCCCCTGCTCAACGGCCTACTGCAAGACCCCGGCTGGCTGCAGTGGTTGTGCAGCGACGGCATCCACCTCAACAGCGAGGGGCACCGCCAGGTGTATCAACGCGTGCGCCACTGGCCAGCCCTGTTGCGGTGGGCCGATCTGCAACCGCTCGGCAGCAGCAGCGTCAGCTTCTGAGCACAGCTCCACAGGAAGGTCCCTCCCCCAGCTGAGGGATGCTGCCTCCACCGCCAAGGGGAGGACTGAGCAGGCCGCGGCGAACGAGCGTGAAAACACACAACCGCTCTAAGCCCCATGCACTCCTTTGAGCCCCGCGCCGACTTCAGCCAGCGCAATGCCGCCCTGCTGGCGGCCTACCAGCACTGCCGCAGCACCGCCAACCGCAACGCCTTAATCCACGCCAACTTGCCGCTGGTGTGGCGGGTGGCGCGCCAGGAATCCCAGCGCAGCGGCCACAGCTTCGAAGACCTCAGCCAAGAAGGCTGTCTGGGGCTGATCAAAGCGGTTGAGCGCTTCGATCCCAGCCGCGGCCACAGCCTCAGCACAGCGGCTGTGCCCTGGATCCGTGGAGCCATTCGCCACTACCTGCGCGATCGCTCCCACACCATCAGCGGCAGCCATCACCTGCTGGATCTGTACCGCCGGGGCCAGGCGTTGCAGCTGCAGCGCCAGCAGCAGGGCCTGCAGCCCCTGCCTGCTGTGGCCCTCGCCACTGAGCTGGGCTGCAGCCTGGAGCGCTGGGAGCTGGCCCTGGCGCGGCGACGCAGCTTGCAACTGGCCAGCCTGGAGCAACCTCAGTTTGATGACGAGGGCGAGCTCTCGCCCCTGGTGGAGCAACTGCGCGACACCCGCGTGCACGAGCGCTACGCGCGGGTGATCGGTTGGGAACAGCGGCGGCACCTCTGGCGTGTGCTGCGCCGGTTCGAGCGCCAGCAGCGCCGCTTGATCCTGGCGCGGCTGCTGCAGAACCTCACCTGGCGGCAGCTCGCCCAGGGCAGTGGGCTGAGCCCCAAAGCCATGCAACGCCGCGGTGAGCGCCTGCTGCTCGAGCTGCGCCAGCAGCTCAATCCCCTGCTGAGCCACTGAGGAGGTCAGACCGTAGCCCGAGGGCTCAGCCCCAACCCAGCCACTCCGCCGCCGCCATCGCCACCACGGCGGCGATCGTGGTTTGCAAGGCGTTCACCAGCTCGTTGCTGAGCCAAACGCAACGCTGCTGCAGCCCCGCGCCGATCAGGCTTTCCAGCAGGGTGGCCAGCAACCCCACCAGCGAGACCAGCCACCAGGCACCTGCCCCTTGCAACAGGCCCAGCTGCAGCATCACCAGCGCCATCAGGCCACTGCCCAGCAGGCTGGCGGCAGTGCCTTCCAGGGAGATCGCACCCTCAGTGCCGGGAGGCACCGGCTTGAGGGTGGTGATCAGCACGGTGTGGCGGCCCCAGCGCTTGCCGATCTCGCTGCCGAAGGTATCGGCCAACTTGGCGCTGAAGCTGGCGGCAAAGCCAAGCCGCAGCAAGGTGACAGGCGCCGATGGCAGCAGACTGAGCAGCGCCAGGGCCGCCCCAGTGGCCGCAGATCCCCACACGTTTTCGGGGCCGCGGCGGCCGCCGCGCGATTCCGCCAGCCCCTCGGCCTGCTTGCGGCGAAAGCCAAGCCGGGTCACGAGCGAGCCAAGGCCCAGGTAAAGCACCACCGCCCACCAGCCCGGCCAATCCAGGCTGCCCAGCAGCAGCGTGCCCAAGATGCCGGCATGCACCCAGCCCGAGCGCGTGAGAAGGGGCAGGCGCTGGGCCATGGAGATCAGCGCCGCATTGATCAGCAGCGCGAGGGCCCAGTGCTGAAGCCGATCGCCACTGAGCAGAACCTGAAGCTCCAGCATCCCCAGCAGACCCGCGCAAGGCCGACGCAACACAGGCCCCAGCTCAACACAACCACGCCCGCTTCTGTTGCACTGCCCTAAGGGAGGTGCCCTCCAGCACCGCTGGCGACGGATAATCCAGCCATCCGCCTCACAACCGGCGCCATGGTGTTCAACCGCAAGGGCAGCTTCTTCCTCAACCTCGATGAGAAGGCCCCCGCGACGCCGGCAGTGGTGGCTCCAGTAGCCAAGCCCAGCAAGGCCGCCAAGAAGCCTGAGGCCAAAACTGACGCACCGGTGAAGGCGGCCGCCAAGGCTGAGGCGCCTGCAGCTGAAGCCCCCGCCCCTGCAGCCGCGGGCGGCAAGGTGCTCACCACTGCCGAAGCCATCGCCGCTGAACTGGCTGCCGAGCAAGCCGCCAAGCCAGCCGCCACCCTCTCCACCTTCGCTCCCGAGTGCGTCACCGCCGGTGGCGCGCTGCCCATGCGCCGCCGCCGCGGCGGAGCCAACCTGGCGGGTTTCCGCAGCATGGCCGGAGGCTTGTTCGGCAAGAAGTAATTCGGCTCCATGCGTGATCGTGCTCAGCCAGCGGCAGCGCGCCACTGGCTGAGCACTGCAGCCCCGGCTACGCAGGCCGTGGAACTGCGCAGGATCGTGGAACCCAGCTGAACGGAGGTCCATCCGGCTGCTGCAGCATGCTCTTCTTCAGCAGGGCTCCAGCCACCTTCGGGCCCGCAGGCCAGCCACACCTCCTGGAGGGATTGGCCAGCTTCAGCTGCGTTGTGGAGCGCTTCGATAAGCCGCGGCAAGCCCTCCTGACGGGTAGTCGCCCAAAACCGAGCCACCGCCGCTGGTGAAGCGGGAGGCTCCAAGCGCAACAACTCCACCAGCGGCGTGGGGGGATCGAGTTGCGGCAGCCACAGCCGCTCGCATTGCTCCGCCGCTTCCTCAGCGATGGTGTGCCAGCGATCGGGCCGCAGCTGCCCCAGCACCGCTGTTCGCTCACAGGTGATCGGCACCAGGCGATCCACGCCGAGCTCCACCGCCATCCGCACCACCAGCTCAAAATCCCGTTTCACCACGGCAGCCAGCAGCACCAGCGCTGGCCGCGGGGGAGGCGCATGCAAGAGAGGCTGCTCGAGCGGCTGCAGCAAACGGGCCTGGTTGTGATCCAGCAGCTCCGCATCCCAGAGATGGCCGGCACCATCCACCACGGCGAAACGGTCGCCTGGGCTATAGCGCAGCACTTTGCGGAGGTAGCGGCTGTGCTCCGGGCTCAAGGCCAGGCAGCCCTGAGAATCGAGTTCCCGCAGCCGCGCCGGCGGGATCAGCACACGCCGCCGTTCCCGGGCCATCGTCAGGCGTCGGGGTCCGAAAGGCTGGTGAAGGGGTTGTCGGGGTGATCCTCCACGGGCCAGTCGTCGTTTACACCACCGATCAGCACCTCCTGAATCTCCACCACATCGGTGTCGAGCTGGCGCAGGGTGTTGATCAGCACGTCCAGGGCCAGAGCATCACTGGTGCCGAGATCAAGCCAACAGCGAGCCCATTCGCTGCGGTATTCGATCTCGCCCATGTTGTGCATCAGGGCCGGCATGGCCCGCGCCGCCATGTCGGTGTCGTAGGCCATGCCGCTCAGCTCAGCGCCCTCGTCCTGCACTTGGAGGTTCTCAGCGTTGAAACCGCCGAGCTTGCCGAGGAAAAACCAGCTGTCGAACACCGTGTCGATGTAGCCGCGCTCTCCCTGGCCGGGGGCATGGCTGAAGCGCAGCCAGATCCAGCAGTTGAAGGGATCAAATTCGCGGAAGCGGATCTCCATCGGGCCAGGCGCAGCGCAGCATTGCCACCATCAAACATGTTGGGGGCACCCGCAGACTGGGGGCACCTGCAAACCAAAGCGCCTTCGATGCTTGAGCTGAGGTCGCTGCACTACCACCCGGCCACCGCGGCGCAACCGGTGCTGCGCGGCCTCAATCTGCAGTTGCAGGTGGGCAAACCCGCCCTGGTGGCCGGCCGCAGTGGCTCAGGCAAATCCACCCTGCTGGAGCTGATCTGCGGCCTGGCAGAACCCACCGGCGGCCGCAGCGGCGGCTCGATCCTCTGGAACGGTGCGGTGCTCAGCGCCCGGCAGCGGCGCTGGCTGTGCGGCTTGCTCTTTCAGTTCCCGGAACGGCACTTCCTCGGCCTGAGCGTGGGCCAGGAGCTGAAGCTCGGCCAACGGCGCGTGCCTTCAGAAAAGGTGGAGGCGGTGCTGCGCCAGGTGGGGCTCGAGGGCATTTCGCTACAGCAGGCGCCAGAAGCCCTAAGTGGCGGCCAGCAACGCCGTCTGGCCCTGGCGGTGCAGCTGCTACGCAACCCCAAGGTGCTGCTGCTGGATGAGCCCACCGCTGGGCTGGATTGGTCGGTGCGGGGCGAGATTCTGAGTTTGCTGGCTGAACTCGGGCGCGAACGGGTGCTGCTGGTGGTTACCCACGAACCCGAGCTGTTTGAAGCCTGGGTCGAACCGCAGCAGCGCTACCGGCTGCAGGGCGGGTTGCTGCAACCCCTGGAGCAGCCCGTGCACTGAATACAGTGCCGGTTCTGGGTGCAGGCAGACAGGCGATGGCGGATCAGTTGGTGCGGGCAACGGCAGCCGGCGGCGGCATCCGCCTGGTGGCAGTGAGCACCAGCACCACCGCCCGCTACGCGCGCCGGCGCCACAACCTCTCCTTTCTCACCACGGCGCTACTGGGCCGAGCGATGACCGCCGGCCTGCTTCTGGCCAGCTCGATGAAGGTGCGGCACGGGCGGGTGAACCTGCGCATCGCCTCCGATGGTCCCCTGCGGGGCCTGATGGTGGATGCCGGCCGCGATGGCACCGTGCGCGGCTATGTGGGCAACCCTGAACTGGAGCTCGATCTGGTGCAGGAGGCCGATGGGCTGCACCACTTCGATTTCAAGCAGGCCACCGGCACCGGCTACCTGCATGTGGTGCGCGATCTGGGCGAGGGCGAGCCGTTCAGCTCCACCGTGGAATTGGTGAGCGGCGGCATCGGCGACGACGTGGCCTCCTACCTGCTGCACTCCGAGCAGACCCCATCGGCGGTGTTCGTCGGCGAGCAGATCGACAGCTCAGGCCTCAAGCATTGCGGCGGTGTGCTGGTGCAGGTGCTGCCCAAAGCAGCCCGTGAACCGGCGCTGGTGGCCCTGTTGGAGGAGCGCTGCAAGGAGATCAGCGGCTTCAGCGACAAGCTGGCCGCCTGTGAGGGCAACCTGGAAGCTCTGCTGCGCGAGATCTTCCCGGATCTCGATCCCCAGCTGCTGGATGACGCCGAAGCCAGCCAGGAGATCACCTTCCACTGCCCCTGCAGCCGCAAACGCAGCGTGAATGCCCTCAAGCTGCTGGGCCAGAGCGAACTCAGCGAGATGCTTGCTGAAGACGGCAAGGCCGAACTCACCTGCCACTTCTGCAACGAGATCTACGAAGTGGGAAGCGGCGAGCTGCAGGAGCTGATCAACGAGCTCGCCGCCGCCTGAGGCTCAGGCGATCAGCAGGGCACCCAGCACCAAAAGCACAAGCGCCGGCAAGCTCTGAACCTGCGGCGGTGCCAGCGGCAAGCCCAACGGCAGGGAGGGATCAATGGCGCTCACCAACAGGCCGCCGAGCAGCAATCCGGCGCTGAGCAACAGCACGCTCCAGCCCACCGCGGGCAGCAAACGGCCCAGGCGACGTTGCAGGTTCACTACCGTGAGCACCGTGGCAAACGCGAGCACCAGCTCGGCGTTTGCCGCTGGCGAGAGCAGCAGGATCCCCAGCAGAACCGCACCACCGGCAACAGGGAACCAGCGCTCGCGGCCTTCAGCCAGGGCCAAACGCGGCAGTGCCGGTGCGCTGAGGTTGAGGGCCGGCCGCGGCAGGGAAGGCAGGCTGGGCAGCGAAGGGAGTGAAGGCTTAGCGGCCGCGGATTTGGCTGCAGGCTTGGCCGCTTCCCGCTGGGAGGCATTCAGCGCTGCGGTGCTCACCTTGCCCTGCTGGCGCTCCTTGAGCCGCTCCATCAGCACAGCGTCGTAGGCGGCTTCGATGCGCGCCCGCGACATGGGGTCTTCGCCCACTTCAGCCAGGCGGGCCTGCTTGGCCGCCTGCACATCGTCAAAGCTGGCATCGGGGCTGATGCCGAGGCGCTCATAGGGATTGAGCGAGCCGGGCTGGGCAGGGCCACCGGTTGGATCAGTTCCCTGGGTCATGCCGCGGCTGGAGATGTCAGTGCGATGGGGTCAGCCTAGAGAGGGAGAGGGGGGAAAGCCTTCGATCAAAACAGTCAGAAGAGGGGTTCGCTGTGGCGAAAGCCCCCCTCCAGCTGCAGGCGGCGGCGCTGTTGCTCCGCTTCATCGCGCTGCAGCCAGCAGCGGCGCTTGAGCAGGGGCATCTGGGGCGGGAGATGACTGCCTTCGCGCATCTCCACTGCAGCTGATCCCGGCGCGGAGCCGGGCACGAAGTTCACGTAGTCGCACCCGCCATCGTTGCGGGGTCGTACAAGCCAGAGGGGCCTCGCCATCGCCAGAACCGCCGTTGTGACCTTTCTTCGTAAAGATTCTGGCGGGGCCAGCGGGCCGCCGTGGCTTGCAGGCGGGATCCGTGGGGGATCAGCGCAAAAGGGGTGCGCGATCAGAGCGCAATTGGCTCCACCCCGCTCACCACCGGTGCCACGGCGCTCAGCTCGAGATCGGGGTGGTCTTCACCGAGCTGGTTCAAGTTCCACTCGTTTTTGAACAGCAGCACCGGCCGGTCCCAGGCATCGCGCACGGTTTTGCAGTTGAAGATGCGGCCCACCTTCTCCAGGGCCGGCCAGCCGCCCACCACCCAGCGCGCCACCGAAAAGCCCAGAGGCTCCAGGCGGGTCTGCACGCCGTATTCGTTCTCGAGGCGGTATTGCACCACCTCGAGCTGCAGCTGACCCACAGCAGCCAGGATTGGATCACGCTTGCTCTGGTCGGTGTCGTAGAGGATCTGCACCGCCCCCTCTTCCCGCAGCTCGTTCACGCCCTTGCGGAAGCTCTTGAACGCCGAGGGATTGGGATTGCGCAGCCAGGCAAAGATCTCCGGGCTGAAGCAAGGGATGCCCTCGTATTCCACCTTCGGCCCTAGATACAGGGTGTCGCCAATGGCGAACATGCCTGGGTTGTTGAGGCCGATCACATCACCGGGGTAGGCGTCTTCCACCACCTCGCGGTCTTGGCCAAACAGCTTCTGCGGGCGTGAGAGGCGAATGGCCTTGCCGGTGCGGGCGTGCTGCACGGTCATGTCCTTTTCGAACTTGCCGCTACACACCCGCACAAACGCCACACGGTCGCGGTGGCGGGGATCCATGTTGGCCTGCAGCTTGAACACAAAGCCGCTGAAACCGGGCCGCACCGGTTCGATCTCGCCGGCGCTGCTGGCGCGGGGGATCGGCTTCTGCGCCAACTCGAGGAAGGCATCGAGGAAGGGGCGCACGCCGAAATTGGTCATGGCCGAGCCAAAGAACACCGGGCTCAGCTCACCGGCATGCACCAGCTCGAGATCGAGCTCATTGCCCGCGGCCTCCAGCAGCTCGAGCTCTTCGAGGGCTGCATCCAGCAGCTCGGCTTCCACCGCACCGCTGCTGCGCGCTTCCTCCACGCTCAGCACCTTTTCTTCTGAGGTGCGGCCGCGCTCCGCCCGCAAAAACAAGATCACCTGCTGAGTGCGGCGATCGATCACGCCGCGGAAACGATCGCCGCTGCCGATCGGCCAGTTCACCGGCCAGCAGGCCAAGCCCAGGTCCTGCTCAATCTCATCGAGCAGCTCGAGGGGCTCACGCCCCGGCCGGTCCATCTTGTTGATGAAGGTGAAGATGGGGATGCGCCGCATGCGGCACACCTCAAACAGCTTGCGGGTTTGAGGCTCAAGGCCCTTGGCCGCGTCTTCCAGCATCACCGCGTTGTCGGCGGCAGCGAGGGTGCGGTAGGTGTCTTCGGAGAAGTCTTGGTGGCCGGGGGTGTCCAGCAGGTTGATCGTGCTGCCGCTGTAGTCGAACTGCAGCACTGTTGAGGTGATCGAGATGCCCCGCTGCTTCTCGAGCTCCATCCAGTCGGAGGTCACCTTTCGCTGCTCGCCCTTGGCCTTCACGGCACCGGCCTGCTGAATCGCACCCCCGTAGAGCAGCAGCTTCTCGGTGAGGGTGGTTTTACCCGCGTCGGGGTGGGAGATGATCGCAAAGTTGCGGCGGCGCGCCACTGCCTCAGCCAGGGCCTGAAGCTCGGGAGTGGCGGCGGGAGCAGAGGTGCTGGTCATGGAGCCAGCCTCTCAGAACAGCTGTCCCCACACCTCGAGGTAGCGGTCTTCCAGCGCTGCCACCTGCAGCTGATCCGCCAGGCCAGCCTCCTGAAGTTGCTGAGCCACCTCCTCGGGGGTGAAGGCAGCGTGCAGCGAGGCGATGTAGTCGTGCTGCAGCACCGCTGGGGCATCGGCCAGGTGAAGGCGCTGCAGCGCCAAAACCGCCTCGGCACTGGCAGGGCGGCGCAGATCCTTGATGTACACGCAGGCACCGGGGCCCGCCAGCTGAGCCACGCTGCTCCAGAGCACCTGCGGATCATGCAAGTGGTGCAACAGGCTGTTGCTCACCACCGCCGTGTAGCCCCCGGCCAGATCAGCCGCCGGCAAACAACGCTGCTCGAAGCGCAAGCGCCCCTGCAGCTCAGGCAACTCGGCTAAGCGCTCCAGTGCCGGGGCGAGCATGGCGGCAGCACCATCGATGCCCAGCACTGAGGCGCCGCTGTAGCGCTCCGCCAGGCGAAAGCTGATGTTGCCGGGTCCGCAGCCGAGATCCACCAGCCGCTCCCCCAGGCCCTGGGGGAACAACACCGCGAGCCGCTCGATCAAGGCCTGATCGCCAGCAGCAAAGTTGGCGGCGGCATAGGCCTGGGCCTGCTCCAGCCCTTCCATCAACTCCGGCTCAGGCGTGCGGTTCATCAGGAGAGGCGCGAAACCCGGCAGATCCAGCATTCTCGGAGTTGCACCGCCAATGGTGGCAACGACTGCTTGCAGACCCCACCGGTGGCGTTATGGTTCCAGCACCGCCTAGTTCAAGCCCCGTGACCCTGTCAGTACCTGGACCCAGCACCGCCGCCATGGGCGAGCCTCTCAAGGGACCCAGACCTGACTTCCCCGCCACGGCGCCTGCCGCCAATCCCGTCTTCTACCGCACCTATTCGCGCAAGACCGCCGGCGGACGCGAAAGCTGGAAGCAGGTGGCCGAGCGCAACCTCGAAGGCCTGCGCAAGCTGGGCAATCTCAACGCCCAGGAAGTGGAGCTGCTGCGCCGCATGCAGCTTGAGCAGAAAGCCCTGCCCTCTGGCCGCTGGCTGTGGATCGGCGGCACCCCCTGGATTGAGCAGAGCGAGAACTTTTCCGGCTCCTACAACTGCACCTCCACCAACTTGGTGGATTGGGAAGCCTTCGGTCTGATGATGGACCTGGCGATGATGGGCTGCGGCACCGGCGCCATCATCGAGCCGCACCTGATCAACCGCCTGCCGGTGGTGCGCAACCAGCTGGCGATCAAGGCGGTGAGCGACATCGGCGCCACCCCCGCCGGTCAGCGCCAGGAGCACACCAGCCACCGCATCGAAGGTCAGCAGGTGTTCATCAAGGTGGGCGACACCCGCCGCGGCTGGGTGGACAGCTACCAGCTGCTGCTCGAGCTCTGCAGCGATGAGCGCTTCGACGCCAGCACGCCGATCGAGATCAGCGTGGATCTGGCCGACGTGCGCCCCGTGGGCGAAACGCTGAAAGGGTTTGGCGGCATGGCCAATCCGGTGAAGCTGAAGGATCTCTACGGCCGCGTGGCCCAGATCCTGGGCAAGGCCCAGGGCCGCCAGCTCACGTCTGTTGAGTGCTGCCTGCTGATCGATGAGGCGGCCGTCACGATCGTGGCCGGCAACATCCGCCGCAGCGCCGGCATGCGCCAGTTCGCTGCCGAAGACCTCTCCGCCGCCGGCGCCAAGGAAAACCTCTGGCAGCAGGACAGCGACGGCAACTGGCGCATCGACCCCGAGCGCGATGCCCTGCGCATGGCCAACCACACCCGTGTGTTCCACACCCGCCCCGATCGCGCCACGGTGCTCGAGGCCGTAACCAAGCAGTTCCACTCGGGTGAGGGCGCCATCCAGTTCGCCCCCGAGGCGATCGCCCGCTCCAACGCCGATCTGCTCAGCACCCCCGAACTGCGCGCTGAGTTCATCGAGATCTACTGCGATCAGGGCCGCGAGGAAGCCGGCCGCTGGCTCACCACGCACCACCCCGAGATCAGCACCGCTGAGCTGGATCACCGCCTCGGCCGCTACGGCCTCAACCCCTGCGGCGAGATCCTCGGCGCCGACTTCCACTGCAACCTGGCCGAGATCCACCTCAACCGCATCGATCCTGAGGATCACGTGGCGCAGGAAGAGGCCTTCACCGCCGGCGGCCTGGCCGTGGCCTGCCTGCTCAACCACCGCTTTGAAGTGGAGCGCTACCGCCAGAGCCGCGCCTGGGATCCGATCGTGGGCGTGAGCTTCACCGGCCTGTTCGACTTCTTCGTGCACGCCTTCGGCACCCCTTGGCTGCAGTGGTGGGAAGCCGGCCGCCCCAACACCGAAGAGGGCCGCAGCTTCAAGGCCAAGGAAGCGGAATACCTGAGCCGCTGGAAAGAGATCGTGAACAAGGCCGTGTGGGATTACTGCGATCGCCATGGCCTACGCCGCCCCAACCGCTGCACCACCGTGCAGCCCGCCGGCACCAAGAGCCTGCTCACCGGCGCCTCCCCCGGCTGGCACCCTCCCAAGGCTCAGCGCTTCATCCGCCGCATCACCTTCCGCAAGAACGATCCGGTGGCGCTCGCCTGCATGGACTACGGCTACACAATCGTGCCGTCGCAGAGCGATAAAGACGAGCAGGGCCGCCTGCTGAACGATCCCTTCGATCCCCGCTGCACCGAATGGCTGGTGGAAATCCCCACCGAAGTGAGCTGGGCCAACATCCCGGGCGCGGATGCCGTGGAGATCAACAACTTCTCCGCCATGGCCCAGTTCGACTTCTAC
Organism: Asaia bogorensis; assembly: GCA_943370455.1. Taxonomy (GTDB): domain Bacteria; phylum Cyanobacteriota; class Cyanobacteriia; order PCC-6307; family Cyanobiaceae; genus Vulcanococcus. The sequence continues at coordinate 172,862 of CALRQW020000002.1, forward strand.
ATGCAGGTGCAGCAGCACTACACGGCCCACAACACCTCGGCCACCGTGGAGTTCCGCGAGCACGAGATCGAGCCGCTCACCGATGCGATTCACGCCGCGATCGACAAGGGCGAGGGCTACATCTCCGCCGCGCTGCTGGCCCGCTTCGATGCCAACGCCACCTTCCCCCGCCTGCCGTTCGAGCCGATCGATCACGCCACCTACGAGCACCTGCAGAGCGAGGTGGTGGGCCGCCGCCGCACCAGCGACTTCTTCGAAGCCCTGCAGCGCTACGACAGTGGTGAGCTGATGGAAGCTGGCCCCGCCGGCTGCGACTCCGACAAGTGCCTGCTGCCGCTGGCCAAGCCGGAGAACTGATCGAGGGCGTGCTCACGCTGCTCCGCCTCGGGCCGGCCCTGCTGCTGGCCCTCCATTTCCCACCTGCCCTGGCAGCTGAAGCCGCGGCTCCACCCGCGAATGCGCGCAGTGCAGCGTTTGCTGCCCTCAACCGCTGCAGCACCACGCGGCAGCAGGACACCTGCCTGGAGGCCCGGAGCGCCCTTGAGGCGCTGATCCGCCAGGAGGAAGCACCGGAGCAACGCCTGCATCACCCCCGCTGCCTGGGGGCGCTCACCCACGTGGAAACCGTGCTCGCAGCGTTTCGCTGGCGCCTGGAGAATGCCGGCAACCTTCAACGGGTGATCGATGCCGCCGAAGGGCAGTGCCCGGCGAGCACAGCATCAGCGACTGTCGGCCAATAGATCGAGTGCAATAGCGAGTTGTTCGAGCAGCTCGCAGCAGCGCTCGTAGTGGAGCTCAGGCGCCAGGCTCACAGGCAGGGTTTCGATCAGATCCGCCAGCTCGCGGGTGCGCAGAGCCAACAGATTGGTGGAGAGAACGGCCATGGCAGCAACGACAACCCAAGAGGCGCCATCCCAAGCTTGAATCGCGTTCTCATGAGTCTTGAATGAGAACGCGCTGGGGGTTGCAGTCATGAGACACTCTTGGCGGCCCCATGGGTCGACCGCTGGAGAGGTGGTCGAGTGGTTGATGGCTCCGGTCTTGAAAACCGGCGAAGTGAAAGCTTCCGTGGGTTCGAATCCCACCCTCTCCGTTGCTTCATTCGCCCCCTGCACCACCTGCGGGGGGCTTCTGGCCTCCAGAAACTCTTAAGACCCTCAGCCCCGTTTGCAGCCGTTGACACACCGCTCACCTCAGCGGCGCGATTGCATGGGCATGGTCCACACCCCTCTATGGCCTACGAACCCGGAACGACCGACTGCCGCGTGCTGATCGACAGCAAGGCCCAGATCGAGGCGATCCTGCTCAACCTCGCCAAGCTCGAGAACACCGAACACATCCGCCAGCAACTGGTAGCGGTGCACAACCAACTCGAAGGCCTGCACGAGCTCAGGCGGCAAAAGCGCAGCGCCACACTCAGCGCGGCTTGAACCAGCACAGCCCCTTAGGCTCTGCCGCATGATCTTCGACAACGACAAACGGCCGGCCTGGCTCAATTGGGTGTTCCTGGCCGTTTTTCTCTGGTCAAGCTGGCAGCTGGCCGGCATGTGGTTCAGCCAGCTGCATCAGGGGTAAGCGTTCGGCACAAAGAACTGCTCGTTGAAGGGCGGCCGCTCGTAGCCCTTGGCCTTGCGCCGCGGCGGCAGCTTCAGCGCCGGGGGCGTCATGTCTTCGTAGGGCACCTTGCTCAGCAGGTGGCGGATGCAGTTGAGGCGGGCACGGCGCTTGTCGTCGGCCTCCACGGTGAACCAGGGCGCCTCGGGAATGTTGGTGTGGGCGAACATGTCGTCCTTGGCGCGGGAGAACTGCTCCCAGCGATCGCGCGATCCCAAATCCATCGGGCTGAGCTTCCAGCGCCGGGCGGGGTCATCGATGCGGGCCTGGAAGCGTGCCTCCTGCTCCGCATCGCTCACCGAAAACCAATACTTGAGCAACACGATCCCCGAGCGCACCAGCATCCGCTCAAACTCCGGGCACGACTGCTCAAACTCCCGCAGCTCTTCCTCGCTGCAGAAGCCCATCACCCGCTCCACACCGGCGCGGTTGTACCAGCTGCGATCAAACAGCACGATCTCCCCGCCTGAGGGGAAGTGCTCCACGTAGCGCTGGAAATACCACTGGCTGCGCTGCTGATCGCTAGGGGTACCCAGAGCCACCACGCGGCAGCCGCGGGGATTGAGCGGTTCGGTGATGCGCTTGATCGTGCCGCCCTTACCGGCGGCGTCGCGCCCCTCAAACAGCACCATCAGGCGAAAGCCCGTGGCTTTCACCCAGTACTGCATCTTCACCAGCTCCACCTGGAGGCGGGCCAGCTCCTTGGCGTACAGCTTGCGGTCGATCGGAGCTAGGGCGGCCCCGTGATCCAGCTCAGAGACACGGGGTGGCTTGGCGGATTTGCCCATCACCGCTCAGCGGCGCGGCAGGCGAGCCGCCTTGGCCGCGCCAGCCCCAAACAAGGCCCGCACAAACCGCACCAGGCCGGCCACCAACAACAGCAATGCCAGCAAGGCAATCGCCACCAACACCAGCACCGCGAGCAACTGGAGCACACCCATCAGCAACTGCGACAGGCCGCCGATCAGATGGCCGATGGCGGTGCTGATCAACAGCAGGCTGTCGAGATCGATCAGCTCCGGGAGCTGCAGGAGCAACACCAGCAGGCCCACCCCGGCTGCCATCAGCAGCACGGCCTCCAAGATGCGGCGCGAGCGCGGCGGCTTACGGCGCTGCCGGAACACCGTGCGCGGCGGAGCTGGCGGCTGACCGCGGCCACCACCCACCACCTGCAGCCCGCGGCGACGGCTCATGACTCGATCCGGTATCCAGCTCCCCGCATCCAGCGTTCGAACTCCACCAGCACCAGCTCATTGGGGCAATCCACCAAGCTGAGATCGCCCACGCTGCAGTCGCCCTGACCGCCGTGGTGGAGCGAGAGGTGAAACTGCTCGCCGCTGAGGCCGCACACCTCCGGATCGCTGCGAACAACCACATCGAGGCAAGCGCCCAGGCGGGTCACACGGCGACGCAGTTCAGACCAGCTCAAGTCGCTCATTGCGGTAGTGCAAGTGTGGAGGGATATGGGGTGGCGTCAACCACCGCGCGCGGGGGTGCTCACCGCGGCCGGAGCGCTCGCTGGCGGCTTCGGTGTGGGCAGCAGCGAGGCGAGCACACCCGCCACCAGCAGCGCCGCAATGCCAGTGAGAGGAGCCGCCACCCGGCGAGCCAGCGGCAGGCGATGGCGCAATTCCGATCGGCGCAGCGGCTGGGGCGCCGGCCATTGCAGCGGCACCGCCACCTGCGGATCGAGCTGGAGGCGATCGAGGCAGCGCACCAGATCGCTCAGCTCCGCGTCGTCGAGGGGGAGGCGCAGCGGAGGTGTGTTGGGCTGGCTGCTGCGCAGCTCGAGCTCGTGCTGGCCATCCACGGGCCGGATCGCCACGGGCACATCCTCGGCGCCCTGGGGCCTGGCTACACCGCTGATCAAACCGCGGGCGTAGGGCAGCACCACATTCAGCAGTGCTTGCAGGTGATCGCGCTGGCCTTCAAGCTCGGTCTTGCCGGCGAGGGCCAGGCTGAATCCCGTGAGGATGCCGATCGTCTGGCTGCTCTGGCCGGCTGAGAGATCTGGCAAACCCTCAAGCACCAGCCGGCAGCTGGTTTGTTCGTAGCGGCTGGTCAGTTTCATCGCAGGGTTGCTGTCGTGCTGCGGATCAGGCCGCTGCGTCCATCAGGCTGGCCTTGAGCCGGGTGAATCCACCAGGGCCCGCGCTAAGGGCCATGGTCTGGATCAGTTCGCGGCAGAGCTGCGGGCCCTCCTGGGGATCCAGCAACCGCTGCACCCCACCGCGGCGGGGGTTGAAGCGCTCCTTCAGCAGCTCCTGCAGGCGACCGCGGAACAGGGCCCAGCGCTGTTCGCTCAGCTGGGGGGGCTCGGCCGAGGAAAGCAGGCTGCGCAACATCGGATAAAGCCGATCCGCCAAGGCGTTGAGGATGCGGATCAAGCCATCGGCCTCCGCTTCCGTGATCCGATCACGGCGGGTGGTGCGCCGCAGCGGGTTGCTGCAGCGACGCTTCCACAGCTCCACGCGGTTGGGGAAGAGATCGGTGAGCCCCATCTCTTCGCTCAGCCACACCATCGCCTCACCGCCGTTGAGGTCGAGCGCTTCAGCGGAGAGGAGCAACAGATCGAGCCGCTCCAGACCCCGTCTAGAGAGCGGGCGCTGGGGTTGCACAGGAGCATCAGCCATGGCTGCGATACTGCCAGCTGCGCACCCGATCCGTCGACCATGACCGCCCTTGATCTGCGTGGCCTGGTGCGTGACATCCCCGACTTTCCCAAGCCGGGCATCCTGTTTCGCGACATCACGCCGCTGATGCGCAGCCCCCTGGCCTGGCAGGAAGTGATGCGCCAGATGGGAGCTGTGTGCGATCAGCTGGCCCCCGATCTGATCGTGGGCATTGAGTCGCGCGGCTTCATCGTGGGCACGGCTCTGGCCACAGCCCGCAACATCGGTTTCAGCCCGGTTCGCAAACCCGGCAAGTTGCCCGGTGAGGTGATCGGGGTGGATTACACCCTCGAATACGGCAGCGACCGGCTCGAGATCATCCCCGATGGTTTTGAGCATCGGCCGCGGGTGCTGATCGTGGACGATCTACTGGCCACCGGCGGCACCGCCGGCGCCTGCGCAGAGCTGGTGCACCGGGTGGGCGGTGAACTCTGCGGCTTTGCCTTCATCGTGGAACTGGCTGACCTGGGCGGCAAAGCCAAGCTGCCGGAATCGGTGCCAGTGGAATCGCTGATCGTGTACTGAGGCGCCCAGCCCTACGGATCAAGCGCGGCCTGCCAGCCGAGCACCTGATCGAACTGCTCGAGGCTGATCAGGCCGAAGCGCCAGAGCACCACCGGCAGGGGGGCCTGCTCCTGCTCCGATTGCCGTAAACCCAGCTGCAGGGCGTTATCGCTGAGCCCCAGTTCATGGCGCAGATAGCGCAGCAGCGCAGGGCTCGGTGGCGGCTGGGGCGAACTGCTGATCACCATGGCCTGCCCCTCAGCGTGCCGCCATCCTGATCAGGGCCAGCGCAGGCGGCAAGGGCCATCGCTCATGGCGCTGAGGCTCACGGCCCGAAGCCAGCTGAAGCGCCCCAGCAGCGCCAGGGCCAGCCGGCGCAAGGGCAGCAGCAACGGCTGGCGATTGGAGAACAGGCGCACCAACGCATCGGTGGCCAGCAGCACCAACGCGATATCGAGCCAGCGGCGGGCGGCGTAGCGCCGTGGCAGCTGCCGCAGCGGCAGGCGACCAGACGCCGCGCGAGCCGCCAACTGCTGCAACACCGCCACATCCCGCCAGCAGAGATTGAGGCCCTGGCCCCCCACGGGGTGGGAGCGATGCGCCGCCTCACCCACGAGCACCACACCCTTGCGCTGCAGCGGCCAAGCCCAATCAAGCGCCACGGGAAACGCCCGCGGCCGATCAAGCAGCACTTCTGCCTGCAACTGCTCCGGCAGAGCAGCGCTCAGGGCATCCAGAAAAGCCGCGGGCTCAAGAGCCTCCAGCTGCTGCAGCCGCGGCAGCGGTGCACTCCACACCAGCTGGAAGGCGTCGTCTCCCAGGGGAAGCACGGCAAACGGACCTTCAGGGCGGAAGAGTTCCCAGGCTTGATCGGGCTGGGATCCCCGCAATCTCACCTGCACCGTGAGGCAGCCCTGGCGATAGGGGCGATGCCAATGGCGGATGCCGGCGGCACGGCGGCGCGGCGAGTGGTGGCCATCGGCAGCCACCTCCAAATCCACGGCCCTCTCAGCCCCTGGGCGCGCGGCATCACCGAGGTGCAACTCCAGGCGCGGCTGCCGCTCAAGCTCCTGCAGCAACAGAGCCATCAAGGGGCGGTGCTGCAGGATCCAGCCCACAGCATCTTGAGCCTCAGCTCCCGGGCGACTGGGCAAATCACCCCCCAGAAACGACACCCGCTGCTGCAGGGCCTGATCGCAAAGCTCCAAGCGGCAAAACGGCGCCAAATGCGGCTGCAGGGCCTGCCAAAGATTCAGGCTCTGCAGCAGCTCAGCACTGGAGTGGGTGAGCGCATAGGCGCGGCTGCGCTCGAGCAGGGCCGCGGGGGGCAGGGGATCCCACAGCTCCACCGCCCACCCACTGCGGACCATGGCCAAGGCCGTGAGCGCGCCGGTAGGGCCAGCCCCATGCACCCGCGCCCGCAGCGAGGCAGCCGGAGCAGCAGACGTGGCAGCAGGGGCGGTGCGGCGCATGGGCAGGGCAACAAAAAACCGCAGCACGATTGTGTGCTGCGGTTGAGATCAGGTGTGAACCTGGGATGAAGGCGGGCGATCAGCCGATGCCGAGCAGACCGCGGGTGAAGGATTCGCCGCCCAGGGCCAGTTCGGTGGCGAGCAGGGCAATGAAGCCGAGCATGGCCATGCGGCCGTTGAGCTTCTCAGCGCGCTCGTGGAAACCCCAGCCGTTCTCGGCTTCCACCACCTGCATGCGGGGCTCAGAGGCAAAGGCGTTCAGGCGGCCGCCATCTTCTTGAGTCACGGTGGCGCCACGGATGGCGGGGGTGTTGGCCTGGGTCATGGCTGCCTCGTCGAATACACGAACTGTAACGCAATGTTGCGCGTTGTTGCACGCTGTTAATCCGCTTCAACGCAGGCGCTTGAGGCACAGCTCTTCAAAGGCCGGCCGCAGCAGGAAGGGGTACTCACCGACCCAGAGCTTCAACTGCGGCATCCAGGCATCGCTCAACGCTCCGATGCGCGAGAAATCCTTGCGCTCGCTCAGCACCAGGCAGCGAATCACCATGCCGCGGCGAATCAGCTTGTGCTTTTTGTCGTACGGGAAGTGGATGCTGCCCAGATAGCCGTCTTCATCCTCAAGCTCTAGGCACAGCCAGGTGCGGCGGTTCTCCACCAGCTCCAGCCGGCCCTGCCGGTCGGTGGTTTCCTGGCGGCCTTCCACTAATTCCTTGGTGTAGTAGTCGGCCACTTCGCCCTCAAAGATGGCCGCCGCGGGATAGCGGCGCAGGGTGGCGTTCTTGCGGCCGGCCTCCACGATCGGGCCCCAGAGCATGTAGAGCAGGAACACGAAGCCCACCACCAGCAGGATCGGGGAGGCCTGGCTGCTCATGGCCACCCCCTGGCTCACCAGCAGGCTGATCACCCCGCCGATCACGGAGATGAACAGGCGCTGCAGCACCTTCTGCGGGTTACCGCTGCAGGCATTGAATTGCGGGCCTGTAGCCACCGCCGGGATCAGGCGCGGCAGCTCACCGGGGCGGAGCGGGATCAACATGGCGCCAGTGTCGAGGCCGCGCGAGCTCAGAGCAAGCGCTCGAGGCCATACACAAGCCCGGGCAGCTGGCGCACCTTGCGCACGCTGAGCAGCACACCCGGCATATAGGCAGAGCGATCGATCGTGTCGTGGCGGAGGGTGTAGGTCTCCCCGGGGGCACCAAACATCACTTCCTGATGGGCTACCAGGCCCGGCAGGCGGATCGAGTGCAGCCGCAGGCCGCTGGGGCGCTCGCCGCCGCGGCAGCCCGCCAGGGTTTCATGCTCCTCCACCTGCTGGGGGTTGAAGCTCTTGCCGAGCTCCTCCATCAGCTCGGCCGTTTTGATGCAGGTGCCGCTAGGCGCATCGGCTTTGCGGTTGTGGTGCAGCTCCGTGAGCTCAGCGAAGTCGTAGAAACGTGCAGCGGCGGCGGCGGCCTGCTGCAGCAGCACCATGCCCACCGAGAAGTTGGGGATCACCGCGCCGCCCACCGAAGCCTTGTCTGCAAAGGAAGCCAAATCCTGCAGTTGCTCTGGGCTGAGGCCCGTGGTGCCGATCACTGGATGCACGCCGTAGGCGATGGCACCACGGGTGTGCTCGTAGACCACCGAAGGATGGGTGAAATCCACCAACACGGCGCCGGCACCAGGGCCGTCGTTGCGCACCGCCTGGCTGGCCTGGCAGAGGCAGCCCTCAAAGTCGGCCGTGATCGCCACCTCCAGCTCACCGAGGCCCAGCTCCAGGCCCACATCAGCGCCTTCTTTGCCGGCTGTGGTGTCGATTGCCCCGATCAAGCGGCAATCAGGGGCGTTGGTCACTGCCTTCACCACTTCAGCGCCCATCCGCCCGAGCGCACCAGCCACCACCACCGCAATGGGCTGGCTGCTGGATGCGCTGGCGGGAGCCGTACTGGCGGTCATCGAAAGCGAGGCGTTAAAGCAAGGGCTCGAGCCTATGGGCTGGGGCCACCACGGCTGTAACAGCTTGGAATCTGAGCTCGCGGCGGTGCCTTGGCCTACGTAGGCTCCTTCACATTGCTCAATCCAGCGCGCATGTTCACGCAGGTCCGCTCCGCCTCCCGCCGCGTCAGCCCCGGTGAGGTGAACGGCCGGGCCGTGATGAAGGCCGTGTACGTGGTACTGGAACCCCAGTATCAAAACGCGCTCACCCAAGCCGCCACCTCGCTCAACGACCAGAACGGTCCGCTGGCAATCGATCTGTGCGGCTATCTGATCGAAGAGCTGCGCGACCCCACCAACTACGCCGACTTCTGCGCCGATGTGGCCGAAGCCGATGTGTTCATCGGCTCGTTGATCTTCATTGAAGACCTGGCCCAGAAAGTGGTGGAGGCCGTAGCACCCCACCGCGATCGCCTCAAGGCCGCCGTGGTGTTCCCCTCCATGCCGGAGGTGATGCGCCTCAACAAGCTCGGCACCTTCTCCATGGCCCAGTTGGGCCAAAGCAAGAGCGCCATTGCCGGCTTCATGAAGAAGCGGAAGGAGGCCGGTGGCGCCGGCTTCCAGGACGCGATGTTGAAGCTGCTCAACACCCTGCCCACGGTGTTGAAGTATCTGCCAGTGGAGAAGGCGCAGGACGCCCGCTCCTTCATGCTCAGCTTCCAGTACTGGCTGGGCGGCACTCCGGACAACCTCCGGAACTTCCTGCTGATGCTGGCGGATAAATACGTCTTCCCCCGCAACAGCGACGACCGGCCCGAGCTGAAGGTGGCCGATCCGGTGGTCTTCCCCGATCTGGGCATCTGGCACCCCCTGGCCCCCTCGATGTTCGAGGACCTCAAGGAGTACCTCAACTGGAACGCCAGCCGCAAAGACCTCTCTGAGAAAGCCCGCAAAGGCCCGGTGATCGGCCTGGTGCTGCAGCGCAGCCACATCGTCACCGGCGATGAAGCCCACTACGTGGCGGTGATCCAGGAGATGGAATACCGCGGCGCCACCGTGATCCCTGTGTTCTGCGGCGGCCTCGACTTCACCAAGCCGGTGAATGCCTTCTTCTACGACCCGATCAATCCCGATGTGCCGTTGGTGGACGGCGTGGTGTCGCTCACCGGTTTTGCCCTCGTGGGCGGCCCGGCCCGCCAGGACCACCCCAAGGCGATCGAGGTGCTGAAGAAGCTCAATCGTCCCTACATGGTGGCGCTGCCGCTGGTGTTCCAGACCACCCAGGAATGGGAAGAGAGCGACCTCGGCCTGCACCCCGTGCAGGTGGCGCTTCAGATCGCCATCCCTGAACTCGATGGCGCCATTGAGCCGATCGTGCTCAGCGGCCGCGACGACGCCACCGGCAAGGCCCACACCCTGCAAGACCGAGTGGATGCCATCGCTGAGCGCGCCATTCGCTGGGCCTCGCTTCGGATCAAGCCCCGCGCCGAGAAGAAGCTGGCGATCACGGTGTTCAGCTTCCCCCCCGACAAGGGCAACGTGGGCACCGCCGCCTACCTCGACGTGTTCGGCTCGATCTATCGCGTGCTCGAGGAGATGCGGGCCAAGGGCTACGAGGTGAAGGATCTGCCCGCCACGCCCAAGGCACTGATGGAAGCGGTGCTCAAGGATCCCGAAGCGCTGGAGGGTTCACCGGAGCTGGCGATTGCCCACCGCATGAGCGTGGAGGAATACGAGCGGCTCACCCCCTATTCCGAGCGCCTCGAGGAGAACTGGGGCAAGCCGCCCGGCACCCTCAACACCGATGGCACCAACCTGCTGATCTTCGGCCGGCACTTCGGCAACGTGTTCGTTGGTGTGCAGCCCACCTTCGGCTACGAGGGTGATCCGATGCGCTTGCTTTATTCCCGCAGCGCCAGCCCTCACCACGGCTTTGCCGCCTACTACACCTACTTGGAGAAGGTGTGGGGCGCCGATGCAGTGCTGCACTTCGGCACCCACGGCTCTTTGGAGTTCATGCCCGGTAAGCAGATGGGCATGAGCGAAACCTGCTACCCCGATTCGCTGATCGGCGCGCTCCCCAACCTCTACTACTACGCCGCCAACAACCCCTCGGAAGCCACCATCGCCAAGCGGCGCGGCTACGCCGAAACGATCTCCTACCTCACCCCGCCCGCCGAGAACGCCGGTCTCTACAAGGGCCTCAAGGAGCTGGGCGAACTGGTGGGCTCCTACCAGCAGCTGCGCGAAAGCTCACGGGGCATCCAGATCGTGAACGCCGTGGTGGAGACAGCCCGCCAGTGCAACCTCGACAAAGACGTTGAGCTGCCGGAGGTGGATGCTTCCGAGCTCGATCTCGATGCCCGGGACTCGGTGATCGGCGCGGTGTACCGCCAGCTGATGGAGATCGAGAGCCGCCTGCTGCCCTGCGGCCTGCACACCATCGGCAAGCCCCCCACCGCCGAGGAAGCGATCGCCACCCTGGTGAACATCGCCGCCCTCGAGCGCGACGACGACGGCCTTCGCTCCCTGCCGGCGCTGCTGGCCGAGAGCAAAGGCCGCACCATCACCGACGTGTACGCCGGCAACGACAACGGTGTGCTCGCCGATGTGGAGCTCAACCGCGTCATCACCGAGACATCCCGCGCCGCCGTGGGCGCGATGGTGCAGGCCGTGACCGGCACCGATGGCCGCGTCACCCTCCGCCGCAACTTCGCCTGGTTCTTCAACCTGCTGGAGCAGTTCGGCTTCAAGCTGCCCAGCCCCTGGCTGAGCGCCTGCCGCAACGCCGGCTTCCCAGATGTGGATCAGGCTGAGCTCGACAAGCTCTTCGGCTACCTCCAGTTCTGCCTTGAGCAGGTGTGCGCCGATCTGGAGATGCAGAGCCTGCTGCGGGCCCTCGATGGCGAATACGTGCTGCCGGGCCCCGGCGGCGACCCGATTCGCAACCCCGGCGTATTGCCCAGCGGCAAAAACCTGCACGCCCTCGACCCCCAGGCAATCCCCACCAAGGCCGCCATCGCTGCTGCCAAAGGGGTGGTGGACAAGCTGATCGAGCGCCAGAAGCAGGAACAAGGCACATGGCCTGAAACCATCGCCTGCGTGCTCTGGGGTACCGACAACATCAAGACCTACGGCGAATCCCTCGCGCAGATCCTCTGGTTTATCGGCGTGAAGCCGGTGCCCGACTCCCTCGGCCGGGTGAACAAGCTCGAGCTGATCTCGCTGGAAGAGCTGGGCCGCCCCCGCATCGACGTGGTGGTGAACTGCAGCGGCGTGTTCCGCGACCTGTTCATCAACCAGATGGCGCTGATCGATCAGGGCGTGAAGATGGCCGCTGAGGCTGATGAGCCCCTGGAGATGAACTTCGTGCGCAAGCACTCCCAGGAGCAGGCTGAGAAGGAAGGGATCTCCCTGCGCGATGCCGCTACCCGCGTGTTCTCCAACGCCAGCGGCAGCTACAGCTCCAACGTGAACCTGGCGGTGGAGAACAGCACCTGGGAGGAGGAGAACGAGCTGCAGGAGATGTATCTCTCCCGCAAAACCTTCGCCTTCAACGCCGACAACCCCGGCGAGATGAATCAAAAGCGCGAAGTGTTCGAATCGGTGATGAAGACCGCCGACGTGACCTTCCAGAACCTTGATTCCGCTGAGATCTCGCTCACCGATGTGAGCCACTACTTCGACAGCGATCCCACCAAGCTGATCCAGGGCCTCCGTGACGACGGCAAGGCGCCGGCGAGCTACATCGCCGACACCACCACCGCCAACGCCCAGGTGCGCTCACTCAGCGAAACGATCCGCCTCGATTCCCGCACCAAGCTCCTCAATCCCAAGTGGTACGAGGGCATGCTCAACTCGGGCTACGAGGGTGTGCGCGAAGTGGCCAAGCGCCTCAACTTCACCCTGGGCTGGAGCGCCACCAGCGGCGCCGTTGACAACTTCGTCTACGAAGAAGCCAACGAAACCTTCATCAATGACCCAGAGATGCGCAAGCGCCTGATGGAGCTCAACCCCCACAGCTTCCGCCGCATCGTGGGCACCCTGCTGGAAGTGAACGGGCGCGGTTACTGGGAAACCTCCGACGAGAACATTCAGCAGCTGCAGGAGATCTACCAGGAGATCGAAGATCGCATCGAGGGCGTGTCGAAGTAAACATCGCACACAAAACCGCTAAAACCACAAACCGGTACTCAGCGCCGGCTTTTGGCTAAGCTGTATGGAAGATGGCTTGAATCACTCTGATGGGTTCAGCAGGTGCGATGAAATTAAAGACCCTGCTTCGCGATGATCCTCTGCTACAGGAAGAGATCAAGCGCTGCAAGGGGCCTGATGCCCTGTGTGAGTTTGCGCAAAAACTAAGCCTGAAACTCACCAAGGCTGATCTATTGCGGATGGAGGCGAAAACGACACTAACTCTGAGCGACGAAGAGCTCGAGACATGGTTCGAAAAACCCTATTGGGCGAGGGTTCTCAACAGCATGGAGGTAATCGAAGCGGAATAGTGGCTGAACAAAGCACGAAGCCACCGACAACGAACCAAGTCATCATCAGCCCCCGTGGAAGCGAACGGCAGCAGTCGCTGGTTAGCTTTTGATAAAAGAACCGAGCAGCCAGAAGAGATCTACGAGTGGAGCGAAGAGCGGAGCGAGGTCGGAGCGAACTCACCAATGTCCGTTTGTCCATTCGAGACATCTGGATTCATCGTTAGGCTATTCGCAATGGAGGTAGCCCCGGCACTTGAACCAAGTTCCAGAGGGATAGACATAGCACCAATCCTGCCATTGCGATCAATATCTTGATCAAACCTAGCCTCAAGACTGAGCAATTGCCTAGACTTTACTCTTTCATTGACAGTGCATCGCCATCAAGACTAAACGATACTGTAGCCATGCCATCCTTACCACGCATGAGCAGCTGAAGTTCATCTAGATGTAGCTCAGCACCAACAACGCGGGATTCCTTCCAAGGACGGCGAGCAAGAGAGATGTCAATTGGATCAGTCATCGTGTCAGAATGAACCTGATAATGATGACGACCCGTTTTATAGAGAGCAGATTCTCCAGCGGATTCAATCAGGGGACGAGATTCTGAAACAGGGAGAGTGTCAACAGGGTTCTCGTCCCCAGGAAGCAGCAATTGCTCTGAAGGGGGTGGAGCTATGGGTGAAGGTGCTGATGTGAAAGTATCCGATAGAAGATCTCGTGCATCTGCAGAGCGGAAAGGGCGTGGGGCTTCAACGGAAGGGGGCAGAGAAACAGATTCCTGTGTGGATGACGCAACTAGCGAGACTGGGTCAGAAGAATGCACCGTGACGGCCAGATCTGGGTCGGCGGCTAGAAGTGGAGAAATAACATCAGGAGACTCAGAGACAGAAAACAAAGGTGGAAGAGAACTGACGGGCGAAGGAGAAATCGAAGAAGCAGGTACGACATAGGCGATCGACTGAAGGCCGTCGAGCAGCGATCGCATGCCATCAAGGGAGTCGGCTGCAGGGTGAAGCTGTGGTGATGCGGAGGCAGACTGAACAGCGTGACCTGAGGAATCAGTCAACACTGGCAAGGCCAGCGGCCTAGAAGAGGCAGTTGACGACGGAAAAGTAGACGATGGGCCGACAACCGACGAACGATCAACTGGTTGAAGGGAGATAAGCTGCTGCAAAGAATTGGTGAGATCGTCAAGAACACCACGAAAGGAGTGCACAGACATCAACGAGGGCTGCTGTGACACAGCCAAGGGGCCCCTGGAGCGTGGGTGCTCAGGAGAGCAGGGTCAACAGAGTATGGATGGCGGCAATGCCCAGGAAGCAGAAAGGAGTCATGCGTCTTGCCACATCAGTGGTGATACACACATGCACATCGGATGAGTAACGCCGAGACTAGGGGTCAGACCGTTCCAAAACGAAGAGAGAGACGCTTGATCGCATGGAAAGGGCTCAAGCGCCTACAGGCAGACCCAGAGAGAACGAAATTATGTGCTTGCCGAAAGGGAAGTCGACAAAGACATGTCTTGGCCGACAGTGGCAATCTCAGCATCATCAACGAACGAAACCCGCCGTGAATGATCAAAGGAGCTCAGGCCTGAACGTAAAAGCTCAGGCGGAGTGACAAGCCGATCGATCTTTCCATTCCTGTCAAGATCCTGATCAAACCGGGGTTCAAGAGTGCGCACTTGAGCAGTCTTCAACTTCTCAACGGAAAGCATGTCACCATCGTGATTGAAGAGTGCTGAAGCAAAATGGGCTTGACGACGCATGATCAATTGAATTCCATCCTCATGGGCTTCGACACCAAATGCGCGGAATCCCTGAAGTGAACGCCTGTTAGTTTTGAGCTCAACTGAGTCGGCGATACCGCCGAAATCAACCTCATAACGACGTCGACCAACCTTGTAGAGCGTGAGATCGCCAGACGATTCAATGAGCCGGCCACGCACAGAAGTCGGATTGGACAATGGATCATCTGGTGGAGCGAGATCCGTGAGAAGCGATGGTGGAGGTGGCACAGTCGCTGATGATGCGGCCTGTAACGACGTCCCACGTAGTTCACTCTGGATAAGAGACTGTGTGCGGGCAACAGGAACAGATGCATCCAGAGTGCCAACGATGTCCGGTGAGGTGGGGGTCTGCACCAAAGGCGGTGAGGTTGGCTGAAGTGTCGGCTGCGGGTCAACGGACGATATGGAGGGATCAACGATGAGTTCATTCACCGCCGGAGAAACAGGAGTGGCCTCTGAGACAACTGGGGTGGTTGACTGAGGTGCGATAGGGGCTGGAGGAACCGATATGGCGGGTACTGAGTAATCAATCGCTTGCAAGTCAGCAAGCAAAGGCCTCATTTGAGCTAATGACTGGGTAACAGTACTAAGAACTCTGGGAACGGGCGACGAATGGTCAGCCGGCTCCTCCCTGCTGGAAATGGGGGAAAAGCTTGCTGGCGAAGGGGGCACTACCGGCGAAGGAGGCACTACGGGCTCTGGTTCCGGGGCAGTGAAAGTCAATTGCCGCAAAGAGCTCGTGATGTGCCGAAGCTCGCCAATCAATGAACTAGCTGATGTCAGCAGACGGGCTTGCAAAGGGGCCGTCGGATCAGGTGAAGTTGTCGGTGGGTTAACAGGGCTTGGAACAACGGGCTCAGATGGAGTGGGAAGCGAATTGGAGGCCGGGCTTGCGGTGGTGTCTGAGGGTGCAGGCTCTGCGGGAGTGGTGGGGGTGGGGGTGGGGGTGGCAGACGAACCCGGCGAAGATGATTGCGGCAACTCCGCTCTCTGGATGGGAGGCAGTGCAGACAGTGAATCGGCTACGGCGCCTGCAGCAATAACCAGCTCAGATGAAGTAGAAGGGGTAGCGATGAGATCGCTGATGATCTCTTGCGCAGCTGTAAGTGTGATGGGCTGAGGCTGCGTTAAATCTGAAGCTGGCAGGATGGCATCGGAACTCTGGAAACCACTCAGGTATGAGGCCAGCGCCGGGCTGGATGCTGAAGCAGAGCGGAGATCCACAATGGTCCAGTCAGAAGGATCAACGATGCCATCTGCATTAGTATCGGCTTGATCATTCTGGAACACGAGGAATTCGATATTACGAAGAAAGTCAGCACCATCACTAATGGACAGAGGCGTATCGTGAACGATGCGCAGCCAGCCGTCACCATCATTAGGGAGTGAGGAATTCAGGGCAAGCACAGGTTGATTGCCGACCAACTGAAGACCTTCAATGCGATATTGCTCAGGACGACCTCTGAAGAGTGCGCGGTCAGAGGTGTTTGAATCTTCACGAACGAGCTCACGCACGATACGCATGTCAGCAGGGGAAACGAAGCGATTCAAGACAGCCTGGTTAACCTCATTCATGCTGTTGAAGCGCTCTCCAGTGGTGGAGAGAGTGAGTTGAACACGCAAACTAAGGTCGCCATCAATCACGTCATTACCACCAAGCCCTGCCAGATCATCAGCACCTGCACCTCCAAGCAAGATATTGCCCTCACTAAACACAAGGTATCCGTTGTCAGCAACACTGAAGGAGCCCTGAGGCAGAAGATCTTGGAGACCAGTGATCAATGGATTCAGGGGATTGACGATCAAGCGATCGTCCAAACCAGCTTGCAGAGCGCCCGCTGAGGAAAGGTCAACGCGCTCATCACCAGAGAGAATATCGTTAAGGGAAGAACCAGATAGTGCCTCGACATGCTGATCAAAGCGGTCAATAACTGCAGGGGGAACCAGTAGATTAGGGGCACCTGCTTGCAACCAGGCAACTAAGCCCTGGCCCAGCTGAGATTGACGGGGAGCCGTACTCCAATCGAAACCACCACCACCAGCGAATCGATCTGCAGCAAGACCATTGAGATGGATATCATCTCCGAGATCTCCACTGCTAGCACTATCACCATCAATGGAAACCAACACATCGTTTCCAACTTCTTGACCAGTGCTGAGCGGGAGCAGAGATACAGGATCGATGAGTGGAGGAGCACCGGATTCACCAAACAGGTCCGAACCCTGAGGTGCGCCCTCCAACCAGTCATCACCAATACCACCAAGAACCGGCCCAAGACCGCTGCCAGATTGAAGAAAATCCTGACCTGAAGCACCAAAGATCTCTGGGAAGCCCATGCCCCCCATCACCCAATCAGAACCAGAACCCCCGTGAACAGCACCCGGCCCAGTTGTCAACTTGATCACATCATGACCTGCTTCGCCACGAATCACATCACCGATGGCACCATCATTACCACTATCAATGACAATGTCATTTCCATCTCCAGCAAAGACTTGGTCATTCCCACGACCAGCAAACAGGTAATCATCACCACCATCTCCCCAAAAGGTATTCGTACCGTCGACAGCCTGCAGTAGATCAGCTTGGTCCGTCCCCCCCAAAACCACACCATCATTACCGCTATAGCGCAGCGTTGCAGCGGGAGTCAGAGCAGGGTCACCCGATGCACCAACAGAGGCTGGATCACGGTTAACTCCAACGGGATCGGCGAGAGGATTATCAACGAGTGATGCATTGAACTGAAGGGATGGGTTCGACTCTAAAAACCAGGCAGGTAGAGTAAATACGACACCAGGCAGGTGCTTTACATCACTATTACGGACCGCCATACTGGCAAAGGAGTTTGACTCAACCTGAGCCAAGAGATTTCCCTGAAGTGCTAAGCGATCTAGATAATAGAATCGATCAGTAGACTGTAAGTTGAGCAGGGTCTTCTCAAAGACATACGCGAAGGTGCTACCGAGACGACTTCCATCATTCGCGTTGGGTTTTTCAGCAAGTCCACCGATCCAGAGATCAACATTTTCGAGTCCACCCAGGTCAGCTGCATAGACACCGGTTCCATTCCAGAAATCAAGACGATCCTGCAAAACAGCCTGAGTCACGACCGTGCCATCACTCAAGGTTGTGGCATCAAGGTCAGTCAACCCCGTGAGCAATAAGACGGCAGCCTCACGACGCGCTTCTGTTGTCGTAGCAGACTGAAGCACAGGGTGAGTACCATATGCTGCTACGAAATTAATCAGTGATAATGGCTGCCGGAGCTGAGAGGCAAAACTAGCTGAATTAGGAGAAACGGAACCCTGGAGCTGAGGCAAACCCCAGCTGCTATACGGTTGTATGCCAACAGCCCCAGGCTGCTGAGATAGCTGACGACGGGAATCATTTAGCTTCGGCAGATTAACGTCGCGTCCTCGAGCGATGTTAATTGCTGCTAAATCGAGAGGAAGACCAACCAGATTATTACGCAGCGAACCAGTTGTGAACTCGTCGATCTCATTAGAAACCTGCCGAGTTGAGCCACGCAGGATCTCACCAGTTGCCTGATTAGAGCTCAACTCACCAGCACGAGTGAACCCCACGGGATCCAAGAACGCATCAATCAGTCCAGTCGATGTGTTTTGCCAGTCAGGTGTGAAACGATCTAACGATTCAGTCAACATTGAATGACCGAACCGATACACAGCATGGGCGAACTCAGCGGTAATCGCCGGGTCGATAGCCTGGGTGGGACCGTTGAACAGTGGAAGATTGGGCTGCAGAGTGCGAGCAAACTCCTCAAACACTCCATGCTGGTATTGCATTTCCACGAGGAAACGGCCAGCCTGGAACAAGCGTTCACCATTCCAGATCAAGTTAGCGGATGCTGGAATCTGCGGGTCAACTCCTTGCAACCCGGAAGCATCCTGAAGCTGCGATTGCGGCAACAGCCATTGATTCAGAAAGGAAACATCCCCAGACTGCTGAGCATCGGAAATCAATATCCGCTGATAGTCAGCAACCAAGCGATCATGCTCTGCATGAAAGATACTATGAAATGCGGTTAGCCCACTGTTCTCATTAACACGACCGTCGCCAGCAACATAATGAGCTCGCAGTAATTCATCGTCATAGACAGCCTGAACTCCAAACGCGTTTGGCGAAGGTAATGGATTGCCAATGAACGTATCCGTATCAGCAGTTCGAAAGACTGAGTTGTTGGTAGCGGGATCGCGATCAGGGTCGACAAATCCCGGCTGGGCAGTATGGGCAATATCCAGCACAAAGGCGTGGTTAGTGACAGCAGCGGATCCAGGCGCTCCTCCGGGCGTGCCAAGTTGAAGCAGCAGCTGACTGGCTCCAGCCACAACAACACGTTGCGACACTGGTGCAACGGTGCCGTTGGACTGAGTCATCCAGACCTGCGCTAAACCATCAGAGGCCGGGATGAAGTTGCCATAATCATCAACCAACACATAGGGGCTGTTGCCAACCCAGGCATCAGTCAGCTCAATGCCGAGGAACTCCGAAGCATTGCGCTGAACATCAGCCCAGGTTGGCAGTCCACCTTGAAGGCCTGAAAGCAAACGACCAGTCGGAACGCTGCGGAAACCAGTGCTACTCGAAGGATCCGTAACGCGGGTGTACTCACGAAGAAACACCTGAAGCGATGGATGGGAGGCATAGGCCTGGTTCATATCAACCCAAGGTGTGACCTGATTGGCCAACCCCTGCTGGGCACGCTCCAACACCATGAAGTTGGTTGGACTCCCCGGCACAAACAACGGGTCATCTGGCTGGAGAGGGATGACAACAGTGCCCTGACCACCCTTCGGAAGAAAATCGAGACCATGATCAAAGCCCTGGCCAAACAGGGTGGTCCATGCGTTGAAAGGCTCCCCTGCCGCCACGCTGCTTGGAATCGTGAGGATCACCTCGCCTTGTTCGTCCAACAGCTGACCGGAGAGGTCGAGCAACTGGCCACTGGGATCGACCAGCACGCCTGGCTGTTTTCCCGATGCCTGAACCAAGACCTGATCTTGATAAGCCTGGGCTGCGTCGGTGTAGCGCACGCTGCCACCATTGGCAGTGATCACCGTGATCCCCTGCCATCGAGCAGCGGAACCACCGGATGCCACGCTGGCGGCTGAAGCCGCGGGGTTGGCCGAGGTCTGATCGGCAATCAGATTGGAAATCTGGCGCGGCTCTGGGTCAATAACACGTTGAGCGGGGAGTGGAGCCGGATACGCAGGGTTGGCGGGTGCGGTCAGCAATCGGGCGAAGGGCTGACCAGCAGCTCCATCGTTCACCCGCAACAGATTATTGAGGCTGCCATCGACTGTGCGCAGGCCGGCGGGATTAAGAGGATCCCCACCCAACAACGGCAACAACAGCGCCGCTTTGATCGCAGGAGTCGCCGAGCCGGTGCCATGAACAGCCTCATACGAGCGGATCGCACCGATGTGCTGCTCCGTCAGTTCTATCTGCTGCAGAATGAACTGCAGGTCGGTGCGGCCAAGGTCCATTGCCAGACGATGCTGCTGAACAAAGCACGCTCACTAAGAGCGCTTTCCGCAAGTCTGGTTCTTAACTTTGCCGCCAAGCTCGAATTGAGTGAATGCGACTTTACGCCTAAGCGATATAGCACAAATACGCATCGCTCATCTTCGCTCTAGCGAGATGACTGAATTGTTTTAACAAAGTCATGCGCGAGTTGCGTGATAAGTTGCCGCAACGAAACGTCGTTTTGTAGGCAGTAGGCCTTGATCTGATGGTGAAGACGCCCAGGCAGCAAAATAGAAAGGTGCTTTTCGCGATCACGCCGGCTGTAGACAAGGCGCAGACCGTGACGACGGTCAGTGTTATCGGTGCTGTCATCCATCATCTTCCAGTAAGCAAAGGCCCTTGTCTGAATGGTATGCACAGCCAAGGAGCTTGGCCACGAAACTGTGGTTAGGCAGCATCACGGCAATGAAGTCGCAGCAAAAAGCCCGCTGCATCCAGGGAGATGCAGCGGGCAGGGAAGAAAGTGGAAAACCGATAAGGCGACTTAACGGTTCTGATCTTGTGCCAACAAGTCGTCCACAACCTTCAGGATCAAGCTGGTGATCGATGTTTCATTGCGGATGGCGAACATCTTAAGCTGCTGATGAACTGTCCTTGGCACTTGCACCGACAGCTTTTTGAGATCCTCTGCGCCATCGTGTTGCTGGATTTGATCGTGCTGGGCTAGAGGAGAAAATCTGTTAGTTGAATGCATGATAATCACTCTGCAATGGAGATAAAAAGAGACAAGTCTTTGAAGATTTCAGTTCTGTTTGAGCAGAGGCTGGGCCGCTCGTTGGCAGCCCAGCCCCCATGCACCTCAAACGAAGCTGAAGTTCACATGCATTCCGGCTGTTGGAGTCACACCCTCCAGTACCGCCACCAGATCGCGCTCGCTATCGGCGCCAACCTTATAGATGGCGGCTGAATCGCCAACCATCCCAAGGCTGTACTCCGATCCTGCAGAAGCGATCAGTACATCACCATCGGCGCCAGTGCGGAAGTTCTGGATCGAGAGCGCATCCGCATCACCAGCGGAGGCGTACAGATCTCCGCGCTGGTTGGCCAGCGCATACATCTGACGACCCGCCTCGCCGATCAGCACATCACCCGCCTGCAACTGAGCTGCAGATTTGAGGGCTGCGCCACGGCCAACCACGCCATCACCGTTGAAATCTTGCTCAAAGCGAGTTTCAAGCTTGGACAGCTTGGTTTTCTTCACCGATTTGCTGGAGATGAGCTCACCGCTCTCGCCAAATTGGGCAATCGCATACTTGCTGCCCTTCTTCAGCATCGACTCGTAGCCACTTCCGCTCTCCTCGGTTCCGAGAAGCTTGTAGCCCTTCAGCTTGCCGCCAACGCCCAGGGACACAGCCTCTTTAGAGGCATCCAGCCACTGAGCGCCGTAGCCGCTGCCATCACGGAAGCTGCCAACCTGACCGACCTGTTCGATGTTGAACTCCGCCAGTTGAATCCGGGGCTCCACTGCTGGTGCAGGCGCAGGTGCAGGTGCAGGCTCCACTGGTGTTTGCACCAGGGCCGACGACGGTGCACCGCCGCCACCGCCGCCTCCAGCAGCGCCGCCACCGCCGGTGGTGCCACCACCGCCAATAGTCCCGCCGCCGCCAGTGGTGCCACCACCACCACCAGTTCCACCGCCCTGAGGGGCGGGAATGGGACGGATCAGGGCACTACCAGCCGTATTGAGCTGCTGCTGCGCAGGGGTCATCGCCTGAGTGAAGTCAAGCGGCGCCACCACCGGAACAGGTGCAGCGGAGAGCTGCTCGGGGACCAGCGTTGGATCGGTCGCTGCATTGGCGTTGCTGAGGCCACCCACCTGCTCAGTGGCGAAGAAGGTGAGCGCAACGTTGTTGGGGGCCGTAACGGTACCGGTGGTATCGGTCGGCGCCGGTGCAATACCCGTAAGTAGAGGGTTTTCACCGATGTTGGCCGTGCCAACCGCAGGTGCCGTGATGCCAACCAGAGGATCGGCCGTGGCCAGAGCCGTGGTTGGACGCAGGTCAATCACGGTCCACTGAGTGGGATCAGCCGAAGCATTTTCAAAGCGCAGGAACTCAATGTTGCGAACGTAATCGGTGCCATCATTGATGGCTGCTGCTTCCACACCAGTGACGGGGTTAAGTGCATCAACTGCGTTGGCAGCTGGATCATGAACAACGGCCATAAAGCCGTCGTTGAAGACCTGCGGCTGGAACACTGGAGTGACCGCTGCAGCACTGGCCTGCGCAGTGGGTACGAAGGTGCCGAGACGACCATCCGCACGGTTGACGGCATTGGGATCCCACACCATCCCCTCGATCGCATAGTCGCTGGCAAGCCCGCGGAACACGGCTGTATCACCCGTTCCTGCGTTGGAGGCTTGTTGGGTTGCACGAACCAAGCTTCGCTCAATGCTGAGTTCTGAAGGGTTGATCTGGAGGTTGACCAGAGCCGCATTCAGATCGGCCATGCTGGCGAAGCGCTGCTGAGGACCACCAGCGGCCGGGGTGTAAACGATCTGTTCCTGGAGGCTGGCATCACCATCAATGATGTCGGTGCCGCCTTTACCAGCGAGAACGTCATCGCCACTGCCGCCGATCAGGATGTTGCCGCCGATAAAGTTGCCGGCAGCATCAAGAGGCGCGTTGAGCAGGCCTGCAGCGAGGTCAGCCACACCCTGAGCCTCAAGGGCCCCGCCGGGCGCGGCCAGCCGTCCCATCAGGGAGGTGAAGGTTTTGTTCACCCCATCCACGTTCACGGTGTAGTCGTTCCACAGGCCGCGAATCAACTCCACGCCGCCGTTGTTGGCCGGTGTAAACAGAGTGTTATCAATCGCATTAGCAGGCGGAACGGGACCGGCCTGGCCCGGCAAGGCCACCCCGGGAACAATGCCAATGTTGGAGCGATCATCTCCGAAGAGAAGGTCGTTGAACGCGGAACCAGCAGCGGCCTCCACGAAGCCATCGAAGAGATCGTTCTGAGGCAAGGCTGCATTAACCGCAGCAACGGCCGGGATCAAGCTGAGATCCTGGTTAACAGCGGTACGGTGGAGCCGGTTGTCTACCCAGTCGAAGCCCGCACTGCCGTTGATCAGATCAGGGCTTTCGCCATCAACGATGATGTCGTCACCAGCATCGCCGTTGGCTGTGTTGCTGCCGCCACGCAGGATGATCACGTCGTGGCCAACTTCCGTTGCTCCGGGAATCGGCAGGCCAGTGGTAGGGCTTAGCAGCACACCGGCGCCGTGTTCACCATTGATGATGTCGGCAGCAGTGGCAGTGGAATCCTCGAGCCAGTCGTTGTCGGCGCCACCCGCAACCAGCGCACCACCGGTGGCTGCCTGGATGAAGTCGTTGCCCTGATCGCCAGACTGCTCGGTGCCAGCGGCGGCACTACCACCGATCATGTAATCGCTACCGGTGCCACCAAAACTGATCGAGAGGCCCGTGGTCACCTGGATCACATCGTTGCCTGCATCACCCAACAGCAGGTCGCCAACAGGCAGGGGGCTGGCGGTGTCGATGATCAGGTCATCACCATCACCGCCGTAGGCAAAGTCGGCGCCGGCGCCCGTAATCAGAATGTCGTTGTTGGCATCGCCATACAGGGTGTCGCCGCCGCCACCGCCACGGATGTAGTCGCGATCAGCGGAGCCGCCAAGCACCACGTGGGCGCCGCCGTTGAAGATGAGCGTGTGATCCACGCGCTGGGCAAGGCCAGCGGGGGTGGCGCGGTTCACCAGGGGGAACCCGCCGGCTCCCACAGGATCACCATTCCCCATCGATTGGGTGGTCACTCCATCGGCAGCCAGATTGGTGAGCTGAGCGCCTTGGATCGATTCCAGGTTCCAGGCGGCCGTGAGGAAACTCACGCCTGGCAGGTGATAAGCAGACGTGGTATCTGCAGCCAAGCGGTTGAGGGTGGTCTGCTCAATCTGGGAGAGGATGTTGCCGTTGAACAGGCCGAGGTAATAGAAGCGATCATTACCTTGCAGGTTAACGATCGTTTTCTCGAATACATAGGCAAACGTGGAACCAAGGCGATCCACATTGCTGATCGGCCGTTCGCCAAGACCACCAATCCAATAGTCCACAGCATTCAGACCACCGAGCTGCGCATCTCCAGCCCAAGCACCGGTGGCATTCATGTAGTCGGCTGCATCGCCCGGTGTGGCGGCCACCACTGGGGTGCCATCAGCATTGAAGGTGGGATTGCCGTTGGCATCCAGAACCGGCTGATCAACACCACTCCAGATGGCAATGGCAGCGGCACGCTTGGCCTCAATCGTGGCGGCCGCAGCGATCGAGGGGTGGGTGCCATAGGCCGCCATGTAATTCACCACGGCTTCGGGATGGAGAAGGCCGCTGTCGGTGTTGTAGGCGAAGTCGTTCCAGCTGGTGTAGGGAGCGAGGCGAGGGTCGTTGGTCTGTGCAAAGAACTGTGCACGAGCCGAGTTGAGCGGTGGCAGCTGAACATCACGGCCGCGGGCAATGTTCAGGGCAGCCAGATCCAACGGCAGGCCCACCAGGTTTTCCTGCAGGGCAGGAGTGACGGAGGGGTCGATGGCTTGAGCCACTTGACGGGCCATGCCGTTGATGATCGAACCGGCCGCATCACGAGGCGTCACAGTGCCGCCCCGGGTGAAACCGGCTGGATTCACAAAGGCCTCGATCAAACCTGTGGATTGGTTGGTCCAGGTGGCGGTGCCATCAAGGTTGGCGGCCATCTGCAGGCGCTGCACCTCCTCGGCCAGCATCGAGTGGCCAAAGCGATAGGTGGCCTGGGAAAACTCGAGCGGAATGTTGGAATCGGTGCCAACGCCCCCGCCTTTAAACAGGTTCAACGTGGGCTGGAGCACACGCGAGAATTCCTGGAAGGCGATGTGCTGATAGGTGCCCGTCACAATCTGACGCGCGTTGTCGAACAGCCGCTCACCATTCCAGGAGGCAGCGCTGGCGGGGTTTAGCAGATTCGAGATCTGAGCCTGCGTGGCACCGGCCGGCAGCTGGCTGTTCGCCGCCAGCAGCGTGTTGATGGTGCTGAGATCACCGTTGAGGGCCGCATTCACGGCCACGGTCTTCATCTCAAGAACCAACTCATCTTGCAAGTTATGGAAGATGGTGTGGAAAGCGGTCAAGCCGTTGTTCTCATTCACCCGGCCATCACCGGCAATGAAGTGAGCATCCAGGGGGCCAGGGCCGATATCCAGCAAGAACGCCTGACCGGTCTGATTGGCGGTGGTGACATCAATAGGAGCAGCCCGGTTGCCCTCCTGCAGTGTGGTGCCGAAGACCACCATCGGCATGCCATTGGCACTGGGGATGAAATGGCCGTAATCGTCAACAGCCACTTCCGGGCAATTGCCCACTTGGGCGTCAGTGAGGTCGATCCCCAACAGATTGCGCGCTTGAGCTTTGATGTCAGCCCAGGTGGGCAGACCGCCATTGGCGCCGCTCAGCAGCTTGCCGGTGGGTACAGGCCTGTTATTGGCATCAAGCACGTATTCCTGCAGGAACACCGTGAAGGAAGGACTAGAACCAAAGGCCTGGTTCATGTCCACCCAGGCCGTCACCAGGTTGGGATCATTGGCCGATGCACGCGGCATCACCATGAAGTTAGTGGGAGCACCGGGGACATACAGCGGATCGGAGGGCTGCAGGGGAATGAAGACGTTGCCGTTATTGCTCTTGGGGATGAAATCAAGACCGTGATCAAAGCCTTGACCAAACAGTGTGAACCAGCCATTCAGCGGGCCCTGATCGATATTCAGCGGCTGCTGGGGCACATTGAGAATCACATGGCCAGTCTCAGAAACCAGCTGCCCCTGGGCATTCATCTGCTCGCCGAAAGGACGGGCGATGGGCTGGTTTTGGGCATTGAGCACAGGCAGATTAGTGCTGTAATCGAGCACCGTTTCCACATACACACCGGGGAGGGTGGCATGGGGAACCAGCAGATTGGCAGCCAGCATGGCGTCCAAGCTGCCATTCCAATGGGAATAAATCGCCGGCGAGGCAATTCCCAGATCAGCCAAGGGCTGATTGCTGGTTGTCTGCGTGGAGACAACATTGGAGATGAAGCGCGGCTGGGCATCGGCAACCGTGGCACCGGGCGTATACACCGTATTGGTGACGCCAGCGAAACCGCCTGTACCGAGCAAATCACCGGTGGGCGTCACCGGTGCGGTGAGGCGAGGGAAACTTTGACCAGTGGATGAGAAGTTGGGATTACCGGGTGGCAAGTTGTTGAGCGTGCCATCGATGGTGCGGATACCCGCTGCCGCCGCGGGATTACCACCCACCAGCTGCAGCAAAATGTTTGCACTTTCCTGGTTAGTCGCGGGGCGCCCGTTGGCGAGGGCGAAAGCATCGAGGGCAGCGGTGTGCTGCTCAGCAATGAGTGTCTGGCTGTTCAGCCAGTGAATATCAGAAACCTGAAGAGTAAAAGCCATGACCAGTGTGGAACGAGAAGGTCAACAGCATTTCCAATCTGACTAGTAGAGCTACTCAGACATCAGAAATG
The DNA here is from genome assembly GCA_943370455.1 of Asaia bogorensis. Taxonomy (GTDB): domain Bacteria; phylum Cyanobacteriota; class Cyanobacteriia; order PCC-6307; family Cyanobiaceae; genus Vulcanococcus. Next base: position 199,366 of record CALRQW020000002.1, read on the forward strand.
GATGCATCGAAACCAAACCGAACAGCAAGGAAGCGATGCCTCATCCACATGGTGCAGACCAGAAAAGGCAGTGAGCACGAACAATCAAATCCACCTAGGTTGCGCGCGCGCGACCTACACCGTGGAACAATCTTTAAGCCGCCTGATGTACAGAAGTGCACGGCGCAAAGCCCGCCGGATGCACACCTGCGTCAACTCAGTTGATGGACCTGGTCAGGAGCGCAGCGCCTGCGCCATCCGCACCACCTGAACCATCGGTTTTCCGTCGTGCACACGCAACACCGCCACACCGGCGGCCACGCAATGGGCGAGCACCGCAGCCGTGCCCCAGATCCGGGCCAGGGGCCTGGGCTCCTGAAGCACCGCGCCAATGAAGCGCTTGCGCGATGGGCCAACCAAAAGCGGGATCCCTTGAGCCACCAACTCCGGCAGCTGACGCAACAGCTCCAGGTTTTGTTCGGTGGTTTTTGCAAAGCCGAGGCCTGGATCCCAGATCAACTGGTCCTGCCGCAATCCCATCGCCAAAGCTCGTTCACTGGCGCGCTGAAGCTCGGCAATCACGGTTTTCACCACACCGTCCGGGCCGTAATCGGTGAGCAGATCCATGCTGTGGCTATCGCCACGGGAATGCATCAACACATAGGGGCAACCCGCCTTGGCCACCAACGGCAGCAAATCAGGATCACGGCGGCCACCGCTCACATCATTAATCCAGTCGGCACCGGCCTCGAGGGCCGCCTCCGCGACAGACGCACGGAAGGTATCGACCGACAACAGTGGCCGCGTGCCTGTCGTTCCAGGCTCCGCCTGCGACTGCAAGCGCAGTTCTCCCGAATCAATGGCAGAGCGAATCAACGACAAGGCTGGAAGCAAACGCTCCCGTTCAACCTGCGGATCAACCGATTCAGCGCCGGGTCTGGTGCTCTGAGCACCAAGATCGAGAACCTCCACCCCTTCAGCCACGAGGCGGCGAGCCTGGGCAAGCGCCCGCTCAGGGATGTTGAAGCGACCGCCATCGCTGAAGGAATCGGGGGTGAGGTTGATCACCCCCATCACGCGGGTGCGGCTCACGCCGGCACGGGCACCTGGTAATTGGCGATGCGGGCAAAGCCCTCGGGATCGAGCGACGCTCCACCCACCAAAACACCATCAATGTCGCTCTGGGCCATCAGCTGATCGATGGTGGCGGGGTTCACCGAGCCGCCGTACTGAATCACCACCTCGGGATAACCCACCCATTGGCGGATCAGACCGCAGATGCGATTGGCCTCGCTGGCCTCACAGGTTTTGCCAGTGCCGATGGCCCAGATGGGCTCGTAGGCCACGATCAGCCGGGCCGGATCGAGGCCGTCAACCCCCTGTTCCACCTGACGGCGGATCACTCGCTCGGCCTCTCCAGCCTCTCGCTGGGAATCGCTCTCACCTACGCAAAGAATCGGGATGATGCCGTGCTTTTGCGCGCTGCGGGCGCGCAGGTTGATCTGCTCGTCGGTCTCGCTGTAGTACTTACGAGGCTCGCTGTGACCGACGATTGCGTGGCTCACACCATGCTCCAGCAGCATCGGCGCCGAGATCATGCCAGTGAAGGCACCCTTCTCTTGCCAGTGGATGTTCTGAGCCGCGATCCGCACCCTGGCCTCCCCGAGGGCGCTGCTGAGGGCCGCGATCGCCGTAAAGGGAGGGGCCAACACCACCTCTCGATCAGCCGGCAGATCAGCCACCAGAGGCTTGAAGGCTTCTGCAAAGGCCTGCGCCTCAGCGCAGGTCATGTGCATTTTCCAGTTGCCAGCAATGACAGCCTTGCCCACAGCGTCCCGAGCTCGTTCAGCCCACCAACCTAAAGGCTGCCAGGTTCGGGCTCCGGCACAACAACCATTTGAGCAGCAAACTCGACCCGATCGCCTGGTTTCAGCTTTCGGCCGCGTTTCGTCTCCTGGAATCCATTGACCCGCACCTCACCACCCTGGATGCGCTGCTTGGCCTCACCACCGGTGAACACCAGCCCCTGCCATTTCAGGAACTGATCAAGGCGAATCGGCTCTGGACCAGACCAAGCGGCGCGGGGATCGCTCAAAAAAGCACTGATAACTTGCCCAGATGCTCGCACCCCCATCAGCCGGCTTCCGGCGCCTACTGCCGCTGCTGAAGCCCTATCGCTCTGCCTTGCTGGCAGGCGGGGTTTGCATGCTCGTGTTCGTGGCCTGTTGGCCGCTGTTGGCCTGGCTGGCCGGCCAATTGATCCCAGCTATCGGGGCCGGTGATTTCCAGACCGTACTGCGGGTGATCGGCAGCGCCCTTGCGGTGTTCATGCTGCAGAAACTGGCCCAGTTCGGGCAGGACACGCTGCTAGCTGGCCCGGCGCTGCAGGTGAGCCAGGAGCTGCGCCGCCGCCTGTTTGCCCGGCTGCAACGCCTCGAGTTCGGTGCGCTCGAGAAACTCTCCGCTGGCGATCTCACCTACCGCCTCACTGAAGACGCCGATCGCGTCGGCGAGGTGATCTACAAAACGATTCAGGACACCACTCCCTCGCTGCTGCAGCTGGTGGTGGTGTTCGGCTACATGATGTGGCTGGATTGGGAGCTATCGCTCGGAACCCTCCTGCTGGCTCCATTGGTGGCTGTCTTGGTGAGCCTGTTTGGCGCCAAGGTCATGGGTGCTGCAGAGAAGAGTCAGAAGCAGGTGAGCGAGCTTGCAGCCCTACTGGGTGAAGCGATCGCCGGCTTGCCTCTGGTCCGTGCGTTTGCTGCCGAACCCTGGCTCCAGCAGCGCTTTGAAACGGAGATCGACCTACACCGGCGTGCCCGCTACCGCACCCAGCGGTTGCTGGCTCTGCAGTACCCAGTGGTGGGATTTCTGGAGGCCGCAGGAATTTTGGCGGTGCTGCTGATGGGGGCCGCCCGGATCCAAAACGGTGGACTCACCGGCCAAGGATTCAGCAGCTACGTGGCTGCACTCCTCATGCTGATCGATCCGATCAGCCACCTCACCACCAACTTCAACGAGTTCCAACAGGGGCAGGCGTCGCTGCGACGGTTGCGTGAGATCGAGCTGGAAGCAGTTGAACCACCCGATCGTGATGACGCGGCGCCGCTCGGGCAGGTTGCCGGCGGCCTGGTGCTTGAGAACGTGAGCTTCCACTACCGCGGAGATCAGCCAGTGCTGCGGGATCTCAACCTGAAGGTGCAGCCCGGGCAGGTGGTGGCGCTGGTGGGGCCATCCGGAGCCGGTAAGAGCACTCTGTTTTCGCTTCTGCTGCGTTTCAACAAGGCCCAGCAAGGGCGAGTGTTGCTCGACGGACGTGACCTGGCCCACCTCAAGGCAAGCGAATTGCGCCGAGCCGTGGCCTTGGTACCGCAACAAAGCGCCGTGTTTTCAGGCACCGTGGCTGAAGCCATTGCCTTTGGCCGGCCTGCGACGCTTGAACAGATTCAGCAAGCAGCCAAGCTAGCGAATGCCGATGGCTTCATCAAAGCCATGCCGGATGGATATCACAGCCGACTCGAGGAGCGTGGCAGCAATTTCTCAGGTGGACAGCTACAGCGGCTAGCGATTGCGCGGGCCGTACTTGGTGACCCGGCCATCCTTCTTTTGGATGAAGCCACTAGCGCTTTGGATGCCGAATCTGAGGAAGCTGTGCAGCGGGGGCTCAGCCAAGCCATGACAGGGCGAACCGTGCTCGTGATCGCCCATCGCCTCTCCACCGTGCAGGAGGCCGATCGGATAGTGGTGATGGAGCAGGGTCAGATCATCGAACAGGGCAGCCACCAGAGCCTGATGCAGGAAGGCGGGCGCTACCGCGACCTGTGCGAGCGGCAAATGATCCGATCGAGCTGTGAGCTCAGCTAGATACTGCCCCCTGGCTCGTTGCACATCGGCGCATCACCTCACGAAAAGAGCGCAATGGGGTGATCAACATTGGGTTGTCCCCTTCGAATGTGAGTGAGCACATCGGCGCATTTGATCCTTTTACGCTACGGCGGGAACTGCACATCTACAAACAAGGGCGAGCCTCTCATCAGCCTTTTCCATGGCATCCCGTACTCCCCGTTCTTCGGATGACCCCGCGAATCGCTTCGACGATTCCAAAATGAGCAATGACCGCCGAGGGCGCGGTCGCGATGACAACGACGTAATCAAGACACGGATCGAAAGCGACGGTGATATCGCGGCCGTACGCTTCGTCGACAACAAGATTGGTGGCCTTTGGCTCAACGACAGCAATGACACCGTTACCTGGCGGGCCCTAGGTCGCCGGCTCAGCAAAGCCGACTACCTGGCCGCTGAAGATGCGGGCAAGGGATATGAAGGCCTCTTCAAGCGGGGCAATACCCATTGGCTGGCTCGTTTCAACGGCCAAGGGATCCTGAAGCGCTCTCGCCGCCTGCGCGCCAACGAGATCGAGGCGACTGAACAGCGTTTCGGCCTGGACCTTAATGGCAACGGTCAGGTTGGCCCGCTGGAAACCGCTCCCGGCTTCCCAACCCCAGCCCCGCTGCTGCCCGTGGGACCCAGCGATGGCACCCAGATCGGTGGTGGAGGCACAGCACCGATCGGTGGTGGCGTGACCCAGCCCCCCGTACCGATCACGATCACCACGCCTGCCCCTGCCCCCCTAGACGGCCTTGGCAACGCCGGGGGCCTGCAACGCTTCGGCACGGCAGAGGCACAGATGTCCCCGGCCCTGCTCGATCCCACCACCAACGCCACAGCAAGGGATCCGCTCGACAATGGCGTGAACCAGTTCCTTACCAACCTGTTGGGGTTAGTTCGAGGCGACCGCGGCATTACAGCTGATGTGGGCGTTCATGATCCCAACAATCCGGCCGGAGAAATACCGCAGTACCACATTGCTGGCGTCCGCAACTATGTGGGTGGTCGAACCGACGCACAAAATCGCGATGTCAACAATGTTGCCCTAGCCAACGCTGAGCAACTCACCAATAGCCAAGGCATCACCTCAGATAACTGGGCCCGCAGCGGTAGCACCTTCATCCGCTTGGCCAATGCCAACTGGGGCGGCGCTGTGGGACAACCCACGGGCTACGAGGGGGGCTTCGGAGTCGACACCACCCCGCGCCTTGTGGAACGCGTGAACCAAGCCCTACCCAATGCGCGTTTGGTGAGCAATCTGCTCGGCGCTCAGGAGGCACCGATCCCTAACACGATTCCGGGAGACACCGCCAATAGCTGGAATGTCTACCACATGAGCTTTGGTCAATACTTTGACCACGGTCTCGACTTCCTGGCCCGCAGCGGTGCCAATCAGGCAATCGGATCGCTCGCTGACACAAATGACCGACTATTCAGCACATCGGGCATACGTGGCGTTGGCGTGGTGGGTGACCGCGGAGCCCAGTTCGTGCGTCGTGCCGGCACTCAGGATCTGGTACAAGTGGCATGGTTCGACAATCCCGGTGATGGGCTTGAACCAGGGCTCTACAGCTTCAGCCGCGTGAACGGCGTACTCACACCCGGGGAAACCGCCACGAGCATCGCTCGAGTGGATGCCCTGGGCCCCAATGATCTGCTGTTCAAGAACCTCACAGAAGGCCTGATTCAAAACAATCAGATGTATGGCTCCAGTGATGCTGTGGCCTACCTGCTCCGTGAATCAGCCCGCTTCGACACCACCGTGGATGGCCAGCCCGCTTTCGTCGATGCCGCTAACAACGTCTACGTACCCGGCCAGCCCGTGGCCGGTACACCTTGGATGGTTGAAGCCGGCGCTGCTGGGGATCTGGTGAAGCTTGTGCCTGACACCACCAGGCTGTCGGCAGACGAGGCGGCAGCTCTGAGCAGCCAATTCAGCGGTGGCTTCCGGCTAGTGAAAACTGCCGAAATGCTGAAGTCGCGCCTTGTCAGTGGCGATGGTCTTCCCGGACTGCCCACCTACAGCGAGGTATTGATCAACAACGGCGTTGATCCAGCCCGAGTGCAAGCCGTGCTCACCGGCCAGGGCGGCCGCGGGTCGGCGCTCGGATCCGTGGAATGGAATTACCTCGCCAGTGATCCGCGCTTCGTGGATCCCGGCAATGTTTACGACTTCAGCGACAGCAACAGCGGCTTCAGCGGTCAACCCCTGATCGGCGATATCGCGTTGGCTGTCACCGCCAATAGCCTGACTGACCCCTCCCAGATCGGCCGGCTGAGCGCCATTGATCAGAACCTTGATGGCAAGGCCGACGTCATGGGCAATGGTCAACCAACGATCCAAGGCGAAGACTGGGGTGCCGGCTTGCTGCTGAGCCACGTGGCAGGCGGCGACTGGCGGGCCAACGAAAACATCGGCCTCACCACGATCCACACCATGTGGACCCGTGAGCACAACTACTGGGTAGCCGCCCTCAAGGAGCTCACTGCCGCCAACAACATGAGCGGTATCAACGAAGAAGAGCTCTTCCAGATGGCACGCATCATCGTGGAAGCGGAATACCAGAAGGTGATCTTCGAGCAATTTGCCCCTGCTCTGGCTGGTGAAATTCCGGTGAACTTCGCGAATTTCCCGGACCCGCTGGCGCCACCCGATCACGGCTTCGATGGCTACAACCCAACGGTGGATCCCTCGATCAGCATGGAATTTGCTGTGGCAGCTTTCCGAGTTGGCCACTCGCAGATCCCGAACGAGATCCTCCCCGGCATCACCATGTTTGAGGGCTTCCTCAACCCTCAGCTGGCCGCCTCACTCGGTTCCACCGCCATCCAAGCAGGCCTGATCGGGGTTGCCCATGAGGCGATCGACACGATGCTCACCGAGGGCGTGCGGAACGACCTGGTAACCCGAAACCTGGATCTGTTCACCGCCAATGTGCTTCGGGGCCGCGAGCTGGGACTGGCCAGCATGAATGCCATGAGGGCTCAGCTCTCAGGCTTCGACAGCAAAGGCAACTTTATGTACAGCGCTGCCGGCCCCGATGGCAACATCACCACTGTGGCTGATAACGGCCTAGCACCTCAGGCCTACATGCCGCTCAACCTCAACAATGGCACTGACATCACTCGCGGCATTCTCGGAAAAGATGCTCGCTATGGAACTCCAGATGATGTGGGTGGCCACGGTGTAGATGGAATCTGGGGCACTACCGATGATGTTCCGGGCAACACGAACGGCTTCGTTGGCAACATCAGCCTGAAGCCATACGCAAGCTGGGCGGAATTCGGCAACAACATGCGTGGCGCCGATGCTGCTGCCAAAGATCAGCTCTTAGCCAAGTTCATCGCGACTTACGACCCAGACGCTGCCCTGGAAACAGACCGGATGGCTTACGCCACAACAAAAGTGGCAGCGATCCGAGCCGCGGAACGCGCAGTGGCTGGCCCCACGGCTTCTCTCGAAGATCAGGCACTCGCCAATGATGCTGCCGGTCTTGAGCTAGTGGATGCCTGGGTGGGGATGCTAGCCGAGGCTCCTAAAGCCGATGGCAGCACCGGCCAGATGGGCCCGCTAATGGCATCAGTGTTCTGGGAGCAACTTGATCGTCTGCAGGAGGGTGATCCCCTCTACTACATCAACCGAATGGCGCCCCTTGGTCAGCGCTTCTGGGCGGAAGGGCTCTCCCCGCTGGAGGACATCCTCGCTCGCACCAGCCTGCCAGGACTGATGGGACAGATGCCGATTGTGAGCACTCCGCCTGAGCCAGTGGATCCCTTGGCTCCGCACATACCGGCTGTGTTCTTCACGCAGGGCAATCTGACCAGCACCGACTTGGTGGACCAGGTGACGAACCCCAATGGAACCGCACCGATTCCTGGAGTGAACACGGCCGCCAACAGCGACCCCAACGGTCTGGTGCTGGGGCAACCAGAGCTGATGGCCCAGTACGAGCTGATCGGCAGGCAACTGCGCAGCATCAGCTTCCTTTACAGCGGTGGGGAGAGCATGGACCCATGGAGCGGCTTCGTGCCGGCCAATGTGGGCGCCAACTTCGCCGACCCGAACCAGGCACTCAACAACAACAGCCCCTCGGCAGGCATTGGTTCAACCTTCACCGACGTGGTCTTCCAGAGCCCACAGCAGGCGAGCAGCGTCACGATCGGGTAAACCCCTGGAACCACAGACAAGAGCGGCCCTCTGGGGCCGCCTTTTTTATGGGGTTTCCGAGCTGGGGCCAGCAACGTTATTTCATTCGGTTAACGAAAATTCCGTAAAGACCCTTAAAGGAACGGGAAAAGCGCCTGCAGTCGCTTTGATGAAGTCAACGCCGAGAGCCGGTGGGCCGCGAACCACACTCAGCGAAACCCGAAAAAAACCTATGAAACGCCTCTCCGTCAATGTGCCGCTAGAACTACACCGCGAAGCCAAGGTGTTAGCGCACCTTGAAGACGAGACGCTGTCGAGCCTTGTACTGAGGCTTCTACACGACTACATCAACGTCCAGAACGAGAGCATGCAACGTCGACACTCTGCGGCGTGCACTGACCCACGAAGAAGGTCAGCCTGAATAGAGTGAGCGAGTTAACTAGGCAATAAACGATTGGCAGCTTCAACCTGCCCTCTCAACTCGCAACCTGTTCGTCCTGCTCTTGCTCAATAGACAGCAGCTCGACGACCATGGCCAAGATCAGATCCGTGATCGTTGTCTGATGACGGAAAGCAAAGGTTTTCAGCTCCCTATGGAGCTCTCGGGGCATCAGAACCGATAGCTTCTTGCAATCCTCCAGACTGCCTAGATCCGTTGGCCGAACCAAAGCCCGTTGCAGCAGCTCTTGCATCAGTGGTGATGCAGACTCAGTAGCCGCCACTGGGCGCACTCCAGAAGCCGGATCCAGACCCTCTAATGAAGCGGCACCTGACATAGCGACTGCCGAGAACGAAGAGCGACTCTGTTTTACGTCAGATCTACAGAAACGCTAGTGGCCCTTCAGAATTTCGACGCATTCGCCAGCGAGCCATGGGGATGATTGCGCTGACGACGGTGGCCTCACGCCTGTAGTGCTGGAGCCGAAGTGAACGGTTGTACGCCATAGGGGTGATCTCCCCATTCGCCGACAGCCAACGAATGCACGAGAGGGACAGGATCGGCGCCTACGACAGCCGGAAATGACTGCAAGGGCTGAATTGTCACCCCAGACTCTGCAGCCGAAACCAATGCGCCCGACAGCCTGGTGCGACGGAAACCAAGATGACCGTCTTGGTTCAGGTCGACCTGATGCTTCAGCTCGATCGCTTGAAGCGCATGCGGCTTCAAACGCTGGGTTCGGCCCAACTGACCAGAACGGCTGTACAGAGCAAGAAGAAAGTGACGACCGCTCTTGAAGACAGCCCCCAAGCCAAGCCCGTGAGACTCCACACTCAACAGATCAGCAGCACCGGTGCGCTTTGGCAGTTGCTGCAAGGCAGTGAGCTCAGCTGGAGCCAACGCATCACCAACCAGCAGAAGATTGGTGGAAGACTGGCGCCAGACCCCCACCGTTCCGTTCCGATCGATCAGATCATCGCCACCAGCAGGGCCATCATCGCTGGAATCATCTCCGAGATCAAAGTCGTCGAGATGGGGTTCAAGAATCACAATCGGCCGGTAGACCTGATCCGAGGTCTCGGAACGGCTGTCATCCGGCCCTTCGGCCTTGAGGTCAGGATCAGGGGCCTTGACGGAGTCATCCCCAGCTTCTGGAGCCTCTGGCCGTTCTATGGAACGGGTCCGTTTGGAGGAGAAGCGTCGACGATCACTCATGGGATTAACCACTGGCCCAGAGGGAGCCGGGAGCAACCCCAAACACCCTCGCTTATGTGGTTAGGTTGACAACGCCCACCGCCGCTCGGGCACCAACCGCACAAATGGAGATGGGCAACAAAGCGCCAATGCGCATCGGCGCTTTACAGACCCAAGGCTTTGTGCACTGGCAAGGATGTGCGTGTGATGGCCACCACATCAGAGGCCAGCACCATGAACCTTCTCGATCTCTAATCATGAAACGACTCTCCGTGAACGTACCGCCCGAGCTGCATCGAGAGGCGAAATTGCTCGCGCACCTGGAAGATGAAACGCTCTCGTCTCTGGTGCTCAAGCTTCTTCGCAAACATGTGCACACATCCCAGGCCCAGTTCTCGGATATGCGAAACATGTATCGATCAAACGTAAGCGGTTTGTAACGAAAGGCTCTCTCAAGGCGACAGTCTCAACCACTGTCACCTTGAGAACAACCGTGATACGTGCACGTGATCTATCGTAAACGCGTAAAGCTAATTATCTTGTGACAGACTCCGCCAACCAGCAGCCCCCCGTGCTCACCTTTGAGGGCAAGCGCTACGACCTCAACACCCTGCCGGACGATCTGAAGGAGCTGGTGCGTGGCATGCAGGTGGCTGATGCCCAGCTGCGCATGCACGAAGACACCCTCAAGGTGCTGGCCGTGGGTCGTCAGTCGATGGCAATGCAGCTGAACGAGCGCCTCAAGGGCATCACTCCCCTGGCCGACTGAGCCAACCAACTGCGGGTGAGGCCGGCCTCAGACCGGCAGGCCTCGCTCATTGAAGATCCCTTCAAACAGCACGGAGCTGAGGTAGCGCTCGCCGGAATCCGGCAGCACCACCACCACGGTTTTGCCCACCATCTCCGGTTCACGAGCCAGCCGCAGCGCTGCCACCGTGGCGGCCCCGCAGCTGATGCCCGCCAGGATGCCCTCCTCGCGGGCCAGACGACGCGCCATCGCCACAGCTTCCTCGTCGCTCACCCGCTCCACGCGATCCACCAGGGACAGATCGAGGTTGCCGGGGACAAAGCCAGCGCCGATGCCCTGAATCTTGTGGGGGCCAGGCTGCAGTGGTTCACCCGCTTTGGTCTGACTGATCACCGGGCTGTTGCTCGGCTCCACCGCCACGCTCAGCAGGGGCTTGCCAAGGGTGGATTTGATGTAACGGCTAACGCCGGTGATCGTGCCGCCGGTGCCCACGCCCGACACCAGCACATCCACCTGGCCATCGGTGTCATCCCAAATCTCAGGGCCGGTGGTGTCGTGATGGATCTGGGGGTTGGCGGGGTTGACGAACTGCTGCAACAGCACCCAGCGGTCGGGATCGCTCGCGGCGATCTCCTTGGCGCGGTTCACAGCGCCGGTCATGCCCATGCGGCCTTCGGTGAGCTCCAGATGGGCGCCGAAAGCCGTGAGCAGCTTGCGCCGCTCGAGGCTCATCGTTTCCGGCATGGTGAGCGTGAGCGGGATGCCCTTGCTCGCCGCCACAAAGGCGAGGGCAATCCCGGTGTTGCCGCTGGTGGGTTCGATCAGTGCCTTGCCGGGGCCCAACAGCCCTTCGCGCTCAGCAGCTGCCACCATCGCAGCGCCGATGCGGCATTTCACCGAATAGGCGGGGTTGCGTCCCTCGATCTTGGCCAACACCCGCGCCCCGCAGCCCTCGCTCAAGCGGTTGAGCTGCACCAGGGGTGTCCGGCCGATCGTGAGGCTGTTGTCGCTGAAGATCGCGGCCATCGGTCGGCGGGTGAACACAGACAGTGCCCGCACCCTAATGAGGGCTTAGGCGAGCGGGCAAAACACACCTAACCTGTTGCGTTCCAGCCTTCTCCCCGGTGAATCCCACAACCCTTCGGCGCATCACGGCCGTTCTGCTCTTCGTGGCGGCCGCTGCGTCGATCGCACTGCCCTTCCTCTCCGCCACAGCGCTCACCTTGAGCATCGGCGTGATCGCGGCCGTGGCTGGTGTGACCCAGCTGCTGCGTCTGGGGCAGGCCGAAGGCACCAAGGGCAAGATCTTCCGGGCTCTGTCCGGCATCTTCTATGTCGTGGCCGGCATCTGGGTGGTGGCCTACCCGATCGAAAGCGAAATCAGCCTCACCTTGTTTGTAGGTCTGCTGCTGATCTTTGAAGGCGTGATGGAACTGGCTGCCGCCGCTGCCAGCCAGGGCGAAGCCCGCGGCCTAGTGCTGATGGATGGTGTGGTCACCGCGATCCTCGGTGGCCTGCTGGTGGCGGAGTGGCCGAGCGACAGCCTCTGGGCCGTGGGCACTCTGTTCGGCATTTCGCTGTTCTTCAGCGGCTTCCGTCTCCTCACCACCCCCGCCGAAGCCTGAGCCAGAGGTTCACTGCAACTTCACCACATCCACGGGTTCGCCGAACACGCTCGCCAGGTCGCGAGCGACGGCTACGGCCCGCTCGTGGGTGTGAAACACCCAGGCCCGATGGGGATCCGGCACCGTTTCGATCAGTTCGTTGCGGGCGGCGATCCCCAAAAACTGCGCCTCGCCGCCACCGCGCAGCACATAGCGCTCCGGCTGTGAGCCTTCGCCGCAGCGATGGGGATCGATCCAGGGCCTCCAAAATTTGAGCGACATCGCGTGGTGAGAGTCAGCTGCACCCCCGCTGTAGCCACGCGTGGCCAGGAAGACCAACAGAGTGGTGCCGACCTGGAGGCCGCTTGGTGAACCGGTTCGTGGTGGTGGGAGCAGGGCCGGCCGGGTTGAGCCTTGCGCTGCAGCTCGCCCGCGCTGGCCATCCCGTTGCCCTGGTGGAAGCCAGCCGGCAGTTCAGCCGCCAGTTTCGCGGCGATGCGCTGATGCCCTGCGGCCAGGAGGCCTTGGCGCGGATGGGGCTGAGCGATCTGGTGGCGGGCTTGCCCCAGCGGCCCTTGGCGGGCTGGAGCGTGTGGGTGAACAGGCGCAAATTGTTTGCGGTGGCGGAGCCGATGGGCTCGCTGCAGCCCTGCCGGCTGGTGCCACAGCAGTTGCTGCTGGAGGCCCTTTTGGCCGAGGCGCTGCAAGAGCCTCTGTTCCAATGGCATCCGGGGCAGGCCGTGAAGCGGCTCCAGCGCAGCGGCGGACGGATCTGTGGCGTGGAGCTGGCGGATGGCCGCCGGCTAGAGGCGGATCTGGTGGTGGGCTGCGATGGCCGCCAGTCTCTGGTGCGCCGCGAGGCGGGGATTCAGCTGCGCCAACGGGGCCAGGGGTTGGAGGTGCTCTGGTTTGAACTGCCAGGCCCTCTGCCGGCCGATCTGGATGGCGGCTTTGGCACCCACCTCTGCGGTGGTGCCTTGGGGAGCTCCTTCATAGGAGCCCGAGGGGAGTTGCAGCTGGCCTGGCTGCTCGAGAACGGTGGGCCCACGCCCCAGCGCACTCCGCAGGATTGGGGCGATGCCTGGGCACAGCTGCTCCCCCCGCCCCTGGCGAACGTGGTGCGGGAGCGAGCCGCAGAGCTCCAAGGGCCGCTGCGGGTGTCGGTGCAGGTGGGACTGGCGGAGCGCTGGCATCAGCCGGGGCTGCTCTTGCTAGGCGATGCAGCCCACCCGATGAGTCCGGTGCGGGCGCAGGGCATCAACATGGCCTTGCGCGACAGCCTGGTGGCGGCAAGCCACCTCAGCCAAGCCACGCCTGAGGAACTCGATCGGGCAGCGGCCGCGGTGCAACAGCAGCGCCTGCCGGAAATCCAACGTGCGCAGGCGCTGCAAAGCGCTGAAGCCCGCCAGGGGCACCTGGTGGGCCATACGCCACTGCTGCGCGCACTGCTCGCTCAAGGCAGGGGGTTGCTTGGCCCTCTGGCGCAACGGGTCTGGCAAGCCCGCCAGACCCCGATGCGCGAAGGGCTGGCGGGTGCCTTACCCGCCGCCGAGCTAGCGCCTCAGCGCACGAACAGCATCTCCTGGTAGGTGGGAAGCGGCCAAGCAGCGTCGTCCACCAACGCCTCAAGCGCATCAGCGGCGGCCCGCAGCTCACCCATCAGCGGCATCAGCTGATCAGCGCAGTGGCGCATGTGCGCCTCAACGCCGTGGGGAGCTGAACCCAGCGCTGCTTCCAGGGCATTGGCCCGATCCACCAGCTGCTGGTTGAGGCCGGCGATCTGCTGGGCGATGGCCTTGGAGGGCTGCAAGCCAATCGCTTCCTGCTCCTGCAGGGAGCCCGCCAGCTCACCGAGGTAAGCGCTCACCGCCGGGTAGATCACAGTGCGGGCGAGGCGGAGCGCCAGGCGCACCTCCACTTCGATCGCCTGGATGTATTGCTCGGCGTACACCTCAAAGCGGCTCTCCAACTCCACGGGGCTGAGCACGTTCTGGCGGGTGAACAGCTCGCGGATGGCGTCGCGCTTGAGCACCGGCAGCGCATCGGCGCTGGTGCGCAGGTTTTCGAGGCCGCGCTCCTTCACAGCCATCTCGTGCCACTCACTGGAGTAGCCGTCGCCGCCGAAGATCACGGCGCCGTTCTCCTGGGTGATCTGCTGGAGCACCCCGAAGCTGGCCTGCTCGATGCTTTCACCTTTGGCCAGGCGGGCTTCCAGTTGATCGGCCACCCAGCTGAGGGAATCGGCCAGCACGGTGTTGAGCACGACCAGCGGGCCCGCTACCGATTGGCCGGAGCCCACCGCGCGGAACTCGAAGCGGTTGCCGGTGAAGGCAAACGGGGAGGTGCGGTTGCGATCGCCGGCGTCTTTGGGGAACTCGGGCAGGCTGTCCACGCCGAGCTGCATCACGCCACCGCTGGTGGAGCTCTTCAGCTGGCCGGCCTTGATCTGGTTGAACACATCCTCGAGCTGGCTACCGAGGTACACCGAGATGATCGCCGGGGGCGCTTCGTTGGCGCCGAGGCGGTGGTCGTTGCTGGCGGTGGCGATCGCGGCGCGCATCAGCGGGCCGTACTGGTGCACACCGCGGATCACGGCCCCGCAGAACAGCAGGAACTGCATGTTCTCGTGGGGGGTCTTGCCGGGATCGAGCAGGTTGCCTTGGGTGCTGTTGCCGATCGACCAGTTCACGTGCTTACCGCTGCCGTTCACGCCGGCAAAGGGCTTTTCATGCAGCAGGCAGGTGAAGCCGTGGCGCTTGGCGGTGCTCTTGAGCACCGTCATGATCAGCTGCTGGTGGTCGGTGGCCACGTTGGCGGCCTCATGCACCGGGGCGATCTCGAACTGCCCGGGGGCCACCTCGTTGTGGCGGGTCTTGGCGGGCACACCCAGGCGGTAGAGCTGATCCTCCACGTCCTGCATGAACACCTGAACCCGCTCGGGGATGGCGCCGAAGTAGTGGTCGTCGAACTGCTGACCCTTCGCCGGCGGGGCCCCGAACAGGCTGCGGCCGGAGAGCTGCAGGTCGGGGCGGAGCGCCATGAAGGCGTTATCCACCAGGAAGTACTCCTGCTCGGCGCCGCAGCTGGAGTTGATCGGAGCGATCTCCTTTTCGCCGAGGAGCTTGAGCACACGGCGCGCCTGGGCGTTCACCGCGGCGTTGGAGCGCAGCAGAGGGGTTTTCTTGTCGAGGGCCTCACCGGTCCACGACACAAACACCGTGGGGATGCACAAGGTCACGCCATTGGGCGTGCGCATCAGCCAGGCGGGGCTGGTCACATCCCAGGCGGTGTAGCCGCGGGCCTCAAAGGTGGAGCGCAGGCCGCCGTTGGGGAAGGAGGAGCCGTCGGGCTCACCCTGCACCAGCAGCTTGCCGGTGAATTCGGTGATCGCGCGGCCATCACCCTTGGGCACGATGAAGCCGTCGTGCTTCTCCGCCGTGAGGTTGGTGAGCGGATAGAAAACGTGGGCGTAATAGAGAGCGCCGCGGCTGGTGGCCCAGTCCTTCATGGCGCCGGCCACGGCATCGGCCACGGAAGGATCGAGGCGACCGCCTTCACGGATCGTGGCCTGAATCGACTTGAACACGCTGCGGGGCAGCGCCTCTTTCATCCGATCGAGAGTGAACACATCGCTGGCCCAGATGTCCTGGAGAGCGGATGGGGCCTGCACCGCCGCGGGCTTGCGCCGCTGGATGGTCTGCAGGGCGGCAAAACGCTCAGCGCTGGGCATGGCCGATGTGTATCAATCCAAACCATGCAAGGCGCGCACGGCGGGTTTATTGGTATCAAGTGATACCAATTTGCGATCTGATCGGCGCCGGCTCAGCGCGTGCCGCTGCGCCACCAGGGCCTGGGCAGGCACCAGTAGATCAACAGCAACAGCTCCACCACCAGCAACACACCCAGGCCGGTGGCCGTCAGCGGCCGGGCCAGGGGCACCAGCACCAGCCACACCACGCCGTAGCTGAGGGTCACCGCCAGCGAGAGGCCCAGAGCCACGATCGCCACCACACGGCCCCAACGCCGACCTTTCACCAAAGCAGCCGAGGCCACCACCCCGAGCACCAGGGCCGGCAGGATCGCGCTGAGCCCCACGGCCCAGTTGGCGGCCGCCATGGAGCCGCCGCTGGTGAGCAGCTGCACCAACCAGGGCAAGCCGGCGGCATTGAGCAGCAAACCGGCCCAGGCCAAAGAACGATCAAGGCTTTGGTTCGCTTGCATCAACAGCCAGATGAACGCCACGCCATGAAACCGGCATGGCGCAAGGTGCGCCAGCAGCCGCTGGGGGTGCTCATCTCCACACCCACCTGCAGGGCCAGCTGCCGCTCCCGTTCGCGCTGATCAGCCCGCGCATCCACCAAGCCCTGCAGCTCCAGCCACTCCATCGCCGCCTCGAGCGCTAGCTCGAGGCTCTCGAAGCACTCATCCAGCACCGGATGGGGCTGCCCCTGCCGGTCGGTGAGGCGATAGAGCCGCGTGGAGATCGCTGGCCGGGGCGCGTAAGCCATGCCCCAAGCCTGCTCGGATTAACCGAGCAGGCGGGTGCCCTGGAGCACAGGCGGCTGTGCCCACTCCGAACAGGCTTCAGTGCAGCTCAAACAACAGCAGGTCGGCACCGGATGAACCAGCCGTGAGGGTCGGCGGCAGGGCAGCTCCGGCGGGCCGAGGCGTCCAGCCGAGCCCATCACCGCGTTGCAGCAACCAGGGCAGCTCCAACGCTCCATTAATCATCTGGATCCAGGCTGCACCTGAGAGCTCCGGCAGCTCCAACGCCTCTGCGGCCTGGAGCTGCGCCCGCCACAGGCGCACCGGCCGGTGAATCGCCAAGGCACCCTCCTGGCGCTGGGGATCGAGCAACGGCGTCCAGCCGCGTTGGAGCGGAAAGGGTTTCTGCTCGTAAGCAGGAGCGATGCCCGCGGAGCTCGGCTCTACCCAGATCTGCAGCAGGCGGCAGGCCTGATCCGAACCGTTGATCTCGCTGTGCACCACACCGGTGCCAGCGCTCATCCGCTGCACCTCACCGGCGCGCAGCACCTCGGCATGCCCCATCGAATCGCGGTGGTGCAATTCCCCCTGCACCATCACCGTGATGATCTCCATATCGCGGTGGGGATGCATGCCAAAGCCCCGGCCGGCGGCAATCGTGTCGTCGTTGATCACCCGCAACGGCCCAAAGCCCATCCAGGCCGGGTCGTAGTGGCTGGAGAAGGAAAAGCTGTGCCAACTATCCAGCCAATCGAGCTGGCTGTGAAAGCGCTCCGCGGCGGGGCGCAACACCAGTGCATCAGCGCCCAGGGCGTCGGCCAGCGCGCCATGGCTGGCGGGAATCGTGATGGGAGTGGTTGTCATGGCGAGTGAATCGTCTCAGGGCTGGAGCGGTTGAAGTTGCTTGAGGCGGTGAATCACATCAGCGATCGACTCATCCTTGGCGCTGCAGGTGCTGTTGCTCACCACCTGCCGGCCCACCACATGGGCGCCGAGATGGGCGAGTTGTAGGCGCAGCGCTGCCAGAACCGCGTAGCCACCGCCTCCGGAATGGGTGGCGATCGCCACGGGGCGGCCGTTAAACAGCAACCGGAAGTCGTCGCCCTGCACCGACAGCCAGGCGATGGCGCTGGTGAGCACCGGCGGAATGGAGCCGTTGTATTCGGGTGCGCAGATCACCCAGTGCGTTGCAGCCACCAGCTTTTGGTGCAACGACGCCACAGCCGGCGGCGTCCCGGCGGAGCAGGCCCGCGGAGTGAACAGGGGAAGCTCCACCGTGGTGAGATCCAGCACCTCAGCGCTGAGGCCTTGAACACGCGCCTGTGCGGCGAAACGTTCAGCCAGCTTGAGGTTCTCACCGTTGCTGGCGGCAATCACCAACAGAGTTGGAGGCAAGGGCGGGGTCATGGCTGTGCTCAGCTCCAGGTTGTTCAACAAGCGCTCCCTGTGATCGTGCGCTGGGCAGCAGCGGGCAGGCAAGAGCGCACTTCAAAGTGGGGGAGTTACCAAAACGTGAGCCATGGCTGGGGGCAGCGGGTTTCAGAGCAGCCATCAGCACAGCGATTGCAAGGCTGAGCTCGCCCTCAAGGTGATCCAGGGGCGCTGGAAGCTGCTGATCCTGCGGGAATTGATCGATGGGGCACGCCACTTCTCCGACCTGCAACGCGCCCTGGCCGAGGTTCAACAAGGCGTAAGCCAGAAGGTGCTCACCTCCCTGCTACGCGAGCTCGATGGCCTTCACGCCTGGGGCGAACGGGCTGAGCAAAGGCAAGCCTGAGGCTCAGTGCTTCACGCCGGGGATGAAGCGCTTCTCGTGGTCGGCCCCCTTGAGCATGCGGTTCCAGTACACCCAGGGCAGGATCGTGGTCTTCATCACCCACATGCTCCAGCGCTCCTTGGTGGGATCCAAGGGAAAAGAAGGCTCGGGCTGAGCGTCGTAGTTGAACTCGGCCATGATCGTTTTGCCGTAGCCGGTGATCAGCGGGCAGCAGCTGTAGCCGTTGTAGGAGCCATCTCCCTTGCTGCCATCGAGCTGAGCCAGCAGGTTGGTCACCAATGCCGGCGCCTGACCACGCACCGCAGCGGCTGTTTTGGAGTTAGGCATGCCGCTCACATCGCCGATCGCGAACACATTCGGGAAGCGCAGATGTTGCATGGAGTGTTTGTCCACCTCCACAAAACCGCTGGCAGCAGCCAGAGCGCTCTGGGCCACCACATCGTGCGCTGCCATCGGCGGGGTCACATGCAGCAGCTCGTAGCTGATCACCTCCTCGCGGGGCTCCTCACCCTCTTTGCTCACCTTGAACACGGCCTCCTTGCTGGCAGGCCGCACCTCGATCAGGGTGTGGCTGTAGCGGGCATCAATGCCTTTGCGGGCCACCACCTCACGTAGCGGTGCGGCATAGACCGGGATGCCGAAGATGCCGGGCGTGGCGGTGGCGTAGATCACCTTGCTCTCGGCAGCCAGGGCGGGATCGCGTTTGATCGCGTCGTCAGCCAGATAGGCAATCTTCTGGGGAGCACCGGGGCACTTGATTGGCATCGGGGCGCAGGTGAACACCGCATTGCCGCCCTTGAAGTTCTGGATGCACTCCCAGGTGTAGGCGGCGTAATCCTTTGAGTAGTTGCTGCACACACCGCCCTTGCCCAAGGCTTCGGGCAATCCCTTGATCGCGTCCCAGTTGAGCTTCAGGCCGGTGGCCACCACCAGGGCGTCGTAGGTGAGGGTTTGGCCGCCGCTGGTGCTGACACTGTTGTGATCGGGATCGAATCCAGCCACCGCTTCGCGGATCCAGGTAACACCCGGTGGAATCAGATCAGCTTCCTGGCGGCGGGTCTGAGCCATGGTGAACACACCACCACCCACCAGGGTCCATCCGGGTTGGTAGTAGTGCTCGCTGGAGGGCTCGAGGATCGCCACCTCCAGGCTGGGGCGGAACCGCTTGAGGCGCGCGGCCACGGTGATGCCGCCTGCACCACCGCCCACGATCAACACCTGGTGATGACCCATGACCCTGGGAGTTGAAGAGCTATCCCAGATCTAACCAGGCCTGCCGCGACTGACCACGTCACACACTTCCTCGAAGCCGTACCGACTTCGCTTTAGACGGGCTATGCTCGCGCCAGCACAGAAGCCCTTTCGCAAGCCCGGCAAACCATGGACCTTTCCAATCCAGGCACTCAGGCCAACCTCGAAGCCGCCTTTGGCGGCGAAAGCATGGCCAACCGCAAATACCTTTTCTTCGCCGATGTGGCCAAGCAGCTCGGGAACCGCGAGCTGGCCAAGCTCTTCCGCGACACCGCAACCCAGGAAACCGAGCACGCCTTTGCTCATTTCCGCTTGCTGCATCCCGAGCTCGTCATCGACGACCCGAGCTCCCTCAGCGACGCGCAGAAGCAGGCGGTGTTGAGCCGCTGCCTGGAGCTGGCGATTGAAGGCGAAACCTACGAGTACACAACGATGTACCCGGAGTTCGCCGCCCAGGCCCGCGCCGACCGCGACAGCAGCGCCGAAGCGGAGTTCAACGAGCAGATCAGCGAATCCCAGGAGCACGCCGGCATCTTCCGCACAGCAGCCCGCAACTTCGGCCTGCTCACCCCTGTGGAGCACCACCACGCCGATCGCTACAGCGTTGCCCTCGAAGCCCTGCAGGGCAAAGGCACGGCCGCTGAGGCCAGCGAGCCGGTGAGAGGCCTGTGGATCTGCAAAGTGTGCGGCGTGATCTACGACCCGGCCGTGGGCGACCCCGACTCGGGCCTGGCCGCCGGCACCGCCTTTGAAGCCATCCCCGACGACTGGATCTGCCCGATCTGCGGCACCCGCAAGGCCAACTTCATGCCCTACCGCCCTGCAGAGCTGCAGGCGGCCTGAATCCACTAGGGGGTTGGCCGCTAACACAAGCGCACCAGCCCCCAGCCGCTTTAGTGTGCGTTCCAGCACAGAACGAGCGGCATGGGCGCCGATCTCACCCCCTCAGGCCAGCCAACACCTCGCGACGCCGGCTCCAGCACCAGCCTCAAATGGGGCCACAACGGAGAACTCTCCCCGGTGGATCTCCAGCGGGTGCTGGAGCGGCTCACCGATCCCGCCCTCACCCAGTGCACCCTCCAGCAGGACGCTCACACCGATTGAGGCGGTATCGGGCAACACAAGGGTTCACGCCCAGAATTGAGCGATGAACCAGGTTGACGACGCCACCCCAACCACCAGGCTGCTGGTGGTGGAGGACGACGACACCATCCGCGAAACCGTGGCCGAGGCCCTGGAGATGGAGGGCTTCGCCGTCACCGCCGCCACCAACGGTCGCAGCGCCTGGGACTTGCTCAGCCGCGACAGCTTTGATCTGGTGGTGCTCGATCTGATGCTGCCGGGCATCAACGGCCTGGATCTCTGCCGCCAGCTGCGCCAGGGCAGCACACCGCCCCTGATCCTGGTGGTGAGCGCCCGCGACACGGAAACCGATCGCGTGCTCGGGCTTGAGGTGGGCGCCGATGACTACCTGATCAAGCCCTTTGGCATGCGTGAACTGGTGGCGCGCTGCCGAGCCCTGCTGCGGCGCCAGCGCACACCACTACCCGCCACAAGCAGCCTCGAGCATCTCGATCTACTGCTTTACCCAGGTGAATGCCGGGTCACCCGCGATGGCATCGACATCCGCCTTTCACCGAAGGAATACAAGCTGCTGGAGCTGTTCATGCAGAACCCGCGCCGGGTGTGGAGCCGCGAGCAGCTGATCGAGCAGGTGTGGGGCGTGGATTACATCGGCGACAGCAAAACGGTGGATGTGCACATCCGATGGCTGCGGGAAAAAATCGAAGACGATCCCTCCAATCCCGCCAAATTGGTCACCGTGCGTGGCTTCGGGTATCGCTTCGGCTAACGGGTGAGCAAGGAAACCGCTCTAGCCCTGTTGATCGGCGCAGCCGCTGGCGGCAGCCTCGGGCTGTTGTTCCGGCGCCAGCCGCGCTTGCAACGGCGCCGGCGCCTCCGCCAACGGCCCCTCGATCCACCCGAAACGCAACTGCGTGCCTGGATGGAGGAGGTGCCGCAGGGATGGTTGCTGCTCAACGGCGACAACCGCATCGCCGGGCTCAACCCCCGCGCCGAACTGCTGCTCGAACTGGAGGATTCCAGCCTGGGGCTACGGGGTGAGCCCTTTGCGCTGCTGGATCCCTCCGATGAACTGCTGCACCTGGTGAATCTGGCCCGCGACAAGGGGCTGCCCCAGCGCTGCTCCTGGCCGCTGCGCACCAGCAACCTCGATGTGCGGGTGATGCCCGGCGACGACGGCTGGGTGGCGGTGGTGCTGCAGGGGCGCAATCCCCTGGAAAGCCAGCTGGAACGCCAGGAGGAGTGGGTGAGCGATGTGGCCCATGAATTGAAAACGCCGCTCACAGCCCTGCGGCTCGTGGGCGACAGCCTGGCCCTCAAAGCCGATGGCCGTCAGGCGGTGCTGGTGCAGAGGCTGCAGCGGGAACTGGAGCGGCTGCAGGTGTTGGTGAGCGATCTGCTTGACCTCTCGCGCCTCGACAACACCCCCTTCACCAATGAAGCGCCCCAGGCCGTGGTGGATCCGGCGGCACTGATCCAGCGTGTGTGGAGCACGCTCGAGCCACTGGCATCCGAGCGTGGGGTGCAACTCAAGGTGGAAGCTGCGCAGCGCCGCAGCGGAGAGGGCCCCGATCTGGCGGCCATTGATCCGGCCCGCTTTCATCAGGCGCTGCTCAACCTGCTCGACAACGCCCTGCGCTACAGCCCCGATCAGGCCACGATTGATGTGGACATCAGCGCCCGCAACCGCTGGTGCATGGTGTCGGTGCGCGATCACGGCCCGGGCCTGAGCGACACCGACCTCGAGCGCATGTTCCAGCGCTTCTACCGCGGCGATCCCGCCCGGGCCCGTTCACCCCGCAGCGGCAGCGGCTTGGGCCTGGCAATCGTGCAGCAGATCGCACTCTCCCAAGGAGGGATGGTGCGGGCCAGCAATCACCCCGATGGCGGCGCACTGCTCGAGTTGCTCGTGCCGCGCGCCGCCTGAACCCTTAGCCGCGGGGCAGGTGGCTCACCACCAGCTGCCGCTGCTCATCGAGCTGCAGCCAGCCTTCCTCCCGCAGCAGACCGAGCACGCGGGTCACCGTGACGCGCGTGGTGCTCAGAGCATTGGCGATGTCTTGGTGCGTCAGGCGCAGGTTGAGCAGCAGGCCCTGCTCGCAGGGCTGGCCGTAATCCTGGGCGAGCAGCTCGAGAAAACCGCGCACCCGCTCCTCGATGCGGCGCAGTCCGAGCAGCGCGATCAGCGCTTCCGACTGGCGCATACGGCTGGTCATCGCCCGCACCAAGGTGACGGCGAGATGGGGCGTGGATTCGATCTCATCGATCGACAGACAAAGCAAATCGCTGTCGCCGATGGTGGTGGCTTCGTAGAGATCGATGTTGGTGAGGGGCTCACCGAAGATTTCGTTGGGGCCCGCCAGGCCAAGCAGCAGATCGTCGCCCTGCTCGTTCATGCAGCTGAGCTTGACCATGCCGCGGGTCACCAGCCACACGTGGTTGCGCAGCAGGGGAACCTTGCTTCCGGCGCTGAGGTGCACCAGATCACGGCGCTGATACACCTCCTCCAGCGACGTACGAAGACCCTGCTGACCGCTTGGTGTGTAAACCATCGAGCTGCTGTGCCGACGGGACCCGCGGACTGTATGGAGCATCACCAGCGCTTGAGCAAAGCTCGGGTAGAGGCGCGGTTAAGACTGGGTTAGGTGTTGAGCTGAAGCCGCAACAACCGCTGACGACCTGCCGGCGTGCGCAGCTCAGCCGAGGCTTCGAGCCACCGCAGCCAGGCCTGGTCGCGGGCCTCACAGATCAGGCTGCAGAGAACCGGCAACACCCCATCAGGCGGTTCATCGAGCAGGCGCTCCAGGGTGAGCACAAGCACCCGCAGGTCCTGCAAATCACCCAGGGCCGTTTGCATCCGCTTGCACTGCAGCAGCCAAGGCTCAAAGGCCTCTGGGGCCAGGGCGCTGAGGTTCGCCAGGCCGTAGCGGGCTCGCTTGATCCGGCGCCGCAACTGATGCAGGGCCACCGCTCCATCGGGCTCGTGGGGGCGCTCCACCCACCAGCCGGGGAGGGTGAACAAGCCAGCCAACACCACCTGCTGCAGGTCTGCACACCATGCCGCCACGGGCTCTGCCCCCATGGCCGTGAAGGTTGGCTCGCGCAACCAGGCCTGCAGCCGCGCCAGCAGCTTGAGGTAGCGGCGCCCCTTGAGCGTGTCGGTTGTGATGGTGAAGGCGAGCTTGCGCTCACGCTTGAGCTGCTTGAGCAGCTTGCGCAGGGGCGCCTGTTCACGTTCCGGCAACAAAGGCAGCCAGTGGTGCTCCAGGCGATGGCGCATCACATCGAGATCACGGGTGAGACCGAGATCCGAACCGATCCGGGCCAAGCGCTGGGCCGACACCTGATCCGGCAACACCAGAGCCGCAGCGAACTGCTCCACCGTGCTGCGCAGTTGGCGGCAACACACCCGCATCTGATGCAACGGCTCAGGATCGCGATCGGCAAGCACATCGAGCTGCAGATCCACCAAACGGCGCACACGCTGCTCCAGCAGAGAGGCAGCAAACGCGCCGCAACTGTCAGCACTCACGGGTGCTAACCGATCCAGATCGCCCACAGCCCAACAGCGAAAGGCTCACTCTGAACACAACCCAAAGGTTAAGGAGTTAAGGGGTGGTTATGGATCTGGGGTGAAGCAGGAGCGCTGCTACGTTCCTTGAAAAAGTCTTCCTGCGTGAAGCTGTCCACACTGATCCGAAAACCCCTGCCTGGGCCTTGGCATCCATCGACATCCAACGGCACATCAGACGTTGAAGCTGATACGACCGACGCCTCAGGTTTCGGCCCAGATTGCATGAATCAGCTGAAAACAAGAGATCAGAAGGAACATCTGCTCCGCCTGAATCAGCAGGAAGCCCTCATGCTCTTCGGCTTGCTTCAAGCCGCCTGCCGGCATGAGCCAACCCGCCAAACCATGCTCAGCAGCGGGGATTACCAGCAATTTCACCGCCAACTCAGCCGGTCACTGGCTCAAAGCCTCAGCAGCTGAAGGCCGGGGTTTTGCGGACTGATCAGAAATAGAGCTGGCTGGAGGAGCGCTCCCGCTCAGCCAACTTCGGCAGCCAGCGCTCACGCAACTCCTCGGCGCTCATCGCCCATTCGTGATGAGGTTGCTGAGCAGCAACGAGCGATTGCAACCACTCGCGAAAGCGCTCAAGACTCTGCAGGTGAACTTCGAGGCTTGGCGTGTCAGACACGATGCTTGTTGGCGCTGCTTTTCAAGGTAGGCGCAATGGCGCCGCCGAACCGATGCAGATCATGAAGATCTCCCTGTGTGTTCTGCGGGTTAAGAATTTGCAGGGTTCCCAACCAGAACGCCTGGATGGCGATGCAGCAGACCACCGGCTGCAGCCAGATCCGAATGCTCTGCATGCAAAAGGTGATCGGCGTTGATGCATTCGAATCGACCCCAGGCCACAAGGCTGTGGCAGACAACACCGTGAATGCGTGCTGAGGCTCACACCGGCGTGTTCAGATCACCTGGCTACCTTGCCGGTGGTTGCGTGCACGGACGGATGCAGAGCCTCCCCCAACTGAGGCCAACGCCCGGCTCCCTCGATTCGCGCCGCCTCGAGGAACGTCCGGGCCAGATGCCCAACAGCCTCTATCTGGCGGGCGGACGTGCACCCACCACGTTTTCAGCGATGGTGCTCTGGCCGGAAGGCCCTCAGCTGTGCCGTCTCCAGGATCGCGGGCAGCTCGCGGATCTCCTCAGCCAGCGGGTGCCGATCTGGCTGCGGGTGAGCGGGATGGGACAGCCGCATCTGATCCGCGAAGCCTTGGAGCTCTGCCGCATCCCCGCCGTCTTCAGCCCCCTGGTGCTCGATACACCCCAATCCACCCGGGTGGATTCGATGGGCGATGTGATTGCCGTGGTGATGCATCGGCTGCGCTTCTCCAGAGATCCTCTCAATCTGGTGAGCGATCAGGTGAGCATGCTGCTCACCCACAACTGCCTGATCTCGATCGAAGAGGCTCCGAGCAGCGATCCCTTCGCTTCGCTCACCGATTGGCTGATGCAGAAGAGCCCGGTAGCGGCCGGCGAAGACCTCGACGATCTCCTCCACTACATGGTGGACAACATCCTCGATGGCATCTTCCCCATGCTGGAGCAGATGGCGAATCGCCTCGATGATCTCGAGGAAGCGGCGCTGCGGGATCCAAGGCCCAGGGTGCTCACCAGGGCCTATCAACTACGCACCAACCTGCGGCGCATCCGCCAGCAACTGTGGCCACTGCGGCATCAGATCCTCCTGTTTCTGCGCCAGAACCAACCGGTGATGGGCCCCGATGGCCTGCAGGGCTTTCAGGAAATGGCTCAGAACGTGGAGCAGATCTTTGAAAGCTGCGAAATCCTGCGCCACCAGTGCGATGCCGTGACGGAAGCGCACATGGCAAGCACCGGAAACCGGATGAACCAGATCATGAAAACACTCACGATCGTGTCAACGATCTTTGCCCCCCTCACCTTTATTGCCGGGATCTACGGCATGAACTTCGACAACATGCCAGAGCTGCACTGGCGCTATGGCTACATTGCCTCGCTCGTGCTTATGGGAACGATTGCCAGCATGCAGGCGATCTATCTGTGGCGGCGTGGCTGGTTTGAAGACTGGACAGCACCACGCCGTTAAACCAGCCAAGACAGCTCGCCCTGGCGAATCAATCTTCGAGGCCGCGAAGCCTGCGCTCGAGACTGGCCATGAGCTCGATCGCAAACAGCGGTGTTTCCTGCACCGCAAACAGAAACTGTTCACGGCCCAGCTCGATCAGTTCCGTGGCCTCCAGAGCCCGAGCTGTGCCGTGGCGGCGATGGTTGTCGCTCACCAAGGCACCCACACCCAGCACATCTCCAGGACCAAAGAGCTCAGGAGCATCGCCACCCCAGCCCAGTTCAATGGCGCCACTGAGAACGCAGAAGATGGTGTCGCCAGGCTCACCTGCTTCAAACAACACCTCCCCAGGCGTAAGCACGCGCAGGGGCAGGCTGCTGGCGAAGGCCTGCATGGTGTGAAGCAGACCGGAATTCATGCAAGGTGATGCACCTCGCACCATCGTGCAGAGCTTTGATAAAGGGACGGTGAAGGACAGCCCCAAAGGCGGTTTCTACGGTGAGGGCGAAAGACCTGAGCCAACGTGACGATCAGCGAAGGGAGCGTGCTGATCTGCGGTCTGGGAGCTCTGGGTCAGGCGTGCCTCGAGCGCCTGCTTCGCTTCGATGTCCCTCTGGCAGCTGTGGATCTGCTCCAACCCCAATGGCGCCGGTCCGAACTAGCTGGGCACATCAGCCTGCTGGTGCAGGGCGATATGCGTAAGGCCCAGGTTCTGGAGAAGGCCGGTATCCGCAAGTGTCGATCGGTGCTGCTTCTCAGCGCAGACAGTCAGGTGAATCTTGAGGCCGCCTTGATGGTGCGGCTTTTGAACCCTGATGCGGATGTGGTCGTGCGCTCCAGCAGCGGCGAGCAAGCCATCGGGCAGCTGCTGGAGCAACGCCTCCCCAAGGTCGCCGTGGTCGACCCTCTTGTACTAACTGCTGGAGCGATCGCCAGCGCCGTTCAACCGCGGGAGGGGTTGATCCAGCTGGATAGCGATACGCAAGGCGACACCATCAGCGTGGTGAGTGCAGCAGAAGCCAGCAGGGAACAAACAGGCCGTCGTTTACGTCAGGCTGGAGGTTCAGCTGCGGATCTCTGGATGATCCGGCGGCAGGGAGGAGGAGCGGCAGCGCAACCAACCCAGACGGCGCAACAACGCCTTTCCCAACACCTGAGAAGTTGGCAACGGCGTTGGCGAGCCCTACCGCGGCGTCAGTTGGGCTGGCTGGTACCACTGTTGCTCTGTGCAGTCGCCAGTGGATTGGTGCTCTTTAGCGAGCGCGCTGGCGACTGGCGGCGTGCACTCTTGATCACTCTCGGACTGCTGCAGGGTGAATTTGTCGACCCGGTGATGCTGCTCCGAGAGCGCGACCTGTGGCAGCTGGTGGCCGGCCTGAGTTACGCCCTGCTCGGCACCCTGATCACATCGGCCTTGGTGGCCTTGATCCTCGAGCACCTGCTCACCGAACGGCTGGGGCTGCAGCGGCGGGAGCGCCTGCGGGTTGGCAGCCGGCAGGTCTTGATCGTGGGTGGGCAAGACGTAGTCGAACCCATTCGAACCCTCCTTATGGGGGAACGGATCGGCGTGCAGACCGCCAGCTTCGCTGAGGGCCGAGGTGGATTGGAGAATCAGCTGGAGCGGCTTAAACACACCCAGCTGGTAGGCGTTGGGCTGCTCAGCGACAACCTGCTCAGCAATGTGCATGCAGCGCTGACCCTGCAGCAGAGTCATCCGAGCTGTCGCCTGGCGGTGCTCGCTCACGCCTTGGAAGCCAGCGATCAGCTGGGCAGGTTGCTCGGAGGCATCAGCGTGATCTCCGGTGCGGATCTGGCCGCAGATGCCCTTGTGGCCACGGCTTTTGGTGAACGCGTGGAGCGAGTCCTGCAGATCAACGGAGAAAACCAACTAGTCGTGCGATACCGGGTCGAGCCCAACGACCAGCTGTGCGGGCTGACCATCGCCAGGGTCGAGAACGGCTACGGGATGAATGTGCTGCGGCATCAGCGCCGTCATCGCTCGAGCGCTCGGGCCATCCCTCCACTGGATTGGGCGCTGCAGCCAGGAGACGAAATCAGCGTGCTGGCCAGCCTCGATAGTCTCCGGCGGGTCGAGTGCGGCGTATGTGAACCGCCGCAGTGGTGCGTGGAGCTGCAGGCCAAACCGCACCCCCATGAGCGGTTTGTGGTCCAGCAATGCCTGGCCCGTTTCCTCAACCTCGCGCCCGGGCAAGTTCAACACTGGCTCGATGGCCACTGGCACCGGAGCCGGCCTCTGGATCGCGACTTGGCGGAGCTGATGTGCCAAGAACTGCAACGCCTCCGGGTGGAGACACGGCTATCCAATGTCGCAGAACTGTCCACGGCCGGAATCACCCATGACTGACGGGCTGGCACGGCTTCTGTTGGGCTATGGCTGGGGGGTGATCAGTCAAGTTCTGCCCTGCCCATTGGATGCCGGTTGGATCATCCAGCACGACGGGGTGTTACCGGGGCCAGGCGGGGGCTACTCAGCCATCGTGGTCGAGAACCCGCAACAACGTTTCTGGCTGTTGAGCGATCTGCCAGAGGGTGAGCTCAGTGCCTGGTCGATTCCCAGAGGTGGCAGCGCGCCGCGCCCCTTGCAGGCCCTGCAGCTCCAGGTACCGCCGCAGGTGACTCAACAGCTAGATGGTGAAGGACTGGTGATCGACGGCGATCAGGCCTGGGTCGCCAGCGAAGGAAGACGCAGCCGCGAGCGCCCAGCTCAGCTACTGCGCTTCTCGCTCGTTAGCGGAGCGCTCTTAGAGGCGGTGCCGCTACCTCCACTCTGGCAACCCCAGGAGCAGCAAGGGCTGAACAGCAACGCTGGCCCAGAAGGACTGGCACGCCTCAGCCGCCCGGGAGACCCCCTCTCCTTGCTGATGGCAGCTGAGTATTCCTTACTCCAGGATCCTGCGGATCAGGTTCGTCTACTCCGCTGGGACTGGCCAAGGCACAGCACGTCCCGACAGGAGCCACCCCAAGCCAAGGAGCAGGGGGCTCTAAAAGCGCCGAAGGATGGCCCATGGGGGCTCACGGATCTACTGGTGTTGCACCCTCAGCAGCCAGGCCCTCCGCTCCTGCTCACTCTCTGGCGCCGTTACCGAGAGCCTTTGCAGTGGAGCAACCAGCTGCGCCTTTATCGGCTTCCTAATCCAGGCAAGGTGGAGGAAAGCTTGCAGCACTGGGATCTGCAGGCCAATGGCTTGACCCCCGAAAACTGGGAGGGCGTCAGTTTGGGTCAATCGCTGTCGCCTCAACGACCAAGCTTGCTGCTGGTGAGCGACGACAATCGCAATCCGCTGCAGACCAGCCGCTTAGCACTGCTCAAGCCGAATCGCTCGGCCACTTGCCCACAAGAACAGCCATGAACAGGCGCTCCTTGCTGGAGTCTCTGGGTCTCACGGCCGTTAGCGCCGCCGTGAGTGTGCTCAGTGGTCCCCGAGCAGATGCACAAGCAACGACGAAAACAACTTGGCCGTCGATCAGCGGGCCGATGCCCTTGCCTGGCGACGGCCTTACTGCCGCGCAACAACATCAGGTCTACCGGCGTATCGCCCTGTTGGATCGGCTCGAGGTTCCTAAGGGTTACCGCGCCGATGTGCTGCTGACTTGGGGCGATCGTCTCGGTGACGGCGTGATGGGATTCAACAACGACTACCTCGCCTTCACGCCTATCACCTCGGAACGGGCACTACTCACCATCAACTTTGAATACATCAGTGCGCTGACGTGGTGTGAGGGATACCTCGATGCCCATGGGCAAAGCTTGCCCTTTGCCGAATTGGAGGAGCTGCTGCTGCAAACCGGTGGCAAGGCCGACATCCCTGGACTGCCATCTGGGGCTCCGCTGAAGAGCATGGCGGAACAAGTCGCCACAGCGGCTCTCGAGGACCTCGGCATTGGAGTGGCGGGCTTGCGGCGAGCGGCCGACGGTCGATGGCGCCATGAACCCACACCGCTCGAACGGCGGATCCATGGCCTCAGCGGTCTCAAGGATCCAAGCCAAAGGCTCCGCAGCAGCGGGCCGGCGGCGGCGGTATTTCGCAAGCCAAGCCGACAGGGCTACAACGATGGCCTCGGAGACAGGATCATCGGCACCTTCGCCAACTGCGCCGGAGGTCAAACGCCATGGGGCACGGTGCTGTCTGCTGAAGAGAACTTCCAGTCGCAGGTTGTCGAAGCGGTGTACGCCGATGGCAGCTCACCGAGCCCATCCGAGCGTCCGTTCCAGTTCAGCCGAAAGTCCCTGGCTGGCCTGGGCAACCCATTCGGGCTTGCCGGCAACAAATACGGTTGGATGGTGGAACTCGATCCGCGAGATCCGAGCAAGCCAGCGGTCAAGCACACATGGCTGGGACGTTTCCGCCATGAAGCGGTGGCGGTCCGCGCCAAGGCCGGAGAACCCCTAATCGTCTACTCAGCCTGCGATCGCTATAGCGGACATCTTTATCGCTTCGTCAGTCGCGAACGCGTGCGCGATCCCCACGATCCGGCCAACTCGCGGCTGCTGGAGGAGGGGCGGCTCGAGGCGGCGCAGCTGCAAGCGGATGGCACAGGCCGATGGCTTCTCCTCGCTCCCGAGACCCCAATCGCTCCCTTCAACTCTTCCCAAGACAACGTTTTGGGCAGCCCAACAAGGATCGAGGTGCCGCACAGCGATCGCAGCCGTGCCGGAGGAGAAGTGCTGCTCTCGAGCGCCGATCGTCAGCGCTACTGCAATGCGTATAAAACCCTCTCCGATCTCTACACCGGAGGAGCTAGCGAGCAGCAGGGGGCCATTTTGATCGATGCCCACCTCGCCGCGAACGCGATCGGCGCCACCCCTACCGCTCGCCCGGAGGATACCGACATCGACCCGATCAGCGGTGACTTGCTGATCAGCTTCACCATGGGCGGCTCCGATGAAACCGGCAGCGCAGACCCCGCCATCTTTCGTGGTCCAGAAGGACAAACACCCTGGCCCTTCGGCTGGGTGATGCGCTTGAGCGATATGCCGGCCAATCCAGAAACACCTGGCGGCACATTGCAGTGGCGCATGGCCGCCACAGGTGGCACGCCGTGGGAAGGCGGACTGGGATTCGCTAACCCCGACAACTTGGCCATCGACCAACGGGGCAACGTGTGGATGGTGACGGACCGCTCGTTTGGCAGCAGCCAAAGCGACATCTTTGGCAAAAATGCTTGTTGGATCCTTCCACGCAACGCAGCTCCACAGCAGCAAGCGGTGCTGTTTGCCAGCGGACCGATCGAATGCGAACTCTGCGGACCCTGTTTTGATTCGGAGGAACACACCTTGTTCCTAGCGGTTCAGCATCCGGGAGAACAGCACGGCTGCCATGAACGCCAGCGCATCGAAATGCAGGCCTTCACGTTGGAAGATCGCTCCGGCCAACGCTTTGATCAACTGCGAACCGTGCCACTCGGATCAAACTGGCCATCTGGAGTACCAGGCCGGCCGCCAAGGCCCGCCATTGTCGCCGTGAGCCGCAACCAGGGCGGACTACTCTTGCCGTAGGGATGAGTGAGGGCCTTTCGGAACGCGGATTGCTGACGCCTGAATGGAGCAGACGCAGCTATTTGCTGGTCAGCTACAAACTTCAGTTCAGCGCCGTCCGCACGATGTGCTCATACTACGGGGCACCTCACACTGACACCCTCTTCCACAAACCGATCATTGATCACTCGCTCTATTAGCGGATAGGTGTTAAGCACCACGTAAAGTTCTATCAGCATAATTAGGGAGCTACATCATCACGATATCGATCAAGGCAACGACCAGATCTCATAGACCCATCTAAGACAGGCGCAATACAAAAGCACGATCAATGTGAAATAGCGATTCATATACGAGCATGTTGCTCATATTGCTCCATGGCTAGATTCCGCCACCGTGGCGATGGCCCCTGGAAGACGCGGGTTAACCCAGGGCCTGCTGCAACAGGTTGCGGAGCTCCTCGAGCTCATCGTGGTTAAGCAACCAATCGCCATCGGCATCCTTTGTCACGTGGCTGGCTTCCAACATCCAGCCATCCTCAAGCTGCTCCAGCAGGAAGTGCTTGGAATCAAAACGAGCCATGGGTACCCGTAGAGGCGCTTCCCATCACTAGCCGAAGACTCCCTGGATGTCAGCATTGATAACACAATTAACAGGATCTCAGCGGTTGACAATCCCACCCTCGGCAACCAAACGCTCGTGGTAGAGGCTGACAGCGTCTTCAAGGATGGGGATCAAGCTAATCGGTTGATTGGTACGCTCTCGAAACGCCTGGATTCTGCCGACCTGCTCCATCACCTCTACCGAGAGGCGGATGCCGAGCTGCCGCGTGGCTTCAGGGTAGTTCCGGTCCATTGCTACCAAGAGTAGTGACGGTGGCAGTTTGACCTTTCAACGCGATGAGAGCTGGATAGGAGGAAAAGCGCATCTGTGCATATCAGGCTCATAGTCTCATCTTCCGCCGAACTCCAAAGCCGGGGAAGTGGCCTTGCGAAGAGCACATCGAAACACCGCATTAAGTAAAATCAACGGAGCCTAACCAGATACTCACACATATGACAGGCGCGAAGTGAGCAGCAACGAAGCGTGCGAAAGACATAACTGCTAGAATCCTAAGGACTCCACCCTAGCGAAGGGACCAAAAGCCATTAGCAATCCCAACAAAGAGTGACCAGCGAATACCTCGCCGTGAATTAGCAGTGCCGACCACACAATCCCCCCCAACATCAACACCAAAACACAACACTACCGACAAGGATCAACGCTACAAATGAGCTTGGGTTTGAACTTGACCACATCCTTTCAGTTGCGCACAAAGCGACTCAGAGCGTCCCAGTAGCGCACAAGATAGATCAACTCAGCACAGCACCAAGCACTGAAAGCCTTTTCTTGATTACGAAGCAGGCTGATCTCATATCGCACTCAACGCTCAATACCCCTGCAAACCCGGAGCGATAGATGCCACCACACACCCAGAAGAGGTCGACTGCGACAGGACAATAAAGCCCTAAAAAGGCTTTTAACTAATCTTCATTTTGACGAAGAGCGCGAAGATGGTTCAGTGAATCAGTCAAGCCTGTGCTTTACAATCCAGCCTACCGGCGCCAGCCTCAGCGCACCAGTTGCGGAAGAGCACGATCAGGCACCTGGCGGATCGCCTCTACTTCGGCGATCACAGCAGGATCCGCCTTGAGTGCTCTCCATTGCGGGCTGGCGATCAGCTGAGCTGCAGCAGCCATACCCAGTCGCTGCCCAGCCTGCACATCACTGGGGTAGTGAACACCGCAGAGCACACGGCTGTTGCCTCCATGGCTACCAACGGCCACCAAACGCGTGCGTCGTTCCGGCAGCAGATCAGCCAACAGTTCAGACGCAGCCCGATACCAGGTGGAGTGGCCAGAGGGAAAGGAAAATCCCTGCTCGCGAGGCAGGCAGGGCTGGATCTGTGATTCAGCGATAAATGGCCGGGGGCGCTGATAGCGGTTCTTGAAATTGCCAATCACCGCATCAACGGGCATGAGGAACCTGTTCAATGCGGCGTTGATCTTGGGTGTGGACTTGTCCATATCAACCCCCAGCGCACGGCTGAAACTGCCCAGATTGCGCTCCAGCAGCAACCAGGCGTTGGCCTCCATCTCTGGCGTGCGAGCGTTCTGCAACCAAAGCAGGATCGCAAGATCTTCCCTGGCCGCAGCACTCTCCGGGGCAGGTGGCAAACCCACAACCCGGCTCAGGGGATCAGGATTGAGCACCACCGAGTCGCCAGCAGAGGAGGCTCCCTGAGCTCGCACACCAACGGGGGGCACGAAAACCGCTATCACCGCCAGGGAGGCGATGCACGATTGGAGTGCAACGTGACTATCGCGAGAAAAGATCATTGGCGTGCAAGGGGAACAAGAGCGGAACATCGCTGCGAACCATCGAGCAGCCCTGACTGGCTGTAGCGCGTGACCAACGGCACCGCGGAGCCTTGGGGATACGTAAAGCGGTAAAGCGTGTCGAAATCGTCGTCGGCAATGGGAGGCATCGCCGGCCATCCCAGGCCTGAAGCCAGCTCGGGCAGATGGCGATGCTCCCAGAACAGAACCAACAGACCTCCCTGCAGGGTAAGGTCCTGCAGCAGTCGTTGCCCAGAGCGCTTGGAATCCAGCAACGACGTGCGATCCAGGCGAATGTTCACGCCGCTCGCCACAGCGAGAGGAACCGCCGTTTGGTAGCTACGGGCGTTCTTGCTGGTGTCTGGATTGAACGCAAAGGTGGTGATCTGCGTCGGCGTGCCGAAGCAGGCCGGAATCACGCTGGCCAGAGCCTGGGCGCGCTGAAAGCCCGCCGGCGAGAGGTTGTAGTGATGACCCGCGGGATCTTTATGACCGTGGCGCATCAACAACACCTGCGCCGGACGTGACTGAACCGGCGGCACCAGTGCCAATCCGGCGAGGGTGAGCGTCAAGCCGCTCAGTGGTCGTGCAATCGCGCGCAAACGACGCAAGGGACAATCTGCTCCCAGTGTGGAGGCCTTCCCGGCTCAGACCATCAAGCCGGCGACATCCGCCGGTGCAATGCAACACCCAG
The DNA here is from genome assembly GCA_943370455.1 of Asaia bogorensis. Lineage (GTDB taxonomy): Bacteria > Cyanobacteriota > Cyanobacteriia > PCC-6307 > Cyanobiaceae > Vulcanococcus. The sequence goes on from CALRQW020000002.1 coordinate 234,148, forward strand.
CAGTCATGGTGGGCGCCAACCAAAGTGGACACGGCCGGCATCTCGAGCGCCATGCCAAAACTCGCGTGGACGGCCAAGGTGCATCAGGACAGCATTCTGCGCCTGCGAGCCTTGATCGCTAGCAGCCTCGATCTGGAGCTACAACGCCGGCAATGCCGTGAAGGGTATCTGCTGTTGCGGGAAGTAGGAGTGCCGCGCCACAGCCAATCAGAGGCGGTGGTGGTGACACTGCACTGGAAGGATTCACGCTCCAGCCTGTGCCACATCAATGTGTCGAGCGAGGAGCAGGATCACCCGGAATCCACCCGGTGCTGGGATGTGGCAGTTCGGCTGAGGCGACTGCTCAGGCCAACCGATCCATAACCTGCGCACAACCTCACACCCTTACAACAGAACCACTCACCAGGCGATCCATGGCACCGGCTCAGCTGCCTCAGGAGCTGTATCTCAACCGTGAGCTGAGCTGGATCCGTTTCAACCAGCGTGTCCTGGCCCAGGCCCTCAATCCCCGCACACCATTGCTGGAGCAGGCGAAGTTCAGCGCCATCTTTAGCAACAACCTGGATGAATTCTTCATGGTGCGGGTGGCCTCTCTGCAGTCACAACTGCATGCCGGCGTACAAGCACTCAATGAAGATGGCCTCACACCAAGGCAACAGCTCGATCAGATCCGCCGCCAGCTTGAACCACTGCTCCAGCAGCAGCAGGATCACTACCGAGGGCGTCTCAAAACCAACCTGGCCGAGCAAGGAATCCTGCTGCTCGACTACGAACAGCTCTCGCGCAAACAGAAAGACTGGGCCAATAGTTATTTCCAGACATCCGTATTCCCGGTGCTCACACCATTGGCCGTGGATCCGGCGCACCCATTCCCCTTCATTAGCAATCTCAGCCTGAACATCGCGGTCACCATCCGTGATCCCAACACCCGGCAACGCCAGTTCGCGCGCATCAAGATTCCACAGAAGAACCTGCCGCGGTTCGTGAGCATTCCGCCGGAGCTGCACGGCGGCCGTACCCCACAACCGGTGTTCATGGGCTTACCGCTTGAGCAGCTGGTGGCGTTCAACCTGCAGCGGCTATTCCCGGGCATGCTGATCGAAGGGCATCACTTCTTCCGCGTCACCCGCGATGCCGATCTCGAGCTACGGGAGCTCGAAGCCGACGACCTTATGGAGGCCCTGGAGCAGGGCCTGCGCAAACGGCGCATGGGCGGTGAAGTGGTGCGGCTGGAAGTGGCCGATGAGATGCCCCAGGAGCTGGTGGAGCAGCTGATGCGCGGCATGGAAGTGGATGATTTCGATGTGTTCCGCATCAACGGGCCCCTGGGCCTTGATGATCTGATGGGCCTGCTGGCGATCGAGGCGCCACAGCTCAAAGACGCACCCTTCCGGGGCAGAACTCCGCTACAACTGCGCACCACCCAGAGCAGCCAGCTCGAAGATGGCTCGCTGCAGTATCAGGATTTTGAAAGCATCTTCCGGGTGATTCGGCGGGGTGATGTGCTGCTGCATCACCCCTTTGATCTGTTCACCACATCCGTGGAGGAGTTCATCAACCAGGCCGCCGACGATCCCCATGTGCTGGCGATCAAGATGACCCTCTATCGGGTGTCGAAACACTCACCAATCATCACTGCCTTGATCCGCGCTGCCGAAAACGGCAAGCAGGTGATGACCCTGGTGGAGCTCAAGGCCCGCTTTGATGAAGACAACAACATCCAGTGGGCCCGGCAACTTGAACGGGCCGGCGTGCATGTGGTGTATGGGGTTTTAGGCCTGAAAACGCACACAAAGATCACCCTGGTGGTGCGGCGTGAACAGGAGAAACTGCAGGGCTACTGCCACATCGGCACCGGCAACTACAACTCGAAAACATCCAGCCTCTATACCGATCTCGGCATCCTCAGCTGCAACAACGACCTGGTGAGCGACCTAGTGGATCTGTTCAACTACCTCACCGGCTTCTCCAAACAGCAGCACTTCCGGCACCTGCTCGTAGCCCCTGTGACGCTGCGGCGGCGGATGCAGGAGCTCATCCAACGGGAGATCGACCATGCCCGCGCCGGCAAACCGGCAGCCATCAAAGCCAAGATGAATGCGCTGGTGGATCCAGGCATGATTTCCCTGCTCTATGAAGCTTCCCAGGCGGGAGTGAGCATCGATTTGGTGGTGCGCGGCATGTGCAGCCTGCGGCCCGGCGTGGAAGGAATCAGTGACAACATCCGCGTGATCAGCGTGATCGGACGGTTGCTCGAGCATTCACGCTTGTTCTGGTTTGCCAATGCCGGCGGACCAGACCTGTTCCTCGGCAGTGCCGATTGGATGCCGCGCAACCTGGATCGGCGTGTGGAAGCTGTGGTGCCGGTGCTCGATGGCAGCCTCTGCATACAGCTGGAGTGGTTGATGCAGCTCTATCTCGACGATCCGCAGGCCTGGATGATGCAGACCGACGGCACCTATGTGGTGCGCAACCCGGAAGCCGAAGGGCCCTTGGCCCAGCGCGAATTGATGGAGCTGTGGTCGCTCAGAAACGCTCCGGGCGAGGCTCCTGCCAGGTTGGCTTCAGCCCCTGGCGCTGCTGCAACAGCTGTGCCTTGCGATCCAGCCGCGACAGATCCAACCACCACAGGCCAAACCGCCCCTGCTGATCAACCCGTGGGCTAAGCAACGCTGCCCAATGGCGGTGCTGCTCAAGCTGCAATGGTGCAGCCACCAAGATCTGCCGGTTGTTCTGAGGCACACGCACCCGTGGTTCGCGGTGCAAGCGATCGCTGAGATCCACCAGTGCCTGAGCGGAAGTGCCCTCGTAGGCGATGGGAGCACGGGAATAGAAATGAAAGCTCGGGCGGATCATCCCCAACATGGCGATCGGCACACCGGATGTTTGGCTCGACGCCTGCACAGCCTGGGCGCGCAACGCCAAGGTGCGTATGGGTTGACTGCGCAACCCATCGCCGAGGCGCAGCAGCGGCCAGAACACGGCCGGAAGCAGCAACAACCAACTGAACTGAACCGCCACCAGCGGCGCCGAAGGCCAGATGCGACGGTTCGAAGTGCTCAGCCACAGCGCCATCAAGCCGCCGGCAATCAACAACCCCACAGCACTCGGCAGCACCAACGAACCGGCCAACAGCTGGGGCAGGTTCACCAGATCAGGATCACGAATCAGCGAAAGCCACATGGGCGCGCTGGCTATGGCAACGCCAACAGCAAGCGCAACACACGCGCCCAAACGCACACACCAACGCACTGCGGCATCACGTTGGGAGAACGCCGACACCGCCAGCAGAGCCGCCGCCGGTATGGCGGGCAACCAATAGCTCGGCAATTTGGTGGCAGACAAACTGAAGAGCAACAGCACAGCCAGCAACCAACAGGCAGCGAAGCGTGACAGGCTCTCCCCGCGGCGCAGACCACGCCAAAGCCCAAGCAACACCAGCGGGCTCCAGGGGAGGCTGGCCACCAACAACATGGCGCCGTAAAACCACCATGGCGAGGCATGGCGATTCACCACTTGGGTGAAGCGCTGCAGGTTGTGATAGCCGAAGAAGCTCTCCACAAAAGGTGGGCCCTCCCGCCAAAACGCCACCAGGTACCAGGGAGCTGCCACCACAAAGCTCACCAGTACGCCTGGCAGCGGGCGCAGCCGTTGCCACACGCGTGAAGCGTTTTGCTCGAGCAACGCGTAACCGGCCCAGCACAGGCCAAACAACACCAGGGCCACCGGGCCTTTCGTGAGAGTGGCCAGCCCCAACGTCAACCAGCAGAGCCACCACGGCACTCTCGGGCTGGTGAACGAGCACCAGGAGCTCACCATCGCGAGCGCCACAAGGGCGGTGAGCAGGCTGTCGCTCACACCGATGCGACTCCACAGCATCACCAGCGGACTCAGCCCATACAGCAGACCAGCGACCAACCAAAGGCCCTGGGGCTGGCCGAGCACGCGGCGCTCCCAGCAGGCGGTGAGCAAACACAACAACAGCAGGGTGCAGGCGGAGGCCAACGCCGAGGGCAACGCGGCGGACCATGCGCCCCATGGATCCCAGAGCTGTTGGCCTGGAAGGCTGTAGAGGGCAGCCATCAGCCAGTACACCAAGGGCGGCTTGTCGTAACGCGGCAAACCGTTGACCTGGGGAATCAACCAATCACCGCTCTCGGCCATGGTGCGGGCCGAGGATGCAAAGAGGGGAGGGGTTTCATCCACCAGCCCGATGGAACCCAGATCCCACACAAACAACACAAGGCCGAGCAGAACGGCCACCACGCTCACGCCCCACAAGGGCATGCAATTACGGCTGGGCAATGATCAATGGGCGTAGCTGGGAATGGATGTCACCGGTGACGATGCTCGACAAGCCAAATCCCTGACTCAACGCCGACACGTGTATACATGTGGCGGCAGCCAGGGCAAACAAAAAACGGATCTGATCCGGCATGGAGCAAGCCTGGGCAGAAAGAAAATTCATCCTGGTCGAAACGCCGGATCGCAGGCAATCACGCTTCGTTGTAGTAGGGCCAACAAGACTCTCACTTAGTCAAACAACGACGAGCGGCTACCGCGCAGGCTATTCCAAAGCTTCTTGATTTCGTCGTAGGCGGCTTCCTGACTGATCTTGCCGTTGCCCTGAAGGCCAACAATCAATCCCACGCGATCAGCGAACTGTTCGAGGTTTTGGTGGAAGGCAAGACGCTCCGGAGTCCAATCTTCACCGCGGTAATGACTGAACCCCTCCAAGGGAGAACGGGTGCCATCCCAACCGGCTGACGAGCCTGAGGACTCAGTCATGAAGAAGAGCGCTGATCGAAGTTGAAGCTAGCGCCAGGCAACACGCAGTGGTGTTCAGCATGATCAACCGAACCTGCCGGAAACATAATCTTGCGTGGCCTGCTGGGTGGGGGCGTTGAAGATCGTTTCGGTAGCTGCGAACTCTTCAAGGCAGCCCACCTTGCCATCGCCATCGGCCTTTGGGGTGACGTTGAAGAAGCCAGTCATATCGCTCACGCGAACAGCCTGCTGCATGTTGTGCGTCACGATCACGATCGTGTAGCTCTTCTTGAGCTCGTGCATCATCTCTTCGATTTTGAGGGTGGAGATCGGATCGAGAGCGGAGCAGGGTTCATCCATCAGGATCACCTCAGGCTCAATCGCAATCGCACGAGCGATGCACAAACGCTGCTGTTGGCCGCCGGAGAGGGCATAGCCGCTCTCCTTCAGTTTGTCCCTGGTTTCATCCCAGATGGCAGCCTTACGCAGGGAGCGCTCCACAAGCTCATCCATATCACCGCGGTAGCCGTTGATCCGAGCACCGAAAGCGATGTTTTCATAGATGCTCTTGGGGAACGGGTTGGGCTTTTGAAACACCATCCCGATCCGGCGGCGCACCTCCACCGGATCAACCTGGGGGGCGTAGAGATCCTGCCCATCAAAGATCACACGACCCTTGAGGGTGCAACCCTCAATCAGATCGTTCATCCGGTTGAGCGCGCGCAGCACCGTGCTCTTGCCGCAACCCGAGGGGCCGATAAAGGCTGTGACCTTGCCGCGGGGGATCTGCATGTAAACGCCCCGCACGGCCTCACTACCGCCGTAGCTGATCCCCACATTTTCGAGTTCCATGCAGAACTCAGGACTGGCGGCGTGAATCTGGGAGGGCGAAGGCATGGAGGTGGTCATGGCGCAGGGATGGGTGGAGGAATCAAGAGGTGCAGGAAACTTGGAATCAGGCTCGGGCGAAGCGGCCCAACCAACGGGCAAAGAGATTGGCGGCCAGAATCATCACCACCAACACAAAGGAAGCAGCCCAGGCCAGCGCGATCTGAGCCTCGTAGGGCATGATCGCGAAATTGAAGATCAACACCGACATGGTGGCAATCGGGTTAAACAAACCCTCGGCCCAGAACGGCGAAAACAGGGCCGTGAAAATCAGCGGCGCCGTTTCACCCGCAGCACGGGCGATGCCAAGCACCACCCCCGTTGCGATCGGGGTGAACGCTGCCGGCAAGGTGATCCGCGTGATGGTGACGAAGCGCGAGGCGCCGATACCGATCGCACCCCAGCGCAACTCCTGAGGCACCAGCTTGAGCGCTTCATCGGTGGTTTTGATCACGGTGGGCAGCATCAGCACCGACAGGGCAACGCCACCGGCCATAGCGCTGTAGCTCTGCCCAAAAAACAGGCGCGTGCTCACGATCAAGCCGTAAATGAACACGCCGCAGATGATCGAGGGAACCCCCGACAGCACGTTGGTGCCAAACCGCACAAACTGAGCGAACCAGCCGGAGCGGGAGTACTCAGCCAGATAGATGCCACCACCCACGCCCACCGGGATGGCGATCAGGCTGGCTACCAAGGTCACCACAATGGTGCCAATGATGGCGTTGCCGATCCCGCCGCCTTCCAAACCAGGAGGAGGAGGCAGCTCGGTGAGCAGGCGAAGGCTCAACAGTGTGCCGCCTTTCACGAGCACATAGCCCAGCACCAACACCAAAGGGAGAACCGCCATCAAGGCAAACGCTGCCGCCACCACGGTGAAAAACAGGTTCCAGCGGTTCCGCGCGAGCGAACTGTTGAGGCGCAGGGAAGAGCGGCTGAAGCTTGGCTGCTGCGCTGGCAACGGAGAGGTTGTGGATGTCATGGCGATCAGCTGTACTTGAGGCTCAAACGACGCACGATCCACTGGGCAAAGATGTTCACCACCAAGGTGAGAATCATCAACACCAGTGCTGCGTACATCAGGGCAGACACCTGGAATCCATCGGCCTCACCAAATTGGTTGGCGAGCATCGACGAAATGGTGTTGCCCGGTGCCAGCAGGCTCCAACTGAAGTTGTTGGAGTTGCCGATGATCATGGTGACGGCCATCGTTTCGCCCATGGCACGGCCAAGGGCCAGCATCACGCCACCGGTAATGCCAGAGACTGCTGCGGGCAGGATCACTCGAAGGATGGCTCCCCAACGGGTGGTGCCCACGCCATAAGCCGCCTGGCGCAGCTCAGGTGGCACCTGCTGCAGCGAATCCCGTGAGATCGCCGTGATGATCGGCAGGATCATCACCACCAAAATCAAAATGGCTGGTGCCACACCAGGACCTTGGGCGGTGGTGGAGAACAACGGAATCCAGCCGAGATAAACGTGCAGGGCCTCAAGCAGGGGCCGAAGAAAAGGCTCCATCACAAAGATGGCCCAGAGGCCAAGCACCACGGATGGAATCGCCGCCAGCAACTCCACCATCAGGCCCAGTGCCTGACGCAGCCAAAGAGGAATCAGATTTTCAGTGATGAAGATCGCGGTGCCTACGCCCAGAGGCACCGCAATCACCAAGGCCAGAATCGAGGTGACGAGCGTGCCGTAAATCGCGGTGAAGGCGCCGTAGTTGTTGCCGATCGGATCCCAATCGGATGTGGTGATAAAGCGAAGGCCGAAGGTGGTGATCGCCTGATGAGCTCCGCTCAGCACCGTGAGCAGAATTCCCACAAGCACCAGGCCCACGATCGAGGCCAGCACGATGGAGAGCTGACGGAACCCCTGATCCACCAGCTTTTCCTGGGGCGGCCGGCGCCGAAGCGAAAAAAGGTCGTTGGACTCGAAGAGCGGCATCGGCAACACGTCCCACACCACCAAGCTCCCATGCATGAGCTCCGGTGGTTTTAAGGAGCGGTTAAGAGGTCGAGTGCAGTTGTTTATCAAGCACCAGGATCAATCATCCATTAACCACGTCTTAATCAGCTGATGTGCTGCAGCGATCAAAGTGTGCCCATGCGCTCCCTTGGTTCTGTGATCGCTGCTCGCCTTGCTGGTTCCCTGCTCGCAGCTGGCCTTGCGGCAGCCAGTGGTGCTGCCCTGGCACAACCGGCAGCCCCTGCCGCCAAAACCGTGTTGATCTCGGGATCGAGCACGGTGTACCCCTTCAGCCAAGCAGCGATCGAGGCCTACAAGCCCAGAGCACCGAAAGGTGTGACCTTCAAAGCTGTGGCCATTGGCACCAGTGCCGGCTTCCGCGAGTTCTGCAGCGGCAAGCTGAGCATCGCCGCTGCCTCCCGGCCGATCAGCAGTGATGAGCTGAAACGCTGTGCAGCGGCAGGCATGCGCTTCATCGAACTACCGGTGGCGTTCGACGCGATCACCGTGGTGGTGAATCCCAGCAACAGCTTCGCTAAACAAATCAGCACCGCACAATTGCGCACGCTCTGGAACCGGCAAGCGCAGGGGAAAGTGAATCGTTGGAGCCAGGTGAACCCTGCCTGGCCCAACACTCCGATCAAACTCTGCGGCCCTGGCAAAGATTCCGGCACCTACGACACCTTCAACAAGGCAATCAACGGCAGCACCACCGATTCCCGCCAGGACTACACAGCCAGCGAGGATGACAACGTTTTGGTGGCGTGCGTCGCCAAGAACCCAGGAGCCCTGGCCTATTTCGGCTACGACTACTACCAGGCCAACCGCAGCCGGCTCAGGGCTCTGGCGGTGCAGGGAAGCACCGGCACCGTGCTCCCCAGCGTGGAATCCGTGCAGGCCTCCCGCTATCTGCCGCTATCGCGGCCGCTGTTCTTTTATGTGAACGACCAGGCTCTCAAGAGCAATCCGGCCATTCGCGCGATGGTGAGCGCCACCCTGGAGCGTGGCGTGAAGATTGCACAGCAAGCAGGTGTGATCCCGCTAAAAGATTCCACCTACCGCTTGGTCACCAACAAGCTCTATCGCAATGTGCTGGGCAGCGCCTTCGCCGGCAAGCTGCCGATCGGGCTCACGGTGGGGCAGGTGCTGGAGCGCAGCTTCGATGAGCACAAGAAGCCGCAATTTCGCTGAAACCTGGTGTTGCAGATCACACGATCAAGCCCATCCGCCGCAAATGGTGCGCACGGCTACCCAGCAGCCCTGGCGGAGCTTTAGGTTGGCTTGATTGCAAAACATCCCATGTTGGTGAATACAGGCCAGGGCAGCATCAGTTTTGTGGCGGGATGCTGCTGGGTGAATTCCGTGATTAAACCGCCTCCCCTACGCACTGAAACCCATGAGCAACAGCATCAGTCGCGATTCGGCGATGAGCCGCGAGCAGGCCGCCTCCAGAGCAGCTGAGAGCCACCCTTGCGATGAAGCGCTGCTGTCAAGACAACGCCAGCGCTATCTCGCCTCCCTACCTAGCGAGGGGGAGCAGCAAAGCGATAACCAATACCGCGAACAGTAACGAACCAAGACGGCTGCCCAGGCTGATCCAATTTGCGGCGCAGCCACAGCACGTGCACATCCACACTTTTGTTGTTGCCGCAGTAGTCCGCCCCCCACACCTGCTCAATCAGCTGATCGCGGCTGAGGGCACGGCCGGGCTGCAGCATGAAGCACTCCAACAGGCGGAATTCCCGAGGCGTTAAAGCCACCTCCCGGCCGTTCACGCACACCCGGCACTGCTCGCGAAACAGCTGCAGTGAGCCAAAGTCCAACACGGAGCCAGCCTGCGCCGATCGGGCGTTCTGCTCCATTCGGCGCACACGCCGCAACATCGCTCGGCAACGGGCAACCAATTCCCGCAGGCCGAACGGGCGCACGAGCACATCATCGGCTCCTGTCTCCAGCAGCTCCGCCCGTTCCGTTTCCTCGGCGGCATCGGCCAGAAGCAGGAGCGGTGTGAGCTGGTCGCGCCGCCGCCAGCGCTGCAGCAGAGCGAGAGTGGCCACCAGATCGTGCCGCTCACTGGGCAGATGGATCACCCAGAGAGCCGGGCGCTCGGCAGCGGGTAAAGCGGTGAGCAGGTCTTTGAGCTGTTGAGGAGCGGGTTGTTGCTCAACCCGAAACCCCTCCTGCACCAAAGTGAGGTGACACTGCTCCCTCCAAATCGGATCGTCAGCCACAAGCCGGATCAAAGCCGGCTGAGGGGTGGCAGCCATCGAATCAGCACGGATGAAGGGTCTGAGGCAAAAAAAGGGGGGCCAATGCAGCCCCCCTTGTGGTCCAGGTTTGTCTCAGATCAAGCGCCGATCTTGGCCACAGCGGCCTTAGCCCGCTTCAGGATGTCGCCGCGGAGGGGCACATAACCCAGCTCGTCAGCCTGGTTCTGGGCAGGGCCCAGCAGGTAGAGCATGGCTTCACGGATCTTGCCTGCCTTCATCCCATTGCCCTTCTGGTAAGCCAGGATCCAGGTGAGGGTGGAGATGGGATAGCTGGTGGCACCGGCGGGATTGGGATCCTCACCAGCCAGGTTGCCGTCGAGCTTGATGTTGTTCAGGGCAGCGGCACCACCAGCCAGGGTGGGCATCACATATTTGCCGGCTTTGTTCTGCAGAGCAGCAGCCTTGAGCTTGCCTTTCACATAGCTCTGGTTCACATAACCAATGGCGCCAGGGGTGTTGTTGAGCACACCGGCCACGCCCTCGTTGCCCTTACCGCCGACGCCAACGGGCCACTTCACGCTCTTGCCCTCACCCACCTTGCTCTTCCACTCGGAAGAGAAAGCGCTCAGGGAGTTGGTAAAGGCGAAAGTGGTGCCAGAACCATCGGAACGGTGCGCCACGGTGATCGGGCCCTTGCCGCACTTGAGCTGATCCCAGGTTTTGATGTTGCCCAGGAAGATGTCCACAGCCTGCTTCTGGCTGAGCTTCAGGCCTTTGCAGTCAGCTTTGTTGTAAGCGATAGCAATGGTGCCGCCCACAGCGGGGAACTGCACCACGCCGCGGCTCACCTTGGCGGCTTCCGAGGCCTTGATCGGCTCGTCGGTGGCGCCGAAATCCACGGTGCCGGCGAGGAACTGACGCACACCCGCGCCGGAACCCACCGACTGATAGTTCACACGGATGCCTTTGCTGGCCAGACCAGCGAAGGCGCGCTGATAGAAGGGAGCCGGGAAGCTGGCACCGGCACCATTCAGAGCGGTTTGGGCAGAAGCTGCTGCAGCGATGCCGAGGCTGGAGAGAACGCCGAAGCAGAGAGCCTTCTTCGCGAAGGACATGGAAAAGCAACCGTTCAGGAGCTCCCCACGTCTAAACAGCCGCGGCGCGGGCCAGGTTAGCGATTGGTTAAGAGTGCGTGAATGTTTGGTTGTGAACCACAACTTCGCGTGTGCTCGAACACCCAATTGCTCACTTTTTCAATCCTGCAGAATCAATGACAGCCATGAATGAACCGGATCCAACCGGTCTAGGTTGAGATCGGTTCACACCTCAGTGATGAACAATTCACTCGCCAGCTTGCATCCCAATCCTGGATGGACTGAGCCCACAAGCGAACAGCCCGTGGGCAAGCATTGCATCCTCGAGCTTTACGCCTGCGATGCAGACAAGCTCAACGACGAATCCTTCATTCGCACCACCATCGCCACCGCCGCCCGAGAAGCCGGTGCCACGGTGCTGCAGTTGATCAGTCATCGCTTCCAGCCCCAGGGCGTGACAGGGCTCGTGCTGCTGGCTGAATCGCACCTCTCGATTCACACCTGGCCCGAATCGGGCTATGCCGCAGTGGATGTGTTCACCTGCGGCGACCACACCATGCCGGAGCGCGCCTGCCTGGCTCTGGTGCACGCCTTGGCCGCCGGAGACTACAAATTGAGCAGTTTCCGAAGGGAAACCGCCTTGCCCAGCAGTTAGGAGCAGCAGCGCGCAGGGGCCTGGCAACCCGCCGCCAGCTCACCCAGCCAGGCCTGCAACTGCTCAAGCGCACCGGCCCGCAGCCGGTAATACACCCAGCGCCCTTCCTCACGGGCCTCAATCAAGCCCGCCTCCCGCATCACCTTGAGGTGAAACGACAGGCGCGACTGGGCCAGGTTTAAGTCGGCCACCAGATCACACACGCAGCGCTCACCACCCGAGAGGGCCTGCACCAGATCCAACCGCAGCGGATCCGCCAGCGCCTTGAGCAACTGGCGAGCCTGCTTCTGCTCCAGGGGCTCAACCGCAACGAGGGCGGGCAGTGGCACGCGAGATCGCTCCGGTGAACAGGCAGGGATTCCTCCCATGAGGGGAAGGTTAAGAGCCCTGCCCGCAGAGCCAGCGGCCCAGATCAACAGAACTTGATCGATCAACTTTGATTGATCTATGGTCCGCTCGTCTGCTTGCAAGGCCTGCTCCCATGCGCATCGGCATCAACGGCTTCGGCCGCATCGGCCGCCTGGTGTTTCGCGCCCTGTGGGGCAGGCCCGGCATTGAGCTGGTGCATGTGAACGACAGCGCTGGCGATGCCGCCACCGCCGCTCACTTACTGGCCTTTGATTCCGTGCATGGCCGCTGGCAGCGGCAGGTGCAGCCGAGCGCAGGCGGCTTCTGCGTAGACGGCCAAACGGTGAGCTACAGCCAGGCATCGGATCCCACGGCCGTGCCCTGGACGCAAGCGGGAGTGGCGCTGGTGCTCGAGTGCAGCGGCAAATTCAAAACCCCCGACACTCTGCAGCCCTATTTCGATACCGCGGGGATGAAGCGGGTGCTGGTGGCCTGTCCGGTGAAAGGCACGATCGCCGGAGCCGAAGCGCTCAACATCGTCTACGGCATCAACCATCAGCTCTACGACCCAAGCCAACACCGCCTGGTCACCGCGGCGTCATGCACCACCAATTGCCTCGCACCGGTGGTGAAGGTGGTGCACGAGAACTTCGGCATCAAACACGGCTCGATCACCACCCTGCACGATGTGACCAACACCCAAGTGGTGGTGGATGCCTTCAAAAGCGATCTGCGCCGGGCCCGCTCCTGCCAGCAGAGCCTGATCCCCACCACCACGGGATCAGCCAAGGCGATCGGCATGATCTTTCCGGAGTTGCAGGGCAAGCTCAACGGCCATGCGGTGCGGGTGCCTCTGCTCAACGCCTCCCTCACCGACGCGGTGTTTGAACTGGAGCGGGCGGTGAGCGTGGAGGAGGTGAATGGCGCTTTTGAAAGCGCCGCCAACGGAACCTTGCAGGGGATCCTCGGCTACGAAACCCGGCCGCTGGTTTCGGTGGATTATGTGAACGACAACCGCAGCACGGTTGTGGATGCCCTCTCCACGATGGTGGTGAACGGCACCCAGCTCAAGGTCTACGCCTGGTACGACAACGAGTGGGGCTACAGCTCCCGCATGGCGGATCTGGCCTGCCACATCGCCCAGCTCGACGCACGCTGATGGGCCTGCTCTCCACGGGCCAGCGCTCCCTTTCGGCGCTGCAGCAATACGGGATCGTGACGGCCAACTACTGGGCCTTCACCCTCACCGACGGCGCCCTGCGGATGCTGGTGGTGTTTCATTTCCGCACACTCGGCTACACCACGCTTGAGATCGCCTTTCTCTTTCTGTTCTACGAATTCTTCGGCATCGTCACCAACCTCTACGGCGGTTGGCTGGGGGCCCGCTTCGGCCTGAGGCTCACCCTCTGGTGCGGCACCTTGATGCAGGTGGGCGCACTGCTGATGCTCATCCCCGTGGCCGACAGCTGGCCGAAATGGTGGAGCGTGGCCTATGTGATGTTGGCCCAGGCCATCAGCGGCATTGCCAAAGACCTCAACAAGATGAGCGCCAAGAGCGCCATCAAAACCGTGGTGCCGCAAACCCCAGATGATCAGAGCCGCGGCGAGGCGCAACTGTTCAAGTGGGTGGCGATCCTCACCGGCTCCAAGAATGCGCTCAAGGGCGTGGGCTTCTTTCTGGGCGGCCTGCTGCTCACCACGATCGGCTTCAACGCGGCCGTGGGAGCGATGGCAGCCGGCCTGTTCACCGCCTTTTTGCTCACCCTGGTGCTTCCGGCCGAGATCGGCCGGATGAAGGAGAAGCCAACGTTCACCGCGCTGTTCTCCAAATCCCAGGGCATCAACGTGCTCTCCCTGGCCCGCTTCTTCCTGTTCGGCGCCCGCGATGTGTGGTTTGTGGTGGCCTTGCCCGTGTTCCTGCAGTCCGCCCTGGGGTGGCGGTTCTGGGAGGTGGGCGGCTTCATGGGCCTGTGGGTGATTGGCTACGGGATCGTGCAGGCCTCGGCTCCTGCTCTACGCCGCAGCTGGGGCCAGAGCAAGCCACCGGGAGTTTCAGCGGTGGAGTTCTGGAGTGGCGTGCTCACGGCGATTCCGGCGGTGATTGCGATCGCGCTCTGGCGCGAGGTGGCCCACCCGGGCGTGGCGATTGTGGTGGGCTTGGCGGCTTTTGGCGTGGTGTTCGCCATGAATTCGTCGATCCACAGCTACATGGTGCTGGCCTACACCGATGCCGAATCGGTGAGCCTGAATGTGGGCTTCTATTACATGGCCAATGCTGCCGGCCGACTGCTTGGCACGTTGCTCTCTGGAGCCCTGTTCCTGATGGGCGGAATGCAGGCCTGCCTATGGATGTCGTGCGTGCTGGTGGCTCTCGCCTTCGGCACCAGCACCCGGCTGCCACCCGTGCAATCGCACTGAAGTGCAGCGGCACTACAGTGAAACAATGCAACACATGTTGCGTAGAATCGAATTGCAAAGGATCTGCATTCCTCCTTTGTTCATGCGATGCCGCGCCTCACCATCGCCCTGGACGAGAAAGATCATCTGGCCCTGAAATTGCTGTCGTTGCGTGAGAATCGGCGCTTAAATGAGGTGATCGACGACGCGATCAAGTTCTACCTCTCCAGCACTGGAGGCTATGGACTTCGCATCAGCGATGCGGGCACAGATTCAACCGAAGCAGCCCAAACAAGCGATGACGAATGACCAGAGCTGGGAACTTGACCCAAGCAAGTTTCCTATAAAGCTGGATCTCGAGCTCTCCGCCGAAACGATGGAGCAGCTGCGAACAGCAGCACAGCGCACCGGCCGATCGGAGGATGAGTTGATCCTGGAGATCCTCGATCAAGCCCTACAGAGCCCGCCGCCGAGCCAAAACAGCGGGCAAAACAGGCCTGAGAGTGATTTAGGTTGATTCAGCGAGTGCCCACTTCGCAGAAAACAACACCTTTCCACTCAAACCATCACAGAACTTGACGTCCATGGCATAGCCAATGGGCAAATCGGAAGACATACTGAAGGAGCCCGAAATGAGAGGGATCCGTGGTTTATGCAAATGGCACACCAGAGAGCCTGAAAGCCTTTCGCAGTCGCTCGCCCAAGCGTCTGACGATCACCATTCCCTACACCGTCTTTGCTGCACTGGAGAAACGCAGCGCCGAAGAGGGTCGATCGCTCAGCAATCTTGCTGCGTATTTATTGGAGCAAGCGCTGGAGCCGCAAACGCCTGAAAACCCATAAGGCGGTTTTGAAGCGTTGTTTAGTGCATCCCGCGAGGCTGCTTTCCGCGACCTGAAGCGTTCGCCTGTCGCCTTTCCCAGAGGGGGCAGGTGAGCGTGGCAGCTTGCGCCGCTGTCATCGTTTTGTGCCAGATCTGACAGACACCCTGCGGACCCATCGGCGGAACAAAGTGCTGACAGGATTCGCAGTTGGTCAACGCGACCTGTCAGCCAAACGTTTCATCACCCTAAAGGGCTCGAGGAGAACAACGGCTCCTGCAACGCATCAACCCGCTGCAGCCGCCGGAAGGCACAAGCCACATAGGGCAACAACACAATCGCCGGCAACACATGCAGGCTTTTACGCGCCAATCCCACCATGCAGGCAACGTCACTCTGCCTGTCCTATCCAGCTGCGGTTGGTGTGGCGTGCCCTTGGTTTGAGCTGCCGCTGATCTGAGCTGGGCGCCGGAGCTCTCTGCGGCATGCCTGCTCCAACGGCTCAGCAAAGCGCCTTGGCTTGGTGCGATCGCCATAGGTTCCGGGGGTGAGCAGCGCCGCCCCTAACCATCAAGCTCGCGCTGAGGCTCTGCTCGAGCAGCTCACGCTGCAGGAGAAGCTGACCTTGATCAGCGGCTCCACTGTGTTTTGGCCAGGCATGGCTTCCATTGCCCTGCGGGATGCGCCCCATCGCCACCCCTGGCCCGCGGGTGTACTTCCCAGGCTGGGGTTGAAAGGGCTGTGGTTTGTCGATGGCCCCCGAGGTGTGGTGCTGCATGGCGGAGCCACCACCTTCCCCGTGGCGATGGCCCGCGGTGCCAGCTGGAACCCCGAGCTGGAAGAGCGGATCGGTGAGGCGATTGGCCGCGAAGCGCGCAGTTTTGGAGCCAACTGGGTTGCGGGGGTGTGCGTGAACCTGCTGCGCTTTCCCGGCTGGGGCCGTGCCCAGGAAACCTATGGCGAAGACCCCGTGCATGTGGGAGCCATGGCGGCCGCAATCACCCGCGGCCTGCAGCGCCGAACCGTGGCCTGCGTGAAACACCTGGCGCTCAATTCCATCGATCACACCCGCTTTGTGGTGGATGCGCGGATCAGCTCCCGAGCGCTGCACGAGCTCTACCTGCCGCAGTTCAGAGCATGCGTGGAAGCCGGCGCGGGATCGGTGATGAGCGCCTACAACCGCGTGAACGGCGAATGGTGCGGCCAGCACCCGCAGCTGTTGCAGCAGATCCTCAAGCAGCGCTGGGGATTTGAGGGCGTGGTGGTGAGCGATTTCATCTTCGGGATCAGGGATGGCGTGAAGGCGCTGCAAGCCGGCCAGGATCTGGAGATGCCCTTCCGGATGGTGTGGGAAGACTGCATCGAGGAAGCGCTGGCCGATGGGCGCCTGCCGCAGCAGCGCCTCGACGACGCCGTACGCCGGCAGCTCAGGCTTCAGCTGGCAGTACCACCGGGGGATGAGCCCCGTGCTGTGCGGGGTTGCTCCGCCCATCGCCGCTTGGCACGCCAGGCCGCCACCGAATCGATCGTGCTGCTGCGCAATCAGGCTGGGGAATTGCCCTGGCGGGACTTGCAATCGCTGGCGGTGATTGGCGAGCTCGCCCACAAGCCGAACCTCGGCGATCACGGCTCCTCCGATACGCGCCCCCAACCCGGCCAGATCACCACTCCCCTGGAGGGGCTGCGCCAGGCGGCGCCGGAACTCGTGATCCAAAGCAACAGCGGCCGCAACCCTGCAGAAGCGGCTGCGATCGCAGCGCGATGTGAGGCTGCTTTGGTGGTAGCCGGTCTGGATTGGTGCCTGGAAGGCGAGCACATTCACCCTGGCGACATCGCTCCGGTGCTGGCGCTGGTGCCTCCGCCGCAATGGCTGCTGCAGCTATTGGGCCGCCGGCGCCTGCAACCGTGGTGGCCCGCGGTGGCCCGAAGCATGGCCTGGATCACGAGCCACGCCTCACCACCCCCCGGGGGGAACTTCGCCAGCGGCGATCGCAGTGATCTGCGCTTGCCCCCGGATCAGATCGCTTTGATCGAGGCCGTTGCGGCAGCCAACCCCCGCACCGTGGTGGCCTTGATGGGCGGCGGCGCGATCCTCACCAGCCCTTGGGATCAGCAGGTGGCGGGGCTGCTGCTGCTTTGGTATCCGGGCCAGGAAGGCGGCCACGCCCTGGCGGATGTGCTGCTGGGCCATGTCTCCCCCTCGGGGCGCTTGCCCTTCGCCATGCCGGCAGAGCAAGCCCACTTGCCAAGCATCGAACCCAGGGCTCTGGAGGTGAGCTACGACCTCTGGCATGGCTACCGGCGCCTGCAGCGTGATGGGCACCCGCCCGCCTATCCCTTCGGCTTTGGGCTGTCGTACAGCTCTTTTGCCTGGTCTGAGCTGAGCCTGCAGCAGGGCAAGCACGGCGTGCAACTGGCGCTGACGCTGCACAACACCGGCGCGATGCGGGCTGCTGCGGTGGTGCAGGTGTATCTCGAAGCGCCAGGCCAACTGATGGAGCGCCCACCGCGCACGCTGGTGGCCTTCCAGCGGGTGGAGCTGGAGCGCGGTGAGCAGCGCCGCCTGGAGCTGGAGGTCCCCCTACGCCAACTGGCCGTGTTTGATCCGGCTCAGGATGGCTGGGTGCTCGAGCATGGCGAGCATCGCCTGGTGGTGGCCGACCACAGCGAGCACACCGCCCTCTCGGGGGTGATCACCTTGGAGGGCGGTTGGCTGGAGCGCTGAGGGCTGGCGTTCTTCGGGCCAGCAGCAGCTGTAGCCGCAGGCGGTTGTAGCGCTGCAGCAGCAAACAGGGCAGATTGAACCAGGTGGCAAACACGGCGTTCAGGGCCACACCCGGGCCGGGTAGCCAGAGCAGGGTGAGCAGCCACAGCGGCCAAAGAGCCCAGTGCACCAGCTCCGCCCGGCGGGTTTCAGCCAGCAAGCGCAGCAGCGCCGGCTGATCGCGCCGCGCCAGGCTGGCCTTGGTGATGCCACCGGGGAGCGCATTGCCGGCATCGGGCATCCAGTGCTTCCACTGGCGAATCTTCAGGTGCCGCTGATAAGCCTCCAGCCGCGCAGCCAACAACTCCGGCGAGGCTGCTGCAGGCCTTGCGCTCAACCAGGCCAGCGGCAGCTGATTGGCCAAGGCTCCCACCACCAGCGAGCCGCCGAGCCACAGGCCCGCTGAACTGACTACCGGCAGCAGGGATGCAGGAGCCACCATGGCAATCAGCGGGTGCTCACGCTGCGGCCCTTCCACTGCACCGATCCGCGCTCAAGGTTCACGATCGCCATCAGAAACACAGCCAGAAAAAAGAGCACCGGGATCGGAAACACCAGCGGGCTCCAGCGAAAGCGACCCACCCGCTGCGTGATCACCATCAATTGCAGCGCGTACGCGCCGTAGACCACGGCATGGCGCCAAGGCTCAGGGTCGCCCACCAACGGCCACCCCAGAAGCGACGCCGGCAGACACCAGGCCGCCCAGAACAGCCCCGAGAGCCACAACACCACCGCCAGCATCCAGGGCCAGCGCACCTCACCAGCGGCTGTGGCGAAGTTCTTGTCGAATCCCACAACCAGATCACCCAACCCACCGGGATACATGCGGTAAGCGATCTGGTGATCGCCGATGAAGGCGCTCACCGGCAAGCCCGCCTGCTCATAGCGATGGGCCAGGAACCAGTCCTCCACCACCTTGCTCGCCACCGCCTGATGGCCGCCGCTGCGCAGGTAATGCTCACGGCTTGTAGCCATGGCCGGTCCGAAGGCAACCCCGCAACGGGGCCCCAGCGGAACAGCCATCAACCCCACCAGGTTGAACAGCAGCGACAGCTGCTCATAGAGCCGTTCGGTGCGGTGAAACGGCTGCACCGACACCAGCCCCCCCAACCGTTGCTGCTGCGCCACCAGGCTCTCCAGCAGCTCCGCCGCTGGTTCAGTATCGGCATCGAGAAACACCAACACCTCACCCGCGCTCTGCTGCACGCCGTTGTGCAACGCCCAGGTTTTGCCGCACCAGCCCGGAGGAAGGGGAGGCGGCTGCACCAACTTCAGGGGCAACAGCTGGGCCGCCGCTTGCGCGATTCGAGCGGTGTCGTCGCTGGAATGATCATCAATCACGATCACTTCAAGCGGCTGGAGGGTTTGGCATCGCAAACCCTCCAAAAGATGATTCAAGGTGGCTTCTTCATTGCGCGCGGGGATCAACACCGACACCGCCGGTTGGTTCTGCAAGCGCGTCTGTGGTAAGGGCACGAGATGGCGCGACAACCACCATCCCAGCAACCAGCGCACCGCCACAGAGACACCGAGCCAATCCACTACGGTGAACACCGATCTGTATCCGCAAGCTACGCCGCGAGATCGCGCTGAATCAGGACTGACTCAGATGCGCAGCAGTTCCTGAACCAACGGCCGCAAGGCGGCGGGATCGCGCAGCAATTGCGGATGGGTGGGCACGGGCAACGCGCGGGCTGTTCCCACCGGCAACACGGCACGCCAACCCGGAAGCACTGCCAGATCGAGGGCCGAATAGAAGCTGTGGCACTCCACACCACGCAACCCGTCGAGGTTGCTGTTGAGCTCCTGCAACAGAGCACTGCCGCACCGGAGATCGGCTAAACCGCGAAACACTCGGCGGGGCCAGGGCTGGGCTGTCCAGGTGCCCTGCTGCGGGCTGCCCAGGCTGATGAAGCGGCGCACCCGCCGCTGGCCGCCCAGCTGCTGGATCCAGCTGCGGGCAATCACTCCACCCATGGAAAAACCGAGCACGTCCAAGGGCCCGCCGCCAGGTGCAACCGCTTCGATCTGCCGCTGTAAGTGCAAGGCGGCCTCACGCACCGGGGTCAACCCGAAGCGCATCGGCAAAGCTGGGATCAACAGATCGGGCCGCCGCCCGCGCAGGTGCTGACGCAGAGGCCCAAACACCTCCGGGGTATCCAGCAAGCCATGCACCAAAACCAGGGGTGGATGCACGCGCCCGGATCTCCAAGGTGAGATCTCAATTCAAGACAGATCAGACCCGCATCCAACACGGCGGCCCGGTGTGGATCTCCGCCTTCGCTGCCGTTCGTGAGCCAGGCAACACCCGCATGTCTCACCGCCAACGTTTTAAACGCATGACCGCACTTCGTTAACCGGCGCTTTACCAGCACTAAAAACTTCGCAGGAGGATAGATGGAGACTTTTAAAAACCGTAATGGCATTTCTACGCGCACCACAATCGAGCGTGAACCTCGGTGGTGCAGAGATCGTTGCGTATCACAATGGTCGTAACACCGCCGCCGTAATCACGGGCGGGCCCACCCTCTCGCTGGTGACCTACACGAAAGGATTTAACAGCCCCAAGGTGGTCGGTGAGCTGGAACTACCTGGCAATGCACAGAGCGTGGATATCAACAAGGATGGACTGATTGCCGTCGCAGTGGCAGTCGACGCAAGCAACGCAGGTCGAATCTACTTTTATCAGCTCAACAAGAACAATGAACCCGTTGCCAGAGGCAGTGTGGCCGTTGGCAATTTGCCTGACTCGTTGAGCTTTACGCCAAATGGCAAAACACTGGTGATCGCCAACGAAGGAGAACCCAGCAAGTTCTACGGCACTGAGGACGGCGTCGATCCCGCTGGCAGCATATCGGTGATACGTCTTAATGAAGAGAAGCCAGGGCGTTCCAAGGTGACCACCCTCGATTTCGCTTCATACGACACCGATGACCTCCGCAATCAGGGCATCCGCATCAGCGGTGAGAACCCCAGTCCCTTACAAGACATTGAGCCGGAGTATGTGAGCATCAGCCCCAATGGCCGAGATGCCTTCATCACACTGCAAGAGAACAACGCCATCGCCAGGGTTGATCTCAACAGGCGCAAAATCAAGGACATCTTCAGCCAAGGGCTTAAAGATTGGACCGGCATTGAGGTCGACACCACTGATCGGGACGGCATCTATGCGCCAGGCCAGCGCAATTTCTTCGGTCTCCGCATGGCCGACGGCATCGACACCTTCATGCACAGAGGGAAGAACTACCTGATCACCGCCAACGAAGGAGATGGTCGCGTGCGACCCGATGACGTTAATTTCGAAACATCACTGGCCGATGGAACAACATATTCCTATGGCGACAACCTCACCGACGGGGTTTTGGCAGAAATTGAAGACGAGCTTACTGGCGCAAGCATTTATGTTTATGGATCAGCAGACATCGGTAACCGCGGCAATTTCGAAGCCGACCAAGGAGATGAGCTGTTCATTACCCTCAAATACGGCCCTGTCAGCGATGATGAGTACTACAGCGACGAAGTTCGCTCGGGCAAGCTGAAAACCGGCGATGCCACTCTCATCACTGAGGGGCGACTCAAAACCGTGAAGGACGCCAATGACCCAATAACCGGGATCAAGGCCTTCGGCGGTCGCAGCTTCAGTATCTACAAAGCCAACGGCACTTTGGTGTACGACTCCGGCAACCTGCTGGACCAGATCACCAACGCCGCTGGCTTCTACGACGATGGCCGCAGCGACGACAAGAGTGTTGAACCGGAATCGGTGGTAACGGCCTTGATCGGTAAACGTCGCTTTGCCTTCGTTGGTCTCGAGCGTCCTTACAACCAGAGTGACGCCGAGGAGCTGGGCACTTTCATCCCGGTGTTTGAAATCACCAAACCCAACAGCCCCACCTATGTGGGCGCCTTCAGCGCTGCACAGTCGCTCTCACCAGAAGGGCTCAGTTGGGTCGCCGGTGGCAACCGTGGAGGCCACTTACTGGTCGCCAATGAAGTGAGCGGCACGCTCGATGCCTTCCGCTTCAATCTGGGCATGCTCTAAGCAGAACACCCCTCACGACGGGGCAAACAACTGCCGAATCTGCGGGCTTTTCTCCGGGCAGAGCATGGGGGCGTAGTAGCGAACAGCTGCCGTTTCCACCTGCTCCGGGGTAATCCCACGGAAGTCGATGGCGGCCTGCTCGTATTGCTCCGCGAGCTTGGCCTCCATGCGTTCGAGCTCGCCTTCAGCGCTGCCCATCGATGCGCAGAGCAGCTGGGCGTAGAGCCGAGCTGCACAACCGGTATGGCCGAAACGGCGAACGCAACCCTCCAGCTCAGGGCTGATCACGGGTTCAGGAACTGCTGGTAGCGGGGGTGGCGCCAAGAACTGCGCGAGAGCCGGAGACTCCAGCCCGGTGAACAGCGCCAGGCTGAAGCCCCATCGCCTCCAGCCGCCACTCACCGAAACTGCTCCGGCTGGCAACTGCGAAAGCGCTCCACCTCTTGAGGGTTCAAGCGTGGTGAGGCGCCAGCCAGCAGCAGCTCGGGATGCACCTGCCGCAGGGCAGAGGCTGCGGCCTTGAGTGCTTCAGCGGCCGCGGCCTCCTTGGCCGATTGGGCCTGCTCCCAGCGTTCGCGCCGGTCAGCCTCCTGCTGCCGCCAGGCATCCACAGCTTGCTCGTAGAGGTCTTGCTCGGTTTGTTGGTCGTAAATGGTGAGCCGGCGCTGCTCTTCGGGATCGAGGGGCTTAGGCCCCGGGCTGGGTGCGTAAGTGGCTTGGCGAACCGAGGCCAAGCGGCTTTGAGCGGCGTTAAAACGATCAAGCAAGCCGGGCAACCGTTCCTGATTGCTCGTGCAGAGGGAGAGCAAACGCTGCTGTTCGGCCAGGCGTTCCCGCTCTTGGGGTGATGGAGCCGTTGAACGGCAACCACTCACAACCACCACGGCCAGCAGAGCCAGCAGCCTGAAACGGCGGATCACACGAACCCTGGGGGCTGAGGCCACTCTGACAGGGGAACCGCAGCTCTGACGGGTTGCCCCCAAATGGGGGTAGCGATGGCCAACGGAGCGTTCGTAGCTGTAGTCCGCCGATCACACCCGATCCTTGGAGAACATCGAAGCCCACCTGGCCAAGCTGAAGGCTGAGCTGGATCAGGCCCGCCAGAGCGGCGACACCGGCAAGATCAATCACCTTGAAGGCGAACTCAAGGATCTTGAGGCCTATCAGCAGCACCACCCCGGTGAGCAGAAGGATCCCTCCCCGCTTGAGGTGTATTGCGACCTCAACCCCAATGCCCCTGAGTGCCTCGTCTACGACGACTGAACCATGAGCCAGGACGCCAGCATCACCATCGGCGAACTCGAAGCCAATTACCAGCTGTATTGCAAAGCGCTGAAGATGTTGATCGCTGAAAAGCGAACCCTCAACAAGATTCAGCGCACCGTGTGCTGGGGCCGGCTTGAAACACTGCATCACTGCCTGCCGCGTCATTACAAGTCGCCGCAATATCTGTACGCCCAACTCACACGCGACACACAAAAGGTTGCGATCTGAGCTGGTGCTGCGCAGCCGGGCGCGATGATGGGCGCTCGCCTGGGGCTGAGCGATGGACTTCACGCCTTATCTCGACAGCCTCAGCGCCGGCAACCTTGATGAGGTGCTCCTTTCCGTCGCCGTTCAGGGCAAGGTTGCGCTTGCTCTGAAAGGGCGATTCTTCCTGCGCTGCCTCTGCGAGAGCTTCAGCACATCCACCTATATCGGTTGCGCTGTCACTGATGAGGAGAGCTGCCTGGCCTATCTGCAGCAAGAGCCCTATGAGCTGCTGATCTGCACCGACTTTCTCGAGAACGGCAACGGTTTTGAGCTAGCGCGCAAAGCACGCCAGTTGCAGCCGCAACTGAAGGTGGTGGTGCTCGCCCTGGGCGATGCGATCCCGGTGGAATACGCCGAAGCCAGCTGGCTCGAAGCGGTGGTGGCCGAAGCCGACTTCATCGAAGACCAGAAACCGCTCGAGGCCGCGGTGATGGCGGTGATGGGGAATCACTCGTATCGCAGTCCATCGCTGCGCTCCGGGCAGTTGCCCTACCTGAGCTGCCCAAGGCTGACGCCCCGTGAATACGAGGTGCTCGATCTCCTCGCCAGTGGCCTCACCGACCGTGAAATCGCCGAGCAGCTGGTGGTGAGTGAGGAAACAGCGCGCACATACACCAAACGGCTGCTCAAAACCCTCGAGGTGAACAACCGCGTGCAGGCCGTGCTCAAAGGGATGCGTTGCGGCATGGTTCAGATCTGAACCGAAGGCTTGAGTCACACCAGCGCAACCCGCCCATACTGCGGGGGCTTTGTGTGCAGCGACCAGGCCATGGTCCAACGTCTGTCGGCTCTGATCCCCATCGCAGCCCTGGGGCTCGGCCTACCTCTCGCCAGCCTGAGCGCCCCGGCCCAGGCAGCTCAGACCACTTGCCCCAAGCCAATGCTGGGGCGCTACGCGGTGATGGGTATGGGCGTGCAGAGCGGCAGTGGCATGAACACCCCCACGGCCCATGTGCAGGAAGAGCGCTGGCTGGCCGGCGGCAAGCTGCAGGGCACGCTGGTGGAGCGCGTGGGCCGCAGCGAACGCCAGGCCACCTACAGCGGTGTGGCGCGCATGGGCCCGAGCTGCGTGCTGCAACTGGAGCGCAAGCTGCCCTGGGGAACCGAGCGCAGTGAGGTGGTGCTCGATGGCAAGGGCCGCCCGCTCTACAGCCTCAAGCGCAACAGCGGCAGCGTGATCACCAGCCGCTGGCTGCCGATGGCACCCGGCCATTGCCAGGCCTCCGATCTCAATGGTCTGGTGCTGAGCAGCCAGGTGGGCCTGAGCTGGCGCAACGGCGGCTGGAGCCCCAACGCGGTGGTGCAACGGGAGCAGTGGAGCGATGGCCGCGTGAGCGGGATCGCCCTCTCGAGCTATAGCGGCGTCGGCGAAACAGCCAGCTACAGCGGCGATCTGAAGCTGGACCCCAACAGCTGCTGGGGCACCCTGGATGAGCGTGATCAATTCGGCACCACCTATCGCTACCGCGCCCTACTGGTGAAGGGGCGCTCCGGTGCACGGGGCTACTACTACCTGCAAAGCGACCTCGACGATCTCACCGCCGGCTGGCTGGTGCGCGACTAGGTCACCCTGCCGATCAGGGCCGCCTGGGGGAAACCAGCCGCCCTGATCGCCTTTAGCGCCCCATGGGCAGCCGCCGCAGGCAAGGCCGCCAGCAGCGGACCACAGGTTTGCGGGTCGATCCAGAGCTGTTGCTGGGCTGCGGTGGCTGCCCGGTTGAGCGCGATCGGGCCATCGAGCGCAACCAGGGCGCGGGCATTGGCAGGCGCAAGGCTGCTGCTGAGCCCCTGCTCCAGCAGCTCGAGGGCACCTGGAAGGGCTGGAATCGCATCGGGATCAAGGGCGACCCGCTGACCGGGGCCGAGCATTTCACCCAGGTGCCCGAGCAGACCAAAGCCCGTGATGTCAGTGCAGGCCTGGCAGCCATGGGCCGCCAGGATCTCCACGAGGGGCGCCTGGCTCTGCTGCATCACGGCCAAGGCGGCATCCAGCCAACCTGGCTTAGCTGCACCAGCCATCGCCGCGGCAAACAGCACTCCCGTGCCAATCGGGCGGGTGAGCAGCAACACCTGGCCCGCCGCCAGAGGGCCCTTGGGCCAATAACGCTGCGGGAGCACCGCTCCGTTCACCGCCAGGCTGAGCCCCAACCCCGCCCCATCCCGACCCTCGAGGGTGTGGCCTCCCAGCAGCGTTGCCCCCAGCGGATCAAGTACCGAGCGCACACCAGCCAGGCTCTGGAGCAACCACTCCTCCTGCACAGCGGGTGCGGCTTCCGGCAGGGTCACCACCGCCTGCAGGCTGCGCACCTGAGCGCCGCAGGCCCACAGGTCACTGCAGGCATGCAGGGTGGTGAGCCGAGCATTGAGCCAGGGGTCATCGAGAAGTGCGGGGAAGCCATCCACGCTCTGCAGCAGCAACTCCCCCCGCTCGTTCACATCCAAGCGGGCGGCATCTTCTGCAGGTGGCGCCTCGCCCGTGGGCGACAGGCGCCCCAAAGCCGCGGCCAAAGGAGCGGCCGGCAGCTTGGCGGCGCAGCCGCGGCAGGCCATGGGTGCTGCCCCAGCGGCCATCGCGACTGCGGGAGCAAAGCCCTGCATGAAGCGGCGATCAATCCGATCTTTCCAGCGCCATAAGGCCCGCGAGGGGCCCCAACAGAACGGTCCATACACCGCCAGTGCCCGCGGCGCTGACGGCCCCTGCACCCCACCATCACCCAGCAGCTGCAGGGCCCAGCACTGCGGCCGCCAGCGGCGCAAAGGCAATGGCGGCTCTGCCTGCAGCCGCCGCAGGTTCTCCGCCAACAGCGGCGCCGCCCGCACCGCCCACACCCCAGCCGGCGGCCTGGGATCGGAGGCAATCACAGCGCAATCACCGCTGGCGAACAGCCGCTCACACCCCTGCACCATCAGGCTGGCCTCGGTGAGCACCCGGCCGGTTCCCACCTGCACCGGCAAACCACTGGCGGCGAGCCAAGCCGGTGCCCGGCTGCCCGTGCACGCCAGATCCGCGGCGGCCTGATCCTCCACCCCGCGCTGAATCGGGATCCCAGCCTCAGCCAGCAACCGTTCAGCCGCTTGATGCGCTGCAGCACATCCCAGCTGCAAGCCATCGCCGCGCAGCAACAGCTCAGGCTGCAAACCACGGCTCCGCAAGGCCAAAGCCACCTCCACAGCGGCAGCCCCACCGCCGCGAATCCGCACCTGGGGATCGGAGGGATCGTTGAGCCGCCGCTCCAGCCAGGCGAGGAAGGGCTCGAGCGGCTTCACCGTTTGCACCGCGCTGGTGGCGGCCGAGGGCTCCGCTTGCCAGAAGGTTTCACAACCCACATTCAGGCTGAGGGTGTGAAACCGCAGCGGCGGGCGCCCCTGCAGCAGGAGCTCACGGCGAGCGGGGTCGAGCCCCGTGATCTCCGCCTGCACAAAGCCCACACCGGCGCGCCGGCAGAGGTCGCGCAGGTCGATCGCGCAGGCCTCCCGTGGATAGAGCCCTGCCAACAGACCGGGCACCATGCCCGAATAGAGCGCCGTACTGGTGCGGTTCACCAGCAACACCGCCAGATCGGCAGGGCGGCTGGCGGGCCGCATGATCCAGCGGCGCAGCAGCAGTGCGTGGGTGTGGCCGCCACCGGCCAGCACCAGCAAACCTGCTGCGTGCAAGGTTCAGTCCACGTTCAGCTGACCGTCGTCGTCCCAGCTGAGCAGCGAGGGCAGGCCATCACGGCCGTGGGATGAGCCCACCCGTGCCACGCGCGAACGGCCGTTCACCAGAGGAATCAACCGGCCGAGCTGCTGGGTGATGCGCTCGCTGGCGGGCGTTTCAGAACGTGGGGCCTGGTCGGTCATCCCATCACTCTAAAGAGAGGAAGGAGCGCGCTCCTGGGCCAGCCCTGAGCCGGTTTCCAGCTCCAAGCCAGCGCGGCTGATGTTCCAGCGATGGATGGCGGTGGCCTCGGCCGAACGGGCCGCCTGCAGGTTGCGCTGGGCAATCAACAGCTCCGTGATCGGTGCCACCCCGGCGCGGTAACGCAGCAGCGCATCGCGCACGGCCTCGGCGCCAGCGGCAGCGGCAGCAGCGGCGGCTCGCATCTGGGGCCCGGAGGCCTGATGGGTGGCGTAGAAGGTTTCCACCTGCTGGGTGATCGTCTGGCGGGCCAACTCCAGCGCCACCTCACCCTGTTCAGCGCGGCGGCGTGCCAGTGCCACCGACTCGCGGGTGAGGCCGCCATCAAACAGGGGCTGGCGCAGGGAGAGCACGGCACCCCAGTCGTAGAAGCTGCCGGAGGCATTGCCAGTGGTGCTCAAGCTGGGCAGATCCGGTCCTTGGCTGCCGTTCACGCCCACACGCGGGGTGGTGTTGAGCACCGGCACATTCAGCCAATCGCCATTGATGCCGCCGCCGAGCAACAAACCCACCTGAGGCAGCGCTCCGGCACGGGCCACCTTCACCTGCGCCTGCTGGGCGCGGCGCTGCTGCTCCAGCGCTTCAAGGGCTGGGCGATCCTCCGCCAGGGCCTGAGCAAGGCTGGCGCTCAAGTTCAAAGGCCAGGCCGGCAGGGGCCGCAGGGGCTCCGAGAGGCTGATCACCTGCTCAGGCGGCAGGTTGAGATTGCGGGCCAAGGCGCTGAGCGCCACCTCCCGTTGGCTTTGAGCTTCGGCCAACCCCTGGCGATCGGTTTCCACCAACGCCTCGGCCTGCAGCGTGTCGATGCGGGCGGCGAGCCCCTCACGCCGGATGGCCCGCGCATCGCTGAGCAACCGGGTCGACACCTGCAGGGCGCTCTCCCACACCGGAATCAGGGCTTCGGCGAGTTGGGCGTTGAGGTAAGCGCTCTGGATGGCGAAGCGGGTGCGCCGTTGCTGTTCCCGTTGGTCGGCTTCTGCCGCCTGCACGCCGGCGCGGGCGGCCTGTTGGAGCGGTCCGCGACCGAAATCAATTAGCGGCATCGTGAGGGCGAGGCCCACATTCACGAAGGTGTTCTGCACCACCGCGTAGCCATCACCGCCCAGGTCGAAGTTGAGATCGCCGATGGCGGGCAAATTGGAGATGAAACCCACATCGGTGCCCACCTGGGCATAGGTGCCCAGCCCCACCAGATCGAGCTTGGGCATGAACCGAGCTCGGGCAAGCCCCTGCACCGCGCGGCTTTCAGCCAAGGCAAGGCTGCTGTTGCGCAAGGCGAGGGAGCGGCCCAGGCCCAGAGCGATCGCCTGATCCAGGCTGAGGCTGATCGGTGCCGGCGCCGTTGTGGCTGCAGGCTTTCCCTCTAGCGCCTGAGCCACCGAACCAACCGAACGGGTGGGCTGCTCCGCGAAGGCTGCACCGCTCTGCAGCAGCAGCGCCATCAGGCAGAAGCAGCGGCGCAGCGGGCGGCGCAAGCCTTGGGGTTGCAAAGTGCCGGTACCGTAACCGCAGATTGCAGCAACACCGGCAGCAGGATGGGATGGCGATGCTGAGCGAACGCCTCCCCAATCTCCTACCGATGGCAGCGGTGAGTGCGGCTTGCAGCGCCTGGGCCCTCGCACCCTCGGTGCCGGTGAAGGTGGAAGGCAGTGCCCTGCTACTGGCACCGGAAAGCCGGGCGGGGGTTTACGCCAGGTCGGCCGGGCAGGTGCAAGAGCTGATGCGGCGCATCGGCGATCCGGTGAAGCAGGGCGACCTGCTGATGACCATCAACCGCATCGATCAGCAGGCGGCAGGCGGTGGTGGCGTTGGCCCGACCAACAACGCGCTCCTGGATCAGATCAAAGCCGTGGAACGGCAACGCCAAACGATCGAATCGCGCATCAGCACTCTGCGCACCGCCAATCAACCGGTGGGATTGCAGCTGAAGGCCCTCGAGAACCTTCGGCGCGATGAAGTGATTCCCCGCTACAGCCCCCTATGGGTGGGAGCGCAAGACCTTTATCTGCGCAACGAAAGCGCGATCAAAGAATTGCAGGCCCAACTGGCTCAACTCGATGCCACCCAAGCCGCCCTACAGGCCCAGCGCAACAGCCAGTCGGTGCTCGCCCCGCGCGACGGCATGCTGCTGGGGCTGAGCGTGGATCCGGGGCAGGCGGTGATTCCCGGCCAACGGCTTGCCTCGGTCGGTGTGGGCCCTGAACCCCAACGCAGCAATCAAGACCGCACCGCCATCGCCCTGTTCAGCGATGCCGATGTCGCCCGCCTCAAACCCGGGATGCCCATCCAGCTCGATCTGCAATTGCAAACCCGTGATCGCTATGGCGGCAGCTCGCAGCGCTACGGCCTGGTGGAGGGGCGCATCGCCAACATCGCCCCCGCCAGTGCCGATCTGGCAGAAGTGAGCCGTGCCGTTGGCGATGCCGATCTCGCCGGCAGCCTGATTGCCCGCAGCCGTCAGGCCGCCTTCGGCGAAGGCGGCGACCCCTTGGCGACGCTTCCCGATAAGGCCACATCACCGGTTCGGATCGTGACGGTGACACTGGAGCGGGCCGACACACCCTCAGGCCTGCGGTGGAGCGGCGGCAGCGGACCCAACCTGCAGCTGGAGAACGGCACCCCCGCAAAAAGTGAGGTGGTGGTGGAGCGGCGCAGCCCCGTGAGTTTCCTGCTGCCGTTCCTGCGCTGGCTGGGAGGCACCGAGCGATGAAGCAGCAGATGCCGCATGGCTTGCAGCGCTGGCTCAAGCCCTGGCGCCAACCGGCCCCCTGGCTCAGCCTGATCCTGCTGGTGATCACCGCCAGGAGCCAGCCACCTCGGCTGTGGTTCTGGCTGGCGTTGCTGGTGATTGTGCTGCTGGTGGGCTGGGCCCAGGCGCTCAAACGTCCCGCGCCCCATGGCGACTGAGAGCATCCCCAGCTCACTCAGCACCGATCTGAGGGCGGCCCTGGTGATCGACCTGGCGGCTGCTCTCACCTATGCGGCCTGCGAAGGGGTGGGGTTGAGCGGTGGGTCGCTGGCCTACGGATCGCTGATCGCGGCGCTGGTGGTCAGGCCCGATTTCAGCCGCTGGCCACTGGCGATTTACCCGGTGCTGCTGGTGTTGGTGGGGTTGTGCCTGGCCATTGGCGTGAGCCTGGGCCTGGGTCTCTCCAACGTGCCTCAGGTGTTCGTATTCGGCCTGGTGGCAGCGCTGATGCAGCTGATCACCCTCACCCTCCCCAGCAAGCTGCGTCTGCTCAGCGGCGTGGTGGCGGTGGCGGGGGTGTTGCCTTTGCTGGGCACGCCCAGTTGGGAGAGCTGGCGCGATGAACTGGTGGCCTTGAGCATGGGCCTCGCGATCGGCACGCTGATCCAGATCGTGTTCACACCGGATCAGCTCCGCAGCCCCGAAGCCACCCCAGCCAGCTCGGCCGAAACCAGCGAAGCCCCACCCGCTGAACCACCCCTCAAGAGCCGCATCGCAGCAGGGCTGCGCTCAACCTTCTTCTGGCGAAAGCTCGTGTTTGCCAGCCTGGCCCTGGCCATTGGCGAAGGCCTCGGAGCCCTCACCCCCAAATACCTCTACTTCGGCGTGGTGTTGTTGCTCAACGACAGCATCGGAGCCACCTTGGCGCGTGTGCGCGATCGCATGGCTGGGGTGAGCCTCGGGGTGCTGATGCCGCTGCTGGTGTTCAACACCCTGGGCATCAGTGAGGTGTCGATCGGCTTGGTGATGGCGGGCACCACGATGCTCGTGGTAGCGCTCAACCGCCGCAGCTATCTGCGCACCGCCCTGATCTCCAGTGGTGTGGCCTTCGTGGGGTACGGCCCGCTGGTGGCCTGGTACATCCCCAACCGCTGGATCGACTACCTGATGGGCTGTGCACTGGCGTTGCTGGTGGGTGTGTTGCTCTTCCCGCAATCGGCCCTGCGGCGCTTCAATCAGCTGAGCGCCACTACAGATCCGTGGCTGGCCCGCTCCGAACTGGAAGCGCTACTGCCAGCGGCCAGTGAAGAAGCCCGCTGGCTGGGCTTACCCCCGCCCCAACTGCCGCCGCCCGCTTGATGCTGATCCGCAGGTCTCGTCACACCCAGCTGCTGCTGATCTTGGCTGCACTCAGCTGTGGGATCCCGGCAACAGCCAGGGCTGCGGCTGCAGCTGCGTCTTCAGGGGCGGACCGCGCGCCAGAGGTCTGCGGCAGCCCAGGAGTGGGCGTGCTCCTGGGCATCAGCGCCGTCATGCTCGTGCTCACCTGCCTCTGGCAGATGGGCATCACCTTGGTGATCACCGAGCTCAACCATGCGCCACGGGTGGTGCAGTGGTGCGCTCAGAAGGGCAGCCGGCGCTCGCTGGTGATGCTCAGCGGTGCAGGGCTCACAGCTCTCGGGCTCGTGGGCGACATGCTGCTGTGGGCCCTGCTGCTAAGTGGGCTGAACCTGTTCACCAACTTGGAGACCAGCTTCTACTTCAGCGCCATGACCTTCACCACCGTGGGCTATGGCGATGTGGTGCTTCCGCCCTGCTGGCATCTGCTCAGCGTGGGGCTGGCACTCAATGGCCTGCTGATGGCCGGCTGGAGCACCGCACTGTTGGTGTATGTGGTGCAGCACATGATGGAGCTGCGCCTCAACAACCGCGCACCCCACTGAATCAAGCCGACATCAAGCCGGCTGGACCGACCAACCGCGCGGATGCAGGCGCTCGAGATCCATCACCTGATTGCGGCCCTGATCCTTGGCCACATACAAGGCCGCATCGGCTGCCTGGAGCAGCTCGCTGAGCTTGTGGCGGCCTTCACTGCCCTGTTGCACCATGCCGATCGAGAGGGTGAGCTGCGGTTCAGAGCCATCGGCCAGGGTCCATCGATGGCTGGCCACCCGCTGGCGCAGGCGCTCGAGCAGATCATGGGCCTGCGGAGCGGCCGCGCTCACCAGCAAGGCAAATTCATCACCGCCCAGACGCCCCACCAGATCGCCGCGGCGTACGGCCCCATTCAGAAATTCCGCCATGCGCCGGATGACCTCATCGCCCGCCGCGTGGCCAAAGGTGTCGTTGATGGTTTTGAAGTGATCGATATCGATCAGCGCCACCACCCAGGGCTGCTCTAGGCCCCGTAACTCCAGCCGTTGCGCAGCCGCCTCCAGAAACGCCCCGCGGTTGAGCACGCCGGAGAGGCTGTCGGTCTGGGCAAGGCTGATCAACTCCGGCAACAACTGGCGCCGCACCACCAGCACTAACGCCGCGCCGGTGAAAAACAGCGGCACCAGGCCAGCCAGAAACACCAAGCCCGTGAGCTGCAGGGCCTGGCCCACCAGCGGCTGCAGATCCAGCTCGATCACCAGCAGGCCCTGTTGCCCAAAGGCCGGCAAACCCTCGAGAGCCAGCGGGGTGCGCACCACCAGGATCATGTGATCACCGCCGATCCAGGGGATCGGGCCATCGAGAAGGCTTGAGGAGCGATCCGCCGCACAAAAACCGGAGAGGCGGGCCGGGAAACACGCCCGCAAATGCTCAGGTAGATCACCTAGGCCATCCTCCAGAGCCAGCTCCTGCACAGGCCTACCCACCAGAGCGTTGTCGCTGGCGGCCAGCACCACACCCTGCTGATCGAGCAGCAAGGCGGAGCGCAATTCACGGGAGGAAGCCGCCAGCTGCAACTGCCGTTGCACCTCATACAACGGTTGAAAACTGGTCACGCTGCCGGAAAGATCACGCTCGATCGTGCGGGCGTGGTTCTGCGCTTCCTTCAAGGTGGCCTGCAGCACCAGCGCACCGCTCACACTGGCCAGCACCGTGGAGCCGAGGGCGGCCGCAGCCAGCGCAATCACCAACAGGCGGCGGTTGACGCGTTCGTGCAGCGGACCCCTCATGGCACCAGCTCCGGGGTCAGCTTCGGCAGCGGGATGGCCTGCGGGATGCGATTGGCCTCGCGCATCTGCCGCTGCAGGCGCTGCAAGGTGCGCTGAACGGGGCCATCGGTGGCGAGCAGTTCCGCCTGTTGGTTGCGATCGAGATAACGAATCAGGCGCTGGGAGCTGAGGAATTGTTCCGGGGAGACTCCCTGGCGCTGAGCCATCAGCGCTGTGGCTTGCTGCGGCTCTTGGGCAGCCAGCTGCCGCGCAGCCCACCAGGTGCGCAGCAAAGCCGCCACCAGCTTGGAATCACGGCGCAGAAGCTCCGGGCTCACCGCCAGCACATCCACCACCTCAGCAGGAATCTGGCTGGAGCTGAACAGCACCCGGAAGCGCGGATCTGCAACCAACCCATCGCTATGGGGGGCGTAGGTGACGATGGCATCCACCACCCCACGTTGCAGCTGCGACACCAGGGCTTTGGGGCCGTCGTAACGGAGCTTGAAATCGGCCAGCTTCAGCCCCTGGCCCTGCACAGCGCGCAGCAGCATGAATTCCCCGAGCACGCTGCGCTCGAGCCCCACCCGCTGGCCCTTGAGCTCCGCCACCGAGCGCCAGCGTGAGGCCGCCACCACTTGATCGGCGCCGTTGGAATCATCCAGCACCAGCACGATCGAGGGGCAGCGGGCCGGCACCTCGCGGCAGATGGCAATCGCCTCCGGCAAGGTGGTGGCAATGGCCTCCACATCACCGCGGCTGAAGGCACGCCGCTGATCCTGCAGGGAGCCGAATTGATCCACCTGCAGGCGATAGCCCTGCTGAAGGTCGAGCCCTTTGCGGCTGCCTAGATAGAAGTATTCGTAGGCCGGCCAATCCACAATCGCCAGCCGCACCTGGCGTTGCTGCCATGGAGCCAGGCAAGCTCCTAGTGCCAGGGCCAAGCCAGCTGAGGCCAGCAAGGCGGTGATCAAGCGAGGCTGCTTCATCGGGCCGCCTCCACGTAGCGAGCATCAACCTTGGGCACCGGCGCGCCGGGAGCAGTGAGTTTGAGCCGCTCCTGCACGGCTTTCACCGCCTCGAGATTGCGGGCCAACACACCACCGGGCTGCAGCATCGGCCGCTGCTGATCGAGGTTGAAGTACACCAACCCCTGCTCGGCCTGGCGGTATTCCTCAGGCGTGAGCTGCTCGCGCTGCGCGGCCAGAGCAATCGCTTGGGCCGGGTTGCGGCGGGCGGCATCGTGCGCAGCCTGCCAAGCACGAATCAACGCCGTGATCGTGTCGCCGCGGCGCGCGAGGTACTGGGGATCGACGGCCAGCACGTCAAACACCTCACCTGGAATGGCGCGGCTATCGAACAGGGAGCGCGACACCCCATCGCGGGCGGCGTAATCACTGAAGGGCGGGAAGAACACGGCCGCTTTCACATCTCCGCTGCGCAACGCACCGGGCATCTGGGCCAGGGGAATGTTGCGGAGCTGCACATCGGCCAGGCCCATGCCCTGCTGCTCCAGGGCCCGGCTCAGCACGTAGGGGCCGAGGGTGGAGAAGGTGACGGCCACCGGCTGGCCTTTGAGGGCGGCCAAGTTGGGAACCGAGCGGGCCACGGCGATCTGATCGCCACCGCGCGATTCATCCAGGATCAGCACGATTACCGGGCAGCGGCTCGGGGCGCGGCTGCAGAGATCCACCGCTTCCACCGTGGTGAGCTGCGCCAAGGGCACATCTCCGCGCAGGTAGGCGTGCACGATCGTCTGCGGATCAGGGAACTGCAGCGGCTTCACCGTGATCCCGGCACGGCGATCGAGGCCCAACTTGTGGGCCAGATACATGTATTCGTAGCCCGGCCAGTTCGACACCGGCACTTCAATGGTGGGCTGGCTGGCTTGGCAGCCCGCCAGAGCCAGGAGCGAGGTAGCAGCGCTGAGGACGGCCAGAGATCCTCCCCAATTCCCCTGCAGGGTGGAGCGTGCCAAACAGTTGGGCATAACCCAAGCTAGGCCTGCCATGCTCTAAAGGCCGACGCGGTCAGGTGTATCAGGGTGCTCCAAGCAACCTGGGTTAAGCGATTGAACCCACTTGGGCGGTGGCAGCACCGTCACTCGATCACACCAGGGCAACGAACGCTGCTCACTGCAGACCTGCTCAATTCATGAAGAGGTGGTGCCGCAGATCAAAGCGCCCTTTGCCCCACGACTGCATTGCCTGCCGTTGGAGCTGCTCACAATCGGCCGCTTGTTTGCAAAATCGGCCCAACCACCCCTGCGATCGCAACATTGTGCTGACCACGATCCTGATCACCTACCGGCTGTGGCTGAACTGCCTGGCTGAGGTCGGGGACGATGGACTGACATCACATGGTCGATCTGCTTAGGGTTAGGGGCAGAAACTCGGCTTCACCTGCACCGATGCTGCAGGCTCCCATCCCGCCCAATGACGCCGCACGGCTGCAGGAACTGCGCAGCTACGGCGTGCTCGACAGCCCCGAAGACCAGGCTTTTGACGACATCGGTGCACTCGTGCGCGACATCGCCGGCACACCGATCGGCATCATCTCGTTGGTGGATGAAAACCGGCAGTGGTTCAAAACCTGCATCGGGCTCGATGCCAAAGAAACCCCGCGCAATATCTCCTTCTGCGGCCACACGATCCTGCAGCGCACGCCGCTGATCATCAACGACGCGCTCGACGATCCCCGCTTCTGCGACAACCCCCTGGTGATCCAGGAGCCGCACATTCGCTTCTATGCCGGCTTCCCGCTGATCTCCAGCAATGGCCTCGCCCTAGGCAGCCTCTGCGCCGTGGATCAGCAACCGCACCAGCTTCAAGGCAGCCAGATCGAGGCCCTCGAGCGGCTGGCCCGGCTCGCTGTGCGCCAGATGGAGCTGAAGCGCCAGGGCCGGCTGCTCGCCCAGGCCGCCCATCCGGCAAGCACTGAAGCGGAGGCGCCCGCGCCACCGCCGGCTCGCCTGCACCAGTTGCTCACCAGCAAGGATCAGCTGATCTCGATGGTGGAGCTGATGCTCAGCCAGAGCAGCCAGGCCTGCTTTGGGCTGATGCGCCTGGAATTCAAGGAGCTGCGCCGCATCGCCAATGCCCTGGGGGAGAGCAGCGCCAGCGCCCTGCGCCAGGAGCAACTGGAGCGTCTCGTGGCGCTTCTGCCCGACAACGCCAGCTGCTGCGAACTGAACGAGCAGGAATGGCTGGTGCTCACCCCCTTCACCGCCACGGAGGAGCAGCTCTGCAGCCAGGCCGCGGCCATCACCGAACAGCTGCAGCAACCGATCGGCGTGGCACAGCAACTGCTGAGCTCGCAGGTAGCCGTTGGAGCGGCGCTTGTGCAAGGCAACTACAGCAGCGCCGGCGACCTGCTCAGTGATGCCGCCATCGCCCTGCGCAATGCCGCCCGCCGTCCCGGCAGCCATTACAGCTGCATCGATCTAGCCAGCCGCATACAGGCGCAACAGGATCTGCAGCTGGAATCCGAGCTGCGCGCTGGCCTCAGCCAAGGCCAGCTCGAGCCCCACTTCCAACCCCTGTTCGACCTCAAAACCAGGGCGGTGGTGGGGGTGGAAGCCCTGGCCCGCTGGCGCCGCAGCGATGGCGAACTGTTGATGCCGAGCCTGTTTCTGGAGGCCGCCGAGCGGGCTGAGCTGCTTGGGGAGCTCGATCTGCAGATGATTCGCCAGGCCATCGCCGCCAGCCACGTGATGGCGCGGGTTCAGCCGCAGCAGCCGATGCTGCTCAGCCTCAACCTCTCCGGTGCCCTGCTCGAAAGCCCGGCTCTGCTGCAAAACCTCTTTGCATTGATCGACGCCGAGCCGCTGCCCCAGAACTGGCAGCTGCAACTGGAAATGCTCGAAGTGAACCTGCAGCAACCGGAAGCGGAGATCGCGCGCACGCTGCAGCAACTGCATCAACGGGGCGTACTGCTGGCGATCGACGATTTCGGCACCGGCTACTCCTCACTGAGCCGCCTAAATCGCTTCCCGTTCCACAGCCTCAAGGTGGATATGAGCTTCGTGAAGCTGCTGGATGCACCGGAGCAACCAAGCAACCGCATCCTCGAGGTGATCCAGGCCATGGCCGAGGCCCTAGACCTGCACACCACCGCTGAAGGCGTGGAAACAGAAGCCCAGCGCCAATGGCTGCAGCGCCAGGGATTCCACTGGGGGCAGGGCTACTTACTGGCCAAGCCGATGCCCCTGCAAGACATCCTCAATCTGCTGCTCACCCACCTGGCAGAAGCCGTACCGCTCTGACTTGTTCAGCGCTCCAGTCGGCCACCAAGGCAACGGAGGGTGCGGGCTCCATCAACACCGAAACTAAAGGCTCCGCAGCAGTAGGGCTTTAACGCGATGGCCGCATCAGCGTCCCGGCAAACCCTCACGATCCGCACGCCCGATGACTGGCACGTGCACCTGCGCGATGGGGCGCTGCTGCAGGCCGTGGTGGGGCACACCGCCGCCCAGTTTGCGCGGGCGATCGTGATGCCCAACCTCAAACCCCCGATCACCACGGTGGCGCAGGCCAGCGCCTATCGCGATCGCATCCGGCAGGCGCTGGAGCGCAGCGCCGGAGCGGAGGCCGCAGCCGGGTTCACGCCGTTGATGACGGCCTATCTCACCGAAACGATCGCTCCCGATGAACTGGAGCGGGGCTTTGCAGCAGGAGTGTTCACCGCCGCGAAGCTCTACCCGGCTGGCGCCACCACCAACTCCGATGCGGGCGTGCGCGATCTGGCCCACATCACGCCAGTGCTCACCTGCATGGAGCGCATCGGCATGCCCCTGTTGATTCACGGGGAGGTCACCGATCCCGCTGTCGACATCTTTGATCGCGAGGCGGTGTTCATCGAGCGCCACCTCAAGCCCCTGCTGGAGCGGCATCAGGATCTGAAGGTGGTGCTTGAGCACATCACCACGGCTGAGGCAGTGCGGTTCGTGGAGGCGGGGCCGAGCAACCTGGGCGCCACCATCACCCCCCACCACCTGCACATCAACCGCAACGCCCTGTTCCAGGGGGGATTGCGGCCCGACATGTATTGCCTGCCAGTGGCCAAGCGCGAGCTGCACCGCCTGGCGTTGCGCAAGGCCGCCACCTCCGGCAACCCGAAATTTTTCCTGGGCACCGATTCAGCCCCCCACCTGCGCCACGCCAAAGAGAGCAGCTGCGGTTGCGCCGGTATCTACAACGCGACCTACGCGCTCGAGAGCTACGCGCAGGTGTTCAGCGAGGAGGATTCGATCGATCAGCTGGAGGCCTTCGCCAGCCTGAACGGCCCCCGCTTTTATGGTCTGCCGCTCAACCAGGGCAGCGTCACCCTGGAGCGGCGCGACCCCGATCCCGAGGCCCCCGGCCTGCCGGCCATCCTGGAATTAGCCAATGGCACCGCAGAACCCAGCCGGCTCGTGCCCTTCCACGCCGGCGAGCAACTCGATTGGCACATCGCCGACAGGATTGGCTAAGGCTTTTACGTTGCCTTAATCATTCTGTGCCGAAAAGCACTTGATGCACCCTGCAGCGCATCGTTAACTGGCCAGCAAGCTCAACGCGCCGGATGGCCCTGTTTTCCTGGATCACCAGCGTGGACAGCGATGCTCTCCTCGATGCACTAGCAGAGCCGCTGCAACAGCTGGGCTTGGTGATTGATCCCCATGTGAGCAGCGCCAGCCAGGTGTTGGCAGCCGATCGCCCCAACTGCGGCCTACCGATGGCCCAGCGGGTCACGGTGCTGGCTTCCTGGAATTGCAGCCGCTCGCGCGAAGCCCAACTCGAGGTGCGCAGCTCAGAGCCGCAGCTGCGCGCCGGCACCCGCTGCCAGCAAATCGCCGAACAACTGCAGCGAGCCAATGGCAGCCAGGCACAAATCGGAAGAAATTCCTAAATCGGTAGCCGCTGTTACCTGAACGGCCTGCACTGCTCCATAGGGTCCGGCCCAACGGATTTCAGGAGGCCGAGCTCCATGCAAACCCAGGTTTTGATGCAGGCCAAAGATGGCAGCTGGAACACCAGCAAGACCTATCCCAATCCTCTGCTCGCCTACATCGCCGCCCGCAAACTGAGCCGGCAGGAACAGCGCACCTGCCGCACCGTGTGCTCCAGCGGTCAGGTGCTCGATGAGATTCATCCGCACTGATTCACCCGATCCGGCGGGGTAAAGAGCTCGCAACGTTTGGCAGACAGGGCCAAAGAGTGCTCCTACCTTCCGGCTGGTCCACCCCTGCCAGCCCGAACGTCATGTCTCTCGTTCAAGCACCTGCCCTGGGCA
This sequence comes from Asaia bogorensis, assembly GCA_943370455.1. Taxonomy (GTDB): domain Bacteria; phylum Cyanobacteriota; class Cyanobacteriia; order PCC-6307; family Cyanobiaceae; genus Vulcanococcus. The sequence goes on from CALRQW020000002.1 coordinate 273,638, forward strand.
TTGAGCGCTTTGCCGCCGGACAACGCAAAGAGCACCGGCCTCATGCCTCCAACGATGACCTGAACGCGATCATTCGCGCGGTGTATCAGCAGGTGCTGGGCGGCCAATATCTGATGACCAATGAGCGCCTAGGTGGCGCCGAATCGCTGTTCCGCAACGGCTATCTCAATGTGCGCGAGTTGGTGCGCACCGTGGCGAAGAGCGCCCTCTATCGCTCACGCTTCTTCGAGAACTGCAACCCCTACCGGTTCATCGAGCTCAACCACAAGCACCTGCTGGGCCGTGCTCCTCAGAACAAAGAGGAGATGCTGCACCACTTCACAATCCTGCAGGAGCAGGGCTACGACGCCGAGATCGATTCCTACCTCGACAGCGCTGAATACAACCGCAATTTCGGCAACGACACCGTTCCTCACCTGCACGGCTGGAACTACGCCGCTGGCCATGAAGGCCGCCAGTTCAGCTGGCTGATGCAGCTGGCCGGCGGCGCTGCCGCCTCCGCCAAAGGGGATGGCAGCGGCACCCAGTTCAAGCTCGGCTGTGCACTCCACCAGAACCGGCCTGTGCCCGTGGCTGTGTCGGCTGCCAGCCGATACGCCCACATCAGCACCGATGGCCCTTTCAGGGCGGCCACCTCAGAGAGCAACGAGCTGCCGGTGGCTGAGCTGAGCAACGCCCGCCGCATTGATGGCACCCCGGCCTACGGCTTCCGCAGCCAGGAGCTGCTGGTGTCGAGCCCGAGCGCCGGTGCCGCCGGCGAAGGGAGCCGTGTGGTGACGATCACCGCCACAGGCATCGCCAACAACCGCTTCCTGCGCCACGGGGCCTACACAACCCGGGTGCCCTTCAGCCGCATGAACGAAGCGCTGCAGCGGGTGATCCGCCAGGGCGGCCGCGTGGTGAGTGTAGTGGTGAGCGGCGAAGGTGAACTGGCGCCCGTGCCTGTGGCCGCCGCGCCCAAATCTGAGGCTGCTCCTAAGGCTGAGGCCGCCCCGACCAAGGGCAAAGGCCGCGCCAAGAAGGGCTGATCCGGCATTGCTGGTGGTTGCCAAATCCGGCCGCAGGGCAGATCCTGTGGCCGGATTGAGGGCCCAGCCATGCGCCAGCAACGCCGCCTTCGCCGGCGGGGGCATGGCCTACTGGGCCTGATCACAGCCCTGGTTCTCACCAGCCCGGCTCGCTGCGCTGACGCCGAACCAGCTCCAGCACAGCAGCCCGAGCCGATTTCCCTGAGTGATCCCTGGCCCAGCGCACAGGAGCTACTGCAGCTGCCCGACTGGATGGAGCTGGAGCTCAGCGTGACAGCCGAGCCGCTGTTCAATCCCCTGGGCGGGGAGCGCTCGGCGGGCAGTTGGATCCAACAGGGAACGCTCGCGCTCAACATCAGTTCAGGCCTCAACAAAGCCAGCGACACCTGGCAGGAGCTGGACCACTGGCAGCTGAGCATCAGCGTGAATCACGCCGCCGGCGATGCGTACTACAGCACCGCCATCGGGGCCTTGTTTCCCCTGCAGCAGGTGGCCTACCCAGCTGGCTTCTATTTCTCAGAACTCGCCATCCAGCGGCAGCACGGTGATGGCTGGCTGAACGTGAAAGCCGGCATCCTGCCGATCAATCCCGATTTCGTGGAAGTGCCGGTGCTCGGCAACTACGTGCACTCGGCCTTCAACAACACGCTCAACATCACGGTGGCCGGCCTACCGATCAACCCCTATCCCGCCTATGGGGGTGTGGTGACGGCCCATGCCAGCCCGGAGCTGAGCGTTCGCTACGGCCTGTTCGATCTGAGCAGCACAGACACCCTCTCCCGCTGGCTCGGCCTCGCCGATGGCGGCCTCGGGCTCAGCAGCGGTGTGGCGCAGTTTCTGCAGGTGGATCTGATGCCGAGCGCGATGAACGCCGAGCCCTTCCCGGCCTGCCGCACCCAGCGGGGCGTGGTGCGCTGGAGCCAGCGGCGTGGCGTTTGCCCGGCGCCGGTGAGCGTGGAGAACCAGCTCCCCGATGGTCTGTTCAGCCTTGGAGGATTTCTCACCAGCGAGAACGGCAACGGCGTCTACGGAAGCCTCACAGTGCCCAGCGGGCTGCCGCTGGGGCTTGGCGATCGCCTCTGGCTTGGGGCGTCCTATTCACCGGATGCCTCCTTGGTGATCGCCCCCACCTTTGTGGGCGGCGGCCTGGTGGTGCAGGGTCCCCTACCCGGACGCCCACTGGATGTGGCGCTGGTGGGCATTGGCCGCGGCGGGCTGAGCAATCAGGTGTTCAGCAGCTCTTACGAAGGAATGGTCGAACTGGGCTACCGCATTCAGATCAACCAAAGCCTCAACGTGCAGCCCACGCTGCAGTGGATCTTCAACCCCAGCGAGGCGGTGCAATCAGTGCCAGGGATCCTCGCGGCGGGGGTGCAGATCCAGCTGAATTTCTGAGCTAACTGCTGAGCCGCCCGGACGCCATGGCCTGCAGCAGGCGGCCGTGGTCGTGTTCCACCTGATCGGCGTAGGCGATGGCATCCGCGCTGAGGGCGCGATCGATCGCCTTTTGCCCCTCGAGCGCCGCGGCCAAGCGGAAGCGATCGCCGGAGCGGGCATGGGCCCGCGCCAACACCGACGCGCAGAGACGGCCATAGGCCTTGAGCGCATCGGGCTTCATCGCCTCCACCGCCAGCGACGCTTTCCAATCCCGCAGCTGCCGCCAGTACACGTGGTGGTGACCGGGAGTGGTGGTCCAGCCCAGGAAGGGATCACTCACGCACTGGAGCAGGCGCTGCCCCTGCACCACCCGCTGGCCCTGATGCTCCTCGCCGCTGGCCTGTAGTTGACCAAGGGGCTCGGCCAGGGCCGAGGCCAGAGCCTGCTTGCTCTGCAGCAACAGCAGGTCGTCGGGATGGGGGCCCTGCAACAGGGCGATGCTGCAGCGGGTGCCCACCGAGCCCACGCCAACTGCCTTGTAGGCGGTGTCAAGGATGCGGAAGCCGCTGATCAGGTGGCGCCGGTGGGCCTGCACGCTGCTCAGATAGCCCTCCAGCAACACCTCCAGCGCATGGTCGTGATCGGGCTGGGCGAAGAAGCTCGGATCCACCTGCCGGTGCCGCCAGAGCAAGGGCGGCTCATGGCGCAGCTGCCAGCCGCCATCGGCCCGGCATTCGCCGTAGCGCGCCACTGCCTGGCTGCCGCTGCGGCGCCGCGCCGAGGAAGCTGCCGCCCGAAGGTGTTGGCGAAAAGAGCCGCTGGGCTGCTCATCAAGAAACTGCTCCACCTGCAGCAGGGTGCTCCACAGATCCAGCGTGGGCATGGCGGCGTAACCCGCGATCGCCTTGCGGTAGCTGGAGGCCACCTTGCGCACCAGCCAGCCCTGGTCTTCGCGATCCAGACCCAACGGCCGGGCCACCAGCACCATGCTCACCAGCAAGCGTTTGAGATCCCATTCCCAAGGTCCTGGGAACGTCTCATCAAAGTCGTTGATGTCGAACACCAACGTGCGCTCCGGTGAGGCGTAGAAGCCAAAATTGAGAAGATGGGCATCGCCGCAGAGCTGCACGCTCATGCCGCTGTTGGCCGTCGAGCCCAGGTCACGCGCCATCACAGCGGCTGTGCCGCGGAACCAGGCGAAGGGGCTCTTGGCCATGCGCCGGTGGCGCTCGGCGATCAACCAGGGCAAACGGTTGGCGTTTTGCTGCTCCAGCAGATCGATCGGATCCGGCCGCTGGGCAGAGGCCTGCCAAGTGTCCAGACAGGCCTCCACGCTTGCCATCTCCTACGCCATACGGCTCCCTACTCACCGAATAGCAGGCAGATTGAGGCGGTGGTGAATGCGCACCGACTTCTTCATGGCCCTGTCATTCCGGGAGCTTCAGGCGCAGCTGCAACCCGACTGGGGCTGCGAGCACAACGGCGACGGCGGCCAGTTCGATGTGCTGGTGGTGCCCTCGCTCTCGATGGAGCAGGCCCTGATGGCCCTGGTAACGGGAGCGCATCACTACGAGGAACGCCAGCTGTTCTCGCTGATGCGGCTGCGCGATCCGGGTGTGCGCGCCATCTACGTGACCAGCAAGCTCCTGCCGGAGTTGGTGGTGGATGCGGTGCTCGAGTTGATGCCGGGCGTGCCCACCTCCCATGCCCGCCGGCGCCTGCATCTGTTCGACACCGACGACGCCTCCAACCGCCCCCTCACCGCCAAGTTGCTGGAGCGTCCCGCTCTGCTCGGCCGCATCCGCGATCTGCTGCGCCCCGGCCGCAGCTTTATCAGCTGTTTTGTGGTGACGGAGCTGGAGAAACGGCTCTCCGAGGTGTTGCAGGTGCCGCTGCTCGGCACCGATCCCGCCTTGGGCTACTGGGGCAGCAAAGCCGGCAGCCGCGCCCTATTCGCCCGCTGCGGCGTACCCCATCCCCCCGGCAGCGACCTCGCCTTCAACCTGGCCGATCTGGCGGAAGCCGCGGCAGACCTGTGGGAAGCGCATCCCGAGCTGTGCCGCTGCGTGGTGAAGCTGAATGAGGGCATCAGCGGCGAGGGCAATGCCTGCCTGGAGCTGGCGCCCCTGCAGCTGGCGGAGCTGAGCAGCCGCGAGCGCCGCCTACGGATCCTGGCGGCCTTGGAGCAGTTGCCGATGCCAGCGGCGCTCTGGCAGGAGCTGCTCACGCAGCAAGGGGCGCTGGTGGAGGCTTGGCTTGAGGGCGGCGATGCCCTCAGTTCCCCCAGCGTGCAGGGCACCATCCACCCCGGTGGCCTGGTGGAGCTGCTCTCCACCCACGAGCAGATCCTGGGGGGTACTGGCGGGCAGACCTATCTCGGCTGCCGCTTCCCGGCCGAGGAGCCCTACCGGCTGGAGCTGATGCGCCACGGCCAGGCTGTGGGAGAGGCCCTTGCCGCCGAAGGGGCGCTGGAGCGCTACGCCGTGGATTTCATCGCCCGCCGCATCAACGGCACCTGGGACGTGCAGGCGATCGAGGTGAATCTGCGCCAGGGGGGCACCACCCACCCCACCATGGCCCTGCGGGCAATCACCACCGGGCGGCTGGATCCCGCCACCGGCCTGTTCATGGCACCCACCGGCCAGGCGGTGTTTTACAGCGCCACCGACAACCTCACCGCCCCGCAACTACGGGGCTTGTTGCCCGCCGACCTGATCGACATCGTGGCCGAAGCCGATCTGCACTACGACCCGGCCCGGCTGCGGGGCAGCGTGTTTCACCTGCTGGGCTGCCTATCGGAATACGGCAAGCTCGGGATGACCTGCATCGGCCGCAGCGCCGAGGAAGCGGAAGCGGTGTACCGCGCCACCGCCGATGGGCTGATCGGCCGGGCCAGTCAGCTGCAGGCTCAGCTCTGAGCTGGAATCACCAACACAGGCAGCCGCGCATGGGTGAGCACCCGCTGCGTTTCGCTACCGATCAACAACCCCGCCAGGCCGCGGCGGCCATGGGAGGCCATGGCGATCAGGTCGCAGTCCAAGCGTTCAGCGGCCTCGAGGATCGCCTCATGCACCAGCGGGCTCACGCAGGTGTCGCTGCTGGCCTCCACCCCTTCGGTTTTGGCCTGATCGAGTGCCTTCTCAAGAATCGTGGCCGCGAAGCGGGCATTGGCCTGGCTGAATTGCTCGCTCAGGGCTGGATCGAGCACCAAGCCCTCGCCGTAGATCGCCACATCCACCCGGCCGTAGTAGCTCGGCTGCACGTGGAAGAACGTCACCCGCGCGCCGCTTTGCTTGGCCAACGCCAACGCAGCACGCACCGCGGCATCGGAGAGCTCGGAGCCGTCGATCGGCACCAGCAGATGACGAACCATGGCAACCCCAGCGCGACCTCTACCGAAACGCTAGGTACTAAGCAGCGATCCAACCAGCCAGATGGGAAGCCGCCTGGGAGCGCACCAGCGCCCGCGCCGCCGGCAGGGCGGGATCCAAGCGCTCCGAGCTGAACGGCGGCAGGTTGCGGCTGCGCAACCAGGCGCCCCAACGGAATTCATGGAAGGGGATCAGCGGAGCTGCGGCCACAAGGCCCTCGCGCTTGAGCTTCCACACGAGGCTGCGGTAGGGATCGTCCTGGGTGCCGCTAAGGCTGGATGGCAGCGCTGTGGGGTGGAGCGGTCCGAGGCCGCGGCCGTCATAGAGGTAGAGCCAGCCGCGTTGATGCAGCTGCTCGAGCACCGCATGACGCTCCGACACCTCCAGCTGCAGCACCACATAGCCAAAGGCGGTGGCGTTGGGATCGAGCTCGAGCAAGGCCCGCAGCCGGTGATGGCGATCCACCATCCACAGCTCGCCGGAGGCACTGCGCACGAGCGGCGTGGGCTTGCGCTTGAGGTAGCGGCGCCGCTGCTTCGCATCGTCGGCGGCGAAATCAAGCTGGCGGCTGCGAATCTCGGCCATGCCCACGCACAGTTGGGTGGGCTGCAGCGCCTGCAACGGCACCTCCAGCAGGTCAACGTCATCACCGGTGGGAGCCGGCAACGGTTGAAAAGGGGGCAACCGCAACGCCATGGGTCGACCTTAAACCGATTGGCCAGGGCGTGGCTCAGCGCCTGCCTGGCGGTGCTGCTCTGGCTGGGCTGGGCGATGCCTGTTCCCGCTGCCGAAGCCTGCGCGCCGATGGATGCCCAGGGCGTGGCCCAACTGTTTGATCAGTGGAACCTTGCTCTGCGCAGCGGCGATCCCGATCAGGTGACGGCGCTGTACAGCAACGACGCGCTGCTGCTGCCCACCCTCTCGAGCGAACCGCGCACCAGCTCCGCCGGCATCCGCGATTACTTCGCAGGCTTCCTGGCCGGCGCACCGCAGGGGCAGATCGAGAGCCGCAGCATCCAGCTGGGCTGCAATGAGGCGATGGCGGCCGGCACCTACAGCTTTCGCTTTGCCGATGGCCATACGGCACAAGCCCGATACACGTTTGTGTATGTATTCAGCGATGGCCGCTGGCAGATTCAGCACCACCATTCCTCGCTAATGCCCAGCGCTTAGGCGATCTGGCTGAGCTCGGCAACGCGCGGTTCGCTGGAGCTCTTATAGCGACAAGCCTCCTGGTGTTCGCGCACCGTGCAGCCATACATCTCGAGGAACAGATCGCGATCCGCCAGCGATCCGGTGAGACCACAATCGAGGTAGTGCTGCCTCAACGGAGTCCACGGCCTGCTGTGCATCTGGCCATGCAATTTCTGCAAGCGAAAGCGCCGTAGGGCCTTCAAGGGCGCTTCACCGCAGTGGGCATGGCAAAGGTTTTGCAGCGTGCGCACACTCACATGGCAGTGGCGCGCCAGATCGGCCATCCGCAGTGGACTGGCGTAGTGCTCGGCCACATAGGCCGCCAGCTCAGCCATCACCCCTGCATCCGCCGTCGAGGCCGCAAGCATCAAGGAGTGAGGCGCCATTCGGCAGCACAATCATCACGTAAGGCAACTTACGCAGCAGATGCGCCTATGGCGGTCAGCCACAACACAAGATTGCGGGTTATTCAGGATCGGTATTAAAAGCCTGAGCCCGCACAATGCGGCAGGCGCAGTTCAAAGCCTGATGCCATCAAAGATCGGCATCGTGGCGAAACCCAGAGAGGCCGGTACAGGATTGGGCCCTGCCGGCAGGGCCTGCACCGAGAACATGTAGGTGTCGGCCTGGAAGGGGTTGTTCCAGGGCTTCAGTGCCACCGTGATCGTCTGCCCCGGCTGCGGAGGCTGGGGGAACTGCACGGTGATGCGGCGGGCCTGAGGATCAAACGAGGCCTGCACCGGAATCGCCGCTCCCTCCCGGCGCGGCAACCCCACAAACGCCTGGGTGCGCGCTGGAGCGAACTGGAAGCTGCGGTCCACGCCGCGGGTTTGCTGGATCACCAGACCGCCCAACCCCGCACCCGCCTGATCCGGCAGGGTGACCGTGAAGTAGTAGGTGGCGGCCGTCTGCCCCACATAGGTGTAGTAGTTGGTGAAGGTCACCTTCCAGGGGGGGCGGGCAAACCAGGTCTGCCCATCAAGCTCGAGGGCTTGCGCGGGCGCAGCCACCACCTGCAGGGCCACAACAGGCGCAGCCAGTAAGGCGGAAACGCGCCAGGGGTTTGCCATCAGGCCAACAGCAGCTTGGGCGCAAGGTAGCGGCGGTTCAGGCCGTTGATAGGGTCAGGGAGCTTGTCTGCAGGATCGATGAACCGAGCTGAACTCGACGCCATCGACCTGATGCTGCGCGACCTCAACACGCGCCACGACGAGATCCGCCACCGCGCCGCTTTCCGCGGCTGCACCCGCGAGCTGCTCACCCTGCAAGAGGAGCTGGTGCGCTACCTGATGGCAAAGCGCGAAGGCCACAACCTGCGCTGATCCTCAGGCTGCTTGCAAAAACGGCTGGGGGTTCTGATCGCGGCGGTGTTGCCGAGGTAATTCAGGCCCCTGCTGATCCCCAGCCAGGGCAGCGGTGGCCTCCAGCGCACTGCGCATTCGCCGGGCGGCGTGCAGGCTCATGTCACGCGGCACGCTGATGCGATCGCGCCAATAGCGCAGCCCCGCAGCCGTGCCCGGCGGCGGGGCTAGCGGGGGAAACGCGGGACCCCGCAACAAATTGGTGAGCGCGCAGCGCAGGGCCTGGTCCAGGGCAAGGCCGGCGGCGGCACTGCGAGCTGCACCTTCCGGGTTCACCTCCAGCAAGCGATGGCGGTGGCGGAGCATGCGGACCAGGGCTTCCTGAACGGCCGTGGCCGGGGGGCTCTGGCGGGTCTCCACCACAGCCGGGTGGGCGATGGCATCGATGGGCCAGGGGCCCTGATCGATCAGCTGCGCCACCCGCTGCTGCTCGGCACCACCGCTGGCCAAGCAGCACCCCATTTGGGGAGGAAGGTCGTGGGCGTGGGTGTGAATGTCGCTCTGGGTGCCGAGGTAGGTGCTGCGCTGCTCCAGGGCGGCAAACCAGCGATCAATCGCCGGGTGCTGCGTGCGCAGGCCATAGCCCTTGTAGTAGCTGAGCGAAGCATTCATCCGCTCGAGATAGGGCACGAAGATCACATCGGCCGTGCCGAAATGCTCCCGGAAAAAAGGGCCCGGTGTGGCCTCGAGCGCTTCCTCCACCAGCCCGGCCATGCGCGCGAAGTGCTGCTCCGCCGGCGCCGTGTGCGGCCCTTGGCCCTCGCAGTAGCAAAGCCACTGGCACCAAGCGCGGAACAGGCGCCGCTCCAGCTGGCGCAGCGCAAACACATCGGGATCCTGCATCCCCTCACCGAGGGGACCAAACGCCTCCTCAAGTGCCTGAAGGATCAGATCGCTTTCGGTGATCAGATGACCGTCGAGCTCCAGGGCAGGCAGCATTCCGGAGGGAACGATCTGCTTGAACCAGCGCTCCTTCTCGCCGTAGCAGAACATCGTGACTTTGCGGACCCGATAGGGGATCCGCTTCTCCTCCAACCACAGCCACACCTTCTGGCAGTAGGGGCACCAGGCGTGGTGATCGCGGTAGAGGGTGACGCGCACCTCGGATTCCGGCCGACCAAACAGGCGCAGGCGGGCCTGCGCATTCGTGGGACCTTCCACCCGCCGCTGCTGCAGCTCAGCCTCACTGCAGGGATCGCACTGCTCCTCGAGCTGCTGCCAGCTCAGGGGCTCAGCCAGGGCCATCGATGGAGCGGGTGGGTGCATCGAAACAGCATCGCTCAGACAAGCCCTGCGGCGCGGGAGCACGAAGCTGCTTCGATTCATACAACAGAATCGTGTTGATGCAGTTACCGCAAGTACAGGATCTCGAGAATGCAGGGAAGGGCTACGTTGATCAGGCGCTGATCACCCGGCCATGGAGCACCTCGCCGAGTACTTCAAGGTGTTCTCAGAGCCGAATCGCTTAGCCGTGCTGGAGGCCCTGCGCAACGGGCCGCTCAACGTCACCGCTGTGGTCGACAAAACAGGCCTGAGCCAGGCGCTGGTGTCGAAGCACCTGAAGTTGCTCACCATCGCCGGCGTGGTGCAGCGGCGCCCCCAGGGCTCGCTGGTGTTTTACGAGGTGAACGACAAAGCCGTGTTCAAGCTGGTGGCCCAGGCCGAGAAGCTGATGCTCGCCTCGCGCCGCAAACAACTCGATGCGCTGGCCGCCATTCTCTGAGCATGGGCTCACCCCTCATAAGCCTTGAGTAACAGCAAGGCCCTGGATGGTTGCCGGCCACCCGTGGCCTGAGCAGCCTGGAGAGACCCGGACTGCTGCCGTGATCCCTCCCCAGAAACAGATGACCGGCATGCTCGGCCATCCCGTGGCCGAGAACCCGATCGATCGCATGTTCGACGCGGTGTACAGCCACTACGGCCTTCACTGGCAGTTCTGGAAGAACGACATCGCCTCCGAGCAAGCCCTGGCGAAGGCGATTGCCGCTCTACAACCCCTCGGCTACCAGGGCATGGCGATCACGGTGCCCTACAAGGTGGCTGTGATTCCGATGCTCGATGCCGTCGACGACGATGTGCGCGCCATCGGCGCTGCCAACTACATCACGATCGAGCAGGGCCGCTTGATCGGCCACAACAACGACGGCAAGGGCGTGGTGAAGGCGATCGAAAAGGTCGCTCCCCTGAAAGGCCGCAAGGTGGTGATGCTCGGCGCCGGGGGCGCCGGCCGCGCGATGGCCGTGGAGATCGCCTGGGCCGGCGCAGCCCAGCTGACGCTGATCACCCGCCGCGAAGCCCAGGGCCGCGAGGTGGCAGAACTCGTGAAGCGGGCCAGTGGCGTGCCCTGCACGTGGCAGAGCTGGGAGGCGCCGCTGCAGGTGCCCGCCGGCACCGATTTGCTGATGAATGCCACCCACCTGGGCTGCGCCCCAGAGCTGGAGCCGGTGCCAGTGGACTGGGCCAGCGTGGAGTCGGGCTGCATCGCGGTGGATGTGATCACCAACCCCCGCATCACACCCTTCCTCGCCGCCGCCCGCGAGCACGGCTGCCCCGTGGTGGACGGCGTGGAGATGCTGGTGCAACTGGCGATGCAGATCTTCGAGCGCTGGACAGGCATCACACCCGAGGAGTCCGTGTTCCAGACGGCTGTAGCGGAAGCCCTGGGGGAATGACACGAGCGCTGATCACAAAAAGACAACAGCAGCGGGATATGCGGCAGTCGTCATAAAGCTAGGCTGGGGTATCGCTGTTGGCCATCCGCCACCCTCCGGCATGAGTGAGCATTTGGACTTGGTGGTGATCGGCGCCGGCTCCGGTGGCTTAGCGGCCGCCAAGCGTGCCGCGAGCTATGGCGCCCGGGTGGCGATTGTGGAGGGGGATCGCGTGGGCGGCACCTGCGTGATCCGCGGCTGTGTGCCCAAAAAATTGATGGTGTACGGCTCGGCCATGCGCCATCACCTTCACGACGCCGCCAGCTACGGCTGGAGGGTGGGGGATGTCTCCCACAGCAGCGCCGAGCTGCTGCAACGGGTGCGCGCCGAGGTGGATCGGCTCAACCAACTGCACATCGGCTTCCTGGAGAAAGCCGGGGTGGAGCTGGTGCGTGGCTGGGGACGTTTCGCTGATGCCAACACGGTGAGCGTGGTGGATGCAAGCGGATCCGAACTGCAGCGCCTGCGTGCCGAGCGAATCCTGATCGCCGTGGGCGGCCGCCCCCATCGCCCCGACATCCCCGGCGCCGAGCTGGGCTGGGTGAGCGATGACATGTTCGAGCTCGAGCGCCTGCCGGAGCGGGTGGTGGTGGTGGGCGCTGGCTTCATCGCCTGCGAGTTCGCCTGCATCCTCAACGGACTCGGCGTGCAAGTGACCCAGCTGGTGCGCGGCAATCATCTGCTGCGGGGCTTCGATCTCGAATCGAGCCGCGCTGTGCAGGAGGCGATGGAAGCCGATGGCATCGAGATCCGCTTCGCCCACAGTCCTGCCGCGATTGAAGGCACGCCGGGGGATCTCACTGTGGTGACACAAAGCGGCGAGCGCCTGCCCTGCAACGGCGTGCTGCTAGCCACCGGCCGCCGGCCTTTCCTTCAAGGCCTGAACTTGGAAGCTGCTGGCGTGGCGATCGAAGGCGATCGCATCCCCGTGAGCACCGATCAAGCCACCAACGTCTCCCACATCTACGCCGTAGGTGATGTGACGGATCGCGTGAACCTCACCCCCGTGGCCATCGATGAAGGCCGTGCCCTGGCCGACACGATCTGGGGCCACAAGCCGAGGCAGGTGGATCACGAGCTGGTCGCCAGTGCCGTGTTCTCCCAGCCGGAACTCTCCGGGGTGGGCCTCACCGAAGAAGCAGCGATCGATCGCTACGGCGCCGCTGGCGTGAAGGTGCACCGCGCCCGCTTCCGGCCGATGAGCCAGGCGCTGCCGGCCCGCGACCCGAAGGTGCTGCTCAAGCTGGTGGTGGAGGTAGCCAGCGGCAAGGTCGTGGGTTGCCACATGGTGGGCGAGCACGCCGCCGAGATCATTCAGATGGCGGCGATCGCCATCGGCATGGGAGCCACCAAAGCCGACTTCGATCGCACCATGGCCCTGCATCCCACCGTGGCGGAAGAGTTCGTCACCATGCCGAACTGACGCCACGCCCCCCGGTGATGCACCCCTCCCAGCCCCGCACGATCCTGATCAGCGGCGCCAGCCGTGGCATCGGCCGCGCCATCGCCGAACGGCTGCTTGCCGCTGGCCATCGCCTCAGCCTTGGACTTCGCACCCCAGCGGCGCTTGCTGGCACCGCACTGGACCCAGCCCGCGCTGGCGTGGATGAGCAGGGCCAGCCCCGGGTGCTGCTGCACCGCTACAAAGCCGAAGATCCCGCTTCGGCCGAAGCCTGGGTGACGCAGAGCCTGAGCCATTTCGGCGCCATCGACTCCCTCATCCACAGCGCCGGCGTGTTCTCCCGCGTGCCGCTGCTTTTTGAGAGCGGCCAGGAACACGACATTCAGAAGCTCTGGGATGTGAATGTGATGGGGCCCTGGTGGCTCACCCGCGCTGCCTGGCCGCAGCTCGCCGCCCATGGCTCCGGGCGTGTTGTGGTGCTGGTGTCGATGAGCGGCAAACGCTCCAAAGGCCGCCTGGCCGGTTACACCGCCAGCAAATTCGCCCTGATGGGCCTCTGTCAGACCATGCGCAATGAGGGCTGGGAGCAGGGCATCCGCGTGACGGCCCTCTGTCCCAGCTGGGTGAATACCGACATGGCGGCCGCTGTGAATGCCTTGCCGAAAGAGGCGATGAGCCAACCGGGCGACATCGCCTCCCTCACCGAGCAGCTGCTGGAACTACCCAACAGCTGCGTCCCCTTTGAGCTCGCAGTGAGCTGCAACCTGGAGGTGTGAACGCCGTTACTCAGCTGTTGGGGCTGAGGCCTTCAAAACGAAACACCTGACGGCCTGCCGGGGTTTCGCCGAAGGCCTCGGTTTCCACCACACGCTCACTCAGCACCCAGGGCCCATCACCGGCCAGGGGAACAAAGGTGTCGGTGAAGCGGCTCTTTCCGCCGCGCTCAGCGCCGCTGGCGGGATCGGCGTATTGGCTGGTGTAGCTGTGGCTGAGATAGCCGCTGCCGGTATCGGTGGTGCTTTCGGTGAAGATCGTCACAACCGTGCCGTGGATGTGACGATGCACCATCGTCACCACGTCATCTTTGATGCGGTAGCGATCACCAGCGTTCTTACCGCCCACGATCACCTCGGTGCCCACGGCGTCGGTGTCGCCAGCCGTGAAGGTGTTCTCGCCGTGGGTCTGCTCAAAGCTGCGGCGAACGCGGTGGATGCACACCTCCCAAAGCTGGGAGGCCACGGCCTTATGGATCTCCTCGTTGTCGATCCCCTCCACCTGGGCCTTCAGGTCAGCGCCCACCTTGAAGGTGCCCTCCACGCGCTGGTCGTCCTGCTCCCAGCTGCAGCGCCCGCTGTAGCCCGCAAAGCCCGGCGCCCAGGTGTAACGATTCTCGTAGGCGGCCCGGAAAGCCGCAGTGCAATTGCTGCCGGCAGCAATTGCGGTGGTGCTGGGGGTGGAAGCGACGGTCACGACTGCGGTGCAAGTGACCACCAAACTAAGAGCTCGGGCGAGCAGCCCTCGTGCACCCGCGCTTACGCGCGAACCACCAGCTTGGATTGCTGGATAACCGACTGAGGCACGCTCACCCCGATCGCTTCAGCTGTGACCAAATTGACGTTGGTCTCCGTTTTGGTGAGCGGTTCAAAGGCCATCGTCTTCGGCTGCTCGCCCTTGAGCACCCGAACGGCGATCTTGCCGGCGGCGTATCCGTCATCGAAATAAGCCCAGCCGATCGTGGCGAGACAGCCGGGAAGCTTGATGTCGTCGCCGTCGACGGAGTAAACGGGGATCTTCTTCTCAAGCCCCACCTTGGCGATCGAGCCGAACCCCTGGATGGTGGCGTAATCGCCGATCTTCACGAAGGCATCGATGCCCTTCGCAGACAGCACCTGTGCAGCCTGCAACACCTCACCGGAATTGGCGACCGACTGCTCGATCACTGTGATGCCGCGCTGCTTGGCTTCATCACGCAGCACCTTGGCTTCGTATTCAGAGTTGGGTTCGCCTGGATTGAAGATCACACCAACCGTCTTGAGCTCGGGGTTGATCGTGCGAGCCAGGTCGAGCTCCTTACCCATCGGATTGGTGCCGATCGTGCCCACCACGTTGGGCTTGTGTTGGCCCACACCACCGGGAGGAGTGCCGGCGCCGGCGCCCCAGGGATTGGAGCAGTATGCAAACACTACCGGGGTGGTCTCCGGGACAGTCTTCATCGCCGCCTGCAGCGGCGGGGTGCCGATGGCGAAAACCATCTCAACCTGATCGGCAACGAACTTCTTCATCACCAGGGTGGTGTTGGGGAGTTCGCCGGCTGCATCCTTCTGAATAAAGTTGACGCTCTTGCCAGGGGTGTATCCCGCTTCGGCCAGTGCGGCTTCAAAGCCCTGACGCACCGCATTCGGAGGCGGCGCATCCACCATCTGCAGCATGCCGATGGTGGGGCCCTTGACCTTGCCCGCGCCCAGTTTTCCGCAGGCCGTTAAGACGAAGGTGCTCGCAGCACCAGCACCCATCAGACCAAGAAACTCGCGACGTTGCAGGGCCATCAGGGCTGATCAATCGTTGGTGTTGTCACTGTGCCGGAGCCATAGAGCTGCCGCAAGGCATCGGCTGTGAGCTGTTGCCGTGCGGCAGCATCCCAGTCATGGGCCACCTGACCGTCGCGCAGCATCAGCAACCGGTCGCCGTATTGCAGCGCCTGCTCGAGGCTGTGGGTGACCATCAAGGCGGTGGCACCCAGCTGGCGCACCAGCCGGTCGGTCAGGCCCATCACCATCGCCTCGGCCTTCGGATCGAGGGCGGCGGTGTGCTCGTCGAGCAAGAGCAACTCGGGGCTGCCCATGGTGGCCATCACCAGGCTGAGGGTCTGGCGCTGGCCACCTGAGAGCTCACCCACCAAGGCATCAAGCCGATGGGCCAGGGGAATACCCAGCTCCTCCAGGAGAGCCTGATAACGCTTGCGATCGTTTCCGCTGGGCCGTAAGCCGAGCAGACCCGAGGCCGAGAGGCCACTGTTGCGCCGGCGCTCGGCCAGACGCAGATTCTCGGCGATGCTGAGCCCCGGACAGGTGCCCTCAAGAGGGTTTTGCATCACCCGGCCGATCCAACGGGCCCTGCGGTGATCGGGGTAGCGATGCAAGGGGCGCCCACCAAGCTCAAGGCTGCCGCCGTTGAGCTTGAGCGTGCCGGCGATCAGGTTGAGCAGGGTGGATTTGCCACTGCCGTTGTTACCGATCACAGTCACAAACTGACCGTTGCCGCAGCTCAGATCAAAACCCTTGAACAGCTGCCTCCAGCAGCCTCCTGGAATGGGGTGGCCCCAGCTGAGCCCCTGAATCAAGAGCGTCATGGCTCGTTGTTCTCCTGGGCTGAAAGGCCGGGGATCCGCAGCCGGCCCGCGGCCAGGGCGATCAGGAGTAGTAGTGCGGTAATCAGCTTGAGGTCCACCGGCTCAAGCCCCAGCGCCAAGGCAACAGCAATCAGACCGCGGAAAATGATCGCGCCGATCACCGCAGCGAGCAGCCCCATCGGGATCGAACGAGGCCGGAAGATGGATTCACCGATGATCACCATCCCAAGGCCCAGGATCAAGGAGCCGATGCCCATGGTGACGTCGGCAAAACCCTGAAAGAGAGCAACCAGGCCGCCCGCCAGGCCCACCAGGCCGTTGGCAGCGGCAATGCCGATGTTGAGGCCGCGGCGCTGGTTGATGCCGTTGGCCCGAGCCATGGTGGGGTTATTGCCGAGAGCCCGCAGGGCCAAACCGAAATCGGTCGACATCAACAGGGAGCCCAGCAGCACCAGTCCCAGAACCACCAGGGTGAAGCCGATCGCCCATTCGTCATCGAAGCCTGGAGCGAGATCCGGCAGCTGGTCGATGCCTCTGGGGGTGTCGGTCAGCGGGATATTGGAGCGGCCCATCAGCCGCAGGGTGATGGAGTACAACCCCGTGGTGGTGAGGATCCCGGCGAACAGATCATTCACACCCAACTTGGTGTGAATCAAGCCGGTGGCCAGGCCGGCCAAGCAACCGAACGCAAAGGCCAAAGCCAAGGCCAGCGGCACCGGCACGCCCTGGGTGATCAGTACGGCTGCTGTACCACCCCCGAGGGCAAAGGATCCATCAACCGTGAGATCAGGAAAGTTGAGAACACGGAGCGTCAGGTACGTGCCCAGTGCCAGACCTGCATAGGCCAGACCCTGGTCGTACGCCCCGATCCAAAGTGAAAACATCTTGAAACTATCTCGCTTTTTGCGTCGTTCGTGTGGATACGGCCCATCGTTTGTTGTGATTCAGAGGCCTATCGGGCCCATCACCCAGCGGCGCGGGGCTGATCCGACGGTCACGGCAAAAGCGGGAACGGAGCGTTCAGGCTACGGGCTCGAGCTGGGCGCTTGCCCAGTCCACGAAAGCCTTCGCCGCTTGCATCGCTTGCTCGGCATCTTCGGGACCGAACACATCCATGGGTGCCGCATCACCGAGGGCATCGGGGTAGCGGGTTGGGGCATAGAGCTTGTCGAGCGCGCGAGCCTGAGGAGCCCACAGCGCCGAGAGAGTGGCTACGAAGATCCTGATCCCGGTCAGCCAGCAAGGCCTTCAAGGATTGTTCTGCTGCCTGCTGCGCTTGAAAACAGCTGTGGCTCCACTCCCCTGCCTCAGCGAGAACGCCCGATGCTCTGAGATCCGCCGCGGCCTGACGCCACCAGAGTAAGGCGCGAGCACGTGCTGATTCACGACTCATGGGAACTCCGAACCCTCGAGGAGAGGCTTCGCCTTCGCCTTCACCGATCGTCAGAACGGTGAATCGCCATGGCGCGCCAAAAGAGACGGAGGTGCAACGAGGGTTGCACGGGCAGATGACAGTCTCCGATCACCTCAAGGGCTTGGTCGTAGGCCTTCAGAACAGGTACGCCCTCGAAACCCTCAATCAAGAGATCGATATCGGTGCTCGCACTTTGAGTACCGCGCGCCCAACTGCCATATAACCAGAGACCCTTTGGTTGCAGCTGCGCGATGACACGCTCGAGAACCGGCGTCAACGCTGGCCGAAGCTCTTCGGGCAGGTTGTTCAACGCCAACTCCATGGGGCAAGGGTAGAAAAGATGGCTTGGGTGATCACGCGGATGCGTGGCGCCTCCCAGCGCGGATAGCGTTTCTCCAGCGGTGGGGATCAGGGATGGGGTACGTCCAAGCCAGGATTGAACTGAGCAATCCGCGTGAACCGGATCTGCAGCCGATCAGCACCACAGCCCTGGCAGACACAGGCGCGCTGATGCTCTGCATCCCAGAGCATCTGGCCTTGCAACTGCGGCTGGAGCAGCAGTCGGAGCGGGAGGTAACGGTGGCCGACGGCCGCTCGATGACTGCGCCCTACGTGGGACCGGTAGAAAGTGGCCTTCGGCGATCGGCTCTGCTTCGTGGGCGCCCTGGTGATGGGCGACGACGTTCTGCTGGGGGCTGTGCCGATGGAAGACATGGATCTCACGGTTCACCCCAGCCACCTGCACGGTGAATCAAGAATATTTCCGCGCGACAGAACTAAGATCAAGCTGTGATCCGCTCGTTCCGATGTACCGACACCGAGCGACTGGCACAGGGGTGGGCCGTGCCGCGGTTCCAGGCCTTCGAACGCGTGGCACGGCGCAAGATCCGGCAATTGGAGATCGCCGGCCGACTCGAGGATCTACGGGTTCCGCCGGGGAATCGTCTGGAAGCGCTTCGTGGCGATCGCACGGGGCAGCACAGCATCCGCATCAACGACCAGTTCCGCCTCTGCTTCAGATGGGCGGATTCAGGGCCTGAGGCTGTTGAAATCGTTGACTACCACTGATGAGAGCCATGCATCGCCTCACTCCGATCACTCCCGGCGAACTACTCCAGGCAGAGTTTCTGGCACCACTTGGGGTGAGCCAGTACCGGCTGGCCAAGGCGATCCGCGTACCTGCTTCTCGGATCAGCGAAATTGTTTCGGGCCAGCGTGCGATCAGTGCTGATACAGACCTGCGCCTTTGCCGTTTCCTTGGCCTGAGCCCTGGGTATTGGCTGCGGGCTCAGGCGGCCTATGACACCGAGATCGCCAGCGGGGAGCTGGCTGAGGAGATCGCACAGATCCAGCCATTGGTGAGCGGCTAACCCCTCAACCGTGAATGTCCTGCAGGGCATTCACCTGCAGCTGTTGGCCCTGCAGCGCGGCGATCCCTTCCACGGCGGCGCGGGCGCCGGCGAGGGTGGTCACGGTGGTGACGGCGTAATCGATGGCGGCGCGGCGCAGGTATTTGTCGTCGTGGGCGGCCTGGCGACCCACCGGGGTGTTAATCACCAGCTGGATTTCGCCGGAGCGGATGGCGTCTTCGATGTTGGGGCGGCCCTCATGCACCTTGAGCACCGGTTCCACGGCGAGGCCGGCCTCCGAGAGCCAGCGGGCCGTGCCCTCAGTGGCCACAAGGCGGAAACCCAAGGCCGCCAGGCGTTGAGCCACCGGCAGCAGGGCCGGCTTGTCGCGGTCATGGGTGGAGAGAAACACGGTGCCGCTGGTGGGCAGAGCTTCGCTGGCGGCGAGCTCAGCCTTGGCATAAGCCAGGCCAAAACCACTGGCGGTGCCCATCACCTCACCGGTGCTGCGCATCTCGGGGCCAAGCAGGGAGTCGGCACCGGGGAAGCGCTTGAACGGCAGCACCGCTTCCTTCACGGCCTGCAATGGCGGCACGGGCTCGCTGGTGAGGCCGATCTGCTCGAGCGTTTTGCCCGACATGATCTGGCTGGCCACCTTCGCCAGGGGCACGCCGGTGGCCTTGGCCACGAACGGCACCGTGCGGGAGGCACGCGGGTTGGCTTCGATGATGTAGACGAGGCCGTCTTTGACAGCGAACTGCAGGTTGATCAGTCCGTTCACCTGCAGCGCCAAAGCCAGCGCTTCACTCCATTGGCGGATGGTGGCCAGCGCTTCCTGCTCGAGGCTCACGGCCGGCAGGGCACAGGCCGAGTCGCCGGAGTGCACGCCAGCCGGCTCGATGTGCTCCATCAGGCCGCCGATCACCACGCGGCCGGTGGCATCGCAGAGCGCATCCACATCCACCTCGGTGGCGTTCTCGAGGTACTGATCAATCAGCACCGGGTGGTCGGGCTCCACGTTCACCGCCTCCACCATGTAGCGGTTGAGTTCCTCCTCGCCGTACACCACCTCCATGGCGCGGCCGCCGAGCACGTAGCTGGGACGCACCACCACCGGGTAGCCCACGCGATCGGCCACGGCGCGCGCCTCGGCCTCGCTGCGGGCTAGGCCATTGCGGGGCTGGCGGATGTCGAGCTTGCGCAGGATCGCCTCGAACTGTTCGCGATCTTCTGCGGTGTCGATCGATTCGGGGGAGGTGCCCCAGATGCGGGTGCCGGTGGCCTGACCCGCAGGCGAGGCGAGCCAACGCAGCAGCGGGATCGCCAGCTTCAGGGGCGTCTGGCCGCCGAACTGCACAATCACGCCTTCGGGGCGCTCTGCCTCGATCACGTTGAGCACGTCTTCAAAGGTGAGCGGCTCGAAATAGAGGCGATCGGAGGTGTCGTAGTCGGTCGACACCGTTTCGGGGTTGGAGTTCACCATCACCGTGGCGAAGCCCTCGGCCTGCAGCGCAAACGAGGCGTGCACGCAGCAGTAGTCGAACTCGATGCCCTGGCCGATGCGGTTGGGACCGCCGCCGAGAATCATCACCTTGCGGCGGGTTTCGGGCTGCACCTCGCTCTCGGGGGCGATCAGCTCAAGCGTGCCGTCGTCGAGTAGGCGCTCCAGCGGCCGCTCGTAGGTGGCGTAGTGATACGGGGTGGTGGAAGCGAATTCCGCGGCGCAGGTATCCACGGTTTTGAACACCGCGTTCACCCCCAGACGCTGCCGCTGCTCCCTTACCGCGAGCTCCTGGGCTCCTGTGGCCCAGGCGATCTGACGGTCGGAGAAGCCCAACTGCTTGAGGGCGAGCAGCGCATCGGCATCGAGATCCTCCAGGCGCGAGCCCTTCAGCCAGCGCTGTTCCGCTTCGATGATTTGGCGCAGCTTGGCCAGGAACCAGGGATCGATCGAAGAGATGCGGTGGATGTCGGCGTCGCTGTAGCCGTTCACCATCGCGGTGCGCACCGCAAAGATGCGATCGGGCGAGGGCGTGCGCAGGGTGCGGTCGAGCTCGGAGCGCTCGGGCGTGGGATCGGGCCGGTCGCAGCCCCAGCCGGCATGGCCGGTTTCAAGCGAGCGGATCGCCTTCTGGAACGACTCCTCAAAGTTGCGGCCAATCGCCATCGCCTCACCCACCGACTTCATCGCCGTGGTAAGCACCGCCGGGCTGCCGCGGAACTTCTCGAAGGCGAAGCGCGGCACCTTGGTAACCACGTAGTCAATGGTGGGCTCGAAGCAGGCCGGTGTCTTGCCGGTGATGTCGTTGAGGATTTCGTCGAGCGTGTAACCCACCGCCAGGCGGGCGGCGATCTTGGCGATCGGGAAGCCCGTGGCCTTCGACGCCAGGGCCGAGCTACGCGATACGCGCGGATTCATCTCGATCACGATCACATCGCCGTTGGCGGGGTTGATCGCGAACTGGATGTTGCTGCCGCCGGTGTCCACACCGATCTCACGGATGATCGCGATCGCTTGATCACGCAGCCGCTGGTATTCGCGGTCGGTGAGGGTCTGGGCGGGAGCCACGGTGATCGAGTCACCGGTGTGCACGCCCATCGGATCGAGGTTCTCGATCGAGCAGACGATCACCACGTTGTCGGCGGTGTCGCGCATCACCTCGAGCTCGAACTCCTTCCAGCCGAGCAGCGACTTTTCAATCAAGATCTGGTTCACCGGGCTGGCATCGATGCCGCTCAGGCAGATGGCCCGGAACTCTTCGGGGTTGTAGGCGATGCCGCCGCCGCTGCCGCCCAGGGTGAAAGCGGGTCGAATGATGCGGGGGTAGCTGCCGATCTGTTCACCCACCGCCTCGGCTTCTTCGAGGGTGGTGGCGATGCCAGAGGGGCACACGGCCACGCCGATGCGCTCCATCGCCTGTTTGAACAGATCGCGATCTTCCGCCTTCTCGATCGCCTGCAGGTTGGCGCCGATCAGCTCAACGCCGTATTGCTCGAGGGTGCCGTCTTTGGCGAGGGCTACCGCCAGGTTGAGGGCGGTCTGGCCGCCCATGGTGGGCAGCAGCGCATCGGGGCGCTCCTTCTCGATCACGCGCCGCACCACATCTGGGGTGAGCGGCTCGATGTAGGTGCGATCCGCCATGTCCGGATCGGTCATGATCGAGGCGGGGTTGCTGTTCACCAGCACCACCTCAAACCCCTCGGCCCGCAGGGCTTTACAGGCCTGGGTGCCGGAGTAATCGAACTCGCAGGCCTGCCCGATCACGATCGGCCCTGAACCCAGCAGCAGGATGCGACGCAAATCCGTGCGACGGGGCATGGGCAGTTGTCCGGCGGCCAAACCCGCCTAGCCTCTCACGGGGGATGGCTAGTGTTGGACCCAAGTCAAAGGTGACGTCTTCATGAGCGAACTCCAGCGCCTGAAGGGGCTGCTGCCCCCCGAGATGCAGAGCTGGGTGTTTGTGGAAGCCGCCGCTTCGGCTGATCCTCCGCTGATCACGATCGAGGAGATCGGCCGCGATGAGGTGGAGATCCAGCTGGATCTGCAGAAGTGGGATGCCCTGGCGATCGATCACCGCAACCTGCTCTTCTGGCACGAGGTGGGCCGCATCCAGAACGACGCGGTGCCCCGCGACGGCTGGGAGATGGCGGCCCTGGCGATCGGCCTGGGCGGTGCGATCGGTGAGCTGTGGGTGCAGGACGGCCTGCTGCTGCTGATGGCCCTCGGCCTCTCGGGCTTCGCCGGCTACCGCCTCTATCTGAAGAACAACTCCGAAAAGCGCCTGCAAGACGCCATCGCCGCGGACGAGCGCGCCATCGATCTGGCCTGCCGCTTCGGCTACAGCCTGCCCAATGCCTACAAGAGCCTGGGCGGCGCCCTGAAGGAGCTGGTGGAGCAGACCCGCAAGAAGAAAAAGCGCGGCTTCTACGAAGACCGGCTGGAGGCGCTGCGCAAGAGTGCAGGCAAGGCCCGCGCCGAAATGGCGCAACAACAGGGCTCCCGTCAATCCGTGAGCAGCGAGAACGTGTATGGCTGAGGCCGTTAACCCCACAGAGGCCTCCAGCCCCACCAAACCCAGCCCCGATCCCAGCCGCCCCCGGCTCAACCTCGACGACAGCAAGCAGCTCGCCCTGCTGGCCGCTGAAGCCTGCGACGACCGCAAAGCCGGCGACATCGTGCTGCTGCGGGTGGAAGAGATCTCCTCGATTGCCGACTGGTTCGTGATCGCCACCGGCTTCTCCGATGTGCAGGTGCGCGCCATCGCCCGCTCGGTGGAAGACAAGATCGAGGAGGAAAGCGGCGGCCGCCTACCCCTGCGCAAAGAGGGTCAGAAGGAAGGCCGTTGGGTGCTGCTGGATTACGGCGAGGTGATCGTGCACGCCCTCACCCCCGATGAGCGCAGCTACTACGACCTCGAATCCTTCTGGGGCCACGGCGAGAAGGAGGTCTATCTAGGGTCAGAGCAGGAACCACCGGCCTGAGGCCGGGCCCCGATGGCCGGCACTGATCACGAGCAATTGGTGTGTCCGGTGCCGCGGGAGCAGCGCCCGCTCGAGCAATACAAGGAGCTGCAAGCCTCCTGGTTCTTCGTGTGGCCCCACAACGGCGATCGCGGCCTGGCCACACCGCTGATCCGGGCCTGGCTGATCGTGTTGCCGCTCACGATGCTCGTGGCCAGCGGCAGCGTGCCCCTACGCCACAACCTGCCCCAGCTGGTGGTAGCAGGTGCGGTGGCTGGGTTGGTGGTGCCGATGTTGCTGCTGGTGAGGCAGTGGCTGGGGTGGACCACCCTGCAGCGCCGCCTGATGGCCACCGCAGTGGAATACGAGGAATCGGGCTGGTACGACGGCCAGGTGTGGGAAAAGCCGGTGGAATGGCGCCAACAGGATCTGTTGGTGGCCAACCATGAGGTGAAGCCTGTTCTGTGGAGGCTGCAGCAGGCGATGGCCATCACTGCCGCGCTGATGCTGGTGGGGGCCAGCCTCTGTCAGGCTCTCTGAGCGATCGGGCCTGAGCCCTGCATGAGCTTCTCGAGCAGCTTCGGAACCAGCGGACGCCCGAGCGTTCCGCCCCTCGAGGTGCGTCTCACCCGCAATGGCATCCATGAGTCGCTGCACCGGGTGCATGCGGTGGTGTGCGACCAGCGCGGCCGCGTGCTCATGCGCGCCGGCGACCCGCAGCAGCTGAGCTTCATCCGTTCGGCGCTCAAGCCCTTCCAGGCCCAGTTGTTCGTCAGCAGCGGCGCCGCCGATCAGGGCAACCACGACGACCGTGCCCTGGCGATCGCCTGCGCCTCCCACGCAGGTGAAGCCGAACAGGCCCGCGAAGCCTTCAAGATCCTGTGGAAGTCGGATCTGGAAAGCGAACAGCTGCAGTGCCCGGTGCCCGCAGGGCGAACAAGCCCCTTAGAGCACAACTGCTCCGGAAAACACGCCGCCTTCCTGGCCACCTGCAAACGCATGCAGTGGCCCCTGGAGAGCTACCTGCAGCTGGATCACCCCCTGCAGCAACAGGTGCTCAAGCGGGTGGCCGAACTGCTCGGCATGCCCGCCGCTGAACTGCTCGCCGCCCGCGACGATTGTGGCGCCCCCACCCTGCAGCTCCAGCTCTCGCAGATGGCCCTGCTGTTTGCCCACCTGGGTGCCAGCGAGCAACCCGAACTCGAGCGCCTCAGCCGGGCGATGCTGGCCCACCCCGATTTGGTAGCCGGCGAAGGCCGCTTCGACACGGTGGTGATGCGCAGCGGCCACGGCCAAGTACTGAGCAAAGGCGGCGCCGAAGGCATCCAGTGCCTGAGCCGCGTGGGCGAAGGCCTGGGCCTGGCGATCAAGGTGGAAGACGGCGCAAGCCGCGCCAAACACGCCGTGGCCCTACACCTGATGCAGCAACTGGAGTGGCTCACCCCCACCACCCTCGACGCCCTCGGCCAGCAATTCCTGCACCCCAACGAAGGCGTGAAGCTTGAGGTGAGCGGCGAACTGCGCTTCGACAACGGCCGCTAAAGCCTTCGTCGTCACGGCCGCGAGCCGCTCAGACGCCCACAGCATCGCGCTCGAACTGAGCCGCGGCCTCCAGGGTGGACTCCACCGCAAACAGCTCCGCCGCGATGGCGGGACTGATGGTGAACGTGTCCAGGCCCTCAGCCGCCAGGCGCGCTAAGTCGTCCGGCGTGCGCAGGCTGGCGACCAGCAAGCGCAGCTGAGGCCCTGCTTGGGCTGACTGAGCCACGCCCTCCACGATGCGCTGCATGCGGGTGAGCTCGGCGTGTCCGTTGCGGCCCAGGTCGGTGATGCGGCCGAGGTAGGGAGCGATGTAGTCGGCGCCGAGGGCAGCCGCCAACAGCACCTGCGCTGGCTCGTAGCAGGCGGTGAACGTAACGGGGCAGCCTTCAGCGATCAGGCTGCGGGCGGCAGCTGCACCGGCGCGGGTGATCGGCAGCTTCACCCAGATGCGGCCGGGGGCTAACGCGAAGAGCGCGCGGCCGCAGGCCAGCAGATCAGAACCCCAGGCCTGCAGATGCAACTCCTGCACCCCAAAATCCATCGCTCTGGCCGTGAGCAACGCCAAATGCTCCAATGTGCAGGGCTGGCCGGCTCGGCGCAGCAGGGTGGGGTTGGTGGTGACGCCGCGGAACAAGCCCGAGGGCAACCACTCGGCCCAGGCGGCGGGATCGGCGCTATCGAGCAGCAAACGCAACGCCATGGGCAGGAACAGGTCGGGCTGCGACCCAGGTCGACGAAGCCCCATGCTGCCGTTCACAACGAACGCAAGCGGCCAAGACACGCTGCGGTGTATACTTTTGAGGTCGCCGCGGGGTAGAGCAGTCTGGTAGCTCGTCGGGCTCATAACCCGAAGGTCGGTGGTTCAAATCCGCCCCCCGCCACCAACCAAAAGCCCCGGCCATCGCAAGATCGGTCGGGGCTTTTTGAT
The DNA here is from genome assembly GCA_943370455.1 of Asaia bogorensis. Lineage (GTDB taxonomy): Bacteria > Cyanobacteriota > Cyanobacteriia > PCC-6307 > Cyanobiaceae > Vulcanococcus. Next base: position 299,125 of record CALRQW020000002.1, read on the forward strand.
GTTCAAGGCAACGCCGAAGAGCTGATCACCCTTGAATCGCGACTCACCTTCGCCGTTCTGCACCGCCAGCCCATGGACAGCGCCACCTCCACCCCAACTCCCACCACCAACGCCGTCGCCGCCGCGGCTCAGAAAGCAGCCAACGCCGACCCGCTGATCCTGGCGGCAGCGCTCGTGTGGCTGAGCGTGGATCTGATCGGGGACGGCCTCCTGGCGCTGCGCAGCCTGCTGGCCAGCGTGACCAGCGAGCGCACGGCCACCCCCTCCTGATGGCCGACGCGATCGTGGTGGGCAGCGGCGCCAGTGGCGGCGTGGCTGCCCTGGCTCTCGCCCAGGCTGGGCTGCAGGTATTGGTGCTCGAAGCCGGCCCCGAACTCAGCGCCCCCCGCGCCTTCGGCAGTGAGCCGGCCAACAGCCTCAAGCGCCTGGCGGCCTTGAGCAGCGGCCGCCAGAGCCTGGCGGCGCAGCATCCCGGCTACTGGAAGGCCAATCCCGATCTCTATGTCGACGAGCGGCAAAACCCCTACAGCACCCCTGAAGGGCAACCGTTTCTTTGGACCCGCGGCCGCCAGGTGGGCGGCAAAAGCCTCACCTGGGGAGGCATCACCCTGCGCCTCTCCGACGCTGAATTTCAAGCGACCCAGCGCGACGGCCATGGACGCGCTTGGCCGATCCGTCATGCCGATCTGGCGCCCTTCTACGAGCAGCTTGAGACGCTGCTGCAGGTCCACGGACAGTGCGATGGGCTGCCTCAACTGCCCGACCCCACGGGCGCACCGCAAGCGGCCCTTCCCCTCACGCCGGCCGAGCAGCACCTACAGCGCTGCATCCAGCGCGAGCTCAACCTGCCGCTGATCCCCTCCCGCGGCTTTGCACTGCGCAAACCAGTGGACAGCCCCTGGCCGCGCTCCTGCTCCCAGGGGGGAGCCCTGAAAGCAGCGCTGGCCACAGGCCGGGTGCAGCTGCAAAGCGAGGCCGTGGTGAGCCATGTGCAGGTAGACCCGCGCAGCGGCCGAGCCACAGGCGTGGAATGGATCCACGCGCGCACACGCCAACACCACCACACCCAAGCGCCGTTGGTGGTGCTGTGCGCCTCCACGATCGAAAGCCTGCGGCTCCTGCTCCACTCCCAGCAGGTGGGTGGCCTCGAGGAGGTGAGCGGCCTGCTGGGACAAGGGCTGATGGATCACGTGTCGGCCAGCTGCTTCTTCGCCTTGCCGGAGCAGCCTTCGCCGGGGGCCACCGAGCTCTCGGGTGCCGGGAGCTGCTTCATCCCCAACACCGTGAATCTGGGCGAGCTCCCAGCGGAGGATGGCGATAACGCCACTGATTTCCTGCGCGGCTATGGCCTCTGGTGCGGCATCCAGCGCTTCGATCCACCGCAACTGCTCAAGCGGCAGCCCAACGCGGCGGTGGGCTTTCTGATTGGCCACGGCGAAGTGCTGAGCCGGCCGGACAACCGCGTAAGCCTGCACGCGGAGCGCCGTGATGCCTGGGGCATCCCCATCGCCCACATCGACTGCCGCTGGAGCAGCAACGAGCAGCGCATGGTGCAGCACATGCAGGCGCGGATGCAGGCGGTGGTGAGCAGCGCGGGGGGCCAAATCGCACCCCTGGCAGATCTGTTCGTGATGCCCCTGATCGAACCGCTGGTGCGCAGCAGCCTGGCGATGGCACCCGGCGCTGCCCCCCCGGGCTATTACATCCACGAGCTGGGGGGCGCGCCCATGGCGGCCAGCGAAGCCGATGGGGTGCTCAACCCCTGGAATCAGCTCTGGCGCACCCCCAACCTGCTGGTGTGCGATGGCAGTGCCTGGCCCAGCGCTGGCTGGCAGAGCCCCACGCTCACCACCATGGCCCTGAGTTGGCGGGCCTGCACACACGCCGCAGAAGCGTTCAAGCGAGGTGAGCTTTAGCTGACGCGGGCTGCGCTTTGGTGTCAACCACCACATCGGCGGATACCTGGGCCCCGCACACTGTGCGAGCGACCTTTCAACGGGTCGGGCAAGGGAGAAACACCAGGCGGGAGCTCGGCACTCCCGCTTTTTTGTGTGCTCCTAGCGCGGGGTACTCACTCACCCGGCTTCATGAACAAGCCGTTGAGATAGTGCTGCGCCACGCAGCGATCACTGCAGCCGTTCTGAAACAGGAACCCGGCAAGGGCTGAGGTGATCACGCGGTATTGATCCCACTCGGGGCGGCTGCTCAGGAAGGCGCGCATGCCATCAAACAGGGCTTCAGGCACCTCGGCCTCGAGGCTGATGCACGCTGCACCAGCGGCGTCGTGCTGATCGAGGCAGCGGCTGAGGTGATCGCGGGCCGACTGCTCCAGTTGCACCTGCTGCTCGAACTCCAAGCGATCTCCTTCGGTGGATGGGGCCATCAATCCACAGGGCGGCGGGCTCCGTCAAAACGGCTGCAACAGCTCAAAATCACCTCGAGACATCGCGAGATTGCGGGCCACCCCTGCCCTGGCGAGAACAAGGCCGCTCAGGCGACGCAGCGGCGAGAAACGACCCAAAACCTGTCAAGTTCGAGCCGAACACAAAGGCGGCTATCCCCAAAACCGCAGATACGCATGACCACACCTGCACTTTGCTGCGGAAAACAACCACTGGGCCTGTGGAAAACGTCGCTCGTCAAGGGGAAGCAGCCCACTGATCAGCACAACTGATGGGTTCGAGTCTCGCGCGACCCGGCTGCAACCGAGACGGATGAGGGGCTCAAACGCCAGGGTTTTCTTCGGATTTCTGTTGTGGTTTGAACAAGGTGCGCGGCCCTAGCGGGTGGTCAGCGTGGGGGTAGGGCGCGTGGGTATGGCTGTGGCTGTGCTCGTGCGAATGGCCGTGATCGTGCGAATGGCCGTGAGAGTGGTCATGCGCGTTGCCAAGCGGGATTGGGACGCCGTTGGGCTGACAAGCGCCCGTGCACTCGTGCTCGCAGAGGGTGCAGGCCTCCACGAGGCCCTCCACGTGGTGGTGATGGCTCTGCTGGGGGGCGCCCACCTCGGTTTCAAAGCCGAGCACCTGGGCGCGGTATTTGCAGAGGGAGCAGTTCATCTGCGTCTCACCGCGCACCACCTCCTGCACACGCTCCAGGAAGGTGTTGATCACCAGCGGATGATCGCCGAGATAGCTCGCCTCCACAAACTCCAGCTCCGGGTGATCCGATGCCACCAGCTGGGTGTGCTGGCGAATGCGACTCACCAACACCCCCGAGAAGAGGAAATAGGGGAACACCACGATGCGGCGGAAGCCGAGCTTCACGGCATGGCGCAGGCCCGGCTCCACCAGCGGGAAGGTGACGCCCGAATACACGGTTTCACCCCAGCCAAAGCCAAAGCCCTCCACCAACATTCGCGCCACCTTCGACACGTTGGAGTTGGCATCGGGATCCGACGAGCCGCGACCAACCACCACCAGCAGCGTGTCGCTGAGAGGCACCGGCACTTCCCCGCGGCCCACCGCGGCGACATCGGAAGCATCAAGAGCCTCACGAATCCGGGCACCAGCGGCCTGGATCATGCTGAGGTCAACCCCCAGCTCGCGGCCGTAGTCGATGCGCAGGCCGGTTTCGGCGCTGAAGGTGTTGAGCACCGAGGGAATGTCGTTCTTGGCGTGGCCGGCCGCAAACAACATGCCGGGCACCGCCAGCACGCGCCTCACGCCCTGCGCCTGGAGGCTCTCGAGGCCATCGCGCAAGATCGGCCGCGCGAACTCCAGATAGCCGTATTCCACCGGCACGCCGGGCAGCTTGGCCCGCAATCCCTCCGCCAGCTGAGCAAACTCACCCACTGCCTGACGGTTGCGGCTGCCATGGCCGCAGATCAACACCCCGATCGGGCCACCCTCCACAGCGTTGAGGGCGGCGTTGCAATCAAGCTGCGGCGCGGGGTTGCTCATGGGAGGTTGTGCCTGATCTGACCCTATCGGCTGAGCCTTTGCACATCAGCGCTCAGAGCTCATAGGGATGCAGCACACCCCCTATACGAAGAGGGAAATCCTTGGTGTTTCGCGTGGCGAGCACAAGGCCGCTGCACTGAGCCGAGGCGAGGACGATTGCGTCAGGGAGCTTGAGGGCATGCTCTCGGCGCAACAGCACCGCCGCCTCGGCCACAGAGGGATCCACAGCAATCCGATCAAACCCCTCTAACCAACGCTTCACCACAGGAGCTTCGTCTGGTTGACAGCCCACCAGAACCTCCATCCAGGTGATCACGCTGATGGCTGGGCGCTGCTGCTGCTCAAGCCAGGCCAGGGCACAAGACTTTCCCTTGAGCACATCAATGAGGATGTTCGTGTCAAGGCAGAGCCGCATCAGCGTTCCCATTCATCGCGGAGGGCCTGCTGCAGCTCAAGAGCATCCCCGGGACGATCACGCCATAAGCCAAACACCGAAGCGCTTTGCGGTGTTTGCTGATCCAACCAGAGCCTGAGGGCCCGACGCATGGCCTCAGCACGGGAAATCCCTTGCTGGCGGCACTGAGCATCGAGCAAAGAGCGCTCAGCCTCCGGCAAATCGATGATGGTTCGCACGGGTGATTGCGTCATCAGATGACGTCATCTTAGGAAGCCTTGACCTGTTCGACTGGCTCCCTTCACCCCAGGGCCAGCTCCATCACTCACGCCCTAGGTCCACACTCTTCCAGCAAACGCTCGCGGATGGGAGTCTCGCCTTGGCTCGTGATCGTGCTGTGCATGGGCCCAACCCCAAACCTGTCGTCATTCAAAGCCGCCGCCACACCATCGCCCTGGATGCGTTGTCATGGATGCAGGTGCGCCCGCCTGGATGACAGATCACGGACCCGAAACACTCGCCACGTCCGATCACACACCACCCAAGCGCCAACGCGGCGGGCGCTCCCGCAAGCGCGAGCTGTTCTGCCCGGCCCACCCGGAGCAGCGGATCGAGGGCAATGGCAAAAAGTATTTCTTGCATTTGCTGAGCCCTGAGGAGCTCAAGGCACGGGGCATGTCCCACAAGAAGGCGCAACTGGTGATCGATGCCTACCCGGTGCTGGTGCTGAGCAACGAGTGGCTGGAAGAGCTGTTCTGCCCGCAGTGCGGCTCCAGCCATTGGTGCCACGTGATCAAGCACGACCGCGTGCTGCACAGCGTGAGCTGGGCGCCACGGGAGCTGTGGCAGCAGGTGGCCCACGTGGATCCACTGGTGCCCAATCCGAGCGTGAGCCAGTTCAGCCGGAATGCGGCTCGCCGCACCGATGGCCGGCGCCTGTTTGATCCAGGCTGAGCCGACAAACTCGCGCTTGCTTCAAGCCAACGCGCCGTACTCATCCAGTAGGGAAATCAAATCTCTGACTCGCTGGGCGTTTGCTTCGCTGGGGTCGAGTTGGTGGCAGAGTTGAGCACGATTGCATCGAGCTTGCAGTTGAGCTCGGCGAGCCGCGCGTTCTCTTTCCTCATTTGCAGAATTCTCTGCTCGAGCTCGTATTGCTGCACTCGTTTGTCGATCGTTGGACGCCAATTGAGCTTCTGCAAAAGCCGTCGCCACGGCGGCAGCGATGCAAGGAATTCCTGCTTGCTGCGGTAGATCGATGGAAGCGGCTCCCAGGAAGTCGACATGGTTGTAGCTCGACAACAGCGTGATCAGGGCAACAAGCAGGACGGCAAAAACCGTGATCCAGCCTTGACGGTCAAGTCCCAACACCAGCGTAGCCAGCCCAAACCCTGAATCCAGGCTGGACCCCCTGGAAGGCAAGGGCATCCGTGGAACCACGGAACGGGTGAGCAGGTGACAGAACGAAGGATCTCCCCTCGGGTCTCCCGGGATCTACAACCCGGGAACAGGCCTGCCCCCAGCACAACCCAGAAACCACCACGACAAGACATGCAAGATCACAGAATGGGTATAGCCGCATAAAGTGACAACAAAAAATGAGTTTTTGTGTCTACGCCTCCGGATTTCAAGACTTTGTCGCCCTTTTGTGCCTACACCCGTGAGGTCCAGATGCTGGCAAACCCGGTTTTTCGAATTGAGGCCGTCAGACTGGCAGGTGCGATCAGCAAGCTCCATGGCCGATGCCGACATCCGCTGGCTGCAGCGCCTCGAGAATTACGGGCGGGCCCTGGCCATGCTGCAACGCGCGGTCGCCATTGCTCAGGAACGCGACTTGTCTGAACTCGAAGAGCAGGGATTAATCCAAGCCTTTGAGTTCAGCCATGAACTGAGCTGGCTCTTACTCAAAGACTTCCTGGCAGACCAAGGGGTGAGCGGCATCAGTGGCTCACGCGATGCCGTGCGTGAGGCGGTGGTGCGAGAACTCCTTCCGTCAGGGAGCGAAGCCACATGGATGGCGATGATCCGCAGCCGCAATCTCACCAGCCACACCTACAACCCAGCCCTCGCGCGCGAGATTGCCAAGCTGATCCTTGAAAACTACGCACCTGCTCTACAGGAGTTGCAAACCACGATGCAGAGCCGAGCCAGGCAGAGATGAGTATTCCCGGTTTGACGAGCGAAGCCTCACGCGAGATGTTGGCAGAGATCCAGAAGCAAACGCCTGTGCAACGGGTGGTGCTTTACGGCTCCCGGGCCCTGGGCCGCTATCGCTCTGGATCGGATGTGGATCTGTACCTTACTGCCCCTGCGATGACCCTGGAGCAGCTCCTACAGCTGGGCGCTCAGCTGGATGATCTGCTGCTGCCCTGGCGTATCGATCTGCAGCTGGATCACCTGATCAGCCACGAGGGCTTAAGAGAGCACATCGAACGAGCCGGGGTGTGCCTGTGGCAGCGCGATCAGAATGACACCATCCACCAGGGCGCAAGGGCACCCATCCCATGACCAGCCTTCAAGAGCTGCGCGAGCAACGCCATGCTCGCTGGCTGGAGAAGCTCAAGCAGAGCATCAACACGCTGCTGAGCACACATTCCGAGGGAATGCATGTCAAACCCGATCAGATCTACTTGTTCGGCTCCAGGGCGCGGGGCAACTGGGATGGTCTCTCTGAAACAGACTTACTGGTGGTGTCAGCCACCACAACTGAAGCGGAGCGCTGGGCGGATGTGCTGCTGGATCACGGGCTTGCCCAGGATGTGATCGCGTTGGATCGTGAGGCCTGGCGCCAACTGCCTGAGCACCCATCGATCATCTGGCGCCATGTGGCCCGCGATGCCCAACCGATTCTCGATGTTCAACCATGAATTCCCGCCCGGATGCCTGGTTGCGCCAAGCCCGCAACGACCTGGATCTCGCCCAGTTGGCACGCGAGAACGGCTTTCTGGCCCAGTCTTGCTACTACGCATCCGAAGGGGCCGAAAAAGCTCTAAGAGGCGCCTTATTGGAGCTAGGAATCGAACCACCTCACACGCATGTGCTGAATGATCTTGTGCGGCGCCTGGAAGAGGCAGGCCTTGATACCAATGAGATTAGTGAACTGCCGCTCCGGAGCCTCAGCCGAATGGCGATTCAATCCCGCTACCCGCTCGATGCCACGCCCCCCTCTGATCTATTCGATCCGGTCGATGCCGATCAGGCGTTGAACATCGCGCATCAAGTGCTCAGGATTGTGGAAGCTTTTGATGCAGGGCCGTCGTCAATCTGAGCGGCGCGTCGATCCTCAAAGCAGCCAAAGCAGATGGCGCTTGAGTTCGGTAAGCGAGAGCACCAGGGCATCCAACAGGGAGATCACATCTCGGACTCGTTGGGCATTTGCCAAGTTGTGTCGAGTTGGTGGCGGAGCTGAACACGATTGCTACTGCTTCGCACAAGCCCTAATTGCTTCGAGCTTGCTGTTGAGCTTGGCGGGCCACGCATTCTCTTACCTCATTTGCAGAATCCTCTGCTCCATCGGGTATAGCTGCACTTTCTTGTCGATCGTTGGACGCCAACTTGCTGCGCTGACGTGGCCCCTGGCAATCCATCCACGGTGAATGAGAGTTCTCATCCGGCCAGACTGCGCCGGGGACTTCACCATGAAACGAATCCGCCACACAGCTGAGCAGATCATCCGCAAGCTCAAGACCGCTGAGCAGCTGATCACCCAGGGCAAGACCGTTGCCGATGTCTGCCGTGCCATTGAGGTCACCCAGCCGACCTATCACCGCTGAAAGCAGCAGTACGGCGGGATGCAGGCCGAGGAGGCCAAGCGGCTCACCCAACTGGAGAAGGAGAACGCCCGCCTCAAGAAACTTCTGGCCGAGGCTGAACTGGAGAAGGCGATGCTCTAGCCGTAGGCCCGGCGAAGCCGTAGGAGTTGGCGGAGGGAAACTTCTGAGCCCGGAGCGACGTCGCAAGGCCGTGGTGGCCCTGCGCGCCATGTTCCGGGTATCACAGCGGTTCGCCTGCAGGGTAGTGGGCTAACACCGCAGCACGCAACGACATGCCGGCAAGGTTGTCGACATTGAGGAAGCGAAGCTGCGGCGGCGTCTCCGGGAGATCGCAGACGAGCACATCCGCTGGGGATGGCGGGTGGCATACCGCGTACTGCGGCGAGAGGGCGGGCGAGTGAACCACAAGCGGGTTCACCGCCTCTGGCGCGAGGAAGGGCTCCAGCGCCCTACACAGAGAAAGCAGAAGCGGGCTCGTCCAGCCGACGGCTCCGGGCGGCGTCACCAAGCCGTGCACCCGCATCAGGTCTGGGCCATGGACTTCCAGTTCGATGCCACCGCCGATGGTCAGCGGCTGAAGTTCCTGAACATGATCGATGAGCACAGCCGTTTGTGCCTGGCGATCCGCGTCGGACGACGCTGCAAGGCCAAAGACGTGTTTACGGTGCTGGAGGAACTCCTCAGCCTCTACCCAGCACCGGCATTCATCCGCAGCGATAACGGCCCCGAGTTCATTGCCCACGCACTGCGGCGTTGGTGCAAAGACAGCGGCACCACAACCGCCTACATCGAGCCAGGCTCCCCATGGCAGAACGGGTTTGCCGAGTCGTTCAACAGCCGGTTCATGGATGAGCTCCTTATGACTGAACTGTTTGCCACGGTGGCCAGGCTCAGGGCTTGGCCAACCGCTGGCGCTGGGAGTACAACAACCTTCAGGCCAAATTCCGACCTCCAGGGGCGTACGCCCCTGAAGGCAGCTCAAATAGCTGCTGCATAACCACCCGCTCTCATTGCGCCTGGAACAATAAAGGGGGTCACGTCAGAGGAGCAGGACGTAGAGCAGCGGCCGGGCGGCAAAGGAGGAGGAGGCGTAAGTGACGAAAATGGAGAGGTTCCAACTTTCCCGACAGAGGGCCAAACATATAATGCAAACCACTGACTAGACATAGCGGCCCGCAAGTAGATGTAGACAGCCGGGAATATCAGACCAGCAAAGTGAAGCCTATCCAACAAGGTCACATTATCAACCAAATCAACCAAATCAACCAAAAGACTTCATTTATAATACATCATTAAGTTAGATAACCTGCGAAGGCATAGAAGTCGCCTGTGCGCCCAGCGAAGGCACGGCAACCTCAAGCCCCAGGATATGACGAGCGTAATCAGAGTAAATCCTACCGGCGTCATAACGATCAAGGAATTTATTACGTTTCTCTTGGTTCACCTTGGCTGTACGTGCGCGCTGAATGGCGGCGAGAAAGCTTTCGGCATTGCATTGGTCAAATCTTATCGTGCCGCTGATCTGCTCAATAAAAGAACTCGTGAAGCCCGAAGCTCCGAACAGAATCGGATAGGGAGTTGCGGCATATTCGAAAATCTTGGTTGGAATCACCATCGACAACGAACTGTATAGCCCTAACTGAAGCATCAGACAGTCAGTATGGGCGTAAATGCTTTCAATCTCGTCGCGGGGAAGCAAGCCGCGGTAGCAGACAAGATGCCCCAAAGGACCTGGAGGTGTTTCAGCGTCTCCCTCTGCAGTCAGAGCCTGCAGCGCCTTAGCCTGTGCGCCAGAGCCGAAGATATCGAAACGAATTCGTCCCTCGCGCATTCGTTGCTGGAGATCGGGGCGACAGGCAAGATCATTGAGAAGCCCTAAAATGTCTTGACCTTCCCCCAGATTACCGGCATAGGCAATCCGATAAATCCCGTCTTCAGCACAATGATGACTTACCATTGTTTCAATTCGGCTCCGAAAAGCACGCTGAATGCCATTGGGGTAATTCGTGAGAGAGATTGAATATTTAAGCAGAATGCGCTCCCATCCCACAAAAGCATCTTTGAAGCCAATGGAAACCATGTTGATCGAACGAGCGCAACGCAAGACGAGATTCTCGATTGCCATGATGACGCTCTGAAGCAAGATGCGCTTATGCCATCGATAGAAATAAAAGAAGTTATCGGCGAAGGTATCCCTAAAGTCGATATACAGATCAGCTCCGGTGAAGCGGGCGGCACAGGCGGCCACGAAGGATGTCAGAAGCTTGGCACTGGTACCAACAATGACGCGAGGTCGCAGCCAGATAGCAGCGGGAACAGCTTGAGCGAAATAGAATGCATACGACAAAACCGAGGCGATGGGTCCCTGCCCAAAGAAAGGGATCCAAAAACGGCGGATTCGGATCCGATCCTGCTCCAAAGTATGCAGCGTGGCGCCCTCAGCTTTAACCCCATAACGACGCGGCACGCTGGAGAAAACCGTGACCTGAACAGATGGATCCTGTTCAACCAACTCGTGCACGAGAGCACTGGTACGAACAGCACCTGCACTTTGGTCTGGTGGATAATGAAAAGAAAAGAAGAGGATGCGTCGCATCATGGAGTTACGGGGCTGAAGGCGGACCATGGATCAACAGGCGGGGGGCAATCAGGCCTCAATCAAGACACGGGGGATCGGCAGCGAAGACTGTTGATTCAGGGAATCGGGCCAGCTCCAATAAATGCGTCCGAGATCAGTGAGAAACAGCGAGCCATCGTCGGAGGCCGTGGCGGAGCATCCAATCTGAACACCTTGGGGAGCAAGCACGCTGATCAGCAGATGCCGACCAGCTGGTGTGGAACCGAACCTCCTTAAGACTGAGCGTGACTGGCGATGGCCAAAGCCGGCGGCGATATATCCGTCAGTCGTTTGTTGTTGCGATGGTGCGAGCTCGGGCCAAGAGTGCCACTGCAGCCCGAGCTCCGACAGAGATGAGGAGAGGCCCGGACCGAGATGCCACCAGCCACGCCAGTGCAGGGGCTGGGAGGCGGTGATTGCCTCAACAACCACCAGCACTGGCTTATGGGAAGGGGAGAGGCGTAGGCCCAGCCAGCGGAAGTGCTGGGCAGCGATGGAGTGGTAGCCGTCGTGGCTGCCCGCGGCCCAGAGCCAGGGGCCGCTGCAGCCGTGACTGCGGCTATGGGGCTGGGCCTTGCGGCCGGCTCGAAATCCAGCCCAGACATCGACTGGTTCAATCCAGTCTGTCTCGTCTTCCCATGTCCCGTAGGGGGCCGTCGGTTTTGGAAGGCCCAGCTGAAGACTGTTGTGGGCAGCACTGCTGCGCTCCAACTGCCGATCGGGTCCCGAGCCGTAAACGCTCGTACCCACTTCCGCGATCACGGGCTGGCCGTGGTGCCAGAGATCAAAGCTCAGCAGATCGGAATGGGCGTGGGCGGCGAGATGTGGAGGGCAAGGGATCCCGCACTTGAACGCCAGCTCCCAGCCCTGGCCTGGCCGCAGCAAGGTCCAGCCGGTCTCGGGCAGATCCATCAGGGCTGCCTGAGACTGATTACCCGGCCGAGACCTGTGGAGTGCTGCCTGAGCTGAATAGCGTTGTGCTGACGCCAACACTGCACCCAATGGCCGACAGGCATCAGCAGCACTGTCGTTGAAGCGCGGGAAGCCACCTCCTTCGAGCTTAATGGCTGCAGCCCAAACAACCATCCGCTCCACAGCCTGTGACAGCCAACTGGGTAGTGCATGGCGGCGAGCCTGAAGCAAGTCCCCCAGCTCGACCAAGCGATCGATCATCAGAAGGTGGTAGCTGGCACTACGTTCCTGATGGCCTCCATCACGGAGCAGCTGGTCGCTCAGTTCCTGCTGCAGCAGGGTCATGGCTCGGCAGTGCATGGCCTGAGCTGCATCACCCTCGAATTGGAGCCCCCCAATAGCCAGGGTGGTGAGGTTTTCGAGCCAGTGGTTGCCCCCGTGGCAATGCTCGGGGTGAGCCTGCAACCAGCAGAGCTGCTGCCAGAGAGACTGCAAACGCGGCGCGGTGGCCAGCGGCGGGCAGTGGCGGAAGAGCTGAATCCAGTTGCGGCTACGCAGAGAGAGGGTGTAACTGTGCCAGCCATCCCCCCACCCAGGTGGATTGGCCGCAATCCACTGGTCCAGCAACGGCTCCAGGGCCCAGGCCTCGGCAGGCCACTGACCGGTTGAGAGGGCTGAATCGAGCCACTGGCGGGCCCAGTCGAAATAGTGGATATGGAACTGCCAGAGGCGTGGCCAGGCCGGATAGTTCCAGCTGATGGGCCAATCCAGCTGGCGTTGCTCGTTCAGGAACGTGAAGCTGATGCCACTTGCCGCTATCTCTTGGCTGGGGAAAGTGGGAGGAGGCGTGGTGGCTAACGCAGATCTATCAAACCGCCAAGCGGGCGGTGGCCCCTGGCCACGGGCCAGCGCCAGAGCCAGCTTGGAGGGCAGCAGGCGATCAACACGCTGGCGCAACTCGTAGCGCAGCCGACGCAGTAGCCGCCGCGGGCCAATGTCCACCAGCGTGCGCAGCAAGCGACGCTGCACTGCCCAGTTCGCGGAGCGCCTGATTAAGGCCCTCACGCTTGCTCGGTGACCCCGCAGAGGTCAAACACAGCCCGTCCGGTCAAATCCAGGTCCTTGAAGGGGCTGTGTGCCACCAGGAACACAAGGAGATCAGCTTCGACCAGCACCTGCTCAAGGGGATGGAGCTTGATGGTGGGATGATCGATGAGGTTGGGCTCACAAGCGAGCACATCGAGCCCGGCTACGAGGAGTTCGGTGGCGATGTGCAGCGCGGGCGATTCGCGCAGATCGTCCACATCCGGCTTGAAGGCCAGGCCCAGGCAGCCGATGCGAGCCGAGCGACCGAGCTGTTCTGCCAGGGCTGCGGCGCGGGCCTGTACCTGCTCGATCACCCAGCGGCTCTTGCCGTCGTTCACACGACGAGCTGACTGGATCAAGGGGGTGCAGTGGGGGGCGGCGGCGGCGATGAACCATGGATCCACAGCGATGCAGTGGCCCCCCACGCCACAGCCGGGTTGGAGGACGTTCACCCGGGGGTGGTAGTTGGCGAGGCGGATCAGTTCACGCACGTTGATATCGAGGTGATCGCACACCAGTGAAAGCTCGTTGGCAAAGGCGATGTTCACATCGCGGAAGCTATTCTCAGTGAGCTTCACCAGCTCAGCGGTGCGGGCCATGGTGGCTAGCAGCTGGCCCTTGCAGAAGCTTGCGTAGAAGGCTTGGCCGGCGGCGGCAGCAGCGGAGGTGAGGCCACCGATCACGCGGTCGTTGCTGATCAGCTCCTGGAGAATCCGGCCAGGCAGAACCCGCTCAGGGCAGTAGGCGATGTGGAGCTGCTCGCTGCTCAGACCGCACACTTCAGCGATTACCTGAGCCAACTGCTCGGTGGTGCCCACCGGCGAGGTGGATTCCAGCAGCACGAGATTGCCAGGGCGCAGCACCGGCGCGATGGCACGGGCTGCGACGAGCACATAGTCGATGTTGGGCTGGGGGATGCCGTCGGCGCCGCAGCGGAAGGGGGTGGGCACGGCGATGAGGAACACATCGGCGGGGGCCGGTGTGAGCTGGGCCGAGAGGGCACCGGAGGCCACAGCAGCAGCCACCGCCTGATCAAGATCGGGCTCCACGATATGAATGCGGCCCTCGTTCACAGTGGCCACCACCTGGGCATTCACATCCACACCGATCACCCGATGTCCAGCGCGGGCGAGCACAGCCGCGGTGGGCAGGCCGATGTAACCAAGGCCAAGGATGCAGCAGGTGCTCACGTGTTTACAGCCTCCAGCATCCACCGCTGCACCTCAAACAGCTCCTCCGCTGGGATCGGAGCCGGGCCACCGCCTTTGATAGCGGAAAGAAACGCAGCACAGCAGGCCTGCTGGCCTTTGTCTTGGGAGAGGCGGCGGCGGGTGCGGAAGCCGGGGATGCCCCATGCCTGGAGTTTGCGGTAGTTGTCGAGAAGCAGCACCTTGCCGGCGACGAAAACCTCCAGTCGCTCCTTGGGGAAGGCCTTGCTGCCATTGGCGAAGTAGTGCACGGTGCCGATGGAGCCATCGGCAAAGCGCAGCTGGAGGGAAAAGGTGTCTGGGCAGGGCTTGGTGTCGGCGGCGTTGAGCAGTTGCAGATCTTCAATAGGGCTGGCAGCCAGGTGGCGCAACAGGTCCAGAAAATGGCAGGCCTCACCGAGCAGGCGGCCGCCGCCGAGGGCGGGGTCCTGGGTCCAGTGGTCGGCGGGGATGGCGCCGGCGTTGCAGGTGTACACGAACGCCTTGGGTCCGCTGAGGCGCCGGAGCTGCTGCTGGAGATCAATCAGCAGCGGCGCAAAGCGGCGGTTGAAGCCCACCATCAGCAGCTGCTTGCCGGTGTATGCTGCTTCGATGGCGGTGAGCTCCTCGGCGGTGAGGCAGAGGGGTTTCTCCACGAACACGTGTTTGCCGGCGGCCAGAGCCTGCTGCACCAGGGATGCGTGGCTGTCGTGGCGGGTGGCGATCACCACGGTGTTGCAGCTGGGATCGACCAACAGGGCCGGCACGTCGGTGCTGGCCTGACGGAAGCCGAACTTGCGGCCCACGTGCACCGGGCCGATGCCGCTGGAGGCGGCGAGGGTGTGGAAGCGTGCACCAGCCTTGGCGAAAGCCGGGATCAGCATGCGGCTGGCGTAGTTGCCCGCCCCGATGACCCCCAACAACGGCTGGCCTTGGCGGAAAGCACGGGAACCAGCAGCAGCGGGCTCAGCAGGCAGGGCGATCGTGTGCCGGAGATTGGCAGTGCCGGGGTATTGGAGCAGGATGCCTAGAGAGGGCTCGGGGCTGCTGAGCAGCTCGTAGGCGGCGGCTGCCTGCTCAATTGGGAAACGGTGTGAGATCAGCGATTCGGTGCGCAGTGAGCCTGTGGCAAAGGCATGGAGCACGGCCTGGAAGTTGCGCTGCTCCGTCCAACGCACAAAACCAATGGGATAATCGTGGCTCTGTTGCTCATAGACTGGGTCGTAGCGGCCCGGTCCGTAAGAACAGCTCACCTGGAAGGAGAGCTCTTTTTTGTAGAAGAGATCGCGGCGCAGCTCAAGGCCGGTGACACCGACCAACACGATGCGCCCGCGCTGGCGGCAAGCCTGGGCGGCCACGTGCACCGGCTCACTGGAGGAGGTGGCGGCAGTAATCAACACACCATCCACGCCAATGCCACTGGTGTGCTCGTAGCACCAAGCTACAGGGTCTGATCCCGAGGAAAGATTGAGAACAGAAACACCCAGTTCTTCAGCGAGTGCACACTTCGCAGGATCGGGGTCAAGACCGAAAACACGGCAACCCTGGGCCGCAAGCAGCTGAGCAGTAAGTAGGCCGATCAGGCCAAGACCAATCACCAGGAAGGCTTCACCGAGGGTGGGCTGAGCCAAGCGGATGCCTTGAAGCCCGATGGAAGCCAGCACCGTGAAAGATGCAGCTTCATCGCTCACCCAGGCGGGGATAGGAGCGCAGAGATGCTGGGGGACAGATACCAGCTCAGCATGGGAGCCATTGGAAGCGACACGATCACCAACTTGGAATCCTGAAACCCCTGAACCCACAGCTATTACGGTACCCACATTGGAGTAGCCGAGGGGTAACGGCTCATCGAGCTTAGCCTTAACTGCGTGAATCGTTGTTATAAGACCGTCGGTACGAGCTTTCTCAAGCACCTGCCGCACTTTGTCTGGTTGCTGACGTGCTTTCTCAACCCAACTCGCTTTACCAAAGTCCACGAGCATGCGCTCCGTGCCGGCAGACACCAGCGAACAAGCTGTACGTATCAGAAGGTGCCCACAGGGGACTGAAGGAGAGGGCAGGTCTGACAATTCAGTGGCGCCATTAGAAAGAGACTGAAAGATCTGTTTCATAGTGTGGTTTTCACGACTTGCTACAAAAATAGAGATTACGGAAGCGCTGAGCCGACCAACGATTTTCTTTCAGCACCCCAAGGAACGCATTAGTAGTCTCGAGACCATGGGTTTCCACGATCATCATGCCAACTCGATCTAGCCAGAGCTCGGGCGATTGAGCAAAGATCTCTTTCTCTGCACCTTCAATATCCATCTTCAAGATGTCAATACGGCCTTCGGGCAAACTATTCAAAATCTGAGGAATAGTTTGCGAGGCAACTTCGACACTCCCTGTTGCAGAGATACATGCGCCCGTCTGCATTCCAGACATAAGAACCATGTCCCCATCTGCGGTCAGCGCCACTTGGCGAAGATCGACCCTGTCGCCATATGGAGCGAGGTTGCGATACGCTTGTGAAAAATTCTCAGGCATAGGTTCAAGTGCAATAGCCCTCAGCCCAGGGAACCGCGACAAGAAATAAGCAGAAGTATCACCGATATACGCACCCGCATCGATCAGCACTCGTGGGTCGGACAGCCTGCAGATCGCGCCGTATTCCTCACGAACAAAATTGTTCAACGCCACCAGGACGTCCTTGGTACCAGGTCGTATGTAGAAAGGGTGAATTAGCCGCACAAAACGAAGTGCCTCGGCATCGCCGCCTGGGGCAGATCTAGCCAGACGTTGGAGCGCAAGCGCCGTAACCAGGCTTTCATACCACAACAGCATCGTAAAGTTAAAAGATTCCGCACAAAATCGGTAAATCCAGCTGTCCCAGCCTAAAAGGTCACGAAAAGCTCTCCTAATTTTTTCCATTCACATCTATTTCGAGTTACCTGACTTAACCTGGAGCGCCATTGGATGAGGGTTGCCCTTCGAGCGTGGAGGGGCATCATAGGCTTCGCACTGCCAATGCATCTCTAAATATTTTAGTTCACGCATTCGAAAAACTTCACCACGCATGCGTGCCCAAATTAAACCCACTCGGCCGCAGCGCCAAGCCCCAAGCACGAGCAAGCAATAAAGTTCCATCAACAAGTGACGTGCCGGCAGGTAATTGTACGCAACCTTCAGCCATGCACGCCGCTCCAGATTCGAGCCCCAAAAATGCGGCCGAGCGGTACGCCCTTGCCCGGTGAAAGCGATGTAGGCCTCAGCAGTACTGTAATAATTCTGCTTGTCGAACCAGTGATGCAGGGTCGGGCTGTCATAGTGCTCTAGTTCCGCCGTCAGGCGGAGGTGAATACCAGTAACCACAGGATGTTCGTTGACCTTGCTATCAGTGAACTTACAAGTACCCGTTCGCCAAATCCGCAGAACCTCATTCCGGACTGGCAATGGTCGACCCATGAACCACAGCCGCCGAGGAAAACTAATCGCACTAGCTACATTCTCAGATAGAGCTGCGCGGATTTGATGCTTGAGTGACTCAGTCAAGCGCTCATCAGGATCGAGCTTCATTGTCCAAGGCTGGGTAACTGGAAGCGCACCTGAAACCGCGAAATTCCACTGATCGCCAAAATCAATAAATTCGCGCTGAACGACATACGCACCGTAAGCAAGCGCTAGATCCACAGTCCGGTCAACACTGTAGCTATCAACCAAAAAAACTTCAGCAGCAAAGCCGGAGAGGTTTTCCATGACTGCGGATATATTGTGCTCCTCATTGCGCGCGATCATCAATACAGCAAGTGGCAAGGTTTGTCTCAAAACATCAAAATAGGTACAACAAGATTAGAGATAATCAAGCTTTCTTCACCATTTCCAAAATCAGCGTATGCGGTGCCTCGGGAGTTCGTTCATGCTCTTGGGCAAAACATTCGACGAACAATTCAGGATAGTCACTTCCGGTAATTGGCAAATGTGATTTTACCATATCAAACCCCACTCGGCCAGCCAATTCAGCCAGTAAGCTATGCGTCAGAATCGTCAAATGTTCATTTCGGCAGAGAATGAAATTGGCGAACCGCCCTCCGATACTCTCGTATTTATCGGGCCAGTCTATGAACCAATCATGATCATTTTCCAAAAACTTAGCGATGGCCATATCACCGTTTGGTCCGCCCACGCGGTAGACACCAGTAGGCTTTAGGACGCGGAAGACGTCACGCAAATGCTGCTCTATATCAGATAGGTGCTCAATCATGTGGTGCGAATAAACAGCGTCAACGCTGTTATCGGGAAAGGGTAGCTGATTGCGCAGATCCAGCCAAATATCGCATTTTGCTGAGAATATGTTAGCATCGATATTAATCCATCCAGTCAGATACCCCTTTTGGCCTGGACCTAGATGGAGCCTGACTGGCCGATTCTTGATCGCCCTCGCAGAATGAAGAGCACGATATACCCATCCATTCCACTTCATCAGGGGTCCCGCGAAGTTATAAAAGGCCTGCTTAGTGCCGCGTGCAAGCATATTAAATCCTAAGTTAACACTAGGAAATGCTATACCAGTGTATCATTTACCGGACAGGGCTTTCGGCGCACAGTCCTTACGAATGGATGCGCGTAATAATTATTCACAGCCACAAACTAGTCGACAGGCTAGTTCTTCCCAGTCATAGGCGTACCTGCAAACACAATTATACCATTGCCGCCAACGTGTCGGTTTTTACAGCAGGCACGCGAGCCAAGGTTCATTAAAAAGAGCCAGGATTTCTTAAAAAAAGAGCTCGAGGACAAGACGCAAAAGATAAGAACTTTTAGGAGCCGCTTCCTGACCACGCTCATAACGGGCTGCGCTAAGAACTCATGCAAGCCAATGGCGACTCCTACCAGTGCTACCTAGTTGAGCGGCTCGTTCGCCTTGAGACCATTCACGACTTGCAAGCTTTTCGCCAACAGAGCTGTCTGCCTACTCGACAGGGCCGTCTAAAAGTGAATCCACCAAGTCGGCTGGGGCATTGTCAGCGTAGCTTTTGGTCGGTGGGTCTCACCGCTGGCAATGCTCAACATGTAATCCGTTTCAGACGATAAGGACACACCGGTACAACTGGTGAATTCCTAAAAGCTATTCCGGATGGGCGCTACCGGCTCGAGGTGCGATAACCGAAGTGGTTCCTGCTGCTAGGACGGCTCGGGATCCTTAGCGGATGCAAAAGCTCCAGCGATCTGGGGGCTTTCGGAACGGCACGGGGAAGCGCTGAAACAGGCCCTGGGCTTCGATTTCAAGTGCTGGCCATCAGATGCTTCGTTTCTCTACCTGTTTAACAAGCCCATCTGCAGAAAGTCTGTGAGGTGCTGCAAGCGTAGATGGACAGCCAGATCCCAGGGGTGGCAGAGAGCTTGTATCAATTAGTGTATGAGAGGAAGATCCCGAAGAACTCCGAAATCGAGACCAAAAATGGCAACCATCGGTTTGTCGCCCAGGTGACGCTATATGACCAAGCACTCGGCGTCGCGTTAGCCCAGAAGGCCTAGGACAGCCAAGACTCCAGCGAGGGCAAAGCCCACGAGGAGCTGTTGAGGACGCTGGATCTTGAGGGGGTGCTGATCCACGGGATATGTCCACACTCAGCAAGCGTTTTTCGGCAGCTCACAGAGGAGGGGGCCTAATTCCTGCTGACGGGTAAGACCCAACTGAGGAATTTGGCAGATCGGCGATCAGCTGCCTGGGAAGCGCCACATGCCTTTCATGGCAAGCGATCAGGAGATCGACCAAGACCGTAACTTCCGCAGCATTTTAGGGGCGAAAGAAACGCCAGAGTTCATTAAGTTAAATTGCCAAGGCACCAGCAGGGTCGTGGAACTGGTCGCTAACAGCAGCCGTGGCGGTTAGCAAAGGCCAGACACCTGTATGGCCTACGGCCGACTTCATTCACACCCGCATGCGAACCACCCCAGAAGCCCTGCGTCGTTTGGTGCATAGGCCCTGGGGCCTGGAGTGCTGACACTAGGGGGGCTGGTGAAAAAGCGAGGGGAACAAGGGCTTGTGCCCTGTTCGTGACCGAAAGAGCGTCGCGTCAATCAGGTTGACCTCTGCTCTGCGGCTCGCATGCATTGCTTCAAGGTTCGGTTGACCTGACGCGGTTCTGGTCTCCTGGGCCATTTCCCCCTTGTTCGGCGCGTTCATGCCATCGCCCCCTGCTGGCTCTGGGATCTGAGCAGGTTGGTGATCCGGATCAGGTTGTAGGCCACCACATGCAACCGGAACACCGCTGCCACCTTGGTTCGGCCTCGGGTCTTGAGTTGCCTCAAGCCGGCTGATTGCTACTCCTTCGGAGAAGACTACGTCTAGATCCAGCCACGAACCTGTTCGATTCGCTTGCTGACGTTGATCGATTGGGCGTAGCCCTGATGGCGAGCAGTGCGGCCATCAATCGCTAATCCACCGCTGCGGCTGATGTTCTGAGCCACATGAGGCGTGATGCCACTGATGCGCAGGTCAGCCACGAACTGCCTGGTGTCGTATCCCTTATCGGCTCCGAGGGTTTTCTGGTGGGCACCCTTGAGAGATCAGGCCATCCGGATCGCGGCTTCTCGTTCAGCTCAGCCTGTGGCTTGACTGACTTCGCTGGCCACCGCCAGTCCATTGCGGTTCTCCATGACGCCGTGCCCCATGAAGCTCAGAAAGACACAAACACCAGGAGCCTTTTTGAACAGACGGGCCTCTCCATCGCTAGTGGAACGGTGGGTCTGGTTCGAAAGCAGCAGACCGTGAAAACCCCCTTTGGCACGTTTATTGCCACCAGTAGCGCTACTGCCAAATCCGTTGCCACCGCTGTGTGGTGGCGGTCCGTCATCCAGACCATCGATGCGCTCAAGTGAGCTGGGGAGGCCCAGGTCCGCTGCAAGGTGCCATCCACGGAGAAGTGCTCTGAACTCAGCAGCCCCCGATTTCAGGAAAGTTGTCACCCCTCTGATCAGCACACCCGGGGGCTTAGGGATATGAGCAATGCGTCGTTACAGCGAGGCCGTCAAGGCTGATGTGAGGAGGCGGATGAGTCCGCCCATGCGGCAGAGCGTGGCCCAGATCTCAGCAGAGCTGGGAATTCACGTGGTCACCCTCTACAACTGGAGGAAGACCTGGCGGTTGCAGGGAGAGGTGGTGCCGGCATCCGAGAAGGAACCTGAGGGGTGGAGTGCGGCCGACAAATTCACGGTGGTATTGGAGACCGCTGGGTTGAACGCCACCGAGCTCAGCACCTACTGCCGGGAACGGGGCCTGTATCCGGAGCAGGTGGAGCGTTGGCGTCAGGCGGCTCAGGATGCCAATGAAAAGCCAGTGCTCACCTTGAAAGAGCAGAAGGAGCTGGAAAAGCTCCGTGCCCAGGACCAGCGTGAGATCAAGGCTGTCAAGAAGGAGCTGCAGCGCAAGGAGAAAGGCATGGCGGAGATGGCGGCCTTGCTGGTGCTGCGAAAAAAGTGGGAGGCCTTCTGCTCGGAGGACGCGGAAGGCTGACCAGCGCCGCTCACCGTCGTAAGGCGATCGAGCTGATCTACGAGGCCCATACCGCTGGTGCAGGCTTGGGCAGCGCCTGCAGCGAGATCGGCATCTGTCTGCGCACCCTCAAGCGCTGGCGGAAGGCCTTGATCGCTGATGGCGATGGTCACGATCGCCGCAAAGGCAGCCCACGCCTGGTTTCGCACAAGCTGAGCGATGAGGAGCGCCAACGCATCCTGCTCACCTGCAACCAAGCGGAGTACGCCTCACTGCCACCAAGGCAGATCGTGCCAGCACTGGCCGATCAGGGGCTGTACAACTCCTCCGGAGAAGACCGCGTCTACGGCTCGGAGAGCAGCTTTTACCGAGTACTCCATGCCCATGGCCAGGTTCACCGTCGCGGTCGTGCACGGCCACCACAGGAACCGCGCCCCGTTCCACGGCTTAGGGCCTCAGGAGCGAACCAGGCCTGGAGCTGGGACATCACCTATCTGCCCATCACTGTGCGTGGGATCTGGCTGTATCTCTACCTGGTGATAGACGTCTGGAGCCGCAAGGTCGTAGCCTGGTGGATGATAGTTAGGATCCAGCCATTGCAGCGGTTCTGGTCAGCAGGGCTTGCCTGAGAGAGCGGATCAGCAAGGGCAGGAAGCAGCCGTTGATCCTGCACGCCGATAACGGCAACGCCATGCGTGCCGCCACGCTGGAGAGCCGCTTGGAAGAACTGGGCGTGCTCAGGTCGTTCTCCAGGCCACGGATCTCAAACGACAACCCGTACTCGGAATCGCTGTTCAGGACGGTGAAGTATCGGCCTGATTACCCCCGCCAGCCCTTTGCATCCAAGGAGCAAGCCTGTGAGTGGGTCGCTGAGTTCGTCGACTGGTACAACCATCGGCACCGGCACAGCGGGATCAAATTCGTGACACCCAAGCAACGTCACAGTGGCCAGGCTGTGAAGATCAGCCGCCATGGCGGTGTCGTATACGAACGAGCCAGACAGCTCAATCCAAGGAGATGGTCACGATCAACCAGGTGCTGGCGTCAACCGGAGGTGGTTTGGATCAATCAGCCGCCAGATGAACTCAATGAACCAGGACAGCTACCGTTGATGCAGGCGGCCTGAAAGGCAGCCCAGGAGTGACACCTTTCCTGAAAGTCACCGCAGCGGATTGACCTACGGCGTCGCCAACAGCAGTTCCAGGAACTTGACCATCAGCTCCTCGTTGAGCAGCCGATCGCGGCATTTGATAAACGAGATGTGATACCAAACGGGATCGTCGGGATTGAGGCCAACAAACCAGCGGAACAGCAGGTTGTATTCGAGCTGCTCAATCAACATACGCTCTGAGCGAATGCCGTAGATCGCCTGCAGCAACAGGACTAGCAGGAGTTGCTCTGGCGGAATCGAGGGGCGAGCGCCCTCGGGATAGAGCTGGCAGAAGGTGAGGTTCAACCGATCCAAAGCCTGGTCGGTCAGACGGCGTACCTGGCGGAGGGGATGACCGGCCGGGATACGGTCTTCTGTGCAGCGTACGAGAACAGGGAAGCGGTGCGTTCCTGCTGGCCGCGCATCCACTCAAAGCCGCTACGCCATTCTCACGCAGCTGGGTGGCTTTTTCAGAAACCTCTTAAAAGCAGCCACGTCGGCGTGATCCACGTCGCGGGTCACGATCCACGCGTTACTGGCATCAACGAGAAGTGGTCTGGATTAATCCACCATCACCTGAAGACGAAGACCAACCACCTACGTTTCTCATGGCTGCCTGAACGGCAGCAAGGACATCATCTTTCTTGACAGTCACCGGTTCAGCAGGCGGTTTGGTACATTAACTGTTGTTACTCACCACGTTGATCAGCAACGAGCTCATCGAGCCGCTGCTGAGGTGATCGGCCGCCGAGGGCTGAGTGCTTCCTGAGGCGGTTATAGATCGAGAGATACCGGGGCAGCCAGAGATTCCACTCGACAGAGTTCTGGAAGGGCATTGAGTACGCCCACTCCTTGCAGAGGGTCTGGATGTAGAAGAAGTAGGCCGGAGGCCATACAGTTCAGCCCTCCGTTGGTGCGCGGCGTGTACGGCCGGGTTCGAATGTGCTTGAGACCAAGAGCCTTGCAAGCCTTGGCAAATCGGCGTGAGATGTAGGCGGGGCAGTTGTCCGACATCACCTGACGGAATTCGAAACCCTGGCCGTTGAACCAGGCCAAAGACCGGCTAAAGAAGCCGATCGCTGTGCCCTGTTGCTCATCGGGCAATACCTCGACATAGGCGAGCCGTGTGGCGTCGTCGATGGCCACGTGGACCCGGTGGTATCCGACGCCAGCAGAGCGACCCTGCTGTCGATTGCCTGTGATGCGGTGTCCCACCTTGCGGAAGCGGGCCAGCTTCTTGACGTCGATGTGAATCAGGTCGCCGGGCCGTTCCCGTTCGTAGCGCTGAACGGGAGGCTTTGGCTCCAGGTTTCGCAGCCGGCCCACCCCCAGGCGGTTCAGAGCTCTGGCCACGGTGGAGAACGGAGCCGAGAGCAGCCGGGCGATGTGACGCAGGTGTAGCCGCTGATAGCGCAACTCCACGGCATGCTGCAGGCGCTGCAGATCGAGCGTCAGCCGCTGGGTGCGGCGAACACTGCGTCGACCGGCCAGAGAGGCTTGACCACCTAAGCGGTAGCGGGCCAGCCACTTGTAGGCACAGCGCAGGGAAATCGCTGCTTCTGCTGCCAGTTCAGCCAGGGGGCGATGGTTGTTCAGGTATTGAGAAACCAATCGCAGCCTGCCCTCCTGCGACAGACGGGCATTGACATGTGTACGCATGGGGCGTGAGGTCTCGGTTAGGGGGGTGACACCTCAACCGGTAGCGACCTCACACCTCATTGGCTACTGAACAACCTGCCGAGACAGAACACCTAGCGACGGCATTTCGCATGGCGCTAGAAGCGCTGATCATCAAAGCTAGTTTAGGGCTCACGGATCAAGAACTCGTTGAGAAGATCAAAGGGAATTTCTGCATCCAGTTTTTCATGGGCTTGGGGTGATCAGTATTCAGAACTATTTAGTGCGTCGATGACGGTATGTTTCCATAAGATGGTGCCGGACTAAATGGAAAATGACTGCGAGGAACAAATCGTGGGTCGTGGCCTGAATGCGATACGTTATTGCACCGCTACTGATCGTGATGACGACAGCAGACATGAAGGGAAATCCTCACGCCAATCCAATCGGAGTATTAAAACTGACAGAATAGAGCCAAAAAAGACTCATTGATGATGAAGCAACAAGAGCTCCTGCAGAATTCGACACCAAATTGGTCTCTCGCCGGCCAATGAAGACAAAGAGATGACAGAAATACACGCAGTTGTGATGGATGTTCAGGTCCGAGATGCTTTTGGCAACAAACCTCGCACAAAACGCAAAAAAGCCAGATAGCAGTTTCTTGCGGTGGCGCAGAAGAAGCATACACGGGTTAACAAAATCCGAAAGGCGAACAAGCAACAGCTTGCTGATCTCAGCCGGAGTCTCGCCAGTATCAGCTTTGGATATGTATGTGTCCAGGCTTTCAGGTTGCTAGCCGATACGTCAAACAGAAGCTTTTGGGTGTCAGAGAGATGGTCCATCGACAAATTGTCTTATACCGCTTTGATAGCAGAAGTATTCGTCACTAGATCATCAACCTTAACCAGGCACATACAGGGCTGACATTGAGTGGCGATACAAGCTTGAATGTTAGGTTTGGACGAAGACTGACGTGTCGTTGAGAGCTGAGAGATTTACGTTCCTGGATCAAACCAATTGTATTCCCTACAACGAAGGAGAAGACCTGAAGTTCCGACCATGTGCCTATCACCGCCACCATAGCCACTGCACAACGGTATCTGAAATGATCAGATCTATCGAACTCGCGCCAATCGAGCATTCTGCCTGCGCCATGGCACTCGCTTGAGTGGTCAACGCCTCGGACGCTCCAAGAATGATCCAGAATTATTGCCTGAAGAGAAACGTCACCTCATGAGTGATCAGAGACAATGCAATGCCGTCGAGGGCAAGATCGGTAAAGGCATACGACGGCTTTGATTGGGACTTATCCGGGAATAAGTCGTCGTCACCGAACCTTCAACCATTACGCTTAACGTGCTGGCCATGAACCTCTATAAGCTGTTGGTGCTTCTTCTTTTACTGTTTACGGCCTTGCTGATCTTTCTCCTGGTCAATGAAGGTAGTCGGTATATTCAGAGTGTGGGCTGAAACCTCAGATAGCTGCAGAGCAAGGAATGAGCTACGGGCTCAAGCAGATCCGCGTTTATATGAAGCTGACCGCGGATTCACAATGGCAGGAGGTCCGACGTAGACAGGAAGTTCTATTGTGACGCGATTCAGTCCACGCCGGGTGATCTCGACCAAATAAAGGCAAATGAATGTAAGATTCGCAGCCTACAATAAACAGTAACAGACAAGAAATAAGCTCAAAAGCCATGCAGAAACAAGACAGAGAAGGCGTATTCATCAGCGAGATTTACTTCGCAAATACCGCATCCCTGACAACTTCATATCCGGGATAAATAAAATCGGCACCTTTCCTCGACAAATGATGATCATCGATATACAACATGTCGCCTCTCGAATTACGTACCATACAAACATCCTCGACACAAATGAGGCTGGAGGGATCAAAAGTGTAAACATTAGGATGAATTGAAGCAATCCTCTTGAATTCTGTGCGGATATCTCTAGGATTAAGATTTGCAGATTTGACGGATGTACCCCTGTCGCAATACATAGGAAGACTTTGCCTAAACCATTCCTTGTGGCACTGGG
Source organism: Asaia bogorensis (assembly GCA_943370455.1). Lineage (GTDB taxonomy): Bacteria > Cyanobacteriota > Cyanobacteriia > PCC-6307 > Cyanobiaceae > Vulcanococcus. Next base: position 325,277 of record CALRQW020000002.1, read on the forward strand.
GATAAGGGTCGAAAGATTGCACTGGAACTGGCATAGTTAGAATCAGAGAGATGTTATGGCCATAAGATCTTGTCATCTTAGCTAGACTCTCTAATTGATTCAAATAGCCAAGATAGTCATTAGTAGTTCCCAGAAAGGGGCGGAAAAAGTCCCGAGATCTGTCAAAATAACTTTGATAATAACCATTTATAATGAGTATTGTACTCGAATGACGCTTGGATAAGCTTAAGACTTCGGCAAGGGTCTTATTACTCCATTCTCTACACTTAGTCGAAGAAGAAGAAAGAGGCTGGGGAACTAAGCAAGAATTACGGAAGGAGACATAGGTAGAAAAGCGGTGCTTAGAATCTTCGATTTCAATAATACGAAAGAGCGAATATGCCATGGAGTCACCAACAAGAGCAATTAGAGGATTGAATGCAACTTGACTATAGTCCTTATAACAAATTGCTTTTGAGTCATCGACGCTCGCGTTCAACTGGGATCTGCATTCAGTCTCTCTAGGCAGGCCTTTCTCTGCTACATCAAGAGGGTCGGGACCAATGACTTGATTATTTTTCCCAACATATATTTGGCTTGAGAGTGCGCTTCCAATACAAAGGATCGAAGAGGTAGTAATCAGGATGCCTGCACCGAGTCCAAAAGTCTTCCATCGCTTGCCAAACCAGCTTCCTTTACGAAGTGGTATTTCAATATAACGATAAGAAGCAGCTGCTAAACCAAGAATCAGCGAGAGCTGAATGGGAACTGACCACCAGTGAAGGCCAATAGTCCAACGACTGAGCGAAAGGAGACCCCAGTGCCATAGATAGAGAGAATAAGAAATGAGGCCGATATAGACGACTCCGGGTTGGGTTAAAAAACTAAATGCAATTGTGCCTTTCTTCAGTGAGACAATGAGAATTGACGAAAGCGAAACTACTGCAATGGTTGATGCGACCGCATATGAGATCGGTAAAAACATCACAACAAGAATCAAGGCAAGCAATAAAAGCGGTGAAACTTTGCATAGAGATTGCACAATAGAAAATCTTTTTTGAAGTCCAATAAAAATCAGACACCCAGCTGCCATCTCCCAAAACCTTGATGGCATAAGAAAGTATGCACCTGACGGATTATATGAGTAAAGATAGACAAATCCGGCAAGAGAAGCAATCGTAAGCGGGACAATTATCAAAAAGAGATTGCGAACACCATTCTTGGATTGGCGTCCAAATCCAGAAAACCAGATTAATAGTGGGAATAAGATGTAGAACTGCTCTTCAACTCCTAGAGACCAAGTGTGCGTAAACGGATTCAGCTCTGTTGACTGAGCAAAATAATCTGTTGCCTGCTTAAGAAGATAAAGATTAGATAGACCAAACAATGAAGTAAGGCCTGTCATGAGTGAAGAACCTGGCGACGGATTAAAAAAACAGATCGTGATGCCTATAATAACTACAAAAACTGACAGAGCAGGAACCAATCGAGAGATCCTTCGTTCGTAGAATCCACTAATAAAGTCTCGGAAATCTCTACTGTGTCGATCAGACAACGACGATGTTATGACATATCCAGATATTACAAAGAAAATATCAACGCCAAGGTATCCGCCTGGAAGGATCTCCTTATTGAAATGATTAATGATAACCGCGACCACGGCAAACGCTCTTAGACCGTCAATCTCTGCACGATAGCGATCTACTTTTAGAGTTTGATTAAGATTGGGGCTAAATTGCTTAACTGTAGAGTTCATTGGCATCAGCTTAAGAACCGGGAGTCAGAAAACTGTGAGAGTGAACACCTAGGGATGCAATTATATCTATAAATGAAACACGAATACAGCAGGGGTCTTTTGAGATTTTGGGATTAGTTTATATTCACGTATTAGGGTTACGAAGTTTATCAAGTTAATCGAGTAATACGCAATCCGGAGGAGGTTTCCTGGATTCAGGACCCTCTAGCAGCCATTCGTAAGCGAGAACTAGTCGAGCGCTGATCTCATTCCAACTAAAGGCATCGGTCATCCACGCCCGACCGCGAGCACCCATCTCGATTAATGCATTAAAATCAGTTTGGAAAGCTCGAGCTAAAGAAACTTCGATCGAACGAGATTCAGGGAAGCAACGCCAACCCGCGCAATTTGTTTCCAGCCCAGACCACGGAGCCGCGGTTGTTGTAATCACTGGCGTACCAGCTGCAAGGGCTTCAGCCACCACCATACCAAAGTTTTCTCCTCGAGTTGGCAAAACAAATAGATCAGCTTGCTGAAAGGCTCTCAGTTTGGCATCCCCATAAACAGGACCATCGAGCATCACCCTAGTCAATCCTCGCCGGTGTATGTCCCGGGCAAGCTCCGCCTCAAAAGCTTCAGACCCCTTGCCCACAATACGAAGGTCCCAGTCAGGATATGCAGGCTCCAAAGCCATCCAAGCCTGCAAGAGCAGGTCAAGGCCCTTTTTTTTATGCAATCGGCCTAAGTAAAGCAAAATGCGACGTCGACCCCTGACAGGGCGCTTAGCCGGTGGAATGTCAATTCCGTTAGGCGACAGAATGATTGGCTGACGCAGACCCTGAGCGCGTATGTGATGGGCTTCAATCATAGAAGTGGCATGAAACGCTGTTGCGCCTGTTAGAGAGGCCTCTTGACCTAACCAGCGCACCAGCTGCTTGATATGAGCCGAATAAACCATCGCGGCTGGGTCCAGCGTGCCTCTAGGTGCAATCACGTGAGGAATGCCAGCCCGTTTAGCAGCAAACGCAGGATAGATATTGGGCATCATCCAGAGCCCGTGGCTATGAATTAGAGAAATCCCATTAGCCTTAGCCTGCCCAAGCCACGTTCGCATTGGCAGTGAGATGCCTAGCTTGCGTAGAAATGGTGCCTGGCTAAAAGCTCGATGCGTGACCGCACCAAGATTACGAGTACCCGCACCACGATCCAAGGTGGCAAGGACCACTTCCTGATCCTGAGTTGCGGCAATTGCTTGCGCAAGGCGCGGGACGCTGTAGGAAGGTCCACTAGCCTCTCTATCAATGTGAGAAACGATGTGACAAAACATAAAAGGAGTCTACATTAACGCCGGGTTCTACGCCTAGAGCCGTACAAAGACGCCCAAGCAAAGCCAAAAAACATAAGAAAGGAAAGAGACAGCCATGCCAAGCCAGGAATTACACTGAAATATCCATCTCTCTGCAGAATATAAAGAGATGAGAATATATAAATGGTCATTGAAACCCGATTATGAGGAACGAAGAAGTTTTTGTGGATTAAAGTAAATATAAAGGCCTGAAAGACAGCCACCCACAAACCAAGCCACCCAAATTCATAAAATGCTTCGCCTACGACTTGCAAGCCAATGGACGTGGTCTCGTCGTTAGCAGTTACAAGACCAAATATATGTCCTAAAACCCGACTGTCGTTATATATAAGAGGCTTGTCAGGCCAAATAATACGAGGAATCAGACCCACAATATTATTCAAATAAATACTTCCGCCGCTAGGGCCAAATGACTGCACAGCGTTAAAAACTCTGACATAGGTTTCATTATAGTTTAGACGTGTAATAAGAACGTCATTCATAACAGATTGAGCAGTTTGTCCTGCACTTTCTAGCTGATAGAAAGCTTCAGAAAAGCTGAAACCGAAATTACGGTAATAGCCAAGCAAAGGGAAAATCATGAATAAAGAAGGCAAACCTATCAATAGGAGAAATAATGTTGCAATCCAATTTTTCTTCACAACATCTCTATACGCCAAAATGGCAAGGATCAGGACAGTCACGACTTGCGAACGAGAACCACTAAAAAGCGCAAAATACAATGACATAAAAATCAGAGAGAGAAGAAGGAGATTGATTCGCCTACGATGTGGTAATGACGTCAAGCGAAACTCACCCAAGAAAACAATCGCTATCAGGTCAAAACTGGAAAAAGATTTTAGAAACTGAAGAGAATTCGCGGTAGGCGACGTGACATTATCGTTCATTCTGAATGCACCTGCTGATGCAAGCAGAAACTTGCCAGACACTCCAATAGCTGCCAGGATTGCGACTATAATCAGAATACTCTTAGATACACAGCTAACGTTGAGATACTGCCGTAGCACAATTCGCCGGACTCTATGCATTCGCGGCAAGGAACGCATAAACATCCTAAAAGAGAAACAAAGGATGATGTTAAAAAAGGCAAGAAAGATTAACGAGGTAGAATAGTTTGGATTTCCTGGCTGAAAGAGTGGATGAGATAAACCAAAGAATCGAAACAAGAATACCGGTTGTACAATTAATATAAAATTTAGCAGGAGATAGGCACGCATAAGCGGCGCTTTTACCAAATAGAAGCACCCGCTGCTAACGCCAAGATTGACTAGGGCCCAAAAAAACATATTGGAGATAACACAGGCGAAGAAACGCAGAATCAGACAGTTGCTTTGTAATTAAAGCCGACAGCTAGATAAGTGACAAAACAAACTTAACCATCGACTCCAATACAGGAACGACTCATACTGACCGCTCGGCCAGGCGAACGGACACCTCTCATCCGAGATAGTCATGGGATTGTCATAGCGGCCCTGGGTTGAATCAGCGGTTGGAGTTTAATCTGTGAAAACCAAAGCTTTTTCAACCAAGGCCAGATGCCACGACAGGGTATACATGCCTCCAATGCCGACAGCGGGATTGGCATTCAAGCGAGAAGCATTCGGTCGGAAGCGATCACGCGCTGCTGGGTCCAGTGCAACCCGATGCGGGCAAAGCTCAGTCAGCGTATCCAATAAGGATCGACGCATGGACCTTCACCAGCATGGTTTGCCGCATAAGCCTTTGAAGCGCTTATCAACACAGCGATTGAGACCAACAGCAGCAGCCAATCGATGAAAGCCAACTCCCGCAGACCACTACGCTCAAGCTAGAAGATTACAGATTTCTGATCGCAGAACAACTGTTCACCTGACTAGATGTCACAAATCCATAAGCTGCTGAGCCGTAAGGAGTCTCAGGTAATTGGGTGGGCAAGGAGACATGAGAGGTTAGGGTTGTGACAACAAACCAATCCCTCGTGGATTGCCACGGTCGGTTGATCCGGGCGCCGACTGCCTGCGGCAAGACTGACCAGTCTGCGACAGACGTCAGCTTGTTCTGTGGGGCTGGATGGTCACTGGCCTGCTGTTCAGCGTGACAAACAGTTTTGACCAGTGGAAGGGAACCGTTACGGTTTCTCGCAAACTGCCGGTCAGCTATCAGCGGCGCTGCTGGCGAAGGCTGATCAGTCGCATCGATGGGAGGAAGTTCTCCAGCCGACGGATGCTATGGGCGATGTAGCGGTGGCAAAAAACATGTCACACCTTACATCTGGCGATCAACACCACGGTCCTGTGGAACCACTTCTGTGTCTTGATCCTTTCCGTCGTCTGCCATGGCCGGGCAATCCTGTAGCTTTGGCGGAAGCTCGTGCATCAGACTGGAATATTGGAGCCAAGGTTATAAAACGCAAACTTGGCATAATGATCGCCTGCTCAGCGGGGTCGACGCGATCAAGATGTTGGCAGATAGGGATTTCCCCAGCGAAGATTTGCTCGGCTGGTTTTGAGGAAGGTTCCGTTGGAACTATGTGATGCGACTGCCCGCCGATACCTAGAATCACGGGACCGCCGCGTAGAAGGCCTGTGAGCTTCGTCGGCTCCGATTACCCCAAGGACAACATTGCCGCGAATTCCGGGACTGCAGCTCCGGGCTGGTAGCGGCCGGGCCAACGTGGTTCTGGCTAGAACGTTGGGAACAAAGACGCCGGGCCTTGGTACCTGGTGATCAGCCTCGATACCAGCTGGATCTGGTCTGGCTCAACCGAGGACATACGACTGGTGAATACACACACACAAAGCCCGATTGACGCAGAAGAGCCGACTAAGTTTAGTTTCTCGATACCTGGATAAGCATCCACTCTGGCGGAACTGGCCGCAGAAGATGGGATTTCCTTGCGCTGTGCTTACAAGTGGCTGACCCGCCACCGCTCAAGTGCATCGGCACAGTTGTGGTTAAACGCAGTGTTAGCAGCACTCAACGGCAGACGCTTGATCGACAACACCTGCAGCGAGCCGCGGATTTGGCCATCGGCAGCGACAACGACCTCATAGCGCCCGGCTACTCGCAGCTCCGTTCTCCTTAGTGGACAGAGCACTGAAACGCCTGGGGTTGCGCCGGCTACAAAACCTGGAGCCAAAGCCTCCTATTCAGCACTACGAACTAGATTGACATCATGGCCGATTGAAAGTGTTACGTCCTCTCTACCGTGGCTTCCGCATGGCGATCGCCAAGAGCGGCCTGATGTCAAGATGATGCATTACGGCGTGCAGGACCTGGCGGATTGAGCCGAATTCAGCCGAGCACACCAGATTCAGCGCTGCGGTGCGCAACATTGCCAGAACACAGGCAAATTCCCCGGTGGCGGTGTTTGGCATCAAGGAGATTGACGCGAATCCAGTGCCAGAATCAATGCTCCAGCGGTACCAGATCAGTCGCAGCAGGGAATCTGGAATGGTTCGCGGAGTGGTGATGTAGACGAACTCGGCAGGAGAACATACAGGTGTCTGGCCTTGGCTTACAGTCAAGACTGCTCCTACCGGACGCACCACGAACCACACCCAATCTAACTTGGTATGGTCCGGTTATTCTTTAGGCAGCATCGCTCACGTGATTTCAAATCCGTGGCCGAACTCGTGATGAGTTGCGGCTTAAGGTGGGCTTCCCCTCGACTGATAGCTGACCTTCCGCTTGCGGGGCTTCTCATTGCCCTTGATGCTCAGCAGGAATTCCGCTCCCTACTCCGTGGGCGGTCGAAAAACGTCTTGTGGGTGTCCAAAGCATCCGACTGGATCAGCGCAGCCTCAAGATCCAGCTAGCCGAGAAGCTTCTTAAGCTCCGGGTACTCGTTGCCCTGTTTGTCGCGTAAAAGGTCTGCAAGATCGCCAAACAGAGCGCAGCATTACAGCGTAATCTGACCAATGAAGACTAAGTCGCCGCTGGCGGTCGCTTCGAACGAGCCGCGCCAAGTTTTGCCAACGCGAATCAACTGGTCAAAGACCGCTGCTCCACATGAGTTCTGGGACAGCTTACAGTCGCGAATGGACGCGACTTCGACCTGGGGGAAGAAGAAGGGAAAAGCTGATCAGAGGCAAGTTCTTGAGCTCGATGCCGAGCAACTCCCTAAGAACAGCGTAGTGCCTGCGAGCGAAAAACTCCAGATAGCGCGCAGGCTCTCGAAATTGCTCAGGATTGCTAGCAGCGTGACCAGCAGCAGGTAGCAAATCGGAATGCGGATGCCATGCCGCTCTCGAGTATCAGGGATCGACTTGAGGAAGCTCATCACACCAACATCGGTTGCAGCGGTGGCGGCTGCGGGCACGAAAAAGGGATGAGCGCTGCAGTCGAACCCGATCAGAGGAACCCGGCGCAAGAACCTCTTACGTACTTTGAATCAGCCGTGGGAAAGGCCCAACTGAATGATTCACATCGACGTGAAAAGCTGGCACGCTGCCGTAAGGTTGGACAACGCATAACGGGCAAGCGGCAGGGCTACTTTACTGGCGTCGGTTACAACAGGGTCTAGGCGACCATTGATGACACCACACGGCACGACTACATCAAGGTGCTGACCAATGTGCGGAAGGGCACAGTCATGCGCTTCTGCAGCCGAGCACTGGTGTGTTTGAACAGACATGGTATCGAGTGCACACAAGTGATGAGTGACAACGATCCCGCGTACATCACGCATGATGTGCAAAGGATTGTAAGTCTCTTGGCCTCAAGCATATTTAAACCAGACCGAACACAGCAGAAACCAAGGGAAAATCCGAATGGCTTATCCAAACCCTCTTCAAAGAGCGGACGCAAGCAATGCCCTGCCAGAATTCTACTGATCGGAATCTCCTGCTACCCCGATACCTCTCGATCGATAACGGCTCAGGAAGCAATCAGCAATCGGCGGCCGATCCCGTCAAGAGCGGCTCAGCGAGCTAACTTACTTATCAAAGTGGTGAGACATAACATCTAGCCACTTACCTAGCTGCTATAATGCGGATATTTTTTTGCACCGAGCCACAACACTCCAACCAACAAACCCACCATCAACATATAAGATGCAACGGTCAGTCCAGCGAGCCAATCACCAGGATCCGATACACCTCGAAACAACCATAGCCCACACATTAAGAAGATTACACCAACACAATAAATAATAGTAATTGCTTGGTTAAAACGCAAACCCAAAAGCCGAGACTTAAGGACGGAAAATAATGGCAACAATAAAACCATAGGCGCCATTGTTCTCAAGTAATCTATTGCCCCCGCCCAATTGTCAGACCAAAGGAACAGAATAAGCTGTCGAGGAAATAATATTAACAGAACTGCTACAGGCACCGCTAGTAACAGGTTTGCAAAAAGCAGCCACGTTAAACCCGTACGAGTTTCTTGGGCATTACGGCGATTGTGAGAGAAAAAAACGAAAGCTACTTGTTGATTAACGATCCCCATGCTCCTATCGACCAAGGTCACTAAATATGTGGCTTGTGTATAGAGCCCCAATACTGAAGCACCAAAGAATGCCTCTATAATTAGCAATGGAATGCGCAAATACACCAACTCGGCACCTCGTTGAAAATAAAGCTGGGCTGAGGCAACGGCCACGGCTCGCAACTGTCGTCGGTTCACATGGAACAATCGACGAGGCAAGAAATCTGGGTGCAACATTACCATTATAGCAAAGGTCACAATTGCAGGGAGCACCTCACGAACTACCAAACCATACACGCCAGCCCCACAAGCCACAGAGACAACAGCTGCAAGAATAGAGAACAATGTCGCTCCGGACGTAACAAGAGTGGATCGCAGGAAACAGCCGCGTTTTTCTAATTGAGCCGTCAACAGTGGGCCAAAGAGAGAAAAGACTTTGCTAAGGAGTATTAGTACAAACAATCGCCAAATTAACGCATCGTAACGCGACTGAGAAAAGAAAAAGAGCAAAGCCCCGAGTAATAGTTTCAGCAATGCAACAGCTAGTGAAAGCTGAAAAACCGTACGAACTAACGAACTATTGCTCTTCTGCTGGATGAAAACAGCACTTAAGACAAAAGAGGTAAAGATCTGGATCACACCCACTAACGACGAAGCGAATGCCAGGGTGCCGAAGTCCTCTGGCAATAGCATGCGCATAAGGGCAATATTACCAAGAAAGGTTAAGGGGAAGACGACATTTGAAGCCAGAAAGGAGGCAGCCGACGGTTTAAGGATGTCGCGAAATTTCATTCAGACTCGATCATCTGCTTTACAAGGCGATGATAAGAATAGTCACTGTCTAAACATCTCTGCCGTCCAGCCGCAGCAATAGCATTCCGAGAATCAGAATCAGACAAGTAAATGCGTGTCTTCTCCAAAAGCTCATCGGCATCACCAAAATAGACGGCCTCGGTGTCTTCCTCAAAGTACTGCAGATGCTCATCAGTACGCTCAGCTAGCATAAAACCTCCACAAGCCGGAATTTCGAATGTTCGCGAAGTGTGGACATCTCGGTTAAGTTTACGTAAAAAGCAGAAACTTATAGCAGAGTTTGATAGCGCGTCGATATAGTCGAGGCCAAAAATAGGATAAGCGTGAATCACCAACTGGTCATGCGCCGCAGCACGCATTGCGGCGGTCCAGCCATTTCCCCAAACATCTACTCGTATACCGTTCTTCGCCAAATGGTTAAGCTTCTCGAAACGATCTTGTTCGCCGAAGCCAACAAAAGACGCAAGGCCAGCGAAACGCGAGGCGGGGTTTGGCATAGGGCGGTGGAAGTTTCGATCAAAACCCTGATGAATGAACATTGGATTAGAAAAACCCATCGCCTCCAACTCACCATTGGCAATATTCAACGACTTGGCGGTATAGAAAGTGTCGTAATACGGTGCTGCTGCCTTTAGAATCGGCGAGTTATTATGTGATAAAGCAATATCATCTGGTGACCAACCGATGATCTTTGGTGGTACGGGACGCAACTTAAGAGCACGCAGTGTCTTGGCAGTGACAAAGTTACCCTTGATTACGAAGAGAATGTCGAAATCACGCGCAAGGATTGCATGATTAAGCTGGCGGATATTAGATGCGTTGGTGCCAAACCTTTCAGCTACACCAAGCTTGAGCAAAACACGATCTAAATTACCTTCGGCACTTGCCTTGCCTGGTAGAACCTCAGCGCCGTAGAGATCAATCAAGGCATCGGCAAGCGCGCTGGGTTTATTCGGCAAACCTGCAGTTACAACTAATATCCGCGGCATGCTTAGAATTTATTCCTTGGTGCGTACCGCGGTTGTATGCTTCCATCACGCTTGATTTGCATCCCTGCGGGCAGATCATTCACCAGAACGGTGCCGCTGGTGACAAAGCCGTGCGCACCCACATCACAGCATATAACTGCAGTATGCAGGCCAAGCCAAGCACCATCGCCAATAAGGACAGGACGCTGTTTCGAAAAGACCGGTAAACGGCGCACCATGCCGTTACAGCCGACTTTTTCCGTGGGCTTGTCGGGGTTGCGCGGTAAGTGTGTGGCCGAATAGATCGAAACTCGTGCAGACAACGTCACACAATCGCCGATGAGCAGACCACCAGTGCCATTTAGCAAGTTGTAAGCACCCACCTGCACTTCATCTCCGATACGTAGTACCCCGCCAGAGGTGCCATCTATTCCCTTAACCGCATCGGAGAGCGCCTGTCTGGGGGCAGGCGCGGTCAAAACTGCGTAGGGCATGATCCAGACATTGTTGCCGATCTCGATCTGCTCGGGGTATTGAAAAACCACGCCCACGTCAATCTTGACACGGCCACATGCGCGGAACCTTCGCCGCCAGTAGGCAGACCGCAGGGACTGCCCAAGGCCTCCAGGAATGTTGCGGAACAGCCCGCCCACGACGGTATCAAGGATCTTTCCAAGCATCAGTGGCGCTCTAGTCGATAAGCATAAGTGCGTCTCTGGCCACCATCCATAGTGTCAATGCTGACAATTAAGCCCGCAGTAGTGTTCGCCACGCGGGGATGTAGATCGCAGCGCGTAGGGCTTTCATCATGGCAGGGAATCGAGCCAAGCTCATCCAAGACCACATGAGCATCGTCATCAAGACTCACCGCCAACAAGATAGGGTTTTGCCCGAGTGCACTTCGAGCATAGGTGTCGGTGATAAAGGACTTGCCATCCGGAAGCATCGTCGGGTGCCCATCCTCGGCCCGCATAGACGGAACCACCAACTTCAAGCTTCCGGGGTTATTAACATCAAAGATGTAATAGGCATCCCCGGTAAGCGACTTAGAGAGCCTCGAGCTGTCCTTGACCAGTCTTTTATAGATTGGCAACAGAGGCTTGAACAATATCTTGACAATTGCCTTGTTACTACGGAGAGTGTTGATAGGATTAGTTTTTCCGCCGTATCCCAGCAGGCTCGTGTCATCAAGCCAGCAAAAATGGCTCATCCGGCCGCTGTCATTTAGGACGCGAATATCGCTGCCATCGGGGAGTGAAACGCACAACCGCGAATGAATACCGTTGTTGTGACGCCAGCGATGCAGAAAGGCAAAATGACTGCCGGAGGGGTTCACGGTAGTGTGCTCCAAATAATGCGTCGCCCCCTCCATAGTCGAGTGCTGATTTAAAGCCATCATATTCTCTATGTTGATGATCGGGCGGGAGAAACCAGTTTCCAGATCGACGAGGTGGATCGCATCGCCAGGTACCACTGGAGCATTCTTTTCCTGCTTCATGATGTTGCCGTAGCTATAGCCACGGCGACACCACGCATGACGTTCAAAATCCACCGTAACCGCGGCCTTACCATCAGGGAAAAGGTTGTAGATCGCTGGCACGTCGCGGGTCTGCCCAGTTAGCAGATCGAAGATGCGGGCGGCAAAGCGGGTACCATCAAAGAAGTTCCAGATCACTCGGTGAAGGTAATCTGGCCCAAGGAACTGCAGCATTGATCCCTGTTGCCAGTTGAAGGCGCGGGTCTCGCCGATTTTGTGGAAAACCCTGGCCGGATCAAGGAGATCGAACCAGCCGACCTCGGCCACCTCCTCGGGCTCGGGAACGCGATCGAACCGTGAAACCCGCAGCGCTAAAAGCTTGCTGCCGTCAGACGAGACCTGAGGAGTGTTGAAATAGCCAAAGAAATAGGCAGCATCAGCGGGGCTTTCGAATATCCTGGTGGCCTTATATGCACCAGCAGATAAATCTGCGAAAGAGGTGGATCCGATCTCGTTCATACGCCCTTCCTCACCCGCCGGAACATCAGGTCGGCCTGCTTAGTGCGGCGCGATACGTGGTCATAGGCAACCCAAACTATGTCGCAGAGCTCGAAGCCCGCAGCTTCCAAGAAAGCGTAGATTTCGGCCTGAGAATAGGGCTTGGGCTCGATGCTTTCGATCTGACTTTCAAAAAGCACGAACTCTGTAAATTTCAGCGTTTCGATGGCACCGCGTAGAGCCTCCAGCTCGAAACCTTCAATGTCTATCTTCAGTCCGTAGGGTCCAGCTAGACCCGAATCAGCAACAATTTCGTCAATAGGCTTGATCATGATCTTAACCACCTCGCGACGGAATTCGGTGTGTTCTTCTCTCAAGAAAAAAGAGGACACTCCCGGCGCGTCAGGGTAGGAATAAAAATCTAACTCGCCCCGGTCAGACCCGGCTGCCATCTTCGCACCGTAGCCCGGGCGTCCAGACAGTATTGCGTCGATCACCGGCCAACTGATCGGGTTTGCGTCAACAAGTAAAAGCTGAACATTCGGAAAGGCGGCATAAAGCTCTGGCGACCCCTGCCCCACGCCCACGCCAATATCGATAAGGGTTGCAATTTGGTAGTCCTTGCGTAGGCGGCGAGTTTCCCAGCCCTTACGCACCACCTCGAAGCCAATGGAATGGGCCAGCCTGTTGATGACAAGGCGCAGGTGCCGCCTTAAAGATGTCTGGAGCATTAATAATTCTTGATAAATGGATCTAGCTGTCTTCAATCGCAGCAAGCAGATTGGTCACGGCCTCTTCGATCGTGTATTCGCTGAGGATCGCATCATTGGCTGCGCCTGCAGCGGCAAGGCGGTGTGGATGGATAGTCCAATCCTCCAACCAGTAAGCCAGATCGTCATCTTGCCCAGTTTCATAAAGATGCCCGTTCTCCCCCGGGCGCACGAGATCTCGAGCGGTCCCGACCCCAACTGAAGCAATTATACCGAGTTGAAAGTTCATCGCTTCGTTCAGCGCCTTAGGCGAGGCGTCATAATAACTGAGTAGCACAAAGATATCCGAAACAGCCAGACACTTTGCAACATCTTTCTGGCCGACAAAGCCGGTGATTAAAATATTAACTCCCAAATCAGCAGCCTTCTCCTCAAGCGTTCCGCGCTCCGGCCCGTCACCGATAACAAGCAGTGTCACTTTACGGGAGGTCATTCGCGCCATGGCCTCAAGGATCAGATGGGTGCGCTTTCGATGCGTAAGACGCGAGCAGGTGACTATTACCGTATGGTCTTGGGGTATACCCCAAGCAAGTCGCTCCTTCGCCCGCCCTTCACTGTCCAACCGATAGGCGCGGAAAAAATCGTTGTCTACCGCGCATGGAAAGCGAACTAGCTTATCGGTCTTGCCCAGGTATGTCACCAAATAGTCGTGGTTGTTCAGGCATGACCAGAGAACCTTATGCACACCGAGGAAATAGGTCGGCAGAACCAGGCGCTTTATCAGCCCGACGAAGCTTGAGGGGGCGCCGAGCTTGGCAACAGTTTCGCCGCGCCAGATGATCTTTTTGCCCGACAACAAAGAGGCGAAATAAACAAACCACGAAGAAAGGGTGTCATACCCATGTAGCAAAACATGGGTAGCCGAGCTGCTTAACACATAGGAAAAGATGGCAGGATTGTTGCGCGACCAAAATCCCTTGGTCTTGGATGATGCGCGGTTTGGAAAGATTTTGTAAGGAAAACCTCCAAGTACCGGCACATCCCATTCGATTACTGCGTTGAGCTCGGGGTTGAAGAAGGGCCGTGCGCCAATGTCATCGCCATACATGACTTGCATCGCTCCGCCAAGTGCATCGGAGATCTTGCGAAAAATAGGCGAATGGTACTGGGTGGGATTGCCAACAAAGATCAACAGTCGCGGATCATGCTCAGGAGCAACCTCACGGGGGAAAGGGGACTCGAACATTGGTCGTGTGCAAACCTCAACAGTCATATCGTTTCCCTTTTAAGGGTCACACGCTTTCCAGCCACGGTCTGTAGGGGTGCGTCCAGCCGGTGAAAGGTGATCATTGGCGAAGCAATTACGATACCTTCTTGCGCAAGACCCGCAGTGAAGCGCGTATTCAATTCAGCTTGAGTCAGGGGCGTGCCCTCAGCTGTGTACTCAATCCTGACTCCGCCATCGGCCCGCAAAGTGTAGTGCAATGATCGAAGCTGCTTAATCTGCTTCAACACGTGATCAAACAGCACTACCGACACATCGTACCTTTTACCCTCTGCGTCGCAAATACTGAAGATATCGCGCGCCTTACCCTGTAAACCATACAATTCCAGCGCCGAACCGGTTTCAGGCGTCGGGTCGTTACTGAAGTCTTCGGTATCGTAATTAATGAGAGGGAAGCAGCGCTCGCTTAGCGTGGTCAGCAGAATCCGGGAATCCGCCAGTCTTACAATGTAGTCGTTCCAAAAGAGCTTTATGGGATAAAGGGATCCGACCGAATAACCGATCACACCCGCCTCAGCCATCCCATATTCGTTGATCACGGGACAGCCAAAGGTTGCCTTTACATGCGGCTCGTCCATAGCACACATAGTTTCAGAAGTATTGACAACCCGGCGCACTCCCAAACCAGTCAAATCACGGCCCTGATCCTTCAAATGATGAGAAAGCTGGGACAAGCACGAGCCATAGCCAATTACATAATCAGGCCGTGCATTAGTGATGCCCTCGGCAATCCTATCCAATGCAGACTCAGACAAATCGTAGGCTGAAACTCGACAAATGTTAACGGCCCAATCTTTCACGCAGCGTTTACACTGCTTGATGCGAAAACCATTACCTGAAAAGAGATGTGAATGGCCCCATATCATAAAAAGCCGGTCGCCTGGCATAACACCATTCCAAAGCCTCCCCAGATGTGTATTCATCCAAGATGATCTAGCATTTTCAGCATTCATTGGAAAGGCAGTTGAAACCCCTGATGTGCCGCCAGTTAGGGTATAACGACTTATCCCCGGGGTCCGTTCTATTAAATCTCGGCGTTCGGATAAGATAGTTTTAGTGAGCACCGGGAACTCCGCAAGCTTGCGAATGTCTTCAATACGATCAGGCAATCTATGTTCATTCCTCCATTCGGTATAAAAGGGGATATTACGCCATGCCATCTCCCAATGAACGTTGAACCGTACTAACTGAATCCGAGCAATGGCCTGCGCATCCCCAGGTTGTGCATAAGTCACAGCCAAGCCATCTAGAGCTGACAATCGGCGGCGCAATAGCTGTTTAGCGACCCACTTACGCATTCAGAACTCCCGCTACACGTTCGTCTCGGCGACCTGAAGCGCGATCAAGTACCTGATTCACCCTGCTGAAATAGACAGGCCAAGTAAAGTTCCTCAGATAATCAGCTAACTGAGTACGGTTCCAAGTGACAGGAGTCACAAGCGCTCTCTCAATGGTATCGGCTAGGACGGAGGCTTCGGGCGAGGTGACAAAGAAGTAGCCGGAGGCCAAGAGGTCCGGGTCGACATCAGTATCGCTTGAAACAATCACTCGACGATTATTGGCTAACACCTCATAGGTGGTAATGCGGTAGTCAGCCCAGTCAATAGTGACAAAAAGATCCATAGTGGCGTAAAGGGTAGGGATAGCGTCTTCGGGCACAAAACCCAAGAATTCAACGGAATTAGCTACGCCTAATCTGGTTGCATACGCTCTGAGAACAGCGATCTCAGGGCCCTCCCCACCCAATCGCAGTCGAACCTTTCTGCCACGAGCTTGCAGTTCAGCCACAGCGCTGATAAGGATCTCAATACGCTTGTTTTTGTCAATGCGAGACACCGAAACCAATTGGATGGTCTCTTGCAGCGGACGGAAATCAGGCATTTCACCCAACATCTCCACACTTTTAGACGATATAGCACCAGCGATGTAAGTGGCGGTCAAGCCAAAGATCTCTAGCTTCTCGCGCACCGCGTAGTTGGACAGGACATACAAAACCTTCGCTTGGCGATAGGCCGCCTGCAGTAGAAGTGTACGCAGTTCCACATAAAACCGCCGCAGCCAAGACATGGCCGCTCGCTGCGCAATGATCCGGTAATACATGGCATCATGGCGCGCAAAAGACTGATAGCGAGGCCAGTAACGGGCAGCAAATTTGTCGTACTCGTTAAAAGACATAGTGGTGGGCTGATGGACAAACATGCCGTAGCGCACGGCCCCGGCCATCCGCGCAGCCAACCCGAAATCTACCGGGCCAGAGTGACAAAAAATCCGGTCATTAGTGTGCCTACGAAGCAACTGCGCCAACTCAAAGATCTGCAAAAAAGCAATGCCACATGGCACTACTTTCAAATCATCAGGATCTATATTAATGCGAGACAAATCAGCATGTTTAAAGCAGTAAACTATGGTCTTTTCACCCTGAGACTTAAGCCAAGCATAGTGCTGTTCAAGCAGCACTTCAGCACCACCTAGCGATACAATCTGTTTGTAAAAAAGAATTGTTGCCATCAGCAAAGCCCTTTTAATGCTTCGACAACAGTGGAAACTTCCTCAAAGGTAAGCGTGACCGCCGAAGGGAGATAAAATCCCCTACGGTAAAGATATTCGGTCACAGGGAAATCAGCGTTCTTGTCAGACTGTATTAAATGTGCTTGCAATGGCAATTGTGCGTGCAAGCCCTTAAAAAGGTTACGGGTCCCTATGCCATGCGACTTAAGGTGCTCCATAGCAGCCGCTGCGTCCATCTTAATATGATCTTTAAGAACGACGCAATACATCCAATAAACATGTTCAACATCACCCACGGACTTCTGGAATGTGACGGTGTCACACTCGGCCAAGCACTGAGCATACCAACGACCAATCTGGCATTTTTTTTGTACAAAGTTATCAATCTGCTCTAGTTGTGCAATACCAATAGCAGCTTGCATATTGGTCATCCGAAAATTGTATCCCAACCCGTCATGCGAGAAACGCTCCGTTAGCCCAAAGTAAAGGTTGATATAGCGTTGCGCACGATCAGCAATATCATCATCATTAGTAAGTATACAGCCACCCTCTCCGGTTGTAATTAACTTGTTGGCGTAAAGCGAAAAAGCGCCAATATCGCCCATCGTGCCACACAGTCGCCCTTTGTAACGACTAGCAATGCTTTCTGCTGCGTCCTCTATAATCTTAAGGTTATGTGATTGAGCAAGGTCAATAATTGGGTCCATATCTGCGGGCTGGCCAAATCCATGAACAACAATGATGGCGCGGGTCTTATCAGTTAGCACCGATCTCACTCCTGAGGCAGTCAAATTCCAGCTAATAGGGTCGACGTCAACCAAGCGTGGTACGGCGCCGATGCGGAGCACGGCTAGCGCAAGAGACATGATTGTAAAAGAAGGAATCACCACTTCATCTCCCTTTTCTATGCCAACAGCATGTAGCGCAACTTCAAGCGCGGCAGTTCCATTGGCCAGTGCAACACAATGCTTTACTCCATGATATGCGGCAAATAGATGCTGAAACTCGTTAATAAATTTTCCTGCTGATGAAATCCATCCTGAATGCAGAGCTTCAACTAAAAGCTGTTCTTCACGGCCGGCAAGGCATGGCTGAGAAACAGGGATCATACGTTGAACCTCGCGGTAGCTGCTGACAGAACTGAGAACAAGAGATTACAGGACCGAAGACAATTCGCAATAGCATTGAGCTTCAGGAAATCAGCCCTACATTATTTTATGGTCTAACTGGTTTTGAAGCCGAAATTGGGCTTGGGCTCGATCGTCACTCCTTATATGGATTTCGTTGAGGCACTTTAAAAAGAGCGCAGATCGTACAGGAGAAAAATGGTTGATCAACACTTAGAAAACAATCCGATCAGGGGCAATTTCTTTGAACCTTCTCTTATCAGAGTCGGCAATATACGGCCCCTGCTTAACCTCAAATATTTCAGTGGGCTCAAGCATTTCAAATCCATGACCACCAGAAGCAAGTAACAATATATCACCTCGCTCCAATATTCGGCTCAGGAGGTAATTGCTGTCATTATCGTAGAAGTCTGCCCTTAGTCTTCCTGATTTAATTAACAAGACCTCGCCAGTGGAATGAATCTGTCTTTGAACGGAATTGTGAACATGAGGAGGTATCACATACCCTCGAGGTCGATTCATGTATCCCAGCTGCTGAGAGAAATCGTTTGTGGTAAAGAAGCGTATACCTTGTTCATGAAACTCACTTTTAACAATAATTGCCAATATTCGACCTTGGTGCTCTAATGTTTCAAACATAGGTTAGCCCTCGAAACAAATAAAAAGAACAAGTCGCTTAAAAAGCCCAGTCAAGGCTGGGGCCTACTCAGACCGACACATCTTAGTGATTAGATTCACGCGATTGTCCGCAGAGGCGCGTAAATGGCCGTTGCAGTCAGTCGCGTTGGCATCTCAACCGTTCAGAGCAAGATCTGCTCGTGCTTCTTCTTGGGACTGAATGAACATTGATAACTATAGCTCGTTCCTCTGACTAATGACCGGCAGCCAAGCCATCAATCTGGCTGCCGTATCGGCAACGACTATCTGCAGTGCGGCTAGCCCCAGCGCAGAAAGCTCATCTGTCGCTTCCAGTGTGGATATACCTGCCGACGCAGACTTACCAGGTCGAGAGCTTAGCACTGCAAACTGCTTGCCAGCACAGTGATGGCAACCACGAGCAGCAACCCATCGATCCGCTGCGGTCCACGCAGCCCGCTGTCTGGCAGGTGGAACATTCCCGATATCTGATCCCGAAAGAGCTGCTCACAGCAGAAACGCTTCTCGTAGCTCCAGACCAGATCGAGATCGGGAGCACGGTTGCTGATCAGAAACAACAATTCCTCCACCGGCAGTCCGGTGAGATGGGCGATCACCATGTTCACGCTCTGGCTACCATCAGCCCAAGGCCACACACTACGGAAGCCCCTGCATTGACCGCGGAACAGGTGCTGCTGGCGCACATGACAGCCGAGAGGCACTGCGGTGCCGTGGATGTCAGTGTCACCACGCAGCCGCATGACGTAGCTCAAACGGGATCGGCTACTGAACCAACAAAGTAGTTCATCGCATGGGAAGAAACAAACGGCCAGGAGCGTGATGGACTTGAATCCGGCCAGGAGCTGGTCTGTCTTCTCCAGTAATGAGATCAGACGTAGCATCATCGTAGGCCACAGCAGCGGGATCACCCGACCGTGGACCACTTTTGGTAATACCACCACGCAGAAATGGTTCCAAAGCACCGTGGTATCCAGGGAAAGATGCAAGGTTTGGCCTAGTTTTTGCCAGTTCTGGAAAACCCAGAGGACAAACGGGGCAAAGATCGCTTCCACATCGATGATGCTGTTGGCCAGCCAGCGCCCACGGCGACGCTGCCAGCTAGCTTCCAACCGATGGGCCAGAAGTAACCTAGCTTTCCAGAGATGGAAGCAGACGGTTTCGCTAAGCAGCAGCCCAGTGACCATCAAGCCAAGGAGCACCAGATGGCGTTGATCGCGGTCGGGGGAGTGTTGACGCAGGAAGCCGATCAACTCAGCATGCAGCTGGGCACTGGATGCCACGGGGACTTGGTTTGATTTCGCAGCCGCACACTCTCATGGCTCCCTGTCCACCCAATCGACTCAAACCCATTCTGTCGTTAGGGAACTCGCAATTGTGACCGTCAAAATTGGGTTATGACAGCCAGTTGGTAGTTATAGCCCCGGGCGTAATTGCAATCTGACTTCATTAGATGATTATCAGGGTCGGGCAAGTTTCTTTGACTCTTGAGCGTCAGCGTGCCATCAGCCTTTATCTCCAGCCCAGGACGCGGCATTGCTTCTGCCGCCAGCATTTCAAGATTTGGTGGCTCCTAGCCCGGCTCCATTGTTGCCTGGATGGCCTTCTTTCGTGCGGCTTTCGATTTCGCTGTAGCCAGCTCAGCTCCTTTGTGAAATTCTGCCTGCTCAGCCACTAGCGCATCCTCTTCCTTGGAGGCATGAGACTTGACTCTGTCCTGAGCAGCTTCTTCCTAGCGTTGACGCGCTGGGACAGCGTAGGTCTCCGCTTCTATCTCGCTGCAGGCCTGCCAGAACAGATCGAGACGATCTTGGCGGTAGCCCAATTCATCCGGTAGATCACTGCCGCGGTTCTCATTAACGTAACCAGGTCCGCTTCAAAATATCACCACAGCTTCTCCCACCGCGCGGTTGCATCGCCATCTCCAGGAGCGCTCTGATCTGATGCATCACCGTATGCAGGACTTCGCGAATCGACTCGAATCCCGCCAGACGCAACAGATAAGGGTCGCGGTGCGGTGGGCTTCCCCTCGAACTGATAGCTGACCTGCCGCTTGCGGGGCTTCTCATTGCCCTTGATGCTCAGCAGGAATTCCGCTCCCTACTCCGTGGGCGGTCGAAAAACGTCTTGTGGGTGTCCAAAGCATCCGACTGGATCAGCGCAGCCTCAAGATCCAGCTAGCCGAGGAGCTTCTTAAGCTCCGGGTGCTCGTTGCCCTGTTTGTCGCGTAAAAGGTCTGCAAGATCGCCAAACAGAGCGCAGCATTACAGCGTAATCTGACCAATGAAGACTAAGTCTCCGCTGGCGGTCGCTTCGAACGAGCCGCGCCAAGCTTTGCCATCGCGAATCAACTGGTCGAAGACCTCTGCTCCACATGAGTTCTGGGACAGCTTACAGTCGCGAATGGACGCGCAGATGGACGCCACTTCGACCTGGGGGAAGAAGAAGCGAAAAGCTGATCCGAGGCAAGTTCTTGAGCTCGATGCCGAGCAACTCCCTCAGAACAGCGTAGTGCCTGCGAGCGAAAATCCACATAGCGCGCAGGCTCTCGAACTTGCTCAGGATTCCTAGCAGCGTGACCAGCAGCAGGTAGCAAATCGGAATACGGATGCCATGCCGCTCTCGAGTATCAGGGATCGACTTGAGGAAGCTCATCACACCAACATCGGTTGCAGCGGTGGCGGCTGCGGGCACGAAAAAGGGATGAGCGCTGCCATCGAACCCGATCAGAGGAACCCGGCGCAAGCACCTCTTACGTACTATGAATCAGCCCTGGAAGAAATAGAGGGATTTGAACAAATCGGCACAGCACGCATGTTAAAGATGGCACTGCCAGCAACATCTCAGTACAACCAGAAAGGTTCAAACTTTCCTACCGATCAGATGATTCATCAACCTCTCTATCAAGAGAAAGCCAGCGCCGAGGAATTGGTGGATTGGAGCTTTGCTTCGAGCCAACAACACTGTATCTTTCATGTCGAAGGATTGCCTCTTTGCGGGCCTCCTCGCAATCATTAGCCACCATCTCGGCCACGAGACCTTCCAGGGAAGTGGTGGGTATCCAGCCAAGCTTCTCGCGCGCTTTGCTGGGATCACCTAGCAAGGTTTCGACTTCGGCCGGGCGGAAATAGTCAGGATCGACACGCACCACAACTTCACCGGTTCTTCGTTTGCCCATCTCGTTCACTCCTTTTCCTTCCCACTGCAGGCGCCCCCAGCCCAGCTCAAGCGCCGTAAGCTCGATAAATCGGCGCACCGATTCCTGCCGGCCTGTGGCGATCACGAAGTCTTCGGGGATGCCGGGTTGCTGCAGCATCAGCCACTGCATTTCCACGTAATCGCGCGCATGGCCCCAGTCACGCATAGAATCAAGATTGCCCATATAAAGACAATCCTGGAGTCCTTCGTTTATGCGAGCCAGGCCGCGAGTGATCTTGCGGGTCACGAACGTCTCTCCACGACGTGGTGATTCGTGATTAAACAAGATGCCGTTGCATGCATAGAGGCCATAAGCCTCTCGATAGTTCACCGTAATCCAGTAGGCATACAGCTTCGCCACCGCATAGGGGCTACGCGGATAAAATGGGGTACTCTCCTTCTGAGGAATCTCCTGCACTAGGCCATAAAGTTCACTGCTGCTCGCCTGGTAGATTCGGGTCTTGTGGGTGAGACCTAGGATCCTCACTGCTTCCAGGATCCGCAGCGTGCCCAGCGCATCGCTGTTGGCGGTATATTCGGGGCTTTCAAAGCTTACCGCCACGTGGCTCTGGGCGCCGAGATTGTAAATCTCATCGGGCTGCACCTGCTGGATAATCCGGATCAGGTTGGTGCTGTCGGTGAGATCGCCGTAGTGGAGGGTAAGCATCGGGGGCTGTCCTTGCTGCCCCCTCTCGTGCGGGTCTAGGTAGAGGTGATCGATCCGGCTGGTGTTGAACGAGGAGGCGCGCCGCTTGATCCCATGCACCTGGTAGCCCTTCTCCAGCAACAGCTCCGCCAAGTAGCTGCCGTCCTGCCCTGTAATGCCGGTGATCAGGGCGGTTTTGGGAAGTGGGGGCGTCATGGATCGAGGGTGGGAAGCAGGCAGGGAACGGTTACGGAGAAAGGAGCATTGGAATCAGCGGCCCGCATCGACACCATGATCCAGAAGCCGAGCGGCCTGAGCGGGAGCTGCGCTCAACCGCCTCATAACAGCTCACATAAAGCATCGCACAAATACAGCTGTAGCACACAAACGCGAGGATGCAAACATCCTTGCAAAGCGCCCCTCCGCACCTCCCGCTGCCTCAAACGACTATGCGCCAAGTTCATACAGCAAGAATGCACGAAGCCGTGTGCGAATCAAGATGAGTTTCGGGCGCAAAACAGGGATCCAAGCAAGATAGAAGTATTGCGCTTTCTGATTGGTAATCCAGTGGACGATCTCAATGCCTTTGCGATGGCAATCGACGGCGACCAAGCCCTGAAAGATCGCGTGGCCGCAGCGGAATCACCCGAAGCGGTGATCCAGATTGCCCAGGCCGCTGGCTTCAACATCAGCCTGAGCCAACTGAAGCAAGCAGCCCCGGATCTCTCCGCCAGCTACTGGTCTTGGAGCGGCAATGGGTTTCGCTACAGAGCCCAATTTTTCAAGAGCTAATGGGCACCAGCTGATGCAGCAACTTGAGCTGCCCCGGCAGTGGATTGGTGCCCGGGTGCACCTGCATCAAATAATCGAGCGCTGCCTGTGGCGACTGGCCATGGCGGCTCACCAGCCAGGCAAGGCACACCAGCGGCGAACGCTCCATCGCCGCCACGCAGTGCACAAACACTGGCCCCTGCCTGCGCAACTCCAACAAAGCGTCGAGCGCTTGTTCAAGCTCCACGCGCTCGAGCAGCCGATCAGTGCGGTGATCCGGCAGCACAAGGCGGGTGCAGGAAAAACGGCTGGAGAGCTCGGCCGGAGGCTGAGCCTCTTCCTCGCTGCAGAGGCTGAGAATCGCCCGAAGCCCCTGCTCCTCAAGCCGATCAAGATGGCGTTCCGCCCGCGGGGCAGGGCCGATCGCCAGCTCATCCACCAGCACCCAATCAATGCGAAAACGGGTGGGTGGCATCAATTCGTGGTGTTGATCAGGCGGAACAGCGTCCAGATTTGCACGAGCCCACTGATCGGTGTGCTCACGGCACCGATCGCATCGCTGGCCTGAGCCAGGGGGCTGCGATTCACCTTTACCGTATCGCCATCGCGCAACGGTGGGTTTTTGGCATTGGAGGCGCCCTGAGCCAGGTTGATCTGAAACTTCTCCAGTGTGGCCGAGCCATTGCGGTTGATCCGTACCAGCTCCACATTGCCCTTGTTGGCACGCCAAGTTTTCGGACCGCCCGCCGCCAAAACCGCCTGCACAAGCGGCGTATTCGCCATCAGTTCCAGCTGGCCTGGCCGCTCCACCTCGCCGATCACCGTCACCCGGATCGATTTGGGCGAGAGGTTGGCCGCCGCCAGTTCGATCGATTCAGCGGGCGGTTCATCGGCCCGCATGATCCGGATCGTGTCGCCGTCAAACAGAAACGGGTTCTGAACCTGGTCGCCCTCGAGTACCAGGGCCAACAGGTCAAGCCGGGCCTGCTTGAAGGCCACCGCATCCCCAGGCAAACGCCGCTGCAGCACCACCTGGCGCAGGTTGGCGTTTTGGGTGATGCCGCCCGACTTCTGGATCGCATCCACCACAGTGGGTAGGCCGCTGATGCTCACCACCGGACCGCCTTCGGTTTGGGTGGTTTCACTGGTAGTAAGCGAGTAAAGACCCGGCCGCTCCACCTCGCCCACCAGCGCCACGCGGATTGGCCGGGGCTTCGCCACCCGGAGCTGCAAATCAGGCCGCAGCAGCTCCTGGCCCATCAGGGTGCGAAACCAGAAGGTGGCTTGTTGCAGTGTGAGCCCTACCACCCGCACGCTACCCACCAGCGGCAAGGGCACCGTGCCGTCGTTCAACACCTCAAGTGTGCCGGAGAGTTCCTTGGCATCAAACAGCTTGAGATCGAGCACATCACCAGGGCCGATGATGTAGGCGTCGTCCTGCACGACCGGTTGTGCAGGGGCTGGACGGCCAGAAGCCGCGGTGACGGCATCCACTGGCAACGGCATCACCGAGAGCAGCCAAAGCGAGGCGAACAAAAGGCGAAAACGCGGCACAGAATTGACTGGACGATGCCAAAGACGACCCAGTTTCCCACTAGGCAAGTGGGTTTTCAACCCTTAAGTTGTCCCCATGACCGAACCGAGATTCCTCTAGAGACATGTCGAATCTCGTCGCACGTCCTGGCCAGAGCCCGGATTTGCAGCCACCAGTTCAATCCGTACAGACCGTACAGGTGCGCGACCTGGGAGGTCAGCCCCTGGCGGGAGGCAACGATGAAATCGATCTGCGCGAACTCTGGCGCGCTTTAAGACGCCGCCGCAAGCTCGTGGCGGTGACAGCCGGAGTGGTGGTGGGTCTATCGGCCCTGATTACGATGTATCAGCGGGTGTTCCGGCCTGTTTACCAGGGGTCTTTTGCCCTGCTGATCACGGATCCCATCAGCAGTGATGAGGTGAGTGGCGGCGCGACTGCCGCCGCAGCCAACGGCACGATGTTCGAGGCCCTGGCCCGCAACACCACACGCAACGACATCCCCACACTCATCGAAGTGCTGCGCAGCCCGGTGCTGCTGAACCCGATCGCTTCGCGCTTTGATCTCTCACCCAAGGCTCTGGCCGGCCGTGTGGTGATCAGCACCGGTGGAGAAAAGCGCAGCGAAGCGGAAGGCGTGCTGAACGTCAGCCTCACCGGACGAGATCCAGAGGAAGACCAGAAGCTGCTGGAAGCCCTCAGCCAGTCCTACCTCCAAGCGGCCTTGCAGCAGCGCCAGCAACGCTTGGCTGATGGCCTTGCCTTCCTGAATAAGCAGGGGCCTCTGCTCGAGGCCCGAACAGCAGACGTACAAAGCGAGGTCGCCGCTTTCCGCGAGCGACACAACCTGCTCGAACCCACGGAAGAGGGCGTGGCACTCAAAGCCCGTGTTGCCGAGCTGGACTCACAACTTCTAGGACTGCAAACCGAACGGGCCCGGCTGCGGAGGGTGCGCCAAGAGATTGCCAGCGGCAGCCTCAGCGCCCGGGGTTTCCAGGAAGCGATCACCACCGGCGTAGGCGGCAGCTCCGGCGGCGGCCAGAGTGAAGGCCTCACAGTGAGCGACGCCGATCAGAGCCTGCTGCAACAACTGCTCAAGGTGGAAACCGAGCTCGCCGAGGCACGCTCGAAATACAGCAGCAAATCCTTAATGGTGCAGGGCCTTGAGGCCCGCCTGCGCCAGCTCAAGCCATTGCTGCGCCAAAACCAGCTCGAGGCGGTGGATGCAGCGCTCGCACTGAACGCCGGCCGTTTGGCCACAGCTCAGCGCCAACAGCAAACGCTCACAGGTCAGTTTCTTAAGCAGCCAGCCCTGATCAAGCAATACGACGCCCTGCAGCAAAAGTTGAAGATTGCCCAGGAAAACCTCGCCGGCTTAGCCAGCGCCCGCGAAACCTTCCAGCTCGAAATCGCCCAGCGCAGCGTGCCCTGGCGCGTGATCGCCCCCCCGCGCATCGAGCCAAACCCGATCAAGCCCTCCGTGCCGCGGAATCTCGCGCTCGGTGTGGTGCTCGGCCTTGTTACCGGCGCGGGCGCTGGCCTCCTGCGCGACCGGCTCGACCATGTGTTCCGCCACCCCGGCGAGGTGAAAGACGAATTGGGCCTGCCGCTGCTCGGCCACATCCCCCACGTGCCGTTCTTCAAAGGGGTGCGCGAAAACAAGCGCTTCCTGCTCCAGGAGCTCGATCGCAGCATCAGCCAGGGAGACAGCGATGCCACACCCACCGAGCAACCCGAACGACTGAGCGGCTACCAGCGCTTCTTCTATCAAGAAGCCTTCCGAAACCTTTTCACCAGCCTCCGCTTCCTTAATTCCGACCAGCAATTGCGCTCAGTAGCCCTCACCAGCTCCCTGCCCGCGGAAGGCAAAACCCTGGTGAACGTGCTGCTGGCCAAAACCCTCTCCGAAATGGGCCAGCGGGTGCTGCTTGTGGATGCCGACCTGCGCAAACCCCAGATCCACCATCGCCTTGGCCTCAACAACATCACAGGCCTCAGCAACCTGATCAGCAACCCCGAGTTGTCCTGGCAGAAGGTGGTGCAAAGCGTGAAGGGCTACCCCAACTGGACGGTGCTCACCGCCGGCACCCGCCCCCCAGACCCGGCTCGCCTACTCAGCTCCAGCCGCATGCAGGAGCTAGTGAACGAGCTCGCAGGTTCCGGCCAGTTCGACCTGGTGATTTACGACACCCCACCCGTGCTCGGCCTGGCCGATGCCGCCCTGGTGGCCCAACACATCGATGGCCTGATCCTGCTGGTGAGCCTGGAGCGCGTGGATCGCGCCATGCCCAAAGAAGCAGCCGCCCGCATCCGCAGCTCCGGCGCCAGCCTGCTCGGTGTGGTGACCAACGCCGTGAAAGAAGAACGCAGCCGCGGCTACGGCTACGGCTACGGCTACGGCTACGGCTACGGCGGTTATGGCCGTTATGGCTACGGATACGGGGGATACGGCTACGGCTATGGCGGCTACGGCACTAGCGGCAGCAGCCTCGATCCGCGTGCCGCCTACGCCTATTACGCGGATGAGGATGCAGAAACGGAAGGCGAAAGCGTGACGACTGGATCAACTTCAGACACTGCTCTAGGCAACCGCTGGCAGCACTGGCAAAAGCAAGTCCAGCGAAAGCGGAGCGAAATCATGCGCTGGTTGGACAGCTGATGAACGTTGTCATTCCTCGACCGAGCTTGGTTATCGCATCCTTGATTGCCGCTGCAGTCGGTTGGTCCGTACCCTCCGGCGCCCAAGAATGGCAAAGGGTTGAAGCCACTCAGGAGACCAAGCCCAGGCCATCCTCTCTAGTTTGGGAAGCCGTTGAACCGAGCGATACCTCAGTCACAGCATCTCTGCAGTGGTCGATCGTGGAACCTGAAGATCTCGCTGCGTATCAACAATCTCTGGTGGAGCTTGCGGCGCAACAAACTGCAAGTCCTACGCCGATCGCCCCTAAGCCCTTCGTGACAGGAGGCTTATTTCAGGTCAAACGAGGTGATGAATGGCTGCCAGCCATTAGCCAGCGTGTACCAAATGCCTATGGCAGCACGTTTGGCACACTCCAGACCGGCCTGTTCATCGAAAGCTGCAACGTCACAGGCGGCTACGTATGCGGCACACAAGATTTCACTACTGAATTCAAAAACAATGCGAAAGGCATTTGGTCGTTTTTACTGGGCTTAGGAGATCCCCGAAAAGCCATCGGGCTTGACTTGGGTTTCCAGATCACCAGCCTCGCTACCACCAGGCCAGATCAAAGCTCGGGTGGGACGCCATTCGGCAGCGGCCAGGGCCTCGATCTGGCGATTAGTCGCAACTTGTCAGAGGATTTCTCTGTCAAGCTTGGAGTGATCAATTTGATCAAATTGGATGAAGTACAACAACAGGATCAACCGAGCAGCGCCTACGGCGTCTTTAGCGGACGCTTTGACCTGGATGGCACTCCAGATGATAATGCAAACGATCTTTACCTCACCCTAGGTGCAGCTAACGGGATCTACCGCCCACTCAATGTAATTCTCGACTCCCAGGAACAAGCCTGCGCGAAAGACGTTGCCAACAAAGGTCAGCGTTCTCCAGGCAAATATGGCGACTTCTGCAACATATGGGGGTTCAGCTACGGAGATCCATACCCCGTTGCATCTCTCTCCTATCTCGTAAATCCTCATCTCAGCCTGATTGCCGAGTGGTGGGGACGCAATTTAACCGTTGCAGCCAGCTTCAAACCCTTCAGCGAGGTGAATTGGGTGATTACGCCCGGTATAACCAACATCATCAAAAACGCCGACTGGGATCCAGCCAACCCTGGATACACCACAACCCCTCGCTTCCAACTCACCACCAGCATCGGCTTTTAGGCCTCTGCCATGGAATGCGAGCCGATTCGCCTGCAAGCCCAATGCATAAGTACACTAAACCATGCGCTAAGCAAGCTTGCGCTTGGATCTGACCTGAGCCTGATCATTTGCACACCTAACTGGCATGTCACCGGTTGGAGCGTGATCACAGCGGGCTGTTCCGCGGCTCCTCAAACCACCATTAACGGACTGACCGCACCGCTACACCTGTACCTAACAACAGGTGGTCAATACCTGTGGGCAATCCAGCCTTTCTGGCAGCAGGCCATTCTTCCCCAACAGCAATGGCTGCAGATCAGTTGGCCAGATCGGTGCCAAGGCCAATTGCTTCAGCTGCATGCTGACGACGCCATCTCCCCCTGGCAACTGCTGCACTTGCTCCGGCCTGATGTGTCTCAACCAACCGCGGAAGACATGCGCCCCTGGCTGTTCTGGAATGGCATGCACGAGTGCAATCTGCTGCGCCACCACCCTGGGGTGTTAGCAGAGCTGAATCGGCCCATCGACGGCAATCAAATTCCCTGGTTTCACTCAGTCTTGAGAGACCAACGCCCTGATCTTCAAGCTGCGATTGAAGACAACAACCACGCGGCGATGCTGCATTGGCTCACCAACCACGGTGCAACGGAGCACCAGCTGCATCCGATTAGCCGCAAGGGCCTGCTAAGAAGCGAACAACAACAGCTCACACCATGGAAAGAGCGCCCGTTTGGGGTGAACCTATTTGGCTATGCCAGCGATGTGCTCGGCATTGGGGAAGATCTCCGCACGGTGCATTCAGCACTCCGGAGCGCCAAGATCCCGGTGCAAGTGGTGGACATCCCATGCGAACCCTGCAGTGATGCGTTGCGCCAACTGGCAGCCCACCAGGCGGACGAACTCGCGCCATACGCATTCAACCTCTTCTGCCTCACTGCCGAAGAACACGCCAGGGTGTTATTAGAGCTTGGGAACAACATCCTGCGAGAACGGTTTTCAATCGGCTACTGGCCATGGGAGTTGAGCCGCTGGCCGCAGCCATGGCAGCCGCTGCTGGTGCTCGCGGATGAGCTGTGGTCCTCAAGCCAACACACACACAAAACCTTGCAGGCGGCCATTGCGGAGCGGCCTTCACCGAGCCTGCAGCATCTGCCACTTCCTGTGGAGCCCCTCCAGCCTCTAAGCCACGAGCAACAACGCTCCTTTCGAAAACAGTTGGATCTTCCCCCTAACGCTCAGCTGCTGATCTGCAGCTTTGACGGACGCTCCAGCTACCACCGCAAAAATCCGTGGGCCGCTATCCAGGCCTTTCAACAAGCCTTACCCCTGGAATCAGAGGCACGGCTGATCATCAAAACCATGCATGCCGGCCTCGAACCTGACCAGTGGCGGCAGCTGCAAGCCTGCGCAGAAGCCGATTCAAGGCTGGTCTTAATCGATGCGGTGCTCGAGCGTGATCAACTCCTCAACCTCTATGGATGCTGCGATGTGTTGATCTCTCTGCACCGCGCCGAAGGGTATGGCCGTGTGCTCGCTGAAGCGCTGCTGCTTGGGCTTGATGTTGTGGCCACTAACTACAGCGGCAACACGGATTTCTGCATAGGCCCTCTGGCCCACCCCGTGCAATGCACTCTTTTGCCCGTTTTGCCACATCAATACCCCCATACCGAAGATCAAGTGTGGGCCGAGCCAGATCAGCGACAAGCAAGCCAGGTGCTGCAACGGGTCTTGGCCAGGCGCGCCGCTGAACCCAACCGACGCTTCCAGCACGTTGCGTACTACGCCGATCTGTTCAGCCCGCACCTCCTCGGCCAGCGCTACGCCAAACGGCTACGACAAATCTGGTCACCAGAGACCACTTGCAATTAATCCGCCGAAAGCATCGGCTGACTCGCCCAGGATTCCAGGATCAACTGCTGCTGCCACCGGCCAACCGCGGGAGCCGGTGGCGGCCAACCCCGCACGCGCTGCCCCTGAAACCATTGCTGCACCTCAATGGGCTGCCAGCTGAGGTGGGGATGACAGCTGCGCCGCTCCAAGCAGCCGTAGCGCAGGAAGTGCAGCATCAGATCACACCCCGCCTTCAACAGATCGGGATACCGCTCCCCGTAAAACACGGTCTTGAACAACGGATTGGGATCGAGCCCTGCCATCACTCCCAGCCGCAGGTAATGCTCCACCGCTTCGGCAGGCTCAAGGCCAGCGCGCCAGGGAGGGGGAAGTTGCCCGACATACCAATCGGGCCAAACAAGCCAATCAAGCTGCCGCTGTTCATCGCTGCTGTAGGCCTCTAGGCCAAAGAGCTCCGAGCCAATGGGGCGGCCTTCGCGCCAGCCCTGGCGTTTGTAATGGTTAACGGGATCTTCTCCGGAGGCGGCCACATCCGGGTTCAAGTGGCCATACCGCTCTGGGTTGAACCAGGGGTTGATCGCAGCACCATGCTCCCGTGCATGACGCCAAAGCGTTTCAACGTCACCGCTGACACCGTGCTGTTGCTGATACCAGCGGGGCCAGAGCAGTAGCAACTGCTCGTTCACAACAGATGCTCCAGCCCCAGCGGCCGGCCATCGCTGTGATGGGGTGAACAGGCCTGGGGCCACCAGGGGGCGCTGCTGCGCAGCCGTTCACCCCAGCGCGCCCGGATCAGCTGCATCGCCGCCTGCTGGGTAGGCGTATTGCGGCGCTGGCGGCTCTGGCTTTCGTAGTGAGGGAAACACACCGCCGGGTCCACCACGTGGCGATAGCCCAGTGCATCCAGCCGCAGGCAGAACTCCACATCGTTCCCCTCCACTGGAAACGCCTCATCGAAGCCGCCCAGCCGCTCAAACAGGCTGCGCCGCACCATCAGGCAAGCACCCGTGACCGCGCCCCAGGCGCTGAGGCATTGCAACCGGCCGCGATGCACCAAGTGCTGGGGCGACAGCCCCACGTAGGCATGGCCGGCTAGATGGTGCATGCCCAACACCGTGCCGCCGTGCTGCACGCTGCCATCCCGATAAAGCAGCAACGCACCAGCGCAGCCCACCGCCGGCCGCAGCGCCTGGGCCGCCAGCCGCTGCAGCCAGGCATCGCCACCCGGACGGGTGTCGTTATTGAGAAACAACAGCAGATCTCCTGAAGACTGGGCCGCAGCTGCATTGTTCAGCGCACTCCAGTTGAACGGTTGCTCATCCCGCAGCACCCGCAGCCGCGGCCCCAGCCGTTCCTGCCACTGCTGCAACAGCTCTGCCGTAGCGGATTCCTGCGAGCCGTTATCCACCACGATCAGCTCACACTCCAAAGCCGGCGCCGCCGCAGCAAAGGCCGTTTCAAGGCCCTCTAAGCACGGCCCCAGCAACTCAGGCTTATCGCGGGTGGGCACGATCACCGTGCAGCGGCAGCGCTGCGGCAGCGGCCAGTGCAACGCATAAGCCTCCGGCAGCTGTGGATGCGGCTCCACCACCACCCCAGGCTCACCGCTGCGCCGCAGATGGGCCTGCAGCAGGGCGGCCCGCTGCTGCGCCGGCTGAGGCCCCGGCAACGCTTGGCCGCTCAGCCGATGGGCCAACACCTGCGGCACATGCGCCAACCGTGGCTGCCGCTCGAGCGCCTGCAGCAGCCAGCCAAAGCGCTCCGGCCCCGCCTGGGGCGGCAGCGGCAAACCCTGATCCAACCACCAGCTCACATCCCAACAGCTGAAGCTCTCCAGCCAGGGGGTGCTCCAAAAACTCTCCGGCACCCAATCGGGCTTGAACCAGGGGTCGTGGCGCTCGCCATCGGGGCTGAGCCGATCCTCATCGCAACTGAGCGCCTGCGGGCGCTGAGGCTGCTCCTGCTTCTCCAACCAGGCCTCCAAGGCCTGCAGCGCCCCCAGCCGCAGCCGCACATCAGGGTTCACCAACAGCAACCATCCCTGACGCGGCGCGGAGCTCAGCACCACGCCCTGCGCATGCAGGGCTCGCCAGCCACCATCCGCCTGCGGCAGCCACCAGCTCTGCTTGAGCTTTGTCAGCGGAGCCGGCAACCGCGGCTCGACATGCTCAACCCAGTAGGCGTAGGCGTGCGGCCCCAGGCCCTGCTGGAGCTCCTCCCCCTGCAGGGCGTCCAACTGGGTGCCCTGCCACATCAACGCACGCCATTCCGGCGCCCAGGGGCACCCTTCCGCCACAACGGCAAAAGCCTGGGCCGCCTCAGCCCAGCGCCCTTGAGCGACCAGAGCCCGCCCCTGCTGCTCCGCTTCGGTGAGGAAATCCTGATCAAGACGCAACGGCTGACCTTGACTCAGGGCAGCGCGCAGATCAGAGGCTGGCGCGGGTTCAGTCATAGGCAACGCAAGCTCGAACCATCGCGAAACTCGGATCCAGTGGCATATGCCGCTAAATTTGCCGAAGATTACTTATTGTCGGCAACGTGACGTTTTTTCCCGAACCTCCCAAGGAAGACCCGGTATCCGAAGACCAAGCCCTCCCCGCCGGCACGCCTGTGGTGCTGCAGCCCGGGGAAGTGGGTGGTGTAAGCGTGAATGTCACGGTTGACCTGAAAACAGGCTCTGTGATCACGACGGTGAGGGATGCAGAGGGCAACATCCTCCCCGTTGCCGACCTTGCCTGCTTCGTGCTCGATGGGACGGCCAACGTCACCATCTTCCTTGAAAATGCTCCTGCAGGCACTGCCACGGTGAGCGTTGAGAAGGTGAGCGCTGTGCTCGAGGCCAGCGGAAAAGACAGCAAAACCATCGACGACATTCTTGATCTGCTCGATGAGTTCGGCGATCAGTCCAATCAACTGTTAAGCATCAGCTCCTTCGCACTCGGCGACAGCAGCGCCCAAACTGGTTTCATCACCTACACCGAGACCTACAAAACCAGCGGCGCCAACCTCTCGCAGGGCAACGATGCCCACGTAACCACCACCTTGGGCAACGTGGTCTACGGCAACAATGGCGACGACCTCTTCATCATCACCCAATCCGGCACCCGCAACGCCGCCTCCAAAGCGGGCCGCACCTCCTTCATTGACATGGGCGAAGGGGAAGACACTCTGGCGATCACCAAAGGAGCCTTGCGAGAGAACAACTCCAAAGTGGTACTGCGCGATTTCTCGTCGAAAAACGACCAATTGGCCGTGGATGCCACCAAGAAACAGGTGCAGGGCATTGGCACCAACAAACTCACCATCAGCACCCGCAAGAGCCGCTTCGTGGTCACCACGGAAACCGGTAAGTTCAAGAAAAACGATATCGAGTTCACCTGAACCCACTACCGCTGTTGCAGCTCAATCCACCTCTGCCTACCCCGCAGCTCAACCTCTGCTGGCCCGGGCAAGAGGTGTTGGCTGAGCTGCAATCCACAGGCCTGCTCCAGCTCTGGCTGGAGCAGCGCCTGAATCAGGCCATCGCAGCGCAACCTCAGTGGGGCGAACAGCTCGAGGTTTCTTTACAAAGCCAGATTCCCAGCTTGTTTCTGCGGTTGCGTGCCAACTTTGATCGGGTCGTGGTTCGCATCCTGTGCCACTCCAACCCAGCCCTAGCGCGCGAATGGTTCTTCCGCTTGCAGAGCCAACCCACCGACGCCACCTTTGCCAGCCTGTTGCACCACAGCGTGCACTTGGTTTTGCCGACACCACAGCAACAGCTCGGCCACTACGGCCCCTTTTGCCTGGGTGATCTGGATCGCGCCCTCGCCCAGCCCCTGCGCAACTGCCCCATCGGCAAGGTATTGCCGCCGCTGCAGTACAGCGCTCATCCCTTGTTTGTGGTGATGCAACTGCTGGAACGCCAGCCGGCCCAACTCACCCCAGAGCTGGCGGCCCAGCTGCGGGATCAGCTGAAGAAGTCTTGGCTGCGACAGACCCTCGATACCCTGATGCAGGCACCTCCGCAGCCTGGCGCCCCGATCCCAATCCAGCTCGCCGCTGGGCTCAGTGATGCCAACGCTTAGCGATCACGATGCCCTGGCAGCGCTACCAGCCGAGCTAGCCAGCCAGCTCCAAGCAGCAGCCCAGATCCTTCACTGGGAAACAGGCCGGGTGTTGCTCCAGGCTGATCGACTTCCCGAAGCGGTGGTGCTGATCCGCTCAGGCCGTGTGCGCCTGATCGCCGAAGATCCGCTGGATGGCCCCTTCAGCTACGCCGAATGTGGGGCAGGCAGCTGGCTGGGTTGGGCCGGCCTAGCGCGGGCAGAAGCCTGCGAAACCGTGCTGGCCATGGAACCCGTAGAAGCGCAATGGATCCCGGCCCAACGCTGGCTCGAGCTGCAGCAGCAGTGGCCGCCGTTGCAGCAACTGATCGCCACCCCAAGCGCCGCGGAGCTGGTCAGCGCGATGCTGGCCTGGTGGCAACAACACCCGAGCGCTGGCGGGGTAGATGCCAGCGACGCCATCCATCTGCGCGTGCAGCGGAGGCTCCATGAATGGGCGCAGCAGCCATCCCTGGCGCGCCTGGCCAACGCGGCTGAACGCGACGATCCCCAACATCGCAGCGCCGATCGCATCTGGCTGTGGAGCGGCCACCCGCAGCAACAGCGATTGCTCAGCCTCGAGCGCAGCTGGCTGGAACGCGACAACCAGCCTTGGATCCCAACCAGCAGCCAACGCCCACCAGACGCACCACCGCTCGCCGATCCACTTGATCCCGCCGAGCTCGGCCTGCCCGCAAGCCCCCTGGCCGCCCATGGCGCCCTGCCCTTCAGCGCCAGTTCCCAGGGCAGCACCCCCCTGGGCAGCGCCGAACGTTGCCTGCAACGCCTCTGCCGCTTAACGCGAGTACCACTGCCCGGCGAGGCCTTGCGCGAAGCCCTTCGCGATGCCGATCAGCGCCTCGGCGGCCTCAACCTGATGCATCTGGGCCAACTGGCCGAAAGCCTTGGCTTTGAAGCCCGGCCGCTGCAGGCCCCCGTGAGCCACCTGCACCGCCTGCAGGGTTATGCCCTGCTGCAGCGCCAAGGTCATTTCGTGTTGCTTGAAGCGGCCAGCGCCCGCGGCTGGCAACTAGCTGATCCCAGCGCCGGCCTGCTGCAGCTTCCGATCGCAGCGGTGCGCGACGAGTGGAGCGATGGCGTTGAGCTGATGCTGCTGCGCTGCAACAGCGTGGCCGATGAGCACGGCAGCAGTGGCACGGCTGTGTTTGATCTGCCCTGGTTCATCCACAACCTCAGCCCCTATCGGGGGCGCCTGGCGGTGCTGCTACTCACCGGCTTTTGCCACAAGCTGCTCGAGCTGGTGTTTCCCCTGGCCATCCTGCAGATCGTGGATGTGGTGGTGGGTGGCGGCAACGCCTCTTTGCTCTGGCCGATCACGATCGTGCTTGGCCTCACCGCCGTGGTGATCGGCGTGCTCGGCAGTTTGCGCGAGGTGCTACAAGCCGATCTCAGCGACCGGCTCGACACCAACCTCGGCAGCCAGGTGGTGGGTCACCTGTTCCGATTGCCCCTGCGATTTTTTGATCGGCGCACCGTGGGCGATCTGGCCGCTCGCCTGCACGATCTGCAGCAGGTGCGCGAATTCCTCACCGAGACGGCCCTCTCCAGCCTGCTGGATCTCCTGTTTCTGCCGATCCTGCTGGTGACGGTGTTTCTGATCCAGCCAGTGTTGGCTTCAGTGGTATTGCTGCAGGTGCCTCTGCTCATTGCCCTCAACGCCGGCGCCGGACGCCTCAGCCAGCGCCTCCTCTCGCGCCGCAACAGCGCCTGGAGCCGCGCCCAGGGCCTGCTGGTGGAGGTGCTCACCGCCATCCGCACCGTGAAGAGCCAAAACTTCGCGGCTCCAGCCCGCTGGCAGTGGCTCGAGCGCTACAAGGCCTACACCGCGGCCGATTACCGCCTCACCGTGAGCCGCTCCCTGGTGAAGGAAGGCTCCACCAGCGTGGTGAATCTGGGCAAGATGCTGCTGTTTGTGGTGGCAGCCTGGCTGGCACTCCAGGGCCAGACTTCCGTAGGCGCGATCTTTGCGGTCTACCTGCTCTCGAGCGGCATCACCGGGCCGTTGGTGAACCTCTCACGCCTCTGGGATCAGTATCGCGATGCGAAAGCCGCCATGGCCGCAGTGGCCGATGTGGTGGGTCATCCTCCTGAGCAAGAGCCCCATCAGCAACATCTGGCCTTGCCACCGGTTCAGGGGCAGGTGCGCTTCCAGAAAGTGAGCTTCAGCTATGGCCTCGATAGCCGCCAGCTCCTGCAGGGCTTTGATCTCACCCTTGAGGCCGGCAGCTTTGTGGGCCTGGTGGGCCTCAGCGGCAGCGGCAAAAGCACTGTGGTGCAACTGATTGATCGCCTCTATCAACCCGAGGCCGGGCGCGTGTTCATCGATGGCATCGACATCGCCCAGGTGCAGCTCTCGAGCCTGCGCACCCAGGTGGGCTTCGTGCCACAGGATTCAATCCTCTTCGATGGGACGGTGCTCGACAACCTGCGCCTCAACCATCCCGAAGCGCCGCTGGAAGCCGTGATCGCAGCCGCGCGCATCGCCTGCGCCCACGAGTTCATCAGCGAGTTGCCGATGGGCTACGCCACCCCCGTGGGCGAACGCGGTGGTGGCCTTTCCGGCGGGCAGAAGCAACGCATCGCCATCGCCCGCATGGTGCTGCAGCATCCCCGACTGGTGATCCTCGATGAGGCCACCAGCGCCCTGGATGCCGATACGGAGCGGCGGGTGGTGGCCAACCTGCGCGAGCACTTCAGTGGTCGCTCCCTGCTGTTCGTCACCCATCGCTTAGGCAACCTGCGGCAGGCCGATCGCATCCTCGTAATGGAACAAGGGCTGGTGGTGGAAGATGGCACCTGGGCCAGCCTGATGCAGCAGCAGGGGGCATTCGCCACCTTGGCGCGCCAGCAGCACGAGACCGAAGCCAGCTCCTGATGACACCAGAGAGCCAGGCACCGCAGCGATCCGCCTCCGCTGACAACGTGCGGCTGGAAACCCGCAGCAGCCCCACCTTCACCCTGGTACTCGCTTCGAGCCTGTCGGTTCTGGTGCTGGCGGTGGGCACAGCGATCGCCCTCGTGCCCCTTGATCAGATCGTGGCCGTGAGCGGTCAGCTCACCCCCACCCGCCGCACCCAAACGATCACCAGTGCCGAATCCGGAACGGTGGAGGCCGTGCTGGTGCGCGAGGGCGACACCGTTCAACCAGGCCAAACCCTGATCCGACTGGCCCCCCAGCTGGCCACCAACACCGTGGCGGAGCTCAAGCGGGAGCTGCAAGCCGGAGAGGCTTTGCAACAGAGCGAACGCCAGCGCCTGCAGCTGCAACTGGCCAGCCTTGAACGGCTGCTCGCGCTGCAGGAGAAGGTGTTCAAACCGCTGCAGAACCTGGCGCTGCAAGGCGGGGCACCCGCCTTGCGAATCGTGGAACAGCAGCAGCAGCTCGAGCAAACCCGCGCTCAGATCGCCCAGACCCGCCAGCAGCTCAACAGCCTCTCGTTCCAGGCAGCTCAGACCCGAGCGCAGCTGCAACGGGAGCTGCTCACAGCCGAACGGCGGCTGGAGCTGGTGACGATCAAAGCGCCCACTGCCGGCAGTGTGCTCGATCTCAAAGCCCTCTCTGGGCAGGTGATCAATCCCGGCGATCCGCTGCTCAAGCTCGTGCCTCGAGCGGAATTGCAGGCGGTGGTGCAGGCCCCCAACCAAACGATCAGCCTGATCCGTGCCGGCCAGAGCGCACGCATCGCGATTCAGGCCTACGACCCGAACCTCTACGGCTTACTGCCAGCCCGGGTGAGCCAAGTGGGAACCGATGCCCTCCCCGCCACAGAGGAGGTGCGTTTCCCTCACTTCCCGGTAACGCTCACCCTGGAGCAACAAGTGCTCACCAGCCGCGGCCAGCGCTTTGAACTGCAAGCTGGCATGGCCATCACTGCCCAGATCAAATTGCAACGCCGCACCTTGCTTCAGCTGCTGTTCAGCGGCTTCCAGCAGGGGCTCACCAGCGTGCGCACCCTGCGATAGGAGCGCCCTTTACGCTCAAGGGCTGTTGAGACGGACCGCTGCGCGTGCAGAAGAGCGAGAACAACCGAGCTGGCGAACTGAAGGAGCTGGGCTGGAGCGCTGAAGAGGTGCGCCGCTACGAGGAGCTGTGGGAATACAGGCAGCGTTGGGGCGCGATCAACCTCGAGCGCGACGACCGCCAGTTCCTGCGCAAGGCCGAAGCCGCCCTGCCCAAGATCGTGGCCAAGGGCTCTGAGAAAAAACGCACCCAGGACAAATCCCACTACCGCTGGCTGGCCTTCTATCTCGAGGCGATGCAGTCCGCACCGCTGAACGAGGGCGAAGTGGGTGCGTGGCCGGTGGTGCTGCAGGAGGAACTGCGGGCCATCGATTACTACGAGCCGGTGCTCGGCCTGCCCGACACGCTCAAAGCCAAGGAACTGCTGCCGATCCGCGAAGAGCTGGTGGCTCAGGCCGCAGCCAGCGGCCGCAGCGTCAGCTTTGATTTCGTAGCACCGCTGGAGGAGCTCAAGCAGCGCGAGAAAACCAGCTGGAAACCCCTGCGCGGCGACGGCAATACCGACACCAGCTACCCGGTGCTCAGCGCCGATGCCGCTGAGGCCTTCCGCCAAGAAGCCCGCGCCCGCATCACCAGCGCCATCCGCGAGCTGTTCCCGTCGCTGAAAGACACCGACAAGCCTGAGCCCCCGGCCGACTGGATGCCCTGAGGAAAGGCAGAGGGGCCTGAATGAGGCCCATTCAGTCTTAATGCCCCGCTGCCAGCGCCCCTCCGCGGCCGCCGGCTTCCTCAGCAACTCCAATGCGGGCGAACAAATTGGTGCTCTCAGGATTGAGGTTCACCACCTCAACCGCGCTGCCACCCAACTTCAGGCGGCGGATCACCTGATCAAGGGCGGTGACGCCGCTCTGATCCCAGATGTGCGCGTCCGCCATATCGATCGTGATGCGGGCCGGGTGCTCGTGCAGCTCAAAGCCCTGGCGGAAGTAGATGCTGCTCACGAAGAACAGCTGGCCGCGCACGCGGTAGAGCCGGTGATCGGGTGCCAGCTCCTCGCTGCTCACCGCAATCACCTTGGCCACCTTGCGGCTGAACAGGATGCCGGCCAGGGCCACGCCGGAGAGCAGACCCACCGCCAGGTTGTGGGTGAGCACCGTCACCACCACGGTGAGCAGCATCACGGCCGTATCGCTCTTGGGGATGCGGCGGATGCCGCTGATCGAGCCCCAGTTGGCGGTGTTGATCGCAATCATGATCATCACGCCCACCAGCGTGGCCATCGGGATCTGATTCACCCAGCGGCTGGCCAGCAGGATCATCGCCAGCAGGCTCACACCTGAGGTAAGCGTGGAGAGGCGGGTGCGGCCGCCATAGCCCACGTTCATCACCGACTGACCCACCAAGGCGCAGCCCGCCATCCCGCCAAAGAGCGAACTCACGATGTTGCCGATGCCCTGGCCGCGCGCTTCAGCGTTCTTGTGGCTGGAGCTGTCGGTGATGTCGTCGAGGATGTCCTGGGTGAGGAAGGTTTCCATCAGCCCCACCAGCGAGATCGCCAGGGCCGTGGGCAGGATCAGGCCGAGGGTTTCCAGGGTGAAGGGCACCTGGGGCAGACCCAGCTGCGGCAGGCCCTCGGGCAGGGTGCCGAGGCTGGCCACGGTGGGAATCTCCAGCCCCAGCTGAATCGAGACCCCTGTGGTGATCAGGATCGCCACCAGCGCCGAAGGCACGGCGGTGGTGAAGCGGGGCAGCAAATAAATGATCGCCAGCGTGAGCGCCATCAGGCCCCACACCGCCGGCAGCTGGCCGGAGAGCACGGTCACCTTCTCGGGGTGGAACACATCCAGGCCCAGCTGGGGCAACTGCGCCAGAAAGATCAGGATCGCCAGCGCATTCACGAATCCCGCCATCACCGGCTGGGGCACGAACCGCATCTGATGCGCCAGGCGCAGATAACCCCAGGCGATCTGCAGCACGCCAGTGAGGATGCCCGCCGCCAGCAAATACTGCAGGCCCATGCCCTCACCCAGGCCATTGCCCTGCTGCACCAGGCCCGTCATCAACAGGGCGGTGGAGCCGGTGGCGGAGGTGATCATCGCGGTGCGGCCGCCCACCACAGCCAGCGTCACTGACAGCAGAAACGCCCCGAACAGACCCACCCGCGGATCCACGCCGGCGATGCCCGAGAAAGCGATCGCCTCCGGGATCATCGCGAAGGCCACCACCAATCCAGACAGGATGTCGCGGTGGGGCCGGTCCCACCATTGCTTGAGGGAAACGTTCAACGCATCACCACGCCCGCTGGCCGGACCCTATCAGTGAGATCTGATGGCCCCAGCGGCTCAACTTCAACGCAACAGACGCAGCCAGGCCCACCAGATCAACACCACCGGTATGAGTGCCAAGGCCAGCACCTGAAGGCTTTGCAGCTGCTCTGGGTTCATCGCACAGGGCAGGGTTGGGAGTTGATCAACAGCAGGCCTAACAGGCCGCACTGCAAGCGGGTGAGGTCATCGAGGGCCAGCTCCACATCATTGGCAAAACCAGGGTTGGGGGCGGGTTCCGCCACCACCGGGGCTGGCTCCAGCGGTGGTGGCAGCGGTTCAGCCATCCCCGCAGGTGCAGCAGCCAGCACCAGCAAACCAAGCAACAAAGCCTTCATCGCATCAGGACAGCTGCTTCCGCTCTAGCCAAAGGGCGAGATTGTGGCTGGCAGGTGCCCTGTTTTCACCCAAATCGTGCAACCGGCCTCACTCCAGGGGCGGTGCACGCTGCCCGGTGGATTGCGCATCCAACTACCGGCGGGATAGGTGCCGTGCTCGTCTTCGAACACGCCATCGATCACATAGATCTCCTCGCCACTGGGATGGCTGTGGGCCTGGAAATGGGTGCCCGGCGCCCAGCGCACCAGCGCCACCTGTTCACTGCCAAAGGCATGCAGGGGCATCACCTCAAGGCCCGGAACCAAGCCCGGATGCCAGGCGGCCGCGTGGGTGTCGATCACCACCCGCTGCTGATCGTCGGGATGC
Source organism: Asaia bogorensis (assembly GCA_943370455.1). Classification (GTDB taxonomy): domain Bacteria; phylum Cyanobacteriota; class Cyanobacteriia; order PCC-6307; family Cyanobiaceae; genus Vulcanococcus. Next base: position 366,724 of record CALRQW020000002.1, read on the forward strand.
ATCTGCCGCAACTTCACCAACAGCGTGCAACCGCTGTCGCTGAAGGGCGCGTGGGCTGATCCCGGCGGATTGCGCAGGTAGGTGCCGGCGGGATAGAGGCCTTGGTCATCCCCGAAGGTGCCTTCGAGCACCAAGATCTCCTCGCCGCCGCCATGGCCATGCCGGGCAAAACGGCTGCCCGCGGCGTAACGCACCAGCGATGTGGCCCGCGCCACTTCATCGCCAATCCGCTCGAGCAGGCGACGCTCTACCCCGGGCGAAGGGGAGCCCACCCAAGGCAGCTCTGCCGACTGGAGCGCCACCGGTTGGCGCCAATCGCCATGCAGATTCATCGGTTGATCGTCATCCGTTCTGACGAACGCGCTTCACGGCCAGGCCCGCTTCTGTGGCGGTCACCCCAGCCAACGCCAGGAGGCCGATCAACCCCACCAGTTGGTTCTGGGCTTCAGCGGCCGCATCGGCGTTTTGAGCCAACACGGCACCAGCCACAAACCAGGCCGTTGCGAGGGCTGAGGTGATCCAGTAGGCCCGCCAGCGGCGCTGATAGAGGTATCCGGCGCCGAGGCCCGGCACCACATTCAGCACCACAGCCACCCAACCCGCCGAAGCGGCCAGGATCTGCTCACGGGTGGGCACCATCGCGGCTCCAACACTGGTGGCACTCTGGCGAGGCGAGCCTTTGGCCTGCGAGCACCAGGCCGGAAGAAATCCGCTGATGTGGCGAAGCGCATGAACACAACGGCCTTGCCGATTCATCAGCCTGTGCGCATCGTGGACACAGCAGCGCACGCTCTATGCCCGAAGGGATCAGCAACAGCCCGCTGCAACCGGCGCTGAAGCACATCGGAGCCTGGGTGCTCGATCGCCCGCTGCAGCCTGAACTGCTTGGGCAATGCTGCGATCGGCTGCGGCCGGCGCCGATCGGTCAGGAGCTGCGAGAGGCTCTAAAGGCGAATGGCCATGGCAACAGCGAGCTGCTGGAGTGGCACTGGAATCGTCGTCAGGGCCGCGCCGAGGGATGGCTGTGGGAGCAAGGTGTGGTGCAGCGCTTCCGCTGGTGCCGCCGTGATGGCCGCCTCGTGGTGCATGCCCAGCTGCGCTGCACCGAACGCGCAACACTGCAGCTGCTGTCCTGAAGTGCCAGCCGAGTCTCAGGCGGATTGAACATCGAGCCAGGCGCTCGGCGCGCCGAAGTCGACCAGATGCCGACTGCTGACCAGTTCGCCTGTGCAGGCGACCGGCAACAGGCTGGATCGCCCCGCCACATACCAAGCCTCCACTAAAGCAACACTCGACGCTGGCGTGATCTCACCAGCCAGGATCCATAGCTCGTCGTGGAGTACCTGGGTCTGATCGGGCGTGCCCACATACCAGGGTGCTTCCGGATCGACCGACAACTCCTCATGGAGCAGCAACAGGCCCTCTAAAACGCAGGCGGCGAGCTCGGGTGTCATCCGCTGAAGAAGAACCACCATCCACGCACAGTGAGGGGGATGGAAGCAAGCAGGGCAGCAGCTGAAGCATTGCGAGGCCCCACAGGTTTGCCAGCGCTGCAGGCGTGTTTCTGATGAACCGAACCGCCGTGCCCAGCGGAGAGGGAGCCGCCACTCCTAGGCACAAGTGCTTAGGGAAAGGTGTTAACAAAAGATCAGTGCTGAGCAGAAATTCTCTTGCTTTTCTTCGGCAAGCCGGACTAGAGCACAAGCAGAAGACTGCAGAGCGGAGGCCACAGTGGACATCCATGACGAGCGGAGATCTGAAGATCGTTCAACACTGCATCGCACCTGGAATGTCAGCGTCGAGTGCGAGGTGTTCGGCTCTCGCCAAGCCCAGGTGCTCGACTACAGCTCATCAGGTATCAAGCTCTCGATGGCGGCCGTCAGCGGACTGGAGCCAGGTGCGCGGTTGGAGATCCATCATCCCGGCACCACCTGCTCGTATGTGGCGACCGTGGCTTGGTGCGACCAACAAAGCAGCACAATCACCCTAGGCGCTGAACTCGTTGAAACAGCCGATGCGATGCAGCAAGCCTGTTGAAGGCAGCCGATACAAACAGAACCAAACGTTGCGCTCGTTCAGCTCAACAAGAAAAAGCAGGGTCTCAAGCCCTGCCTCATCTCCCGTAGAGCATGACGCCCTCATCGCCACGTTACCGAGAGCAATCAGCAACGCGGCAGAAAAGAGGCGAAACAGCAGAATGTCTCCAGGCGTGATGTCGGTTGATCAAGCAACCGTGAAGAAAGAGCTACAGGCGTGCCGCAAGAGCGATCCGCGCACAGAATGAAGGCAGGAAGGAGGACCACCTGTTACACGTTCTGCATTACCCACATCCACTTGAAAGCTACGAGCAGCACAAAATCATCCTGGCTGTCGTTCACTACTTTTCAGAGCACTACAACGAAGCGATCACGATCCCAGGATTGAGCAAGCAGCTCGGAATCTCAATCCTGCACATCGAAACAGCTTTCGATCTCTACAAAGGAAAAACAGCCAACCAGGCGCTCCTGGAATACCGGCTCAATCGCCTCTGCGATTTGATGTCGAAGGATCCATCCCAGGAGATCGGCGAGCAAATCAAAGATTGCGGCCTCAGCGCCAAGGTGAGCCCATGGGTGGCCTCATTTGCGGAAACCAACGTTCAGTTCATCGCGTGCTTCGGCATCGATCTGATCGAGTACCACCAGCAATGCTTCCTGGCCAAAGCCGCTCGGCTGCAGAGCCAAAACCACAGCGCCAGCACCGCAGACGATGACAACGGCGAGGAACGCGTCGGATCACCCCCGCGAGAAACCCTGTTGATGACCCGCTTCCACTGCGTGCCCTGACGGGGCCTTTAAGCCCACAGCAAAAACCCTCGAGCAATGCCCGAGGGTGATCAAGCAATCAATAGTCCAATGGCTTGTGGGTGTTGAAGCTGCTGGCGTTGGCGCCTGGGGCCGAACGTTCCAGGTGTGGGGCTATTGGTTCTCCTGGGGCACCTAAGGCGGTGCAAACGGAGTGTCGATCAGTCAGGCGCACGAGGTGAGAGCCAGCGACTGGGCTGCTCTTTTGCCCGACTGAACGACCTGCCCACGGTTGGGTGAAGACTGTTGGAGCAGGAGCCTGCAGTCAGCGTTGCTTCTGCTGGTGCTGCGGTGGGGTATCAGCCATCGATGGCGCCTCCCTGGGTTGATGGAATCAGATTCGCTCAGCCAGCCGCCGCAAACAATCCGTCTTTACACGCATTGCCTTGGCGGCTCAGCCAGAACAGCGTGGGGTTCTTTGGCTGCGATCAGAGCTGGTCGGTTCGCTCCAATCCGCATGCAATCAAATAGGCAGCCAGATTGCTGAGGGAGCGGGCTTCAGCGGTGCTCCGCTCTTGCAGGCGCAGAAAAGTGCCGTGCGGCAGGGTGATCGTGATGCGTTTAGCCGCCCGGTTCAGCCGGGGGAGTGAATCTGAATCAAAGCCGTTTGCATAGGCCACAAGAGGCGCCCGGCGGAGATCTCTTCATTATCTCTTCTGCTTTTCCCAAGATCCACGGCAGCGGCATGACGGTGCGTAGAGGTTCATTGCGAAGGATGTGCCTTACCCGCACCCATGAAGGCACAGGAACGCCAGGCAGGGCTTAGGGCTCCTTCGCCTTCTCATTGAGCTGCTGACAGATCAGGTTGTGAACAAGCTCAGAGAGCGAAAACCCTGTCTCCTTAGCCATGCGCTGCAGCCGCTCCATCAACTCCTCGGGCAGCTCGAGCTCGAGGGGCTGCGGGAAGCAGGCTGGATCCAAGCGAAAGCGCGGGTCAGGTTCTCCGGGAACGCCGTGATTGGCTTGTGGGGGATCAGAGCGTTTCATATTTCCAGATCGGCAGGGCATTATCGCCTGAATTGCGCTTCAGCAGCCAACCTCACGAAGAACGGCAGGACTTGTTGCAATCAGGCGAAAAGCCAAAGCAAGTGAGGCCATCTTGGGGGCCTGTGCCTAATCCAACGGATCCTGATCGGCGTGGTTGACATCATGTTGTGCAAGTCGGTACCAGGGGCTTCGTGCTGTTATGCAACGGGCCCGTGGCCAAAACCCATTAGACGAGCCTGATGAGCATTGATCCATCCACAATCCACGCGCCTGCTCTTTGATCGCGAGCAGAATCGTGGCACTGGCGACGCGTCAGAAGCTCAAACTGAGACCCGTTCCGATGTGATGCTGCCAGCCCACGCCCCAGCCTTCACCGCCTTGGCTGCTATAGATCGGTTTCCAATGGGCGAAGACCACCACCGAGTTGGATAAGGGGTACTCCAGCTCGATTTCACCACCCCAATCCGTTCGAAAGGGCAAACCGGAATAAGAGCCAGGGCTATAGAAGCGAGGGCCAGCCGAGAGGGTGACGTTGAGCAGATCAATATTGAAGCCAAGACCAAGCCAGGGATCGGTGTAGTTACCCAGATAGGTCCCCTCACTCTCCCAACCTGTTCTGTTTTCAACAGAGACAAAGAGACCATCCACAATGGTCTCCAGGCCATCACCAAGGGCGAAATTCACATCGCCATCCCCGAAAGCCCAGATGGCCTCAACACCAACCTCATTCTTCAAACCAACAACATCATCCCCCTGATTACCTGTGACGTAATAGGGCCACCAGGTGAGTGACAGTTCAAAGCGTTCGTTGGGTTGATACCGCGCTTGCAGATAACCCTTTACATCGGTGCGGCGATAGGGACTGCCGTCCCCATGCGCATGGTCATGCACAGCGGCATGCTCATCACTCGCATGATCGTCGTGATGGCCAGCATCACCATGTCCATCCACATGGACCCGCCCGTAGAAATGTTCGGCCTCACCCCAGACCAGAGCAGGGCCGATCTGGGCCTCGATGGCAAAACTGCCGCCCTGATCCAAGCCCCACTCGAACACCGCACCAAACAAGCCATCAATGGCGTAGTGCCGTGGCTGCCCCTCGAGGTTGTTCTCCAACCCTGCATGCCCCTCCAGCGTGACGACCGGACGCATCCGGAAATCGCCAGGGCTGAGCTCTTCACCGCCTGGTGCACCATGGGACCAGGCAGGGATCGGTGATCCGGCAGCGGCGAGAGCAGCAACAGCCGCAAGAATGGTTTGACGCGTCGTCATCGGATGGCGGCCCATTGTTGTTGCAAGGCAGCTGCCGTCTGCTGGTCACAACGACCACCCTGGGCAGTCACAAAGGTGCAGACGTTGGCAGTGGCTGTCTGGATGAGGGATTTGCCTGGAGCTTGCCCATCGGCATAGAGGGGTTGTTTCGCGATTGACACTCCACTCACCGAGCTAATTCGGCGCAGTGTTTTGGAGGGCGGCAGCGCTTCGGCGAAGATCGCCTTCGTTCCCGATTGGCGGATGGCGTTGCTGATGGCCGAGAGACTGGACGGTCTCAAGCTGCCACCCGAGGCGAACGCATCGATCACGGGTAATTCACGGATGCCGTAGCGACTGGCAAACGCTGAGAATGCTCTGTGTTCACTGACCAAAACGCGCTGGTCAGCCGGCACGGTCTGCAGCTGCTTGGCGCTCCAACTTCCAAGCTGCTTGAGCACAGCCTGCATCGCCTGGCGACGCCGCTGCAGCGCTCCAGCCGCTGACGATCCCAAGACCTGCTGCAATGCTGCAGCCGTCTCTTGAACCATCGCACTGGTCAAAGCTGGGTCGTGCCACACGTGGGGATCCGGAGCTTTGTTGCGCGGAACGGCACGCTCGGCAACGGGCACAACTGGAGCATTCACGCGAATTCGCCCCATCGCTGGGGTGAGGTTGTAGCCGTTGATCAAGACAAGACGCGCACTGCTGAGAGCCTGCCGATCGGATCCACGCAGAGCCATCGTATGGGGATCGGCCCCTGGTGGAATCAGGCAAGTCACCCGGGCAGAGCCCTGCGCAAGCGAGCGCGTGATGTCGCAGAGCACGCCATCCACAGCAACCACCGAAGGCAGGGGAGGCGCAGCGGTAAGAAGAAACCCGAGCAGGGAGGCGGAACCCGGCACATAGAACCTTTGAACCGAGCTAACGATAACGGTTCTCAGTCTTAATGCTGCTGAGTGCTTGCCAATGCCTGGTACTGCTGACTGGGGGCACCCTCCCGTTGCGGCAGCTGTTGGCCATCAACACGCGAACCAGTTGAGCTTTGAGCCCGACCTGCACTCCAAAAACCAGGCTCAAGCAAGCTGTGACAGCCAGACCACGCTGGTGAGCCATGGCAGCGGAGCCACCGGCACCCAGCTGAGCAAGTGCGCGCAGTTCTTGCTCAGCTGGGTGCCATGAAGGGTTGCCGGCAGACCAGGAGGCCTAAGCAAGAGTCACGCCGGCTGGATCAGTTGAGAGTGCCTGGCCTTGGGGACGACCATGGCGCAGACATGGGCTCCGGCTGTCGCGCGCGCGCTGAGTTACGCGCGCATGGGCATGTGAAACATCAAAGGCTCAATCCAGAGGCATGCCCCACCACCATGCAAACTCCAATCAGGCGTGGCTCGTCAGGCTGCAGATTCAGCCGGTAAAGCAGGCGGAATCAATCTCGAGCCACTCACGACTCCATCCATGGGGGCAAGAGGCGGCGCATGAAGGCATCGTATTCGGAGTACTTAGGCCATGCAACTGCAGCACCAAGCACTTTCACCAAGACCCTGAATAGCCTGGCTCATAGCCAGCGAGGACCGCTTGTCATGGTTGCCAATCAGCAAGACAATAAGTCTGCAGAGACCACAACAACCTTTGAAGCAGATCCTGATCATGCCGCCGCAGTGAACCAAGCCATTCAGGCCATCCGAGAGCTTGTCCAAGCCGATCCTGAGTTCGGCGATCAACTTCGGTTAGCGGTAAGCACCGATGACGTGCGCAAACTCCTCAAAGCCAAAGGCATTGACATCACTGATGAAGATCTGTGGCGCCATCGGGGTGCCCTCTTGGGTGATGGAACCTTGACGTGGCGTGGCTAACAACAGCGACGCCTTGCGATTCATCTCGTGACTACAGATAGATCACCGTGGCCATCTCAGCGGCATTAGCGAGCGGGATGCGTTGGTGCCGCGACGAACGCAGAAGACGAGGGCGGCATCAGTGCGGTCGATCGTCACGAAATCAAGCGTCCTCAGCGCTCCTGGCAAACTCACTCTGCTGCTGCATGCCTTCAAGATAGGCTTGAAAACGGTCTCGAGACATCGAACCCATTAATTCGCCATCAACAGCAAAGCATCGCTATGAAGATCCACCAAGATATAGGTGGGTAGCGCAATCTCTCTTCGACCAGAGCGATGACACAGAAGGCATTTACGATAGAGACGATACAACTCGATGATCTTCAAACAATATCAACAAAAGAGAATCCCAATTCAGCCGCAACGGCAGCATCAAAGCTTGCCATCTCCTGACAGCCCGGGCAATCGTGCGTACTGAACTTCATCAGTGCGAGCAACTGACATCAACGGCAGAGACCCGGAATCAAGCCTGATGGGAAGGTCTTTTCAACGCCGTAAAGAAAGCTGATCTACTGTCGAGATGCAGCGCAACTCGCAGCCAAACCGCGCAAGTCCGTCATTGAATGGCACGCCGATGCCAAAAGGAGATGCAATCCACCATCTACAGCCTGCCGCGCTCCGATGCGACAGCGAAGAGCAGATTCATGAAGCCTCGCGACGCAGCATCTCGAGTCAGATTTGGAGCAGATCACTGACGACAACGCAGACTCCACAAGCACAGGATTCATCGCCCCTAGATTTAATGCATCGGCGAGCAGGAGATTTGAACCATGTCATGGAGTGAGCTTGCGGTTGGCTATCTGGTCATTGGCGGCTTTGTCGTTGCCCTGCCAGTGATCTTCTTTCTGATTACGTTTATGCCCGGATTAATGCGGACCAGCGGTGAAGTGATCGGTGCTAAGCAGGAGCTACCAGAGTGGAAGAACCAAGCCCCAAAGGCTGGAGCAACGCGCTCAAGAGAAGCTGCAGGCATGGCGAGCAACCGCCCAGGGAGGCCTGCTCACAATTTTGCGAACACTCCCTAAGTGCATCACCCCACCGTTCATCAAGGTAATGCACAAACCCAACCTTAATCCAATGACTCGGAGCGCTTCATCATGGCTTTGAAGGATGAAATCTGTGTTCCGTGCCGCGATGGCGGCCCCACCCTTGAGGCCGAGGACATCACGGCCCTACTGGCTGAGCTGCCTGACTGGGAGGTGGTGGATGACCATCACCTTCACAGGCGCTTGACATTCACTGATTTCGCATCGGCACTCGCCTGGCTGAATCGAGCCGGCGTACTCTGCGAAGAGCAGGGCCACCATGGTGATTTTGCTGTGGGCTGGGGTTACGTGGAGATCAACATCCACACCCACAAGGCAGGAGGCATCACACGCGCTGACGCTGTTTTTGCCGCCAAGCTTGATGCGATTCAACCCTCGGAATTAAGAGCCATGCTCAACTAGGTTTCACCACGCTTAAGCATCAAGACAATTCAATCAAGTTGGCGACTCTGATCCATGACTGAATTTTCAATGGACAACGTTCAACTTGAAATCACACTGCGGAGAGACGTCTTCCTGCGCGTCGAGTCGTCAGCCTTGTCTGACGGACTGGAACTGAGCCAATGGGTCGAGAATGCGTTGAAGTTCTTTCTTGATGATCGTGGTGACATAAGCAGCATCAACAAGCGCCTAGCAAGGCTTGATGCAAGAGTCGATCTCCTCGACGAAGTCCTCAGCCGCTTGCAACGGATTGAAGACCGGTTAGACATGCTTGATTAAGACTTTCATGTAAACACAAGCAGCAGCGCTGGTGCTTCCCGATCCGCGTCAGTGTTAGGCCATCAAAAACCCCCGAGCAAAGCCCAAGGGTCATGGATCAATCACGAACATTCCAATGGCTTGTGGTCGTTGAAGCTGCTGGCGTTGGCACCTGGGGCCGTACTTTCCAGGTGTGAGCTGTTGGTTTTCCTGGGGCACCGCAGGCGGTGCAAACGGAGTGTCGACGGTTCAGACGTCCCAAGTCAGTGTCCGAACGGACGACCCGCCCACGGTTGGGTGAAGACTGTTGGAGCAGGGGCCTGCAGTCAGCGATGCTTCTAGTTCTGCTGCTCGGGTGGGGTATCAGCCATCGGTGGCGCCTCCCTGGGTTGGTGATCACAGATTCGCTCCGCCGAGTGCGTTGAGCAATCGGTTCTTTGACGCATTGCCTGGCACGCCAAGGAGCACGAGATTGGCTGGTTTGGCGCCGTTGCTCAACGGCAGAAGACCATCCGCGGCGGTTGCGGTGGCTGCCATTGCGGCGCACATGGGGCCCAGCCCTCAGAACGGCGTTGGTGCCACAGCTCAAGGGCCTGCTCACGGCTGAGCTGTTGACGCCGCTTGAGCAACGGCGCCGGCTGATCGCTCAGCCATTCACCGCTCGTCACCTCCAGTTCCTGACGCCACCGGTCCCACACCACCGGCTTGAAGTGCAGCACCTGCCGGCCGTCGCTCAACCAACCCTCCGTCGGACAAGCCGGGACCTTGGTCTCTTGCTTGGCAACGTGCAACGCCTCAGCCTCAACTCACCTCCGGTGCCCAGCCCCGCTGGCGGGCCATGTCATCGGTCCAGCCCTGGCAGCGGCGGATCAGGTGCTCTCCCTGGCCAATCAGGCCATGGTGCAGCTGGCAGGTGAGCAGGGGAATGCACTCGGGCCCAGCGTGGTGCCGGAACCAGTGGCAGGTCATGCAGACCTTGCGGCTCCGGCTGGGGCGCAGCACGCCCTGATCGAGATACGGCCAGGCCTCGCAGTCGCCCTGCGCCGCAGGCGTCCCCGAGCGGCTTGCCCTGGATCGAGACAGCGCCATCACAAACCCTCCATGCGTACACCTGTACTAGCAAGGATTGGGTTGGTTGGCGCGTGGGTTTCGGAAGGTGCCCTCCACAAAAGAACCCCGGGCCATGGGCGCCCGGGGCCTTTGGAGCCAGCGGGACCTTGGCTGCCCGCTTCTCCACCGTCATGGCTCACACCCACTGCGTTGTGCAAGGGCCGTCGGAACCCTTTGGGGCCTTACGTCAACTCCTTTGCTCGCCGTTTTTCAACGCATCACAGCCTTCATCCGTTCGCTGCTCCAGCAGCCGAGTGCTTGCTCTACCAAGATCAGTGGCCTGCCTTACCAGCAGGACCACGCCCTAGCCGCCTTTGAGCAGGGCGACTGGTTGGCAGAGCTCGAACTCCTGCAGCTCGCCAATGCCCTGCAGCGCACCGCCATCACCCGCGGCGGGTACGACGGCCGTTCCTTCGATCTGATGTTCGCCATCGCTGATGTGCTCGAGGCCGATCACGGCTGGAGCTTGGAGCAATCCGACGCCTGGCTCGAGCGCATGGGGCTGTGGGAGGAGGAGTTCTGATTCCACAAAGCGCCGCCGGTAGCCTCCCGTGCTGCCGGCCATGGCCGCAGCGTTCTTTGCATCGCTGGCCATGAGCGACACCTTTTGGCTCACCACCGCTGAGCTCTGCACTCATCTGGCGATCAGCCGCTCCACGCTCTTCTCCATCCGTCGCGCAGGCCTGCTCAAAGACGGGCGTCATCTGGTGGCCAAGAACCCCACCAGCTCCCGTTCCCACCTCCTCTGGCACCGCCAGCGCTGTGAGCTCGCCCTCGGGAGGATCAGCTGATGATCTCCACGAACAGCTCAAACGGCGATTGGCTCACCACAGGTGAGCTCTGCCACTCCCTCTCCATCAGCCGTTCCAAGCTCTGCCGCTGGCAGCAGCGCAAAGTGTTCCGACAGGGCATCTACTGGGTGCGCAAGAACCCTGCCGCTCAACGCTCCAATCAGCTCTGGTCGCTGGCGGCCTGCCGCTCTCTCCTCCACAAGCCATAACCACAAGAAAGGGGGCCATCGGCCCCCTTTTTGATTGGTCTGTGCAGAGCCTGAATCAGGCCGCTTCTCTCTGGTCCCCGAGCATCCGCCGTGCCACCGACGCCTTGGTCTGCTCGCCGGTGATCTCACTCAGATAAGTCCTGCGGTGTACCTCCGGGCTATGGCCCATCACCGCCGCCACATCCGCGTAGTTCCAGGTCGTCGTCTCCCGGGCGCGGATCGCATAGGCGTGGCGCAGGTCATAGGGCACGCAGCGTTCCTTGCGCTTCTGCGCCTTTTTCTTGCCCTGAGCCGGCGCTGTTTCCACCCAGGCGTAGAGCTTGGTTTTCAGCTCAAACTCCGCCTTGGCATCGGAGCTGCGCAGCTTGTGGCAGCACACCGCACCCAGCCGTTCGTTGTTATCGCAGCGCTTCACCAGATCGCGCTCGGGATCAAATGGCTGGCCGTCTTCATTGACGAACTTGGGCACGTAGCGGCGGCGCAGCTCCTCGAGCCGCTGCTCTCCGTTCTCCCCACCTAATTGATAACGATCCACCCATTCGGCTGGTAGCGGCAACGCCAC
>CALRQW020000003.1:0-359246 GCA_943370455.1 Asaia bogorensis
CACGCTCTGCCGCATAGGCGGACTCATCCGCCTTCTCACATCAGCCTTGACGGCCTCGCTGTAGCGACGCATTGCTCTGCTCCATCAAGCCCCCTGGTGGAAAAAATGGTCGACATGGAGAGGCGTCAACTTTGCTGGCAGAGGGGGGACCATCCCGGTGCTGAGATTCAGGACACCGGCACCACAGGTATTGATGAACTCCGCTTTGCTTCCACTACTACCAGTCAGACTCTGACTGTTTTTGCTGGAGATACGGGTCTAGAGCGGGTCGTCATCGGTACAGGGACTGCAGCAACGGCAACCAGCACTGCCACGACTGCCTTAAGCATCAATGCCTCTGCTGCTCTCAATGCCCTGACCATCAGTGGCAACTATGGGTCAATACCCTCATCGGTACTGGCTTCAACGACCTGATCAATGGCAACAGGGGTAATGACAACCTCACTGGGGGTCTGGGAGCCGATATCTTCCGTTTTGACAGCACCCTGAATGCCACTACCAACCGGGACACCATCACCGATTTCAGCGTGGGTCAGGGGGACAGGTTTGAGCTGGAGAACTCTGTCTTTACCGCTCTGACCACTACGGGTGTCTTAAATGCCAATGCCTTCGTGGTGGGTACTGCTGCCACTTCTGCCACGTCCAGGATCATTTACAACAGCACCAACGGGACCTTGACCTACGACAGCAATGGCAATGCTGCTGGTGGGACAACGGTCTTTGCTCAACTCGGCACTGGGCTGGAATTGAATGCTGAGATGTTCACGGTCACTTGATGTTTGGGTCCTTCAGCCTAGGTCCATAAGTTCCCCATCAGACCAATGAGTTGTTCTGTTCGTCAATTCATACCGTCTTCCAGCACAACCGAATGCTCAGCATGTTTCCCTAAATGGGTGATTGGAGCCAACCTGCGAACAACCTTGGCTTTGGTTAGGGCTGGCTCCAAGTTCCCGTTGGTGTGAGGTGTGTAGGAGGTCTCCTCAGATAGGCGGCAATCTAGTTATGGCAGTCTCAGGCTTTCATTCCAGCAAGCGAAATAGATCTAAACCACAGATGCGCATTCACGCTTCGACGATATGCCTCCCACTTCTCGCGTAATGATGACCTTGTAGCCACCAGAGGACACTCAACGCCCTGACCAAAGAAAGCCGACTCACCAGCTCCACATCTGTTTTTCACGATGTTGGCTTTGGCTTTGGTCGCTTTGAGTGAACTCATGAAGAGGATGGTGGCTACACCCCTTCCACTGCTTCTCGTGAATTCCTGACCCAGTTCAGTTTCTTTTCAGATGTGTTGGCTGAATTGCACATGAGCATCTGGTGATGATCCATCAGTAGCACTGGTGGCACATTTCGCACGTGAGATGGACCAGCCCTGCAAGTGGGACGATTGTCGCCGAGTCGAGTGATCGGGGGAGCCGCAGGAAGTGCAGGACTGAAGTGGTTGTGTGCCAGTTCATACACCGAGCTGTATCTGCAGCAGGTGTTGGAGTGGCGTCAGTTCTGATCAGCAGCTTGACGCCACAGATGGTTGCGCCGCCTCCTGATCGCGCTATCGATAGTGTTGCTCGCAGTTCTGTCATGCGCATTTGTGGTGATGCGCCTTTGTGGTGGCCTCTTGTTTGCGCCTCTGATCTTCCGTAATTTCTACTTGTGTTCCGGGGCAACCGGATCCTTCATTCGTGCCTCTGTGGTTCCATGAATTCCAAGCTGACTAAGGAAATTAATCTGGAAGTTGACTCGCGAACCTTGGAGGATCTTCGCTCTGTCTGCCTCAAAAGTGGTTGTAACTTTGAGCAGCTCGTTTGTGCTCTTCTGGCTGAGTATGTTAGCGAGCAGTCTCGGCGCTTTGATTGTTCTGACCAACGCGCGGCCTGAGGTCGCCAACTGAATGGCGTAGAGGTCAGTTTTCCAGAGGTACCAACGCAGTGAGTTGTCCGTTTTGGCTGAAAGCCAAGCTGCCTGCAGATCCAGGATCAGTCTCAATCGGAATGTTTGTCGTTTCGTAGCGCAGATTCTGTCCGTTAGTTAGAATCAAGCTAAGCAGGGATGCCTTGTCTTCGTGAATAACTAACAAGTCGTCCTCTCGATCGTTGAATCGAATCCCAATCTGGCCAAGATCGCCTCGTAGGCACAGTCGTAGTGCGTTCACGGCAAGGCGTTTTAGCTGTCCGTTCCTGCTGCCCAGCAGCACAGCACCATCGCGGTTAACTGAGGCGACTCCAGCCGTTCTCTCCCCTGGTAGCAATCTCAGCAGTACTGGCCCTTGGGCGTTGCGGCCCATCACCGGAAGGTTGGCTTCGTTCACCGCCAGGCGCAGGAGGCGGCCGGTGGAGCTGCCCACCACCAGCTCTTGGTTGTCGTGGCAGAGCACCACGCGCTGGAGGGTCACGCCGTCTTTGAGCTTGAGCACTGAGGCGGCTCGGCCGGAGAGCTCCTGGAAATCGTCGATCGGCAGTCGCTTGAACCGGCCATCGCTGCTGAGCAGGCCAATGCTCGCCCCGGCAGCGGCCTCACCTGAGGGCAGTGGCAGCAGTTGCACCACCCGCTCGCCACTCATGCCTTCTGGCAGGAACTTCTCGAGCGTGCCCGGTTGCTGACCAGCGAACTCCCAGCGCAGCAGCGCCACCCGGCCCGCATCGGTGAAGGCGAGCAGCGCTGGCTTGTCGCTGATGGGCAGGATCAGCCGTGCTGGAGAGGGGTTGTCTCCCAGGGGCGCCGGTTCATCCAGGTGCAGCCGGCCCAGTAGCTGCGGACCCACCACCTTCACTTGGCCATCGGCCTGAATCACCAAGCGTGCGTCACTGCTCAGGCCCTCGAAAGCGCGCTGACGCAGCAGTTCGGTGTTGGGGCGTTGGGCGGCGGTGCGTTGAGCTACTAGTTCGTCGCCGCCATCTACTAGGCGTGTTCGGCGTGGTGTGGCGAAGCGTTTTTTGAGCGCTTTGAACTCGGCCACCATCGCGTCGAGTAGGGCCGGCCGCTCATCCAACAGGTGTCGCAGGCGGGCCCGCTCCTGGCGCAGATCGTTGGCTTCCTTGCGCAGGCTTTCCTGCTCCAGACCCGTGAGCCGGCGCAGCGGCATCGCCAGTACCGCATCCGCCTGGCGTTCGTTGATGTCGAGATGCACCTGCAGGCTGGCCCGGGCGCTGGCGGCGTCGGGGGCGGCGGTGATCATCTCGATCACCTTGGGAAGCGCATTGAGGGCGGTGATCAGACCTTCCACCACCTCAAGGCGATCCTCTGTGCGCTTGAGCGCATGGCGTGTGCGCCGGATCAGGGTGAGTTCGCGGTATTCGAGGAATTCCTGCAGCAGTTGGCGCAGGGTGAGCTGGATTGGCTTGCCGTGCACCAGCGCCAGCAAGATCGCGCCGTAATTGCTCTGGAGGGCGGTGCGGCGCTGCAGTTCGGCAAGCACCGTTTCAGGGTTGGCATCGCGGCGTAGCTCCACCACCACGCGCATGCCCTCGCGATCGCTCTCGTCGCGAATGTCGGCAATGCCGTTGATTTTGCCCTCGTTCACCTGCTCGGCCAGCTTCTCGATCCAGCCGGCTTTGCTCAGCTGATACGGCAGCTCGGTGATCACCACGGCGCCGCGCTTGTGGCGGCCCTTGCCGGGTTGAACTTCTTCGATGTGGGCCACACCCCGCATCGGGATGCTGCCGCGGCCGGTGAGGTAGGTATCGCGCACGCCGCTTCCGATCAGCACCTCACCGCCGGTGGGGAAGTCGGGGCCGGGCACTAGCTCCAGAAGCTTCTCGTCGCTCAGATCGGGCTTGCGCACTAAGGCGATCAGGGCATCCACCACCTCGCCCAGGTTGTGGGGCGGGATGTTGGTGGCCATGCCCACGGCGATGCCGGTGCAGCCGTTGAGGATCAGGAACGGCAGCTGGGCTGGGAGCACCGTGGGCTCCTGCTGGGAGCCATCGAAGTTGGGGGCGAAATCAACGGTGTCGTCACCGATCTCATCGAGCATCGCCTCGTTGGCGATCGGCGCCAGCCGCGTTTCGGTGTAACGCATGGCGGCCGGTGGGTCGTCGTCCACCGAGCCGAAGTTGCCGTGGCCATCCAGCAACGGGTTTCGGCTGGCGAAGGTCTGCACCAGGCGCACCAGAGCGTCGTACACCGCCTGGTCGCCGTGGGGGTGGTACTTGCCGAGCACGTCGCCCACCACGCGGGCGCACTTGCGGTAAGGGCGATCGGGGGTGAGCCCCAGCTCGTGCATCGCATAGAGGATGCGGCGCTGCACCGGCTTGAGGCCGTCGCGGGCGTCGGGCAGAGCCCGGCCCACGATCACGCTCATCGCGTATTCCAGGTACGAGCGCTGCATCTCCTGATGCAGCTCGATCGGCTGGATGCGCCGATCGTCGGATGGATCCGGCAGCGGCTGATCGGGGCGCGCCTTGGGCATCCGTGGCTCAGGCCGGGGGGCGGAAAGTGGCGCTCAGCCTACAGATCGCGGGCTTATTCGTCGCCCAGGTCGTCATTGCCGCCGGCGTTGGCCTGGGCGCGTTCCACATCGGCCTTCAGGGCCGGTTCCGTGAGCAACCGGGCCGCAGCGCTGCGCAGCCTGGGGCCCCAGAGCTGCTCCTTCTGCCAGCTGTCGAGTACGTAATTGGGGTCTTCAGCCAGGGCTTTGGCCGCCAGCTCCAGGCTTTCGGTGTTGCCCGGGGTCTTGCTGTTCAGAGCAGCGGCCAGGGCGAGGTTGGGCTCGGCGGCGGGTTTGATCTCCAACACGCGGCGCCAGCGCTTGATGGCGTCGGCGTCTTTGTTTTGTTCGTAGAGCACCAGGGCCTGGTTGTTGATCGCTTCCCAGAAATCGCTGCGCAGCTTCGAGGCCTGCTCAAACGCCCCAAACGCATCGCCCGGTTTGCCCATCAAGATGTAGGCGTTGCCGAGATCGAAATAGGCACCGGCGTTCTTGCCGTCGAGCTTCAGGCCTTGGCGGATGAGATCAGCGGCTTCTGAGGGGCGGCTGTCTTTGAGGGCCAGGGAGCCCTGAGCGAAGAGGATGCCGGCGTTTTTCGGGTCCAGCTCCCGCGCCTTGGCTAGCGAGACCGCGGCCTCCTTGTCTTGGTTGCTGCGCAGTTGCGCTTCTGCCAGCAGCACCCAGCCGCGCGGGTCGCTGGGGATCAGTTGCACGGTGAGAGCCGCCAGCCGCGCCGCGTCTTCGGCCTGGCCTAAGCGCAGCAGCCGCGCCGCCGCCTGGGCGATGCCGAGGCCCGCTCCCTCGAGGTTTTGCTCGCTCGGCACCACCACGTAGGGCACCAGCGCCTGCGCCGGTGCGGCGCTGAGGGCTGAAAACAGTAACGGTGCTGCCGCCAGAACCTTCAACCAGCGCGCAGCCATCGATGCAGGGCGATCACCTGAGGAAGGTTAGGCAGGGGCGCTCGCTCTGACAGCCGCGCGGATGTTGCGCCGCCACATGGTTGGTTTGATCCGGCGCAGGGCGGAGGCGCGCAGCTTGTTGTCCCAGTCCTCATCACTCCAGCCCAGGGCCTCTTCGGCGCGGAGATCCAGCCACCAGGGGCGTGGTTGCAGATCGGGGTCGCTGTTGCCCGCAAAGGGCTTGTGATTCCACGGGCACACGTCTTGGCAGATGTCGCAGCCGGCCACCCAACCCTCGAGGGAATTGGCGATCGCGGAGGGGAGTTCGGGATCGCGGTTTTCGATGGTGTGAAAGGCAATGCAGCGGCGGGCATCCACCACGAAGGGTTCCGTGATGGCGCCGGTGGGGCAGGCCTCGAGGCAGGCGCTGCAGGCTCCGCACGCCGGCACGGCCGGTGGATCGGCCGGCAGCTCGAGGGTGGTGAGTAGGTGGCCGATCAGGAGCCAGGAGCCGTACTCGCGGCTGATCAGGTTGCTGTGTTTGCCGATCCAGCCCAGGCCGGCTTCCTCGGCCCAGGCCTTATCCAACAGTGGTGAACTATCCACACAGGCGCGCCAATTGGCGCCGGGTGCCTGGGTTTCAAGCCACCGCCCCAGGGCCCGCAGCCGTCCATCGATCACCCGGTGGTAGTCGCGCCCCCAGCCGTAGCGGGCCACCTTGAGGCTGCCAGGGCTTCGCTCCGCGTTTACCCAGTAGGGCAGCCCCACCGCCACCACGCTGCGCACCCCTGGCAACAGCGCTTCCACCGCCTGCCTGCGGGGATCGGCCATCCAGGCCATCTCGGCTTGATGCCCCGCCGCCAGCCAGCGCTCCAGGGCGGCCGTGCGCAGCCGCAGCCGTTCGCTGCCCGCGGCGGACGCAATACCTACCGCCGCAAAGCCCAGTTGCCGGGCCTGTTGCTTGAGGGTGTCAGCGAGATCCAGCACCCCTACGATTGCGCGATTGCGTCAGCACCACTGTGAGTTCAGCAGCGTCCGGCCGATTCGGCACCTTGTTCCGTTGGCTGGGCATCACCCTGGTGGTGCTGCTGTTCCTGCAGCTCCTGGCGGTGCTGAGCGTGAACGGCTGGGGCGAGGAGAGCTTCCGCCAGCTTCTCGCCACCACGCTGGTCACCCAGTCGCCGATGGCGTTCGTGGGCATGTTGCTCATGCTCATCGGTCAGCGCCTCGATGAGCCGGTGCCCGGCCGCACGCCACTGCGCTGGTTCGTATGTGTGGTGAGCGCTCTGCTGGCGCTGGCCGTGCTGATCACGATTCCCGTGAGCATTAGCGGTGATCGCGCCGTGAGCGATCAGGCCAACCAGGCGCTGTTGGCCCAGCGCGGCCAACTCGAGATGGCGAAGGCTCAGCTGGAGAACCCCCAGGTGCTCGAGCAGGTGATCGCCCAGGGCGAACAGGCCGGCCAGATCCCTGCCACCGCCAGCGATGCCGACAAGAAGAAGGCTGCTCAGGCCTTCATGAACCGCCAGCTGGATCAGGCGGAACAGCAGCTCAAGCAGGCTGAAAACCGCCGCGATCTGGCCGCCAATCAGCGCCGCATCGGCGGCACCGGTACCGCCGTGGTGCTCCTGGTGGCCTTCACCTTGCTGGCCGTCGTGGCCGCTCTGTGAGGGCGGCTGGCTAAGTTGCGGATTGGACTTTTTTCACCGGACGCCCCGGCCTGTCATTGGTGCAATCCAGTCCCAGACCTGAGCAGCCCCTGGGCGATCGCCTCCAGCAGGACCTCAAGAACGATCTGATCGCCGGCCTGCTGGTGGTGATCCCGTTGGCCACCACGATCTGGTTGGCCACCACGGTGACGCGCTTTGTGCTGGCGTTCCTCACCTCGATCCCCAAGCAGCTCAATCCGTTCAACACCCTTGATCCGATCCTTCAGGAACTGATCAACCTGGGCCTGGGCCTGTTGGTTCCCCTGCTGGGCATCCTGTTGATCGGCCTGATGGCCCGCAACATCGTGGGCCGTTGGTTGCTCGAGTTCGGCGAGGGCACCCTGCAGCGCATCCCTGTGGCGGGCTCGGTCTACAAGACCCTCAAGCAGCTGCTGGAAACCTTCCTGCGTGACAACTCCACGCGCTTCCGGCGGGTTGTGCTGGTGGAGTATCCCCGCGAGGGCCTGTATGCCCTGGGTTTCGTCACGGGTGTGCTCGGCGCCACCCTGTCGGCCGGCTTTGATCAGCCGATGTTGAGCGTGTTTATCCCCACGGCCCCCAACCCCACCACCGGCTGGTATGCCGTGGTGCCGGAGGCTTCGGTGAAGGATCTCAACCTCTCGGTGGAGGATGCCTTCCGCACGATCATCTCGGCCGGCATCGTCAACCCCGACGAACGCGAAACCCCCGCCAGCCGCAGCTTCTCCAGCTTGCTGGCCCAGCTCCGGGCTCCGGCCTACTCCCCCCTTCCTTCCAATAAGGCCTGATGCAGAGCCGCACCGTTGCCCGTGAACTGGCCCTGCTGATGCTCGGCCAGATCAGCGATCGCCAGCCGGCGGCTGACACGCCGCTCGATGCCCTGTTGCAGCAGGCCCAGGCGTCGCTGAGCCAACACGTGCGCGAAGCCCTCGATCAGGCCGCCACCGACCTCCAGGCCGCGCAGCAGCAACTGCTCGACAGCGAACTGCAGGATCAAGGCGGCGCTGAGCAGCTGCCCCGCATTCGCCAGCACCTGCAAGACGGCCTCGCCCACGCGGAGCAGGGCCTCAACCGCCTCTCCGCCAGCCTCGAGTTGCCGCGGCTGCTGATGCTCTCTGATCAGGATGAGATTCGCCGCGGTGCCGTGGAGCGCGCCCGGGCTGTGCTCAGGGGCCGCGAGGATCTCGACCAGCGCCTCGATGCCGTGATGGAAGGCTGGCGCCTCACCCGTCTGCCCCGCATCGACCGCGACATCCTGCGTCTGGCCGCCGTGGATATCGAACAGTTCAACACCCCCGCTGCTGTGGCCTGCAACGAGGCGGTGGAGCTGGCCAACCGCTATAGCGACGAACAAGGTCGTCGCATGATCAACGGCGTGCTGCGCCGTTTCACCAGCGCCCCCGCCAAGGGCTGATCAGGAGGCGCCCATGGTTTTCGACTGGTTCAATCGCAGCGCGGCCTCCCAGAACCCTCAGGAGCCCCAGCCGGAACAACCCTCACAGCCGCCGGCCTCCGAGGAGGCATCTGCCGCGGTCGCTCCCGAGGTTGGAAAGCCGGAACCAAGCCTCGAGCCTTCGCCATCGGCTCCTACTGCGCCTGCCCAGCCCGCTTCATCCCAGGCCGCGGCGCCTGCTGTCGGGGCCGTCGATCAGGACGCCCTTGATTGGGCCCGTCAGGCTTACGCCCGTCTGAAGGCTCAGCAGGAGGCCCAAAAGCAGGACACGGCTGGTTCGTCGGCTGTATCTGCACCTGCGCCGTCAGCTCAGCCGGCATCTCCGGCGCCATCGCCTCAAGCACAGGCCTCTGCCGCGCCGGTCACCGTCTCACCAGCGGCGCCAGCACTCCAGGCGAGAGCTGTCGAGGTGCCTGCAACGACTGTCCAGGATTCTGAACAGTCTGTACAGAATCCTGGACAGTCGTCCGAACTTGCTCAACCGCCTGCTCAGGGGTCGACGCAAGAGCAGGCGGCACGTGATCAGTCCGCCTCCGAGTCCCCGGCGCCTCAGGTTTTCAAGGCTGTTATTGCCCCTGAAACTCCTGCCCCAGCGCTTGATGCTCCGGCCAAGCCCGAGCCTCCGACTGCCCCGACCGCTGGTCTGTCGCTGCTCGAGCAGGCTGCCGCCCAGCGGGCTCAGCGCCAACAGGAGCTGCTGGAGCGGGCCATTGATGTGCCCGCGGCGGCACCTGCACCTGCAGCTCCAACCGCGGCAACCTCCGCGGCTCCGGTTGCTGCACCTACCGATGAGGCAGCCCCGCAGCTGGGTGCCTTCGATGAGGACTTCACTTGGTCTGCTGAGGTTCTCGCCGCCCAGGGGCGCCAGCTCAGCGACATCTCTCTTGAAGAGATCGATTGGCTCGGCCGCCTGCGCCGCGGCATGGAGAAGACCCGCCGCGGCTTCGTCACCCAGCTGCTCGACAGCCTTGGCGACGATCCCCTCACCCCTGAGGTGCTTGACGACCTCGAGAGCCTCCTGCTCCGCGCCGATGTGGGCGTGCAGGCCACCGATCAGGTGCTCGACGCCCTGCGCAAGCGGCTCAACGAAGAGGTGGTGGAGCCGGCGGAGGGCATTCGCTTCCTGAAGGAACAGCTCAAGGCGCTGCTTGATGCGCCTATCCAGGCCAGTGGTGCACCGCTGCTGGCGCCGGAGCGTGGGCGCCTCAACGTGTGGCTGATGGTGGGCGTGAACGGCGTTGGCAAAACCACCACCCTCGGCAAGCTCGCCAACCTCGCGGTGCGCAGCGGCTACAGCTGCCTGATCGCCGCCGCCGACACCTTCCGGGCCGCGGCCGTACAGCAGGTGGCGGTGTGGGGTGAACGCAGCGGCGTCACCGTGGTGTCCAACCCCTCCGCCAATGCCGACCCGGCGGCCGTGGTGTTCGACGCCATCGGCGCTGCTCAGGCCAAGGGCACCGATCTGGTGCTGGTTGACACGGCTGGTCGCCTGCAGACCAAGCACAACCTGATGGAGGAGCTGAGCAAGGTGCGCCGCATCGTCGACAAGTTGGCGCCCGACGCTGTCGTGCAGTCGCTCCTGGTGCTCGATGCCAGCCAGGGTCAGAACGGCTTGAAGCAGGCGATGGCGTTTGCCCAGGCCGCCGGTCTGACAGGTGTGGTGATCACCAAGCTCGATGGCAGCTCCCGCGGTGGCGTGGCCCTGGCGGTGGCTTCGGAAGCCGGTCTGCCGATCCGCTTCATCGGTGCCGGTGAGGGGATCCGCGATCTGCGTCCGTTCAACAGCTTCGAGTTCGTGGAGGCGTTGCTGGCGAAGTAGGCCACGGCGCCGCCAGCTCCTCCTGAAAACGCGGCTATCTTGCGGGCACTTCGCGGCCGCTCGGTGAGCAGCAAGCCGCCCCCACGGCGGTCTGATCCACCGCTTCAGAGCCACGTCGACCGCGCTGC
Organism: Asaia bogorensis; assembly: GCA_943370455.1. Classification (GTDB taxonomy): domain Bacteria; phylum Cyanobacteriota; class Cyanobacteriia; order PCC-6307; family Cyanobiaceae; genus Vulcanococcus. The sequence goes on from CALRQW020000003.1 coordinate 10,413, forward strand.
GCTGCCGCGGCCCTCATCGCCGCTGGCTTCGGTGCGGCAGCTGCTCGACAGCCTCAGCCGCGAGCAGCGCCGCAACCAGGAACTGCTGGCCTCGCTCGGCTTTGCCCTGCGCAGCTTCACCAACCTTGGCCGCTTTCTCGAGCTGGTGCCCCTGGTGGCCACTCGGTTGGTGGAGGGCGAAGGGGCGCTGCTGATCACCTTTCACCCCGATGGCCGTCTCTGGCGCGAGCAGCTGCATGGCGGGCCGCCGGAGCTGCTGCGGGCCCTCGCCAGCCTGTCCGACGAGGAGCTGCTCCAGGCCTCCGGCGATGAAGCCGTGGCGTCGCTGCTGGATCGCTTGGTGCGGCGCCAACTCACCGATCGGCCCCTGTTTGCCACCTCGGTGGTGGCCCGCAGTCGCAGTCGCGGACGCCTCTACGTGTACGGCCCGCGCAGTGGCTTGAGCTGGAGTGAAAGCTACCGCCGCTATGCCCAGCTGGTGGCGGATCTCACGGGGGTGGCGATCGAGAGCGAGCAGCTGCTGCAGGAGGCGCGGCGGCATGAACGCGTGGACCGGCAGCTTTCCACCGGCGCCGAGATCCAGGCTCAGCTGCTGCCGGATCGCTGCCCGGTGATTGAGGGGGTGGAGCTGGCGGCTCGCTGCCGCCCGGCCTTTCAGGTGGGCGGCGACTACTACGACTTCATTCCCACCCGCCCGCAACTGCTAGGCCGGCGACGCGAGCAGGGGCGCTGGGCGCTGGTGGTGGGCGATGTGATGGGCAAGGGCGTGCCCGCCGGTCTGTTGATGACGCTCTTGCGCGGCATGCTCCGCGCCGAGGTGCTCAGCGGTCATCCCCCCGATCGGATCCTGCACGACCTCAACCAGCTGGCCCAGGAGGACCTGGCTCAGTCGCACCGGTTCGTGACGCTGTTCTATTCCGATTACGACCCCCGCACGCGCCTGCTGCGCTACGCCAATGCGGCCCACAACCCACCTCTGATCTGGCGGCGGATGCGTCATGCCGTGGATCGCCTGGATGCCCCCGGCTTGTTGATTGGCCTGCAACCGGAGGCCGAGTACGGCTGCGAGCAGATCGTTCTCGATCCGGGAGACGTTCTCCTCTGCTACACCGACGGCGTCACCGAAGCCAGCGGCCTCAACGGTGAGCGTTTCGATGAGGAGCGCTTGATCGCCGCCTTGCAGGCGGCTTGCCGTTCTGGTGTGGGCGCCCAGGGCATCCTCGATCAGCTGTTTGCTCGCCTGGATCGCTTTGTGGGGCCCGATCGCCAGCTCGATGACGACGCTTCGATGGTGGTGCTCAAGGTGCGTGAGGAGGTGATGTTGCCCTCTCTGAGTCGCCTGCCAAGCTGAACCTCAACTGATCGAGCCGGGCCCCGATGGCCGTTGAGTCGTCTTCCTCCACCTGGAGCCAGCGTTTCGAGGAGGGCCTGCATCCGGCGATTGAGCGCTTCAACGCCTCGATCGGCTTCGACATCACCCTGCTCCAGCAGGACCTCGACGGCTCGATCGCCCACGCCCGCATGCTTGCCAGCACCGGCGTGATCACCAGCGAGGAAGCTGAGCAGCTGGTGGTGGGCCTGGAGCAGGTGCGCAGCGAAGCGGCCGCCGGCCAGTTCAACCCCGGCCTCGACGACGAAGACGTGCACTTCGCCGTGGAGCGCCGCCTGATCGCGATCCTCGGCCCTCTGGGCAAAAAACTGCATACCGGCCGCTCCCGTAACGACCAGGTGGGCACGGACCTACGCCTGTGGCTGCGGGGCCAGATCGACGTCATTGATGGCGCGTTGGTGCGCTTCGAGCGGGCGCTGTTGGATCAGGCCGAAGCCCACGCCGACGTGATGATCCCGGGCTACACGCACCTGCAGCGGGCTCAGCCGATCTGCCTGGCCCACCATTTGCTGGCCTACGTGGAGATGGCCGAGCGCGACCGGGCCCGGCTGAGGGATCTGCGCAAGCGGGTGAACATCTGCCCGCTCGGGGCCGCAGCCCTGGCGGGCACGCCCGTGCCGATCGATCGCCGCCACACCGCCGCGGCTCTCGGCTTTGACGACGTGTATGCCAACAGTCTCGATGCGGTGAGCGATCGGGATTTTGCAGTGGAGTTCAGTGCCGCCGCCAGCCTGGTGATGGTGCACTTGAGCCGGCTGAGTGAGGAGGTGATCCTCTGGGCGAGTGAGGAGTTCGGCTTTGTGAAACTCACCGACCGCTGCGCCACCGGCAGCAGCCTGATGCCGCAGAAAAAGAACCCCGATGTGCCCGAACTGGTGCGCGGCAAGTGCGGCCGCGTGTTTGGTCACTTGCAGGGATTGCTGGTGATGATCAAAGGCCTACCCCTCGCCTACAACAAAGACTTCCAGGAAGACAAGGAAGCCCTCTTCGACGCCGTGGCCACCACCCTGGCCTGCCTGGAGGCGATGGCGATCCTGTTTGAGGAGGGGCTCCAGTTCCGGCCTGAGCGCCTCGAGGTGGCCGTGGCCTCTGATTTCTCCAACGCCACCGATGTGGCTGATTACCTGGTGGCTAAGGGGGTGCCCTTCCGCGAGGCCTATCAGCTGGTGGGTGGCTTGGTGAAGGGGTGCTTGCAGGAGGGGATCTTGCTGCGGGATCTGCCGCTGGAGCGTTGGCAGCAGCTCCATCCGGCCTTCGAGGCGGATATTTACGAGGCCATTCATCCCCGCCAGGTGGTGGCGGCCCGCCGCAGCGAGGGCGGTACGGCGTTTGATCAGGTGCGGATGCAGCTGGAGCGGGCGCGGCTGCGGTTGTCTGCTGTTGCGTGAAGGCCTCCGAACTGCCGGAGCCGGCTTAGTCTTCGTGGGCTGAAGTTCTGCCTGATCGGCCCCCTCGGCCTGTGAGCATTTTTGTAGGAAACCTCCCCTTCCGCGCGGAACAGGAGGACGTGGCCGAGTTGTTCGCACCCTTCGGCGAGGTGACCAACTGCTTCCTGCCCCTCGAGCGCGACACCGGCCGCAAGCGCGGCTTCGCCTTCGTGGAGCTGGCTGATGAAGACAGTGAGTCCCGCGCCATCGATGCCCTCCAGGGCGCCGAGCTGATGGGCCGCCCCCTGCGCATCAACAAAGCCGAACCCCGCAGCCCCGGTGGCGGCGGTGGTGGTGGCTACGGCGGCGGCGGCGATCGTGGCCCCCGTCGGGGCGGCTACGGCGGCGGAGATCGCGGCGGCTATGGCGGTGGCGGCGGTTACGGCGGTGGTGGTGACCGCGGTGGTTATGCCGGCGGTGGTGGCTATGGCGGCGCTGATCGTTCCGGTGGTGGCGGTGAGCGTGGTTCCGGCGCCCGCGGCTGGGAAGACCGCAGCTATGGCGGCGGCGATCGCGGCGGTGATTCCTTCGGTGCCGGCCGCACCCGTCGCCGTCGCAGCTCTGGCGGCGACGACTGATCGTTCAAGACGTTCAGCCGACTGAGGGCCTTGCTAGCGGCGAGGCCTTAAAGCCCGCGCTCTTCCAGTTGCGCTGCGGCCCGTTCGAACACGTCCGGCCCGGCATTGCGGGCGCCAGCGGCCACACCTAAATCGCGGCGCCAGTGCCGGGCACCGCTCACCCCCTCCACCACTTGCACCAGGTGGCGGGCGATGGCCCAGAGCCTTCCCCCTCCACTGCACCAGCGCTCGGCGTAGGGGATCAGGCCGCGCACCACCGTGGAGGCGCTGGCGATGGTTTGGCTGTTGTCGTGGAACAGGTCGCGATCCACCGTGGCCCAGCGCAGCGGGTGGTCGTAGGCGGCGCGACCCACCATCACGCCATCCACCTGCTGCAGCTGTTCCTCGCAGCTGCTCAGATCCAGCAGACCGCCATTCAGTTCGATGGTGAGCTGAGGTCGTTCGCGCTTGAGCTGATGCACCAGCTCGTAGCGCAGCGGTGGGATGGTGCGGTTTTGCTTGGGGTCGAGGCCCTCCAGCCAGGCCTTGCGGGCATGTACGCTGAAACGTTGGGCGCCGGCCGCGGCCACCGTGTCCACGAAGGCCAGCAGCTCTTCGTAGGAATCGCGCTCATCGATCCCGATGCGGTGTTTCACCGTGACGGGTAGCGGTGAGGCCGCGGCCATGGCGCTGATGCAACGGGCCACCTGCTCGGGTTCGGCCATGAGGCAGGCCCCGAAACGCCCCTTCTGCACCTTCTCGCTGGGGCAGCCCACGTTGAGGTTGATTTCGTCGTAGCCGCGATCGGATGCAATGCGCGCCGCCTCGGCCAGCAGCTGCGGATCGTCGCCGCCCACCTGCAGGGCGATCGGGTGTTCGCAGGGATCGAAATCGATCAGCCGCTCACGCCGCTCGCTGTAGTGCAGCGCCTGGGCCACCACCATCTCGGTGTAGAGCAGGCTGCGCCGGGTGATCTGCCGCATCAGCACCCGGAAGTGCCGATCGGTGTAGTCCATCATCGGGGCCACACTGAAGCGGTAGGCCCCGTTCAGTCGCGAATCGGGCATGCCCTCATGCTGCCCTGTGCCCAGGCACGCTGATCTCTGCACCTCTCGCCGCGATGCCCCCTTCAGCCGAGCACTGGTCGCTGGTGGTGGCAGGGGGTGGGCCAGCCGGCTTCATGGCGGCCATCGCCGCGGCGGAGGCAGGGCTCAAGCGGATTCTGGTGCTGGAGAGCACGCCCGAGCCCTTGGGCAAGGTGCTGATCAGCGGCGGCGGCCGCTGCAACGTGACGCACGCCTGTTGGGATCCGCGCGAGTTGGTGGGTTCCTATCCCCGTGGCGGCAAAGCCCTGCGCGGCCCGTTCAGCCGCTTTGCCGCTGGCGATGCGGTGGCCTGGTTCGACGACCACGGCCTTGAGCTGGTGGAGGAGCCCGATGGCCGCATGTTTCCCCGGGTCAATCGCTCCACGGCGGTGATTCACTGCCTGCGTAAGGCGGCCTCAGCCGCCGGCGTTGAGCTGCGGACGCTCTGCGCGCTGCAGGGGGCGCAAGCGCGGCCGGAGGGCGGCTTCGCCCTCACGGTTCGTGTTGCCTCCCAAGGCGGGCGCGACCAACCCACGGCCCTCACGGCCGATCGCCTGCTGCTGGCTACCGGCAGCCACCCGAGCGGTCGTCGTCTGGCCCAAGACCTGGGCCATGGCCTGGTGGCGCCGGTGCCGTCGCTGTTCACCTTCGCCTTTAAGCCCAACCCGCTGGTGGCCCTGGCGGGGGTGGTGATGGATCCGGTTGACCTGGAGCTCGAGCTGGATCTCGATCAAGGCGCGAGCCCGCCGCCGCCGGACATGGCCCATCGCTTCCGCCAGCAGGGGCCTCTGTTGATCACCCACTGGGGGCTGAGCGGCCCGGCCGCCCTCAAGCTCACAGCTTTTGCGGCCCGAGCACTGCACCACTGCGGTTATCGGGGAAGCTTGCGGGTGGATTGGAGCGGAGGCCGCACCCAGCCGCAGCTGGAGCAGCTGTTTGCCGACTGCCGCCGTGATCAGGCCCGGCGACAGCTCAGCAACGCCCGCCCCTGGCCCGCCCTGAGCCGTCGCCTCTGGCAGCACCTGCTCGATCAGCAGGGTGTGGAGCCTGATCGCCGCTGGGCGGATCTGGGCAAGCGCCAGCAGCAGGGCCTGATCGAGAGCCTGCGGCGCAGCACGTACGCCGTGGCGGGCCGCGGCCCCTTTGGCGAAGAGTTCGTGACGGCGGGTGGCGTGCCGATTGGGGAGGTGAACCTGGCCACGATGGAGAGCCGCTGCACGCCGGGCCTCTATCTAGCCGGTGAGCTCTTGGATGTAGATGGCATCACCGGTGGCTTCAACTTCCAGCACTGCTGGAGCTCCGGCTGGCTGGCAGGGCAGGCGATCGCTGAGGCTGCGGCTTGATCCGCCCTACTTGATCTGATCGAAGATCGAGAACATCGGCAAATACATCGCCAGCAGGATCGAGCCCACGATCCCACCCACGATCACGATCATCGCCGGCTCCAGCATTGAGGTGAGCGCCTTCACGGCGGCTTCCACTTCGTCTTCGTAGAAGTCAGCCACCTTGGAGAGCATCGTGTCCATCTGGCCGGTCTCTTCGCCGATGGCGAGCATGCTCAGGGCCAGGTCGGGGAACACCTGTTTGCGCCCCAGGGCGACGCTCAGGGGGATGCCCTCCTGCACGTCTTGCCGTGACCCCACGATCGCGTCGGCGATCACAGCGTTGCCCGCTGTCTCCTGCACGATCTCGAGCGACAGCAGGATCGGTACCCCCGCCCGGGTGAGGGAGCTGAAGGTGCGGCAAAACTTGGCCGTGGCGGTTTTTTTAATCAGATCACCGAACAGGGGCAGCTGCAACAGCAACCCATCCACGCGGCGGCGGCCGTCGCTGGTGGCGTAGTAGCGGCTGAACAGCCAGGCTGCCACCGTGAGGACCAGGACCAGCAGCAGCGAAAAGGAGGAGCGCAGCAGCTTGCTCAGGTCCACCATCAGTTGGGTGAACAGCGGCAGCTCGGCCCCCAGGTCTTCGAAGATGCCAGCGAAGGTGGGGATCAGGAAGATCGTCATCCCCAGGAACACGAGCACAGCGATCACCAGCACCGCCACCGGGTAGCCCATCGCCCCCTTGATCTGGTTCTGGAGCTTGGCGTTGCCCTCCAGCAGCTTCGCCAGCCGCCGCAGGCTTTCATCGAGCACCCCGCCCGCCTCGCCGGCTTCCACCATGGCGATGGTGAGCTTGTCGAACACCTTCGGCCAGCGCCGCAGCGCAGCCCCGAGGCTGCCGCCCTGGTTCACATCGGTGCTCACCGCTGTTAGCGCTCGCTTAAACAGCGGCATCCGCTGCTGCCGCGCCATCAGATCGAGGCTGCGCACAATCGGCACCCCCGCATCCACCAGGGCCGCCAGCTTGTTGGCGAACAGGGCCTTCTCGCGGATCCCAGGCCGGGCCTCCAGCAGGCCCGAGAGATCCAGGCCGAACACGGTGGTGGCTGGGGTGCCTGGGGCTGCTGGAGCGCGGTTGGCCGTGACCGGACCGCCGTGGCCTCGACCGCTAGCGCTGTCCACCAGCTCCAAGGCGCTGGGCACGATCCCGCGCCGGCGCAGATCACGGCGGGCGCTGGCGGCATCGGTGGCCGTCAGGCGCAGCTGGCGGGTTTGACCGGCGCGGGTGGTGTAGGTGGCGCTGAAGCTGGGCATCGGGTCAGCTCAGCTCAGCTGATCTGGCCGTCGAGCAGGCGGCCCAGCTCCTCCGGTTTGCTGGCTTTAGCCATGGCCTCTTCGCGGCTCACGGCCCCCTCCACCACCAAGTTGGCCAGGGCCCGCTCCAGGGTCTGCATGCCCTGCTGGCCGCCGGTCTGGATCTGGGAATAGAGCTGCGCCGTCTTGCCCTCGCGGATCAGGTTGGCGATGGCGGGGGTGTTGATCATGATTTCCTGGGCCATCACCCGCCCGAATTGCCCGGGCCTCGCGTTGAGCCGTTTGCAGAGGGTCTGGGAGAACACTCCCACCAACGAACCGCTCAGCTGAACGCGGATTTGGGTCTGTTGCTCAGGCGGGAACACATCCACCATGCGATCCACCGTCTGGGCGGCTGAGCTGGTGTGCAGGGTGCCGAACACCAGGTGACCGGTTTCAGCGGCCGTGATCGCCAGTTGGATCGTTTCCAGATCACGCATCTCCCCCACCAGGATCACGTCAGGGTCTTCCCGCAGGGCGGCGCGCAGGGCGGCGGCGAAGCTGCGGGTGTCTTCCCCCAGCTGGCGCTGGTGGATCACGCTCCGCTCGTTGCGGTAGGTGAATTCGATCGGATCTTCGATCGTGAGGATGTGCTCGGCGCGGCTGCGGTTGATGTGATCCAGCAGGGCCGCCAGGGTGGTGGTCTTGCCTGATCCCGTGGGGCCGGTCACCAGGATCAAGCCCCGGGGCCGGCGGCTGGTTTCCTCCACCACCGGCGGCAGATCAAGGCTTTCCAGGCTGGGGATCGTGCTGCCTAGAGCCCGCAGGCAGGCGGCGTAGCTGCCCCGCTGGCGGTACACGTTCACCCGGAAGCGCGACACACCGCGCAGGCCGTAGGCGCAGTCGAGCTCCCAGGTTTGCTCCAGCTGTTTGCGCTGGGCGTTGTTGATCATCGAGAAGATCAGGCGGTTGCACTGGTCTTCGCTGAGCTTCTCCTCGCGCATCGGCCGCAGCGCCCCGCTGAAACGGCCGTAGGGGGGTTGGCCCGCGGCCAGGTGCAGATCACTGCCGCCCTGCTGCACCAGCTCCTCCATCAGCTGCTCGATCTGGAGCTCCATCCCGCTGCTGTGCCCTGCCTGCCGTCAGTGTGGGTGCGGCGGATCGTGGCGGCAATGGCGTGGCGGCGGTGGCCCCCCGCTTCAGCTGAGCCCCCGTGGCGTGAGGCAGTAGGGGCACTCGAGCCATTCATCGCGCATGCCGGCGCCGCAACCGCTGCAGGTGATCGTGTGCAGCGCCTTGGCCCGCCGCTCCGATTCCAGGCTGGAGTCGGTAAGGATCATTCGCTCGATTTCTTCGAGGGTGGTGTGGCCCTGGCGCACCAGATCGAGTCCGTAGCCGAGCAGGGTTTTCATACCGGCTTCGATCGCCAGCTTGCGAATCCGATCGGTGCTCGCCTGTTGGGCGATGGCGGAGGCCAGGGTTTCGTTGATACGCAGCACCTCGTAGACACCCACACGGCCGCGGTACCCAAGCCCCTGGCAGCTGGGGCAGACCGCGTCGCCCTCGTCGCGTTGGCGGCGGGCTTTGAAGAAGGTGATTGATTGCTCGTTGCTGGCGAACAGGCCGAAGCGCCCCAGCTCCTGCTCGCTGGGGTGATACGGCTGGCGGCAATCGGGGCAGACCCGCCGCACGAGCCGCTGCGACACGATCCCCATCAGCGAGGCGCTCACCATGAACGGCTCCACCCCCATCTCCGCCAGGCGGGCGATGGCGCTGGGGGCGTCGTTGCAGTGGAGCGTGGTGAGCACGAGGTGGCCGGTGAGGGCGGCCTCAATGGCGGTTTTGGCGGTTTCCTGGTCGCGGGTCTCCCCCACTAGCAGCACGTCTGGGTCCTGACGCATGAAGGCCCGCAGGGCTAGGGCGAAGTCGTAGCCCTTCTCCCGGTTCACCTGGGTTTGGGAGATGCCCTTGAGCGTGTACTCGATCGGGTCTTCCACCGTGGAGATGTTTACGCCCGGGTCGTTGCGCTCCGCCAGCAGCGAATAGAGCGTGGTGCTCTTGCCCGAGCCGGTTGGCCCTGTCACCAGCAGCATCCCGAAGGGCTTGCTTCCCATCTCACGCACGCTGGCCAGAGCCACCGGGTCGCTGATCAGCCGGTCCAGCCCCAGGTGGGTGGTGCCGCTATCGAGCAGGCGCATGCACACCTTCTCGCCGTAGCGCGTCGGCAGGGTGCTCACGCGCAGGTCGAAGAGCTTGCCCTGGTAGCGGCGCCGGATGCGCCCGTCCTGGGGCAGGCGGCGTTCGGCGATGTCCAGGTCCGCCATGATCTTGAGGCGGGAAGTCACCGCAGGGGTGAGGTTCTTCGGCAGCTTGTCGAGCTGCTCGAGCACGCCGTCTTGGCGCAGACGAATCACCAGGCCGTCGTCCTGGGGTTCGAGGTGGATGTCGCTGGCGCTGCGCTTTAAGGCCTGCACCAGGATCCGGTCCACCAGGCTCACCACCGGCGAGGCATTGGAGGCCGACAGGCTCGACTCCACGTCGAGATCGTCGAAGTCGTCGGTGGGCGCCGCCTCCAGCGTGTCGTCCAGCTGGAGGTCGTCCACCAGTGAGGCCGCTGCAGCAGGGGCGGGCGGCGTTGGGCTTGGCTTCGGTGTGGGCTCTGGAGATGGTGGTGGGCTCGAGGCGGGAGCAGCGGTTTGCAGCGCGGCCTCCAGTTCATCCGGCAAGGCCAGCCGCAGACAGATCGGGACCGAGGCGGCTGCGGCGAGTTGTTCGAGCTGTTGGCGTTGCTCCGCACCCCAGTGGCTGGGGATCGCCAGCACCAGCTCGCCGTTGCTATGGGCCACTGGCAGGCAGCCCAGCGGGCGGCAGCGCTCCTGCGAGAACGCCTGGGCCCATCGCCAGCGCTCCTCCCCGGCGGCCTGAAGCTCCTGGCGGGTCAGCACCGCTTCCCCAAGCAGCAGTTCCACCTCCAGCCGTTGCTGATCAGCGCTGGCCGCGGCCGGTACGGGCCTCGTGGGGGTGAGGGTCATCAGCGGCTGTGCACGGGAGGTGCGGGCTTCCGCCGCTTGTGGGGGGGAGCCCCTTCACACCAACATGTCTAGAACAGATCTCCGGTTCGGTCAGCATGAGCGGCGAAGCGACCCCCTTCCCCCAGGAATCCGCCGACACCCTCAACACCTCTGGTGAAGCCCCTGCTGAGGTGGCAGCGGAGCAGGCTCCTGCTCCTGAAGCAGCGGCCGAGGCGCCTGCGGCCAGCGCTGATCCTGAGCAGCGGGTGCGTGAGCTGGAGGCGGAGCTTGAAGCGCTGAAGGCTGAGCACGAAACGGTGCGCAGCCAATACATGCGCATCGCTGCTGACTTCGACAACTTCCGCAAGCGCCAGAGCCGCGATCAAGACGACCTGCGCGTGCAGATCGCCTGCAGCACCCTCAGCGAAATCCTGCCGGTGGTGGACAACTTCGAGCGGGCCCGCCAGCAGCTCGAACCCCAGGCCGAGGAGGCTCAGACCATCCACCGCAGCTACCAGGGCCTCTACAAGCAGCTGGTGGATGTGTTCAAGCAGCTGGGCGTCTCGCCGATGCGCGTGGAGGGTGAACCCTTCGATCCCAACCTGCATGAGGCCGTGCTGCGGGAGCCCAGCGATGAGCACAGTGAAGACGTGGTGATCGCCGAGTTGCAGCGCGGCTACCACCTCAATGGCCGGGTGCTGCGTCACGCCCTGGTGAAGGTGTCGATGGGCCCCGGTCCTGGTGGTTCTGAGGCTGCCCCGGCTGACAGCGCGCCCGCCGTGCACGAGGCCTGATCGATGGCCGATTACTACGACCTGCTGGGGGTCGCCCGCGATTCCGACGCCGACACCCTCAAGCGGGCCTATCGGCGTTTGGCGCGTCAGTACCACCCCGATATCAACAAAGAGCCCGGCGCCGAAGACAAGTTCAAGGAGATCGGCCGCGCCTATGAGGTGCTGAGCGATCCCCAAACCCGCGCCCGCTACGACCAGTTCGGTGAGGCTGGCCTCGGTGGAGCCGCCGGCATGCCCGACATGGGCGACATGGGTGGCTTTGCCGACCTGTTCGAAACCTTCTTCAGCGGTTTCGGCGGCGGCGGTATGGGCGGCCCTGGTGGCGCTGGTGCTCGCCGCCGCGGGCCACGGCAGGGCGACGATCTGCGTTTCGACCTCACCGTGAGCTTCAGCGAAGCGGTGTTCGGCAAAGAGAAAGAAATCCAGATCCGCCACCTGGAAACCTGCAGCACCTGCAGCGGCTCTGGTGCCAAGAGCGGCAGCGGTCCCACCAGTTGCGGCACCTGTGGTGGTGCTGGCCAGGTGCGCCGCGCCACCCGCACCCCCTTCGGCAGCTTCACCCAAGTGGCCCCCTGCCCCACCTGCGAGGGCAGCGGTCAGGTGATCGCTGATCCTTGCAATGCTTGCGGCGGTCAGGGGCTGCAGCAGGTGCGCAAGAAGCTGCGCATCAACATCCCTGCTGGTGTGGACAGCGGCACCCGTCTGCGGGTGGCCAATGAAGGCAACGCCGGCCAGCGTGGTGGCCCGCCGGGCGATCTGTATGTGTTCCTCACGGTGCAGTCGCATCCGCACCTGCGGCGCGACGGCATCAACATCCACTCGGAGGTGACGGTGAATTACCTCCAGGCGATCCTCGGCGACACGATCGAGGTGGAAACCGTGGATGGCGCAGAGCAGCTGGAGATCCCCGCCGGCACCCAGCCGGGCGCGGTGCTCACCCTCACGGGCAAGGGCGTGCCCAAACTGGGCAATCCCGTGGCCCGCGGCAATCACTTGATCGCGATCAAGGTCCAGCTGCCCACCAAGCTCAACCGCGAGGAGAAGGAGCTGCTGGAGCAGCTGGCCGGCCACCACACCGCCAAGGGCCACAAGCACCCCCACAAGAGCGGCCTGTTCGGCGGCCTGTTTGGGTGAGCGATTCCGCTGCCGCGCCGGATCCAGCCGTTCAGCTCGACCTGCGCGGCACCCCCTGCCCGCTCAATTTCATCCGCAGCAAGCTGGCACTGGAGAAGATCGATCCCGGAGCCTGGCTTCAGGTGGAACTGGACTCAGGTGAGCCGGAGCAGATGGTGGCTTCCGGATTGCGTGAGGCTGGCCATCGTGTTGAGAGTCAACCTGGGGAGGCCGGTGGCGTGCGCCTGCTGATTCAGCGCCTTGGCTGAAGCGGCGCGGGTGATGGCCCTGGAGGCCAACTTCTGCCGTGTGCAGCTCGATCAACCCGGCCCCGATGGCATCGAGCACCTGCTCTGCGTGCGCCGCACCCGCCTGGGCAAAACCGGTCAGCAGATCTGTGTGGGCGATCGCGTGCAGATCGAGGGCATCGACTGGCCGGAGCGCCGCGGCGCCGTGGCTGTTCTGGAGCCGCGCAGCAGCCTGCTCGAGCGGCCGGCGGTGGCGAACTGCAGCCGGGTGGTGGTGGCGGTGGCGCTGGAGCAGCCCCAGCTCGATCCGCTGCAGCTCACCCGTTTTCTGCTCACGGCGGAGCGCACCGGTGTGGCGGTGGAGCTGGTGCTCACCAAGGCGGATCTGCTCAGCGCCGCGCAGCAGCAGAGCTGGCGTGAGCGCCTGCAGGCTTGGGGCTACGAGCCGCTCTTGGTGTCGTCGCAGCAGGGTGAGGGTATCGCTGCCTTGCGAGAACGCCTCACGCAGCCCGGGATTGCGGTGCTGTGCGGCCCTTCCGGTGTGGGCAAAAGCAGCCTGATCAATGCCCTGGTGCCGGAGTTGGCTCTGCGCGTGAGTGCCGTGTCGGGTCGGTTGCAGCGCGGCCGACACACCACCCGGCATGTGGAGTTGTTCCCGCTTGCCCCGGGAGCCCTATTGGCCGATACGCCCGGTTTCAACCGTCCGGATCTGCCGGCGGACCCCGTGGAGCTGGGGCCGCTCTTTCCTGAAATCCGTGAGCGCCTGCTGGAAGGCGTTTGCCGCTTCAAGAATTGCCTGCATCAAGGTGATCCCGGCTGCGCTGTGGGCGCCGACTGGGATCGCCATCCCCTCTACATCAGCTGCCTGGAGGCCGTGCAGGCTCAGGTGCTGCGGGAGCGTTCCCGCAGTGCGGAAGGGGCTGGCCTCAAGCAGCGCGGCAGTCGCCGCGAGCCGCTGCTCGATCAACGCTTGCGGCAGGTGTCACGGCGTCGACAGCGCCAGAACGAACCCGACGAGGCGGAGTGAGCCTCGGGCTCAACCCATGCCAGGCAGGTTGAGGTTGAGCCCGCCGGTGAGCTCTTCCATGCGCTGCTTCATCGTGCCGGTGGAGAGCTCGTAGGCCGCTTTGAGGGCATCGAGGGTGGCGGCTTCCGTGGCGGGAGCGCCCTCGGCCAGAAGGGCGGGATCGAGGCGCACCTTCAGCGGTTGCTGGTTGCCGGAGAGCCACACGCTGGCGCGGCCGCAGCTGCTGGTGCCCTCGAGCTCCATCGCATCGAGCTCCTCCTGGAGCTTGGCGGCATCCTGCTGGATCTGCTGCGCCTTTTTGAAGGCCTCGGTGAGCTGGCCGAAGTTGGGAAGTCCGAAACCGGCCATCGCGGCGCCTTGTGCAGTTGGGCGCAGGTTACGCGGTGCTGCGGGTGGGCTCAGGCCGCGAGAGCAAGGCCCTCGAACGGCCCCAGCCGTTTCACTTCCGTGTGCAGGGTGATGCCATGGGCGGCCTGGATCCGCTCCTGCACAGCCCCGATCAGTTGGTCGATCTCGGTGGCGGTGGCGGCGCCGGTGTTCACGATGAAATTGGCGTGAATCGGCGATACCTGGGCCCCGCCGATGCTCAGGCCCTTCAGGCCTAGGGCCTCGATTAATTGGCCGGCCTTGTCGGGTTCGGGATTGCGAAACACGCTGCCGCAGCTGGGCTGCTGATACGGCTGTGAGCTGGTGCGGCTGTGCAGGTTGGTGCTGGTGCGCCGGCTCACTTCGGCTGGATCGTGGCCAGCATTCAGCCGGAAGCGGGCAGAGAGAACCACCAGCGGCTCCTCTTGCAGGCGGCTGTGGCGGTAGGCGAAATCGAGCTCGCCGGCGCGCAGTTCGAATGGCTGGTTGGGCTTGTGGGGCTCGATCACCGTGACGTTCTCCAGCACCTCCGCGGTGCAACCCCCCTGGGCGCCGGCGTTCATCACGGCGGCGCCACCCACCGTGCCGGGGATGCCCACAGCCCACTCCAGGCCAGAGAGACCAGCCCGGGCAGCCCGCCGCGCCAGGCTTGGGATCGGTTCGCCGGCCTGGGCTTCGATCAGGCCCGTGCTGGCGTCGAGCACGGCGCCCTGCAGGCGGCGGTTGCAGAGGGTGAGGCCCTCAAGGCCTGCATCGCTCACCAGCAGGTTGGAGCCGGCGCCGATCACCAAGCTCGGTAGGCCTTCGGCTTGAGCCCAGGCGAGCAGCGCCTGCAGCTGAAGAGCGCTTTCCGGTTCCGCAAACCACTGGGCCGCTCCGCCCACCCGCCAGGTGGTGTAGTCCGCCAATCCCACGGAGCGCCGCAGGCCGAGTGGGGTGGCGGGAGTCATGCCGCTAAGGGAAACGTGGCGAGGGGGTCTTCACGCTTCTGCAGGCGCCCCCAAAGCCCATTCACATCGCCGGCGCCCATGGCCAGCACGAGATCACCTGGAACGCTGCGCTCGGCCACTGCATCAGCCAGCTCATCGAGGCTGTCGGCCACGGTCACAGCCAGGTCGGGTCTGAGCCGCTGGATAGCTGCGGCCAGGGCATGGCTGGAGATGCCCGCGATCGGCGCTTCGCCGGCTGCGTACAGCGGGGCCAGCAACACCTCATCGGCTTGCCCCAGGGCCGCGGCGAACGGCTCGAGGAATTCAGCTGTGCGGCTGTAGCGATGGGGCTGGAACACCGCCAGCACCCGTTGGGGCGGCTCCGGCAGCGGGCTGCGGCCACTGCTCACCATCAGCTGCGCGGTGGCCAGGGTGGCGCCCACCTCGCTGGGGTGATGGGCGTAGTCATCCACCACTTGGCGCTCGGCCCAGGTGCCGCGGTAGTCGAAGCGGCGACCGGGGGCTTGTAGGCCCTCCACCGCCTGGCGCAGCTCTGCAAACGAGACGCCATGCAGCCGGCAGGCGGCCATGGCCGCGGTGGCGTTGCTGAGATTGTGGAGCCCGGGCAGCGGCAGCGTGAACCGGCCCACGCAGGTGCCCTGCTCGTAGAAGTCGGCCAGGGTGCTGTCACCGCTGAGCTCCACGGGGATGGCCGCGAAATCAGCGTTATCTGGGCTGCTGGTGGACCACCAGTGGCTGGCGTTGAACTGCTGGCTGAGGATCGGGCAGTCGCGGTTGGCCAGCAGCTGTGAGCAGCCGCGCCCGAAGCGTTGCAACGTGGCGATCAGGGCGGACAGATCGGCGTAGTGATCGGTGTGATCGAGCTCCAGGTTGGTGATCACCCCCAACCAGGCCTGGAACTTCACCAGGGTTCCATCGGATTCATCGGCTTCGGCCACCAGGAGGGCGCCTTTGCCGTTGCGGCCATTGCTGCCGAAGGCGGGCACCACCCCGCCGATCACGGCGGTGGGGTCGTGGTTGGTGGCGTGCAGCAGGCTGGCGATCAGCGTGCTGGTGGTGGTTTTGCCGTGGCTGCCAGCCACGGCCACGGAGCTTTGGCCGGCGATCAGCGCGGCGAGCACGTCGGAGCGATGGGCGATCTCCAGCCCCGCCCGGCGGGCTTCCTGCAGTTCAGGGTTCGTGGCGGGCACCGCGGAGCTCACCACCACCAGCGGCTGGGTGGAGGTGCCGCTGCGAATGGCAGCGATGGTGGTGGCGCTCTGTTCGCGGAACACCCGCACACCGCGGCTGCGCAGGTCCTGCAGCACCGCGTTGTCGCGGGGGTCGGAACCACTCACTTGGTAGCCCCGATCCGCCAGGATTCCGGCGATGGCCGACATGCCGATGCCGCCGACTCCAATGAAATGGAGGGGTTGACGGCGATCGAGCTGTTGGGCCAAGGGCATCTCCAAGCCTGGGGAGACGGTAAGCCTGGAAGTTCCCCTTGTCTGCCCGGATCGGTGTGTTTGAGAGGGATTTGAGAGCCTCGATCCAGGCGCTGAAACCCATGTCCCCAGATGGGGACATCCCAATGATCTCTGTATGATCGGCGGCCAAATCCCCCTTGCTAGCGGGCTTCCCCGCTCGATGCCATGACCATCAAGGTTGCGATCAATGGATTCGGCCGTATCGGTCGCAACTTCATGCGTTGCTGGCTCAGCCGTGGAGCCAATACCGGCATTGAGCTGGTGGGCATCAACGGTTCAGGTGACACGTACACCAACGCTCACCTGCTCAAGTACGACTCGATGCTCGGCCCCCTGCGTAACGCAGAGGTGACCACCACCGACGACACGATCGTCGTCAACGGCAAGACGATCAAAACCTTCTACGACCGCAACCCCGCCAACCTCCCCTGGAAGGAGTGGGGCGTGGATCTGGTGATCGAGTCCACCGGCGTCTTCAACGACGACGTGGGCGCCAGCAAGCACTTCGAGGCCGGTGCCAAGAAAGTGATCCTCACCGCCCCCGGTAAGGGCGCCAAGGTGGGCACCTTCGTGGTGGGCGTGAACGCCGACCAGTACCGCCACGAAGACTGGGACATCCTTTCCAACGCCAGCTGCACCACCAACTGCATGGCGCCGATCGTGAAAACGATCGACCAGGCCTTCGGCATCGTGAAGGGCACGATGACCACCACCCACAGCTACACGGGTGACCAGCGCATCCTTGATGCCGCTCACCGCGACCTGCGCCGCGCCCGCGCCGCCGCCGTGAACATCGTTCCCACCAGCACCGGCGCTGCCAAGGCCGTGGCTCTGGTGTACCCCGAGGTGAAGGGCAAGCTGAGCGGCATCGCCCTGCGCGTGCCCACCCCCAACGTGTCGGTGTGCGACATGGTGTTCGAGACCGGTCGCGACACCACTGCTGAGGAAGTGAATGCCGTGCTGAAGGCCGCTTCCGAGAACGGTATGAAGGGGATCATCAAGTACTGCGATCTGCCCCTGGTGTCGAGCGATCACGCCGGTACCGACGAGAGCACCATCGTCGATGCCGATCTCACCCTGGTGATGGGCGGCAACATGGTGAAGATCGTCTGCTGGTACGACAACGAGTGGGGCTACAGCCAGCGCGTGGTCGACCTCGCCGAGATCGTGGCCAAGAACTGGAAGTGAGTGCTCTGCCCGAGGCGCAAAGCCCTGGGCTTCTTCGCTTTAGCCGCCCCTGCAAGGGCGGCTTTTTTTGTGCCTAGCTGCTGGGCCGACGGGTGCCGCCTCAGCGGAAATGGGTGAAGCCGCTCTCCGTGGCCTCCAGCGGTTCGCCGCTCCCCTGCCAGCACACCAGGCCTGGCTCCGCCTCCACGAGCCTGCCGATGCAGCTGGCGCCAGGCAAGGCCTGGAGTAGCTCCTCGGCCCACATGGGCGGAAGCGCCAGCACCAGCTCGAAATCCTCGCCGCCCCACAGGCACCAGCGCTCGCCGGCCTCCAGCTGAGCCAGTTCGGGGTCGATCGGTAGCTGGCTGCGCTCCAGCAGGGCTCCGCAGCCACTGGTGGCGGCAATCGCGCCCACGGCGGCCGCCAAGCCATCGCTGCTGTCGGTACCCCCCACGCGCCAGGCTTGCCCGCTGGGCTGGCAGCTGTGCAGGGCTTGGGCGACATCCAGCCGTGGCTTGGGCCGGCGGTGGGCTTCGATCGCCCGCTCCCGCAGCGCTGGGCTCACCTGGGGCGCCTCCAGCTCATTCAGCAGTAAGGCCAGCCCCAGGCGGCTGAGGCCATGGGGGCCGCTGCTCACCAACCAGTCGCCCGGGCGGCCGTCGCCCCGGCGGATCGCGGTGCCGTGGGCCACGCGCCCCAAGGCGGTGATCGAGAGCAGCCGTTCGGCGCCGCTGCTGCAGTCGCCCCCCAGGATCACGGCTCCGTGGGGTTCCAGCGCATCGCGTAGCCCTTCATAGACCCCCTCCACCCAGGTCCAGGCCGTGTCGCCGGGTGCCACCAGCGCCACGGTGATCCCAGCCACGCTCGTGCAGCCCATCGCTGCCAGATCCGAGAGGTTCGCGGCCGCGGCGCGCCAACCCAGATCCCTCGGCCCGATGGTGGCATCACTGAAGTGCACGCCCTCCACCAGCACATCGGTGTTCACCACCAGTTGCTGGCCGCTGCGTTCCTCGAGCAGGGCGGCGTCGTCGTTGAACTGGCCGGCCGGGGCGTAGGCGGCTAGGCGCCGCAGCAGCTCCCATTCGCCCAGGTCGCGCAGGCGCACGGGATCAGGCGTGCGGTTGGAGGTTCTCGGCCCCTTCGATCACCTTGGCCTTCACGATGCCGTCTTCGATGCCGAGCTCCTCGAGCACATCGAAACCATCCACCACATAGCCGAAGGCGCTATAGCGGCCATCCACCAGGTTGAGGCCCGCCGGGGTGAGTTCCGCCTCATAGAGGAAGAAGAAGAACTGCGACGATCCGTCGTTGAGCGCTTCATCGGAATGGGCCCAGCCGAGGGTGCCGAGGGTGGCGAAGGGCAGCACCGGCTGCGCCGTGAACTGGCCCAGATCTTCAAAGGTGGCGTTGTAGAAGGGGTCGGCTTCACCGGGAACCTTGATTTCCAGGGGAACGGTGCGTTCAACCTTGGTTTTCGGATCGATGTAGCCGGTTTC
Organism: Asaia bogorensis; assembly: GCA_943370455.1. Taxonomy (GTDB): domain Bacteria; phylum Cyanobacteriota; class Cyanobacteriia; order PCC-6307; family Cyanobiaceae; genus Vulcanococcus. The sequence goes on from CALRQW020000003.1 coordinate 29,128, forward strand.
CGGGCCCTTGGGATCGCCGGTCTGCAGCACGTAGAAGTCTTCGGCGCGGGTGAAGGGCAGGCCGTCGTAGAAGCCCTTCTGCACCAGATCCACAAAAGCACCGGCTGTGAGCGGCGCGTTGTAGCCATCCACTACGGCGATGACGGTGCCCTGGGTGGTTTCGATCTCCACCGTGGCCCTGCCCAGCAGGCGGGGTAGATCGGCGTATTCAGCCGGGATTTCGAAGGGGAAATCACCCACCAGCAGGGCTTCGAGCTGGCCGATGGTGCTCAGAGCCATCCGGCGGGCTTCCAGGAAGCTGTCGCGATCGCTCACCTCGGTGGCAGCGGTCACCTCCTGCAGCTGCGATTCCAGCTGATCCAGCAGGGCGTTGCCCTGTTTTTGGTCGCTGCTGGGCAGGCTCTTGAGAATGGCCTCGCGCTTGCTGCTCAGCAGCGTCTGGCTGCGGCGGGCTGTGGTGGTGAGGGCGCTCCAGCGTTTGGCGCGCAGGTCGTCGCTGGTGCTCTCGAGCCGGTGCTGCAGCTCCTGCAGATCTGGGGCATCGATCGGCAGGGCGTTGCGCAGGATCGCGGTGGGGTCCTTCACGGCATTGCCGGGGGGCAAAGCGGCGTGGGCCGGGGCGGCGCTGATGGGGCCCCACAGGCCCAGCAGCACCACCAAGGCCAGGAGCCAGCGCTTGAGATCCATGCTGCAGCCTCGTTTCTGCCCGGACTCTGGCACAGCCGTACAATCCGGCCTGACCCGTTCTGCCGGAATGATCTCAAGCAACGACTTTCGTACCGGCACAACGATTGAGCTCGATGGCCAGGTCTGGCGCGTTGTTGAATTCCTGCACGTGAAGCCTGGCAAGGGCTCTGCGTTCGTGCGCACAAAGCTCAAGGCGGTGCAGAGCGGCAACGTGGTGGAAAAGACCTTCCGCGCCGGCGAAACCGTGCCCCAGGCGCAGCTGGAGAAGGCTGTGCTGCAGCACACCTACATGGAAGGTGAGGACTACGTCTTCATGGATATGGCCTCCTACGAGGAAACCCGCCTGACCGCCAAGCAGATCGGCGATCAGCGCAAGTACCTCAAGGAAGGGATGGAGGTGAACGTTGTGTATTGGAACGGCAAGCCACTCGAGGTGGAACTGCCCAACTCGGTGGTGCTGGAAATCACCGAAACCGACCCCGGCGTGAAGGGCGACACCGCAACCGGCGGCACCAAGCCCGCGATTGTGGAAACCGGCGCCCAGGTGATGGTGCCGCTGTTCCTCTCGATCGGCGAAAAGATCAAGATCGATACCCGCACCGATAGCTATCTCGGCCGCGAGAACTGATCGCCATGCAACTCGATCACAACCAACTACGGGAGCTGATCGCTCTGCTCGGCGAGAGCGATATCCAGGAGCTCAAACTCGAAGGCGACGACTTCCGCCTCGAGCTGCGGCGCAATCTGCCGGCCAGCCAGCCCCAGGTGGTGATGCAGGCCGCGCCTGCGGCCATGCCTGCCCCAGCACCCGCCGCCCCTGCCACGCCATCTGTGGCACCGCCTGCCGCTCCTGCGGTGCGCAGCGATCTGGTGGAGATCACTGCACCGATGGTGGCCACCTTCTATCGCGCGCCCTCCCCGGGTGATCCGGCCTTCGTGGAGCTCGGTGCCCGCATCAGCGTCGGCCAGACCGTCTGCATCCTGGAGGCGATGAAGCTGATGAACGAGCTGGAGTCGGAAGTGAGCGGTGAGGTGGTGGAGATCCTCGTCGAAAACGGCACCCCCGTGGAGTTCGGTCAGGTGCTGATGCGCGTGAAGCCGGGCTAAGCCAGTTCGAGCGCCGTGTCCAGGGCAGCCCGCATGCTCGCTGCCCTGGCGATGCCACGCCCGGCGATGTCAAACCCGGTGCCGTGATCGGGTGAGGTGCGCAGAAATGGCAGACCCAGACTGGTGTTGACGGCCTGATCGAAGGCCAGCAGTTTCACCGGGATTAAGCCCTGATCGTGATACAGGGCGAGGTAGCCGTCGGCGGCTTTGGCTTGCTCCCCGCGCCAGGCCAAGCCAGCGTTGAGCCAGCAGGTATCGGGCGGTAGAGGCCCGATCAGCTCAACCTGCGGATGCCGCTGCCGCCACTGCTCCAGGCAGGGGATCAGCCAATCCATCTCCTCTCGGCCGAGCTGCCCCGCTTCGCCGGCATGGGGATTGAGGCCAGCCACCACAAGCCTTGGCTGGGGCCGGAAGCGCTCGCAAAAGCCCAGCAGAACATCCAGTTTGTGGCTGATCAGTCGGTCGCTCAGCTGCTGCGGCACGGCCGCCAGCGGGATGTGGGTGGTGGCCAGCAGGGTGTTGAGGCGCCAGCCGCTCTGGGGTGAGCGCGCGGTGAACAGCATCGAGGCGGCTGCATTGCCGCACAGCTCCGCGAGGCGCTCGGTTTGCCCTGGGTAGTGGTGGCCGGCGGCGTACCAGGCGTGCTTGGCGATCGGTGCAGTGACCAAGGCGCTGCAGGAGCCGCTCAGCACCTCTTCCACAGCGGCGCTCAACCACTGAAAACTGGCGTCACCGCTGGCGGCGCCGGCTTGGCCCGGTGCCAGTGGCTGCTCCAGGGGAAGATCCAGCACCTCCAGCGCGGCTGGGTCGGCCAGGGGGGCTGTGCTGCAGGAGTTCAGCTGTTTATAGGTGCGCTCCAGCCAGCGGCGGCAGCCCACCAGCAGCGGTGAAGGCTGATCGGCAGGCCACTGCGCCAGGGCTTTGAGCGTGACCTCCGCGCCGATCCCGGCCGGATCCCCCAGGGAGACGGCCAGGCGAACCCGCTTAGCGTGCGTGGGGCTGGCTGAGTGGAGCATGCTGCGCTGGTTGTTGTTGCTGCTGATCGCCTTCGGCCTGGTGAAAGGGGTGGAGAGCGGTTGGGTGGAGCTGCACTGGAACCGGCTGCTGCACGACGTGGGTGTGCCGTTTGTGCCTGATCCGGATGCCCCGGATGAGCCCAACTCACAAACCTGATTCCATCACGGCTGCTTGGCGTTAGTCGCTTGCTCTTCCGCCAGGCTGGCGGCAAACCCTTCCCGGTAGCTGGGGTAACGCAGGCGATAGCCCAGTTCCGTGCAGAGCAAGTGGTTGCGCACGCGGCGGTTGTCGGCCCAGAAGCTCAGGGCCATCGGGCTCATCTGCGGGGCGATCGCCTCGAAGCGCTGCACAGCCGGCAGCTTGCAGCCCAGCAAGTGTGCGGCGTAGCCCAGCGTTTCGCTGGATGGGCAGGGGGCGTCATCGCTCACGTTGATCACGGCCGGCCGGCGCCCCTCCGGTTGATCGGTGGCGTGCAGCAGGGCCCCCACGATGTCGTCCACATGGATGCGGCAGAACACCTGGCCGGGTTTGTGCACCAGCCGCGCCTGGCCGCTGCGCAACTGCTCAAACGGACAGCGCCCTGGGCCGTAGATCGCTGGTAGCCGGAAGCTCTGCACCGGGAGCCCGCTGCTGAGCCAGCGCTGCTCGCATTGCAGCCGGGCCTGGCTGCGGGGCAGCGTGGGCAAGGTGGGGGCGTGCTCATCCACCCAGGCCCCCTGGCTGTCGCCATAGACGCCGGTGGTGGAGAGGTAACCCAGCCAGCGCAGCGGCTGGTGATGCAGGGGTTCCAGCAGGTGTTGCAGCGCAGCGTCCGAGCCTGTGGCATCGGGCGGCAGGGTGATCAGCACATGGCTGAGTTGCTCGGGCAGGGGCGGGATCGCCTGGGCTTCGGTGTCGAAGTGCAGCCAGTGGAGTGCTGCAGCGTCCGGATCCGTTGGCTGCTCTGGTTTGTTGCGGCGGTGCGTGAGCCACACCTGGGCGCCGCGAGCGGCTGCAGCGCGGGCGAAGCGCTCGCCGCTGTAGCCCCCGCCCACCACGAGCACCCTGGCCTCCGGGTTGACAGCGCGGGAGGTCATGAGTACACCTGTATCACTGCTTGGATTCGGCGATGACCGCTTCCTGTTTCTCTACTCCCCTGTCGGTGGCCCATGCGCTGCCCGTGGCCCATGGTCTGCAGCGTCCCGCGCTGCGCGTAACGGGGCGCACGCGGGTGCGCGTCCGTGGTCTGTTGCTGCCCGCAGTCCTGGGCTTGGTGCTGGGCGCCGCCCTGCTGGCGCCGGAGCAGCCGCGCGCTCAGGCGGAGATCTGCGAGCGCCACAACGGTGCGGCGGCCTGCCGGATTTGGTGAGCGACGCGGGGCGGGTTGGTTCAGGCCGCCTGCAGTTCGAGTCCTGAAGGGCCAGGGCTCGCCCACTGCAGCAGCCGCATCGCTAGGCGTAGGTCGCCGTCGGTCCAGGCGCGGATGGCCATGGCGCGGCGGGGGTCGTAGAAGCGCTGACGGCGATACCAGTCGAAGGCATCGGCATCGCTTTTGCGGCCGTTGCAGGCGAGGCAGGCTGGTACGCAGTTTTCGGTGGTGCTCAGCCCACCGCGGCTCTGCGGCAGTACGTGATCGATCGATTCAGATGGTTTGCCGCAGTAAATGCAGGTCTTATGTGTAAAGGAGTGGAGATTTTGTCTCCAGCGTCGAACGCGAAGTTTGGGGCACAGATCTTCAAGGAAAACCGCATCCCTGGCGTGCATCCGCTTGGCTCGGTTGCCAAGAGTTTGCCTGCAGTGGCTGGGATGTCAATGTGTCGAGCGATGCAGTTTTGACGCTTGATCACGGTTCTTGCATCCAGCTAGGGGTTCCTTAGAATCAACACCGGTGCGCGACGGTGCAGTGATTCCGCGGAGCGACAACACGGCTCCGTAGCCACGGCCCAGCAACGCCGCGTCGTCTCTTGCCTGCCTCGTCACCAGCGCCGCCCCGTTGCCTGATCCGCTTGGGCGCCTCGGGATGCATTGAGGTGCAGCTGCCGTTCGATGCCGTCACCCAGGCTCAGCTGAGGGCCGTGCGGCCGCGCGGGCAGTGGATGGCACGCCGCGGCTGCTGGCAGTTTCCGTTGGAGGCCGCGGCAGTGCTGCGCCGTCAGTTCGGGGGCCGTTTTGCTGTCGACCCCGACCTTCAGCAATGGTTTGCATGGTTGGAGCAGCCCCTGCCGCCCCTGCCGCCCCATCGCACGCTTGTGCAGCTCGCGGATTTGCAGGAGCCCCTGCCGGATGGGCGGGTGTTGTTTGCCCATCAGCGGGCCGCGGCGCGTTGGTTGTTGGCGCGGCGGGGTGCCGTGCTGGCCGATGCCATGGGGCTCGGCAAAACGCTCACGGCCCTTGCGGCCGCGCGGGCGATGGTGCGTGCGGCTGACTGCCGCATCGTGGTGGTGGCGCCGGCTGGGTTGCATCGCCACTGGCAGCAGGAGGCCTCGGCGCTGCAACTGCAGCTCGAGTTGCTCAGCTGGTCGCGCTTGCCGGATGGATTGCCACCCGCCGGCACGGTGCTGATCGCCGATGAAGCCCACTACGCCCAGAACCTTCAGGCCAGCCGCACCCAGGCCTTTTTGCGCCTCAGTCGCCATCCTCGGGTGCGCGCGGTGTGGTTGCTCAGCGGCACCCCAATGAAGAACGGCCGGCCGGTGCAGCTGTTTCCGCTGTTGGCCGCCATTGGTCATCCCCTGGCAGCCGATCAGCGGGCCTTTGAGGAGCGTTACTGCCAGGGCCATTGGCTGGAGCGGGGCGGCAAGCGCCAGTGGCAGGCCATGGGCGCCACCCATCTCGAGGAGCTGCAGCGCCTCACCCGGCCGCTGGTGCTGCATCGCCGCAAGCAGGATTGCCTCGATCTGCCTCCCAAGCAGCGGCTGCTCGTGCCGGTGGAGCTCAGCGAGGCGGAAGGGCGCGGCTTTCAGCATCGCCTTCAGCTCAAGATCGACGACTACCGCCGCCGGGCTGAGGCGGGGCTGGTGCGGCGTGATGCCGAAGTGTTGGCGGTGTTTACGGCGTTGCGGCAGATCAGCGCTGAATACAAGTTGCCGGCGGCCACTGCCCTCGTGCAGCGGCTGCTGGATCAGGGTGAAGCGGTGGTGCTGTTCAGCGCGTTTGTGGCCGCCGCCGAGTTGTTACACAGCCGGCTTGGCGGTGTGTTGCTCACGGGCCGTCAGCCGCCGGCTGAACGGCAGTCGATCGTGGATCGCTTTCAAGCCGGTGAAGCCCGCCTGCTGATCGCCAGCTTCGGGGTGGGCGGCCTGGGATTCACCCTGCACCGCGCCCGCCATGTGGTGTTGCTGGAGCGTCCCTGGACTCCGGGAGATGCGGAACAGGCGGAAGATCGCTGCCACCGCATCGGCATGCAGGGCAGCTTGCAGTGCCACTGGTTGCGGCTGGGCGTGGCTGATCAGTTGGTGGATGATCTGATCGCCAGCAAAGCGGCGCGGATCGAGCAGCTGCTCAGCCGGCGGAGCCTGCCGGGGATGGTGCGCCAGCTGCTGGAGCGCTGGTGAGGCTGCGGCAGCTCTTGGCCCTGAGCTGAATCTCCTCCACCAGCAACGGATCGGGCGACGTTGTTTTGGGACGTTGCTTCAGCAGCTGTTCGGCCGCCAGGCTGTCGCGGCAGGCGGCTTGGTTGTCGCCCGCCAGGCTGTGCAAGAGCGCTCGTTCGTTGCGGGGCTGCGGTTGCTGGGGGTGGGCTTCCACCACGCCATCGCAGCGGTTGAGCGCTTTCTTCAGGCGCTTGATCTCCACCTGCCGCAGGCAGTCGCCCAGGCCGGGCAAGGTGGTGGTGGGATCGCTCGGGGCGCTCACGCACCCCCCGAGCAGCGCTAGGGCCAGGGCTGCGGCAGAAGCCAGGGCGGCTCGCTTAGTAGGCGTAGCGCTCGCTCCGGGTTGCGCCGCCTTCGCTGCTGCTGCTGCCCGTGGCGGCTTCGCGCTGCTGCTGTTGTTGCTGCTCCTGAGCTGCGCTCGCATAGAGATCACCGAGGTATTTGCCGCAGTCGGGGAAGGTGCCCGGGTTCTGAACCACAGCTTCCGTGATCATCACCGCGGCGTGCTCCGGCGAGGTTTTGAACAGGCTGGCGCTCTGGCGCTTGATCAGCGCGTAGGCGGCCAACCAGCTCACCTCATGGTTGTTGCCCGAGTTGCGCATGAAGCAGTACACCTGCGCGCCTTTGCCGGCGGGGCCTGAAGGGTTTTCAGCGGCCCTGGCCAGCGGCAGAGCGCTGACGATCGCCGTGGCGAGGGCCAGGGCCGGCAGAACCCTGTGGAGCGTTGAGCGCAGCATGAACAAGACGGCTAGTGGGGCCCAAGGTATCGGGCTCCTGCGAACCGATCCAGGGTCGCGGCGCTTCAGCCCGAGGGCGGTGGGGTGATGCCACTGGCCAGCAGCAGCCGCATCGCCACGGGCAGCACCAGCAGAACGGTGATCAGGCGCACGGCATGGAGCACCGCCACCGGGGCACCCACACCGAACTCATCGCCCGCCAGGCTCATGCCGCTGATGCCGCCTGGGGCCGCCCCCAGCAGCGCCACCAGCGGATCCAGGCCCAAGAGCCGGCTGCAGCAGAAGCCCACCAGCAACCCAGCCACCACCAGGGTGAGCGTGATCACGATCGCCGGCTTCCACAACTGCCGCAGTTCACTCAGAGCTGTGGCGGTGAGGCTGGTGCCGATCACCGTGCCAATGCCGATTTCCAGGGCGGTGCGGGTACCGGCGGGCCAGCTGGCGGCCTCCAACCGGCCGCTGAGGCTGAGCAGGCCCGCCCCCAGCAGGGCGCCAGCTAAGGGCGCAGCCGGGATGCCCGTGCGCAGGGCCAACAGTCCTCCACCCAGGCCGGCCGCCAGATAGGCGAGCAGCTGCAGGGGTGAGCTCATGGCAGCCAGCCGCGGGAACAGGCCAAGTCTGCTGGCTGGCCGAGGGCTGGTGTGTTGTGATCGGGGCCCCTGGATTGCGCAGCATGGCAGCAGAATCGGTGTCATTCCGGATCACACGATCCACCGAAGATCTGGCGCAAACCGTCTCGGCGCTCTCCCAGCGTCTGGTGAAGCTGGAGCAGCGTTTGGCGGCGCTGGAACTGCAGCTGGATCGGGTTGCAGCTGAGCCCGAGCCGGATCCCGAGGATCTGCTGCGCCTGGATCGGGTGGCCAGCCTGTTGGCCGATTGCCGCAGTTTGCTGGAGGAGGAACCCAGCGCCGAGCAGCACGGGGCTTCCTGGCCTGAGCCCCAGCAGCACGAGGACGCGCAGGCGGCCTGAGCAGTGCCTTGGCAGCGGTGCCACAATGGAAAGAAAGCGAACCATGGCCTTCTCCAACAGCCATCGCACCGCTCCAGCGACCGCTTTAACCAGTTCCAACGGCAAGGCTCCAGGCTCACCGGCTTGCCAGAACCGCGGTTATTCCGAAGGCGGCCACCAGCTTGAAAAGCTGGAATTCGCTCTGGCGGTGGCGATCACCCGCGGCGATCAACAACGGGTTAGCCAGCTGCGCGATCAGATCGACGCACTGGGCGGCAACCGTGAAGAGCCCGGCACCTGAATCGATCAGGCCATCAACTCTGCGCTCCATCACTGTTGTGATTCCGTGATCGGCATGGGCGTGCTGCTTGGATTTGCACCACGCCCGTTAACATCGAGTCACGCCAAAGTCGACGCATGCAAGCGACACGTCAGGCTCCGGCACCTGCCGCTCGCCGCGAAGACCTACTGAAAGAGGCGGGTTCCCACGCCGAGGCGGCTGAGCTCGCCGCTGCCTCTGGGGAAATTGAAACGGCAGCGCGATTGATTTTGCAGTCGCTTGATTGCGAGCGCCGGGCCGGCAGTGTTGGCCCGCAAGTGCTGCAGCTGATCAAACCTCGCAACTGAGTTTCGTCGTTCCAGTCTTCCGTCCCGAATCGATCGGACTGGCCGGATCACTGGCGCGATGTGTTGTTGGTAAGCGGATGACCGGGCTCGAACCGGCGACGTTCAGCTTGGGAAGCTGACATTCTACCACTGAATTACATCCGCAAATCTGAAGACAGCGCTTCAGATTGGTTGGCCAGCTTGATGCGATTGCTCGCAACTTTTGGCTAGCCAACCATAGCAACCTGCTGCTGGATCAGTTGGCGGCGGCTGGTGCCTTGCCTGTGCACTGAACGGCAGCCTGCAGTTCCTTGTGGGCCGCAACCACGCTGTCAGCCTGGGGTTTGAGGGTTTTGGCGGCTTCCTCGAGGGTGAGCTGCTTCTCCTTCGACACCTTCTTCAGCTCTTTATTGAAAGCCTGAGCCTGCTTCTGGAAGGCCTCAACACGCGCGGCCTCAAGGGTGACCTCGGCTTGCTTCAGGCCTTTGAGGGCGGTGCGCAGCTGTTTGCCAGCGGCTTCGGCGTCGCCCACGGTGGAGGTGGGAGTTAAGGCGGCGCTGGCCTCGAGGGCTGCGCCCACCTTCACCAACTGATCGCACACATTCACGGTGGCCTGCTGTTCAGTCACCACCTTGTTTTTCTTTTTCTTTTCCACAGGGGAGCACGCCACCAGAGCCAGGCTCAGGCAGGCGGCTGCGACGGCGAGGGAGCGGCGCATCGGGAGGCAAAGCATGCCTCCCGACCCTAGGCAGATCGGAAGGCTTTGCCTGCAGGGCTTCAGCCCCTCAATGAGCTGGCCAGTTAGCCCGCCAGGGCGGCGGCACAGGCGGCCACGCCGGCACCAGGGGTTCCCTTGTGCAGGCCCAGCTCCTGCAGGGTGGCCTCGATGGCGGCCACGGCGGTGAGCACGTCGCGATCGCAGACGAAACCCAGGTGGCCAATGCGGAACACGTGGCCCTTGAGGTGGTCTTGGCCGCCGGCGAGCAGGATGTCAAAGCGCTCCTTCACTTTCTTGCGCAGGCTCTCGGCGTCGATGCCATCGGGGGCCACGGCGGTGATCGCCGGGCTGCCGCAGCCCTCAGCCGCATACAGGGGCAGGCCGATCGCCTTCATGCCGGCCTGGGCTGCGGCGCGGTGGCGGGCATGGCGGGCGAAGATCGCCTCGAGGCCTTCGGCCTGCATCATCTCCAGTGCCGCTTCCAGGGCGAAATAGAGGTTGATCGCCGGGGTGAAGGGATTGCTGTCGGCGTGGGCCGATTTGCGGTACTTCGCCAGATCCAGATAGAACTTCGGCAGATCGGAGCGCTCGGCGGCGGCCCAGGCGCGATCGCTCATGGCCACGAAGGCCAGGCCCGGCGGCATCATGTAGCCCTTCTGGGAGCCAGAGCCGATCACGTCGATGCCCCAGGCATCCATCGGCACGCTGCAGGCGCCGAGGCTGGTGACGCAGTCGGCAATCGTGAGGGCGGTGCCGTGGGCACGCACGTGCTTGGCGATCGTTTCGAGATCGTTGATCACCCCGGTGGAGGTTTCCGAGTGGGTGAGGATCACGGCCTTGATCGCCTTGGCGCTGTCGGCCTCCAGGGCAGCGCGGAAGGCTTCGGGATCGAGGGGCTGGCCCCACTCGGCCTTCACCACCTCCACATCCAGGCCGTAGGCCTTGGCCACCTTCACCCAGCGCTCACCAAACTTGCCGTTGTCGCCGCAGAGCACCTTGTCGCCCTTGCTCAGCACGTTGATGATTCCGGCCTCCATGGCGGCGGTGCCGCTGCCGGTGATCACCAGCACATCGTTCTGGGTTTGATGCAGCCACTTGAGCTGCTCGGTGGTGCGGCGCACGATCTTCTGGAAGTCGGCGCTGCGATGCCCGATGGGGTGCTTACCCATCGCCTGCAGGACGGTTTCCGGCACCGGGGTGGGGCCGGGGATCATCAGGGTGAGCTTGTCCTGCATGGAAGAGGCTGGTGGGACGAATCTGGAGGCGGCTGCGCAGCCCGATGCGGCGCAATCCACCACCTTAAAAAACAGCCTTCCGGGGGCCTGCGATGACCAGTTCCGGCTACACCTTGCCGGTGTGGGTGGCTGCAGCCGCTGTGGCGGCGGTGCGCCTGCTGCGTGGTAAGGAGCCAGCCCCGGCCGCCGTGCCCCTCTGGCTGCAGCCGGATCAGGCCGGATCCCTCCCGCAGGAACTGATCGATGTGGAGGCGGCGGCGCTGCTGGCTCCGGATCGGGCCCTGGGTATCAGCCGCTGCCAGCCCGGCGACGGCCTCGATCTCACCCGTGGGCTGGCGGTGTGGGTGGAAGCGCGTTGGACAGAGCGGCTCGCGGGGCAGCCCTGGCTTCAGCTGGAGGCTGGCGAGGGGGTGGGGGTGTTGGCCGGCAGCAGCGAGCTGTGTGTGTCGGGCTTTGCCCGCACGCTGTTGGAGTGCAACCTGCAGCCGTTGGTGCCCGAGGGCCATGGCCTGCGCTTGCGCATAAACCTGCCTGGGGGGCGGCAGCTGGCCCAGCGCACCAGTAACGAAGCCTTTGGCGTGGTGGATGGGCTGGCGTTGATCGGCACCCAGGCAGCGGTGCAACGCAGCGCGGATCCCGATCAACTGGCCCGGGCCCGATCTGAGCTGGCGCGCCGGGCCAACGATCCGGCTTTGGCGCGGGATCTGGTGCTCGTGATCGGCGAGAACGGCTTGGATCTGGCGCCGCGCTTGGGTCTGCCGGCGCCGCTGCTGCTCAAGGCCGGCAATTGGATCGGGCCGCTGCTGGTGGCGGCTGCCGAGCAGGGGGTGGAGCGGCTGCTGCTGTTCGGCTACCAGGGCAAGTTGATCAAGTTGGCCGGCGGCATCTTTCACACTCACCACCATCTGGCCGATGGGCGCCTGGAGGTGCTCACCGCCCAAGCGGCCCTGCTGGGATTGCCTCTGGAGCAGCTGCAGCAGCTGGCCCAAGCGGCGAGTGTTGATGAGGCGCTGCGTCAGCTGGCGGCGCTGGATGCCAGCGCTGCCCAAGCCCTGCAACACCGGGTGGCGAGCGCTGTGGAGCAGCGCAGCGCGGCCTATCTCGCCCGGCATGGTGAGCGCAGCATGCGCATCGGGGCGGTGCTGTTTGATCGCGATCGCAGCCTCTGCGCCGAGGGCCCCTGCGGAGCTGAGTTGCTGCAGGCCTTCAGGGCCTGAGATCTAGGGTGAAGGGATTGCCCGGGCCGCAGCAGCTGGCCGCCCTATGTCGAACGTGACCCCCACCGCCATCGGCGAAACCGATCGCTACCCGGCGATTGTGATTTTGGATTTCGGCTCGCAGTATTCCGAGCTGATTGCCCGGCGTGTGCGCGAAACCGAGGTGTACTCCCTTGTGATGGGTTACAGCACCACGGCGGAGGAGTTGAAGGCGATTAATCCCAAGGGGATCATTCTCAGCGGCGGGCCCAGTTCGGTGTATGCCGAGCATGCGCCGTTGTGTGATCCAGAAATCTGGAATCTGGGGATTCCTGTGCTCGGTGTTTGCTACGGCATGCAGCTGATGGTGCAGCAGCTGGGGGGCTCCGTGGTGGCGGCGGGCCGGGCTGAATACGGCAAGGCACCGCTCTACGTAGACGACCCCACCGACCTGCTCACCAACGTGGATGAAGGCTCCACGATGTGGATGAGCCACGGTGATTCCGTGGAGCGCCTGCCCGATGGCTTTGTGCGCCTCGCCCATACCGAAAACACCCCTGAGGCGGCGGTGGCGCATCACGAGCGCCGGCTCTACGGCGTGCAGTTCCACCCGGAGGTGGTGCACTCCGTGTGCGGCATGGCTCTGCTGCGCAATTTCGTTTATCACATCTGCGGTTGTCTGCCGGATTGGACCACCGCCGCCTTCATTGATGAAGCCGTGGCCGATGTTCGCCGGCAGGTGGGTGATAAGCGCGTGTTGCTGGCACTCTCTGGCGGTGTGGATTCCTCCACGCTCGCCTTCCTGTTGCACAAAGCGATTGGTGATCAGCTCACGTGCATGTTCATCGATCAGGGCTTCATGCGTAAGGGCGAGCCTGAGTTTCTGGTGGAGTTCTTTGATAAGCGCTTCCACATTAATGTGGAATACATCAATGCCCGCGAGCGCTTCATCAATAAGCTCGCCGGTGTGACCGATCCTGAGGAAAAGCGCAAGCTGATCGGCACCGAATTCATCCGCGTGTTCGAAGAGGAGAGCAAGCGTCTTGGTCCCTTTGATTACCTCGCCCAGGGCACGCTCTATCCCGATGTGATTGAAAGCGCCGGCACCAACGTGGATCCCAAAACGGGTGAGCGAGTGGCTGTGAAGATCAAGAGCCACCACAACGTGGGCGGCTTGCCCAAGGATTTGCAGTTCAAGCTGGTGGAGCCGCTGCGCAAGCTCTTCAAAGATGAAGTGCGCAAGGTGGGCCGCACCCTCGGCCTGCCTGAGGAGATCGTGGGCCGCCACCCCTTCCCGGGCCCGGGTCTGGCGATCCGGATCCTCGGTGAGGTGACCAACGAGAAGCTCGACATCCTCCGCGATGCCGATTTGATCGTGCGCGAAGAGATCAAGAACGCTGGGCTTTATCACGAGATTTGGCAGGCCTTCGCGGTGCTGCTGCCCGTGCGCAGCGTTGGCGTGATGGGCGATAAGCGCACCTACGCCTTCCCGGTGGTGCTGCGCTGCGTGTCGAGCGAAGACGGCATGACGGCAGATTGGTCGCGCCTGCCTTACGACCTGCTGGAGACCATCTCCAACCGGATCGTGAATGAGGTGAAGGGCGTGAACCGCGTGGTGCTCGACATCACCAGCAAGCCCCCCGGCACGATCGAGTGGGAGTGAGCGGCCTGCGCTGGCCGCAGCCGGACGGCTCCGTTACCCTCGGGGCCCCGGCTCAGGAGCCTTGACCGCCGCCCCCCAGCAGGACCTCCAGCTGCAGCGCCGCCTCCAGCAGGACAGCATCCAGCTGGCCGGCAAGGTGATTTACCTCAATCCCTTCCTCTATTGGCGCCGCTTCGACGCCAATACCGATCGTTGGCTGCGCGAGCCCGGCCAGCTGGCCGAGGATCAGGTGAGTGCCAACCGGGTGCGCTTTTACCCCGAGCTCGACTGGGACCTGCTCAGTGATGACGAGCGGCTGATCAAGGACGGCGCTGTTGAGATGTTCCTCAAGAGCCTCGAGCTGATCAGCACCTTCAACCCAGAGCTCACCCCCGGCCAGCTGCTGGAGGTGGAGCGCAAGATGGCCGTCACCAAGAAACGGGCCTTCGAGCGTTGGGTGTCGAAGGCGCTCAAGCGCCGCCTGCAGCAGGAGGTGAGTGAGCGCCGCCGCTTCGATCGCGAGCGCCTGCTGCGCGACTGGAGTGAGTGGCTGCTGTTGCCGGTGACCCGTCAAGCGCTTTTGCCCTTCTCCGCCCTGCTGGTGCTGGCGGTGGGCGGCGGTTGGTGGTGGGGCTCGCAGCAGTTCTGCCGTCAGCAGATCGTGCAGCCGCCGGTGGAGGCGGGCCCGCGCTGAGCACGTCAGACTGAGCGTTCGACCTGCGCTGCCGTTTCGGCTCCGATGGCTTCTGATCCCCTCGATGCCTTGCGCCTCACCCTGATGCAGGAGGTGCTGCCGGTGGGGCTGGCGGTGGTGGAGCGGGCCCGGCGCGGCGGGCCGCGCGATGTGATCGAGGCCTTCAGCGCTCAGGCCGATCCCTTGGAGCAGCTGCGCCAGGAGGGTGAGCCCGCGGCCCGTCAGGTGCGCGAGAGCCTGGATCGTCTGCAGCCTGGCCTGGGCAACCCCGTGATGAAGGTGGAGGTTCGCGATGTGCCTGCGGACGATCAGCCGGATCTAGCTGCACCGGCCTCGGAGGCACGCGAGCGAGAGGAGTTGCAGCAGGCGCTGGCGCGCATCGGCGCTCGCCTCACGCAGCTGGAGCAGCGGCTGCAACCGGAGGCCTGAACGCCATGGCGCTGGCCTCCGGCGGGCAACGCCATACCGGCATGCAGCAGCAGCCCGCCATCCTGCTTGGGCTGGTGGTGCTGTTTGCCTCGGCGATGGTGCTGCGGCTGGGCTGGCTGCAGTTGCTGCACGGTGAGGAGAACCGGGCCCGGGCCGATGAAAACCGCATCCGGCTGCTGGCGCGCAATCCGGTGCGCGGCCGCATCCTCGATCGCAATGGGCAGGTGCTGGTGTCGAGCCGGCTCACCTACAGCCTTTACCTCCAGCCCAAGCTGGTGAACGATCAGACCTGGCCGGCGCTGCGGGCGCAGCTCAGCCAGCTGATGGGAGTGCCGGAAGCTCAGTTGGATCAGAAGCGCCGAGACGGTCCTGGGGCCCAGCGCTATCGCATCGAGTTAGCCAGCGAGCTCACGCCGCAGCAGGTGCTGCGCTTCCGCGAGCAGAGCGCGGGCCTCAAGGGGGCTGAGGTGGATCTCGATGTGCTGCGCAGCTACCCGCACGGCTCCCTGGCCGCCCATGCCCTGGGCTACACCCAGCCGATCACGGAGCAGGAATACAAGAGCTTGGCCAAGAAGGGCTATCAGATCCGCGATCGCATCGGCCGCATTGGCCTGGAGGCGGCCTTTGAGTCGCACCTGCGCGGGGCCTGGGGCGGCCAGATGGTGGAGGTGAACGCCATGGGTGAGATCCAGCGGATCTTGGGCGATCGGCCATCCAAGGCCGGCAAGGATCTGCAGACCACCCTCGATCTCGATCTGCAGCGGGCGGCGGAGCAGGTGCTGAAAGACAAGCCCGGCGGCGCGATCGTGGCGCTCAATCCCGCCAATGGGGCGATCCTGGCCTTGGCCAGCCGGCCCACCTTTGATCCCAACTTCTTTTCCAAGAGCGTCACCACCCAGAAGGAGTACGACGCTCTGTTCAATTCACCGGTGAAGCCGCTGCTCAGCCGGGCGATGAGCGCGTACGACCCCGGCAGCACCTGGAAGGCGGTGACGGCCATGGCGGGGATGGAGAGCGGCAAGTTTCCGCCCAACACCAAGCTGGTGACTCGGGGTTGCATCACCTACGGCGGCCATTGCTTCCCGGATCACAACGGGGCTGGCTTCGGCACGATCGGCTACGAGGATGCGCTGCGCTTCTCGAGCAACACCTTCTTCTATCAAATCGGTGTGGGTGTGGGTTCGATCGCCCTCCTCAATGCGGCCTTGAGCCTGGGGTTCACCAAACCCTCTGGCATCGAGATCGGCTACGAGGAAAGTCTCGGTTTGGTGGGCAATGAGCGCTGGGCGGCCCAGGGCCGGGGCTGGTCCAAACCCGGCAGTACGCCCTGGATCCCGGAAGACATGGCCAGCATGTCGATCGGGCAGTCGGTGGTGCAGATCACGCCGCTGCAGCTGGCCCGGGCCTACGCCGTGTTCGCCAATGGCGGCTATCTGATCACCCCCCACCTAGTGGATCAGGGGCTCGATTGGACCGATCCGCCCCGCCGCACCAAGGTGGACATCAAGCCCGCCACCCTGGCCACCATCGCTCGCGGTTTGCGCAAGGTGGTGTCGGATGGCACGGGGGCAGGGATGAACGTGCCCAACCTGCCGCCTGTGGCGGGCAAGACCGGCACCGCCGAAGACAGCACCGGCGGCCCCGACCACGCCTGGTTTGCCTGTTTTGCCCCCTATCCCAACGGCCAGATCGTGGTGGTGGCCTTTGCCCAGAACACACCCGGTGGCGGGTCGGTGCATGCCCTGCCGATGGCCCGCAAGGTGCTCGAGGTGTGGACGCAGCTGCGCAAGAGCTGATCAGCCCACCAGGGCAGGTTTCTGGCTGCTGCTGAGCACCTGGCGGTAGTAGCCGCGCAGCTGCTCGGTGGCTCCGGCCCAGCCCCAGCGTTCGGCCTCCTGGCGGGCGTTGTGGCGCAGTTGCTCCCGCTGGCTGGGATCACCCAGTAGGCGCAGCGCTGCGGCGGTGAGGCTGCCAGCGCCGCCATCCACCCCATCGGGTTCGTAGAGGCAACCGTTCACGCCGTCGGTCACGATGTCGGGGATGCCGCCACGGTTGGCGCCCACCACTGGGCAGCCGGCCGCCATCGCTTCGAGCAACACCAGACCCAAGGTTTCGGTGCTGCTGGGGAAGAGGAAGGCATCGGCGCTGGCGTAGGCGCTGGCCAGTTCTTCGCCGGCCAGATAGCCCACGAAGGTGGCGGCGCTGCCGGCGAACAGGGTTTCCAGTTGCTGGCGGTAGGGGCCATCGCCCACCAGGGCCAGGCGCGCATCCGGCAGGGCATCGAGCACGGGCCGAATCCGCTCGATCTGCTTCTCAGCCGACAGGCGCCCGATGTAAAGGAGCAGCTTGCCGGTGTCGCTGCGGCCGCCCAGCAGGCGCTGGCGCATGGCCTCGCTGCGCAGCTCGGGGCGGAACAGATCGGTGTCGACACCGCGCTGCCAGAGGGCGGTGTGCTGGATGCCTTTTTCGCTCAGTTCGGCCACCATCGCGGTGGAGGTGCAGAGGTTGAGCTGGGCCTGGTTGTGGGCGGCTTTGAGCAGCTCCCACAGCACGGGCTCGAGCATGCCGAGGCCGTAGTGCTCCAGGTATTTGGGCAGATGGGTGTGGTAGCTGGCCACCAGCGGATAGCCCTTGGTCTTGGCGATCCAGATGCCCCCCAGGCCCAGCACCGCTGGATTCACCACGTGCACGAGATCGGGGTTGAACGCTTCCAGCGCATCCGACACCATCGGCCGCGGCAGGGCCAGCTTGAGCTCGGGATACAGGGGCAGCGGCATCGCCGGCACACCCAGCACCTGAGCGCCCATGTAGGTGTCGGGCGCACCCTCCGGGCAGACGATCAGCACCTCATCGCCGGCCGCCACCAGATGCTGAACCGTTTTGGTGAGACGGGTCACGATCCCGTCCACCTTCGGCAGGAAGGTTTCGGTGAAGAGGGCGATCTTCAAGGCAGGAGGCCGGGTGGGATCAGGCCGCCTGGATGGCAGCTTCCTGGGTTTTGGTCCAGGCGGAGATGCAGGGGATGCGGCTGCGGTCGCAGCGATCGGCGTAGCGACCGGCGATCTCCACCACTTCCTTGAGCAGGCCGTCGTCGAGCGTGGTGGGGTTGAGGCCCAGCTCGATGAAGCAGCGGTTGTCCACGATCAGATCGTTCTCCACTGCCTCGTTGCGGGGGTTGGGCAGATGGTTGATCTGGGCGCCGGTGAGGGCGGCCACCTTCTTGGCCAGCTCACCCACCTGGTGGCTTTCGGTCATCTGGTTGAAGATCTTCACCCGTTCGCCTTTCTCCGGGGGGTTCTCCAGGGCGAGCTGCACGCAGCGCACCGAGTCGCGGATGTGGATGAAGGCGCGGGTCTGGCCGCCGGTGCCGTGCACGGTGAGCGGATAGCCGATCGCCGCCTGCATCAAGAAGCGGTTGAGAACCGTGCCGTAGTCGCCGTCGTAGTCGAAGCGGTTGGTGAGGCGCGGGTCGCGGTCGGTGGCGTCGGTGTTGGTGCCCCAGACGATGCCCTGGTGCAGATCCGTGATCCGCACCTTGTCGTTCTTGTTGTAGTAGAGGAAGAGCAGCTGATCGAGCGTCTTCGTCATGTGATAGACGCTGCCCGGGCTGGCGGGGTGCAGGATCTCCTCTTCGAAGCGGCTGCCGTCGGGCTGGGGCACCTCCACCTTGAGGTAGCCCTCGGGGATGGTGGCGCCGCGGTGGGAGCCATAGCCATACACGCCCATGGTGCCCAGGTGCACCACATGGATATCGAGGCCGCTCTCCACGATGGCGGCCAGCAGGTTGTGGGTGCCGTTGACGTTGTTATCAACGGTGTAGCGCTTGGTAGCGCTGCTCTTCATCGAATAGGGAGCGGCGCGCTGTTCGGCGAAGTGCACTACCGAATCCGGGCGCTCCTCCAGCAGCAAATCCAGTAGGCGCTGATATTCGTGGGCGATGTCCATGTGCACGAAGCGCATGGGCTTGCCGCCGGTCTGCTCCCAAGCGGTGAGCCGATCGGGCATGGTGGCGATCGGCGTGAGCGATTCCACGGCCAGATCAATGTCGATCTTGCGGCGGCTCAGGTTGTCCACGATCAACACTTCGTGGCCCTGGTCGGCCAAGTTCACGGCGCAGGGCCAGCCGCAGAAGCCGTCACCGCCGAGAACGAACACCTTCACCGCTGGACTCCTGGTTGGCGAGCGACTGATCGGGCATCCGCTCCGTCAGGGCAAGCTACTACAGGGATTCAGCTGATCCCTGCGGCCACGCCCACCAGCAGCAGCACGAGCACGGCACCGCCGATCAGCAGCATCTTGCTGTTGGCGCTGCTGCTTTCGCCCACCTCCATCACCTCCATCCGGGGTTCCTTGGCGAAGGCGTTGAGCCTGCCGCCGTCCTCTTCGGTGACCTGCATCGCAGTGGTGCGTCGTTCAGACGACAGTACGGAGGGTTTTCAGGATTGCCACCCTCCCGTTCAGAAGCTTCACGTGCCCACGCGCCCGGCGGTGGGAGAGCTGGGGCTTGCCTCGGCCCGCATCGGCAGGCGGCCTGCGTGGAAGGCTGTGCGGCCGGCTTCACAGGCCAGCGCCATCGCCCGGGCCATCGCGGCCGGATCACCGGCTAGGGCAATAGCGCTGTTGATCAGCAGAGCATCGGCCCCCATCTCCATCGCCTGAGCGGCTTCGCTGGGGACTCCCAGGCCGGCATCCACCACCACAGGCACGCGGGCGTTTTCGATGATCAGGGCGATGTTGGCGGCGTTGCGGATGCCCTGCCCGGAGCCGATCGGTGAGCCCAGGGGCATCACAGTGGCGCAGCCGGCTTCTTCCAGCCGTTTGGCCAAGAGTGGATCTGCGTTGATGTAGGGCAGCACGGTGAAGCCCTCCTTCACCAGTTGCTCGGCCGCTTCCAGGGTGCCGATTGGATCCGGCAGAAGGTGCCGCGTGTCGGGAATCACCTCCAGCTTCACGAAGGTGTTGTCTTCCTGGCCGGCCAGCTTCGCCAGCTCCCGCCCAAGGCGCGCCACCCGGATCGCCTCCTCGGCCGTGGCGCAGCCGGCGGTGTTGGGCAGCATCCAGATCCGCTGCCAGTCGATCGCCTCCATCAGCCCTTCATGGCCGGCGGCCTGGCTTTGCACGCGCCGCACCGCCACCGTCACGATGTCGCAGGCGCTGCTCGCCAGGCTGGCCTGCATCGCCTGGATGCTCGGGTATTTGCCGGTGCCGGTCATCAGCCGGCTGCTGAAGCTGCGCCCGCCGATCACTAGGGGGTCGTTCGGCTGGCTGGTAGTGGCGGTCACGGCAGCGGTTGGGGCCATGCAGCGAACGTACCGCGCGGTCATGACTGATCGGCCGTGATCCCCTTAGCCTTGGCCCACTTCTAAAGAGTGCTGTGATTCCGTTGCTGCTGGCTGCCACGCCCCTGCCCGTGGGTAGTGCGGTGCCCTTCCAGGAGCCCGCGGCCGCGTCGACTCCGCTCTCCGAGAACTTCGGCCAGCAGGCACCGGTACGCACCTTTGATCCGGTGGCCCGGGCCGCTGATCTGGCCAGCACCATGCCGCGGCAATGGAGCGGCACGTATCAACCGTTCGCTGGCGGCAGCCCGGTGACCGTCCAGCTCGATGTGTCAGCTGTGCAGGCCATGGGCCAGATGGTGGATCTGCGCGGCCAGATGACCGTGGGCTCCACCACCCTGCCAGTGCAGGGCAATCTCAACGCCAGCTCCGATCAGCTCGATCTGCTGTTGCTGGGTGATGTGAGCGCAGCCGGCCTTGAGGATGGTGGTCGTTTCCTTGGCCTGCAGGGCTTCACCCTGTCGGGTTGGAGCGCTCCGCGGCTCACCAATCCTGGTGGCCAGCTGGTGCTCAACCCGGTCAGAACAGCTGGCGCGCCTGCCGTTCGCGGTCTCTGGTGAGACCGGAGTGGCTCAGGCGGCTGTGCGTTCCAGCCGCTTGAGCCGCTTTTTGGCGGTGCCGTTGCTGCTGTCGAGCTCGAGCACCTTCAGGTAGTTCTCTTTGGCTTCCTCGGGCTTTTGCTGCTTCTCGAGGGCGAAAGCCAGGTTGTTGAGGGCCACCGGGTAGTCGGCCTTGGCCTTCAGGGCTGCGCGGTAGTGCTTGATGGCAGCGCCGTAGTTGCTTTGGGCTGCCAGGGCAAAGCCCAGCGCGTTTTCGATCAACGCCTGGGCTTCGGGGGGTTCAGCGGCAGAGTATTTGCTCGCCAGCTTCAAATTGTCGATGGCTTGGCCGTAGAGCCGCTTGCGCAGCTGCACGGAGGCCAGCTCGTAGAGATCAGCGGCCGATTGCTCACCGGCTTTGCTGGCTTGCTCCAGACGGATCAGCGCAACTTCGTCGCGCCGGACCCGCAGGATCTGGCGTGCCACCAACACAGCGGCACCGCCAAGAATCACTAAAAGCCCGATCAGGTAGGCCTGAGGAAGCGAAAAATCCATCAACCAACCCGATCAGGCGTAGCAGAGGTTAACGGTCAGCTCTTGGCTGCACCCACCACAGCGGTGAAGCTGCTGGGATCCACAACAGCCAGCTGGGCCAGCATCTTGCGGTTGAGCTGCACGTCGGCCTTCTTGAGGCCACCGATCAGACGGCTGTAGCTCAGGCCGTTCAGGCGAGCAGCAGCGTTGATGCGGGCGATCCACAGGCGACGGAAGTCGCGCTTGCGGCGACGACGGTCGCGGTACGCGTTGCAGAGGGCCTTCATCACCCGCTGGTTGGCGGTGCGGAAGAGCGAGCCGTTGCCGCCGCGGAAGCCGCGGGCTAGGCGAAGAATCTTGTTGCGGCGCTTACGGGCGACATTGCCCCTCTTAACGCGTGCCATCGATGGTCCTCAGAAAACGGTGATACAGCGGGTCAGCCGGGCGATTCAGCTGTAGGGGAGCATGGCGCGCACGTTGTCCGCGTCGCGCTCGTCAACCACGGCCATGGTGCCGAGGAAACGCTTGCGCTTCGGGCTCTTGTGGTCGAGCAGGTGGTTGCGGAAAGCGTGGCGGCGCATGAACTTTCCGCTGCCGGTGGCTTTGAACCGCTTGGCGGCTGCTTTGCGGGTCTTGAGCTTCGGCATTGTCTACGCGCTCGGGCACAAACGATGAGGGTACGACCTGGGAGTCCCTTCCGCCAACTCCCCCTAGGGTCGGGCGGCGCCTGGATCGATGCGATGGCTGCTGCTCGAGCCCTCACAGCCCTGCTGTCGCTATCGCTGCTGGCGGCGGGTTGCCATGGGGCGGACGCGGAATCGCTCACCCGCCTGCCGGTGCCCAAGCCGCCGGCGGTGCAGG
This sequence comes from Asaia bogorensis, assembly GCA_943370455.1. Lineage (GTDB taxonomy): Bacteria > Cyanobacteriota > Cyanobacteriia > PCC-6307 > Cyanobiaceae > Vulcanococcus. The sequence goes on from CALRQW020000003.1 coordinate 50,987, forward strand.
GCGCCAAGCCTGTGATCTGGGTGTCGTTGGCGGCTCATCTCGGCGGCCAACCGTTGGCACTGGAGGGGGCCTCGGCGCCCCTGCAGCTGGTGGATGCCCGCGGCGAACGGTTCAGTGCCCGGCGCGTGCAGCTGCGCTGGGTGGCGCAGGCCCTGCCCGAGCCGATTGAGATCCGCCGCAGTGTGTTGGGCCCCTTCGCCAGCTTTGAAGCGGCGGAGCAGGCCGCGCTGGCTTGGCATGCCCTGGGCGTGCCGGCTGAGGTGGCCCACCCCCGCGATTGGGAGGTGTGGGCGCCCGCTGCTGCTCCGGCCCCTCCGGGCCTGGCTCCGCGCCCGCTACAGCAGCGGCTCACCCAGCAGCGGGTGCTGCAGCTCAACTCGGCCTCCGGATGGCGGAGCCTGGCGGGGCCCGTGCAGATCCAGGCCCCGGGGGGGCTGCGCTTCGACGGCGGTGTATTCAGCGGGCCGTTCCGGCTGCAGGCCGATGCCTACGGCAGCTGGACCCTGGTGGAGGAGGTTCCCCTTGAGCGATATCTGCAGGGTGTAGTGCCCCATGAAATCGGTGCCGGCTCACCGCCGGCCGCCCTCGCGGCGCAGGCTGTGCTCGCCCGCACCTGGGCCTTGCGCAACCGGCACCGTTTCGCGGTGGATGGCTACCACCTCTGCTCCGACACGCAGTGCCAGGTGTACAGCGATCCCCGCACGGCCGGATCAGCGGTGCGCCAGGCGGTGAGCCGCACTGCTGGTCAGGTGCTGGCGCAAAACGGTGAGCCGATTCATGCCGTTTATCACGCCAGCAACGGTGGCGTGAGTGCCGACGAAGACGAGGCCTGGCCGCTGCCGGAGCTGAGCTACCTCGAGCCCTCCCTGGATCTGGCTGGGGCTGCGGCGCATGGGTTGAGCCTGCCGCTCGATGCCCAGGAGGTGGCGGCGTTGCTCGCCCACCGATCCGGTGTGGTGGGCGCCACGCATCCGTTGTTCCGCTGGCGGCGCCAGCTGGATCAGGCCAGCCTGCGCAAGGGCCTTGGGCCTAGGGCGGCCAGCCTCGGCTCGCCACTCAAGCCGGTGGTGCTGGAGCGCGGCCCCAGCGGGCGGGTGGTGCGTCTGGCGATCGAGGGGCCTGGCGGCCGGGTGGTGCTGGAGCGCGATGCCATCCGCCGCACCTACCGCCAGTTGCCCAGCACGCTGTTTGTGCTGGCCACCAGTGGTGCGGGCAGCTGGAGCGTGGTGGGTGGTGGCTTCGGCCATGGGGCTGGCCTGTCGCAGGCCGGAGCGATTGATCTGGCCGCGCGGGGCTGGAGCGTGGAGCAGATCCTCAACCGCTACTACCCCGGTGCGCGCCTCGTGCCGATTCAGACCCTGTCTGAAAAGGGCCATCGCGGAGCCCTCTAAAGTTCGTCAGACCTGGAACAAGTCATGGCCGCCGGGGGCACAGCCACAGGAGCCCGCCGACTGCAGGCCTCGTTGTTTCTGATCGGTTGTTGTCTGGCCGGCGCTGCTCCCCACGCGCTTCCGTCCAGCCGCAGCCTTTGGCCTTCTTTGGCGCTCACGTTGCTGCTGGGCACCTACGCCGTCCGCAGCGTGTTCCTGCCTCTGATGCGCGGTGCGGGGGCGGCTGTGGAGAGCCCGCCTCCCGCTGCCTGGCCAGCGGTGGATCTGGTGGTGGCCGCCCGGGATGAAGAGGCGGTGATCGGTCGTTTGGTGGAGCGCCTTTCCGAGCTCGACTATCCCGCCGAGCAGCTGCGGTTGTGGGTGATTGACGACGGCAGCGAAGACCGCACCCCCGAGGTGCTCGAGGCCTATCAGCGCCGCTACCCCCAGCTGCAGGTGCTTCGCCGCAGCCGAGATGCCGGAGGTGGCAAGTCGGGAGCGCTGAATGCGCTGCTGCCGCAATTGCAGGGCCGCTGGCTGCTGGTGCTCGATGCCGACGCCCAGCTCCAGCCCGACGGCCTGAAGCGGTTGGTGGCCTTTGCAGAGGCCGGTGGTTGGTCGGCGGTGCAGCTGCGCAAGGCCGTTGTGAATGCCGATCAAAACCTGCTCACGCGTGCCCAGGCCATGGAGATGGCCCTCGATGCCGTGATTCAGCAGGGCCGTTTGCACAGTGGCGGTGTGGTGGAGCTGCGGGGCAATGGCCAACTGTTGCAGCGCCAGGCCGTGCTCGCCTGCGATGGCTTCAACGAAGCCACCGTGACCGACGACCTTGATCTGAGCTTCCGCCTGCTGGTGCAGGGCCAGCCGGTGGGCCTGCTCTGGAATCCGCCCATCCAGGAGGAGGCTGTGACGAGTGTGATGGGCCTGTGGCGCCAGCGGCAGCGCTGGGCCGAGGGCGGTCTGCAGCGCTTCTTCGATTACTGGGGTGAGCTCACCGGCCCGGCCACCAGCGCGGCTCGCAAGCTCGATCTCAGCGGCTTTTTCCTGCTCCAGTACGCCCTGCCGGTGATGGCGGTGGCGGACCTGTTCACCAGCCTGCTCAGCCGCAGCACCCCGCTGATGTGGCCGTTGTCGTTCGTGGCCTTTGGCCTGTCGGGCGGCGCGATCCTGGTGGGTTGCCTGCGCAGCAGCGAAGGGCCTGCCTTGCCCCGTATGCATCCACTCAATTTGGCCTTGGGCATCGCCTACCTCGGCCATTGGTTCGTGGTGATTCCGTACACCACCCTTCGGATGGCGCTGCTGCCCAAGCGGTTGGTGTGGGCCAAAACCCTGCATGTGGGATCCGGCGAGAGCCACGGCGCCGAGGAGCCGGATCTCACCACCCAGGTGCTCTGACGCGGAGCAGATCGATCAGGCGGCCTGGCTGTCTGCGCTGCTGCCCTCCAGTTCGGGCAGGGGGCCATCGAGCTGCACCACTTCGCCGTTGAAGAACTCCGCCAGGCGCTTGGCCTGATCGTCGATCAGGGCTGGCTGCGCTTGGGGTGTGGCAGCTGCAGCCTGCGGTGGTGCTGCTGGGGGTGGTTCGGCTGGCGCTGCAGCGGGTTGGGGCGGCTCTGCACGAGGCTCGGGTGTTGGTGCTGGTGCAGCCACCACAGCGACGGGCTGCGGCGGAGCCACGGCGATCGGAGCCTGCGCTGCTGGTGCGGGGGCTGGTGGCGGGGGTGCGCCGCCGGCTTCGAGCATCACCTGGCGCGGGCTGCCCAGGGCTGAGGCCACTGCCTTCTCGAGCAGGGGCAAGCGGCTCTGCACCATCGCCATCCAGTTGCCGGCCACCTGCACCACGGCACGCTGTTGATCCAGGCGGGCCAGCACGGCTTGCTGCGAGAGCAACATGCGCGTGGAGGGGAGCTCCAGGCCGGCGAGGATCTGCTGCCATAGTTCCACCAGGTCGGTGCTGGCCGGGGCCGCTGCTGGTGCGGGAGCGGCGGGCGGTTCGGGCGGTGCTTCGGGTGTGGGTGCGGGAGCAGCTGCAGGGGTAGGCGCAGTCACAACCGCGGGAGCGGCAGCAGCAGCGACGGCTGGGGTTGGGACGATCGGCGCTGAGGGTGCTGGTGCAGCCACAGGCGATGGGGCTGGTGCAGCTCCGGTGGCGGCGGCGCGGGCTGGTTGGGGTTCGGCGAGCAGGCCCAGCAGCAGCACTTCCAGCCACAGGCGCGGCTGCACGCTCTGGCGCAGTTGCTGTTCGCTGCCTTTGAGCTGGGCCTGCCAGCGCAGCAGCGGCGCCTTGCCGATGCGCCGCGCCAGATCGGGCAGGGCGCTGCGGAACTGCGGCGAAAAGCTGGTGAGCTCCAGCCGGTCGGGGGCCACGCCCGCCAGCACCAGGTCCCGCAGCAAACCGGCCAGCCCCTGCAGCACCGCCGAAGGTTCCCGGCCGCGCTCCAGCAGGGTGCGGATCGCTTCGATCAAGCCCAGCGGTTCGCCAGCGGCCATCGATTCGGCCAGCTGCAGCAGCTCCTGCTCGGGCACGGCGCCCAGCAGCTCCCACACCGCCTGGGGCTCCACCGGCGGCGGCAGCAGGCTGAGCTGATCCAGGAGGCTTTCGGCGTCACGCAGGCCGCCCTGGGCTCGCTGCGCCACCACGTGCAGAGCCTCGGCGGTGATGCCGATCTCCTCCTGCTCCGCGATCCAGCTCAGGTGCCGCTCGAGGGCATCGAGGGGGATGCGGCGGAAATCGAAGCGCTGGCAGCGGCTGAGGATGGTGGGCAGAACCCGCTGAGGGTCGGTGGTGGCCAGCACGAACACCACCCGCGGCGGCGGCTCCTCCAGCGTTTTGAGCAGGGCGTTGAAGGCCGCGGTGGAGAGCATGTGGCACTCGTCCACCACGTACACCTTCCAGCGGGCCTGCACCGGCGCAAAGCGCGAGCGCTCGATCAGCTCGCGGATGTTGTCAACGCCGGTGTTGGAGGCGGCGTCGATCTCGATCACATCGAGGGCGTTGCCGTTGGCGATGGAGGTGCACAGCTCGCAGGTGCCGCAGGGCTCTGGCGTGGGGCCATCGGAGCCGATGCAGTTGAGTGAGCGCGCCAGGATGCGAGCGCTGGAGGTTTTGCCGGTGCCGCGCGGGCCGCTGAACAGGTAGGCCGGCGCGATCCGCCCCGAGCGCAGCGCATTGCCAAGGGTGGCCGCAATCGCCTCCTGCCCCACCAGCTGATCGAAGCGCTGCGGGCGGTACTTGTGGTGGAGGGGTTGGTAGGCAGCCGGCATGGCTGGAGGCTACTGGCCGTTCTCGAGCATGCGCTCCAGCCGTCGTTCCAGCTCCTCCACCTCGCTGAGCTGATCCGCCAGCTTCTGCGCGGCCAGCCGCAGGGTTTCAAAGCCTGGGCTCTGCGCTTCGCCCGGACTCCAGCGTTGTTCCGCCTTGGCAAGCTCGAGCTCCAACCGCTGTTGCAGCTTCAGCCGCAGTCCATCGAGCTGTTCGATGCTGCGCCGGGCCACAGCTTTGCCCTGCTCCAGTTGCGCATCGTTCAGTCGCAGCCCCTGCCGCAGCAGCATGCGCGCGCCGCTCAGCACGGCAGCGGGAACGAACTGGCCCAGGGCTAGGGCCCCGAGGCTGCCGGTGTGCAGCCAGTTCTCCACCTGCTCGCTGCGGTGGCGGCCGGTTTTGCACCAGTGGGCGAAGTGCTCGCAGTTGTTGAACAGCAGGTTGTAGTTCTGCTCCCCCAGGCGGCCCATGGCTCGGCGCAGCGTCACCCCCGGCGCTGAGCAGCTGCCCTCGGGGTAAGGCACCACACTCACGAGCTGGCCGCGGCTGAACTCCTCCACGGGGCTGCGCAAGATCTCCCGGCCTTCGAGGTAGTGGGCCACGGTGCCGTCGCCCAGATCGATGCCGTGGTGGTTGAACAGGCCGTGCTGGCGCGGCACCTGCAGGTGATCAGCAACGGCCATGGCCGCCCTCGCTCAGGCGGTTTCCTGCTGCACCTGCTCGCTGCCGGGCATGGGAAGCACCTTGGCCTTGGTGCGCTCCTCCACCAACTCGCGCGTCACGGTGAAGGCCTTGGTGCTCTTGTCGGATGGCAGGTCGTACATCAGATCGAGCATCAGCTCCTCCACGATGCCGCGCAGGGCGCGGGCGCCGGTCTTGCGGCGGTGGGCTTCGGCGGCGATCGCTTCCACGGCACCGGGCTCGAACTCGAGGCGCACTTCATCCATGCTCAGCAGCGTCTGGAACTGCTTCACCAGGGCATCGCGCGGCTCGGTGAGGATCGCTTCGAGGGCGCGGCTGTTGAGCGGTTCGAGCACAGCATTCACCGGCAGGCGGCCGATGAATTCCGGGATCAGGCCGTACTTCACCAGGTCGTCGGGTTCCAGGTGGCGCAGCACATGGGCGGCCTGCTGGTCCTTGCCCTGACGGTGGCGGCTGCGGCCGCCTTCGGGGATGAAGCCGATGGCGTTGCGGCCCATGCGGCGCTGCACCACATCTTCGAGGCCCACGAAGGCACCACCACAGATGAACAGGATCTGGCTGGTATCGATCTGGATGCAGTCCTGGTAGGGGTGCTTGCGGCCGCCCTGGGGGGGCACGTTGGCCACGGTGCCCTCTAGCAGCTTGAGCAGTGCCTGCTGCACCCCCTCACCTGACACATCACGGGTGATTGAGGGGTTCTCGCTCTTGCGGGCGATCTTGTCGATCTCGTCGATGTAGATGATGCCGCGCTGGGCCTGGTCCACATCCAGGTCGGCCTTCTGCAGCAGCCGCAGCAGGATGTTCTCTACGTCTTCACCCACATAGCCCGCTTCGGTGAGGGTGGTGGCATCGGCCACGGCGAAGGGCACATCCAGCAGCTCGGCCAGGGTTTGGGCCAGGAGCGTTTTGCCGCAGCCCGTGGGGCCGATCAGCAGGATGTTGCTCTTGTGCAGGCGGGTGGCGGTTTCGTTGCTTTCGCCCTTGCCGTCGCCCTGCCAGGCCAGGCGCTTGTAGTGGTTGTAGACGGCCACCGAGAGCACCTTTTTGGCCTCCTCCTGCCCCACCACCTGAGCGTCGAGGTGGGCCTTGATCTCCCGTGGTTTGGGGATCTCGGCGAGGGTGGGAGCGGGCTTGCTGCTCTTCTTGGCCTGGGCCTTGCCCTTGGCCTCGGCGGGTTGGCGGGCGCTGCCGCCATGGGCATCCACGAGCTCCTCATCGAGGATCTCGTTGCAGAGGTCGATGCACTCATCGCAGATGTACACGCCCGGCCCGGCGATCAGCTTGCGCACCTGGTCCTGCGACTTGCCGCAGAACGAGCACTTCAGGTGGGCATCGAACTTGGGCATCGAGCAAAAGCGGCGGTGCGGCGGGAGCGTCCTGGCTGGGGCGGGTCAGGGGCCCGAAACCAGGATCAACGGGATCCCACGTTTCGTCAGCCGTCCTTAAGGATCAAACCGGGGCGTCGTCGGTCACGACGCGGTCGATCAGTCCGTATTGAACCGCCTCTGCCGGGGAAAGGAAGTAGTCGCGGTCGGTGTCTTCGGCGATCTTCTCGAGCGGCTGGCCGGTGTGCTCGGCCATCAGGCCGTTGAGGGTGTCCTTGAGGTAGAGGATCTCCTTGGCCTGGATCTCAATATCCACCGCCTGGCCTTGGGCGCCGCCGAGGGGCTGGTGGATCATGATCCGCGCGTTCGGCAGGGCCAGCCGCTTGCCTTTGGTGCCGCCCGAGAGCAGGAAGGCGCCCATCGAGGCCGCCAGGCCGTAGCAAATGGTCACCACATCAGGCGACACCTGCTGCATGGTGTCGTAGATCGCCAGGCCGGCCGTCACCGAGCCACCCGGTGAGTTGATGTAGATCTGAATGTCCTTCTCAGGGTCCTCAGCTTCGAGGAACAGCAGCTGGGCCACCAGGGCGTCGGCCACTTGGTCGTCGATGCCGGTGCCGAGAAAGATGATCCGCTCGCGCAGCAGGCGCGAATAAATATCGAAAGCCCGTTCTCCCCGGCCCGACTGCTCCACCACCGTGGGGAGCACGCCCGGAGCCGCTACCGGCGCGATGGTGGCTTCCGGGCGGGTGCCCAGCCAGCGGTTCTGGATCGGGTGAGGGGTGCTGGCGTTGATCACGCGGCCGGACTGTCGTCAGTCCGGCCAATCTATGGGGATCAGGCTTCGGCAGCGGGCTCGGCGTCGGCGTCAGCCTTGACCTTCTTGGCGCTGCTCTTCTTGGCTGCCGCCTTCTTGGGCTGGTCACCTTCGGCTTCAGGAGCCTTCTCGGTGATGGTGGAGTTGCTCTCCAGCCAGCCCATCAGCTTTTCGCGCATCAGGTCTTCCTGCACGGCCTGGCGCAGGCGAGCGGGGTCGATGCGGGAGTTCTCGCTGAAGCCGCGGCTGAGCTCCTTCACCTTGGCCTCGATTTCATCGGCAGCCACTTCGATCTTCTCGGCGCTTGCCAGGGCCTTGAGGGCCAGGCTGCGCTTGAGGCGCTCTTCGGCTTCGGGGCGGGAGGTTTCGCGCAGGCTCTGGATCAGCTGCGGGGTGAACAGCTTCTTCACGTCCATCCCCTGCTGGGCGAGCTGACCAGCGGTCTGCTCCAGCAAGGAGATGATCTCTTCCTGCACGAGGGTTTCGGGCAGTTCCACCTCGAGCTGCTCCACCAGGGCCGCCAGCAGGGCGTCGTGGCGGTTCGACTGGTTGCGGCGCTCGGCGTCTTCCTTGAGGCGCTCCTCCAGATCGGCGCGCAGTTCGGCCAGGGTCTGCTTGTCGCTGGCCTGCTGGGCGAAGGCGTCGTCGAGGGCGGGCAGCTCGCGGGTCTTCAGTTCGGTGAGGGTGATCTCAAAGCTGGCCTTGCGGCCGGCGGCGTCTTCCTGGGGGTATTCCTCGGGGAACTGGCAGGCCACGGTTTTGCTGTCACCGGGCTTCATGCCGATGATCCCTTCCACGAAGCCGGGGATCATGCGGCCGTCTTCGAGTTCCACCTCCATCGCTTCGGCGCTGCCACCGCTGATGGCTTCACCGTTGTCGGTGTAGGTGCCGGAGAAGTTGATCACGGCCACATCGCCGGATTCAGCGGCTCGCTTCTCCACCGGCACCAGGGTGGCCAGCTGACGGCGCGACTGCTCGATCAGCTCATCCACGCGGGCGGCATCGAAGCTCACGCTCTCGGCTTCGGCCTTCAGCCCCTTGGTGCTCTTGAGGCTGGGGGTGGGCTCCACATCCATTTCAAGGGTGAGGCTCAGCTCCTTGCCGGGCTCGAAGCGCTCGAGCAGGGCTTCAAAGCCGCCATCCACGCTGGGCTGGCCGATGGCCGGGATTTCTGCCTGCTTGAGGGCGTTGCGGAACACGTTGTCCACGAGCTCCTCGAGGGCGGTGGCGCGGATGCGCACGGCGCCGATCTGCTGCACGAGCACAGCGCGGGGCACCTTGCCTTTGCGGAAGCCGGGCAGCTTGAGGGTGCGGCTGAGCTTCTCCACCGCCTGCTCATGGCTGCTCTGGGTGAGGCCTGCGGGAACACCGATCTCCACCGCCATCCGGCTGCCGGGGCGAGGGCTGGTGCTCACCTTGAGCTCGGATTGGCTGGCTTTGGCGGCGGCAGGACTCATGGATCGGCGTCTAGGCAGCCCACGATCCTATGAACTGACGTGTGACAGGCCAATTCGCAGCGTCGCCAGCGCTGCGTTCGCCGCGTATTGTTGGCAGCAAGAACAGCGACCTGAAGATCTCTTAGCGAAAGCCCGCTGGGCTTCCGCACACCGTTTGGCAGATCGTCTCAGCCCAGGCACCTTTCGCTGCCACAGCCTCTGCAAGGGCCTCTGCCCCATTTCCGGATCACGTTCTCCGTTGCGCAGCGACAGTTCTGCACCTGAACCACGCACCTGAATCTCCGTTGACCAGCTCCATTCGCCCTCTGCCTCAGCGCCCTCTGCACGTGGCCGTTCTTGGTGCCAGCGGTGCCGTGGGTCAAGAGCTGCTGCTGCTGCTGGCTGAGCGTCAATTCCCGGTGGGCCGCCTCACCCTGCTGGCTTCGCCCCGCTCGGCTGGTCAGAGCGTGAGTTGGAACGGTCAGACCCTCACGATCGAGCCGGTGAGTGCTGAAGCCTTCAACGGTGTGGATGTGGTGCTGGCTTCGGCGGGTGGTTCGGTGTCGAAGCAGTGGGCGCCCGTGGCTGCCGCTGCCGGTGCCGTGGTGATCGATAACTCCAGCGCCTTCCGTATGGATGCGGAGGTGCCTCTGGTGGTGCCCGAGGTGAATCCCCACGCCGCCTTTGCCCACAACGGCGTGATCGCCAATCCCAACTGCACCACGATCTTGATGACACTGGCCCTGGCGCCGCTGGCGGCCAAGCGGCCCCTGCGCCGGGTGGTAGTGAGCACCTATCAATCGGCCAGTGGCGCCGGGGCCCGCGCCATGGAGGAGCTGGCCAACCTCAGCCGCACCGTTCTCGATGGCGGCACACCGGAGAGCAGCGTGCTCCCCTATTCCCTCGCCTTCAACCTGTTCCTGCACAACTCGCCGCTGCAGCAGAACGGCTATTGCGAAGAAGAGCTGAAGATGCTCAACGAAACCCGCAAGATCATGGGGCTGCCTGATCTGCGCGTGTCGGCCACCTGCGTGCGGGTGCCGGTGCTGCGGGCCCATTCCGAAGCCATCAACATCGAGTTTGAAGAGCCGTTCCCCGTAGATGAGGCGCGTGCACTCCTGGCCGCGGCTCCCGGCGTGGAGCTGATTGAAGACTTCAGCGCCAACCGCTTTCCGATGCCCACCGATGTGACCGGCCGCGACGCGGTGGCCGTGGGCCGCATCCGCCAAGACCTGAGTGAGCCCAACGCACTGGAGATCTGGCTGTGCGGTGATCAGATCCGTAAGGGTGCGGCGCTCAATGCGATCCAGATCGCCGAGCTGCTGCTGGATCCAGCGGCCGCCGCCGCTGCGGGAGCAGCCACTGCAGGTGCTGTCGCTTGAGCACGATGGCCGCACCACTGCAGCCCGGATCTGCTTCCCCTGCTCCCTTTGGTCGGGTGATCACCGCGATGGTGACCCCCTTTGCCGCTGACGGCTCCGTGGATCTGGAGCTGGCGGCGCGCTTGGCTAGCCATCTGGTGGATCACGGCTCCGATGGCCTGGTGCTCTGCGGCACTACCGGCGAGTCGCCCACCCTCAGCTGGGACGAGCAGCACCAGCTGTTCTCGGCCGTGAAGGCTGCCGTGGGTGGGCGCGCCAGCCTGCTGGCGGGCACCGGCAGCAACTGCACCGCTGAAGCCGTGGAAGCGATCGCTGAGGCTGCGGCTCTCGGCGCCGATGGTGCCCTCGTGGTGGTGCCCTACTACAACAAGCCGCCCCAGGAGGGTCTCGAAGCGCATTTCCGCGCTGTGGCCGCCGCGGCTCCCGCGCTGCCGCTGATGCTTTACAACATCCCTGGCCGCACAGGCTGCAGCATCAGCCCCGAGACCACCGCTCGGCTGATGGATCTGCCCAACCTGGTGAGCTTCAAGGCCGCCAGCGGCACCACCGAAGAGGTGAGTGCCCTGCGGGCCCTCTGTGGCGAACGGCTGGCGATCTACAGCGGCGATGACGCCCTGCTGCTGCCGATGCTGGCGGTGGGCGCCGTGGGCGTGGTGAGTGTGGCCAGCCATGTGGCCGGCGATCAGATCCAACGCCTGGTGCAGGCCTTCCTGGCCGGCGATCACACGACCGCCCTCGCGCTGCATGAGCAGTTGCTGCCGCTGTGTAAGGCGATGTTCTGCACCACCAACCCCATCCCCGTGAAAGCCGCGCTGGAGCTCAGCGGCTGGCCCGTGGGTGCCCCAAGGCTTCCTCTCGTATCCGCTTCTAACGACGTGCGCGATCAACTCACTTCCGTTCTGGCAGCCCTGCGTCCCACCTGACGCCAAGGCCCACCGGAGCACGCCACGGCGTTTGCTCCATCGATGTTTCTGTTCTGCATCCGGCTGCGCCGGACCCCCATTTCTGAATGACGAACCAAGCCAAACAACCCTGTCTGCGGGTCATCCCCCTCGGTGGCCTTCACGAGATCGGCAAGAACACCTGCGTTTTTGAATACGGCGACGACATCATGCTCGTGGATGCCGGTCTGGCATTCCCCAGCGATGGCATGCACGGCGTCAATGTGGTGATGCCGGACACCAGCTATCTGAAGGAAAACCAGAAGCGCATCCGCGGCATGATCGTGACCCACGGTCACGAAGATCACATCGGTGGCATTGCTCACCACCTCAAGAACTTCAATATTCCTGTGATTCATGGCCCGCGCCTGGCGCTGGCAATGCTCACCGGAAAGATGGAAGAAGCCGGTGTGATGGATCGCACCATCCTTCAAACCGTCGCCCCGCGCGATGTGGTGAAGGTGGGTCAGCACTTCTCGGTGGAGTTCATCCGCAACACCCACTCGATGGCCGACAGCTTCTCGCTGGCCATCACCACCCCGGTGGGCACCGTGATCTTCACCGGTGACTTCAAGTTCGATCACACCCCCGTCGATGGCGAAACCTTTGACATGGCCCGCCTAGCCCACTACGGCGAGCAGGGTGTGCTGTGTCTGTTCAGCGATTCCACCAACTCCGAGGTGCCGGGCTTCTGTCCGCCGGAGCGCTCCGTGTTCCCCTGCCTGGATCGCCACATTTCCCAGGCGGAAGGCCGGGTGATTATCACCACCTTCGCTAGCTCGATTCACCGGGTGGCGATGATTCTTGAGCTGGCCCTCAAGAACGGGCGCAAGGTGGGCCTGCTGGGCCGCTCGATGCTCAACGTGATCGCTAAGGCGCGTGAGCTGGGCTACATGCGTGCCCCGGATGATCTGTTTGTGCCGATTAAGCAGATCCGTGATCTGCCCGATCGCGAAACCCTGCTGCTGATGACCGGCAGCCAGGGTGAGCCGCTCGCTGCTCTGAGCCGCATCTCCCGCGGTGAGCACCCCCAGGTGCAGGTGAAGACCACCGACACGATCATCTTCTCTGCCAGCCCGATCCCCGGTAACACCATTTCTGTGGTGAACACCATCGACCGGCTGATGATGCTGGGCGCCAAGGTTGTCTACGGCAAGGGTGAAGGCATTCACGTGTCTGGTCATGGCTTCCAGGAAGACCAGAAACTGATGCTGGCTCTCACCAAGCCGAAGTATTTCGTGCCTGTTCACGGTGAGCACCGCATGCTCGTGTGTCACAGCAAAACGGCGCAATCCATGGGGATTCCCGCCGAGAACATCCTGATCATCGACAACGGTGATGTGGTCGAACTCACCCCCGATTCGATCAACAAGGGTGAACCGGTGAAGGCCGGTATCGAGCTGCTCGATGCCTCCCGCAACGGCATCGTTGATGCCCGCGTGCTCAAGGAGCGTCAGCAACTGGCTGACGACGGTGTGATCACGATGCTGGCGGTGATCAGCACCGATGGCGTGATGGCTGCGCCGCCCCGCGTGAACCTCCGTGGCGTGGTGACAGCCGCTGATCCACGCAAGCTCAGCCTCTGGGCCGAGCGCGAGATCACCTGGGTGCTCGAGAACCGCTGGCAGCAGCTCTCGCGCAACAGCGGTGGCAAGGCCCCCGATGTGGATTGGATGGGCGTTCAGCGCGAGATCGAGATCGGCCTGCAGCGCCGTCTGCGCCGTGAGCTCCAGGTGGAGCCGCTAATCATCTGTCTGGTGCAGCCCGCCCCTGGTGGTACCCCCGCCTACAAGGGCCGCGCCGATGCGGAGCCCGATAGCCGTCCCGCTCCCCGCGGCGGCCGCGGCGGTGGTCGTGATGGTGGCCGCGACGTGCAGCGCGGTGAGCGCCCCGAGCGTGTGGAGCGCTCCCAGCAGCCCCGCCGCGAACTGGCGGCCGTGGGCGCTGCCCCGGCGCCAGCCCCCGCCGCTGCCGCAGCTCCGGTGGCTACACCCGCTCGGGTGGAAGAGCCTGAGATCAGCGGACGCACCCGCCGCCGCCGTTCGGCCGCAGCGAGCTGAGGCTCAACCAGCGGGGCTCGGCCTGGGTCTTAGATCCGGGTCGAGCCCAGGCCGCTGTGGGCCAGATATTGCTGCACCACGTTCACGCCGAGCAGGTTGCTCCACAGGTTCAAGGCCAGAGCGCCCACAGTCAGGGCCTGTCCTGGAGAACCGGCTAGCTGCGCCAGCGCCGCTTGAGCAGCCTCCACGCAGCCGCCAGGCTTGGAGCGGTGACGTGAATCGTGCCCGTTTCGGTGCTGGGTTGCTGCACGGGCTCTGATGCTGGGGGTTCGGCGTCATCGCCCGAGTGGTCCCCTGGGCTCGAGAGACGCACTAGCAGCAGGCCGTGGTCCAGTTCGAGCAGCTCGGCGTCGCTGGGTGGTGCTGGGTTGTCCGCCACGGCTGCGGGAGGCTCTGCCGACGTTGGCGTGGGCTCCGGCGGCGGGGTCTCCTCGACCGCTTCGATGGCTTGCGGCTCAGGTGGTGCCGCCTCGCTCGGGGTTGCGTCGGCGCTGGTGGTCTTCGGCACTGCCCAGGGAGTGGCGGCGGTGCCGGCGTCCGAGCTAGGGCTTGTCACGGGTTGGGCAGCCGGTGTGGCTGTGGCCCAGGCCTGTTGGATGGATGCCAGCGCCTGTTGCGGGTCGTCCAGTTGGGCCAGCCAGGGGGTTGCTGGTAGGTCGCTGTTGGGCTGGCTGCTGGGTTCGCTTGCTAGGGCACTGGAAGGGTTGCTCTCGGGATTGGTCTGGGCGGGTTCCGGTTGCTGAGCGCAGAGCTGCAGGCTTTGCTCGGCCAGTTGCCGGTAGGTGGGTTCCGTGCAGCTGTTCAGAACGGCTTGGTAGGCGACTTCCGCCTGGCGCGGTTGGCCCAGGCCATAGAGATGGATGTGGCCGATCAGCAGCTGCAGGCGTTGATCCAGCAGGTCGCTGCGGTTGAGCTGGAGCTGCGGCTGCAGCGCCTCGGCTTGCTGCAGCGCCCCCGCGAAATCACCCTGGCCGTAGGCCCGCTCCACGGCGCTGTAGGCCTGCTCCTCCGGACTGGGCATGGGCACTGGGGGCATGCGAGGGATGCTCGTCTCCTGGTTTAGGGCGACTCGGGCGGCTCCGCCTGGGGAGTTGGGCCAGCGCTGGATTGCTGCAACCAGAGGTGTTGCCGGTCCCACTGCAAGCGGATCCCTGCGCGCAGATCGCTGCTGCCCGGCCCGCGGCCATGGGCCATCCGGCCCAGGAGCTCGTCGATCTGCTCGGCAGTGATGCTGCGCATTCCTTGGTGGCCCAGCCAGTGCTGCAGCAGTTGCCGCTGATTGGCGGGTTGCAGCGCCGCTAGCTCGCGCCGCCGCAGTGCCCCGGCGGGCGCGGCTGGCTCGGCCAGCAGTCCTGTCAGGGCCAGCTCCACCAGCTCCTGCTGGCTGTCTTGCTCCTCGGCCAGCCGTTCGGCTACGCCGCTGATGCGGCGGCTGGCGCCTGGGTGCAGCTGCTCGAGCACCGGCAGCACCTCCTGGCGCAGGCGGTTGCGGCTGTAGCGGGGGTCCTCGTTGCTGGCATCCGGCCAGAGGGGCAGGCCCAGCTGGCTGTGGACCTGCCCGGTTTCAGCCCGGGTGAACAGCAACAGCGGCCGCACCAGGGTGAGCTCAGCCGTGAGCTGTCGCTGCGGCCGCAGGCTGGCCAGGCCGCGGCGGTGGCTGCCGCGGGCCAGTTGCAACAGCAGGGTTTCGGCGCGGTCGCTGGCGGTATGGCCCGTCACCACATGGCTGGCGCTGCAGCGGCTGGCGGCGGCGGCCAGGGCGGCGTAGCGCCAGGCGCGGGCGGCCGCCTCAGCGGGTTCGGGCTCTGACCACACCTCGATCTCAACGGGGAGGTCCTGCTGGGCCGCCCAGTGCGCCAGTTCGCTGGCCTGCTCGCCGGCATTGGCGCGCAGCTGATGGTTGCCGTGCCACAGGTGCAGCCGCCAGTGATGCAGGCGCTGCAAATCCTGGAGCAGGCCCACCAGCGCCATCGAATCCTGACCGCCCGACACCGCCAGCAGCAGGCTGGCGCCATCGGGCAGCAGCGCTGGCCGCTGCAGCAGCCAGCGGTGCAGGCGCAGGTGGTGGCGGCTCCAGCGTGGCGCCAAATGCTGCGTGGGAGAATCGTTCCACTCTGTCTGCACTGGTATGTCGCGTCTCGCCCAGCTGCCCGCTTCGCTTCGTCTGGCTCTGGAGGAGCGCCGCGCCCTCAAGGTGATCGCCGGTCTCACCAACTTCGATGCCGCCAGTGTGGAGCGCATCAGCCGCGCGGCCGGCATGGGCGGCGCCGATGTGATCGATGTGGCTTGCGATCCGGCTCTGGTGCAGCTGGCTGCTGAGGTGAGCGGTCTGCCGATCTGCGTGAGCGCCGTGGATCCCGAGCTGTTCCCCGCTGCTGTGGCCGCCGGTGCCGCCATGGTGGAGATCGGCAACTACGACGCCTTCTATCCCCTCGGCCGCATCTTCGATGCCGAGGAAGTGCTGGCGATCACCCGCCGCACCCGTGAGCTGCTGCCTGAGGTGGTGCTGAGCGTCACCGTGCCCCACGTGCTGCCCCTCGATCAGCAGGAGCAGCTGGCCGCTGATCTGGTGGCCGCCGGCGCCGACATCATCCAGACCGAAGGCGGCACCAGCGCCAAGCCCTTCAGCGCCGGCAGCCTCGGCCTGATCGAGAAGGCCGCTCCCACCCTGGCCGCTGCCCACAGCATCAGCCGCGCTGTGAGCGTGCCCGTGCTCTGCGCCTCCGGTCTGTCGTCGGTCACCGTGCCGATGGCGATTGCCGCCGGTGCTGCTGGTGTGGGCGTGGGTTCGGCCGTGAACAAGCTGAACGACCAGCTGGCGATGGTGGCTGTGGTGCGCGGTCTGCGCGAAGCCCTCGGCAGCGCCGTGAACGCCACCGTTTGAGCACCAGAGCTGTTCTGAACGCTCGGAATCAAGCCTGAACCGCTGCGGCGGTCAGCTTCGAAACCCATGACTACGTTGCGGTGAGAGCCGCCCGTGGTTGTGGGTTTTTCTTTGCTCTGGTTGCTGCAGTGGCCCGTGCGGGCCCTGGTGCTGCTGATCGTGTCGGCCCTGCCCCTGGGGGTTGAGGTCGACAGTTTTGGCGTCGCCCTGCTGTCAGCAGCGGTGATTGGTCTGTTGGGCACCCTGCTGGTGCTGCCGCTCAAGGCCGTGCTGGCCCTGCCCTGGGCGATCACCAGCCTGGGAGGGCTGATCGCTCCGGTGACTTGGCTCTACAACTGGCTGATCACGGTGATCCTGTTTGCGCTGGCGGCTTGGTTGATCCACGGTTTCCGGCTGCGCAACGGTGTGGTGAGTGCCGTGCTCGGGGCGGTGGTGTACGCCGGTCTGTCCGCGGTGATCCTGGGCATGCTCGGGCTTGAGGTGTCTGCAACCCGCGCTTCGTTGCTGATGAGCACCACGCCCCTGGGCTAACTGCCCGAGAATGGCCCGATGGCCACTCCGTTTCAGCTTCACGCTCCCTACAGCCCCAAGGGTGATCAGCCGACAGCGATTGCTGGACTGGTGGCTGGCGTGGAGGGTGGTGAGCGCTACCAGACGCTGCTGGGAGCCACGGGAACGGGCAAAACCTTCACCATCGCCAACGTGATCGCCCAGACCGGGCGGCCGGCGCTGGTGTTGGCGCACAACAAGACGCTGGCGGCGCAGCTGTGCAATGAGCTGCGGGAATTTTTTCCCAACAACGCCGTTGAATACTTCATCTCCTATTACGACTACTACCAACCGGAGGCGTATGTGCCCGTCTCCGATACCTACATCGCCAAAACAGCGTCGATCAATGAAGAGATCGATATGCTGCGCCACTCCGCTACGCGTTCACTATTTGAGCGCCGCGATGTGATCGTGGTGGCCTCGATCAGCTGCATCTACGGCCTCGGGATTCCGAGTGAATACCTCAAGGCGGCTGTGAAGTTTGAGGTGGGTGAAACCCTTAATCTGCGCAGTTCACTGCGAGACCTGGTGAACAACCAGTACTCCCGCAACGACCTGGAAATTTCCCGCGGCCGCTTCCGTGTGCGCGGTGATGTGCTGGAGATCGGCCCGGCCTATGAAGACCGGCTCGTGCGGATCGAGCTGTTTGGTGATGAGGTGGAGGCGATCCGCTATGTGGATCCCACCACCGGCGAGATCCTGCAGAGTCTCGAAAGCATCAACATCTACCCGGCCAAGCACTTCGTGACTCCGAAGGAGCGGCTGGAAGACGCCATCAAAGCGATTCGCACGGAGCTGCGGGAGCGATTGGATGTGCTCAACGAACAGGGGCGGCTGCTGGAGGCCCAGCGGTTGGAGCAGCGCACCACCTACGACCTGGAGATGCTTGAACAGGTGGGCTATTGCAATGGCGTGGAGAACTACGCCCGCCATCTGGCTGGTCGCCAGGCCGGTACGCCACCGGAGTGCCTGATCGATTACTTCCCCGAAGATTGGCTGCTGGTGGTGGATGAAAGCCACGTCACCTGCAGTCAGCTGCAAGCGATGTACAACGGCGATCAATCGCGCAAGCAGGTGCTGATTGAGCACGG
Source organism: Asaia bogorensis (assembly GCA_943370455.1). Classification (GTDB taxonomy): domain Bacteria; phylum Cyanobacteriota; class Cyanobacteriia; order PCC-6307; family Cyanobiaceae; genus Vulcanococcus. Next base: position 68,806 of record CALRQW020000003.1, read on the forward strand.
CTTCCGCTTGCCTTCAGCCGCGGACAACCGCCCGCTGAAAGGCGAGGAGTTTTGGCAGAAGGCGCGCCAGACGATCTTTGTGAGCGCCACCCCGGGCGACTGGGAGATGCGCCAGAGCGCTGGCCAGGTGGTGGAGCAGGTGATCCGCCCTACCGGTGTGCTCGATCCGATCGTGGAGGTGCGCCCTACCGAAGGCCAGGTGGACGATCTGCTCGGAGAGATCCGGATCCGGGCCGACAAGCAGGAGCGCGTGCTGGTGACCACCCTCACCAAGCGCATGGCCGAAGACCTCACCGATTACCTCGCCGAGAACGGCGTGCGGGTGCGCTACCTCCACTCCGAAATCCACTCAATCGAGCGGATCGAAATCATCCAAGACCTCCGCAACGGCGAATACGACGTACTCGTGGGCGTGAACCTGCTGAGGGAGGGCCTCGACCTACCCGAGGTGTCGCTGGTGGCGATCCTCGATGCCGACAAGGAGGGCTTCCTGCGGGCGGAGCGCTCGCTCATCCAGACCATCGGCCGGGCCGCGCGCCATGTGGAGGGTGTGGCGCTGCTCTATGCCGACAACCTCACCGACAGCATGGACAAGGCGATCACGGAAACGGAACGCCGCCGCGCCATCCAGCAGACCTACAACGAGAAGCACGGGATCACGCCCTCGCCTGCCGGGAAGCGGGCCGGCAACTCGATCCTGGCGTTTCTGGAAGTGTCGCGCCGGCTCAACGACGAGCAGCTCGAGCAGGCCACCGAACAGGCGGAGCACAACGAGGTGCCGCTCGATGCTCTGCCTGAATTGATTCAGCAGTTGGAAGAGAAGATGAAGAATGCCGCCAAGAATCTGGAGTTCGAGGAAGCCGCCAACTTGCGGGATCGCATCAAGGGTTTGCGCCAGAAACTGGTGGGTAAGCACTGAAATTCTTTAAGACTTTTACGTCAGCATTTGTGCATCATTTTGGGATGTTTCCCGAAATCTCTCCTCTTCCCGCCTGAAATTTCGGCTAAAGCTGAATGCAGCGGCGGAGATCGGGGTGGGTTTTTATCTGCTTCATTTGCATTTGCACGGGCTGTTTCGAGGGCATGAGCCCGAATTGGGGCGCGATGCGGATACCGGCGGACAGACCACCTACGTGCTCGAGTTGGCGCGAGCGCTGGCGGCTCGCCCCGAGGTGGATCGGGTGGAGGTGCTCACCCGGCTGATTCACGACAAGCGCGTTTCTCCGGATTACGCCGAGCCGCGGGAAGACCTGGGCGGCGGCGCCTCCATCGTGCGCCTGCCGTGCGGGCCGCGGCGCTATCTGCGCAAGGAGCTGCTCTGGCCCCATCTCGATGAGCTGGCCGATGGGGTGGTGGCTCACATCGCGGCGCAGGAGCGCCGGCCGGACTGGATTCATGCCCACTACGCCGACGCGGGTTATGTGGGAGCGCTGGTGTCGCAGCGGCTGGGCATCCCCCTGGTGTTCACGGGGCATTCCCTGGGGCGGGAAAAGCAGCGGAGGTTGCTGGCCGGTGGGATGGCGCACGATCAGATCGAGCACACCTACGCCATCGGCCGCCGCATTGAGGCGGAGGAGCGCACCTTGGCTCAGGCTGCTCTGGTGATCACCAGCACCCAGCAGGAGGCGCAGCAGCAATACAGCCGCTACGACCACTTCATCGCCAGCCGTGCGGTGGTGGTGCCGCCTGGGGTGGATGCGCGCCGCTTCCATCCGCAGCAGCTGCCCGGGGAGGAGCAGGCGGTGGCGGAGTTGATGCGGCCGTTCCTGCGTGATCCGGCCAAACCGCCGCTGCTGTGCATCTGCCGCGCTGTGCGCCGCAAGAACGTGCCGGCCCTGGTGGAGGCCTTTGGCCGCTCGGCCCTGCTGCAGGAGCGCCACAATCTGGTGCTCGTGCTGGGCTGCCGTGAGGATCCCCGCTCCATGGAGAAACAGCAGCGCGATCAGTTCCAGCAGATCTTTGAGCTGGTGGATCGCTTTGATCTCTACGGGCGTGTGGCTTACCCGAAGCAGCACCGCGGCGACGACATTCCGGCGATTTACCGCTGGGCGGCGCGCCATGGCGGCGTGTTCGTGAACCCCGCGCTCACCGAGCCCTTCGGCCTCACCCTGCTGGAAGCCGCCGCCTGCGGGCTCCCCCTGGTGGCTACCGATGACGGCGGGCCGCGCGACATCCTGCAGCGCTGCGCCAACGGCCAGCTCGTGGATGTGACCGACCTCGACGATCTGCAGCAGGCCCTGGAATCCGCCGCTGCCGATCCAGGCCGTTGGCGTCGCTGGCGCGACAACGGCATTGAGGCCGTGAGCCGCAATTTCAGTTGGGATGCCCATGTGTGCGCCTATCTCGGCCAGGCCCAGCGCCGCTGCCAGGAGCTGATGGAGCAGCGCCCGCAGCCCGTGCTGCCGGCCTCGGCAGCGGCACCGGTGCAGCGGCTGTTGCTGCTGGATCTCGATGTGTGCCTCGACGCGCCGGATCCCGCGGGGTTGCAGGAGTTGCGGCGCCGTTTGGCGGCGGACGCCAACTGCGGCATCGGCATGCTCAGTGGCCGCAGCTTTGCCTCAGCCAGCCTGCGCTACCACGAGCTGCATCTGCCACCGCCGCAGGTGTGGATCCTGGAGGCCGGTGCCGAGATCCTGTACGGCCCAGAAGGTGTGCCGGATCTGGCCTGGCGCGATCACATCGCCCAGGGCTGGCAGCGGGAGGCCGTGGAGCAGGCTCTGGCCGATCTGGCCCCACGCCTGGTGCTGCAACCGCCAGCGCAACAGGGCCCGTTCAAGCTGAGCTACACGCTTCGCGCGCCAACGGCGGGTGTGCTCGAGATGGTGCGTCAGCGCCTGCGCCAGCGACAGTTGGAGGCTCGCGCCCACCTGTTCCACCACTGGTTCCTGGATGTATTGCCGCTTAGAGCCTCCAAGGCGGAGGCGATCCGCCATCTGAGCCTGCGTTGGGGCTTGCCGCTGGAGCAGGTGCTGGTGGTGGCGTCGCAGCAGGGCGATGGCGAACTGCTCAACGGCCGCGCCCTGGGGGTGGTGGTGGGTGATCACGACCGTTCCCTCGATGATCTGCGCCGCCGCTCCAAGGTGTTCTTCGCCTCGCGCCGCCAGGCGTGGGGTGTGCTCGAGGGCCTGGATCACTACCGCTTTCTGCGGCGCTGAAGCCCGGCCTGCGGCTTAGAGGGGCGGTTGCTCCTGGCTGCGATACAGGTCGCGCTGGGGGTTGGCATCCGGCAGCCAGTAGCTGATGTCTTCATGCCAGTAGGGGGTGCCCTCTAAGCGGCTGGAGCTGAGCTTGGTGGTGGCCATCGCGGTCACCAGGGCGCCCATGTCCACCGGAGAGAGGTCGGTGAGCACGTCTTTGCCGGCGATGTTCATCAGTTCCGGCAGGCGGGTGGCCATGGCGGGATTGGCCAGCTTTTTGAACACCTCTTTGAGCACCAGCTTCTGGCGCTCCATCCGGCCGATATCGCCGAGCTCGTCGTGGCGGAAGCGCAGGAAACCTTCCAGAGCTTCGCCTTTGAGCAGCTGGCGGCCGGGGTAGAGATCGATGTACAGCCCTTGGCTGTTGTCCACGTAATACATGCGCTTCGGCACATCCACCTCCACGCCACCCAGGGCGTCAGCCAGCCGTTGCACCGCCTTGAGGTTGAGCACCAGGTAGCGGTCCACCTTGGCCGAAAGCAGCTTGCTCAGCTCCTGTTTCACCATCTCCGGCCCGCCGCTGCTGTAGAGGGCGTTGGCCTTCATCACGCCGTAGCGATCCGATTCGATGAAGGTGTCGCGCGGCACCTGGGTGAGCTCGGTGCGGCCATCGCGCAGCTGCACCGTGAACATCACATCGGTGTTGGTGCTCACGTGGTCGGTGCCCATCACCACGATGCGCCGGTCGCCCATGCCGGCCGGTGTCACCAGGGAACCGAGCACGTTGCTGGGGTGGTGCAGCCCGGCCAGCAGGCCCATGGCGAGGTGGGGGAGCGGGCCATTGAGGCCGTAGCCCAGGCCGATCCCGGCGAGAAACAGAGGCAGCCGCGGCACACCGCGCTTGGCGGTTTTGGTGCGCCGCCGCGGCTCCATCGGTGTCACTGTGGCCTGGCGAGCCGCAGTGGCGCCGCGCCGGCCCGGCCGCTCCTGCTTCTCCACAGGCTTCAGCCGGCCGCGGGATTGGCGGCGACGCGGCGCTGGATTGGGCTGGGCCTGCGACATGGACGGTGTGCGTGGGCGCACCGTATCGCGCGTCTTCCCTTGTGGCCAGGGGCATCTGGGCCTCTCGCCCAGCTGGATCAGCTGCCCGGCAACACCGAGATCGCGGCCGCCGCCTGATCGGCGCGCTCACGGGCTTCCTCCAGGCTGGCGCCGCTGGCCAGGGCAACGCCCATGCGCCGGTGCGGGCGGGCATCGGGTTTGCCGAACAGCAGCACCTGCACATCCACCTCGGCCAGGGCCTGCTCAAGGCCGCTGAAGCGCACGCTCTCGCTGGCCTGCTCCGCCAGGATCACGCGGCTGGCGGCCGGCCCGGTGGAGCGGATCTCGGGGATCGGCAGGCCCAGCACCGCCCGCAGGTGCAGCTCGAACTCGCTCAGGTTCTGGCCCGCGAGGGTCACCAGGCCGGTGTCATGGGGGCGGGGGGAGAGCTCGGAGAACACCACTTCACTGCCGCCGTCTGCCCCCCGGCAGACGAAGAACTCCACCCCGAAGATGCCGGCACCACCGAGGTTGTCGGTCACCTGGCGCGCCATGGTTTGGGCTGCTGCCAGTTGATCCCAGTCGAGGTGGGCTGGCTGCCAACTGCACTGGTAATCGCCCCGCTCCTGGATGTGGCCGATCGGCGGGCAGAACAGGGTGGGCCCGTTCCATTGCTTCACGGTGAGCAGGGTGATCTCCTGCTCGAAGCGCAGAAACTCCTCCACGATCACCCGCGCGCCGCTGCCGCGGGCGCCGGCCATCGCCGCCTCCCAGGCCGCGGCGATTCCTTCGGGGCCATCCACCACGCTTTGGCCTTTGCCGGAGGAGCTCATCACCGGCTTCACCACCACCGGCCAGCCCAGGGGGGCAGCGGCGGCGGCCAGTTCCTCGGTGCTTTCGGCGTAGGCGAAGCGGGCGGTGCGCAGCCCCAGCTCACTGGCGGCCAGATCACGGATCCGATCGCGATTCATCGTCACCGCCGTGGCCCGGGCCGTGGGAATCACGGTGATGCCGCCGGCCTCGAGCTCCGCCAGGGCATCCACCGCCAGCGCTTCGATCTCGGGGATCACCACATCGGGCTGGTGGCGGCGCACCACAGCCTTGAGGGCTTCGGGATCGGTCATGGCGACCACTTCGGCCTGATCGGCCACCTGCATCGCCGGCGCACCGGGGTAGCGGTCTACGGCAATCACCCGGCAGCCGAGGCGTTGGGCAGCGATCGCCACCTCCTTGCCCAGCTCTCCGCTGCCCAGCAGCATCAGCGTGCGCGGAAAGGTGGGGCTGGCCATGGCCGCGGCTGAGGCGAGAGACTGCCCCGATCCTGCCCCGGCGCCCCCCTGTGCTGCAGTTCCTTCCATTGGCTTACGCCACCGCTGGCGATGCGGCCGATGGCCTGCTCAATGGTTTGAGCATTGAGAGCCTGCAGCGCTGGACCCTTGTGTATCTGGGGATCTCAGCCCTCGCCTTCATCGTGGTCTGGCTGGTGGGCTACCTGCGCCGTCCGGGCTGAGGTGCTGCCGGTTAGGCCAGATCGATCAGATCCAGCTGCCGCACCGGTGACTGCTCATCGATGAAGCCATAGGCGGCGAACACCGATGGATCGCTGTGGGTGATGTGCTGTCCATCGCTATGGCGCTCCAGCACAAAGCCCTCGTTGGCCATGCGGCGCATCAAGGCGGCCGCTTCTTCAAACCGTGCCGCCATCGCCTCAAGGCTGGCGCAATCGGCGGTGAGGCCCGCTTCCTTCCAGGTGAAGTACGCCATCAGGGGAGCAGCACCAGTCCCAGCACCACCAGTATCAGGCTGATCAGCCAGAAGCTCACCACCACTTGCTGCTCGCTGGCCCCGCCCAGCTCGAAGTGGTGATGCAGCGGCGCCATGCGGAACACGCGTTTGCCTTGGCCCGTTGCGGGGTTCTTGGTGGCCTTGAACACCCACACCTGCACGATCACCGACAGCGATTCCGCCAGGAAGACGCCGCCCATCAGCAGCAGCGGCCAGAGGCTGTTGCTCAGTAGTGCCACCGCCGCCAGGGCCGAACCCATGGCTAGCGACCCGGTGTCGCCCATGAACACCCGCGCCGGGTGGCGGTTGAACAGCAGAAAACCGAGCCAGCAGCCGGCCATCGCCGCGCAGAAGCCCGCCATTGCCGGATCACCCTCGTGGCCCCGCAGCATCAGCTGGATCCCCAGGCCGCTGAACACGATCGCGCCGCATCCCGCCGCCAGGCCATCGAGGCCATCGGTGAGGTTGGTGGCGTTGCTCTCGGCCAGGAACACAAACAGGCCCAGGGGCAGGATCAGCAGGCCCAAAGGCAGCACCCAGCCCAGCGGTAGGGCAATAAACGGAGCCAGCTGCTGATCCCAGTGGGCCCAGGCCAGAAAGGCGATCGCGCTGAGACCCTGCAGCAGCAACTTGCCGCGAGGGCTGAGGCCCGTGTTGTGGCGTTTGGTGAGGCTGCGCCAGTCATCCACCGCTCCGATCGCCATCGTGGCTAGCGTGATCGCGGCCACGGCCAGCAGGCGGTGATCAGCGGGTGCCACCAGCCCACCAGCGATCACGCCCACCGGCACCACCAAAAGGCCGCCCATGGTGGGGGTGCCCGCCTTGCTCTGGTGAGCCTGGGGCCCCTCTTCGCGGATCACCTGCCCCAGCTTCAGCCGCCGCAGCTGCGGCACCCCCCAGGCGCAGATCACGGCGCTCACCACGGCGCTGATCAGCAGGGGCGGTGCCAGCTGGGGTGCCTGGCTGAACCAGTCGCACAGGGCGCTGAGCCCCAACAGCAACAAGCCCAGCAACAGCGCCAATGAGCGGCTGTTGCTGGGCATGGAGGCGATCAGCCTGGTGGGGGAGATCAAGGGGCTGAGGAGATCAGTCCTCCCAATCTTCCTCGCTCTGCTCGTCGGCGGCGTTGTAATCCTCTTTCTCGCCCATCAGCGCGGAGAGCTCTTCCTCTTCCACGGTGCTCACATCGCTGCTGGCGGTTTCCTCATCGGCCACCAAGCGGCCGCTGCTCTCCAGCCAGCTCAGCAGATCGGGTTCTTCGCGCAGGGGCAGCACCGGAGCTGGCTCATTGCGGCCGTAGCGGGTGAGCGACGGGTTGATCCCATCCAGCTGGCTGAGGCTTGTGCTGAGGTTGCTGCTCATTGCTGACGGCTAGGGCTGCTATGGCGCGGACGGCGGCGGCTGGGCTTGCACCCCAGCGTGGGCCAATCTGCCATCCTATCGGAGTCCCCCTCCGTGGCTGCCCTGGCCAACCCTGCATCGCCGATTTGGCGTTCCCTGTTGGGGCCCTGGCTGTTGGCGCTCGGCCTGAGCGCTCTGCTGGTGGCGGCCGGCTGGCGCTGGCCCACGCCGCTGTTGCAGCAGGCCTGGGCCCAGGCCGATCCCGGCCGGCCGGCCCTGTTGGCGCTGCTGCTGGTGCTGCTGCCGCCGGCCCTGATGGCGGCCCTGTTGTTCGCTCGGATGCGGCGCCACCACGACAGGGGAGAATCGATCGATTGCGCGCACGGAGAGCATTGATGGGCAGGGCCAAGAAGGCGGTGCTGGCCTATTCCGGCGGTGTGGACACCAGCGTCTGCATCCCTTATCTGAAGAACGAATGGGGCGTGGAGGAGGTGATCACCTTCGCCGCCGACCTGGGCCAGGGCGATGAGCTCGAGCCGATCCGCCAGAAAGCGCTCGATTCCGGCGCCAGCCAATCGATCGTGGGCGACCTGATCGAGCCGTTTATCACCGAATTCGCCTTCCCGGCGATCCGTGCCAACGCCCTCTACGAAGGCCGCTATCCCCTCTCCACCGCCCTGGCCCGGCCGCTGATCGCCCGCCGTCTGGTGGAAATCGCCCGCGAGGTGGGCGCTGATGCCGTGGCCCACGGCTGCACTGGCAAGGGCAACGATCAGGTGCGCTTCGATGTGGCCATCGGCGCCCTCGCTCCTGATCTGAAGGTGCTCACCCCGGCGCGCGAATGGGGTATGAGCCGCGAGGAAACCATCGCCTACGGCGAGCGCTGCGGCATCCCTTCGCCCGTGAGCAAGAAGTCGCCCTATTCGATCGACCTTAACCTGCTGGGTCGCTCGATCGAGGCTGGCCCGCTGGAAGATCCCAACGTGGAGCCGCCCGAGGAGATCTACGCCCTCACCGTGAGTGTGGATGCGGCTCCCGATCAGCCCCAGGTGGTGGAGATCGGCTTTGAGCAGGGCAATCCCGTGAGCATCGATGGCGTGCGCCTCGATCCGGTGAGCCTGATCCGCCGCGCCAACGAACTGGCCGGCAGCCACGGCTTCGGCCGGCTCGACATGATCGAGAACCGGGTGGTGGGCATCAAGAGCCGCGAGATCTACGAAACCCCGGGTCTGCTGCTGCTGATCAAGGCTCACCAGGAGCTCGAGAGCCTCACCCTCGCCGCTGATGTGCTGCGCAGCAAGCGCCAGCTCGAGCAGCAGTGGGCGGATCAGGTGTACCAGGGCCTTTGGTATGGCCCACTCAAGGACGCCCTCGATGGCTTCATCGAGCGCACCCAGCGCACCGTGAACGGCACGGTGAAGGTGAAGCTGCACAAGGGCAACGCCACCGTGGTGGGCCGCAGCAGCGCCAACAGCCTCTATGTGCCCGACATGGCCACTTACGACGCCGGCGACCAGTTCGATCACCGCGCCGCGGAGGGCTTCATTTACGTGTGGGGTCTGCCCACCCGCCTCTGGGCCGCCAGCCAGCGCTGATCGAGCGGTCTGCTCGGATCAGGCAGCGTGTGGACCGCGACGATTTCCCCGCCCCACGCGCTGCATGGCCTGGCTGCTCGGCAGCTGCGGCAGGGCGGGAGTCCCGCTCGCTGGCGCTGCACCGGGGTTGAAGCGCAGCCGCACCTCTCCGGGCACTGGCGCCAGCATCTGGATCTGCTGGCGCAGATCCGTGTTGTCGTTGAGCAGCCTTTCCTGCCGCTCCAGCACCGGTTGGAGCCGCTGTTCGAACTTGCGCTCGAAGATGTCTGGCAGCTCCTCCAGCAGCGCCTCCAGTTCGGCAATCTGCAGCCGTGCTTCGGCCAGTTTGCGCTCGGCGCTGGCCAGGGCCAGCTGCAGCTGGTGTGCGTTCAGGTTGGAGCCTGATTCCTGAATCTGCTCGGCTTCAGACTGCTCCTGTGGCGAGTCGGTGCTGACGTCGTCCACCGTGTGCAGCCCAGCCATAAAAAACCGACCAAACCTTAACGAAGGCCTGGTCGGGATTCAAGCTGCCGGAAGCGATTCAGGCTTCGCTGGTCTGCAGGGCTGCAGCGTCGCTGGTGGCCTGGGGCACGGGGCCGCTGCGGGGTGCGGGCAGGGGGCCGTCTTGCTTGACGGTGAGGTAGCGGATCACATCTTCGGAGATGCGCATGGCCTTCTCGAGGGTGGCCACCTGCTGGCCGTCGCCGTTGTGGGCGAGCTGCACGTAGATGCCTTCTTTGTGCTTGGCGATGGGGTAAGCCAGGCGGCGCTTGCCGCGCATCTGGCAATCCAGCACCTCAGCACCGGCTTCGGTCACCAGATCGCGGTACTTGGTGACGTGGGTCTCCACCTCTTCCTCCGGGATGTCCGGACGAAGGATGTACATCGTTTCGTAATAGGGCTGCGACATGGCTTGCGCGATCCGACGTGGACGCCGAAGGGAACGGTGGCTGGTGGGCCGGAGCTAGGCCCCTGCTCTCCAGCGGCGGATCGTCCACCCTACAGCTGCATGCGCACCGCTTCTGAGAGGCTCGGCACGTCGGCTTCCTTGCCGCGCACGCACTGCACCACGGCAAACACAAGCAGCACCAGCATCCCTAGAAACACCGTGTTGGCGAGGGTGCGGCCCGCGAAGCCGAGGCTGCCCAGGCGCAGCAGCTGGAAGGCCAGCGAGAGCACCACCAGCACGATGTCGAGCAGGATCGCCTGCAGCACGTTGAAGCGCAGGAAGTAGGGGATGCGCGGGTTGCGCACCACCGCCAGGAACAGCACCAGGAACAGCAGGAAGCCGCCGAAGGGCACGTTGCGCTCCAGCAGCAGCACCGGAATCGCCGGCAGCATCAGCCACTGCAGGGCTGGGAACAGGTTGTCGAGCGATTCGCCGAAGGGCAGGGCGTCGCTCCAGGGCAGCAGGTAGGCCAGCACTGCCAACAACCGCTGCCACCAGGGAATGTCGCCCATCGCTCTCACGCCGTTGCGCAGAGGCTATGGCAGCTGCTCGAGCAGTGCCTGGCGCATTACCTCCACCGGCACATCGTTGCGGCCGCTCCACAGCCGCAGGGCTGCGGCGCCTTGCTCCACCAGCATCTCCAGGCCATCGAGGCTGCGGCAGCCCCGGGCGGCGGCGCGTTGCAGCAGCCGCGTGGGCCGAGGGGTGTAAATGATGTCGTACACGCAGCAGCTGGGCTGCAGGGCAGAGAGCTCCGGCTCGCTCAGCGGGCAGGCCTCCGCCGCGGCGGGATTGCTGGCGGAGGCCATGCCCACCGGGGTGGTGTTCACCACCAGATCCGCTGCTGCCAGTGCTTCTGCCATCGCTGGGCTGTCGCTGGCCCAGGGCAACGCCTGGAGCTGCGGCGCCCAGGCCCGGCAGTCGTTGAGGAAGGCGTTCAGCGCTTCCGGCCTGCGGCCTGCCAGCTGAATGCTGCGGAAACCCAGCTCCACCAGGCCCGCCACCACGGCCCGGGCGCTGCCGCCGCAGCCCAGTACCACCGCCCGCTTGCCGCTCCAGGCGGCCCCGCCGCGGCGTAGGGGCGTGCAGAAGCCCTCCACATCGGTATTGGTGCCGTGCCAGCCACCGCCCGCCATGGGCACCAGCACGTTCACTGCCCCGAGCCGCTGCGCGAGGGGGCTGAGCTCACGGGTGAGCGCCGCCACGCTGTGCTTGTGGGGGATGGTCACGTTGAGGCCGCGGCAGTCCATGGCTTCCAGTCCCCGCACCACAGTGGCCAGCTCCGCGGCGGGAGCCGGCAGGGCCAGGAACACCCAGTCGAGCCCCATCGCCTGCAGCGCCGCGTTCTGCATCACTGGCGAGAGCGAGTGGTGCACCGGATCACCGAGCACTCCCACAAGCGCTGTGGTGCCGCGAATGCTGGGGAGGCCGCTCACGCTGGGTCGGGTGCTGTTCGGCAACCACACCTAGCCCTGACTGGGGCCTGCTGTTGAGGATGCCTCCAGTTCAGAGGACAGTCATGGGCAAGGTTGTCGGTATCGACCTTGGCACCACGAATAGCTGCGTGGCAGTCATGGAGGGCGGCAAGCCCACCGTGATCGCTAATGCCGAGGGCTTCCGCACCACGCCCTCCGTGGTGGCCTACACCAAGAACCAGGATCAGCTGGTGGGTCAGATCGCCAAACGTCAGGCGGTGATGAACCCGGAGAACACCTTCTATTCGGTGAAGCGCTTCATCGGCCGCCGTGTCGATGAGGTGAACGAGGAATCGAAGGAAGTGAGCTACGGCGTGGAGAAGGCCGGCTCCAACGTGAAGGTGAAGTGCCCGGTGCTGGGCAAGCAGTTCGCCCCGGAAGAGGTGAGCGCCCAGGTGCTGCGCAAGCTCGCGGAAGACGCCGGCAAGTACCTCGGTGAGTCGGTCACCCAGGCGGTGATCACCGTTCCCGCTTACTTCAACGACTCCCAGCGTCAGGCCACCAAAGACGCCGGCAAGATCGCCGGCCTCGAGGTGCTGCGCATCATCAACGAGCCCACTGCGGCGGCTCTGGCCTACGGCCTCGACAAGAAGAGCAACGAGCGCATCCTGGTGTTCGACCTGGGCGGCGGCACGTTTGACGTGTCCGTGCTCGAGGTGGGCGACGGTGTGTTCGAGGTGCTCTCCACCTCCGGTGACACCCACCTAGGCGGCGATGACTTCGACAAGGTGATCGTGGATCACCTGGCCGACACCTTCAAGGCCAACGAAGGCATCGATCTGCGCCAAGACAAGCAGGCCCTGCAGCGCCTCACCGAGGCCGCTGAGAAGGCCAAGATCGAGCTCTCCAGCGCCACCCAAAGCGAGATCAATCTGCCGTTCATCACGGCAACCCCCGAGGGTCCTAAGCACCTCGATCTCACCCTCACCCGCGCCAAGTTCGAGGAGCTGGCCTCCAAGCTGATCGACCGCTGCCGCGTGCCGGTGGAGCAGGCGCTCAAGGACGCCAAGCTCTCTTCCTCCGAGCTGGATGAGGTGGTGATGGTGGGTGGTTCCACCCGCATCCCTGCGGTGCTGGAGCTGGTGAAGCGCGTCACCGGTAAGGACCCCAACCAGACCGTGAACCCCGACGAGGTGGTGGCTGTGGGCGCCGCCATCCAGGGCGGTGTGCTCGCCGGTGAGGTGAAGGACATCCTGCTGCTGGATGTCAGCCCGCTGTCCCTAGGTGTGGAGACCCTGGGCGGCGTGATGACCAAGATGATCCCCCGCAACACCACCATCCCCACCAAGAAGTCGGAGGTGTATTCCACGGCTGTCGATGGGCAGACCAACGTGGAAATCCACGTGCTGCAGGGCGAGCGCGAGATGGCCAGCGACAACAAGTCGCTCGGAACCTTCCGCCTCGATGGCATCCCCCCCGCCCCCCGTGGCGTGCCTCAGATCGAAGTGACCTTCGATATCGATGCCAACGGCATCCTGAGCGTGACCGCCAAGGACAAGGGCAGCGGCAAGGAGCAGAGCATCTCGATCACCGGCGCCTCCACCCTCAGCGACAACGAGGTGGAGAAGATGGTGAAGGACGCCGAAGCCAACGCCAGCGCCGACAAAGAGAAGCGCGAGCGCATCGACCTTAAGAACCAGGCCGAAACCCTGGTGTACCAGGCCGAGAAGCAGCTGGGCGAACTGGGCGACAAGGTGGGCGCCGAGGACAAGAGCAAGGTGGAGGCTTCCTCCGCCAAGCTCAAGGAGGCGATCGAGAAGGAAGACTTCGACACCATGAAGTCCGAGCTCGAAACCCTGCAGCAGGCCCTCTATGCCGCCGGTGCCGCTGTGTATCAGCAGGCCGGAGCTGCTGATGCTGCAGCTGGCGCCCCCGGTGGCAACGGCAGCGGCGGCTCGGATGCCGCCAGCGACGATGTGATCGACGCTGAATTCACCGAGAGCAAGTAAGGCCACACGAGCTCTTGGCTCTTTCTCAAACCCCGGCTGCGGCCGGGGTTTTTTCATAGCTGCACGTCAGCCAAAAAAAGAGACGGGTGTGAGCCCGCCTCGGAGGTTCTCCCTTGCCCGACCCGATGCAGGTCGTGAGCGGATGATGCCGCGGGCTCAGGGGCGCTGATGTGTTCGTTTGTACCAGTTGAGCAAGCGTTCGTTTTCGCTGGCCTCAGCTGCCGATCTTGGCCACAGCGGCTTTGGCCTTCTCGATCACCGGGGCCGGCATGGTCACGTAACCAAGGGCCGGGGCTTGGGCCTGAGCCTGCTCCGACAGCATGAAGTTGAAGGCCTTCTTCAGCAGGTCTGCCTTGGCACCGTTGCCGTTCTGGTAGGCCAGGATCCAGGTGAAGGTCACGATCGGGTAGCCCTTCATCGGGTTGGGGTTGCCGCCGATCAGGTCGGGGCCCAGGTCGATCGAAGCCAACGCTTCGCTCTCGCTGGCGCTGGTGGGCTTCACCACCTGCCCTGAACCATTGGTGAGCGCGGCGGTCTGCAGCTTGCCTTTCACATAGGCCGATTCCACATACCCCAGGCCGCCTTCCACCTGGTTGAGCTGGGCTGCCACCCCTTCATTGCCCTTGGCGCCCACACCGGTGGGCCAGGCCACGGTTTTAGAGGTACCGGGGCCGTTCTTCCAGGCGTCCGAGATGGCGGCCAGGTGTTTGGTGAAGTTGTAGGTGGTGCCGGAGCCGTCGGAGCGGTGCACCACGGTGATCTTCTTGTCGGCGCAACCCAGCTGGCTGTAGTTGGTGATCTTGCCGAGGAAGATGTCAGCCAGCTGCTGCTGGCTCAGCTTGAGGTCGCAGCCAGCGTTGTTGTAGGCCACAGCGATGGCGCCAGCCGTCATCGGGATCTGCAGCACGCCGCGGCTCACCTTGGCGATCTCGTCCTCCTTCATCGGTGCATCCGAGGCGGCGAAATCCACGGTGCCGGCCGTGAACTGACGCACGCCGGCGCCGGAGCCCACCGATTGATAGTTCACGCGCACCCCTTGGCCCGCCAGCTCCTGGAACCAGCGCTGGTAGATGGCGGCCGGGAAGGAGGCGCCGGCCCCGGCCAGATTGCCGGCGGGGCCGCTGCCGCCACCCACGGAGCAGGAGGCCAGGCTCAGGCCAGCCGCCACTCCGGCGAGGCCGATGAGCACGCGTGCGGTGGTGGTGCGTCGCATAGGGAGAGAAGCTGGCGAGGCCGGTTTGGCCCAGTTTGACGTAGCGGTTGCGGGCCCGTCAGGCGCTCGGCTGCTCCAGCTGCTGCAGCACCCAGGCGGCTGTGGCCGGCGCCAGCAGCACGCCATTGCGGTAGTGGCCGCTGGTGAGCAACAAGCCTGGTTCGAGCTGCTCAAGCAGCGGGGCTGGGCGGTCGTCCGGCCGGGCGCGCAGGCCGTGCCAATGGCGCAGTGGCTCGGCCTCGCGCAGCCAGTCGGGCCCATGGCCTCCGAGCTGGCGCAGCTCGGCGAGGGCATCGGGGCTTCCTCTGCTCAGCCCTGGCTCCACCGTGGCGCCCAGCCAGAGCCGCCCTCCGGGGCGAGGCACCAGGTTGATGCCATCCCAGCTCACGCTGCCTGGCCAGCGCTTGGCGTCGCAGCCCGCCGGTAATTGCAGCTCTATGGCCTGGCCGAGCACTGGGCTCTGGGGCCGCGCGTGGCCGAGCGGCTGCAGCAGCTGCGGGCTGCCCAGCCCAGCCGCCACCACCAGCCAATCGCTGTGGTGGAGGCCGGCATCGGTGTGGATCCGCCAGCGCTGATCGTCGCCGCGGCTTCCACGTTCCAACCGCTCAACGCGGGCTGCCTGAGTGAGCAGCCCATGGCGGCGCCCGTCGTGCAGCAGGGCCTGCATGGCCGGCAACGGATCGATCTGGCCGTCTTCCGGGGAGAGCAGACCTCCGGCAGCGGCAGCCGGCAGGGCAGGTGTGAGCTCCTGCAGTTCAGCCTTGTTGAGCAGCCGCAGGGGCATGCCCTGCTTTTGGCGCTCTTCGACCAGCCGGGCCTGGGCGAGCCATTCCTGTTCATTGCTGGCCAGTTGCAGCAGGCCAGAGCGCCACGGGATCCCATGGCCCCTTTCCTCCAGCAGCTGCCGCCACTGCTGCCAGAGCGCCAGGGATTGCTGCCGCAGCCGCCAACCCCGGCCGCTGCTGCGCCGGAACACCTGTGCCATCACAAGGCCTAGGGCAGCGCTGCTGCCAGCGTCGTTCGATTGGCCCTCGTCCAGGGCTGGATCGATCAGCTGCACGCGATGGCCGTGCTGGCAGAGCAGCCAGGCCACAGAAAGGCCCACCACACCGGCGCCGATCACGCTGATCGACGTGGGCCGGCGGGTGGGCTCTGGTTGAGTGATCGTGATGGGAGAAGCGATCAGGCCTGCTTCAGATCAGCCTGCACCTGAGCTGGCAGCACCTGGGCGTAGAGGCCGAAGCCGCTGGCCACCTTGATGTAAGCCTTGCTCAGCTTGTTGGCGTCTTGCAGGCGGGCGGCCTCATCGAGCTCAGCCAGGGCTTCTTTGAGGGCGTCAGCACGCTTGGTGGCTTCGGGGCGCTCAGCCGGCAGCAGGCGCTGGTTGATGTACAGCATCTCGCGGCCCACTTCCTGCATCGGGCCGTGGATCAGGTTCCGGGTGAAGGTCCAATCGCGCTCGTTCACCAGGGTGGCCAGCTCGGGCAGGCGATCGCGGGCGGCCAGGAAACCTTCAGCCTGTCGCTCGATCACGGCGATGTCGTCGGCGCTGAGGGTGGGAGCCTTGGCTTTGCCGCCGCTGCAGGCGGTGAGCCCGAAGCTCAGCACCAGCGCCAGGGCCACGAGGGCCAGGCTGCGCAGGGCGGATGAGAACCGGGTGGTTAGCGCGGACATCGTCTGAGCAGCCATGGGATTGGAGCTTGATCCGGGGACTTTACCCAGGGGTTTTGGCCATGAAGCGCTGGTGAGGCGAGCTGCAATGGGCTGTGTGCAACAAGCCGTCAGAATTCAGCCTTTCCAAGGGCTGCGCCCCGCCTCGCCATGACGGCTGCCACGGCCATCCTTCAGATGATTTGCCCGGATCAGCCCGGCCTGGTGCGCGAACTCTCCGGTTGGGTGGCGGGCAATGGCGGCAACATCGTGCACGCCGATCACCACAGCGATCAGGGCGCTGGCTTGTTTTTAAGCCGCATCGAGTGGCAGCTGGAGGGCTTCGGCTTGCCCCGCGAGGCGATCGCCCCGGCGGCGGCTTCGCTGGCGGAGCGTCTCCGCGGCGAGCAAACCGTCACCTTCTCGGATGAGAAGCCCGCTGTGGCGATCTTCGTGAGCAAGCAGGACCACTGCCTGCTCGATCTGCTCTGGCGCGTGCGCACCGGGGAACTGCCGATGCGGGTGCCGCTCGTGATCGCCAACCATCCAGATCTGGGCTCGATCGCGGAAGAGTTCGGCGCGCGCTTTGAACATGTGCCGATCAGCAATGCCAACCGCGAAGAGGCTGAGGCCCGGCACCTGGAGCTGTTGGCCGAGCACGGCATCGAGCTGGTGATCCTGGCCAAATACATGCAGGTGCTCACGCCACGCTTCCTTGCCGCCTTCGATCCCCCGGATGCTTTCCACCGGGTGATCAACATTCACCATTCCTTTTTACCGGCCTTTATGGGCGCGCAGCCGTATCACCGCGCCTGGGAGCGGGGCGTGAAATTGATCGGCGCCACCGGTCACTACGTGACCGAAGAGTTGGATGCCGGCCCGATCATTGCCCAGTCAACAGTGAACGTGAGCCACCGCGATGAGGTGGACGACCTGATTCGTAAGGGCCGCGACACCGAACGCCTCGCCCTGGCCCGCGCGGTGCGTCTGCATCTCAAACGCCAGGTGATGGTGTATCGCGGGCGTACGGCGGTGTTCGAGTGAGCGCCTTGAACGTTGCACGCCAGCGCATCGGCCGGTTGCTTCAGCACCTCGACGCCCAGCGGCCGCCTCAGGCCGATCCGCTCGGCTGGCGCTGTTTTCAGTTGGGGATGTTCATGCTCCCCTCCAGCGCGCTGTTCGCCGCGTTGTTGCTGTTCCCGGCTCTGATTCAGGGCAGTCGCAAACGTGCTCCGTTGTGGAGCGACCGCGTCAACCTGGTGCTCGTCTTGGTGGCGGCCTTGATGGTGGCCGGTGCCGTGTCAGTCACGCTGCGGATCGCTGAGTTCCCCAGCTACTCGCCAATGCTGGCTTGGGTGGGGCTGGGCAATTGGTTGCCTCTGTTCTGGGGGTTCTGGGGCTTTCAGCCTTACGTCTGCGATCCCCCGGCTCGGCGCCGGATTGGGTTGGCTATCGCAGCCGGCACCGTTCCCGTGCTGGTGAGCGGATTGGGTCAGATCGGGTTGGGTTGGCAGGGCCCCTGGCAGATCCTGGGCGGTGCCGTGATCTGGCACCTCAAGGAAGGCGGCAACCCCACGGGCAGGCTCTCCGGACTCTTCGACTACGCCAACATCACGGCCGCTTGGTTGTCGTTGAGCTGGCCTCTACTGCTGGCGGCGTTGATCGGCTGCTGGGCGCGCTGGCGTGCACGGAGCGCCGGCAGTGGCTGGCGCCTGTTGGTGGTGCTTGGGCTGGTGCTGGCTCAGGTGGTCTCGATGGTGCTCACCGATTCCCGCAATGCCTGGGGGGTGATGTTGATGGCGGTGCCGCTGGTGGCCGGCCCTGCCAGCTGGATTTGGTTGCTGCCGTTGATGGCGCTTGCCTTGCTGCCTGTCGTGCTGGCCACCCTGCCCGGTGTTCCGGCGCTGCTGCAGGACCCCGCCCGTGCCCTGGTGCCGCAGTCGATCTGGGGACGATTGAACGACCTCAACCACCACAGTCAGCGCAAGCTCGCTTCGCTGCGGATCACCCAGTGGAGCGTGGCCTCCACCCTGATTGCTGAACGCCCCTGGCTCGGTTGGGGAGCGGCTGCTTTCAGCGTGATCTACCCACTGCGCACCGGGCGCTGGCACGGACACCCCCACAACATCGCCTTTGACCTGGCCTTCAGCCACGGCTTGCCAGTGGCTGTGTTGGTGGTTGGGCTGGTGCTTTGGCTGTACATCCGTGGTGTGCGCCAGGGAATGCTGAAAGGCCATGTGTTTGAGCGGGCCTGGTGGACCGCCGCTTTCATGCTCGCGGTGCTGCATGCCACCGATATTCCGATGTACGACAGCCGCATCAACATCGCCGGCTGGGTGTTGCTGGCGGGGTTGCGCTGGGGGAGCGCTAAGTCAGAGCTTCCTGCTGGTGCTTGAGCAGGGTTGCTTTGGGTAGAGGACCTTCCAGGTGCTCCCAAGGCAGCACCTGATCGCCGCCCCAGCTGGCGTGAATCACCTCCTCCCAGGCCGGCGGCAGCGGGCCTGAGCCGGAGGCGTCGCCCTCGCGCACAGCCCGGTAGGCCTGTTTCCATCCGCCCAGGCTTTCGTGGCGGCCGCGGGCGGCGGCGATCACCGGTGCCAAACGCCGGTCGCTGCGCGATAGCAGGGCCTGGATCACGCTCCAGCCGTAGCTCTCAGGTCGTAGCTCGATGCCTTTGGGCTTGAGCCGTTTGCCCAGCAGCTTCAGGCGCTTCTCGGCTTCGGGCCGAACGCCCTGCCACTGGAAGGGGGTGTGGGCCTTGGGCACAAATGTGCTTACCCCGAGCGAGAGCCGCAGCCCTGGGGTGGCTTTCTTCAGCGCGAGCAGGAGATCGGCGGTGGCTTCCACATCGGCCTCTTCCTCGCTGGGCAGGCCAACCATCCCGTAGAGCTTCAGGCCGCTCAGGCCGCCTTCCTTGGCGTAGCGGGCAGCGGCATAGATCTCCTCGGTGGCGAGCTTCTTGTTCACCACCTCGCGCATGCGCTCGCTGCCGCTTTCGATCGCGATCGTGAGTGATTTGCTGCCCCGTTTGGCCAGGATCCGCCCCAGCTCGGGCGTCACCGTGGCGGCCCGTACCGAGCTCACGCTCACACGCGTTCCCTCGAAGCGGTCTTGATCGAGCCACTGCAGCAGATCGGCGAACTGCGGGTGTTGAGTCACCGAGGCCCCCAGCAGTCCCAGGCGCTGGGTGGCGGTGAGGCCTTTCTCCACAGCGGGGATCAAGCCGTCGTCGAGGCTGGGCGTGCGGAAGGGCAGGGTGAGATAGCTGGCCAGGCAGAAGCGGCAGAGCTCCGGGCAGCTGCGCACCACCTCCACCATGTGAATGGAGGGCCAGGCTGCCTCCGGTGTGATCACGGTGGAGTGGCTGAGGGTGTTGCCGCGCCAGGTTTGCTTGGCCACCGTGGCTGGCACGCCGGGTTCGATCGGCTCCACGGCCAGCAGCTCACCTTCACTGCCGTACCGGGGTGCATAGAGCGCCGGCACATAGACGCCCGGCACCTGCGCCAGCCGCCGCAGCCGCTCCTGCCGCGGTGCACTGCGGCACTCCTGCAGGGCATCGATGAAGGCGGGAAGCAGCAGTTCGCCATCGCCCAGCAGCACCACATCGAAGAAGGGCGCCAGCGGTTCGGGGTTGGCAGTGAGTACGGGGCCACCACCAAACACGATCGGATCGTCGTCGCCCCGCTCGGCGGCCCAGAGGGGGATGTGCTGCTGCTCGAGCAGATCCAGCAGCACGGGGCCATCAAGCTCCCAGCTGAGCGATAGGCCAAACAGATCGCAGTGGCGGTGCGGCGGATCGCCCTGGTCGGTGAACAGGCGCCGCACATCCACGTCGGCCCGCTGGGCCAGGGTGGCCCACACCACCTGGTAGCCCAGGCTGGTGATCCCCACGGTGTAGGTGCTGGGGAAGGCCAGCACCGCCCGCAGCGCCCCAGCTTCAGGCTGGGCGGGGTCAAACAGCAGGGTTTCCTGATTCAGGGTGGGGCGAGGCCTGGTGAATCCAGGCTCTCACTTGGCCTGGTTCAGATGCTCCAGGCCACGCCATTGAGCTCATAGCCTTGGTTGCGGAAGAACTCCACATCACGGGCTGATGAAGTGAATCCATAGGCCCCTGTGCTGCTGTTGAACATGCGCACAAAATCTGTGGAGCCAGCGCCAGGAGCGAGGGCCCGGAAGCCCACATCGCCGCCGGTGTAAGTGCCGCTGTTCAAAAGTTGATCGCGTTCGGAGGCGCTGGTTGTGTAGTAGTGGGTTTGCGTGGGTGTGTGCCAGAGCGTGTACACATCCACGGCTTGCTTGTCGCTCGCCTTCAGGCCACGAAACGGTGCGGAGATGAAGAGGTAGCCCTCGTCATCCTTCAAGGTGTCGATGGCATCGGCGGTATTGGTTGTGTAGAAGGTGTCGAAGGTGATTCCGGAGTCCACACGACTTACCACGCGCTGGCCGGTGAGCGGGTCGGCGTAGAACGACGGTGTTGCTGTTTTGCGGGAGGTTTTGTCTTTGCCGCTGGGGAGATACCCCACACGCGCACCACCGTATTGATACAGCGAGCCCAGATTCTGGCCGTAGGGATTGCTGGTGCCGGTGGCGGTGATCCAGAGCTGGTATTCGGTGGCATTGGCAATGCCGCCATGAACTTTGAAGTAAACGGGAACGTTTTCCTTGTTTTCTGAATCGGGTTCTTCGATGGCGGCAGTTACTGTGTCGGTGTATTCCACCAAGTTGCCGCCTTGGTCGTAGGTGAGCCAGGGCGAAGGGGTAGCGGCCCCGCCCACATCGGTCACGTTGGCTTTGCCATCGCTGCTGGCATCGATCGAGGTGTAGTCAGGTGCCCAGAAGACACGGCTGTCGTAGTTGGCGTAACCTTTGGTTTTCAGGGTTTTTTGCGACAGCTTGCCGCTGATCACATCGCCCTTGCTATTGACATTCACGCGGTCACTAGCTTCGCCATTGCTGGAGGCCCAGTAGGAGGAGGTGAGGGGCTCGGGCGCTTGGTTGCTGCCTGTTGGGTAGTAGTAATAGGGGGTGCCGTTGTTGGTTTTTGAGCCTGCGTAGTAGGCGGCCTTCACCCACTCATTCTCGCTCGGCAGCACAAAGCCGCTGGTGTTTTGGCGCTGAGCGTAGGGGTAGTTGTAGTCGTTGAGGTTGTAGGTGCCGCTGAGGATGTTGTCGGAGAAGCGAACGTATTTGGTGGAGAGTTGAACGTTGAACCCTTCTGGGCTTCTGGCTCTTTTGCTCTGCTCGGCAACAACGGTGCCGTTGCTCAGGGCATTCACAAAATAGAGATACTGAAACATGTTGGCCCACATCATGGGCTTGTCGGCCCAGCTTTCATCGGCCAGGGCGTAGTGCTCACCGTTTTTGGCGTGCTTGAGCTGGATGATCTGCCCCTGGTAGGGGTTTTCGATCGGAGAGAACGTGTTGTTGTAAAGCGTGATGCCTGTCCAGGGCAGCTGATCGTTGGATCCATCGGGATCGACTGCATTGAGGAAGGAAACGTATTGCTTTGCGGTGACTTCGTATTGACCAATCTCGAAGGTGTAGGGAACGGCGCCCAGCTGCTGATAGTTGCCGGCGGTAGCGGGTTCATAGGTGGTGCTGCCGCTGCCACCGGGGTTCTGGGCTGGAACGGTGCTTTTGCTTGGAAATTCGAACCCCTTCACGCCGATCGAGGGGTTGCCCGGCTTGCTCACGCGGGCGAACTGAAGCTCGATGTCGTACTGCTTGCCCATGCGAAGGGGTTTTGTAAACGTCGATACGTTACGGGCGCCACAAGGCGGGTGCTGTCGCCATCACGATGTCTTCCAGTTCCGTCATTTGACCCGTGTCGTCCTCTGTTTGGAAGGTGACCTCTCCTTTTCAATTCAACCCAGGAAATGACCCGTCGGTTGTCACCTATCTGCAGGGTTTGAAGCAAGGCGACCGCGCCGGTACTTATCTGCTGGTGGGTGCCAACAATTCCCCCGGGCCCACCCCCAAAGGCCTGGTGTACCAGGGGCCTTTGGATGGGATCTCTCGCAATGGTGTGAGTGGTTCTGGAGTGTGGTCGGTGGTGGCGGCGCCCAAGCGTTTTCGTGCCGCTGGCACCAGCGTGTATGGCCCAGACAACCTCGGCAGCGGGCAAGCTGATCTGGTGGGTGCCTTCACCCGCAACATCGGAAGCGATGCGCCCACCCCGCGCAATCCGGCGGTGGTGGGCTTTACCTACAGCGGTGCTGTGGATGGTTCGGATCGTCGCGGTTGGCGCGAGGTGCAGGGCCGAACCCAGGCGGGCACCAAAGGCACGTACACCTTTGTGCACTCAGTGGATGGTGGCCTAGCGGTTGGCAACGCCGATAACGCGGATGTGGATGAGCTCACGGGTTATTTCAGCCTGAGTTCCACCGCGTTCATCGTTGATCTCGATACCGGCAAGCAAACCCAGATTCGCTACCCAGATGATCGCAATCCTCTGGTGACCCACACCGCCTACGGGATCTGGTTCAACGGCGGCAGCAGCTACACGATTGCCGGTGGCAGTGGTGAGGTGCTTCAGCCCGGCTCAGACCAGGTTGAGGCCGGTGCCGGCTATCTGATCGATTACGACGCGGTGACCGGTCGGTTCTCGAACTACACGACCTTCCCGTATCGCAACCGCGAGCAAACCGATCTGATCAGCCACTTTGAGGGGATCTACCGCACGCCGCAGGGGCACTACCGCCTGCCGGCTACGGCGGCAGCGTTGAATGCCATGGGTGATCTCACGTTGGCTTCAGTAGTCACGGTGAAGCGCAATCGCCAGGGAGGCTTCCGTGAGCAGGCACGGTGGAAGGATCTCCCGATCACCTGCAGCAGCGACGGTGCTCAGAGCGTGCTGAGCACCGCCAATTCGCTTTACGGCGATGCAGTGGTGGGCTTTGCCAACTATCCCGATGGCAGTGGTGGGCTGACGCCGCTGGATTTTGTGGCGCAGCTCTAACTCACACCTCCGCCAGCACCTTGGCTTCGTCGTCGGCGCTCACCACCCGGCCGCTGTCTTCAAAGCCTTCGATTTGATCGAAGTTGAGGTAGCGGTAGAGCTCGGCGCCGCGGGGATCGATCTTGGCGGCGGCGATCGCCAGGTATTGATCCTTGGTGGGGATGCGGCCCAGCTGGGCGCACACCGCGGCCAGTTCCGCACTGCCGAGATACACCTGGGCGCCGTTGCCGAGGCGGTTGTTGAAGTTGCGGGTGCTGGTGGAGAACACGGTGGTGTTGTCTTCCACCCGGGCCTGGTTGCCCATGCAGAGCGAGCAGCCGGGCATCTCCATGCGGGAGCCCGCCCTCTCGAAGATCGCGTAGTAGCCCTCCTGCTTGAGCATCTCCTCATCCATGCGGGTGGGCGGGCATACCCAGAGGCGGGCCGTGTTTTCGCCCTGGCCTTCCAGCACCGTGGCGGCGGCGCGGTAGTGGCCGATGTTGGTCATGCAGGAGCCGATGAACACCTCATCGATGCGATCGCCTGCCACCTCCGAGAGCGTTTTCACGTTGTCGGGGTCGTTGGGGCAGGCCAGGATCGGTTCGCTGATTGCATCGAGGTTGATCTCGATCACGGCGGCGTACTCGGCGTCGGCGTCGGCCTCCATCAGTACGGGGTTCTCCAGCCAGGTTTCCATCGCCTTGATGCGGCGGGCCAGGGTGCGGGCATCGCTGTAGCCGCGGGCGATCATGTTTTTGAGCAGCGCCACGTTGCTGCGCAGGTATTCGCTCACGGTTTCCACCGAGAGCTTGATCGTGCTGCCGGCGCAGGAGCGCTCGGCAGTGGCGTCGGTGAGCTCGAAGGCTTGCTCCAGCTTGAGATCAGGCAGCCCCTCGATCTCCATGATCCGGCCGCTGAAGATGTTCTTCTTGCCGGCTTTCTCCACGGTGAGCAGCCCCTGCTGGATCGCCACGTAGGGGATCGCGTTCACCACATCGCGCAGGGTCACGCCCGGCTGCAGGGAGCCGGAGAACTTCACCAGCACCGATTCGGGCATGTCGAGTGGCATGGCGCCGATGGCGGCAGCGAAGGCCACCAGGCCCGAGCCGGCCGGGAAGGAGATGCCCAGGGGGAAGCGGGTATGGCTGTCGCCGCCGGTGCCCACGGTGTCGGGCAGGAGCATGCGGTTGAGCCAGCTGTGAATGATGCCGTCGCCGGGGCGCAGGGCCACGCCACCGCGGGAGCTGATGAAGTCGGGCAGTTCGGCGTGGGTTTTGAGGTCAACCGGCTTGGGATAGGCGGCGGTGTGGCAGAAGCTCTGCATCACCAGATCGGCGCTGAAGCCCAGGCAGGCCAGCTCCTTCATCTCATCGCGGGTCATCGGCCCGGTGGTGTCCTGGGAGCCCACGGTGGTCATCAGCGGTTCGCAGCTGGTGCCGGGGCGCACGCCGGGCAGGCCGCAGGCCTTGCCCACCATCTTCTGGGCCAGGGTGAAGCCCTTGCCGCTGTCGGCCGGGGCCGAGGGGCGGATGAAGAGATCGCTGGCGGGCAGACCCAGCTGGGCGCGCACCTTGTCGGTGAGGGAGCGGCCGATCAGCAGGGGGATGCGGCCGCCGGCGCGCACCTCATCAGTGATGGTGCTCGGCTTGAGCTCGAAGCGAGCCACGATCTCGCCAGCGTTCGCTTCACCAGCGGCGCGCTCGATCGTGCCGGCGTAGGGGCGGATCGTGATCACATCGCCGGAATTGAGGGCGCTCACGTCGCACTCGATCGGCAGGGCGCCGGAGTCTTCCGCGGTGTTGAAGAAGATCGGCGCGATCTTGCCGCCCAGCACCACGCCGCCGCTGCGCTTGTTGGGCACGTGGGGGATATCGGTGCCGGTGTGCCAGAGCACCGAGTTGATCGCGGATTTGCGCGAGCTGCCGGTGCCCACCACATCACCCACATAGGCCACGGGATGGCCTTTTTGCTTGAGCTGGCTGATCAGCTCCAGGCCCCCGGGCATGCGGGTTTCCAGCATCGCCGTGGCGTGCAAGGGGATGTCCGGGCGGGTGGTGGCGTGGGTGGCGGGGGAGAGGTCGTCGGTGTTGGTTTCGCCTTCCACCTTGAACACCGTCACGGTGATCTCAGCCGGCAGCTCAGGCTTGGCGGTGAACCACTCGGCGGCGGCCCAGCTGTCGATCACGCGCTTGGCGTACGGGTTGCTCGCCGCCAGCTCGAGCACATCGTTGTAGGCGTCGTACACCAGCAGGGTGCGGCTGAGGCCGGTGGCGGCGGCTTCGGCAATGGCCGCATCGGCGCTGGAGAGCAGCTCGATCAGAGCGCCCACGTTGTAGCCGCCGATCATCGTGGCAAGCAGGTTCACCGCCTCCACGGGGCTCACCAGTGGGCTCGTGGCCTTGCCCTGGGCTACGGCGCTCAGCCAGCCGGCCTTCACATAGGCGGCTTCATCCACGCCGGGGGGGATGCGCTCGGAGAGCAGATGCAGCAGAAAGGTTTCTTCGCCGGCGGGCGGGGCCTGCAGCAGTTCGGTGAGGTCTTGCGCCTGGGCGGCGGTGAGGGGCAGGGCCGGAATCCCCAGGGCTTCGCGGTCCGCGGCGGCGGCGCGGTAGTCGGCAAGGAAGCTGCTGGCAACCATCGGCGCTAAGGGTCCGGCGGACCTGACGAACTGTGACGTGACACCCATTGTTCTTTGCCGCCCTGCCCTGATCTGGTGACAACGGCTGCAATCGGGCTTTTAGGCTTCCCTATCCCCCTGCCCCTGTGCGGCTGCCGGCATGATTCCCACCTCTGATCTCCACGTGGTGGAAACGCGGCCGCTCGTGGCACCGGCGCTCTTGCATCAGGAGTTGCCCCTGGGCGAGGCCGCTGCCACCACGGTGCGTGAGGCGCGCGAGCGGATCAAGGCGATTCTGCGGGGCGACGATCAGCGCCTGCTGGTGATCGTGGGCCCCTGCTCCGTGCACGATGTGGACGCCGCCAAGGAGTACGCGGCCGCCATCGCTGAAGAACACCAGCGCCACCGCGATCAGCTCGAAGTGGTGATGCGGGTGTACTT
This sequence comes from Asaia bogorensis, assembly GCA_943370455.1. Lineage (GTDB taxonomy): Bacteria > Cyanobacteriota > Cyanobacteriia > PCC-6307 > Cyanobiaceae > Vulcanococcus. The sequence continues at coordinate 94,915 of CALRQW020000003.1, forward strand.
CGAGAAGCCCCGCACCACCGTGGGTTGGAAGGGCCTGATCAACGATCCCCACCTCGATGGCAGCTACGACATCAACACTGGCCTGAAGCTGGCCCGCGGCCTGCTGCTCCACCTGGCCGAGATGGGCCTGCCCGCTGCCACAGAGCTACTCGATCCGGTGGTACCCCAATACATCGCTGATCTGATCAGTTGGACCGCCATCGGCGCCCGCACCACCGAAAGCCAGACCCACCGTGAGATGGCCTCAGGGCTCTCGATGCCGATCGGGTTCAAGAACGGCACCGATGGCAGTGCCAGCACCGCCATCAACGCCATGGAGGCCGCGGCGCGCCCGCACCATTTCCTGGGCATCAATAAAGACGGCAGCGCCGCCATCGTGACCACCACCGGCAACCCCGATGGGCACCTGGTGCTGCGGGGCGGTAAGCAGGGCACCAACTTCCACGCCGAGGCGATCGAAGCGGCCGCGGCGGCCCTGGCGAAAGACGGCCTGCCGGCGCGGGTGATGGTGGATTGCAGCCACGGCAACTCCAACAAGGACTACCGCCGTCAGGGCGAGGTGGCGGCGGCAGTGGCCGATCAGCTGCGCTCCGGTTCACGCCATGTGATGGGCGTGATGATCGAAAGCCACCTGGTGGCCGGCAACCAGAAGATTCCTGCCGATCTGAGCCAGCTCACCTACGGCCAGAGCATCACCGATGCCTGCATTGATCTGGGCTCCACCCGTGAGGTGTTGGCGGAGCTGGCTGGAGCCGTGGCTCAGGCGAAAAGTAAGGCTGCAGCACTGGTTTGAGCCTGCGCTGAGGTGAATTAGCACTCACTTGTTGGGAGTGCTAATTCACGGCGACGTTGCAAACTGTTTGGCATGAACAGCGCCCCTTTTGGCGTTGCGTAGGTTTTGATGGAGTCGCAATCAGGAGGTCTGCTGATGACCTATCTCCTGCAGTTCTGTGGCGTGTCTGATCCCTTGCAGCTCTTTTATCTCGAGCAGAGCAGTGTGGGTGAAGGGGAAGGGCCGGCCTTTGCGGGCTTTCGCCCCTTTCAGCTCGATGCGTTGCTCGGCTGGGCGCTGGAGACAGCCCGGGGGCGCGGCTGGGAGCTGGATCTGATCCACGCCACCGTGGTGGATGTGTGGCTGGAGCGCGCTGAAGCGATTCGGCAGTGGCAGTTGCGCCTGTTGGCGGAGCCCGATGACCGGCGCTTGGTGGCTGGTTTGGGCACCCAGCACGACTGGGAGCGGCGCTGCGAGGCGATGCTCCAGGCCTGAGTGCAGCGTTAGTGGGCCCAGTGCTGCCAGAGCAGGCCGGCGCTTATGGGAACCGTGAGGTTGTCGATGCCGAAGCTGCTGCCCTGCTCGAGGGCTGTGGCCAGCAAAGCGATCGCGATCAGTTGGGGCCAGCCCGGAGCGGCCATGCCCTGGCTCTGGGCGATCAGCTGCAACAGGACCAGCACCACCAGTGCACCCCCGCTCATGGCCACGGTTCCGGCCAGCGATTTCCCCTGGCCACGCACCCGCCAGCGGGGTGAGCGCAGCTGAGGCCCCACAAGCCCAGCTAGGCCATCGCCGATGGCCATCACCAGCACGCCAGCGGCAACGGCCAGGGGCTGCTGCGGCCAGAACAGCGCGAGCAGGATCGCGATCGAAGCGCCATAAGCCACCGTGCCGTAGCTGTGGCGATCCACATCTTCCACGGCCGGAAGCACCCTGAAGCGGTGATTTAGGGCCGTGGCCAAGGTGACGGCGATAGCCGCAGGCAGTGCCACCCAGCGGGCGATGCCAAGCCCCCAGGCCAGCAACACCACCGGGCCTGTGCCGATGTGCACCACCTTGCGGCTCCATTCCCGTTGATCGGGAAAGCGATGGCGAACGACCAGAGCCGTGCCCACCACAACGGCGAGCCACAGCAGCACCACGGCGATGCCAGTGAGCTGTTTGAGTAGAGCCGGGGTCAAGGGAGCAGGCTTAAGCAGCCTGCTGATAATTGGTCATCATGCGCAGCTTGAGGATGGCCTTGGCCTCGAGCTGCCGCACCCGCTCGCGCGACACGTTGATCTGACGGCCGATTTCAGCCAGGGTGAGCGGCTCGTTGCCTTCAAGCCCGAAGCGCAGTTCGATGATCTTGCGCTCCCGTTCGTTGAGCTGCGACAGCCAAGTGCCGAGGTGCTCCTTTTGCAGGTTGCGGTCCATGGAATCCATGGACTCGTTGCTGTTGGGGTCGGCGATCAGCTCACCCAGGGTGCTGCGGTCGTCGTCGCCGCGGGCATGGGCGTCGAGGGAGGCACAGGGTGCGCTCTGGGAGATCAGATCCTCGAGTTCTTCGGGAGCCATGCCCATGGCATGGGCGAGCTCGAGGCGATTGGGTTGCCGGCCGAAGCGGTGCGAGAGCTCCCGGGTGATCCGCCGCATCTTGGAGAGCTTCTCGCTTACGTGGATCGGTAGACGAATGGTGCGAGCGCTGTTGTCGATGGCGCGGGTCATCCCCTGCCGGATCCACCAGTAGGCGTAGGTGGAAAACTTGTAGCCCATGGCGGGGTCGAATTTGTCGACGGCGCGCTCGAGGCCGATGGCGCCTTCCTGCACTAGATCGAGCAGTTCGAGACCCTGATTTTGATATTTCTTCGCCACGCTCACCACCAGGCGCAGGTTGGCGGCCATCATCCGATCGCGGGCTCGGCAGCCCATGCGGATCAGGTGCTTCTGACGCGGTGTGAGTTGATCGCTGGGCAGCTCCTGGAGCTGCTTCATCGCTTGCACGTGATGGGCCAGTTCGATTTCTTCAGCGGCGGTGAGCAGCGGCACGCGGCCGATGTTGCTCAGGTACCAGCCGATCGAATCAGCACTGAGCCGACCTCCCTGGCGTGAGGCGCCGTTTCGGCTGGTTGTTCTGTTGCTCGTCGGCCCGGAAGCTGCGGCGTTGTTGGCATCCATGGCGTTGAAACCAGCGGCGTTGGGCTGGGCAGTGGAGGGAGCTTGAGGTCCGTTGGAGGTGCGAGACATGCTCATTGCTCCGACCTCGAATTGATTTGGCCGGAATGTAGCAGGTTTACTAACTCGAGACTGCCGCGAATCGGAAGACTTACTGCAGCATTTTCGTTGGAATCTCTTCCTATTTGTATCGGTGTTTACTGCTAGCTTTCGATCCCGCACAAGCTGCGGTGCCAGCCATCGATCAGGCCTGCCTGAACGGCCAAGTTTTCTTCGTCGGGGATGCGGCGCACGAAGCTGCCGTCGGACTGCATGTCCCAGGCGGTGCAGTTGTCGGTGAGGTAGGCGTCGATTAGGGCCAGCAGCTTTTGGTGGAGGTTGGCATCTTCAATCGGCACCACGGCCTCCACGCGGCGATCGAGGTTGCGGCCCATCCAGTCGGCACTGCCGATGTAAGCCTCGTCGTTGCCGCCATTGGCGAACCAGAAGAGGCGTGAGTGTTCGAGAAAGCGACCGATCACGCTCGACACACGGATGTTGTCGCTCACCCCTTCTACACCCGGGCGCAGGCTGCACATGCCGCGCACCACCAGATCAATCTGCACTCCGGCCTGGGAGGCCTCATACAGGAGGCCGATGATGCGCGGATCCACCAGGGCGTTCATCTTGGCCTTGATCCCGGCGGGCCTGCCGGCACGGGCGTGCTCGGTTTCGCGTTGGATCAGCTCCTGCATGCGCCGCCGCAGGGTCACCGGCGCCACCAGCAGTCGCCGGAATTCCTGTTGCTTGGAGAAGCCGGTGAGGTAGTTGAACAGCTCAGCCAGGTCTTGCCCGAGTTCGGGCCGCGCCGAGAGCAGCCCCAGATCGGTGTAGAGGGTGGAGGTGCGGGAGTTGTAGTTGCCGGTGGCGATGTGGCAGTAGCTGCGCAGCTTCTCCTTTTCCTTGCGCACCACCAGGGTGATTTTGGTGTGGGTCTTCAGCCCGATCACGCCGTACACCACGTGCACGCCGGAGCGCTCCAGCTGCCGGGCCCATTGGATGTTGTTGTCTTCATCGAAGCGGGCCTTGAGCTCCACCAGCGCCATCACCTGCTTGCCGTTCTCCGCCGCGCGGATCAGGGCCTTGATGATCGGTGAATCCTTCGACACCCGGTAGAGCGTCATCTTGATGGCAAGCACCGAGGGGTCGTCGGCGGCCTGGTTGATGAACTCCTCCACGGAGGTGGAGAACAGATCAAAGGGGTGATGCAGCAGCACATCACCGCGGCGCAGCACCGAGAAGATGCTCTCGAATTCTTCGGCCTTGATCGAGCCGTCTTCCAGCAGGCCCTTCTGGGCGCGGGCCAGCACGGCCGGGGTGCGGCCGCGATGGGGCTTGTCCTTGAGCTTGGGCAGCGGCACGGCCATCAGGCTCATCAGATCGTCGAGTCCGAGGGGGCCATTGACCCGGTAGAGGTCGGCGGGCTCCACCCCGGTGCCCTCAAGCAACAGATCCACCACCTCTTGTGGCATCTCATCGGCCACCTCCAGCCGCACCACTTCACCGCCCATGCGCCGCTTGCGCAGACCCTGCTGCAGGGCCTCCATCAGATCGTCGGCTTCGAGATCGCGCAGTTCCAGGTCGGCGTCGCGGGTGACGCGGAAGAAGTAGTGGCCTTCCACGGTCATGCCGGGGAAGAGCAGCTGCAGGTTGAACGCCACCACCTGCTCCAGCGGCACCGCCGTATAGATAGGTGTTGGGGCGTGGTTGCTCAGCTCCACCGGCAGTTGTACGAAGCGCGGCAGGTTTTTCTGCGGCACCTTCACCCGGGCGAATTGTTGCTGGCCAGATTCGGGATCACGAATCAGCGCCGCGATGTTGAGGCTGAGGTTGCTGATGAAGGGGAAGGGATGCGCCGGGTCCACAGCCAGTGGTGTGAGCACCGGGAAGATGGCGTTCTGGAAGTAGGTGTTGATCCACTCCTGCTGCTTCTTGTTGAGCTTCGCGTAGTCGATCAGATGCACACCGGCCTCAGCCAGTTGGTGCTTGAGGTAGTGGCGGTAGTGGGCCTGCTGCTGGCTGAGCAGTGGTGCCAGGGCTTCGCGCACCTTCACCAGCTGCTGGCTGGGGGTGAGGCCGTCGTCGCTGAGGGTTTGGACGCCGGCTTCGATCTGTGACTTCAGTGAAGCCACACGCACCATGAAAAATTCGTCGAGGTTGTTGCTGAAAATGGCGCTGAATTTCGCCTGCTCCAGCAGTGGCGTGTGTTCGCTCAGCGCCTGAGCCAACACCCGTTGGTTAAAGGCCACCCAGCTGAGCTCCCGGTTGATGTAAAGCTCGGGTGCCACTGCGGGTTCAGCCATTCAGCACCGATCAACCTGATTGAGCAAATTAGCAATCAGGACGGGCTGTTTTGCGTGCGCTCCCCACTTGACGGCAGGCCTCCGGCCACCAGTGAGGCCACGCCCACCAGCAAGGCGATGCCGAGCCAGAAGGGGCTGCGCTGGCCCAGCAGGTCGTAGCTGAAGCCGGCCAGCGGCGGGCCGATGAAGCTACCCAGGCTTTGCAGGCCCTGCAGGCTGCCCAGGGCTGCGCCCTGGCCGCTGTCGCCCAGCCGGCGCGACACCAGCGCCCGCAGGCTCGGTGTGACCAGGCCGGTGCCCAGGGCCAGGATCGCCACGGCGCTGAACACCACGGCAGCGGCGTTGCCGGCCCGGGCGAGGGGGATCAGCAGGCAGCCCACGATCACAAAGCCGAGGCCAGCCAGGGTGAGCCGCCATTCACCGAAGCGCGCCACCAGTGGGCCAATCAGCCCCCCCTGCACCACCGTGGCCACCACGCCCACCACCAGGAAGGCGGCGGTAGCTAGGCCCGGGCCCCAATTGAACACCTGCTTGAAATAGAGCACCAGCACGGCCGTGAAGCCGTTGAAGGCCAGGAAGAAGAGGAAAAAGGCAACGCAGAGGCGGCGCACCTGGGGATTGGTGAACACCCGCTTCAAGGCCGTGAGCGGATTGAGATCGCGCTTGCGCGGCATCGCCTGGCGTGCCTCCGGCGGATGGGTTTCCGGCAGCACGGTGAGCACCAGCACCAGGTTCATCAGCGCAAACCCGGTGGCCACCCACACCGGCAGGGTGACGCTGAATCCCGCCAGCAACCCACCGAAGGCCGGTCCCAGGATGAAACCCAGGCCGAAGGCCACGCCGATCAGGCCGAAGGCCTTGGCGCGGTTTTCCGGAGTGGAGATGTCGGCCAGCACAGCGCCGGCTGTGGCGGCGGTGCCACCGCTCACCCCATCGATCAGGCGACCGCCAAACAGCAGTGCCAGGGGGATCGCTGTGCCGGCGGCCCAAGGGATGGCCTGCCAATTGATGCTGAGGGTCACGGCAAACAGCCCAAGACCCAGCACCGAACCCGCCACGCAAGCAGCGATCACGGGCTTGCGGCCGTAGCGATCGCTGAGGGCGCCGATCAGCGGCGTGAAGGCGAACTGGGCCAGGGCATAGCTGCCAGCCAATAGGCCGAGGGTGCGGCCATTGCTGGTGAAGCTGGCCAGCAAAAACGGCAGCAGGGGGAACACGATGCTCTCGCCCAGCCGATCGTTCAGCAGCGTGATGAACGCGCAGAGGGTGGTGGAGGGGCGGCTCCAGCGCATGGGGATGGGCCCGGGTGTGGGCTCACCATCCCATGCGGAATGGGGCGCCTACCGGAAGCGCTTGAGCAGTTGGCTCCAGAGCAGTGCAAAGCCGTTGCTCCGTTGAGGGCGCTGGCTGTGATGGTGAGGGGCACTCATCACAAAACCACCCACCATCGAAAAGGAGCCGCTCCCGCTTCTAACAAGCATCTACCCACCCTCGAGGTGCTGGGAAAGGTAGAGCGGTTGCAGGGCTGCTTCCACCCGATCCAGAAAGTTTTTGGTTTTTCAGTTACGCGACCTTCGCGATCAGGATGGTGGCCGATTGCTTGCTGCCTTAGCTATGCCGCCGGAGTCGCCGCCAACGTCTCTGAGTCATCTCAACGCCGCCGGCGAGGTGCACATGGTGGAGGTGGGCGAGCGGCCGGCCACCCGCCGTGAAGCACGGGCAGAAGGAGTGATCGTGATGCGTCCGGAGGTGTTGGCGCTGGTGCTGGAGGGCCGGGCTCCCAAGGGCGATGTGCTGGCGGTGGCGCGGGTGGCGGCGATCCAGGCCGCCAAGCGCACCTGGGAGTTGATTCCCCTCTGCCATCCGATCGCGCTCAGCGGCGTTGAGGTGTTGATTGAGGCCTGCAGCGATGGCGCCGGGCTGCGCTTGGAAGCAAGTGCCCGCACCACCGGCAGCACCGGGGTGGAGATGGAGGCGCTCACCGCTGTGCAGGTGGGCCTGCTCACCCTTTACGACATGCTCAAATCCGCCGATCCAGCGATGACGATCACCGGCGTGCGCCTGCTGAGCAAAAGCGGTGGCCGCCATGGTGAGTGGCTGCGTGATGACTGAGCCCTACGGCCGCGAAGGCCTGCCGCTTGAGCAGGCCCGCGCTCAGATCCTCGAGGCTTTGCAGCCCCTCGGGCTCGAGGAAACGCTCCCGCTCACGCAGGCTCTGGGCCGCACCACGGCGGCTCCCGTGGTGGCTGCGGCTGCGGTGCCTGGTTTTCGGGCTTCGATCATGGATGGCTACGCCATTGCCGGCGTGGCCCAGCCCGAGCCTGGTCAGCAGTGGCGTTTGGTGGGTGCTTCGGCCGCTGGCGCGCCCTACGGCAGGGCGCTCGTGGCCGGTGAAGCGGTGCGCATCCTCACCGGCGCGGTGGTGCCGGAGGGCAGTGAACGGGTGCTGCCCCAGGAGTTGGTGGCGCGCGAGGGCGAGCAGCTCACGCTGGTGAAACCCTCCGGGCCCAACGCCTGGATTCGCCAACCCACAGAGGAAGCAGCCCCGGGCCAAGAGGTGGTGCCGGCGGGTCAGCGGCTGGGGGTGGCGGATTTGGGGCGGCTGGCCAGTTGCGGCGTGCAGCAGCTGCGGGTGACCCGCCGGCCGCGCTTGGGCCTGTTGATCAGTGGGGATGAATTGCTGCCGCCCGGGGTGGAGCGCGGCCCGGGCCAGATCTGGGAGAGCAATTCGGCCCTGCTCACGGCGTTGCTGCAGCGATTGGGATACGACGTTGCCGATCAGCGCGTGGTTGTTGATCAACCGGAGCCCTTGCGCGCCGCTCTGCAGGAGCTGGCGCAGGGATGTGATGTGGTGGTGAGCACCGGCGGTGTGTCGGCCGGCGACAGCGACTGGATTCGGCCGCTGGTGGAGGAATTGGGTGCGGTGCGCTTCTGGAAGCTGTTCCTCAAGCCCGGCCGGCCCTTTGCCTGGGGGCAGGTGGCGGGGGTGCCGTTCTTTGGCCTGCCAGGCAATCCGGTGGCGGCAGCGATCACGGCGCTTCAGTTGCTCTGGCCAGCGCTGCAACGGCTCGAGGGGGCTGAGCTACAGCTGTTGCCGCGGCTGAAGGTGCGGCTCGAGGCGCCGCTGCGCCGGGGTGCCGGCCGCCCTGAGCTGGCTCGGGCCCAGCTGGCGGTGGCAGCTGATGGCGGGCTCTGGGCGCGGATCGAAGGCACGCAGGCCTCCTCCCGCATCGGTTCACTCCAGGGGGCGGATCTGCTGCTGGAGATTCCGGCGGAGCTGGGCAATCTGGAGGCGGGCACGGAGCTGTGGGCGCAGCTGTTGCGGTTGCCAGTGTTTTGAGCTCAGAGCGGTGTGTTGCTGCTGAGCCACTCGCTGCTGCCATCGGCGCGCCACTCGCGCTTCCAAAAGGGGGCGTCGTGTTTGAGGGCTTCCAGCAGTTCCTGGCAACAGCGCTGGGCCGGGCCGCGGCGGTCAGCGCCGATGGCCACGAGCACGATCGCCTCACCGGGGAGCACCCGGCCGATGCGGTGCTGTACCAGGCAGCTGAGCACCCCGTGGCGCTGGCAGCAGTCGAGGGCGAGCCGCTCCAACTGTTGCTCGGTCATGCCGGGGTAGTGCTCGAGTTCCAGGGCTTCAAGCTCGCAGCCATCGGCGGCTACGCCACGAACTCGGCCGATAAAACAAGCCTCAGCGGCACAGTCGGCGTTGCCTATGTGTTGCTCCTCCTGCCAACGCGCCAGCGCAACGAGCGGCTCGAAGTTGGTGCTGTGGAGATCGACCCTGAGCTGCATGGCTTCAGCCTCCGCTGATCGGGGGCAGAAAGGCGAGCTCATCGCCGGGCTTTAGGGGTGTGTCGGCGTCGGCGAACTGCCGGTTGATCGCGACGCGAACCTGCTGATCGAGATCGCCGGGAAGCTGGAGCATCGACCACAGCTGACGCGGCGTGAGCGTGGAAGCGCCGTTTGGGCCTGCCGGCCACTGTTGTTCAGCCCATCCGGCCTGCTCGCGCAGCCCAGCGAACAGCAGGATCCTGATCTCTTGGGCACACGGTGCAGCCATGGCCACGACGCTACCGAGCGCTGCATCCGCTGCCTTGCGACCATGGCCTCTGCGCCTGCACGCCCGACTTGAGTCTCGCCATCGCTCTGCTCACGGTGTCCGACACCCGCACCCTGGCGGACGATCGCTCGGGTGATGCCCTGCAGCAGCGCTTGGAGGACGCAGGCCATCGCTTGGCAGAGCGCCGCATCGTGCCTGATAATCGTTATCAGATTCGGGCCGAGTTGAGCCGCTGGATCGCCGATCCCGCGGTGCAGGTGGTGATCAGCAGTGGCGGCACCGGCCTCACCGGCCGAGATGGCACGCCGGAAGCGGTGGCACCCCTGCTGGATAAAACGATCGAAGGTTTCGGGGAGCTGTTCCGGGTGCTCTCGTTTGAATCAATCGGCACCAGCACCCTGCAGAGCCGCTGCTTGGCTGGCGTGGCCAATGGCACGGTGATTTTTGTGCTGCCCGGATCGCTGGATGCGGTGGAAACCGCCTGGGATCGCTTGATCTCAGCTCAGCTCAATGAAGCCACGCGGCCCTGCAACCTGGTGCAGCTGCTGCCCAGGCTCACGGAGCCGGCCTGATGAGCCGTTTGCGCCGCCTGCATGTGGCAGCCCGGCGCGAACGCCGCCGCGGCCGGCGCTATCAGCCCCGCTTTCGGCTCAACCAGATCGGCGTCACGTCGCTGGCGGCGCTTTGTGCGGTGTTCTTGCTGGGTCTGCTCTCTCTGTGGAGCGGTCAGGTGTTGATCGTGGCGCCCTTGGGTGCGTCGTGCGTGTTGCTGTTTGGCTACCCCGCCAGCCCTCTGGCGCAGCCGCGCAACATCGTGCTCGGCAACGGCATCGGTGGCTTGGTGGGTGTGGCCCTGGTGAGTACCGCCGGCCAGGGACCGTTGGTGCTGGCCTTGGCCGTAGGCCTCACGATCCTGTTGGGCCAGCAGCTGCGCTGCCTGCATCCCCCCGCCGGTGGGATGGCTTTCCTGGCGGTGTATTTGAAGGTGGCCTGGGGCTTTCTGCTCTTTCCCGTGTTGAGCGGTTCCGTGCTGCTGGTGCTGCTGGCCTGGGCCTTCAGCCGCTGGGTGCCCGGCGCCTTTCCTTACCCCCAGCACTGGTTGTGATCGGTGCGGGTTGGCTGCTTGCCGCAGCCCTCGCAGTTGTGGCTTTCCTGTATGCCTCAGTTGGCCATGCCGGAGCCTCCGGCTAGATCGCTGTGCTCGCCTTGGCGGGGTTGCCGGCTGAGCAGATCAAGCCTCTGGCGCTGATCCTCAACACCCTTGTGGCCAGTGTGGGTTGCTGGAATTTTTTGCGGGCGGGTCACCTCCCTTGGCGCCGGATCTGGCCGGTGTATGTGCTGGCGATCCCCGGGGCTTTTCTTGGGGGATGGCTGAATCTGCCGTCGCTGTGGTTTCGCCGCCTGGTGGGTGCGGTGCTGTTGTTTTCGGCCTGGCGGCTGGGGCGCGCCCCTATGGATTCCCCCACGTTGCGGGAGCCTCCACGGCTGCTGTTGCTCACCGCCGGCGGCAGCCTCGGTGTGTTGGCTGGGCTCACCGGCACCGGCGGTGGCGTGTTTCTCACGCCCCTGCTGCTGCTCTGCCAGTGGTGCACCACCCGTCAGGCCGGAGCCGTGTCGGTGCTGTTCATCCTGTTCAACTCGATCGCAGGCCTGGCGGGGCTACTGGTGGGCCGGCCCGCCGCTTTGCTCGAGCTCGGGCGCCTCGACTGGCTCCTGGTGCTGATTCCTGTGGTGCTTGCCGGTGCGATCGGTTCGCGCTTGGGCAGCCGCCACTGGCCCGTGGCCTGGATTCGGCGCTGCCTGGCGGTGGTGCTGCTGTTGGCCTCGCTGAAGTTGCTGGGGCTGACCGTCTTGCTCTAGCCGCCCAGATAGGCCATCTCGGCATGTTCGCGGCCGGTGGCGCTGGCTTGGCGCTCTTCGCTGTAGCGGTCGCGCCGGCTGCGCCAGAGCTGGGTTAGGGCCTGCTCCAGGTCCACCGGATCGCTGCTGGGCTGCAGCCAGGGCTTGAGATCCAGGCCACTGCTCGCTGCAGCAAAGAGGCAGGTGTAGGCCACCCCATCGGCGGTGACCCGCAGGCGGTTGCAGTCGCCGCAGAACGGCTGGCTCACGGAAGCCACCACGGCGATTCCGCCGCTGCCATCGCGGTAGCGCCAGCGGCGGGCGGTGCTGTGCAGATCCCGCTCGAGCGGCTCGAGCGGCCAGCGGGAACTGATGCGCTCAGCCATCGCGCTAGCGCTCACCACATCGGCAGGGCTCCAGCCGTTGCGGTTGCCCACATCCATGTATTCGATCAAGCGCAGTTCCAGGCCGTGCCTGCGGCAGAGCTCGGCCAAGGGCAGCAGTTGATCGTCGTTTCGCCCGCGCTGAATCACCGCATTGAGCTTGAGAGCTCCCGCCGCCGGATCGAAGCCCGCATCCCGCGCATGGCTGATCGCGGCCAGCACCGCCTCCAGCGTGCGCGCGCCGGCTGTGGCATCGCTGAGGCCGGCCATGCGGGCCACGCTGGCGCCATCGGCCCCATCGAGGCTGAGGGTGATGCGATCCAGCCCCGCCTCGCGCAGGGCTCGGGCGCGGCCGGCGTTGAGCAGGGTGCCGTTGCTCGTGAGTGCAATCTCCCGCAGGCCCTGGGCCCGCAGCGGTTGCACCGCCTCAATCAGCTTCTCGAGCTGGGGATGCAGCAGCGGTTCTCCGCCGGTGAGCCGCAGGCTGTGGGCTCCCAGGGCCACTGCCGCCTGCACCACCATGCGCCGTTGCTCGAGCGTGAGCAGGCCTGGGGGCTCCCGTCCATCCGGCAGGCAATAGGGGCAGGCCAGGTTGCAGCGGGCCGTGAGTGAGAGCCGCAGCACCCCGAGTGGCCGGCCGAGCCCGTCGGTTGGCGAGGCCATGCGGGTCACAGCTCGGCAGGGCTGTTCACGTTGCGGATCGCGGCAGCGGGCAGGGGCACGGCGTTGCAGGGTTGGCCGTCCAACCATCGCAGCAGCCGGCGCTCTCCTCCGCTGATGGCTGTGGCTAGAGCGCTGCGGATCGCGGGCGGGCTCGGGTAGATCCCGAGGAGGGGTTGGCTGCGGGCGCCGTCGTGGGCCAAATGGATCCGCTCTGGAGTCATGGCGGCGGCCTCCAGCAAGGTGTGCAGTGCGGCGGAGTTGAGGTGGGGCATGTCCACCGGTGCCAGCAGCAGCCGTGCATTGGGATAGCGCTCCATCAGCCGGTGCAGCGCCAACAGCGGCCCCTCCCAAGGGGGTGGTTCGGCGACGGTTTCCAGCTGCGGCAGCTGCAGTGCCTCAGCCAGGGTTTGATGCTGCGGCCAGCGGCTCAGCAGCGTGATCGGTGCATCCAGCTCCGCCAGCAACAGCAGGGTGTGCTCCAGCCAGCTGCCACCTGCGGGATGGGGCAGCAGCGCTTTGTCCTGGCCCATGCGTTGGCTGGCGCCACCGCTGAGTAGGCAGCAGCGCAGGGGGGGCAAGGGCTCGGGTTGAAGCGTTGGCATCCCTGGTTTGGTAGCGGTCGTCACAGGGTTGTGCCAAGCGCCTTGATCCAATGGCTGCCGCACGATCTGCCCCGCTGAACGCTCCTCACGTCGCCACGGCTGCTGTTTCCGCTGATCCTGGATCCCAGGCAGCGAAGGCGCAGTGCCCCTACTGCGGTGTGGGTTGCGGCCTCGAGCTGAAGCCCCCCAAGGATCCCAGCGATCCGCAGTGGACCGCTCGCGGCGATCGCCACCATCCCTCGTCCCTCGGGCAGGTGTGTGTGAAGGGCGCCACGGTGGGCGAAACCCTGCACCACAACCGCCTCACCACCCCGTTGTGGCGCGAGAGCCTCGATCAGCCGTTCGCGCCGATCAGCTGGGAGCGGGCCTTCGCGCTGCTGGTGGATCGCATCCGCGCCACCCTGTCCGAACAGGGTCCGCAGGGCTTGGCGATCTATGGCTCCGGCCAGTTCCTCACCGAGGACTACTACGTGGCCAACAAGCTGCTCAAGGGTGCCCTGGGCAGCAACAACTTCGATGCCAACTCCCGCCTGTGCATGAGCTCGGCGGTGGCTGGCTATGCCCGCAGCCTGGGATCCGACGGCCCCCCTTGCTGCTACGACGACCTCGACCACGCCGATCTGGTGTTGTTGATCGGCACCAACACCGCCGAGTGCCATCCGGTGCTGTTTCAGCGGCTGCTGAAGCGCAAGCGCAAAGAGAAGGAGGCACTGCGGATCGTGGTGGTGGATCCGCGCGCCACGGCCACCTCCGATCCGGCGGATCTACATCTGGCGATCCGCCCAGGCACGGATCTGGTGCTGCTGCAGGGTATTGGGCATCTGCTGCTGGAGCTGCAGGCCCTTGATGAGGGCTTCATCGAGGCCCACACCGAGGGCTTCGCCGAGCTCAAGGAGCTGTGGCAGCAGTGGACGCCGCAGCGGGTGAGCGATCTCTGCGGCATCGCCGAAGCCGACCTGCGCCAACTGGCCCAGTGGTGGGCCGAAGCCGCCGGGGTGCTCAGCCTCTGGTCGATGGGGGTGAACCAGAGCAGCGAGGGCACCGCCACCGTGGCCGGGATCATCAACCTGCATCTGGCCACCGCCCAGATCGGTCGCGCCGGTGCCGGCCCCTTCTCGCTCACGGGCCAGCCCAATGCCATGGGCGGCCGCGAGGCCGGAGGCCTGGCGCAGCTGCTGCCGGGCTATCGCTTCGTGGCCAACCCGGAGCACCGCGCTGAGGTGGAGCGCCACTGGGGCTTTGCGCCCGGCTCGATCGCTCCGGCCCCAGGCCTGGCGGTGTGGGATCAGATCGAGGCGATGGAGCGCGGCGAGCTGGGCTTGTGGTGGGTGGCTGCCACCAATCCGTTGGTGAGCATGCCGGCTTTGGATCGGGTGCGTGCTGCGGTCGCCAACTGCCCGCTTGTGGTGCTAAGCGAGGCCTATGCCGGCACTGAAACGGCGGAGGTGGCCCACCTGCTGCTGCCCGCCGCCCAGTGGAGTGAAAAGAGTGGCGTGATGACGAATTCGGAGCGGCGGGTCACCCATTGCCCAGCCTTCCGCGAGTCCCCCGGTGAGGCGCGGCCTGATTGGGCGATCTTTGCGGAGCTGGGCCGGCGCCTCGGCTTTGAGCAGCAGTTCAGCTATGGCTCTGCGGCGGAGGTGTATGCCGAGTTCACGGCGCTCACCGCCGGCCGGGTGTGTGATCTGAGCGGCCTCAGCCATGGGCTGCTGGCGGAGCATGGCCCGCAGCAATGGCCGTTCCCCACTGGCAGTGAGCCAGGCACCGGCGCACCGCGGCTTTACACCGATCACCGCTTCCCCACCGCATCGGGCAAGGCGCGCTTCCTAGCCGAGCAGCCCTTCGGCTTGGCGGAACCCCCCTGCGACACCTACCCGCTGGTGCTCACCGTGGGCCGTTATCTCGGCCATTGGCACACCATGACCCGCACCGCCCATGTGGCGCGGGTGAGCCAACAGCACCCGGAAGCCTTGCTGGAGGTGCATCCCAGCGATGCCTCCAGTCATGGCCTCAGCGATGGCGCCATCGCTGAGGTGAGCTCTCGCCGCGGCTGCATCAGCGCCAAGGTGACCGTGACCGAGCGCATCCGCCCCGGCACGGTGTTTCTGCCGATGCACTGGGGTGCCAGCCAGGAGAACCCCTGCGAGGCCAACCGCCTGATGCACGAGCAGGCCTGCGCCCACTCCAAGCAGCCGGAGCTCAAGGCCGCGGCAGTGCGGGTGCGGCCCTCGGCCTGAGGCCGGCGCTTCAGGCTTCCAGCAGTTCTGGCGAGATGCGCAGGGTTTTGCCTGGGCCCGCGTCCTGCTCGATCAGGCCGAGGTTGCGCAATCGGGAGAGCTGTTTGGTCACCGTCACCCGCGTGTGGCCGCTCAGGTCGGCCAATTCGGCGTGGGTGAGCCGCAGCGGCAGCTCATACCAAGCGCCATTGCGCCGCCCGAGCCGTTCCACCAGCAACTGCAACAGGGCGCCGATGCGCTGGCCGGCGTCGTTGAGGTTGCGCAGCAGCAAGAGCGACAGCGTCCACTCATGCAGGTTGATGGAGCCGGCAGCCGGCTCGAGGGGGCAGCCCTCCACCAGCTGGGCGGCGGTGAGGGCTTCGAGATGCAAACGGGTGGTGCGCAGCAGATCGAGCGGCAGCTGATCGCCTGCCTGCAGAAACCCCAAGGTCACCGGGTGAACGGCCAGGGCTTCCTCCTCCGGTCTGGAGGCGGACACGCGCACCAGGCCGGAGTGCACCGTGAGGCATTGATTGCGCTCCAGCAAATCCGCATCCAGCAGCAGGGTGCTGCCGGCGCGAATCGACAATGCCGCTGAGGCTTCAGTCGTCGTCATGGGCGTAACGGCGATAGAGGAAGTCGAGGGCGTGGTTGCGCAGCTGGCCGTAGCGGGGATCGTCCTGGATGGTCTCGTAGCGGCGGGGGCGCTCAAACGGCACCTCCATGATTTCGCCGATGGTGGCGGAGGGGCCGTTGGTCATCATCACGATCCGATCGGAGAGGAACAGGGCCTCATCGATGTCGTGGGTGATCATCAACACGGTGGGTTTGTGCTCATGCCAGATGGCGAGTAGCTCTTCCTGAAGCTCCTCTTTCGTGATGGCATCGAGGGCACCAAAAGGCTCATCGAGCACCAGCACTTCCGGCCGCACCGCTAGGGCCCGGGCGATGGCCACCCGCTGCCGCATCCCGCCCGAGATCTGCGCCGGCCGCTTGTGGCGCGCTTCGATCAAGCCCACCATCTCCAGGTGATGGTCCACCGTGAGTGCGCGGGCGGAGGGATCCAGTTCGGGCCGGGCCGCTTTCACCGCCAGATCCACGTTCTGCTCCACCGTTTTCCAGGGCAGCAGCGAGTAGTTCTGGAACACCACCATGCGGTCGGGGCCAGGGCGTTCGATCGGCACATCCCGCAGGGTGACGCTGCCGCTGCTGGGTTGCAGGAAGCCCGACACCATGTTGAGCAGCGTGCTTTTGCCGCAGCCCGAGTGGCCGATCACACAGATGAGTTCACCCTGGGCCACCTCAAGGTTGATCTCCTTGAGGGCCTCAAACGGGCCCCGCTGGGTGTTGAACACCTGCCCCACATTGTTGAAGGAGAGGTAGGGCTGATCTGGCTTCTCGGCGGTCACGCTCAGGGGGGCACGGGTCATGGCGCTGGTCATCTCAATGGGCCGCGATGGGGCGTTGGCTCGAACCGGTGGGCAGCGGAATGCTTTCCAGGGCCGTGGCTCGGCAGTAGGGCAGCTGGTTCAGGTACTCGAGTGGGTTGTCCTGGTCGAAGGCCACGCCATCCGCCAGTGCGAAAGGCGCCCGTTCCGGCCGGAGATCAGCGAAGCCGGCGCGCTCGAGTGCGCGGCTGCAGAGGTCGCTGCGATACACCTGGCTGAGCAGCTCCAGGCGGTTGGAGGGGAAGGCACTCCAGCCCCAGCGGCTGAACTGGCTGAGGATCCAGCTGCCTTCGGCGGCATTGGCCAGGTGAGCCCGGTCGCTGTGGAAGCGATTCAAGGGAAGGCGCATGCCGCTGGGCTCATCGCCGCCCAGATCGAACTGGCGTTGCAGAGCCAGGGCAGAGCCGCTGCCCAGCCATTGGGCAGCCCCCAGCAGCGCCACCAGCTGATCGTGCTCCGCCGGGTCTTCACAGATCTGGCCGCCGCGCATCAGCGCAGCGCAGAGGTTGAGCAGGGCCTCCTGGTGGTTCAGGGCCCAGTCCTCATGGCAGGTGAGCACCTTTTCGGGGTGGCCGCCCCAGATGTCGAGGTCGGTGGCGAGCACGGTGGTGAGGCCGGCTTCCACCGCCTTGGCCACCCGGTAGCGACCAGCGATGAAGCCATCGATTTCGCCAGCCCGGAGCGTGGCTTCCATCGCCATCGGCGAGAGCGCCAGCAGCTCCACCTCCCGATCGGGATCGATGCCGCCGCTGGCCAGCCAGTGGCGCAGCAGCAGTTCCTGCATGTTGCCCTTCTGGGCCACCGCCAGGCGCAGCGGCCATTCCCGCCCCTTGAGGCGCTCCGCCAGGCTGCTGAGATTGTGAATCCCCAGATCGCTGAAGCGCCGGGCCAGGCAGAGAGCGTTGCCGCTGCGGGTCACCGTCATCGGTGTGATTGCCGGCCAGGCGGCCTGGCCATCGAGGCCGAGGGTGAGGGCCAGCGGCGTGGTGGCGGAGGTGATCGCCACATCCAGCTCGCCCTTGCGCAGCTCGTCTTCCAGGCTCTGCCAGCGATCGAAGGCCACCGGCCGCAGCTCGATGCCGCGCTCGCTGAGGAAGCCGCGCTCCATCGCCACCGCCAGCGGCGCGATATCGAGGCCTGGTAGATAGCCGAGGCGCACGGTTTCCAGATCCGGCTTGGCCGCAGGCACCACCGGTGTGATCCGTTGCTTGCGCTGCTTGAGGCGCCGCTGCTGTTGCAGGAAGCCGATCAGCTCACTGCGCAGGTGGTAGTAGTCGGGGTGGTTCATCACCTCGAGCCGCTGGCGCGGCCGCGGCAACGGCACCTGCAAGATCTGGCCGATGCCGGCCTCCGGCCCATTGGTGAGGCACACCACCCGATCGGAGAGCAGCAGTGCTTCATCCACGTCGTGGGTCACCATCACGGTGGTGACGCCGGACTGCTGGCAGATCTGCATCAGCTGTTGTTGCAGATTGCCGCGGGTGAGGGCATCGAGGGCGCCGAAGGGTTCATCCAGCAGCAGCAGCCTGGGGCGAATCGCCAGGGCTCGTGCGATGGCCACCCGCTGCTTCATGCCGCCGGAGAGTTCCCCGGGGTACTTGTCGGCGGCATGGCCGAGGCCCACCAGCTGAATGCTTTGCTCGATGCGCTCGCTCTGCTCTGCGGCTGTGGAGCCGCGCATCACGTTGTTCACCGCCAGGGCAATGTTCTGGCGCACGGTCTGCCAGGGCAGCAGCGAATAGTTCTGGAACACCACCATCCGGTCGGGACCGGGGTCGGTGACCTGGCGGCCATCCATCAAGATGCCGCCGCTGCTGGCCTGGGTGAGGCCAGCCATCAGGTTGAGCAGGGTGGATTTGCCGCAACCCGAGTGGCCGATCAGCGAGATGAATTCCCCTTCGCTGATGCTGAGGTCGATGTCTTTGAGGGCCACATAACGGCCGCCGTCATCGAGGGGAAAAACCTGGGTGACGTCGTCAACCGTGAGAAAGGCAACAGTCATCGTCAGTTGCCTCCCTTGGCGACGCGGCTGCCCACATAGGCCACCAGCCGATCGAGGGCCAGGCCCACCACGCCCACATAAATGATCGCGAGGATGATCTGGCTGGAGCTGGAATCGCCGCCGGCGTTGTAGGCATCCCAGATGAAGTAGCCGATGCCGCCGTCGGCCTTGAGCATTTCAGCGGCCACAATCGCCAGCCATGCCAGACCCACCGAAATGCGCAAACCGGTGAATACATAAGGCACCGTGGCCGGGATCACGATGTTCCGGATGTAGGCGCCTTTGCGCAGCCGTAGCACGCGCGCCACGTTGGTGTAATCCTGCGGGATTTCACGAATACCCACGGCCGTGTTGATGATGATCGGCCAGATGGCGGTGATGAAGATCACAAAGATCGCTGAGGTGTTGGCGTCTTGGAACACCATCAGCGAGATCGGGAACCAGGCCAGAGGCGGCACGGTGCGCAGCACCTGAATCACCGGATCGAGGCCTTTGCCGATAAAGCGGTTGAGGCCCAAGACGCCGCCAATGGCGATGCCCACCACTGCGGCCAGGCCGTAGCCCATGGCGACCCGTTGCAGCGAGATCAGGATCTGCCAGCCCAGGCCCTTGCTGGTGCCGCCGTCATCAAAGAATGGCTGGCTGATGTAGGGATCCCAGGTGTCCACGATCACGTTGATCGGACCCGGCAGCCGGGCCACGCCGAGGATCAGTGAAAGGATCTGCCAGACAATCAAAAACCCGCCGATGCAGATCAGGTAGGGCATCAGGCTGCGCAGCCCCGGTTGCAGGCGGCGCAGTTTGGACGATCGCCTGGAGCGGCTGGCGGGTGTGATCGCGGTCATTGTGGGCGTGATTGAAGACAAGAAGGCTCCATCGGCCGCTGCGGCAGCGGTCGTTGAAGGTGCGGCAAAGATGTGAGAGGCGGAGGGGGGGAGTCCGCAGACCCCCCGGCTCGCATCAGCTCATGGCCTTGATCTTGAGGCTGTCGAGATAGGCCTTCGGGTTCTCGGGATCGAACACAACGCCATCGAAGAAGGTTTCCTTGCCGCGGGAATCGCTGGCGGGAATGGCAGCCTGCTGGCCGATGGCGGTGGCGGCTTCCTTCCAGAGGTCGGCGCGGTTCACCTTGTTCACTAGAGCATCGATGTCGGTGTTGGCCGGCAGATAGCCCCAGCGCATGTCCTCGGTCACGAACCATTTGTCGTGGCTCTTGTAGGGGAAGGAGGCGTTCTCGCTCCAGAAACGCATCTTGAGAGGGCTGTTCTTCACGACGCGGCCATCGCCGTAGTCGATGTCGCCGGCCAGACGCGGCTTGATGTCGGCAACGCTGGCCTTGAAGTACTTGTCCTTCGAGGTGATTTCGCAGAGCTCGTTCAGATTGGCGGGATCCTCACACCACATCTGGGCCTCTTGAACGGCCATCAGCAGCGCCTTGGCGGCTTTGGGGTTCTTGTCCACCCAGTCGGCACGCATCGAGAAAGCCTTCTCCGGGTGGAACTTCCAGAGTTCACCGGTGACGGCGGCTGTGTAGCCCAGCTTCTTGTTCACGAGGCGCTGGTTCCAAGGCTCACCCACGCAGAAGGTGTCCATGGTGCCGGTCTGCATGTTGGCCACCATCTGCGGCGGCGGAATCACCACCAGGTCGGCGTCCTTGTTGGGATCGATGCCATTGGCCGCGAGCCAGTAGCGCATCCAGAGGTCGTGGGTTCCGCCTGGGAAGGTCACCGCAGCCTTGAACTTCTTGCCTTTGCTGCTTGCTTGTTGTGCGGCTTTGGCGAGTCCGGCTTTGTTGTCGATGGTCAGCTTGTCGCCGAGGTATTCCTTCGAGGCTGAGAGTCCCTGGCCCTGCAGGTTGAGCCGCGCCAGGGTGTACATAGGCAGCGGCTGCTTGCTCTTGGTGATCGTGCCGGCCGTGAGCAGCAGGGGCATCGGCGAAAGGATGTGAGCGCCATCGATGCCGCCCTTGGCGCTGCCGAGCTCCAGGTTGTCGCGCGTAACCGCCCAGGAGGTTTGCTTCACCACCTTCACATCAGGCATGCCGTATTTGGCAAACATGCCTTTCTCTTTGGCGATGATCAGCGGAGCGGCGTCGGTAAGGGCAATGAAGCCCAGGGTGGCGCCGGGAACTTCCGGTGCATCACCGCCGGTGGCTGTGCTGGCAGTGGGAGCTTTCTTATTGCTGCCGCAGGCGGCCAGCCACATGGCACCGGCCGCAGAACCGGCGGCGGTGATCAGAAATTTGCGGCGCGACAGGTTCGACATGGGCGCGAAGCGTCTGGTGAAGGAACGAACTGAACAACGGACGCCAGAAGCCAGCGGCGGCATGGCAGCCGTAACCCAGTAGGCACTCACAACAACGGTTGCCGCCTGGAAGGAATAGCGAGTTGGCGCCAATGCTGACCAACGGATCTAAGAGATCACGCAGGCTTGGTCGGTGCTGGTGCTCGTTGCTACGAAATCCCGCTTTGGGCTGATGGCTTGTGCCCTGAGGAACCATCACTCGGTGCCCGTGGTGGCAGCAGCTCTGCAAACGCGGCCTCGAGGTTGTGGTGGTCGTGCCCCGGGCGCGCCAGCTTGCACAGGGCAAAGCGCTCCAGTTCCCCCAGCTCGGCCCACTGCTGAGCGCTCAGGCCCACCTGCCGCTGCTGGGCTGCCCGCTGCACCTCATCAGGAATGGGCTCTGGTCGCTGCCAGGGTTCCGCCACTGCCACGGGCAGCGGCCGGGCTTCCCCGTCGGCCATGGGCCGCGTCCAGCTCTGCAGCTGATCGCGCATCTCCTGAAGCGCTTCGGGCTGATCGGGCCAGTCGACCAGCTGCTGGCGTTGGGCTTGGCTCAGCTCCAGCCAGTGGCTGAGCTTGAGCTTGAGCCCGATCAGATCGAGCTTGCGCCGCACGCAGAGGGGAATGCAGCGCCAGGAGCCCACGAAGTCGTGCTCGAAGGCAAAGCAGTGGCTGGCTTGCAGGCGTGGGGAGGGCATGGCCGCTCAGCTGAGGGTTTGGCGCATCCGCTCGAGCTGCCGCAGGGCAGCTCCGCTTTGCAGCAGCGCTTCGGCCTGCTCCACGCCTTGAGGGAGGCTGGCTGCTGCACCGGCTTGCCAGAGGTAGGTGCCGGCGTTCCAGCGCAGCGAGGCCGCCAGTTCACCCTGCCCGCCCAGGCCGGCCAGGGCCTGTTGGCTCCACTGCTCGAGGCTGTGCCAAGCGGGATCGGCGCCGTAGCAGCCGTGATCGCGCGGATGCAGCACCAGGCGCTCGGGTTGTTGATCGGGGCGCACACGGCCGGTCACACAAGCCCGGCTGATGGGCAGATCGGTGCTGCCCTCGAGCCCCTTCACGGTGAACACGTTGGTTTCGCCGGCCAGCTTCAGCGCAGCCCAGGCCCGGGATTCGGTGGGGGGATGCACGAAGCCGCTCACCAGCAGGTGGGGGCCGTGGTGGGCTGTCCACATCAGTTCCAGGCTGGCCAGCGGCGGCCGCTTGCCGATCTCATCGCGGTAGGGGATCAGCTG
Source organism: Asaia bogorensis (assembly GCA_943370455.1). Lineage (GTDB taxonomy): Bacteria > Cyanobacteriota > Cyanobacteriia > PCC-6307 > Cyanobiaceae > Vulcanococcus. The sequence goes on from CALRQW020000003.1 coordinate 116,905, forward strand.
TTCCGCGGCGGGGAAGTGATCCGGCTGATGCAGCAGGGCCAGGTTGCAGCGATCCAGGCTGGCCTGCAGCCACTCCAAGCTGCGGCCGGTGAGTGTGAGGCCGAGGCTGGCGAACAGTTCGGCGCCCGTCACGCCGTATTTCACCGGCATCCGGCCGGAACCCTGCAGCACCACCGGGATCTCGGCTGCGGCCAGCACCAGGGCGGTGAGCGGATAGATCGGTGCGGTGCGGCTGCGCCCGTCGAAGGGCATGCCAAAGCAGAGGGCGGCTGTGCGGCTGGTGAGCACCGGCCCGCGGCGCCGGTACACATCCAGCATCCCGGTGAGTTCCTGGGGTTCGGGCCGGCGGATGCGATGGGCGATCAGAAAGGCGCCGATCTGGGCCGGCGTGGCGATGCCATCGAGCATCAGCTCCATCGCTTCGGCAGCTTCCTCACGGCTGAGGCCGCTGCTGGTGTGCTCGCCGCTGCCTACCTTTCCCAGGTAGGTGCGAAAGCGGGCGCGCTGCTCGCTCACCGCTTCGGATGCTCCTGATTGCGCTGCTCCAGGCTGTGTGGAGAGGCTCGCCACCATGCAGCCCGATGGGCATAACGCGTCTCAATTCTGAATCACAGCTGGATCGCTCAGCGCTGTAGCCGCGGCACCTCCGGCCGGTAGCAAGCGCTGCTCCTGGGGTGGCTGCGGCCGCGGAGGGTGGCGCGGTTGCTGCCGCGTCGCCGCCCATGCCTTCTGCGTCGTCCCTCACCGCCACCTTGATGGCCGCCAAGCGGTCGAAGGGTCTGAGCTTTGCGGATCTGGAGCGGGCGATGGGCCGCGATGAGGTGTGGATCGCCTCGCTCTTCTATGGCCAGTCCACGGCGTCGCCCGAGGAGGCCAGCCAGCTCAGCGATCTGCTGGGGCTCGATCCCTCCACTTGTGAAGCGCTGCAGGCCAATCCCGTGAAGGGATGCCTGGACCCGGTGATTCCCACCGATCCCTTGATCTATCGCTTCTACGAAATCATCCAGGTGTATGGGATGGCCCTCAAGGATGTGATCCAGGAGAAGTTCGGCGACGGGATCATGAGCGCCATCGATTTCAGCCTCGATGTGGACAAGGTGGCTGACCCCGCCGGCGATCGGGTGAAGGTGACCATGTGCGGCAAATTCCTCGCCTACAAGAAGTGGTGAGCGTCTGGCCCTGATGCCCAGGAACGTTCGTTTGGTAACGATGGCGACACTGATCGGTGCTGCCGGTTGAGCACCCTGTGGCCTCCCTGAGTTGTTGTTGCAGCGATGGCCGCCACCTTGAGCAAGATCGAGCAGGCCAAGGCGGAGCTCTGCGGGCTGGAGCTGGCGCCCCGCCTGGGCGAACTGGCGGCTCAGGGTTGGGACAACCTCGATGAGGCCACCCTCACCATCCGCCTCAAGTGGCTTGGGATCTTCTTCCGGCCGGTGACGCCGGGGCGGTTCATGGTGCGGCTGCGCCTGCCCAATGGCGTGATCAGCGCCGATCAGCTGGAGGTGCTCGCCGATGCGGTGGATCGCTGCGGCGAGCATGGCTCCGCCGACATCACCACCCGCCAGAACCTTCAGCTGCGCGGGCTGCTGCTGGAAGACATGGCGCCGTTGATGGAGGCGATGGAGGCCGTGGGGCTCACCAGCCGCCAATCCGGCCACGACAACCCCCGCAACATCACCGGCAATCCACTGGCCGGCATCGATCCCGAGGAGCTCGTGGATACGCGGCCGCTGGTGGAGGCGATCCAGCAGCGCCTCTTGGCCGCGGATGCACCCCGCAACCTGCCCCGCAAGTTCAACATCGCCGTGGGCGGCGCCCCCGACAGCTTCCTGCTGCACAACGATCTGGCCTTCCTGCCGGCCGATCACAACGGTGAGCTCGGCTTCACGGTGATGGTGGGCGGCTTCTTCTCGGCCCAGCGCAATGAGCTGGCCATCCCCCTGGGGCTCTGGCTGCGCGGCGATCAGCTGGCCAACTACAGCCTGGCCACCCTGCGCCACTTTGAGCGTTGCGGCAATCGCCAGGCCCGCAACAAGAGCCGCCTCATGTACCTGGTGGATGAGCTGGGACTTGAGGGCTACCGCGAGGCGGTGCTTGCGGAGTTCACCGCCCTTGGCGGCGAGGCCGCTCCCCACAACGGTGAGCACCACGTGAACCGTGCACCCCGCGCCGCACTGGGGGTGAACCCGCAAAAGCAGGAGGGGCTGAGCTGGGTGGGGCTGAGCGTGCCGGTGGGCCGCCTCGATGCGGCATCCATGGCGGAGCTTGCTGCGCTGGCTCGCCGCTACGGCAGCGGTGAACTGCGCTTCACCGAAGCCCAGAACGTGTTGATCGTGAATGTGCCGGCCGAGCGGGTGGAGGGCCTGCTGGCGGAGCCGCTGCTGCAGCGCTTCAAGAGCGAACCGGGCGCCCTGATGGCCGAGGCGGTGAGCTGCACCGGCAATCGCTATTGCAGCTTTGCCCTGATCCCCACCAAAACCACGGCCCAGGCGGTGGTGGAGGAGCTGGAGCAGCGCCTGGAGCTGCCCCACGCGGTGCGCAGCCATTGGACCGGTTGCCCCAATGCCTGCGGCCAGCCCTACATGGGTGAGATCGGCCTGATGGGCGCCAAGGCCCGCCACGAGGGCCAGATGGTGGAAGCGGTGAAGATCTTCCTCGGCGGCGACATGGGCGCTGATCCGAAACTGGCCGAACTGCACGACAAGGGCGTGCCCCTCGCCCTGCTGCCGGATGTGCTCGAGCAGCTGCTGGTGGAGCGCTTCGGAGCGCGGCGCCGCGCAGCGGCCTGAGGCCTTGAGGACCCCAGACCTGCCAGGGTGGAGACCACAGTGATCTCTGCGCCTTTGGAGCTGAGCAACTCCACAGATCGCTGGCAGCAACTGCAGCTGTTGCGGCGCGGCCGCACGCCCGTTCAGCCCTGGCTGCAGCAGCTCGAGCAGGCTGGCAGCCCAGCCTCGATCGAGGTGCTGGCGGCTCTGATCGGTCAGCTGGATCGCGCTGGTGTGGAGCAGCTCCTGCGCGGGCCCGTGGGCCGCGATGCCGCCAGCTTGTTGGAGGCCGCTCGCCGGGAGTTGCCCCTGCTGGCCGGTGTGGCCGAGGTGAAGCAGGCCTGGCTGGAGCCGCTGCTGGCGCAGCCGCCCTCGCTGCTTTGGCTGGAGATCCTCGGCTACTTCTGCGACGCGCGGGTGCCTGCTCGTTTGCGCCTGGCGGTGGAGGGCCTCGATCCCGCCGATCCCGGCCAGGCGGATGCCGTGCGGCTGTTGCCTCTGCTTGGCCAGCAGCGCCAACCGGAAGATGCGGCGCTGCTGCTGCGGCTGGCCCAGGCGCCGTTGCCCCAGGCCTGGCGCCATGGGGCGCTGGAAGGGTTGGCGGTGGGCCTGTCTGCCTGGCCGCAGGAGCCGTTAGCTGAGGGCTTGCAGCAGCTCAGCACGGATCTGGATCCGGGGTTGGCAGCCCAGGCGGTGGACCTGCTGGGCCGGCTACCCGACGGCCAGCAGCGCCTGCGGCAACTGCAGGGCCGAGCCCTGGAGCCGAGCGTGGCTGAGCGGTGGCGCCGCCGCTTGCAGCGCACGCCGCTGGTGTTGGTGGTGCATGGCCGCCAGGGCGGTGTGATCCCCGAGGTGCTGCAGCAGCTGGCCGCTGAGCTGGAGCGACGCCGTTCCGCGCCGGTGCTGCTGCAGGCCCTCACGGCAACCCCACCCGAAGGCGATGGCCGTTTCTGGTTGGCGGCCCGGCGCGCCGGGGCCATCAGCCTGGTGCCCCTGTTGCTGCTGCCCGGCGACCACGCGCGCAGCGATGTGCCAGCGATCGCCGGCCAGTGGCGCCAGCAAACCGCAGTGGCCCAGCTCCCCGCGCTGGTGCGGCGTCTGCCTTTTCTGGGGGCCTGGCCAACGTGGCAGCGCCTGCTCGCCAGCCTCTGGGCGGAGCGGGCCGCTGAACGGCCCTTGTTATGGCTGCATCACCCCCTGCAGGGTGCGCTGAGTGCCCGGTATCTCCAGCACCTGGCAGCGGTGGTGGGTTATCCCGGCGTGGCGACCGCCTACAGCGATCCCCACGCAGCGCTGGCAGCTCAGCCCCAGCCGCCGGCCCTGTTGGCTCCACTCACCCTGGCCCCCAATCGGCTCAGCGAATCCCTCAACATGGGCGCACAAACGGCATCGGTTGAGGTGCTGCCCCCGCTGCTGGATTGGCCTCCTGTGCGTGATTTTCTGCTCACTGAGCTGGAGGCTCTGCCATGAGCGACTCCGCTTCCGGCAAGGTGTATTTGGTGGGGGCAGGCCCGGGGGATCCCGATCTGCTCACGATCAAGGCCCATCGGCTGCTCAGCCAATGTGATGCCCTGGTGTACGACTCGCTCGTGCCCCGCGAGGTGCTCGCCCTGGTGCCAGAAACCGCCGAAAAGCACTTCGTGGGCAAACGGCGCGGCCATCACTCCGTGCCGCAGCCGAGCACCAATGCGGTGCTGGTGGAGTTGGCGGGCCGCCACCGCTGTGTGGTGCGGCTCAAGGGAGGTGATCCCTTCCTGTTCGGCCGCGGGGGCGAAGAGGCGGCCCACTTAGAGCGCCATGGCATCGCTGTGGAAGTGGTGCCGGGTGTCACGGCCGGCATTGCCGCCCCTGCCTATGTGGGCATCCCGGTGACCCACCGCCGCGCCGGCAGTTCTGTCACCTTCGTGACCGGGCACGAGGAGATCGATAAGGGCCGCCCCAGCGTGGATTGGCGGGCCTTAGCCCGCAGCAGCGACGGCCTGGTGATCTACATGGGTCTGCACAACCTGCCCCACATCTGTGAGGAGTTGATCGCCGGTGGTTTGGCGGCCACCACCCCAGCCGCTGCGGTGCAGCAGGGCACCGTGCGCGGCCAGCGTGCGGTGATCGCCGATCTGCAGGGCTTGGCCGCGGCCGTGCGCCAGGCCGATCTCGCTTCCCCCTCGATCGTGGTGATCGGTGAAGTGGTGAATCAACGGGTGGAGAGCTGCGCGCCGGAGCCGGCGGCGGTGGAGATGCCGATCCCGCTCAAGCAGGGCTAAGGCTTGGCGCGGGCCGCAGCGGCCGGCGGTTGCGGTGCAGATGCAGCAGGCCCCAACGGCGCTGGGAAGCCTGGGTGGTGCGGTGGATCCAGGCGTCGTCTTCCGCGATCAGCGCGCTTCGGTCGCTGCCCTCGAGGCCGCTGTACATCAGATGCACGATCCGCTCCGGATCGATCTCAAGGGCCGCTGCTTCTTGCCAGAGCCGCTCGCTGCCCGGGCGATCGGCCCGCTGGAACTGGGCATCGATCAGCTGCTGCGCCAGAAGCAACGCCAGCGCCTGCTGTTTGCGTGCACTGAACGCTGCGCTCGTGACCCCCGAGCGCCAGGCCTGATGGGTGCAGCTGCTGGCTGGAGCCGTCATCACCATCGGTGCAAACACGTAACCAATGCTACGAACGGCAAAACCACCTGAACCACTGGTCTATGGAAAGGTTGATTACGTAGTGCTGCGAACGTTGAAGCGCTGGCATGTGCGGTTCATTGGCCAATCCACGCCTCGCCGCTTGTTTCGCCATGTCAGCTCTTCCCCTGCAGCAGGATTCACTGGAGCGTGAACGTCGATCGCGGGAGCCCGTGGCTTCGGAGCGGGCTCCGATGTTTGAACTGATCCCCTACGAGAAGTTCCGCGATACACCTGCGGTGCGCTTCTTCGATATCACCGTTGCCGAATCCAACGCCCGCGATCTGGTGATTCACTCCGGCCCTGCCGTGAGCCCGCCGGATGAGGAGAACACCGGTGCCTGGCAGTTCTATTTGCACCCCCACCAGGAAGACAATCTGCTGGCCCTGCACGGTGGCCGCACCTTCTATCTGGTGAACTTCGGCTGGAATTACCCGTACCACATTGTTCGCTTGGAAACCGGCGGCGACATCCTGCGCATCCCCCCCGGCACCTTCCACCGATCGGTGTCAGACCCCGATGGATCGGTGGTGCTCAATCAGGCTGTGCGCGAGGAGGGCGCCAGTGTGGTGCGCGAGTTTCGCGTGTACAACAGTCGCCTGATTCCGCGGCTGTTTGCCACCACCTTCAAGACAGCGCCGCTGCCCAAGCTGCACGGGGTGAGCTGGTAGTTCGCGGCCTCAGGCCTGCTCGCGGCGGCGGGGCAGGGGCACCACATCGCGCTGGTTGAAGCGCTCACACACGGCATAGGCAGCGGGCAGATTGGCGACCCGCTGCCAGGCGCCTTCCACCTCGGCGTGGTTCACCACGTAGCCACCGGCGCCGTCGCGCGCGATCCGGCATCCATCGCCTGTGAGCCCGACAAGGTGCAGTTGGCCGCCCATGGATCTGCGCTCCTGAGTGATCCGTACTGATCTGTTTCTACGTCTGCTGAAGGCGGGCTGGCATGTGTGTTTTTGCCCACGCAATCAATCTTGAGGCTTGGGAAAAAAAGCTGAATCCAGCGCTCGATTTCCTTCGGATTTCAGCGGCGTTAAAGGCGGAGATCCACTGTGCTGCAATGATCCCCAGCGCCGCGCAGGGGCATAGGCATGCCGCTGGGCACAGGCTGAAGCACGGCTGCCTGAGTCGCCACTTCGGTGAGCGGTTCAAAACCGCTGAACTCATGCACCAACTGCCAGCGCGCAATCGGTGCCCCGCCGCTGGCGTGATGCAGCTCCAGCTGCAACGGCACATCCACCGGCAGGCAAGGGTGCAGGCAGGGGAAGAGCGCTTCCTGGCGGAAGCGCACGGCCAGCGGTTGCTCCGGGTTGGGCGGCCACAGAAGTGGGCGGCCTTGCACCACCAACGTGTAAGCCTCCCGGAAGTTGGCGTTGGCGATCAGCTCAAAGCGCCGCAGCGAACTATCCACAAAGCGGCTGGTGGTGCCGCCTTCCACGGGCGTGTCGCAGAGCAGAGGCCAGGGTTCGAGGGCCTGGCGGATGCTCAGCTCCGCATCTCCTTGCTGCCAGTGCAGCAGTTGAGGAAAGCGCCACTGCCACATCGCCCGAAAGGGCTCGGGATCGAGCGGCAGCCCATCGGCAGCCAGATCCGCCAGCACCAGCTCCAGATCAGCCCAGAGGGCGGTGGGCAGCATGGCTTGATCGTGCAGCTCCACTCCCCAGTTGCGCAGCGCCGCGGGCCGGTGCTCTGGGTTCAGCAGCCGCACCGCCAGCGCACGGAACAGCAACGCCACAGCGCTGCTCCAGCGGTGATCCGGCAGGGATTCCAGGGCGCGGAACTCGAGCAGCCCTTGGCAGCCGGCCGTCCAGGCGGGGTTCCAAAACTTGTCGAGGCTGATCTCGCTGCGGTGGGTGTTGCCGCTGCGATCGGCGTGCAGGTGCCGCAGGGTTTCGCCGATGGCCACCCGTTGATCGCCGTCGGGTAGCCGCTCCAGGGCGGCGTGGGCCAGCTGCAGATCGAGCAGGCTGGCGCTGCCTTCATCGGGCCTGGGCGCTTGGGAAGCAGGCCCCACGCTGCGGCCGCTGAACAGATAGGCCAGGCAGGGGTGGTGCTGCCAGTAGCGCAGCAGCCCCACGAGCCAGCCGGGCCGCGTGAAAAAGGGGTGTTCATCCAGGCTCGGCCCCCCCAGCAGCAGATGGTTGCCGCCGCCGGTGCCTTCGGTGCGCTCCCCCTGTTGCTTCCAGCTGCGCAGGCCCACTGCTCCGCCGGCTTCCTCCAGCAGCTGCATCCAGCCGGCGTAGTCGTGCCAGCTATGGCACACCGGCAGGTTCACCTCCAGCACGCCCGGATCGGCGGTGAGGCCGAGCACCTGCCAGTGCTCCATCGCATCCCAGGGCAGCACCCCGCTCAGTTCCGGCTCCTGCCATCCCTGGCTGTGGGCAGCGATGCATTGCAGTAGCCGCTCCAGCGGCTCGCGCTCCAGTGGCGGCAGAAACAGTGCCCAACCGTTCGGGTCGCGCTCCAGGGTGAGCACCTGCCGCAGCGCACCTTCCGGGAAGTGCTGCAGCGGCAGCCGCAGGCCGGCTGGGCCCGGGGCGCCGCTCAGCTCCCGCAGCCCTTCCTCCAGCGGCCAGGCCAGCGAGCGCCATTGCCCCTCCTGGCAGGTGAGCGGGATGGCCCACACCTGGCGATCGGCTTGCAGCGGATCCCGCAGGGGCAGGGCTTCCAGCGTGCAGCCCAGATCACGGCCGATCGCCGCCAGCAGGCTGCTCACCTCCGTGGCGTCGGGCACGTGGCTGGTTGTGGCGGCGCTGGCGGGCGGCAACGGCACCAGGAGGGGGGCGCCGTTTTTGCCGGTGATCAGCCGCAGCGCCCAGCGCGGGTTCACCTCGCCGTCGTATTGCTTGCCGGGGCAATAGAGCACGGTGCAGCCCGGCCAGGCGCGGCGCTTGATCTCGGCGGCCAGGCGGCGGGCGTAGCGGAGCTTGGTGGGGCCATCGGCGGCCACGCTCCACTCGGCGCCCTGCGGGTCATCGGGCACCAGCGTGGGCTCACCGCCCATGGTGAGCTGGATGCCGGCTTGCTGCAGGCGGGCCTCAACGGCAGCGGCGGTCCTGGTGGCGAGGTTCGCGGTGGTCACGGCCAGCGGTGGCTGGCCCTGTCCTCGCGCGCTTGAGCCGATCCGGCAGCACCAACGGCTACCGCAGTGCGGAACTGAGGATCTCGGCGCTGATATCCCACTCCAGCTCGCTCTCCACCCCCGGCGGGCCGGAGAAGGTGCCGCTCACCGCGGCGGTGAGATCAGAGCGCGAGGAGGTGGCCACCGGGATGTAGCGCTCGTCGACGGCGCCCATGCCGCTGGGGTCAAAGCCGCGCCAGCCGGCCCCCTGCAGATACACCTCGGCCCAGGCGTGCAGGTCGTAGCGCTCCGGTTTGGGTTCCACCAGGTGATAGCCGCTTACGAAGCGCGCCGGGAGGCCCACGCTGCGGCAGCACTCGATCATCAGCATCGCCAGATCGCGGCAGGAGCCCACCCGTTCTTTGAGGGTGCGGCCGGCGGGCCAGGCGGGGCCCACGTGGCGTTGGGTGTACTTCACCCGGTCTTGAATCACTTCCACCAGTTGCTGCAGGAAGTTGAGGCTGCGGCCATCGCTGCCCATCAGCGCTTCCTGGGCCACATCCACAGCCGCGGCATCGTGCTGGCCATTGGGCAGCCAGCCCTGCAGGTTGCTGAGCAGGTCGGGGTTGAGCTTGCCGATCTGCACCGGGAGCTGCGCCATCTGCTCATCGAGGCAGGCCTCCAGCAGGGGCGGACTGAAGGTTTCCACCTCGCTGGTGGCGATCACCGTGAGCCGATCGGTTTCCCCGAGGAAGCGGGCGCGGGTGATCGTGTCGCCACCGGCGGCCATCAGCTCATAGAGCTGGCTCGGATCGGGAGACACCTCCAGGCGGAAGTCGATCAACCGCTGAAAACCATGGGGCCGCGGCCGCAGGCAGAAGCGATGCGGCCCCAGCAACACGGGTTTGGTGTAGCGGTAATCGAACCGGTGGATCAGGCGGGCGCGCATGCCAGGTCGTGACTGGTGGCGGTAACGGAGACGGAAGCCTGGGCTGGGGGAACAGCCGCGGACTCCTCTGCTGCGGCCAGGCTCGGCAACACGAAGTAGCGCGCGTGGATCAGCTCATGAAGGTTATTGAGATCTTGCTGAAGGGCGTCGATCGCTTCGTGCAGCCCGCCGGAGATCAACTCATCGATGCCGGTGTAGCTCCAGCGGGCGCGGGTGAGGCCGCTAAGGCATTCGAGCGCGTCGGGCTTACCGGGCACCGGGCTGGCCGCCACCACCTGCAGGGTTTCGTGGATGCGATCGAGGCAGTAGCGCACGGAGCGGGGGAAACTCGGATCCAGCAACAGGAAGGCGGCCACAGCCCGCGGGGTGATCACCCCCTGCTGCGATTGGCGGAACATCTGATAGGCCCCCGCCGTGCGCAGCAGCGAGATCCACTGCAGTTCATCCAGCACGCCGCCCACCTCTTCTGGGCTGGGGAGCAGCAGGAAATACTTCACGTCGAGGATGCGCGTCGTTTTGTCGGCGCGCTCGATCAATCGGCCCAGGCGGCTGAATTGCCAGGAGAGATCGCGGCTCAAGGTGGCATCGGTGATGCCATAGAAGAGCTGGCAGCCGCGGCGGATCTCCCGCAGCTGCTCCTGGGGCGGCTGGTGCCAGAAGCTGTCGCTCTCGAGAAGCGTCCAATACAGATCGTTGATCTGCTCCCACATCTCAGTGGTGATCACATCGCGGATCTGGCGGGCGTTTTCCCGGGCCAGGGCGATGCAGTTCACGATGCTGCTGGGGTTGTCCTCAGCCTTCACCAGAAACTCCACCACTTGGTCGGGGCCGCCGCCTGGGTAGAGCTGGTCGAATAGTTCGCGATCACCGCTGGCATCGATCAGCGGTTGCCAGGGCTCGGCGCTGCCCGGGGGGCAGTCGAGCGCCATGGCTTCACTCACCTCCACGAAGCGCGAGAGATTCTCGGCGCGCTCCACATAGCGATTGATCCAGTAGAGCGAATCAGCAACGCGGCTCAGCATGCGCTTTCCTCCACGATCCAGGTGTCTTTGCAGCCGCCGCCCTGCGACGAATTCACCACCAGCGAACCCCGCTTGAGGGCCACGCGGGTGAGGCCGCCCGGGGTCACCCAGGCTTCCTTGCCGCGTAGCACATACGGCCGAAGGTCCACATGGCAGGGATAGAGCTCTCCCTCGCTGAGGGAGGGAACGGTGGAGAGCTCCAGGGTGGGCTGAGCGATGAAATTGCGCGGATTCGCCCGGATCTTCTCAGCGAACTCGAGGATCTCCGCCTGGCTGGCATGGGGGCCGATGAGCATGCCGTAACCACCTGCTTCCGACACCGCCTTCACCACCAGCTCGTTCAGGTGGGCCAGCACGTAGGCCTGATCGTCGGGCCGTGAACAGAGATAGGTGGGAACGTTCTCGATGATCGGCTCCTCGCCCAGGTAGTACCGCACCATCTCGGGCACGTAGGCGTAGATGAGCTTGTCGTCGGCCACGCCGGTGCCCGGTGCGTTGGCAATCGCCACGCGGCCCTGGGCGTACACCTCCATCAGGCCGCGCACTCCGAGCATCGAATCGCTGCGGAACACCGATGGATCGAGGAAGTCGTCGTCGATGCGGCGGTAGATCACATCCACTGGTTCGAGGCCCTGGGTGGTGCGCATCCACACCCGCCCGTCTTGGCAGGCGAGATCGCGCCCCTCCACCAGGGAGATGCCCATCTGCTGGGCCAGGTAGCTGTGCTCGAAGTAGGCGCTGTTGAACACCCCTGGGGTGAGCAGCACCACCCGCGGCGCTTCGGTCCAGGGGGCCAGATCGCGCAGGGTCTGCAGCAGCTGGGAGGGATAGCTGTCGATGGGCTGCACGGTGCGGCCGCTGAACAGGCTCGGGAACATGCGCTTCATCACGCGCCGGTTCTCGAGGAAGTAGGCCACGCCTGAGGGGCAGCGCAGGTTGTCTTCCAGCACCCGCCAGGTGCCCAGGCCATCGCGGATCAGATCGAGGCCGGAGATCTGGCACCACTTGCCGAGAGGCGGCCGGAAGCCGCGCAGCTGCGGCCGCCAGCCCTGGGAGGTTTCCACGTCTTCGCGGGGGATCACGCCATCGCGAAGGATGGCCTGATCGCCATACACATCCGCTAAGAACAGATCGATCGCTTCCAGGCGCTGGATCAGGCCGCGCTGTAGCAGCTCCCAATCGCTGGCACCGATCAGGCGGGGCAGGGGATCAAAGGGAAGGATGCGCTCGCCGCCGCGATTGCCGGAATCGTTGAGGCGAAAGGTGGCCCCCAAGCGCTTGAGCAACATGCCGGCCGCTGCGTGGTTGCGGTTGAGCTGCTCCAGCCCGAGGGCGCCGAGGGAGGAGAGCAGCGGCTGCAGCGCGCTGCGGGGCTCTTCGCTGGCGCTGAAATATTCGTCGTAGCCCTTGCTGGGCCGGTAGTCGGTGAACATCGCCGAGCCTGCGGTGGCGTGATCATGCAGAGCTGCCTGGCCCCTCCAGGTGGCTGTTGCTACGGAAGTGCAGGGTTGCCCGGTTCAGGCAGGTCCCCCTAGCGTCTGGGCTATGGCCAGCCCCTTCCCACCGCTGGATCAACCCCTCTGGGATCAGGCGGGCGAAGCGCTCAATCGCCGCCGCGAGCAGCGGCTGGAGGTGGGCAGTGTGCTGCCGGTTCAGCTGCGGGCGGTGCCCCCCGGCCAGGTTCCCGGCGCCTGGTTCAGTGCCGACATCCTCGATATCAGCCATGGCGGCCTGGCGCTGTTGCTCTCCTCCAGCGCTGCCTTCTCGCCGCGGGCGGCGCTGCTGCTGGATGTGAGCAACCACCCTGGCTTTGGCCGGGTGCGTTTGCCCGCCACCCTGCGCTGGAGCACCGCGGCCGATGGTTTGGGGGCGCTCCAGGTCATCGGGGTGCAGCTCGATCAGCCCCTACCGCTGGTGCCGCCGCTGGTTCAGAGCAGGAAGTAGCGCTGCGCCATCGGCAGCACTTCGGCCGGCTCGCAGGTGAGCAGTTCGCCGTCGGCGAACACCTCGTAGGTCTGCGGGTCCACCTCCACCTTGGGCAGGGCGGTGTTGTTTTTCATCGACGCCTTGTTGATGCCACCGCGGGTGTTCTGCACCGGCACGCACAGCCGCTCAAGGCCCAGGCGGCGGGGCACGTCGTCGTCGAGGGCGGCCTGGCTCACGAAGGTGAGGCAGCTGGGCGCCAGCGCCTTACCGAAAGCGGCGAACATCGGCCGGCCGTGCACCGGGCCGGGGGTGGGGATCGAGGCGTTGGCATCACCCATCTGCGCCCACACGATCGAGCCGCCCTTGATCACCATCTCGGGCTTCACGCCGAAGAACCCGGGCTTCCACAGCACCAGATCCGCCAACTTGCCCACTTCCACCGAGCCCACCTGGTGGTCGATGCCGTGCACGATCGCGGGGTTGATCGTCACCTTGGCGATGTAGCGCTTGAGGCGGGTGTTGTCGTTGCGTTCTGAGTCGCCTGTCAGGGCGCCGCGCTGCACCTTCATCTTGTGGGCGGTCTGGAAAGTGCGGGTGATCACCTCGCCCACCCGGCCCATCGCCTGGGAATCGCTGGCGATCAGCGAGAAGGCACCGATGTCGTGAAGGATGTCTTCGGCGGCGATCGTTTCGCGGCGGATCCGCGATTCGGCGAAGGCCACGTCTTCCGGGATGCGGGGATCAAGGTGGTGGCACACCATCAGCATGTCGAGGTGCTCCTCGAGCGTGTTGCGGGTGTAGGGGCGCGTGGGGTTGGTGGAGCTGGGCAGCACGTTGGCTTCCCCGCAGATCCGGATGATGTCGGGGGCATGGCCGCCGCCAGCCCCTTCGGTGTGGAAGGTGTGGATGGTGCGGCCGCCGATGGCGCGGATCGTGTCTTCCACGAACCCGGCCTCGTTGAGGGTGTCGGAGTGGATCGCCACCTGGATGTCAAAGCGGTCCGCTACGGAGAGGCAGCAGTCGATTGCGGCGGGCGTGGTGCCCCAGTCTTCGTGGAGCTTGAGGGTGATGGCGCCGGCGCGGATCTGCTCCTCGAGCGCTTCGGGGGTGCTGGCATTGCCCTTGCCGAAGAAGCCCAGGTTCATCGGCAGGCCTTCGGCCGCCTGCAGCATCCGCGCCATGTGGAAGGCGCCGGGGGTGCAGGTGGTGGCGTTGGAGCCCGTGGCCGGACCGGTGCCGCCGCCGAGCATGGTGGTGACCCCGCTGGCCAGGGCCGTTTCCACCTGCTGCGGACAGATGAAGTGAATGTGGGTGTCGATGGCACCGGCGGTGAGGATGTGCCCCTCGCCGGCGATTGCCTCGGTGCCAGGGCCCGCGATGATGTCGACCCCTGCCTGGGTGTCGGGGTTGCCCGCCTTGCCGATCGCCACGATGCGGCCGTCGCGCAGGCCGATGTCGGCCTTCACGATGCCCCACCAATCAAGGATCAGGGCGTTGGTGATCACCGTGTCCACGGCGCCATCGGCGCGGGTGGTCTGGGCCTGACCCATGCCGTCGCGGATCACCTTGCCGCCGCCGAACTTCACCTCATCGCCGTAGACGGTGAAGTCCTTCTCCACCTCGAGGATCAGTTCGGTGTCGGCCAGTCGCAGGCGATCGCCCGTGGTGGGGCCGTAGGTCTCGGCGTAGGCGCGGCGGGAGATCCGGTAGGGCATGGGGAGTTGTTAGTCGAGGGGGCCGTTCACCAGGCCGTTAAATCCGAAGATGCGCCGCTGGCCGGCAAAGGGCACGAGCTGCACCTCGCGGCTGTCGCCGGGCTCAAAGCGCACAGCGGTGCCGGCGGGGATATCCAGCCGCAGGCCGCGGGCGGCTTCACGGTTGAACTCCAGTGCGGCATTCACTTCAAAGAAGTGGAAGTGGGATCCCACCTGCACGGGCCGATCGCCGGTGTTGGCCACCAGCAGGGTGGTGACGGGCCGGCCGGCGTTGAGTTCGATCTCGCCGGGTTCGGGAATCAGTTCGCCGGGGATGAGCGGTGCCATGGAGAGGGTGCGGCGTGGGTGGTTAGCGAATCGGGTCGTGCAGGGTCACGAGCTTGGTGCCATCGGGAAACACCGCTTCGATCTGCACCTCGTGCACCAGCTCGGGGATGCCCTCCATCACCTGCTCGCGGCTGAGCCAGGTGGTGCCTTCCTGCATCAGCTCGGCCACGCTCTTGCCATCGCGGGCGCCTTCCAGCACCTGGAAACTGAGCCAGGCCACCGCTTCCGGGTGATTGAGCTTGAGGCCGCGGTTGAGGCGCCGCTCCGCCAGCAGGGCTGCGGTCACGATCAGGAGCTTGTCCTTCTCCTGAGGGGATAGATGCATGGCGAAGGGCGGGCCTGAACGCTCAGTCCAGTCAAGACCAGCACTCTGATCGCTGCCTGGTGCGGCCCGTGTTCAGGCTGAACAGTGGTGTGCCGCCATTCAGGCCTGCAGCGGCTGTTCCTGGAACGGCCACACCCGCGGCAGCTCCGGCGCCGCCTGGCCCCGTTGCGCCCGGAGCAGCGCCCAGATCCGGCAGAACCAGAAGCGCGCCGCCTGGCTAGAAGGGCCCCGGTAGCGGGCCACCAGCCCCTGATCCAACGCACCGCAGGCCATTGATCCCTCCAGGCCGGTGCGGGCTTCGCGCGCTTGCTCCAGCAGCAGCTGCAGCGCCGGGCCCTCGATCGGTTCCGGCGCCGCCCACACCAGCGAGCCGAACACCGGTTGCTCCGCCATGCCGTGCTCAGCCTCCAGCGCTTCACCGCTCAGTTGCAGGCGATCCACCAGCTCCCAGCGCTCGCCCTGGCTGGCGGTGGCCAAGCGGCGGATTTCGGTGCGGGAGCGCCAGCAGCCTTCACCCAGGCGTTCGCCCGCGGCGGTGCGCCCCAGCCGCACTACCTCCATCCCCAGAAAGCTGGCCCCCTCGGCCAGCTCCACTTGCAGGGTTTGCTCAAAGAGGGCATCGGCATACAGCACCAGCTCCTGCGGCAGCCACTCGAGATCGCTGCCGGCCGCCTGCCGCACCTCCAACCTTTGTGCAGCCCAGGAGCCTTGCGGGTGGCGGCGCGACCGGCGCACGCTGCCGTACACCTTTTGCGCCGCCACGCTGGTGAGCAGGGCGCGGCTGCCCGCGCCGAGCTCCACCTGCAGCTGCAGCTGGTCGCCGCCCACCAGCCCGCCGGCGGTGTGCAGCAGGGGCAGTTCGCAGTGGCCGCTGCTTTGGGCCGTGCTGCGCATCAGCTTGAGCGGAGCGTTAGCGCCCCCCTGGAACTGCGTGCGGCCGTGGCGCTGCTGGAACTGCAGTGCGGCGGTGGCGCACCAGCCGTCTTTGGCGGCAGGTGGCGTGTTGGCGCAGAGGGTGGCGTTCATGGCCGCATGCTCTCGGCCGCTGCTGCGCCGCTTGGGTAGCGATGATCACAGAGTGGCACCCCAGCGCCCGCCAGGGTGCAGCCCACTCCGCCGATTCGATCCACCTGATGTCGCACGCAGCTGCCATCCAGCTGGTGGAGCGCTTGAGCGATCAAGCCCCCCTCCCTCCGGCGGGCACGGTGTTGCAGTTGCCCCTGGCGGCCGATCAACGCACCAGCCTGCGGGGGCATCGCCGCTCCGCCTGCGGCCTGGACCTGCTGCTGCAACTCCCCCGCGGCGCGGCCCTGCGCCCCGGCGAGCGCCTGGCCACTGCCGATGGCCAGATCCAGGTGCAGGTGGAGGCAGCGGCCGAACCCGTGATGCAGGTGCGCAGTACCGATCCCTTGGCCCTGCTCCAGGCGGCCTATCACCTGGGCAATCGCCATGTGGCGATGGAACTGCACGCCGATCGGCTGGTGCTGCTCCAAGACAGCGTGCTGGCCGATCTGCTGCGTCAACGGGGGCTGGCGGTGGAGCTGGCCGAGTTGCCGTTTCAGCCCGAAGCCGGCGCCTACGAAGGCCTGGGGCATCACCACCACGGCCACCACGATCACGGCCATTCCCACCCGTGAGCAACGCTGCCGCCCGGCTCAGGCTGTTCCAGTTGGTGAGCCCCGCCTTGCCGGTGGGAGCCTTCAGCTATTCCGAAGGCCTCGAGGTGCTGGTGCAGCACGGTGCTGTGGCCGGGGTGGAGCCGCTGGAGCGCTGGTTGCGCGCTGAATTGGAGCGCGGTGCCGTTGCCGTAGAGGCCGCTGCCCTGGGTGAGTTGCAGGCGGCGCTGCGGGCCGCAAGTCAGGAGCCGGGTGCCTTAGTTGCAGCGGAAGAGCTCGATTTCTGGTTGCTAGCTCAACGGGAAGCGGCCGAGGTGCGGGCGCAGCAGCGCCAGATGGGGCAGTCGCTGCTGCAGCTGCTCGCCGATCTGGGATCGCCCTTGCCCGGAGTTGCGGCATTGGCATGGCCCGGAGCGTTTGCCTGGGCCGCGTTGTGCCTGGAGATCGCCTCGCCTGAGCTGGAGGAGGCCTACCTCTACAGCTGGGTTGCCAATCAGATCAGTGCCGCTGTGCGGCTGGTGCCCCTTGGCCCCACCCAGGGGCAACGCCTCCAGCTCAACCTGGCGCCGCTGCTGGCGGAGCGGGCTGCGGCGCTGGCGGGTTCGGATCCGCATGATCTCTGGAACGGCGGCATCGGCGCTGGCCTGGCCCAGCTGCAGCACCAAGAGCTCTATTCGCGCCTGTTTCGGAGTTGATCGCGCTGCAACGGCTCGCGGCGGAGCGCTATGGCCATTGCCCCTGGATGCGGCCAGCGCCACAGTGCGGATGGACCCTCGACCGTTGCCATGACGCTGCCGCGCCGCCGCTTTTTGGTTTGTGGCGCGGCGGGCTTGGCGGGATCGCTGCTGATGGCCGCCTGCGGGCGCGGCCAACGCGGACCCCGGCCGTTGATCGGGGTGTTGCAGATGGTGGATGCCCAGCCCCCCAACCTCACCCGCTTGGGGTTCGAGCAGGCCCTGGCTGCGGCCGGGTTTCGCGAGGGCGATACCGTGAGCTACCTGCGGCGCGATGCGGCGGGTCTGCCGGTCAACACCACGTTGGTGATGCAGCAGTTTTTGCGCGAGGCGGTGGATCTGGTGCTGGCCGTGGGCACGCCACCGCTGCAGGCCGCCATGCAGGTGATGCCGGCCACCACGCCGGTGGTGTTCTGCTACTGCTCCAATCCTTGGGGCGCCGGTGCTGGCACACCCCCCGGTGGCGTGGGGCAGCACCGCCCCAACGTGGTGGGCACCGTGGGCACCAATCCTGTGGGCAAGGAGCTGGATCTGGCCCGTGAGATCGATCCCGAGCTCAAGCGGGTGGGACTGATTTTCAATCCCGCTGAAGCCAATTCCAGCTACGAGGCGGCGCTGATGCGCCAGGAGGCCGCCCGGCGCAGCATCACCGTGGTGGAGCAGCCGGTGGCGAACGCCGGCGAGGTGCCCCAGGCCGCCAAAAAGCTCGTGGAGCAGCAGGTGGAGGCGTTCGTGAAGATCGGCGATTACGCCACGATTGAGGCCTTCGCCGCCATCTGCAAGGTGGGGCTCGAGCACCGCATTCCCGTGTACTCCGTGGATCCGCCCGATTTGCAGCTCCCTGGCTGCCTGGCAGTGATCGGTTGGAACTATCGCGACGACGGCATGGCGGCCGGCAAGCTCGCCGTTCGGGTACTCAATGGCGAGTCTCCGGCGCAGATGGCCTTCCAGCCGCTCACCAGCACGGATCTATTGGTGAGCCTGGCCACCGCCAAGGCGATCGGTGTCACGGTGCCGGAGGATTTGCTGCAGCGAGCGGATCGGGTGGTGCGCTGATGACAGCCAGTCGTTTGCGGGTTGGGGTGGCCGGCCCGGTGGGTTCTGGTAAGACCGCTTTGGTGGAGGCGTTGTGCCGGCGGCTGCGGGATCGGCTGCAGCTGGCGGTGGTCACCAACGACATCTATACCCAGGAGGATGCCCAGTTCCTTACCCGCGCTGGTGCGCTGGAGCCCGGGCGCATTCGCGGTGTGGAAACCGGCGGCTGCCCCCACACCGCCATCCGCGAAGACTGCTCGATCAACCGCGCTGCTGTGGCGGAGTTGGAGGCGGCCTACCCCGGTTTGGATCTGGTTCTGGTGGAGAGCGGCGGCGACAACCTGGCCGCCAGCTTCAGCCCGGAGCTCGTGGATTTATGCATCTACGTGATTGATGTGGCCGCCGGCGACAAGATCCCCCGCAAGGGAGGGCCCGGCATTACGCGCTCCGATCTGTTGGTGATTAACAAGATCGATCTGGCTCCGATGGTGGGCGCCAGCTTGGACGTGATGCAGCGCGATACCGAGCGGATGCGCCCGGGCCGGCCGTGGTGTTTCACCAACCTTCATTCCGGTGAGGGGCTCGAACAGGTGGAGGCGTTTGTGCTGCAGCAACTGCCCAGCTGAAGCGCGTTTTGTAGCAACGGAGACAGACGCAACCTTTCCTTAACCCGCCCGAGACTCCTTGTGAGGCCTTGAGTCTCACGGGTTTGGCAAACGGTGCCGATCGATACCAAAGGCGGACTGCTCACGCCGATACGTTCCGTTCACCGCTGACCGGCGGCAGCTCTTTTGTGACTTTCCTTACATGACGTCCCCTTCGATGCGAAAGACTTCGCTGCGTCTGCTGGGCGGTGCCACAGCGCTCGCCACTTCGCTCACGCTGGTGGCCTGCGGCGGCGGTGACAAAGCCGGTGGAGATTTCGACGGCGAAGTGAAGGTGGGCATCCTTCACAGCCGCTCCGGCACCATGGCCATCTCCGAAAACACGGTGGCCGAAGCCGAGCTGATGGCGATCGATGAGATCAATGCCAAAGGCGGCATCACCATCGATGGCAAGAAGCTGAAGATCGTTCCCGTTGAAGAGGACGGCGCTTCCGATTGGCCCACCTTCGCTGAGAAGGCCACCAAGCTGATCGATCAAGACAAGGTTGCCGTTGTCTTCGGTGGTTGGACCTCCGCCAGCCGCAAGGCAATGCTGCCGGTGTTCGAAGCCAAGGATCACTTCCTCTTCTACCCGATTCAGTACGAAGGTCAGGAGTGCTCCAAGAACATCTTCTATAGCGGTGCTGCTCCCAACCAGCAGGCAGAGCCCGCTGTGGATTGGCTGCTGAAGAACAAGGGCAAAGACTTCTTCCTGGTGGGTTCGGATTACGTGTATCCACGTACCGCCAACACCATCATGCGCGAGCAGCTGAAGGCCAACGGTGGCAAGGTGGTGGGTGAGGACTACCTGCCCCTGGGTAACACCGAGGTGGCTCCGATCATCGCCAAGATCAAGCAGGCGATGCCCAAGGGTGGTGTGATTGTGAACACCCTCAACGGCGATAGCAACGTTGCCTTCTTCAAGCAGATGAAGGCCGCCGGTATCACCCCGGCCAACGGCTACTCGATCATGAGCTTCTCGATCGCAGAAGAGGAGATCGCTGCGATCGGTCCTGAGTACCTCGAAGGCACCTACGCCGCCTGGAACTTCTTCCAGAGCCTCGATACCCCCGCCTCCAAGGAGTTCACCAAGAACTTCAAGGCCAAGTACGGCGATAAGCGCGTCACCAGCGACCCCGCTGAAGCCGCTTACATGATGGTGTACCTGTGGGCCGCTGCTGCCGAGAAGGCCAACAGCGTTGACGACAACAAGGTGCGTGAAGCCCTGATTGGCGTGAGCTTCGATGCTCCCGAAGGCAAAGTCACCGTGATGCCCAACCACCACGTTGAGAAGCGCGTGCTGATCGGCGAGGTGCAGAAGGATGGCATGTTCAAGATCCTCGAGGACAAGGGCTTCGTGAAGCCTGTGGCCTGGAACCAGTACGTGCCCGAAACCAAGGGCTACACCTGCGATTGGACCCAGAACCGTCCTGACGCCGGCAAGTACAAGATGTGATCCAAAGGGTGAGAGCGCTTCGGCACTCTCACCTCTCGATCTGGCATCCATTGAGGGTTGGGGGGAGAGAGATCTCCCCCTTTTTGCTTCCCTCTCCTCTCTTTTCTCTTTGCCTGAGACCCCAGCTGGTCGCGATGGATCTTCTCTACGACACACTCTTCAACGGCCTGGCCATCGGCTCGGTTCTGGTGCTGGCTGCACTGGGCCTGGCGGTGGTGTTTGGCCTGATGGGTGTCATCAACATGGCCCACGGCGAGTTGATGATGCTTGGCGCCTACACCACCTTTGTGGTGCAGAACATCTTCAAGGCGGTGCTGCCGGAAGCCTTGTTCCCGATTTACATCCTGGTGGCCCTGCCCCTGGCCTTCCTGGTGAGTGGTCTGGTGGGATTGCTGCTCGAGAAAACGGTGATTCGGCGTCTCTACGGGCGTCCGCTGGAAACGTTGCTGGCCACCTGGGGAGTGAGCCTGATCCTGCAGCAATTCGTGCGTTCCGTCTCCAGCGCCTTTGCGATCGGCCTGGTGGTGGCTGTGGTCGCTGGGATCCTCGTGCCGCGTTTCACCCCGAAAGCCTGGTGGCAACAGCGCTGGACGCCCCTGCTCGGCACCGGCAGTTGGATTGTCACCGGCCTGGTGGGTGTGGTGATCGCTTCGGTGCTCGGCGAGCAACGGGTGTTTGATCAGCCTTGGTTCAGCGCCCGCAACATCGACGTGACAGCGCCGGTGTGGCTGCGCGGATCGATTGATGTGGGTGTGGTGAACATGCCTGCCGCCCGTTTGTTCATCATCGCCCTCACCATCGTGGCGCTGCTGCTGGTGAACTGGTTCCTGCAGAAGAGTGTGTGGGGCATGCGCATTCGTGCGGTCACCCAGAACCGCACGATGAGCGATTGCCTCGGAATTCCCACCGAGAAAGTGGATGCACTCACCTTCCTGATCGGCTCCGGTTTGGCGGGTGTGGCCGGCGTGGCAGTGACTCTGCTCGGTTCGGTCGGCCCCAACCTCGGTGGCAACTACATCGTGGATTGCTTCATGGTGGTAGTGCTCGGTGGCGTGGGCAAGCTGGCTGGCACGGTGCTGGCGGCCTTGGGCATTGGCATCCTCAGCTATGTGGTGGGTTCCGGCTCCCTGCTGTTGGTGTGGCCTGCCATGCCGGAAGGGCTGAATGCGGTGATCACCTTCTTTGCCACCACCTCGATGGCGAAGGTACTTGTGTTCGCCTTGATCGTGGTGTTCCTGCAGATCAGACCGGCCGGTCTGTTCCCGCAGAAAGGCCGCATGGTGGAGGCCTGATCGATGGCGGATCTGCTTTCTTCCCGCAACCTGCGGCGTTGGCTGCCCTGGGCGTTGATCGTGCTGGCGGCCTTGGTGTTGCCGGTGGTGCTGCCGCCTTTCCGGCTGAATCTGCTGGGGCGTTTTCTCTCCTTGGGCATCGTGGCTCTGGGTGTGGATTTGATCTGGGGCTACACCGGCATGCTCAGCCTTGGGCAGGGCATTTTCTTCGCGCTGGGTGGCTACGCCCTGGCGATGTATCTGCAGCTCAATGAGCTCAAGCCCGGTGAGCTGCCTGAATTTTTCTCGCTCTATGGCGTGAAGAGCTTGCCGGCCTTCTGGCAGCCCTTCAATTCGCCTCTGTTCACTCTGGTCGCCATTTGGGTGATTCCAGCCCTAGTGGCTGGAGTGCTTGGTTATCTGGTGTACCGCAACCGCATCAAGGGGGTCTATTTCTCGATCCTTACCCAGGCGGCTTTGCTGGTGTTCTTCAACTTCTTCAATGGCCAGCAGAAGTTGATCAATGGCACCAACGGCCTCAAAACATCCACCGCACGCATCTTCGGTGAGCTGATCGGCAGTGATGCGATGCAGCGCAACCTGTTCTGGCTCACGGTGGTGATCACCGTGGCGGCCTATCTGCTCTGCCGCTGGCTCACCCATGGCCGCTTCGGCGATGCCCTGATCGCCATCCGCGATGACGAACCGCGCTTGCGATTCACCGGCTACAACCCCACCGCCTACAAAACGGTGGTGTTCGCCGTAGCCGGTGCCCTGGCAGGCATCAGCGGTGCGCTTTACACGGTGCAGTCAGGCATCGTGTCGCCGCAATACATGGCCGTTCCCTTCTCGATTGAGATGGTGATCTGGGTGGCGGTGGGTGGCCGCGGCACCTTGATCGGCGCCCTGCTGGGTGCGGTGCTGATCAACTACGCCAAGAGCCTGGTGAGTGAAGCGCTCCCGGAAACCTGGCTGTTCATCCAGGGTGGCTTGTTCCTGCTGGTGGTGCTGGCGCTGCCGGATGGCTTGGTGGGTTGGTGGCGCCAGGGCGGCCCCGGCCGCTTGATCGCGATGGTGGGTTGGCCGCCACGTACAGCCACGTACCCCGCACTCGATCTCGATCCGCAGGTGGCGGCGGAGCAGGACCAACTCGAGCGTCGCGGCGGAGGCCAGGGTTGATGACCAGCACCCCAATGTCTCGTCAGTCGTCGATGAATCTGCTTGAACTGCAGGGCGTGACCGTCAGCTTCGACGGGTTTCTGGCCCTCAACGATCTCAACCTCCAGCTCGCCCCCGGTGAGCTGCGGGCGGTGATCGGCCCGAATGGTGCCGGTAAAACCACCTTCCTCGATGTGATCACCGGCAAGGTGAAGCCCACCCGCGGCGATGTGGTGTTTCGCGGACGCTCAATCGTGGGCCGCAGCGAGCATCACATCTCCCGCCTGGGGATTGGCCGCAAGTTTCAGACACCGCGGGTGTATCAGAACCTCAGCCCGCGCCGCAATCTGGAGCTGGCTGTGCGCGGGCCCCATGGTCCAGCGGCGCTGCTTTTTGGCAGCCTGAGCAGCGAGCAACGCGACCGGGTGCAGCACCTGCTTTCGGTGGTGGGGCTGGAGCGTCAGGCGCAACAGCCTGCGGGTGGTCTTTCCCACGGCCAGAAGCAGTGGCTGGAGATCGCGATGTTGGTAGCCCAGGATCCCGAGCTGTTGCTGGTGGATGAACCAGTCGCGGGCCTTACCGATGAGGAAACGGCTCGCACCGCAGATCTGCTCAAGCAGCTCGCTGGTGATCACACCGTGCTCGTGATTGAGCACGACATGGAGTTCATCCGCGATCTGCAGGCCCCGGTGACGGTGCTGCACGAGGGCCATGTGCTCTGTGAAGGATCGATGGATCAGGTGCAGAACGATCCACGGGTGATTGAGGTGTATCTCGGCAGTGAAACTCAGGAGGATGCGGCGTGACCCTGCTCGATATTCGAGGTCTCAACGTCTATTACGGCGAGAGCCACATCCTGCGGGATGTTGATCTCAACGTCGCTGCCGGCGAGATGGTTTGCCTGATCGGCCGTAATGGCGTGGGCAAAACCACCCTGCTCAAAACCGTGATCGGTTTGCTGCAGCAGCGCGGCGGTGATCTGCAGCTGGAGGGCCGTGAGCTCACCGGTCGGCCGCCCCATGCCCGCGCTCGCGTAGGGGTGGGCTACGTGCCCCAAGGCCGCGAGATCATCCCTCAGCTCACGGTGCGCGAAAACCTGCTGCTGGGTCTGGAAGCCCTGCCTGGCGGTTTGGCCAAGAACCGCCACATCGATCCGCTGGTGTTTGAGCTGTTCCCAATCCTCGAGAAGTTCCTCGCCCGCCGCGGCGGCGACCTCTCCGGTGGTCAGCAGCAGCAGTTGGCGATCGCCAGGGCCCTGCTCGGTAAGCCCAAGCTGCTGTTGCTCGATGAGCCCACCGAAGGCATTCAGCCCTCAGTGGTGCTTGATATCGAGCGGGCGGTGCGGCGCATCATCGAAGCCACCGGCATCAGCGTGCTGCTGGTGGAGCAGCACCTGCACTTCGTGCGCCAGGCCGATCGCTACTACGCCATGCAGCGCGGCGGCATCGTGGCCAGTGGCCCCACCAGCGAGCTCAGCAAAGACGTGGTGGATCGTTTCCTCACGGTGTGAGCTCCACGGCAACCTGGGCCTCGCTGGAGGCCCGGGGTAGTCGTGCCCGCACTGCAATCGGGAAGATCACCAGTGCAAAGGCGGCTGTGATCAGCAGCTGCCCAGCGTCGCCGCCTGGCAAGGGCCCTTGTGCACCACTGAGCTCGGCGATCAGCAGCAGCCCCCCCAGATAGACGAACCACCAGCTGCCGCAGCTGGCGTGGAGGGTTCGCCTGCGCTGGCGCTGCAGCAGCCCAAACAGTAGTGCCGGAATCACCACCAAGGTCACGGCGCCCTCGAGGGCACCGCGGCCGCACCACTGCACGGCCCAACTCGCTGCCACAAAGGTGAGCGGGCAAAGCAGCTCAGCCATCGGCAACCGGAACGCCCGTGGCGCCCGCGGCATTTGATGGCGCAGGGCCATCAAGCTCACCGGGCCTACCGCTAGGGCGATCACCAAGGTGGCGGTGAGGAAGCTCACCACCCGCTGCCAGCTGGGGCCGCCCATCAACATCACCACACCGATCGCAAGGCTCCAGATCAGCGCCACGGCCGGCACCGCCTGGCGGTTGAGCCGCGCCAGGGCCTCCGGCAGCAGGCCCAGCCGGCCCATCATCCAAGCCACCCGTGCTGACACGCCCATGTAGGTCATGGCGGTGGCGCCCGGGGATATCACGGCGTCGCTGAGCAGCAGGGTTGCCACCCAACCCAGGCCCAGGCCCATGGCAATGGCTACCAGGGGGCCGCCATGGTTGCTGAGCTGCAGCAGCGCCCAACCCTGGCTGAGCGCTTGGGGCGGCACCGCCACCAGAAAGCTCAACTGCAGCATCAGATAGATCGCCAGGGAAACCCCCAGCCCCAACCCCATCGCCAACGGAACGTTGCGCTGGGGGTTACGCGCTTCGCCTGCCAAATCCATGGCGGTGCGAAACCCCAACAGGCTGAACAGGATGCCGCCTCCGCCGATGGCACTCACCACCCCCGCGAGTTCGGCTCCCTGGTTGGCGTCATGCAGGCTGAGATTGCTCCAGTGCCCCGCCGTGAGCATCAGGCTTAGCGACACGATCAGCGGCACCACCAGCTTCCAGCTGGTGAGCCCATCGATCCAGCGGGCCAACCAGCTCACGCCGGCCAGATTGATCCAGGCCATCAGCACCAACAGCACCACCGCCACGCCCAGACCGGCCGAGCTGAGCACCTGCCCCTGGCCGCCATCGGCCGTGAGCCAAGGCAGGCTGCTCGCGAGGTACTGCACCATCGCCAGCACTTCGATCGTGGGCAAGGTGAGGTAGGCGATCCAAGCGCACCAGCCACCGATGAAGCCCGCCCAGCGGCCATGGCTGAGCAGCGGGATCTGGGCCAACGCTCCAGAACTTGGCACCAGTGAGCCGAGTTCGGCGAACACAAGTGCCAGGCCGAAGGCCATCACGCCACCCGCCAGCCAAGCCAGCAGGCTGGCGGGCCCGGCAAAACGAGCGGCATAGAGCGGTGCGAACAGCCAGCCCGAGCCGATGGTGCTCGTCACCACGGCCAGGGTGAGACTGCGTAATCCCAGGCTGCGCTGCAACGTTTCTGGAGGTTTGACTGGTGCGTCCGTTGATGTCAAAACCCGATCGGTAGCTGTACCTACTGTCCGGGATTCAGTGCACAATTGGCACTGAAGTTCATTGTTCCTGCTGATGCTGGTGTCCCTGCGCTCTCTCGCCCGCGTTGCAGTGGTCTGCGCCAGTGGCTGCCTCCTCACAGCTGCAGCCCCCGCCTCGGCTCAGAGCTGCCAGTTCCTGGCGCCTGTGGGCGGGAACGGTGTTTCCAACATCGTGACCAAAACCATCGGTGCCGGTAATCCACTGCCTTTCAGTCGCCCCAACTGGAACACGGATTTCTTCGTGACCCAGCCCTACAGCTCCTACAAGCTGTTCTTCACCGCCAATTCCTCGGTGAGCGCCACCTATCCGATCCAGGGCTATCTCAAGTTCACCGATGGTTCCAACCTTCAGGTGATCAATGAGTCCTATGCCCCCCAGGTGGGCACTGGTCGTCAGTGGGATGTGCAGGCTGTGCCCGGCAAAACCGTGAGCCAGGTGAACTTCAAGATCGGTGCCAGCGCTGATCAAGCCGCCACGGGCTTCACCTATCGCATCTCCGTGCAGGGTTGCAACTGAGGCGTCAGCCGCTCAGAGCAGGCTCCGCCACAGCGCTTCGGCGCTGGGGTGGAGCTCTAGTGCATGGTTATCCACGCGGCTGAGGGGGCGGCATCCCAGGCTGTTGATCAACAGCCAGCTGTCCCCGGGGTGTGGTTCTGGGGACAGGTCGGCCTCTCTTGCGAGGCCCCGTTCGAGCAGCTGAGCGCGCATCACCCCCGGTAGGCATCCACTGCTCAACGCCGGGGTGAGCCACTGGCCTTGGCGCTGGATCAACAGGTTCGCGGTAGTGCCGCAGCACAGCTCACCGCCGCTGGCCAACAGCAGTGCGTCATCTGCGCCAGCGCGGCGTGCCTCCAGCCGCGCCTGGATCGCCTGGCCGTAGGCGAAGGTCTTGCAACGGCTCAGCAGGCTGTTGCTGTTGCGCCGTTCTTGGCGACTCACGATCGCCGTCTGGGGGCTGAAGCTGGGTCTGTGTGGACTGAGCTGAAGCCAAAAGCGATGCGGAGCCGCGGGGTCCGGCAGCTCGATGCCGCGCCCGCTGCTGTCGCCGCGGCTCCAGTTGAGGCGCAGGGCACCGCTGTCCTCCGGGAGCTCCGCGCGGTGGACCGCTTCCTCGATCAGGGGCTGCAGCGCGGATGCCTCCGGTGGTGGCGCCATGGCTAGTAGCTCGGCGCTGCGTTGCCAGCGCTGGAGGTGGGCCTCCAGCAGCTTCGGCTGTCCGTCGAGCACCAACACCGTTTCAAATAGGCCATCGGCCAGCTGCAGGCCGCGATCGCTCAGCGGCAGCTCAAGCTGCTGCGGTTCACCCCAGTGGCCGTCGAACCAGGCGATGCTGCGGGGAGTCATGCCAGGGCCTCCAGCAGCGGGTTGAGCTTCCAGCCCAGTTCGCTGGCTTCAGCGCTGGGATCGGAGTCGGCCACGATGCCGCAGCCCGCGTGGCCGCGCAGCTGCGCGCCTTGCAGCAGCAGGGTGCGAATCAGGATGCTGCTGTCGAAGCTGCCGTCGAAATTGCGGCGGATCAGCGATCCGCAGTAGGGGCCGCGGGCTACGGGTTCGAGTTCCGCCAGGCGCTGGCAGGCCCGCAGTTTCGGGGCGCCGCTGATCGAGCCGCCTGGCCAGCCCGCCCGCAGCAGATCCACCCAGCTGAGTCCGGGCTGCAGCTGGCCGCACACCACCGAGGTGAGGTGGTGCACCTGGGCGTAGCTCTCGAGCCCCACCAGCTGCGGCACATGGATCGAGCCGGGCACGCAGGTGCGGCCCAGGTCGTTGCGCAGCAGATCCACGATCATCACGTTCTCGGCGCGGTCTTTGCTACTGCACACCAGCTCCGCTGCCTGATCGGCATCGCGCTGCGGATCGCTGTGGCGTGGGCGCGTGCCTTTGATCGGCCGCGTTTCCACGCCGCCATCGGGGCTCACCTGCAGAAAGCGTTCGGGTGAGGCCGAGATCACCGCTTCTCCGGCGGCATCGCCTGCGGCCACCACCAAGCCGGCAAAGGGAGCTGGGCAGCGCTCGCGCAACTGTGCAAACAACGCCAGGCCCGTGCCGGGCTCGGCGCGCGGCAGCGTTGTGCTGCAGCAGGCCGTGAGGTTGGCTTGAAACAGATCGCCGCAGGCGATCAGCTCACGGATGCACTCCACACCGCGGCTGAACGCGGTTGGAGTGGTGTGCCACTGCCAGCTTTCCACCGGCACGTGGGGCGTAGGGCGGGCACCCCCGCTGCTCCCTTGGGTCGCGGTAGGCAGGGCTTCCAGCCAGCGCGTCATCGCCTGCAGCCGTTCGGGATCGAGGCCCTCCAGCCACAGCTGCTGCTCCACCAGATCGAAGCGCAGCACTGGATCGTGGCGGGCGATCCACAGGCTGGCCATGCTGTCGGCCTTCCAGGGATTGCCTGGCTCCACCCAGGCGGCGGCTTCGTAGCTGAGCCAGCCGCACCAATGGCCTGGGCCCAGATCTGCCAGGGCTGCAAAGGGATCGCTCGCGCCTGCTGTGCCGGGCAGCCCGCGGCAGCAGCGCTGCTCGAGCGGATCCACCGCCAAGGTGGCCCAGCGGCCCAGGTCGGTGCCATCGCCGTCGAGCCAGATCAGACCCTGATGGCCCCACTGGTCTGCCAGGAGGGGCGCCAGGCTGGCCGGCGATCGCCAGGCCACCGGCACGCGCGTGCAATCCGGCATCAGCCCCGAGCCGCCGGGCTGGCCAGATCAGGCCGGCCGGCTTCGATCAAGGCGGCATCGCGGATCCGGCAGCTGTCGCACACACCGCAGGGTTGGTCGCCGCCGCTGTAGCAACTCCAGGTGTCGGCGATCGGCACGCCCAGGCGAAGGGCCTCCTGCACGATCCGGGTTTTGCTCCACTCCACCAGCGGTGCCCAGAGCCGGCTGCCGTGGCCTTCCCGGCCGGCTTTGCTGGCCAGGTCAGCCAGCCGTTGGAAGGCCTCTAGGTAATCCGGCCGGCAGTCGGGGTAGCCCGAGTAATCCACGGCGTTCACCCCCAGCACCAGCCGCTCGGCGCCGCGCGCTTCCGCCAGGCTGAGGCCGATAGCGATGAACACCGTGTTGCGGCCAGGCACATAGGTGCTGGGAATGACATCGGCCTGCACGCCATCGCGCGGCACAGCGATGCGGCTGTCGGTGAGGGCCGAGCCGCCCCAGGCCGCCAGGTTCACGCTGATGGTGTGGTGTTCCGCCAGGCCGAGCTGCGCGGCGATGCGGGCTGCTGCGTCGAGCTCACGCCGATGCCGCTGGCCGTAATCAAAGGAGAGGCCGATCACCCGCTGCCCGTCTTCCAGGGCCAGGGCCGCGGCGGTGGCGGAATCCAGACCGCCGGAGAGCAGGGCAATGGCGGTGGACAAGGCAGGGGATCAGGCGCCGAATCCATGATGCCCACCGGCCTGCCCCCTCAGCGCACCCCGAGCCACTTGTGGCTCTGCAGGCTCAGGCGCCATTCGGGATGGCTGCGCACGAAATCAACGGCCAGCTGCTGGCCCTCGGCGCTCTGCCAGCCCGGTTGCAGCAGCAGCTGGGGGGCAGCCTGACGGCCGCCGCGCCCCCGAGTGGCGGCAGAGGCCATCGCTTCGGCAAAGGCGAGATCGCTCGCCTCATGCACTACCACCTTGAGCTCATCGCAGGCTGAGAGCACCTCCGGCTCCGGCGGCCGGTGCGGCTTGGGCGAGAGGGTGATCCAGTCAAAAGAGCCCGTGAGCTTGCCCACACCACTGGTTTCCAGGTGGAGCGGCACACCGATCGGTTGCAGCGCTGTGCACAGGGCCGAAAGGTTGTGCTCCAGCGGTTCCCCGCCCGTGATCACCACAAAGGCGGCGCCGGCCGTGGCCGCTTGCTGCGCTTCCTGGCCCAACGCCTCGAGCGACAGCAGGGGATGCACCTCCTTCGGCCACGACTGTTTGGTGTCGCACCAGCTGCAGCCCACGCGGCACCCCCCGAGCCGGATGAAGAAGGCACTGCGGCCGGCATGGATCCCCTCGCCCTGGAGCGAGTGGAAGGTTTCAACCACCGGCAGGGCGCTGGAGTCGCCGGACTCCACTCCCTTCATGCCGTGGCGGGTGTGGAGAGGTTGTGGCCGATGGCTTCGCTGGGGCTACCCGGCAGCCGCTGCTGTGCTGCCTCCACAAGCCCGCGGAACAGCGGGTGGGGCCGGCCGGGGCGGGAGAGGAATTCGGGGTGGTACTGGCAGGCGGTGAAGAAGGGATGGTTCTTCAGTTCGATCAGTTCCACCAGGCGGCCGTCGGGTGAGGTGCCGCTGATCTCGTAGCCCGATTCCAGGAAGAGGTTGCGGTAGGCGTTGTTGAACTCGTAGCGGTGGCGGTGGCGCTCGTACACCACCTCATCGCCATAGAGCCGGTGGCCCATGGTGCCCGGTGCCAGGCGGCAGGGATACACTCCCAAGCGCATCGTGCCGCCCAGATCCACCACGTCCTGCTGCTCAGGCAGCAGGTGAATCACGGGGTGGGCGGTGTCGGCATCGAGTTCAGCGCTTGTGGCGCCGGTGAGGCCGGCTTGGTTGCGGGCCCACTCGATCACGGCGCACTGCATACCCAGGCACAGGCCCAGGAAGGGCACCCGCTGCTCGCGCGCCCAGCGGATCGCGGCCACTTTGCCGTCCACGCCGCGGTTGCCGAAGCCACCTGGCACCACCACGGCATCCATGCCCCGCAGCAAGGCATCAGAGCCGCGCTCTTCGATCTGTTCGGCGCAGATCCAGTGCAGATCCAGGCCGGCACCCAGATCGATGCAGGCGTGGCGCAGGGCCTCCACCACCGAGAGGTAGGCGTCGTT
Organism: Asaia bogorensis; assembly: GCA_943370455.1. Lineage (GTDB taxonomy): Bacteria > Cyanobacteriota > Cyanobacteriia > PCC-6307 > Cyanobiaceae > Vulcanococcus. Next base: position 147,498 of record CALRQW020000003.1, read on the forward strand.
GAGCTGCACGTATTTGCCGACCAGCGCCACCTTCACGGAGGGGCCAGGGTTGCGCAGCTTGGCCACCATTTCGGCCCAGCGGGCCATGTCGCTGTCGTGGTCGGCCAGGCCGAGCAGATCGAGCACCTCGCGGCAGAGACCCTCCTGCTCGAGGCTGATCGGCACGGCGTAGATGCTGTCGGCATCGAGGGCCGGGATCACGGCGCGCTTGGGCACGCCGCAGAAGCCGCCGATCTTGCCCTTGAGCTCTTCGGTGATCGGACGGTCGCTGCGGCACACCAGCACATCGGGCTGGATGCCGATGGAGCGCAGCTCCTTCACCGAGTGCTGGGTGGGCTTGGTTTTCAGTTCGCCGGAGGTGCCGATGTAGGGCAGCAGCGTTACGTGCACATAGGCCAGATCGTTGCGACCCACGTCGCCCCGGAATTCGCGGATGGCTTCGAGGAAGGGCAGCGATTCGATGTCACCCACGGTGCCGCCGATCTCGGTGATCACCACATCGGCGCCGCTGTTGGCCGCCACGCGGTGGATGCGCTCGCGGATCTCGCCGGTGATGTGGGGGATCACCTGCACGGTGCCGCCGTTGTAATCGCCGCGGCGCTCTTTGTTGATCACCGATTGGTAGATGGAGCCGGTGGTCACGCTGTTGAGGCGCGACATGGCTGTGTCGGTGAAGCGCTCGTAGTGGCCCAGGTCGAGGTCGGTCTCGGCGCCGTCTTCGGTGACGAACACCTCCCCGTGCTGGAACGGGCTCATCGTGCCCGGATCCACGTTCAGATACGGATCCAGCTTGACGATCGAAACGCTGTAGCCCCTGCTCTTGAGCAGGCGCCCCAGGCTGGCGGCCACGATCCCCTTGCCGATGCTGGATACCACGCCACCGGTCACGAAGACGAATTTGGGCATGGCATCCGTAGCGACCCTTTAATTTACCGGCCGGCTTGGGGCGTCTCCAGGGTCTTCAGCTCGAGGGTTGGTCGCTGTCGAGGCTGCGCATGTAGTCCTGCACGCGGCAGCGGCGCTGCGGTTGGCGCAGCTTGAGCAGGGCGCGGGATTCGATCTGCCGCACCCGCTCCCGCGAGAGGTGCAGGTCTTCGCCGATCTGCGAGAGGGTCTGGGGGGTGTCGTCTTCGAGGCCGTAGCGCAGGCGGATCACGGCGGCCTCGCGGCTGGTGAGCTCCTCCAGCAGCGCCTCTAGGTCGTCGTGCAGGGCTTCGCGGGTGAGCTCCTGCTCCGGGGTGGCGTGGCTGTCTTCGAGCAGATCGCCGAGCTGGGTGTCCTGCTCGCGGCCCACGCGCGTGTCGAGTGACACGGAGCGCGGCACCCGCATCAAGGTGAGCCGCACCACCTCCTCGCTCAGGCCCAGTTCGCGGGCCAGGTCGCTCACCGAGGCCAGGCGGCCGTGCTCTGTCGCGATCTGGCGCTGGGCCTTCTTGATGCGGTTGAGCTTCTCGGTGACGTGCACCGGCAGCCGGATCGTGCGGCTTTGGGTGGCGATGGCGCGGGTGATCCCCTGGCGGATCCACCAGTAGGCGTAGGTGCTGAAGCGGAAGCCGCGGGTGGGGTCGTATTTCTCCACGGCCCGCTCGAGGCCCAGGGTTCCCTCCTGCACCAGATCGAGCAGCTCCATGCCGCGCTGCTGGTACTTCTTGGCCACCGCCACCACCAGGCGCAGGTTGGCCTGGATCATGCGGTCGCGGGCGCGGCGGCCGTGATGCAGCGCCTGCTTCAGTTCGGCCACGCTCAGGCCGCTGCGCTCGGCCCAGGCCTCATGGCGCTGATGCAGCCGCTCCCTCAGCTCCGGCACCGTGCAGCTCAGATGCTCGGCCCACTGCTGCACCGCCGGCCAGTGGCCCAGCTGCGAGGCCAGCCGCTGGCGATCGTCTTCCAGGGCAATCAGATCTGCCAGTTCGGCCGCCGTGGCCGCTAGGCGCTTGCGCTCGTGCAGCAGGCGTTCCCGCCGCTGCACCTGGCGGGCCAGGGTGAGCTCCTCCTCGTGGCTGAGCAGGTCAACGCGGCCGATGTCCTGCAGGTACAGGCGCACCAGGTCGGTGCTGCCGCGCCGGCTGCCGGATGAAGGCTTGGGGCTGGGAGGGCCCTTGGGCACAGGCTTGGCCTGGAACAGCCCCCCAACAATCGAGTCTCAGTTGAGATCCACCCTCAAATCCCACGTATGTGTTCGGGATTGCCCGAGGCGCGGGCCCAGAGACTGCAGCGTTAGCCCTCGGCCTCGTCGTCCACCCAGGTGCTGGCCACGTGCAGCTCCTCGAGCTGTTTGGTGGCCACGCCGCCGGGGGCGCCGGTCATCAAGCAGCGCGCTTGCTGGGTCTTGGGGAAGGCGATGGTGTCGCGGATCGATTCCTCACCGGCCAGCAGCATCACCATGCGATCGATGCCGAAGGCCAGGCCGCCGTGCGGTGGGGCGCCCATGTCGAGCGCTTCCATCAAGAAGCCGAACTGCTGGTTCGCCTCCTCGAGGGGCAGGCCAACGGTTTGCAGAACCTGGCGCTGCAGGGCCGAATCGTGGATGCGCAGTGAGCCACCGCCGAGCTCAAGGCCGTTGAGCACCAGGTCGTAGGCCTGGGCGCGGGCGCTGGGCAGGGTGTCAGCCCAGGCGGCGGGATCGCTGCCGAGGTCTGTGGTGTTGGGAGCGCAGAAGGGGTGGTGCAGCGCTTCGTAGCGGTTCTCGTCGGCGTTGAACTCAAACATCGGGAAGTCCACCACCCAGAGGAAGTTCCAGCTGTCGTTCTCGCTGTCGGGCTTCACCATCCCGAGCTCGCGGGCCAGGTACTGGCGCACGCGATCGAGGGCCTTGTTCACCGTGGCGGTGTCGCCGGCGCCGAACAGGATCAGCGTTCCGGGCTCGGCGCCGGTGCGCGCCAGCAGCTCGGCCTTCTTCTCGTCTGAGAGGTTGTCTTTGATGGCGCCGATCGTGTCGATCTCGCCGCCCTCGCGCACGCGGATGAAGGCCAGACCGCCGGCACCCGCTTTCTGGGCCTCGCTGAACACATCACCGCCGGGCTTTATGCGCACATTGCTTACGGCGTCGTTGCCGCCGGGCACGGCGATGCACTTCACCGAGCCGCCAGCGGCCACGGCGCCTGAAAATACCTTGAAGCCCATATCGGCTACCAGGTCGCTCACGTTGGTGAGCTCCATGCCGTAGCGGGTGTCGGGGCGGTCGGTGCCGTAGCGCTCCATGGCGTCATGCCAGGTGAGCCGCGGGAAAGGCCGCGGCAGCTCCACTCCCTTCACCGTTTTCCAGATGGAGGCGATCAGCGCTTCGTTGAGCTCGAGGATCTGCTCTTGATCCATGAAGCTCATCTCCATGTCCAGCTGGGTGAATTCCGGCTGACGATCGGCGCGCAGGTCTTCGTCGCGGAAGCAGCGGGCCACTTGGTAGTAGCGCTCGATGCCGCCCACCATCAGCAGCTGCTTGAACAGCTGGGGCGACTGGGGCAGGGCGAACCACTCACCGCCGCACACGCGCGAGGGCACCAGATAGTCGCGGGCGCCTTCGGGGGTGGAGCGGGTGAGCACCGGGGTTTCCACCTCGATGAAGCCCTGGTCTTCGAGGAAGCGGCGCGCGGCCTGGATGGCCTGAGCCCGCAGGCGCAGGTTGCTGTTCATGCGCTCGCGGCGCAGATCGAGGTAGCGGTGGCGCAGCCGCAGCTCCTCGCGGGTGTTCTCCTCGTCGTGCACCGACACCGCGAAGGGAAGGTTTCCTTTCACGCTGTTGAGCACCGTGATGGCACTGGCCAGCACCTCCACATGGCCGGTGGCCAGCTTTTCATTGATGGCGTCGGCCGGGCGCGCGCGCACCTTGCCTTCCACCTGGATCACCGTTTCGTTGCGCAGGTGCTCCGCAACGGCGAACATCTCAGCGCCGTTGTCGGGGTCCACCGTGATCTGCACCGTGCCGCTGCGGTCGCGCAGATCGATGAAGATCACGCCGCCGTGATCACGGCTGCGGTCCACCCAGCCGCACAGCTGCACGGCCTGGCCGGTGGCATCGGGGCGCAGGTCGCCGCATCCGTGGCTGCGCATGCTGAGGAGGTAAACGCAATCGGCGATTGTCCCACCCGGTTGGATGGGGAGCGCCGGCCGGCGTGATCAGCGCCGGTAGAAGGGGCGCTTCACCACCTGGGCTGGCTCGGCTTTGCCGCGGATCTCCACCGCCAACGTTGTGCCAAGCCGTGCCGCATCCGCTGGCACGCTGGCCAGGGCAATGCCCGCTTGCAGAGAGGGAGACCAGCCGCCGCTGGTGATCTGGCCAATCGGAGCCGCGCCCGCCTCGGCGCCGGCCGCCAGAACGGGATAGCCGTGGCGGGGGATGGCGCGGCCCTCCAGCTTCAGGCCCACCAGGCGCTGCTTCACCCCGTTCGCGGTCTGGCTTTCCAGCACGTCGCGTCCGATGAAGTCTTTGGGCATCTCCAGATGCACCAGCCAACCCAACCCCACTTCCAGCGGTGTGGTGGTGGCATCCATGTCGCTGCCATAGAGATGCATCGCTGCTTCCAACCGCAGCGTGTCGCGTGCGCCCAGGCCGCAGGGGGCGATGCCACGGGAGAGGCATTGCTTCCAGAAGCTCAGGCCGTCTTGCTGATCCAGCAGCAGTTCAAAGCCGTCTTCGCCGGTGTAGCCGGTGCGGGCCACGAAAGCCTCACCGATGCCCGGCAGCGCGAGGGAGCGATGGCCGAAGCGGGGTAGGCCCGCGAGCGAGAGGCCGCTGAGCGATTCCAGTTGAGCGACGGCTTCTGGTCCCTGCAGGGCCACCAGCACCCCATCACGCTTGTGGTCGCTCACCTGGATGCCGGCCGGCTCGAGCTGGCTGCGGATCCAGGCGGTGTCGGCTTCGGCGCAGGCGGCATTGATCACGAGCAGCAACTCGTGGGCTTGCGCGACGTCGTCCCAGCCCCGGTCGTAGACGATCAGATCGTCGCGGATGCCCCCTTGCTCGTTGAGCAGCACCGTGTAGCAGGCCTCGCCAGGCCCGATGCGGAAGAGATCGGTGGGCACGAGGCCCTGTAGAGCGTCTTTGGCCCCAGGGCCGCTGAGGCGCAGCACTCCCATATGGGAGATGTCGAACAGGCCGCAGTGCTCGCGCACAGCCTTGTGTTCCTGCAGGAGGCCGGCGAACTGCACCGCCATCTCCCAGCCGGCAAAGGGCACCATGCGGCCGCCGGCGCTGCGGGCAGCCGCAAACAGCGGCGTGCGGCGCAGGGGAGCTGTGGCTGCCGTTGGTGCGCCCATGGCGATTTGGCGTCGGTGTGGATCCTATGGAGGGTGAATCACTGCTGGTCTTCAACAGTCCGAAGAGAACCCGGAGGTTCGGTTGCTGCACTGGCCACCGCCGCTCGGGCTGCCTACGTTGAGCCCCCTTGCAGGCCCCCATGGGCAACCGCCCCTGCTGCCGCAGCTGCCGCCACTGCACGCTGTCCAGCGGTGCGGAGATGGGCTGGTGTCAGCTGCGCAAACTGCCGATTGATCGGGAGCTGGCGGCGGAGCTGTGGTGCCACCACTGGACGGCGCGCCCGCCGCGGTTGCCGGTGATGGGCGATAGCCCGACCGAGCTGCTGCCGCAGCACAGAGAGCGGCAGCTCGCCTTGACAGACGTGCTGGAAAGCTGAAGACAAAGGGAAGATTCGAGGCCTGGCGGGGCTGAATGTGTTCCAGCACGCCAATGGGCCCGTTGAGCGGTGCCAAGCTGGTTTTCACACAGCTTCATGGGGACATCGTTGATGGCTGTTGCCGCCGTTGCCAGTCCGATCGAATTGATGGCCACCCAGGTGGACAGCGAGACGGTCTCGTTCGCCACAGGCGCGGTGATTTTCAGTCGTGGTCAGGCGGCCGATGCCATCTACGGCGTACGCCGCGGCATCGTTGAGGTGATCAATCCCAAGGGCGACAAGCTTTGCTATCGCCCCGGCGAGCTGTTCAGCTACGAAGACATCGTCTGGAACGAAGACCTGCGCCACAACGATGCGGTGGCTCGTACGCCTGTCGAGCTGGTGCGGCTGGATCGGCTGCGCTTCCTCAACCTGCTGCACAACCACCCCACCATGGCGATCCTGCTGATTGGCCAGCAGCACGAACGCCTGCGGGAGCAGCGCTCTAGCGGCACCTGCGCTTACTGAGGCTCGGCCTCAGCTCAGCGATCCAGCAGGAACAGCAGGCTGCGCACCACCTTGGAGGCGAGCACGCTGCTCACGCCGGTGGGATCCAGCATCGGCGCCAGTTCCACCACATCGGCAGCCACCAGGTTGTGGTGGCGCAGCTCCTCCACCAGCGCGGCGAAATCGCTCCAGTGGAAGCCGCCAGGCTCGGGGGTGCCGGTGCCGGCCATCACGGCGGGATCAAACCAGTCGAGATCCACGGTGAGATAGAGGGGCTTGCCGCGCAGAGGCTTCAGCGCCTCGGCCATACGCTCGATCGCCACGAGCCGGCCCGTCTGCCGCAGTTCGGAGAACTCCTCGCGGGTGCCGCTGCGGATCGCGATCTGCAGGAGCTGTTGGCTGGGCAGCACCTCCAGGCAGCGGCGCATGGCGCAGGCGTGGCTGTGGTGGGCACCCAGCCACTCATGGCGCAGGTCGGCGTGGGCATCGAGCTGCACCAGCACAAGCTCGGGGTGCTGCGCAGCCACGGCGGCCACGGCACCGGAGCTGATCGAGTGCTCCCCTCCGAGCATCAAGGGCTTGAGCCCCAGTGCCAGCACGGTTTCGGTGGCCTGCTTCACCGCGGCCACCACCGGTTCGGGCGCACCGAAGGGAATGTCCACGGCGCCGAGGTCGGCGATGGCGAGCTCCTCCAGGTCGCGATCGAGCTGGGGGCAGTAGCTCTCAAGGCCTGAACTCACCTCGCGGATGGCCGCCGGGCCGAAGCGGGTGCCCGGACGGAAGGAGGTGGTGCCGTCGTAAGGCACGCCGAACAGGCCAACACGGCAGCCGGCCGGATCGCGCTGGCTGCCCATGTAGATGGCGCCGTCGGTATCGAATAGGGAAAGGTCGGGCATGGCGTGAGGGCTGCTCAGGCGTTGAGGGCCCGCTCGATCGCGGCGGGGATGGCGTCGAAGGCGCCGCGCTGCCAGCGGGGGCTCCAGATCTCGCAGCCCTCGGCCACGGCCGTGGCGCGGCTGGGATCGGGCTCCATGTAGCGGCGGCCGTCGGTGGCGGCGAAGGTCCAGCTCCACCAGCCGCTCGGATACATCGGAACCCATCCGTACAGCGGATCGGCGTGGCCGAACACCTCCCGGATCACCTTCACGGTGTCGATGTGCACCTGGCGGAAGGCCTCGGGCGATTCGCTCTGGGTGGCGAACACACCACCCGGCTTGAGGATGCGCCGACACTGCTCGAAGAAGGCGCGGTTGAACAGTCCCTCGGCCGGGCCGGCGGGATCGGAGCCGTCCACGATCACCACGTCGTAACTGGCATCGGCAGCGTTGGCCGCCCAGGCGATGCCATCGCCCACGGTGAGGTGGAAGCGGGGATCGCTCCAGCAGCCTCCCCCGATCGAGGGCAGGTGCTGCTGGCTCCACTCCACCACCAGGCCATCGATCTCCACCATGTCGAGGTGCTGCACGCCGGCATGGCGCAGGCACTCGCGGGCGGTGCCGCCATCGCCGCCACCAATTACCAGCACCCGCTCCACCGACGCGGCGCTGCACAGGGCCGGATGCACGATCGCTTCGTGGTAGTGCCGCTCTTGGCGCTCGGCCGTCATCCAGCAGCCATCGAGCAGTAGGCCCTTGCCGTAGCGATCGCTCTCGATGATCGTCACCCGCTGGAAAGGCGACTGCTCCTCAGCGATGACCCGTCCGGCCAGGCCGTAGCGCACGCCATCAAAGATCTCGTCCACCCATCCGGGGGTGGGGGCGGGAGCATCACTCACAGGGCGGGCGGGGTCTCTGCTTCCAGCTAAGCCTCCCACCCGCTGGTTAGGGCGGCGTTAGGGAAGGCCACGCTGTAGAAGGCCACACGCTCGTCGCGCCAGCCTTGCTCTAGCCACTGCCGACGTTCCAGGCGGGAGGCGGTGGTGGTGTGCTGGCCATCGAGCTATACCAGCTGCCACACCGGATCGAGGCCACGTAGGGGCTCGGCATAGGCCGTGAACACCGTGCCTTTATCGCCTGGCTGGAGCTGCTGGTGAGGCGCCATTCGCCCGTGATCGGACTGGCTACGGCCTGTGAACAGGCTCCGGCCAGGCGGGTGCCTGGGCTGATGGATGGCTAAAGCTGTTGGATCTCATTGGGGCCGGGCCATGCCGAAATCTGCTTCTGCTGGTACGACCTTGGATCTGGCGGGGCCTCAGCATGGTGAGGCTCAGCCCAGGAACCTGCTGATTTTCATCCGGGATCAGGTCAAGCCGGAGGATCTGTGGCTGCCTCGAAACTGGGCCCGGGAGAATCTGCCGAATCAGCAATGGCTTAAAGACAACGGCTTGTCCTTTCGCAATGCCTTCACCAATTCGGCGATGTGTACGGCGGCGCGGGCCAGTTTCTTTACCAGTAAATTTCCGGCCCAGCATGAAGTGGGCCTGGTTCTTTCGGATATTCAGAATCCGATTCTTGATTCTCAGATTCAGCTCAGTCCGGATCTACCGAACCTGGCCACAGTGCTGAAGGCACAGGGGTACGACGTGGGCTTCCTGGGCAAGGCACACCTCAGTAAGACCTTCACGCTCGACAAGGGGACTCCTGATACCTCCGACGATGAAGTGGTGTATCAGGACCTCACGGCTTACGGCTTTGATGATTGGCAGGGGCCGGATGCAGGGCAAGATATGGAGTTGGAGAACTTCGGCGGCGGCAACGCTAATCACGACGGTGATTACACCCAGCAGGCTGTCGACTGGTTGACGAACCGTGCTGCTTCTGGAAGTGAGAAGCCCTTTTGTCTGGTGGTGTCGCTGGTTAATCCCCATGACGTTCTTTCCTATCCCAATACCTATATCCAAGGTGGCTACACCGACGAATGGTTGAAGGGTGATATTCGGGATCTGCCTCCCACTGTGTCGGAAGATCTGAACGCAAACCTGAAGCCTTCTGTCCAGTCGCAGTGGAGGCTGCTCCAATATGGTGGACAGCCGCTTTTTTCTGATCAGGAAAAGCTCAACTATCTCAATTTCTATGGAAATCTATTGAAAGATGTGGATGCTAAAATGGGGGAGGTCTTGGATGTGCTGCGTTCTGATATCAATCTAGGCCTGCTCAGAGACACGATGATCGTGAGTACTTCCGATCACGGAGAAATGGGCATGAGTCATGGCGGTCTCACCCAGAAGATGGAAGTGGCTTACGACGAGGCCATGAAGGTGCCGATGGTCTGGTCGAATCCCTACTACTTCCGGGGCAGGCAGGTCAGTGATGCCCTTGTGTCTCATGTGGATTTTCTGCCAACTGTGGCTGGTTATCTCGGGATTGATCGTGATGAGGTGACCCAGTTGGATCTTCGGGGAGTCGACTACTCCTCCGTGCTGAAGTACGCCAGTCAGCACAATAATGCTCGCCGGGCGGAAGGGGTTCAGGATTCTGTTCTGTTCACTTTCGATGACATTTATGCCGGTCAGGATCCGACCCTCTCGGCCGACTCTAATTACGTTCATGGCCTCTTCCCGGCGGCCAATCGCATCCAGGCGGTGAGGACCAAAAATTATAAATATGCGCGCTACTATTCTGGCGATCAGTCCTATGAGGCTCGCAACTGGGAAGGCGAGTTTTACGATCTTCGCAAAAAAGGTGGTGACTATTATCCTTCCCGCGATCCCCTCACAGGCCGGCTTAATCCCTTCAAGGGTGCACCACTGGAGCTGCGTAATCTTGCGCCAAAGGCGGAAGCGAGCCGTCTGCGCAATGGAGATGATGCTCTTGCGACAGACCAGCAACGCAGGGCCTATCGACGGATGTCTCGCCTGTTAGATCAGCAGATTGCCGAGCGACTCGATCCCCTCACCGGTCTGCTCGCGGTGGAGCCGAGTGTGTTTGTGTACAAGGGCGGCTCGGATCCGAATGGCCCCTATGAAGTGGGCGACAAGTTGAGGCGTCTGATCCCGGCGGCCTCTGGCCAGAGCCAGGATCTTGAGCTTGCCTTCAATACTCGTGCACATCAAACCTACAACATTCAGTATCTCAATTCGGCTGGCACTTCAACAACGCTGGTGTCGAATATTGCTGGTACCAATGGTCCTGTCTATCAGTACCTCACGGGCCTGCCGGCTGATCTCGATTTGGCTGCGATTAGCATTCAATGGGTGGGCGGCAGTGTCAGCATCGCCTAACTGCTGAGATATCCGTAGTTGGGAGCGACACCAGCGGGTCCGCTGATTTGGTACTGAATCAGACTGAGGCTGCGGCGGGCTACGAATGAGTTTTCCATCTCGAAGCGCCAGAATTCGCTGAGTTTCTGGCATTGGGCTCTCACAACATCGTTGAAGGAGAACTCGAAGCCATGGGCTGCTGCCACAGCCATCACCTTCCGGGCATCGATGTCCAGCGGTAGGTGAGTGTCGCCCCACTGCTCCACTGAGCAGTCGTCAAGCTGTTGCTGCAGCGCCGGATCAAGGCGGGCCTGGGCGATGAAGGCTTCAAGGCTTCGCTGGCTCATTGCGATCGTTGCAGGATGGTCCCCTCAGAATGAGCTGGCGCTGTCCTCGATGAGCGCCCCTAGGCATAGGGAATGACATCCTTGAGGGATGACCGGCCCGCAGCCCAGCCGCGATCTGCGCTTAACGCCAGCGCTCGTGATCCCCGCGGCAGAGCTGCGCTGGAGTTTCTCGCGCTCTTCAGGGCCCGGCGGCCAGAACGTGAACACCACTGATTCGCGGGTGGAATTGCGCTTCGATCTGGCAGCGACGCCGTCGCTGCCGCCCCATCTACTGGCGCGGGCGTTGCGGCGGCTGGAGGCGCGGCTCGTTGAGGGTTGCGTGGTGATCGCCGCCAGCGAGCACCGCTCTCAGTGGCAGAACCGCGTGGCTGCCCAGCGGCGTTTGGTGGAGCTCTTGCAGGAGGCGATCAAGCCGCCACCGCCGCCGCGGCGCGCCACCAAGCCCACCCGCGGCTCGGTGCAACGGCGGCTGCAGGCCAAGAAGCAGCGGGGTGCGGTGAAACAGCAGCGGCGGGGCCGGATTCAGTTGCCGGAGGACTGAGCGGCGCGGATCTCCGCCTTGGCCTGTTGCCAGAGTCCTTCCAGTTCGCGAATGCTGCGGCCCTGTAGGTCGCCCCCCAGCGCTGCTTCCACGCGGGAGAAGCGATCAAGGAAGCGGCGGTTGGTGCCGGCTAGGCCGGCTTCCGGATCAATGCCGCACCAGCGGGCCACGTTCACCAGGGTGAACAGCACATCGCCGAGTTCTTCCTGGGCGTGGACCTTGTCGCCGCTGGCCACGGCTTCCTTGAGCTCATCGAGCTCCTCGTGCACCTTCTCCCACACGCCGGCCATGTCATCCCACTCGAAGCCCGCGGCGGCAGCTTTCTTGGAGATGGTCATGGCTCCGGCGAGCGCAGGCTGGCCGCGCACCTTGCCGGCAAGGCGATCGCTGAGGGGGCTGGATGAGGGTGCGCTGGCTCGATCGGTGGCCTTTTCAGCTGCCTTGATCGTTTCCCAAGTGGCCTTCACCGCGGCGTTGTCGGCCGCCTCAGCACCTGCGAACACGTGAGGGTGGCGGCGGATCAGCTTCTCGCTGATGCCCGCGGCGACTTCGGCCAGATCGAACCGCCCGTCCTCCTGGGCGATCTGCGCGTGCAGCACCACCTGCAGCAGCAGGTCGCCCAGCTCTTCTTTGAGGTGGGCGTCATCGCCGTGGCGGATCGCATCAGCTACCTCATGGGCTTCCTCGAGCACGTAGGGCACCAGGGAGGCGTGGGTTTGCTCCAGATCCCAGGGACAGCCGCCCTCCGGGTTGCGCAGCTGGGCCACCACAGCGATCAGCTCGCTCAACGCTGCGGTGGCTTCGGGCGTGGCTGCCATCGGTTTGCTGCTCAGGCTTGGCCGCCACCCTCGCATTGTTATGCCGATCGCTGGCTCAGCCAGAGGTGGTTGAACAGGGCTTGCAGCAACTGGATCGGCGGCTCCAGGCCGGCCTGAGTGAGCTGCTGCTCCAGCCGCGCTGCATCCATGGAGAACACCTTGCTGTTGCGGGATTCCAGTACCGCTTCGATCGTGGCCTGATCCATGCCCAGGGCCGCAAAGCGGCTGCGGCCGATGGCGAGGCCCAGCTCCAAGCCCGGTGGACCCGATTCGCTGTAGCTGCTCACCAGCAGGCAGCCATCCGGTGCGACCCGCGCCGCCATCTGCTGGAGCAACTGCTCCTGCTCGGCCGGGGGCAGCACATGCAGCACGTTGTGGCTGATCACCACCTCGAAGGTGCCATCGGCGCAGGCATCGAGATGGTCGGCGCCCCACGCCACCCGATCGCTGGCGCCGATCCGCGCGATCAGCTCATTGCAAAAACTGCGCATCTGCTCACTCGGTTCCACCAAGGTGAACCTGGCTTGAGGCAACGCCTCCAGCAGCGCCGGCAATTCCGTGCCTGTGCCGGCCCCCACCACGAGCACCTGATGCGCCTGTGGATGCAGTGCCGCCGCGGTGGCGGCCGCGAGCTCGAAAATCGCGTCGTAGGCGGGGATCAGCCGGCGGATTCGCGCGTTGTAGGTGCGGCCGTAGTCACCGTCGAAGTCGAGCAGGGCCATGGGTTGCGAGGGATCCGCTCAGCGGAGTCTGCGGCGGCGGCGCCGCTTGCGCTGCAGCAGCCTCGGCAGACGCGGCAATGGATCGCCGTCTTGGATCAGATGCAGCCAGGCACTGGCCTCCACACCGATCAACATCGCCAGGCTCAACCCGCGCTGCTCCTGCCAGAGCGACTGCAGGCCCCGCCCCAGCTCCAGCGGGCTCGGCGCACCCCAGGGCTCCAGCAGCCAGCCAGCCAGGCCCACAAGCACCGCCAGATAAAGCAGCCGGCCTGCGCTCCCTAGAAACGGTGAATGCGAGAGCAGCGAGCGATGGCGGAGCAGCTGCCGGTAGGGCCACCAGAGCAGGCGCAGCGGCCCCCAACGGCGGCTGGGGTTGGAGCGGGTGTCGAGATCGGGAGACAGCCAGAGCCCGCCGATCAGAAAAGCCAGACCGCCGGCGGTGATCCCTGCGAGCCCCAGCCACGGCCCCCACAGCAGCCCGAAGGGCAGGGCCAGGATCCATGTGGCGCGGTCGTGCTGCTGGCCGCTGGCCATGGCTGGAGCTGCTGTTGCGGTGCAGAATGGCTTAACCGCCCGGTTAGCTCAGCGGTAGAGCGCCTGCCTTACAAGCAGGATGTCGCTGGTTCGAACCCGGCACCGGGCATTGCGCACTAAGCAATATCTTCTAGCGATTCGAGCTTTTCAGTATTCAAAAAGGCCCAAGCCACACGTCGAGGCCTTTCTTAGAGCTGGATGAGATCCAGGCCATTGCGTTTCGTCGTTGGTCTTCTGCTGCAACTTTATGAAGCGATGCCGGTGGCATAGAGGTTGTGATGTAGCGGCCGCATACCTCTTGGTTGCTCGCCAATCTGCTGAGAGAGAATGGCTAGCGGGAAGCTAGGAAGTTTGTTAATGCTTCGGTGACGAGGCTCTTCATTGTCTGGTTATTGGCGATGGCGTGTTGCCTTAGGCGATGGTGAATCGAACCTGGAATTGTTGTTGAGATGGATCGCGGCTGATCGCGACGGCTGTAGATCAGCTTGAGGTGGGTGGGTCGATTCGACAGGCTGGCCATATGCCTTGTTCTTGAGGATTTGCTTAGGCTATGGAGTCTCGCGCCGATCTGGTGGCTGATGTGAAGACATGGCTCTGTGAGAACGCGTTCACACATCCAAGCAGGGCTGATGGCTTCTTTGCCCTGTCTAGTGGGTGGCCCGGCGCTCGCAAAAAAACACATTGCCTGGAATAGGCAATGTGTAACTAAGCGCAAAGTTAAAGCGAGCCTGACTTGTTGCAGGTTTATTTTAAAAGGTCTGCAATGAGTCGCTGGATCAGGTCTGTGATTGAGGTTTCATTGCGAATGGCAAACATCTTCAGGTCTTGATGAACTCTGCGTGGCAGTTGTACGGACAGCTTTTTCAGGTCTTCATTGGCCTGCGTGTTGGGGAGCTGTGTCTCCTTGCTGTCGAAAATGTTTTTCATGGTGGTGGCTCCGCGTCGTGGCAAGGTGGTTGTTGTCGGAAATAGCCTTGATCTGTTGCTGTTGGGAGGTTGGGCTGCTGTTACTGCAGCTCAACCTCCGTCAGGAACTCAGACGAAGCTGAAATTCACGTGCAGTCCGTTTGTGGGCTGCACTCCTTCCAGCACTGCCACTAGATCGCGCTGGCTATCGGCGCCGACCTTGTAAATGGCAGCTGAATCGCCAACCATCCCAAGGCTGTACTCCGATCCTGCAGAAGCAATCAGCACATCACCATCGGCACCCGTGCGGAAGTTCTGGATCGAGAGGGCATCCGCGTCACCAGCGGAGGCGTACAGATCTCCACGCTGGTTAGCCAGTGCATACATCTGACGACCCGCTTCGCCGACCAGTACATCACCCGCCTGCAATTGAGCTGCAGACTTGAGGGCTGCTCCGCGACCAACCACGCCATCGCCGTTGAAATCTTGCTCAAAGCGAGTTTCGAACTTAGACAGCTTGGTTTCCTTCACCGATTTGCTGGAGATGAGTTCACCGCTCTCCCCAAATTGGCCCACCGCATACTTCCTGCCCTTACGCAGGACGGACACGTAGCCCTCTCCCTGCTCTTCGGTGCCAAGCACCTGGTAGCCCTTGAGCTTGCCGCCGATTGCAAACCTCACAGGCTCCTTCGAGGCGTCCATCCACTGAGCGCCGTAGCCGGTGCCATCGCGGAAGCTGCCAACCTGACCGTCCTGTTCGATGTTGAACTCCGCCAGTTGAATCTGGGGTTCCACGACTGGTGCAGGCGCAGGTGCCACCGGCGCAGCCGGGGTTTGTACCAGCGCTCGGGAGGGCGACGGTGCAGTACCACCTGTGGGGGGGCCAGGGTTAACGGGCGGAACTGAAGGATCAACAGTAACCGGAGGTTGGACAGGAGCAGGTGCTGTTAAGCCATCAATGATGGTGTTCAGCGCATTGGGATCCGCCAGAGGGGGCGTTGGAGGAACCGCATCGCGCAGATCAGTGAGGATCTCCTGCGCCGGGGTGATCGCTAAGGGGACAGTTGCTTGCTCAACGGTGAGGGGAAGTGTGAGCAGATCGCTCTGGTATTCAGCAACAGGAACCAATTGGGCAGCAAGGTCAATGGTGGTGGGTGCCACTAGACCATCACCGGCGTCGTTATTGAGGAACACCAACTGCTCCACATTGCGGATGTAGTCGGTTCCGTCGTCGACTGCAGCAGGCAGAAGCGGTGCAACATGCTGGATACGAAGGAATCCATCGCTGATAGGATTGAAGGCATTCGGATCCCCAAGTGGGGCTAACTCGAAAGTGCCATTTCTGAAAATCATCCCTTCGATCTGATACTCAGAGGGAGCGCCCCGGAAGATCGCGACGTCACGCTGATTGGGATTAGACTGAACGGAATCGGTGCGGATGAGTTCACGAACCGTTGTCACCTGACCAGGATTCACAACGCGGTTTTTAACCGCGTCTTCGAGCTGACTCATCGAATCAAAGCGCCGATCACCCACAGCGAGCTGCACTCGCAATGTGAGGTCACCGTCGAGAATGTCGTTACCGCCGAGACCCTTGAGTTCGTCAGAGCCGCCGCCGCCCAGAATGATGTTGCCGGCGTCGAACACCGTGCGACCCAGCTCATCGGTCGAAAGCGCTGCGGTCGGCAGCACCGAGCTAAGGCCGTTAATCAAGCCCGTGGCTGTAACGACATCCATCCGGTCGTCAAAACCATCCTGCGCAAGCAAGGTGTTCGTTGGCGCCAAAGCGGGAGCAACGGTTTGCGTGACAGGCAGGAGAATCTCTCGGCGATCATCCCCAACCAGCACATCGTCGGCATTCGAGCCAGCCACGCCTTCCACGTGCTGATCGAAACGGTCGGTCACCGTCAGAGGGGGAACGACACCCGGAGCGCCGTTGGTGAGCCACACTTCATGGCCGCCAAGCACAGCACTACGCCGCTGAGCGCTGAACCAGTCGAAGCCGCCACTGCCATCAAAGGCATCGGCACCGCTGCCATCCATATGGATGTCATCGCCGAGATCACCCAGCGAGGTCACCGGACCATCCACGGCCACGAGAATGTCGTGTCCAACCTCCTGACCAGCGCGCAACGGCAGGAGGGTGACTGGATCCACCAGGAATGGCGCACCCGATTCACCAGCCATGTTGGCCCCGGTGGCTGAACCCTCCAACCAGTCATCGCCCACACCACCCATCACGGCGAGGCCGACGCCGTACTGAATGAAGTCATTGCCGGCATCGGCGAACACCTCACCACCGGCGGGAGCGGCCTGGTCGATCCGTCCTATGATCCAGTCGTTGCCGTTACCGGCATGAACGATCGATAGACCTGAAGACACGATCGCGATGTCATTACCGTCTTCGAGACGCATGACATCACCCGTGATCGGATCCTGGTCAATCACCAAGTCGTGACCAGCTCCTGCAAACACCTCGTCAGCGTCAAGACCGGTGATGATGGTGTCATCACCACCTCCACCCCAGAAGGTATTCAGGCCGTCGCCACCCTGCAGGAGATCAGCCTGGTCGGTTCCCCCGAGCACGACATTATCGAGCCCAAAGAATCGCAGGGTATTCACCGGAGCCAGTAGAGGATTACCGTCAATGCCTACACTGGCTGGTATACGAGACACGCCGATCGGATCAGCTGCCGGATCGGCAAGCGCCGGGTTGAATTGGTTCCTAAGAGCAGGGTTCGCTTCCGCTTCGAGATACCAAGTTTTGGCCGTGAAGATGTTGCCAGGCAAGTGCGACAGACCTGTGCTATTGCGTATCGCCATGGCCGAGAACGTATTCGCCTCGATCTGACCAAGCAGGTTGCCTTGGAGACGACGCAGATAGTAGAAGCGATCACCATTTTGAAGATCTGCCAGGGTCTTGTTGAAGACCACAGCAAACGTACTACCGAGATGATCACCCATCAGCGGGTTGGGGTTGGGCTTTTCAGCCAAGCCGCCGATCCAAAGGTGCACAGCATCCAAGCCACCTAATTGGCCAGGTTGGCCAGGTTGGACGATAGAAGCGTACTGACCCTGACCCCGGAGAAACTCAAGCCGGTCTGCCGTATTGGCGGCATTCAGGGTGATCGTGGTGGCGCCATCTGTCACCACACGCTCAGTCTGTGTACCCAAACCAGCAACGAGCGCCTGAGCAATCTCACGCTTTGCAGCCGCCGTAGTGGCCTGTTGCAGCAGCGGATGGTTACCGTAAGCGGCAATAAAATTGACGAGTGACAGAGGATTGCGCAGATTGGCTGCAAAGCTGTTCGGATCGGCAACTGCTACCAGGTTGGTGCCGTCAACCGTGAGCTCACCCCAGCGTGTGTAGGCAGGGAGCGGTACGCCCTGGCCACTGAAATCGCGCCGTGCGTTGTTCAGCGTGGGCAGGTTGGTTTCAATGCCACGTGCAATATTGAGGGCAGCCAGGTCAATCGGCTGACCCACAAGATTGTTGCGCAGGGCACCGGTCACAAACTCGTCGGTGTTGTTTGCGACCTGACGGGTCATGCCGCTCACCACCTCACCCGTTGCAGCAGCGGCGGTCAGTACGCCATTGCGGGTGAAGCCACCAGGATTGAGGAATGCGCTGATCAGGCTGGTGGATTGATCAGCGAAGGTGGGGGTGAGACGGCCAACTGATTCGTTGAGCAGCGAGTGACCAAAGCGATAAACCGCATGGGCAAACTCCGCGCTAACGGTGGGATCAATCGAGACTTGGGCCAGCTCGTTGAAAGCCGGCACACCAGGCTGAAGGAGCCGTGTGAACTCTTCAAACGCACCATGCTGGTATTGCATTTCCGTAAGGAAACGCCCGGCCTGGAACAGGCGAGTGCCATTCCAGAGGTGCTCAGCGCCAGGCACCAAAAGGGTGCCCAGCTGATCCACTGTGCTGATTGCACTGGTGGGGGCTAGCCACTGATTGATGAACGTAAAGTCGTTGCTGGCGCGAGCATCATTGATCAACAGGGTTTTGTACTGATTAATCAGCCGGTCGTGCTCGTTGTGGAAAATCGTGTGAGCAGCGGTGAGGCCAGCGTTTTCATTGGTGCGGCCATCGCCGGCGATAAAGTGTTGACCCAGCAGAGCTGCATTGGTCACCGCACCAGTGGCGGGATTGACTGCTGCAGGGTTGATGTCCAGCAGGAAAGCCTGACCGGTAGTGGCTGCTGAGTCAGCCGTGTTGGTGGGAGTGCCCAGATTCACCAGCCCCCCATTGGCAGCACGCTCAGCGGCTCCTGCAGGAACAACCACGTTCGGGGCGATGGTGGAGACCTTCATCACGATGGCTTTGCCATCGGTATCCGGCACAAAGTTCCCGTAGGGATCCACCTGAAGGATCGGGGAATTCCCAAACCAAGCATCGGTGAGATCGATGCCTAGATACGTTCTGGCGCTGGCCTGGATGTCATCCCAAGTAGGCAAGCCGCCGGCTGCGTTGCTCAGGAGCTCGCCTGTTGCGACGGTGCGACCGGACGCATCAAAGGTGTATTTCCGCAGGAAGACATGCAGAGATGGATCAGAGCCATAGTTCTGACTCAGATCAACAAAGGGGGTGATGGTATTGATCTGATTGAGGCTGCCGGGTGCGGCGGGAGTAGCCCGGGTGAGGCGCATCGCCTGACGCGTCGGGTTCCAGAGCGGATCGTCTGGTGCCACGGGGATGAGCACCGTGCCGTTACCGCCTTTCGCCACATGGTCAAGGCCGTGATCGAAAAACTGTCCGAACAGGGTGAACCAGGAGTTGAGCTGTTCACCGAGAACGGGAGGATTGAGAACCTCCAGAATCACATTGCCGGCTTCATCCACCAGCTGGCCGTTGGTATTCACCAATTGACCGTTGATGGTGTCCCGGAGGATCCCGTCCATGCCGGGCTCAGGAATGACCGTGGTGCCCTGTAAAGCCGGGTCGTTGATGTTGGTGTAGCGCGTACCATTCACCGTGACGCCCTGCCACAGTGCAGGACCGCCACCCGCTTGTTGCGCTGCAAGCACTGCAGCGGGGTTCGCGGCGGTTTGATCGGCAATCAGGTTGGAGATCAGACGCGGCGACTGGCTGGCTGGCAGCTCAAGTGGAGTAGCGGGAGAACTGGTGGGAGGGACCCCGGGCGTAGCCGGGGCAGTTAGGCGCGGGAAAGCCTGATCGGATGCACCGGCGGTGGTGCGCACGAGGTTGTTGAGGGAGCCATCGACGGCCCGGAGGCCCAAAGGGCTCTGGGTGTCACCAGCGAGAATCTCCAGCAGCAGGTCGGCGGAGGTCAGCGCTGGATTCGTGTTGGCGTTGATCGCTGCAACATGCTGTTCAGCGATCTGGATTTGCTGGAGGATGAACTCCAGGTCGGAGCGAAGCAGATCCATAGAGAAGGCTCGAGGCACATTTGAGTGGATGCTCAAATGTGTGATCGAACGAAAGAAACTACCCACCAAGACTCGTTACGCTTTTGGTACATGGGGCGTATCACACAAAGACGACATGCAACAGAGCAGGAAGTGTGCTCGTGTGCTTTTGCGTGTTATGTGCGCATGATCAGTGCTCTGGGCGTGGCGATGCGCGTTGATGTATGAGAACTGATGAGTCTTTCGCGCTACGCCATGTGGTGTTTGGGAATGCACTGCTATCAACCGAGATGGTTGTGGTCGTTTTCTTGGGTCGGTCGTTTAGGCCTTCTGGTGAATAAGGCCTTGACCCACCGCGACCATCAGCTTTGGCAATGTTTCACGCCTTTGAGTGGAAACTGGGGCTTGAGGGTATGAGTGATGTGCTCTCGGCCCACTTCGTCTTGGTTCGCAATGTATCGAGGGCTGTATGCGTTGATTGTGTTCGTGTGCGTCGAGCATGTCTGAAGAGTTTGCCTCTCCGGTGACTCTGAGCGTATTCGGCGAACCCGCTTGTGATTCACTGCCTGGCATCTGAGGCTTGCTGCCTCGTAGCTCCGACTGCGGGAAGTGGCCTCTCTGCGCTCATGTCACTTCATATCGTTTTCCCTGGATTCGATGTCGCCCCTCGGTAAGTTCGACCGACTTCGCTTGCCCTGGGATTGCGGCATTGTCTTGTCGAGTCCAGTTTTCGCCGGAGGTTTACGAAGGTCCACATCTTTTCTGAATCTGCATATCTGTCGGCAAGACGCTAATGGCTTGTTCTAATCGCTGAACCCGTTCGGCTCTGTTGCCGCTCATCTCCACGACTGGACAGGGACCTGAGGTGCGTTGCTGTAGTTCCTGGCGATAGAGCTGTTGGAAAGCTGCATTGATCCAGTCGCGATAGGCGGTCTCCACCGAACGGACTCCATCGTTTTCCATCGCGGGGTCGATGCCTGGGTCGCCGGTGAGGGGAAGGAAGACGATGAGGTCATATCCGCTGAGCGCCTTGCTCTCGAAGATGGTGCGCCACAATTCTTCGATGAAGGCCGCATTGATATCGGAGGGAAATTGCAAGGCATTTTTCTCCTGCATCTCTGGGCGAACCTCGATGGTCTTGAGGCGTTGATGCATGGGCAGGCCCTCGCTGCTCCCCATGGCGCGCGCGTACTGGGAGTAGGGAATGAAATCGAGGCAGCTGCGGTCGCAGATCACAGAGATGTTTGGCCTCTCCACGCGCGCCCGGTTGATGCGATCGATCGCGTGTTGCGTCATGAGCCGGTTGCAGCGTTGACTGGCTCGTTCGGCGAAGTGAATGCGCTCGTGGCTGGCGATGAGTTCCCGGTAGGGCTCAACGAACAGCTCGAATTCTGGATGCGCAGCCTGGAAATCCCGCACCAAGGTGGACTTACCGAGGCTTTGGGAGCCACTGATGGCAAGTCTCATCGCTTCACTCGGCTGGCCAGCCCAAACACCACCGCCATCAGCAAATAGCCGAGAGCCCAAGGGCTGCCCACCCCCCAGCCCAGCTGCAGCACCGTGTCTGAGCTGGTGAAACGCCAGGCGTGGATCACCCCCAGCCAGGAACAGCCGGAGGCCACCGCCGCGCAGAGGCTGGCGGCCAGGAAACGGCGCCCAATCACGTACACCACCATCGCCGAGAGCAGCATCGCTGTGATGATCTGGCCCTGCTCCAGGGCAAACGCACCGGCGGCCCAGACGTCGGCCTGTTGCAATGGTTGGAGGAGGGCGGCTGAAAAGGGCTGCTCGGCGCTGCCGGCACCCCCTGCGCGCAGCCCTGCTTTCAGCAGCATCGCGCCCCAGCCCGCCAGGCCCGGCAGAAGCCCCAAGGCCACTGCTGGTGCATGGGTGCTGGGGGTGGCCTGAAAGGCCTGAGCGGCTATCACTAGGCCGATGTAGAGCACGATCGCCATCCCGGCTTCGATCGGAACCAGCTGGGCGATCAGCCCGAACACCCCGAGCAAACAGGCGCCGCCCATCACCAGGCCGTTGAGCCAGGAGTAGCCGATGCGCGCCCCCATCGCTTTCCAGGCGGGATGACCGATGTAGAGGGTGGTGGGGAAACAGCCCCCCAGGCCAGCCGCAGCGATGGTGCCCAGCCCGTTAATCAATAGCGAACTGCGAACCGGGTAGTGATCGCCGGCGGCTTCAGCGCTTTCGATGTTTTGCAGGGAGCCCAGCAAGTTGAACAAGCCCATCGGCACGATCACCCCGAGCCAGGGCAGCAGTTGGCCGCGGGCCTGCCACAGCGCTGTCAGTTCCAGATGAGGGGGGCGCAGACCCACCTGTTGCAACTGTTGCTCCCAGAGCAAAGGGTCGAGGCGGATCAGCCCCAGGCCCCAGGCCAGAGCCATGCCCACCAGCACGGCGAGCAGGCCGCCGGGAATCGGTAGCCGCAGCTTTCCGTAGTAAGTGACCAGGATCAGCGCCAACACCGTGAGCCCCACCACGGGTTGGGCGTAGGTGCGCAGCAGGAAGCCCAGGGCGATGTAGCCCAGGGCAATGCCCGCCAGGGTGGAGAGCAGCGCAGCCCGCGGCAGCCAACGCCGCAGCAGCTCGGCGCTGAAGGCGCCGGCTGCCTCGATCAGGCCCGATCCAAGGCAGGCCACCATCCCCGCCTGCCACGAGAGGCGCACGGCGGATGCGGGATCCAGGCCGTCATTGATGGCGCCCAGCTTCACCGGCAGCATCACCAGAAACACGTAGGCAAACAGGCTCACCGTGTTGATGCCGTAGGGGAGCGCTGTGCGATCGCTGCGCTCTTCCGCCTTTGCCAGCTGGTAGGCCTGCCAGGCGTAGGCAACGTTGCCCACCAGCAGGCTGATGCCCGTAGCGGGCAGGATCGTGCCCAGCAGCAGCTCGCTTGGGTAGCCGAGCACGCCAGCACACAGCCCCAGGATCAGCAGGATCTGGATGAGGTTGTCGAGCGCCAGGCCGAGAAAGCCGTCGACATCGCCGGCGACAAACCAGCGGGGGCCGGTGGCTACAGGATTGTTCATCTCTCCACGATGGCCACAGCGCTCCAGATGGCCAAGGCGCTCCGTTAACGCTGCAGTTGCCGCCAAGCCTCGTGGGGATCAACGCCGCGCTGGCAGAGATTCACCCAGGGGCGCAGCGGGCCGAGCCAGTCTTCAGGGTCTGGGCGGCGCAGCAGGTCCAGCACTGATGGCTGACTGGGGCTGAGAGGCCGGGGCATGGCGGGCAGTGGCGCACTGCTCGGAGCATTCCCCGTGGCTCCAGGTTTCAGCCGCGGCAGAGCTCCTCGCTTACCGCCCACAACCGCTCGCAGGCTGCCGCATCGAGCGCCGCCGGTGCGATCCGGCAGGCCTTGGGGTATCCCTTGAAGTTGCCCAGTCCGCCGGGGCCGTAGAAGCCGCCGGGCTCGGCCGTCGGTGCCGTGGCGGCAAACAGTTGGGGTAGGGCGCCCATGGCGGCGCTCTGGAACAGCGGGTCCATCAGGCGGTAGGCCAGGGCTTCCACCCGGGAACTGCGGGCCGCCACGGAGGTGGGCTGCAGGTTGGTGCGGGCTAGGCCGGGATGGGCGGCGATCGAGCGCACTTCTGCGCCCTGGGCATCGAGCCGGCGCTGCAGCTCCAGGGCCGTCATCATGTTGGCCAGCTTGCTCTGGGCGTAGGCGGCCCAGGCGTCGTAGCGCTGCTCGCCCTGCAGATCATCGAAGGCGATGCGGCCGAAGTAGCTCGCCCCGGAGCTCACATGCACCACCCGTGCCCCCGGGCGCAGCACGGGCAGGAGCTGTTGGGTGAGGGCGAAGTGTCCCAGGTGATTCACAGCGAACTGCAGCTCGAAGCCCTGGGCGCTCAGCTGACGGGGCGGGGCCATCACCCCGGCGTTGTTGATCAGTAGATCGATGGCGCTCCAGCGCTCGGCCACCGCCTCGGCGCCCTGGCGCACGCTGGTGAGATCGGCCAGGTTGAGCTCCAGCGGGATCAGTTCGCCTGTGCGCTCGGCAGCTAGCTCCTGGCAGGCGGCCTCCGCTTTGGCCAGGCTGCGGCAGGCCAGCACCACGCGTGCTCCTCGCTGCGCCAGCGCCCGAGCGGTTTCAAGCCCCAGGCCGCTGTTGGCGCCTGTGATCAGGGCGGTGCGGCCGCTCTGATCGGGGATGTCGGCGCAGGTCCAGGGCATGGCGTGCAATCGGTGAGCCTGCTTAGGTTGGACGGATCAACAGGACGGCCGCGGTGGGGATTGCACCCGAGTTGATCCTCGATGATGCCGACACATTGGCCTTGCTGCGGCAGTTGTTTGCCCGCAGCGGTTCGACTTATGTGGTGCGCTATGGCCTGGCGTCTGCTGGGGTGGATACGGGAAGCCTGACGGGTGGCGATGAAGCGGGCACCGCAGCTCTCGCCTTCAGCGGAGAAGAAGAAGTTTTCATCGAGAGCGTGCTCAATCGTCTGGCTGGAGTGATTGCAATCCAGCCTCAGCGCTCCACAGACGCCGCATCGTCGTTTCAGCTTGCCTCCGTCGCTCGGGTGCAAGGAGAAGACAGCATCACCGGCATCACCTACTCCGGCTTCACCACAGAGGGTTCTCCGCCACGGCTGCTTCCGCAGGAGTCTTATGTAGTGATTGAGCTGGAGCTGAGCGACGATCGCGGTCTTAGCGCCAGGGAGAAGGGCGCGATTGTGCATGAGCTGGGCCATGCCCTTGGGCTCAAACATCCAGGCGGTAATCCCAGTGATCCGGCCTACAGCGACCGCGACACGATCATGTCGTACAACATCCTTGGCGATCAGCCTGCCACCTGGTTTAGCGATAGCGATCTAGACGCCCTACGGCGGATCTGGGGCGCTGCCACTCCTGCAGCGGTGAACGGCAATCGATCCACGATCTCCAGTTTCCGCATTGATGTCTTGATCAGCGGCGGCGTGTCGTTGCCAGGTTTTGATCCTGAGGCGGGCGATCAACTGCTGCTGAATACCGATCTCGTGTCCAGGGGCTCCAATCGGCTCAAAACCGTTGCCTCTCGCCGTGCTCTGCGATCGGCCAAGCGCGGCGCCAGCAGTCTCGTGTTCGATGACCGCACCAGTGCGCTGTATCTGAACAGCAACGGCGAAACGAGAGGTTGGGGCGCCGATGGGGGATTACTGGCTCAGTTCGATCGAGGAGTGCTGTTGCGTGCTCCTGATCTCCAATGGGTTTAGGTCCCGTCAGGCCGCGTTGTCCCGTCGCGCGATCGCGAACGACTGGCCCTCACTTCCAGCACTGTGGGCCCCACCCAGAAGCTGCCGGGATCTGCGGCGGCTGCAGCGATCTCCGCGTTGGCCTCGGCGGCATCGCCGCTGCTCCAGAGCCCTAGCTCCTGAAGGCGTAAGCCATACACCTCCACAAACCGCTGCATCCATTGGCCCGCCATCGAGCGGCTGTCGCCAGCAACGGGCAGCGGCAGCACTGCGTCGATCCGCCAGCCCCGGGCAGCCAGCAGCGCGGGCAGCCGCCGATTCACATCGGGATCGCCGCCGGCCTCGCGGAAACTGCGCTGGCAGGCCTGGCCGAAGCGGGCGATGGCGCGGCCGTTGGGGTGAAGCCCGAAGGTGTCCCAATGCACGTATTCGTGCAGCACCAGCTGGCCGCCGAGGCGCAGGCTCTGCTCCAGCCCCGTGAGCAGGGGATCCAGATCGGGCAGAAACATCGCCACCCAGCGGCACCAGGTCAGATCGAAGCCTTCCGTTGGCCAGAGATCGCGCAGCAGGTTGTGCTGACGCAGCTCCAGCTGGGGCAGCTGTTCGCGGTGGGCCATGGCTTGCCCAGCAGCCACATAGGCCTCGCTCAGTTCCAGCCCCAGCACCCGGCCTGTCGGACCCACGATCCGAGCCAGATCCATGGCCGCAAAACCAGGGCCGGCGCCCACATCGAGCACGCGCATCCCCGCGCTGAGACCGGCCCGCTGCCAGGCCGCCCGAGCGGCGGGCACCCAGAGCTCGTGCTGGAACCGCAGGCGCTCCAGCTCCTCGGTGTGGGTACCGAGCAGGTAGCTGGAGTCGCCCATCGAGGTGGTGCTGCTCAGTCCTCAGGGAACAGCAGACCGGCCAGTTCGTCGGGATCCACGTCGTAGACGCGGGCCAGACTGGTTTCAATCGCTGCGGTCACTTCACCGGGCAGGAAGCGCATCGCATTGAGGGCGTCCTCGGCGATCTCGTCGGTGAGCAGGGCGTCGCCGCCGAGCTTCTCATCGTTGATCACCGCCATCACCCAGCTCTGGTAGGCGTACACCAGATCGGAAAACTCCAGATCGGGATCGTTGAGGTCCAGGGCCATCGCAGACGCGAGCGCAGCTGTCTGCAGTCTGCCGGCCGGTGGGGAGGATGGGCTGCATGACGACCGCATCCCCTGACCCGCTAGCCCTGCAGGCCACCCTGGTGGACTTCGCCCTGGCGGAACTGGTGCGCCAGCACCGCGAGAGCTTCCCTCCCCTATGGAGCCAGGAAAGCTGGGCCAAGCTGCTGATCTGGCTGGCGCTCAACTGCGGCTGCAGCGGCGATGAGGCAGGGCTCAAGGCCTTTGCCGAGGCCATCGGCCCGCTCCAGATGGGGCGCTTGCGGCGCGTGTTTTTTGAACGGGAGCTGGCGGATCTGGAGCTGCAGCTGATGGCTGATCCGGCTGAACAACAGGTTTTGGTGTTAACTCAGGGGCCTGCTGAAGAGGTGCTTGGGCCGGATCGAGTGGTGCGCGCCCTCGATCGTGTGGCCCTCAGTGAGCGGCTGGTGATGGATCACTCCCGCTGGCAGCGGCTCGATGCAGTGTTGGTTGTGCCTTGGTTGCAGCCTGAAGCGTGATCGAATGGCGGCCCTGATGGTCTCTCGATGACAACACTCCATCCCACTGTGCTGGGAGTTCTGGTCGCCTTGGCTGCGACCGGAAGGGCCGGTGTGGCCCTGGCCGAGCCCTATGTGCGGTTGGGTGTGGGCGCCGACAGCTCAACAACGTCCACCTTCCGGGATCGAGATTGTCAATCCACGCAGCCTCCAGCCCTGTTTGGCTGCGGCACTGGTCGCAACGGACAGCCGCTCGAAGCCACGGGTGCCTTTGGTACGGGTGCGGTGCTGGATGCCGGGCTTGGCTATCGGTTCAACAGCTGGCTGCGGGCTGAAGCGCTCTTCACCTACCGCCCCGCTTATGAGTACAGCGCTCAGGCCAACTTCATTCAATCCGCGCCGCCTCAGCCCGTAACGGCCAACCTCAGTTCCTTGGCTGGTTTCGGTGTGGGCTACATCGACCTGCCGCGACTGCGCCGCGTGCAGCCCTACATCGGGGCTGGTGTGGGGGTGGCGCGTAACCGCATCAGCGCCGTGACCTATGGCTTCCCTGCCATCGCGCCCGATGCCTCCACCACGATCGCGGGTGGGACAACCACCGGGCTGGCCTGGTTGCTCACCGCTGGGGTGGCGATTCCCCTGTCTGAGCAGCTGAGCTTGGATCTGGCGTATCGCTACACCGATCTGGGCAGTGTTCAGACCGACACCGGCACCGCTTCGATCGTGCGCCCCACCCGGATCACGGAGCTCGAGATTGCGGGCACGCAGTCGACCCTGCAAACCCATGGCGCCATGCTCAGCCTGCGCTACGCCTTCCGTTGATGGAGCTGATTGCCCGTTACCGCAATGCCGGGTTTGAGGCCTTGGCCGATGGGGTGATGGCCTTCTTCGATCGCCGCACCGATCTTCAGCGCCCTGGGGTGTCCTTTGGGCCGGATGGTGCAGGCGAGCCCGCCAAGGTGTCCACCGACATCAGCCTGGTGGCCATTGATCGTTCAGATCCCGAGGCCTTTGCCCTCGCTGAGGTGATCCTGCGGGGTGTCACGGCTGGCCTGGAGCGCTATCTCCAGGAACGGCCTCTGTTTCGTGATTGCTGCCCAGAGCAGCAGCTGTTCGTGAATCCGATCTTCAACCTGCAGCGCTATGCCCCGGGCGAGGGATTCAAGCGCTGGCATTGCGACTGGACCATCAGCGACGAAGCCACGGAGCCTGTTCACCGGGTGCTCGCCTGGATCTTGTACTGCAACAGCCTGGAGGAGGCTGGCACGGAGTTTCACTGGCAGGTCCATCACGAGGAAGCGGAGCGCGGCAAGCTCGTGATCTTTCCGGCCGGTCCCTCACATATCCACCGGGGCCGCGTGAACGATGCCCACAGCAAAACCATCGCTACAGGCTGGATCAATGCCGGCAGCCGCGAGGGCTATCTCCAACGCCTGTCGAGTCATTAATGTTGGATGCTCAGTGGTGTTCGGTGTTGGGCCGTTGCTGCTCCGGCGGCCAAACCATCGAATATTCAACCTGCTGGGGAAATGGGATCTCGATGTTGTGCTCTTTGAAGGCATGCCAGATCGCCTGGTTCACCTCGCTGCAGATGCCCACGTTGTCCATTGGGTTGGCGATCCAGAAGCGCAGGGCGTAGTTGATGGCGAAGTCGCCGTAGCTGAGTAGCAGCGCCTTCGGGGCTGGATCGGGCAGCACTCGCGGCACTTGGCGGGCGGTGGCTTCCAGTAGGGCGATCACGTCGGCCGGGTTGTGGTGATACGCGGCGCCCACGCTCACCTGGCTGCGCCGCATCCGGTCGCTGGCGGTGTAGGTGGTGGCGGCCTCGGTGAAGAACGTTTGGTTGGGCACCAGGAGTTCGGCGTTATCGCGGTCGCGCCAGAGCAGGGTGGCCCGCAGCCCCAGCTTGCGCACTTCACAGGGATCACCATCCAGCATCAACACCTCTCCCGGGCGCACCGATCCCTCAAACAGCAGCCACAGGCCGCTCACGAAGTTGGAGAACACCTCTTTGATGCCGAAGCCCAGGCCCACTGAGAGGCCTCCGGCCACGGCGATCAGAGCTGTGGTGTTCAAGCCGAGATGCACGGCCACGGCCACCAGGCCAAGCCCCACAACGGCGTAGCGCAGCATCAGTTCCATCGCCTTGCGGCTGCCCTCGCTCATCCCCACCGCCCGCTGCACCAGCCAGGCCAGGCCGGCGGCCGGTGGCCCGCAGCCCACCAGCACCACGTAGATCACCACCGCTGCCTGAAACAACTTGCCGGCGCTGATCTGGGTGCCGAAGAGTTCACCGAGTGGGGCCACAGCCAGGTCATTGAGGCTGTCCACCTCGCTCACCACCGCCATCACGGCGATCACCAGATAGGCCGGCCGCAACAGCCGACTCTCCAGCTGGTGGGTGGCCTGAGCCGGCAGCCAGAGCACCAGAAGCTGATGCAGCAGGTGAAGCGCGTACCAGCCCAGCCACAGGCCTCCCAGCAGCAGCACCAGCCCGGTGGGTTGGCGCAACAGGCCGAGCAGGCCTGCCGAGAGTGCCAGCAGGCCGAGCCCAACAGGTGGGTAGCCCGCAACAGGAAGGCCGGCCAACAGTCGGCGTCGCCGCGCCGCGCGCGTGCCCAGCATCAAAGCCACCACAAGGCTGAGTTGCACCACAACGGCCGGGCGCTCCAGATAGCCCAGCCAGCCAAAGATTTCCAGGAGCAGCTGCCTCATGGCTTGGCCTCCATCAGCGCGATCAATGCGGTTGCAGCCCCTTGGGGAGTGATCTCCCCGAACACCAGTTGTGTGATCAGGGTCTGGGCACGGTCCAGGCGTGGATCGTCCACGTGGAGCACGTTCGCGAGTTCTGCTGTTCGCAGCCCCGCCTTCTGTGAATCGCTCATGGCCTGCAACGTGACGGAGCTCTGCACAGGCACCTTCACGAAACGGTTGGCTGGCAGCAGGATCTGCGAACCCAGCGTCATTCCGCGCTGCACCAGTGGATTCACGCTGAAGCGGCTGAAGGCCAACGCTCTTTCGCGACCCTGCCGGCTGGAGTTGCGTCCAAGGGCCAGCACCCGTAGGCGGTTGATGGGGCTGGCGCTACCGCCGGGACCACTGGGCAGGTTGGACACCCCCAGAGAGGCCCCCAGGCTTTTGCGCAGCCTGGGCAGGTTGATGCTGGAGCAGCTAATCCAATCGAGGCGTCCGGCACTGAACTCCGTCAGGGCAGAGGCCTGGTTGGGATAAAAGGTGATGCGTTGTTGGTCGCTGGCGTCCTGCAACCAGGCCGTCCAGTTCTCGATGCTGTTCACGTCTGCGCGGCTGAGGCGCTTCCCCATGACAACGCGGCTCCAGGCATCCGTTGCTCCCACGCTGCCGGCGGTCCAAAACAGCGTGGAGAGTTCAACGCTCAGGCCAATGTTGTGCCCCTTCGCACTGGCGTCGAGGAGCTCTTGCAGGGTGCTGGGTGGTGTCGGGAGCCGTTTGCGGTTAAAGCAAGCCACTTGGCTGTGGATGATCACCGGCAACCCAGCCAGGTCTCCATCGGGTAAGCGCAGGCGGTCGAGATCGCCTGGGTTGAACAGGTTGGCCAGCTCTGGAGTGAGCGGAAAGGGATCCACCAACCCGGCGTTTACGAGTTGTTTGGCCGTGTCGCCATTGATCAGCAGCAGATCAGGCCCTAGCCCCGCCCGGTTGCGCCGTGCCATGGCGGGCTTAATTCCGGTTTCCGGGTAGGCAGCGAACTGGAAGCGCGTAGATGGATAGATCTGGCGGAAGCCCGATTCGAGCAGTTTCAGGCGGTTATTGATGTCTTCGATCAGTTCGGCATCGATCGTCTGATCACTGTTGGCGCCAATCGTTAGATAGAGAACGTTGGGAAGCGCGAACCCGCCAGCGCAGCCTGTGAGCCCAAGCGCACAAGCTGCGCTGAGGAAGACAAACCTGCGCCGCTTGTGGGTGGATCGAGATTCGGGGTGTTTCGCCATGACGGCAGGGAGTGCGCTCATCATCCCCGCTCCGGCAGCGTTTTGCGAGCATGGCCCGATTGGCTGTTCCTGCGCCCGTGACCGACGCCCTGCCCAAGACCTACGACCCGGTGGGCACCGAAGCGCGCTGGCAGCAGGCCTGGGAAACCAGCGGCGCCTTCCACCCCGATCCCAGTGCTCCCGGCGAGCCGTTTTCGGTGGTGATCCCGCCGCCGAACGTGACCGGCAGCCTGCACATGGGCCATGCCTTCAACACGGCCCTGATCGACACGATCGTGCGCTTCCAGCGCCTGCAGGGCAAAAACGTGCTCTGCCTCCCTGGCACCGATCACGCTTCGATCGCGGTGCAAACCATCCTCGAGAAGCAGCTCAAGGCCGAAGGCAAGCGCAAGGAGGATCTCGGCCGTGAGGCGTTCCTGGAGAAGGCCTGGGAGTGGAAGGCCCAGAGCGGCGGCACGATCGTGGGCCAGCTGCGCCGCCTCGGCTATTCGGTGGACTGGCAGCGCGAGCGCTTCACCCTCGATGCCGGCTGCAGTACGGCGGTGATCGAAGCGTTCAACCGTCTGCATGAGCAGGGGCTGATCTATCGGGGCGAATACCTGGTGAACTGGTGCCCGGCCTCGGGCTCGGCGGTGAGCGATTTGGAGGTGGAGATGAAGGAGGTGGATGGCCACCTCTGGCACTTCCGCTATCCGCTCACTGCCGGTGCCGCCGCCGATGGTCGCACCCATCTGGAGGTGGCCACCACACGCCCGGAAACGCTGCTGGGCGACACGGCCGTGGCGGTGAATCCCAAGGATCCTCGCTATGCCGATCTGGTGGGGCAGACCCTCACCCTGCCGCTGGTGGGCCGCGAGATCCCGATCGTGGCTGACGACCACGTGGATGCGGAGTTCGGTACCGGCTGCGTGAAGGTGACCCCCGCCCACGACCCCAACGACTTCGCGATCGGCCAACGCCACAGCCTGCCGCTGATCACGGTGATGGCCAAAGACGGCTCGATGAACGAGGCCGCCGGTCGCTTCCAGGGCCTGGATCGCTTCGAGGCGCGCAAGGCCGTGGTGGCGGCGATGGAGGAAGGCGGCTTCCTGGTGAAGGTGGAGGACTATCGCCACAGCGTGCCCTTCTCCGATCGCGGCAAGGTGCCGGTGGAGCCTCTGCTCTCCACCCAGTGGTTCGTGAAAACAGAGCCCCTCGCCGCCCGTTGCCGAGAGGCCCTCGAGCAAGCCGATCCCCGCTTTGTGCCGGAGCGCTGGAGCAAGGTGTATCGCGACTGGCTCACCGACATCCGCGACTGGTGCATCTCCCGCCAGCTTTGGTGGGGCCACCGCATCCCCGCCTGGTTCGTTGTGAGTGAAACCGGCGGCGTGATCACTGACACCACCCCCTATGTGGTGGCCCGCGATGAAGCCGAAGCCCGCGCCAAGGCCGAAGCCCAGTTCAGCGGCGGCACCCACGCCCACCCGCTCGTGCTCGAGCAGGACCCTGACGCCCTCGATACCTGGTTCTCCAGCGGCCTTTGGCCCTTCTCCACCCTCGGCTGGCCCGATGCCGATGCCGCGGATCTGGCCCGTTGGTATCCCACCAGCGTGCTGGTGACGGGCTTCGACATCATCTTTTTCTGGGTGGCCCGGATGACGATGATGGCCGGCGCCTTCACCGGCCGGATGCCCTTCCAGGACGTGTACATCCACGGCCTGGTGCGGGATGAAAACAACCGCAAGATGAGCAAATCAGCGGGCAACGGCATCGACCCGCTGCTGCTGATCGATCGCTATGGCGCTGATGCCCTGCGCTTTGCCCTGGTGCGTGAGGTGGCCGGTGCGGGTCAGGACATCCGCCTCGACTACGACCGCAAATCCGACACCTCCGCCACGGTGGAGGCCTCGCGCAACTTCGCCAACAAGCTCTGGAACGTCACCCGCTTTGCGCTGATGAACCTGGCCGGCGAGACGCCCGCCTCGCTGGGTGAACCCGATCCCGCGGCGCTGCAGCTGGCGGATCGCTGGATCCTTTCGCGCCTGGCGCGGGTGAACCGTGAAACGGCTGAGCGCTATGGCAGCTATGGCCTTGGTGAAGCGTCCAAAGGCCTTTATGAGTTCGCCTGGAACGAGGTGTGCGATTGGTATGTGGAGCTGATCAAGCGGCGCCTCAACCCCGGCGAGAACCCAAGCCCCGAGGCGGTTGCTGATCAGCGCACCGCGCGGCAGGTGCTAGCCAAGGTGCTCAATGCGCTGCTCGTGATGCTGCATCCGCTGATGCCGCACCTGAGCGAAGAGCTCTGGCATGGCCTCACCGGCGAGCCGGAGACCACCTTCTTGGCCCTGCAGCCTTGGCCCGTGCTCGACGTTGCGGCCCTCGATGACTCCCTCGAGTCGTCGTTCGCTGAGCTCATCGAAGCGATCCGCGTGGTGCGCAACCTGCGGGCTGTGGCCGGGCTCAAGCCCAGCCAGAGCGTGCCGGTACGTTTCGTGTCCGGCCGCAGCGAGCTGGCAGCCGTGCTCACGGCCGCCACCGCCGACATCACCGCTCTCACCCGCGCCGAGCGGGTGGAGGTGCTCGATCCGGCTGCGGCGGAAGCCAACCCCGCCACCAAGGCCCTGGCTGGCGTGAGCGGTGAGCTGCAGGTGCTGCTTCCGATCGAGGGTCTGGTGGATCTCGAGGCTCTGCGCGCCCGTCTGGAGAAGGACATCGCCAAGGCCGAGAAGGAGATCAAGGGCCTGGCCGGCCGTCTCGCCAATCCCAACTTCGCGGACAAGGCGCCGCCGGAAGTGGTGGCGGAGTGCAAAGCCAACCTGGCGGATGCAGAAGCCCAGGCCGAGCTGGCCCGCAGGCGTTTGGCGGATCTGGGTTGATGGATTGGCAGGGCTGGTTGCCGCTACTGCAATCCCCCGCCGGGGCCATCGCCTTTGTCCCGCTCTATGCCCTCTGGGTGACGCTGCTGCTGCCGGGGGTCTGGGCCTCGATGCTGGCCGGTGCTCTCTACGGCACTTGGTGGGGAAGTCTGATCGTGTTCGTAGGGGCTTGCCTCGGCGCGGAGGCGGCGTTCCTGCTGGGACGCACCTGGTTGCGCGGTTGGGCCCAGCAACGCCTTGCGGCGCTGCCGAAGCTGCAGGCGGTGGAGCGGGCCGTGAGCCGCGAGGGTTTGAAGTTGGTGCTGCTCACCCGCCTCTCACCGGCCTTCCCTTTTTCGCTGCTCAACTTCGCCTATGGCCTCAGTGAGGTGAGCCTGCGCGATTACACGATTGGCCTGATCGGCATCCTGCCGGGCACGATCTTGTTCTGCGGACTAGGTTCGCTGGCGGGGGATGTGGCTCGCTTCGGCGAGGTACTTAGCGGTGACGCTGACCCAGCCACCTGGGCCCTGCGCATCACCGGAATCCTGGCCACCGTGGCGGTGGTCTGGCTCGTGGGCCATGCCGCTCGGCAGGCGCTTCAGGAGGCCGAGCCCCCGGGCTGATCCGGTAGCGGCCAGTCCCGCACGGCTGCAATCAGCACAAACCACGCCAGGCGCAAGCGAGAGAGCGCCCCCCGCCGCGCGGCGAGGTCGGCGTATTTGGCTCGCCCGCATTCGGTTTTGATCCAGCGGTGGATGGCGGGTTGTGGCATCGCAGCACGGCCCTGGCACACCTCCAGGATGGCGCTCATCTGCAGCCGCTGAGAGGATGAAGGCACTTGGCTCATTCGTTATGAGACGTCGTCTGCTGCATCGCTGGCTCACCAACGCAGGTGCTCTGGCCGCAACCGCCCTCACGGCAGGGGCTGTTCAGGCCGCCGTTGTGTGCACCCGCCCTGGAATTCCGGTCGGCTGTGTGGAGGTGGAGGCGGCTCCAGTTCGTGTTTACGGCCGGCCGGTGGCTGCCCCTGGGGGGGCCGTGGTGAATCCAACCCCAGGCGTTGGCTACGGCGCTCCTGGCGCGGGTGTTCGTCCTGCGGCTGGACCTGGGGTTGGCCCCAACGCTGGCGGGCCTGTGAACCGGGCCGGCTTCCGTTGAACGCCCGCAGCTAAGCCTGATCAGGCAGCCTCGAGCAGGGCTTTGAGCCCTGCTTCATCCAGCACTGTGACCCCAAGGGTTTCGGCTTTGGTGAGCTTGCTGCCTGCCTCCTCACCGGCCACGACAAAGCTGGTTTTCTTGCTCACCGAGCCGCTCACCTTGCCGCCCGCGGCTTCGATCAGCGCCTTGGCTTCGCTACGGCTGAGGGAGGGCAGCGTGCCGGTGAGCACAAACGTTTGCCCGCTCAGGGAGCTGTTGGCTGAGCCCCGTTCGGCTGCCGCTGCGAGTTCTTCGTCGCTGCTGGCCAGGGAGAAGCCCAGGCGCTCCAGCTCACTCAGCAGTGCCTGGTTGGCGGGTGTGGCGAACCATTGCTGCAGGCTTTGGGCGATCTCGCCGCCAATGCCATACACCGCTGTGATCAGGTCCGGGGTTTCGGTGGCGGCGGTGGCCAGCTCCGCGGCGCTTGGAAACGTGGTGGCCAGAGCTTTGGCGTTCACTTCCCCCACGTGGTGGATGCCGAGGCCGTAGAGCTGCCGGTGCCAGGGCTGGGCTTTGGAAGCTTCCAGGGCGGCTACCAAGTTGTCGGCGCTCTTTTGGCCCATCCGCTCAAGGCTGGCCAGCAGTGCCCCATCAAGCCGGTAAAGATCGGCGATCGAGCTCACCAGGCCGCGATCCACCAGCTGTTCGATCAGCTTGCTGCCGAGCCCATCCACATCCAGGGCGCCCTTGCTCACCCAGTGGCGCAGCGCGCCGCGCAGGATCGCCGGGCAGCTGCTGTTCACGCAGCGGGTGGCTGCTTCTCCTTCTTCGCGGACCAGCTCTGAGCTGCACTCTGGGCAGGTGTGAGGCAGTTCGAGCCGGCGAGCCCCTGCTGGGCGCAGCTCCGCCAGCACCCGCACCACCTCCGGGATGATTTCGCCCGCTTTGCGCACCACGATCGTGTCGCCGGCGTGCAAGTCGAGCTCCGCCAGCCGATCGGCGTTGTGCAGCGTGGCGCGGCTCACGCTGGTGCCGGCCAGGGGCACCGGCTCGAATTCGGCCACGGGGGTCACAACCCCCGTGCGGCCCACTTGGCAGGCCAACCGCAGCAGTTTGCTGGGGGCTTCTTCAGCCGGGTATTTGAGGGCGATCGCCCAGCGCGGCGCCTTCTGGGTGAAGCCGGCCGCATCCTGGAGTTGCAGATCATTGAGCTTCACCACCACGCCGTCGGTGGCGTAATCGAGCTGGCGGCGCCCTGAATCCCAGCGCTCGAAGAAGGCCTCCACAGCGGCGAGATCCGGCAGCAGTTCGGCGTTGGGATTCACCTTGAAGCCGGCGGCCTTTAGCCACTGCAGGGAGTCCCACTGGCTGGAGGGCAGCGGAGCATCGGTGCCGGAGGCTTGCCAGCCCGGGGGCAGATGCAGGGTGTAGGCGAAGAAATCCAGGCGGCGGGCCGCCACAACCTTGGGATCGAGTTGGCGCAGGGTGCCGGCGCAGGCGTTGCGGGGGTTGGCGAACAGGGCCTCGCCACGCGCTTCCCTCTCCGCATTGATGGCCGCGAAGGTGCCATCCGGGATGAAGGCTTCCCCGCGCACTTCAAGCCATTCCGGTGGGTGCTCGAGCTGGAGGCGCAGCGGCACCGATCCGATGGTGCGCACGTTGGCCGTGATCTCCTCGCCCTGTTCACCGTCGCCGCGGGTGGCACCTCGCACCAGCACGCCGTGCTCGTAGCTGAGGGCTAGGGCGTTGCCGTCGATCTTCAGCTCACCCACCATCGGCAGCGCCGTGGCGGGTTCACGGTCGAGCACCTTCAGGAGCCGCCCGTACCAGGCCTCTAGTTCCTCAGTGTTGAAGGCGTTGTCGAGGCTGAGCAGGCCGATGCGATGGCGCACGCTCTGGAAGCCCTGGGCCGGTGCCCCGCCTACGCGCTGGGTGGGGCTGTCGGGCGTGATCAGCTCGGGATGGGCCGCTTCGAGATCGAGGAGCTCGCGGTAAAGCCGGTCGTAAACCGGATCCTCCATTTCAGGAGCATCCAGCACGTAGTAGGCGTGAGCAGCACGGTTGAGCAGCTGCCGCAGTTCACTGGCGCGGTGGTCGGCTGCGGGGCTGCTCACGGTTGGCGCTGGATCAGGCGGCGGCCTTTTGGATGCGGTCCACCTTCCAGTCCTCTTCCACCTTCACGAAGGTGAAATCGAGGGGCAGCTCATCGTTGTTTTCGGCTTTGAGCTTCACCGTGAGGGTGATCTGGTCTTCCTGGATGCGCGGCCGGCCCGACTTGAGGTTGCGGTATTTGTTCAGCTGCAGTCCCGCCAAGAAGCGGATGAACTGCTGCCGGTTCACGTGGGAGCGGTAGTTCTTGGTGGTGAGCAGGTAGGCCGCATCCACCCGGCCCGAGGCCACCTGGGTGAAGAACTGCTTGATCACCGGATTGATCCCGCGCGCGTTCAACACCAGCTTCACGGCGTTGATCGTCCAATAGAGGAGCAGCGTGCCAGCGCCGGCCAGCAGGGCCTTGGTGCCAATCGACTGCACCAGTTGTCCGTCCATGGGGGCGCGGGGAGGAGTGGGGGTGATTCTGCAGGACCAGCCAACGCCTGCAGTGGTGCGGGTAACAGCACCAACCAGCGGTGTCAGCCAAACTGCCCCTGCTGCAGTCAGCCCTGAGCGTGCCCCTTGTTCCGCTGCTGCCGCTGTTTCATCGGTTGAACCGCGAGCATTTCGAAGGATCGCTGGCTAGCTCTGATGGCCAGGCGCTGGTGAACGTGCGCTGGAGCGATGGTCGGATGCGCCGCAGCGCGGGGTTGTATCGCTTCGGGCATGACCGCCAGGGCCGGCCCATCAGCGAAATCGTGTTGTCTCGGCCGCTGCTGGAGCCCTTGCCCCAGGAGGCCACTCTCAGCACCCTCTGCCACGAAATGATCCACGCCTGGGTGCACCGCGTGGTGCGGGCTGATGAGGTGCATGGCCCCCACTTTCGGGCGCGGATGGCGGCCATCAACGCTGCCCAACACACGTTTGAGGTGAGCGTGCGCCACCGCTTTCCGGTGCCCAGCGAACCGGCCCGTTGGCTGGCGTCATGCCCCAGCTGTGGATTGACCTCGCCTTATCGGCGCCGGCGGCCTGGTGTGGCCTGCCGCTTGTGCTGTGAGCGTTTCCACGGTGGGCGCTGGCATGCCAGCTGCCAGCTGGTGTTCACGCCAACGGCCGCCTAGGTTGCCGCCATGGGCACCGCGTTGTGGGCACTGCAGTGGAGCGGGGTGACCATCGCCTTGGTTGGGCTGGCGCGGGAGCGCTGGCTGCGGGGGCGACGGCTGCAGCGCTGATCGCCCCTGGCGGCGCCTCTAGCCTGGCGTGATGGTGGATGCCTACAACGACTGGCGTGATGAGCGCCCCGATGACCGCACTGAGCGCCGTGGCGTTCGCCGGGGGGAGCCCCGCAATGAACCACGCCTGGAGCAGCGCTTTGATCAGTGGGTGTCGGCCGGCCGGCAGCTGGTGGATGGTGTCTCCGGTGCACGGCCCGGCTCACGGCCCGGCGGCCGCGCCGGTGGCCTCAAGCTCGATCACCTCGGCCGCTGGGTGGAAGACAAGCTCGATTGGCTGCTGGAAGACGAAGAAGGCTGGCGTGAATCCTGGGAGCAGCCCCAGCCTCGGCAGCAACCCAAGCCTCAACCCCGCCCGTCGCGGCGAGAACCGCTGCAGGCGATCTCCCGCCGCCAGCCTGCCCGCCCGGTAGCGCTGCCCGATCGCCCCTCCTCTGCGGCTGACGCGGAGGGCTGGCCGGATGACGACAGCTTCAGTGTCAGCCGCTGGCAGCGACGCGATGGGGGGGGTGGGGCTCCTTTGGACGAGCCCATGGAGCCCGCACCGCGGTTTCAGAGCGACCGTGCTGTGCCGCGCTCCTCGCGCCGTCGTTCCGACTGACGGTGGTGGCGGGCGTGGCCGCTTGCGGCCACCTGAAAGCTGCAGCCGATCTGGCGCAGCTCGGCGTTCACCGGCTCTACCAGTTCACCGGGCAGGTCTTCAGCCATGTCGGCGGCGCTGGTGCTGATCGACGGTGATCCTTCGGTGAGGGCGCTGAGTAGCTCAGCCCACTGCTGCACCAGGGTGGTGTGTTGGATGGGCTCCAGCCCCGCCCGTTGAAACACAGCCTGGCAGTGGCGGCGATGCCACTGGGTGGGGCCATGGGCATGGGGCTGATGACCCCGGATGGCGCAGCCGCTGCGCAGGGCATGGCGGGTGGGCTGGCCGTTGGCATCGCGCAAGCCCGCCTCACTGAGCAGGCGTCCGCAATGCACCGCTGAGATGCCGTAGATGCGGCCCAGGTCGGTGAGGGACAGCCATTGGGGCTCGCTCGCCGCCGATGGCGGCGCCTGGCTGCCGCGGATCAGATGAAGCATGGGTCCTTGGGAAGTGAACCCATGCTGGGTGGATCACATATCCATGCAACCTGTCAAGTTGTTTTTGTAGCCACTCGTAGCCTTTGTTGGGAAACGTTATGAAGGTGTGTGTTGTGCCGGCCCGAGCCAGCGTTCGAGTTCTGGCGAAAACACCTCGCGGATCACGGTGAGTTCGCGGCCAGCGCGGAAGAAGCGGTAATGGCGGCTCCAGTAGGGCCCTGGATGGCCGAATCCCGTAACCAGCGCTGGAGCCTCCACAAGAGCCAGGCCATCCACTTCGCGATAGAGCTCGGCCCGTTTGGCGGTGAGGCTCCGCCAGATCGGTTGGTTGCGCTCCTGCAGGTGGCGCTCGGCTTCGGCCTGGTTCCACCAGCTCTCCGCCCAGGCCAGAGTCTGGCTGCCGCAGCGGAGCCACACCTGACGGCGCAGCAAAGGCGGCTCTAGCTCACTCACTTCGGTTGGCGCTTCATGGCCGGTGTCGGCCTCCATGGCAATCACCTCCACGTCCACCGCCACGCCGGTGAGCGATTGCAGGTGCCGGGTGGGACTGCCGTCGCCCAACAGCAACAGCCGCCAGGGTCCGCTCAGCACGTTGGGATCCCCGGCGCGCTCGCCGCAGAGCCCAGCTGCCACGGCCTCAGGGGGGGCTTGCCACAACGGAACCGGTGAGGGCCAGAGCTCAGAAGGGGGCATCGGCGCAGGGTTGAGGACCTGCCGGCCCCCTAGAAACCACCGCTGATGCTGACGCGGCGGCTGGCTCCACCGCGTTCGATCACGGCGCTGTCGCCGCTGGTGGACACCAACTTCCAGCCGCTGCCGCCGATCATCTCCCCCACCAGCGCATTGGTGGAGCTGCCGCCCAGTTGGAAGATCGCGGAGCCTGGTTTGCCCGGGATCTGCACCACCCCAAGCAGCTCTGGTGTCCCTGAGCCCGAGCTGGCAGGGGCCGGCGCGCTGCCAGTGGCTGGCGGAGCGGGCGCCTGCAGCGTGCCGTTGAGGGGAACTTGCAGCGGCGCTACGGCGGACGGGGAGCCTCCTTCCAGCTGGCCGAGTTCCTCGATCCAGGGCTCGCTTGGCGGTGGGGGCGGGAGGCCATCTCCGGCGGGGCTGGGTGCCCCTGCATCCGTGATGGCCGGCGTGCTCTCGAGGCTGCGGATGCCCTCCAGCAGGCGCAGATTGCGCTCCTGGCGCAGGTCGTTGCGGGTTTCGCTCCAGCCGTGCCACAGGCCAAGCCCCACTAGAAGTCCCATGCAGGCCAGTCCCACCCCTGCTAGTGACCAGGGTTTCAGCTGCTGGAGCCCGTGGGCCTCGCGCACTTCCACCTCGATTGGTTCCAGCTCTGCCGAGCTGGGTGGCGGCGGCTGGGTGGGCACGCTGGGATGGGTTTGGAGCGGTACGCCGCTGCTTCGGCCGGCGTTTTCGAACACCCGATCCATCACCTGCTCGGCCTTGAGCTCCCAGTAGGCCCGTGAGGTGTTGGTGGGTTGAGGTGCGCTCAAGTGGGGTCGAGTCGGGCTGCTCAGCCGCGGCACAACTGCAGCTCGGTGCTGCGTTGTGGTGATTCGCACCTTATCGATCCTGCGCGCTGTTGACGAGCTTCTGGCGCCGAGCTTCTAACTCCAGCCACAGCATCAGGGCAGTCACATCCGCTGGGCTCACCCCCGGCACCCGTGAAGCCTGGCCCAGGTTCACGGGCTGCACGGCCGCCAGCTTTTCGCGGGCTTCGCGCGAGAGAGTGCCGATCGAGCTGTAGTCAATCCCGCTGGGAATGGCCTTGTGTTCCTGCTTTTTCACCTGATCGATCTGCTGTTGCTGGCGGGCTAGGTAGCCGCTGTATTTGATGTCGATCTCGGCGCCCTCGCGCACGTCGAGCGGTAGGTCGGCTTCGGCCAGGCCATGGCGCACCAGATCGACGCTGTGGAAGCCGGGACGGCGCAGCAGGTCGGCGAGGGTGATCGAGCCCTTGATGGCAGCCCCGGTTTGCTCCACCACGGCCTCTGCGGCTGGATCGCTCACCTTGAGGCGCACCGTTTCCAGGCGCTGGGTTTCGGCGGCGATCGCCTCCTGCTTGCGGGTGTAGATCTCCCAGCGCCGATCGTCGATCAGGCCGAGCTCGCGGCCCAAGGGTGTGAGGCGCCGGTCGGCGTTGTCACCCCGCAACACCAGCCGGTATTCACTGCGGCTGGTGAGCACGCGATAGGGCTCGCGCAGGTCCTTGGTGATCAGATCGTCGATCATCGTGCCGATGTAGCTGCCTTCCCGCGGGAAGTGCACCGGCTCCTGGTGGCGCAGCTGGCGCACAGCGTTGAGGCCCGCCACCAGACCCTGGGCGGCGGCCTCCTCATAGCCGGTGGTGCCGTTGAGCTGGCCCGCGGAATAGAGCCCCTGCACCCGCTTGGTTTCCAGCGATGGCTTGAGTTGGGTGGCGGGCAGGTAGTCGTAGTCCACCGCATAGGCGGGACGCAGCATCACGCACTGCTCCAGGCCAGGCAGGGTGCGCAGCAGCTCCAGTTGCAGCCGCTCGGGCAGGCCGGTGGAGAAGCCCTGCACGTAGATCTCCGGCGTGTCGCGCCCTTCCGGTTCCAGGAAGATCTGGTGGCTGTCTTTATCGGCGAAGCGCACAATCTTGTCTTCGATCGAGGGGCAATAGCGAGGGCCCTTGCTGTCGATGAAGCCGCCGTAGATCGGCGTGAGGTGGAGGTTGTCGCGGATCAGCTGATGCGTCGCCGCCGTGGTGCGGGTGATGTGGCAGCTCATCGGCTCACCGCTCACCCAGCTGGCCGGATCAAAGGAGAAGTAGCGCCCGTGGGCGTCGCTGGGCTGCTCCTCCAGTTGATCCAGGGCGATGCTGCGCCGGTCCACCCGCGCCGGGGTGCCCGTTTTGAGGCGGCCCATCTGGAAGCCCAGGGCTTCCAGGGCTTCGGTGAGGCCTTCGGCGGCCTGTTCACCGGCGCGGCCGGCGCTCATCGATTGGTTGCCCACCCAGATCTGGCCGCCCAGGAAGGTGCCGGCGGTGAGGATCACGGCGCCGGCGCTGTAGGTGCTGCCGAAGTAAGTGCGCACCCCGGCGATGCGGGCGTCTTCGCCGGGTGTTCCCTCCAGCTCAAGGCCTGTCACCATCGCTTCTCGCAGGGCGAGGTTGGGGGTGTGCTGCAGGAGCTGCAGCATCTGGCGGGCGTACTGGCGTTTATCGGTTTGGGCGCGCAGAGCCCAAACGGCTGGCCCGCGGCTGGCGTTGAGGATGCGCTTCTGCAGGGCGGTGGCATCGGCCAGGCGGCCGATCACGCCACCGAGGGCGTCCACCTCGTGCACCAGTTGGCTTTTGGCCGGACCACCCACCGCCGGGTTGCAGGGCTGCCAGGCGATCCGATCGAGATTGAGCGAAAAGAGTGCGGTGGAGCAGCCCAGTCGCGCCGCTGTGACTGCTGCCTCGCAGCCCGCGTGGCCGCCTCCCACGACGATCACGTCGAAGTGCTCGGTGGCGGGGAAGGAGAAGGCCATACCCCATTGTCCATGGGGCAGCCCCCTCCAGTCTCCACTCTCTTGGAGTTGGCTAGAAAACGGTTGGGATGTTGCGGAGTATTGGGTATAAGTGAGGCTAGAGAAACTGCTCTGATGCAAAAATGTAGAGAACTTCCGCGGTGCGTGGGTCGTCGATGTAGGTCTTCACTTCGCTCCTCCCGTTTGGATAGATCTCAGTCTTGATCAAAGTGCCTGGGACCCCTGGGACCGCCGGGATGAAAGTCCAGCTTTCGTTGCTGTCGATGCTTTCCGGTTTGGAAACTCCTCTTTTGACGCGCATCAAGTTCGTCACAATGCCGCCCGCGCCAAGGTCAAAGGTGTAGCCCTTGCCCTTGATTCCGGTCACTTTGTCGGAATCATCATCATCATCTCTGCTGTGACCATGACCACGACGACGTCTTCTGCTTTGGCCACCGCTTTCGAGCCGGATGGCGCCTAGATTGTCGTTTCTAGAGCTGCCTTCATCTCCAGAGCAATCGTCACTTGAGCAGCATTGATCGTCTTCGAGAAGGTCGTTGCTTTCGAGGTTGTCGTCGGATTGGTGGTTTTGTGACATCTTGCGTTGGTCTCCTTGGGGTTTATTGCCGGCGGGATCCCCCTGCCTCGTTCCTACTGGTAGCCAGGCTTATAGAAGAACGCCAAAAGTCAGCCGGATTGTTTTGGATTTTGATTACAGTCCGCTAGCTGGTGAGGCCAGGTTGCGGAAGCGGGTGAACTGCGGCTCAAACAGCAGCTTCACGGTGCCCACCGGGCCGTTGCGGTGTTTGGTCACGATGATTTCGGTGATGCCGCGATCGGGGGTGTCGGGGTTGTAGTACTCGTCGCGGTAGATCATCAGCACCAGGTCGGCGTCCTGCTCGATCGAGCCCGATTCCCGCAGGTCGGAGAGCATCGGTCGTTTGTTGGTGCGGGCCTCCACTCCTCGGCTGAGCTGGGAGAGGGCGATCACCGGCACGTTGAGTTCGCGGGCCATCTGTTTGAGGCCCCGGGTGATGCGGGAGAGCTCCTGCACGCGGTTGTCGGAGCCGCTGCCTTCCATCAGCTGCAGGTAGTCGATCACCACCAGCCCCAGCTCCTTGCCGGATTCGGCCATCAGCCGCCGGCAGAGCGAGCGCATCTCCAGTACGCCCGCATTGGGTTTGTCGTCGATGTAGATCGGCATCTGCCCGAGGGTGCTGATGCCCTGGCCGAGCAGCGGCCATTCCTCCGGCTGCAGCCGGCCGGTGCGCAGGCGACCGCTTTCGATGCCCACCTCCATCGCCAGCAGGCGGTAAGTGAGCTGCTCTTTGCTCATCTCCAGGGAGAACACGCACACCGGCAGCTGGTGGAGCTGGGCCACGTTCTTGGCCAGGTTGAGCGTGATCGCGGTTTTGCCCATGGCGGGGCGGCCGGCAATGATGATCAGGTCGCTGCGCTGCAGCCCCTGGGTCATGGCATCGAGGTCGTAGAAGTTCACAGGGATGCCGGCCACAGCCGTGCCTAGGGAGCGGCTTTCGATCTCGTTGAAGGTGGCGGTGAGGATCTCGGCGGTGGGGGTGAGGCCGACGCTCGGCTTCTCTTGACTGATGGCGAAGATCTTTTGCTCCGCCTCATCGAGCACCTGCTCCATCGGCTTGCTCTGATCGAAGCCCAGCTGGATCACCTCGTTGCCGGAGCGGATCAGCTGGCGCCGCAGGAACTTGTCCATCACCAAGCGCGCCACCTGGTCGATCGACGCGGTGGAGAGGGTGCGCTCCACCAGCTCCACCAGCCGACCGCTGCCACCCACCTTCTCGAGGGCGCCGGTGTCCGCCAGCCAGGCGGTCATCGCCGTGAGGTCGGTGGGTTTGCCCTGCCCGTGCAGCATCAAGGCGGTTCGATAGATCTCGCGGTGGGCCGTGAGATAGAAGGCCTCCGGCTGCAGCACATCGGCCACGCGGCCGATGGCATCGGGGTCGAGCAGGATGCCGCCGAGCACCGCTTCCTCGGCTTCGAGGTTTTGCGGTGGCACGCCATCGGGCATCGCCTCGAAGCTGGCCTCATCGCGGGGCCGGCT
Source organism: Asaia bogorensis (assembly GCA_943370455.1). Taxonomy (GTDB): domain Bacteria; phylum Cyanobacteriota; class Cyanobacteriia; order PCC-6307; family Cyanobiaceae; genus Vulcanococcus. The sequence continues at coordinate 191,713 of CALRQW020000003.1, forward strand.
GCGGGAGCCCGGCCGGCGGCTCTGACCCTCCTCGGGATCGAGGTTGCTGAGGGGAACGCTCACCATGGCCGGGGTGCTGCCGAAGAGGGGTGGTAAGGAATAAAAAACCGCCAGACCCTGCAGGGCCTGACGGCAAAGGGGATCACCATTCTCCTGTCACGGTTGCGAGCTGCAACCCGTGGCTGGCGACCGATGAGCAGATCGCCTGGATCAGTGGCTCACCACTTCCAGGTTGATTTCTGCGGTCACTTCGCTGTGCAGCTTCACCTGCACCTTGTAGGTGCCGGTGCGGTGGATTTCGGGAACGATGATGTCGCGGCGATCCACTTCCTTCTTGGTGGCGGCTTCGATGGCCTCGGCCACGTCACCGTTGGTCACGGTGCCGAACAGCACGTCGTCGCCACCGGTTTGCTTCTTCACTGTGAAGCGGCCGATGGTGTCGAGGGCGGTGCGGAAGGCAACAGCCTCGGCCTTGAGGGCGGCTTGGCGCTCGGCCTCCTTGGCGCGGCGGTGCTCCACCTGGCGCATCACGGCGGGGGTGAGGGGCACAGCCTTGCCTTGGGGCAGCAGGAAGTTGCGGGCGTAGCCAGGGGCCACTTCAACCAGATCGCCGTCCTTACCCAGGCTGAGGACGTCCTCGCTGAGGACCACGGAAACGCGCTTGGCCATGGGATCTACGAACTAACGATCAACGGATGGGCGATGGGTCAGCCTACGCCACGGGTGCCTGGGCACCTTGGGTGAGCGGAGCTGGCAAGCGCACCTGGGTGGCCAGGCCGAGGCGTTGCATGGCGCGGATGTGCAGCCAGGTGAGGTCGGGCTCGCGGCGGCCCCAGCCGTGACGGGCGGAGTGGGGGTAGGCGTGGTGGGTGTTGTGCCAGCCCTCGCCGAAGGTCACCGCGGCCACCCAGGGGTTGTTGCGGGAGCCATCACCGCTTTCGTGCAGCACGTAGCCCCAGCGGTGGGTGGCGGAGTTCACCAGCCAGGTGGCGTGATACACGAGCACCAGGCGCAAGGGAATGCCCCAGAGCACCAGGGCCCAGCCGCCAGCACCGGTGATGGTGCCAAGCCAAAAGAGGAGGCCGGCCAGGGGCAGCTGCAGCAGCAGGAAGTTGTTGTTCAGCCAGCGGTAGTAGGGATCGGCGACCAGATCGCCCGTGAGGCGCGGGATCGCTCCCTTGGCAGGGATGGGACGGAACATCCAGCCCATGTGGCTCCACCAGAAGCCGCGGTGGCTGTTGTGGTGATCTGGTTCCGTATCGGAAAACTTGTGGTGATGGCGGTGCAGGCCCACCCAATCGATCGGGCCGTGCTGGCAGCTGAGGGCGCCGCAGGTGGCGAAGAAGCGCTCCAGCCAGCGCGGCACCCGGAAGGCGCGGTGACTGAGCAGGCGGTGGTACCCGATGGTCACCCCGAGACAGGCGGTGACCCAATAGAGAACCGCCAGGGTGCCGATGGCGGTGAGACTCCAGAACTGGGGTAGCAATGCCACCAGGGCGAGCACGTGGAGGGCTCCCATGAACAGGATCACAGCCCAGTCCCGCCCCTGGGCTTCAGGGGTGACGGGGGCGATGTCGTGGTGCGCGCCGCGCGGGCGGTGCAGATGCTGCACGCTGCCGGGGCGAGTGATGGTGGCCGTCATGGGCCCTCCGGATGTGTCCGATAAAATGGTAGCAGTACGGATCCGTATCGAGTGGATTATCGGAGTGAGCTCGAATCAGGGCGTGATGCGTTCGGTCATCTGATCAAGGTGTGGCATGAGCGCAACGGCTGGAGCCAGCGGGTGTTGCCGGCCCTGGCGGAGCGCCTCGATCTGGGACGCGTGCACAACTCGCAGCTCTCCAACCTGCGCAACCGCAAGCTCGCCTCCCCCGGGCCGGAGCTGTTTGTGGCGTTGGGGCGGATCAACCAACTGTTGGCAGAAGAGGCTGCCGCTCAAGGCCCGGCGGGCGGCCTCGCCGAACAACTGGCGGATCAACCGGAGTTGCTCTCGGCCCTGCAGGCTTCCGCTCTGCCGCTACTGGCCGACGACGGCACGGCCCTGGGCCCAGCCCAGCTGTTCGAGATCTTCGTGGGGCTGCGAGCTTTGCCCTCCGGCTTCGATCTGCGCATCCAGGCGGATGAAGCGGCGGGCTTGAGCGCTGCCCTGGCGGAGCTGTTCACGGCCAGCCGGCCCTGGCGGTTGTGCCGTGAGCCTGTGATGGCGGCCTACCCGGTGGAGAAGCGCCAGCGCCGCGAGCGTTTTGCGGAGGTGATGGCCGGCCAGCGCGACTTCAGCGCGGAGGAGCTGGATGCGGAGCTGAACGATCTGCGCCTCACCCTGGCGGCGCTGGGTGCCACCCAGGAGGAGGAGCTCAGCGCCGATCAGTTTCTGGAGCTGTTGCGGCAAAAAGCCCGGCTGCTGGTGCAACCGGGCTCGGGGGAGGAAGAAACAGATTTGGCGGAGGCGATCCGCCGGCAGCTTCAAGCCGGGTAGCGCGCTTCACGGATGCGCTTGGCCCAGCCCAGGGCTCGCAGCAGCTTGATGTGCTGCCAGGTGATGTCGAATTCAAACCAGCGCAAGCCGTGGCGGGCGCTGGAGGGGTGGGCGTGGTGGTTGTTGTGCCACCCCTCACCGAAGCTGAGGATCGCCACCCACCAGCAGTTACGGGAGAGATCGGGGCAATCGAAGTTGCGGTAGCCGAAGGCGTGAGTGGCGGAGTTCACCAGCCAGGTCACGTGATAGACGAGCACTAGGCGAAGCGGGATCGCCCAGAGCACAATGCCCAGGCCACCGCCGTGTACCTGCGATGCGTTGCCATACCAATAGAGGGCAGCGCCGAGAGGAAGTTGCAGCAGCAGGAACCAGCGATCCAGCCATCGATAGAAGGGGTCCTGGAGCAGGTCACCGGTGAAGCGATGCAGCTCTTTGATGGCGGGGATGTCGTGCAGCATCCACTCGCTGTGGGCCCACCACAGGCCGCGGGCAGCGTCGTGGTGGTCGTTGGGCTGGTCGGAGAATTTGTGGTGGTGGCGGTGCAGGCCCACCCATTCGATCGGGCCGCTTTGGCAGGCCAGGGTGCCCATCAGCACCAGCACCCGCTCCACCCACTTCGGGGCCACAAAGCTGCGGTGGGCCACCAGGCGGTGCAGGCCCAGGGTCACCCCGAGAACGGTGGTCCAATACAAAACGGCAAGAGCTACCAGGCCCTGCCAGCTCCAGTACTGAGGCAGCAGTGCGAACACGGCGCCCACGTGAATGGCCAGCATGAAGCCGGTGGTGCCGAGCTTGTATTTGCGCTGGCTGCGGGGCAGGGGCGCGCGGGGCACCACCAGGGCAGCCCGCATGCGTGATTCCTGAGCTTCGCTGTAACTGCCTGTGCTGCCATCCTGGTCAACGCTGACGCGTTGGGTGCGTGCCGCGGACGCGGCGTCAGGGGCGATGACCAAAGTGAACTCCTAAGGGATGCGCAGGCTCCGGTTCGTTGGATGGTCCCGCGGGACCAACGCACCACTGGCCTGGGGAGGCAGACCACAGCGGAGCGCTGTAGCCGACACACCAATCCGAAAAAATCTAGACGGATGGTCGACCGTCACGCGCCCTGCAGCATGGGGTTGCGTTGTTTTTTGCCATGAGCGCCCCTCATCAGGCCTGGGCGGCTGATCAGCTGGCTGCTGCGTTGGAGCGCATCGCGCCTGTGGCCAGGGAGCGCCGCGCCGGCGTGAAGCCGCGGCTGGAGCGGGTGCTGGAGGCCTTCCGTAGCGAGCGGCTCGGGGTGCATCACTTCGCTTCGGTGAGCGGCTACGGCCACGGTGATCTGGGCCGTGAGGTGCTCGATCGCGTCTTCGCCCAGGTGCTCCAGGCCGAGGCCGCCGCCGTGCGGCTGCAGTTCGTGAGTGGTACCCACGCCATCGCCTCTGCCCTCTACGGCGTGCTGCGCCCTGGCGATCGCCTGCTCGCCCTCACCGGCCGCCCCTACGACACGCTCGAGGAGGTGATCGGCATCCGCGGCAGCGGCCAGGGTTCGCTGGCCGAGTTCGGCATCGCTTACGACGAGCTCGATCTGCTTGCTGATGGCAGCGTGGATGAGGCGGGGATCGCAGGCGCTCTGGCCTTGTCCACCCGCATGGTGCTGATTCAGCGCAGCTGCGGCTACAGCTGGCGCCCCTCGCTCACGGTGGAACAGATCGGCCGGCTGTTGGAGCGGGTGAAGGCCATCCAGCCCGATTGCCTGGTGTTTGTGGACAACTGCTATGGCGAACTGGTCGAGCTGCAGGAGCCCACGGCGGTGGGGGCGGATCTGATGGCGGGCTCCCTGATCAAGAACCTCGGAGGCACCATTGCGCCAACTGGTGGCTACGTGGCCGGGCGAGCCGAGCTTGTGGAGCAGGCCTGCTGCCGGCTCACGGCCCCGGGCATCGGCAGCGAGGGCGGCACGGGCTTTGATCTGCACCGGTTGCTGTTTCAGGGGCTGTTTCTGGCGCCGCAGATGGTGAGCGAAGCCCTGCTCTGCGCCGAACTCACCGCAGCGGTGTTCGAAGGGTTGGGGTATGCGGTGAAGCCCCTGGTGGGCGGGGTGCGCAGTGATGTGATCCAGGCGGTGCGTTTCGGTTCACCCGAACCGCTGAAGGCGGTGTGCCGTGCGTTCCAGGCCTGTTCGCCCGTGGGCAGTTATCTCGACCCGGTGCCAGCACCGATGCCCGGCTACGCCAGTGAGCTGGTGATGGCTGGCGGCACCTTCATCGATGGCAGCACCAGCGAGTTCTCCGCCGACGGCCCGTTGCGCGAGCCCTACGTGCTCTATGCCCAGGGCGGCACCACCGCAGCCCACGCTGAGCTGGCTCTGGAGCGGGCGCTGGTGGCGTTGGCGGACGCGGGGTGGTGCGGGCCCCGACAGCAGGCTGAAGGCTGGTAGCCCCCCGGCCGGTGGGTATCGCTGGTTCTGTCAGGTCTGTACGGAACTTGGGACAGTGTTGCGGGAGCTGCACGCCTGGCGGCGTCTCAACCCGCTAGCCCCGATTTCCGACAAACTGCAACGCAACGATCCGCCTAGGCGGCCCCATGGCCCTCAGCTATCCCGACGACTGCCGTTACGCCGACAGCCACGAGTACGCCCGGGCTGAGGGGGAGCTGGTGCGCATCGGCATCAGTGCCTTCGCTGTGGATCAGCTTGGCGACATCGTGTTTGTAGAGCTCCCGGAGGTGGGGGTCAGCCTCAGCCAGGGCAGCAGCTTCGGCTCCGTGGAATCGGTCAAAGCTGTGGAAGAGGTCATTGCACCGATCAGCGGCGCCATCGAAGCCCGCAATGAAGCCGTGCTCGCGAGCCCTGAGGAGCTTCAAAACGATCCCTACGGCGAGGGCTGGCTGCTACTGGTGCGGCCCAGCGATCCGGCGCAGCTTGAGGGTCTGATGGATGCGGTCACTTACGGCGCCAAGGTTGATGGGAACTGATCACGGCCCGGGGCTCAGCCCTTTCGTTGCCCGCCACATCGGCCCCACCGCTGCTGAGCAGGCCGCAATGCTGGACGATCTCGGCCTCGGTTCTCTGGAGGAGCTGATTGCAGAGGTGGTGCCGGAAGCGATCCGCCTCGATGCCGCTGCAGCGGCGGAAGGTTTGCCGGCGGGCTGCGGTGAGGCGGATGCCCTAGCGGAACTCCAGCAAATCGCTGCTAACAACCAGGTGCGCCGCAGCCTGATCGGCCTCGGCTACCACGACTGCAACACACCGGCGTTGCTGCAGCGCCACGTGTTTGAAAACCCTGCCTGGTACACGGCGTACACGCCCTACCAGGCTGAGATCAGCCAGGGGCGCCTGGAGGCACTGCTCAATTTCCAGACCCTGATCAGCGAGCTCACGGGGCTGCCGATCGCCAATGCCTCCTTGCTGGATGAGGCCACGGCTGCCGCTGAGGCGATGAGCCTGAGCTACGGCGCCTGCCGCGATGCCAGCGCCCAGCGCTTTCTTGTGGATGCCGAGGTTCTGCCGCAGACCTGGGCGGTGCTGCAGACCCGAGCTGAGCCGCTGGGCATCGAGCTGGTGCGAGTGGAGCCGCAGGCGCTCCAGGCTGCTGAGGCCAGCGGCGCTGCCCCCTTCGCGGGAGCTTTCGGGCTGTTGTTGCAGTTGCCCGGTGCCGGTGGTGGGCTGTGGGATCCCACCGAGCTGATCGCCTCTGCCCGCGCGGCGGGCGTGCTGGTGACGGTTGCGGTGGATCCGCTGGCCCAGGTGTTGCTGAAGCCCGTGGGGGAGCTGGGCGCCGAGATTGCCATCGGCAGCAGCCAGCGTTTCGGGATCCCCCTGGGTTTTGGCGGGCCCCACGCCGCCTTCTTTGCCACCACCACTGCCCATCAGCGCCGGATTCCGGGGCGACTGGTGGGGCAATCGGTGGATGCGGAGGGGCGCCCGGCCCTGCGCCTGGCCCTCCAGACCCGCGAGCAGCACATCCGCCGCGACAAGGCCACCAGCAACATCTGCACGGCTCAGGTGTTGCTCGCCGTTCTTGCCGGTTTCTACGCGGTGCATCACGGGCCTGAAGGCCTGGCTGCGATCGCTCGCCGCGTGTTGGTGCTGCGGGAGCTGTTGCGCCGTGGCCTGTCCGAGCTGGGGCTCCGCATCGAACCGGGCTTCGGCTTTGACACGTTGCGGCTGAGTACCCCTGCGTCGTCCGAGCTGTTGGCCGCGGCGGAAGCCGCCGGCTTCAACCTGCGCCCTGAGTCAGGCGGGCTCGCCATCAGCCTCGATGAGCGCAGCAGCCGCGCTGAACTGCAGCAGCTGCTCGAGGCCCTGGCGCCTGTGGCTGGATCCAACCCGGTGCCTCAGCTGGCGGATTTGGAGGCGCAGCTCCAGCAGGAGCTAGCGGTTGCCAGCACCAGCGAGTCGCCCGAAGAGGCGCTTTGGGCTGACGCGGTGCCTCGACGCCACCGCCCTTGGCTGCAGCAGGAGGTGTTCCACCGCTACCGCAGCGAAACGGAGCTGCTGCGCTACATCCAGCGCCTGGTGGCCCGCGATTTTTCCCTGGTGCACGGGATGATCCCGCTGGGCAGCTGCACGATGAAGCTCAACGCAGCTGCTGAGTTGCAGCCCGTGAGCTGGCCCGCCTTTGCGGGGCTCCACCCCTTTGCCCCTGCGGCCCAGAGCGCTGGCTATCGGCGCCTGGTGGCCGACCTCGAGCGCTGGCTGGCGGCGATCACCGGCTTTGCCGGCGTGTCATTGCAGCCCAATGCCGGTTCCCAAGGGGAATACGCCGGCTTGCTGGTGATCCGCGCCTGGCAGCGCAGCCGCGGCGAGCATCAGCGCAACATTTGCCTGATCCCCACCAGCGCCCACGGCACCAATCCCGCCAGCGCCGTGATGGCGGGCATGCAGGTGGTGCCTGTGGCGTGCGACGAGCAGGGCAACATCGATCGCACCGATCTGCAGGCCAAGGCGGAGCAGCACAGCGATCGGCTGGCGGCGCTGATGGTCACCTACCCCTCCACCCATGGGGTGTTTGAGCAGGGGATTCAGGAGATCTGCGCCCTCGTGCATGCCCATGGCGGCCAGGTGTATCTCGATGGCGCCAACCTCAACGCCCAGGTGGGGCTGGCCAAGCCCGGCCTCTATGGCGCCGACGTGTGCCATCTCAACCTGCACAAGACCTTCTGCATCCCCCATGGCGGCGGTGGCCCCGGCGTGGGGCCCATCGCCGTGGCGGAGCATCTGCTGCCGTTCCTGCCGGGTCACCCCCTGGCGGAGCGCTGCGGTGGCGATCAACCGATCGGACCGGTGAGTGCCGCCCCCTGGGGCAGCGCCAGCATCCTTCCCATCAGCTGGATGTACATCCGTTTGATGGGTGGAGCTGGCCTGCGCCAGGCCTCAGCCGTGGCGCTGCTCGCGGCCAACTGGCTGGCGGAGCGGCTTGAGCCCCACTTCCCGGTGCTCTACCGCGGCGTTGGCGGCCGTGTGGCCCACGAATGCATCCTCGATCTGCGGCCCCTGAAGCGCAGCGCCGGCCTTGAGGTGGATGATCTGGCCAAGCGTCTGATGGATTACGGCTTCCATGCCCCCACCGTGAGCTGGCCGGTGGCCGGCACCGTGATGGTGGAGCCCACCGAAAGCGAAGGGCTGGCTGAGCTGGAGCGCTTCGTTCAGGCGATGACGGCCATTCGCGCCGAGGCCGCGGCGATCGAGGCCGGTGAGCGCGATCCGGCCGACAACCCCCTCAAACGGGCGCCTCACACCCTGGTGGCGGTGATGGCCGAGCACTGGGATCGCCCCTACAGCCGCGCGCAGGCTGGATATCCCGCTGGCGAACACCAGCTCGCCAGCAAGCTCTGGCCCGCGGTGGCGCGCATTGATAACGCCTTCGGTGATCGCAATTTGGTGTGCACGTGCCCGTCGGTCGAGGAACTGGCGACGCAGAGCTTGAGCAGAGGTTGATATCGCCAGTTTTGCGTCTAAATTTCTTCGGAACCACAAATGCGGAAATTCTTCTCGCATGCACCCTTGCTTTTCCGTCAGGTTCTGCTGCAACTACAGCGATCACTGCGGATCGGGTGACACCGGTATCGAGGAGCAATCATGAGCGTTGACGACCACGGAACCACGACGATCACATCGGCAGGCAACAGTCGCTCCGATCTGTCCCTGCCGAACCTGGCAAGTGATCAAACCCTTCGCGTTGAAGGCACCAATGTGGTGCGCGTTCCCTTTGGTGTGCGTCGCCCCCGCCGTAGCCGTCCGGCGCGCCCGGAGCGTTGGGCCACGGTCGTACTCCCGTTTGTGGTGGGCGGCTCCACACCGCCCCCGCCTCAGGCGGCCTGAGTCAGGCGCCAGCCGATCAGGCCGTTTGCGTCGTTCATACAACTGAGTTGACAGGTGCGTGAGCGACGCGCACCTGTCAACTCAGTTGTGCTCCACGCTCAGTAGTTCGCTCCGCTGCGCCGCTGGTGCACAGCAGTGGTTGCTAAGGCATCAAGCACTGCGCCCGCATCCACTTCGGCGTAGATCAGCCAGTGGTCGCCGCATTCCATCCGCTGCTTCACCGTGCATTCGAGCCAGGCCAGAGCATCTGGCAGCACGGGCATACCCCCGGGGCTTTGCTCCAGCTCCAAACCTGCAAATCGATCTGCACCTGGGGAGAACGGTTGCAGGAATTGCTTCATCGGTCCGGTTTCACGGCCCGCCGCCAACACGTTGAGGGCAAAACTGTCCCCCACATGCAGTAGCGCTTCAACAGCGCGGTCCTTGGCAACAGCCACCGTTAAACCGGGTGGGCTGAAGCTGCCCTGGCTCACCCAGCTGGCCACCATCGCCCCGCTCAACCGTGAGCTGTCGGAGCCCTTCACGGTGGTGAGCACGCAGAGAGAGCCCACCACCCGGCCGAGGGCCTGCACAGCAGGGTTGCTGCGGCTTTCGCTCAGGCCACCGCTGGCCACCGCCCGCCGTTGGGCTTTGCGCTGCTCGCTCAGCAAACTGCGCCCCAGGGCGGTGCCGGTTTCCTCAATCGTTTTGAGGGTGGCTGCATCGGGGCTGAACTTCACCTTGATGGGCTCGAAGGCGAAGCGGAAGCCACCGTCGCGCAATTTGCTCTCCAGCAGGTCGAGAGCCTCGCCGCTCCAGCCGAAACTGCCGAACACTCCCACTGGCTTGGCGCGGTCGCCTTCTGCCAGCAGGGTTCCCAGGGCCGACACGATGGGCGTGGGTGCATGGCCCCCCAGGGTGGGTGAGCCGATCAGCACGGCATCGCAGCTGCGGATCGCTGTCAGCAGCTTGTCGGGCGGTGTGAATTCGCAGTTGATGCTTTCCACCCGCACCCCGGTGCGGGAGACGCCCTGGGCCAGACCATCGGCAATGGCGGCGGTGTTCCCGTAAGCGCTGGCGAAGAGCAGAGCCACTGAGAGACTGCTGCGCTCCTGGGCCTCGCCCCAGCGGCGATAGTCCACCAGCAGGCTTCGCCAGCTTTCGGCGATGGCCGGACCATGGCCAGGGGCAATTGTTCGGATCGGCAGTTCGTCGATCCGGTTGAGTACCGATTCCACCTGCCGCGCCATCGGCGCCATTAGGCAGTCGTAGAAGTAGCGGCGGTCTTCCTCAGTGCTGCTGCGGCTGCTTTCGGCCCAGTGCTCGCTGCAGAGGTGCGCGGCAAAGAACTTGCCGCTCATCAGTAGGCCGGTGGTTTCCTCGAAGGCCATCAGCCCGCCGGGCCAGCGAGGTGTTGGCACCGACAGCAGCATCAGCCGGTAGCCATCGGGCCGCTCGATGCTGTCTTCGCCCCGCACGACCGTGATCGGAGGCAGGCTTGGGATCGGATCGGATTCGGTTTCATGGCCCGGTGGACTGGGCTTGCGCTGTAGCCAGAGCTCGTTCAGCAGCTTGGCGCCGGGGTTGGAGGCGATCAGGCGCAGCTTGCTCCAGTGGTCTGCTAACGCGTGCAGTAGGGCAACGCGGTTGGGGTTCACATGGCTCACCACCACCTGGAGTTCGTCGCTGGCCGGCACCAGTGCCTTGAGGGCCTCCAGGTAGGGCTCGGCGAAGGAAGCGCCGGGGGGATGCACGAGCAGAGCAGCAGAGCTGCCGATGCTCTCGCTGCCTTCTACGGGGCTTGAGGCAGATGGCAGGAACAGGAAACTGTTCGCCGTTGTGCCGCGTTCGAGGCCGTACTCCACCTCAAAACGCAGCCGCTTTGGGCTCAGGCCGCGAAGACAGATCAATCCCTCTTCGATCGGCAGCTGGATCACCCGACGTGCCGCGTCGTTCGCACCCATCCGTTGCCGTTCGCACCCAACCAACTTTAGGGAGTCCGCCTCAACGTTTCCCCTCGAAGAGTCGCCAGTTTCTGCCCGGCGCCAGAACCGCGCCTAGCTTCCGTGCAATCAGCCAGAGAATGATGGAACCAGCGTCGTTTGCTGCTTTTCCAGTGCAAGCACTGGGAGGGCAGATTCCGTGGTTTCGGCAGGCCGACAATGAGCCGATCTTGGTTGGTTTAGAGGGGCCGCTGAGCGGTGATCAAAGCTCCACCGGTCGCGACATGTGGCGTGGAGCCAAGCTGGCCGCCGAGCAGCTCAACCTTGAGGGGGGGATTTTGGGTCGCCCAGTGAAGTTGCTGCGGGCAGATGATCGGGCTGATCCCGATCGTGCCTTGCGCGTGGCCAGGCGGTTGAAACGCCTGGGGGCTGACGCTGTGATCGGACCGTATAACTCAAGTGTTGGGATACTCAATCTCCCGTACTTCCTCAGCCAACAGATTCTGCCGGTGCATCTCACCTCCACCGATGACACCAGTGGGCAGGGGTTAACGGTTCAACCCAAGAACAGTCAGATCGCACCGATAGAAACCGATTACATCCTATCGACAGGTGTTCAGCGCGTTTCGATGCTGGTGGATCCCTCCACGTACACCGTTGGGATGGCCGATCGGGTAGAGGCCGCTCTCGAAGCTAACGGGGTGGTGGTTGATCGCTTCAGTATTAGCCCGGGCTCCGGCGACTACAGCGCTGCGATTGAACAGGCTCTGGCTGAGGCCCCTGGCCTGGTGTACGTGAGCACCTATTACCCCGAGGGTGCCGCCATTGCCCGTGGCTTGGCTGCTGCTGGTGGTTCAGCGCAACGCTTCTTCGGTCTGGCCAACGTTGATCCAGCTTTTGTGACAGAGGCTGGTTTGGATGTGGCACGCACCTGTCTGTTCAGCGGCGTACCGGAGGCAGCCCAGCTGCCCAAGGCCAAGTCCTATGTGGCGGCCTACGAAGAGCGGTTTGATCGCACACCTGGGGTATGGGGCACCTTCACCTACGACTCCCTGCAGGTCTTGGCCCGTGCGATGGAGCAGGTGGAGAGCACGGCGTTCACCCCGACTCTTGATGCCCTTCTGCACACCCGCAACTACAAGGGACAGACCGGCACGATCAGCATCGATCCCCTGACGGGTAATCGCTTGAAGGTGCCGGTGTTCATCCTCAAGGTGGATGACAGCGGAACGTTCGTACGCAATCGCTGAGCGCACGACCGAGCCAACGGCTCAGTAGTGGTTCCCCACTTTGCGGTGGTGCACGGCGGTGGAGGCTTCGGTGTCGGCCACGTTGCCCTGCTCCACCTCGGCATAGATGATCCAGTGGTCGGGCCCTTCCATGCGCTGCTGCACGCGGCACCCCAGGTAGGCCAGGGCGTCGCCGAGCACGGGGCCGCCGGCTGCCACGCCATCAAGGGTGGCTACTCCGGCGAAGCGGTCGGCGCCGGGGGGGAAGCGCTTGAGGAAATGGCGCAGCAGCGGCTGGTGGTTGTCCTCCCGCAGGATGTTGAGCACGAAGCGATCACCCACCTGCATCAACGCTTCGATGGCGCGGTCTTTGGCCACGGCCACGGTGATACCCGGCGGCTCGAAACTGGCCTGGCTCACCCAGCTGGCCACCATCGCCGAGGCGCGCTCCTCCTGGCGAGCGGTCACCACATACAGGCCACCCGAGAGGCGTCCGAGGGCTTTGTCGAGGTCGCCATCGAGCGACTTCATCGCGGCGATCGTCTTGGCGCGGGTGAGTAGTTGGCCGAGGTCGGTGCCGGCTTCTTCGCAGCGCTGGTAGTCGTTGCCGTCGGGCACCTGGCGGATGCGCAGCGGCTCGAAGGCTTCCTTCTGGCCCAGGCCGCGTAACTGGGAGGCCACCGTGTCGATCGGTTCGTCGTTGCCGCCGTAGGCGTCGTAGGTGGCAACCCACTGCTTGGGTTGGAGTGCTGCGAGCAGAGTGCCGATGGAAGCCTGCAGGTCGGCATCGGGGTTGGCGGGCCAGGTGGGGACCACCACGGCGCTGGCTTCACCGATCAGGGCGCTCAGTTCCTGGGCATCGGTGGCGCGTAGATCCACCAGTTGCACTTGGGCTTCCGCCTTGCCGATGCCGCGGGCGATGGCCTGGCTGAGGCGATCGCAGAAGCCGTATTGGCTCACGTAGCAAACGGCCGCGTAGGCTTCGCCCTTGCTGCGGCCTTCACTCCACTCGCGGTAATCGGAGAGCCAGAGGCTGAGGTGTTCGCGTAGCAGCGGCCCATGGCCCACGGCCACGGTGTTGATTGCCGGCAGCGCGTCCATGCGCTTCATCGCCTGCAGCACGCTGCGGGCGTTGGGGCCCATCAGGCAGTCGTAATAGAAGCGGAAGTCCGGAGCGATGGCGCCGGGATCCACATCGAACACGTCATCGGAGCAGTAGTGCAGGCCGAAGGCGTCGCAGGTGTAGAGGATGCCGGTGCCGTGATCGAACGAAAAGATCGTGTCGGGCCAGTGCAGGTTGGGCGCGCTGAGGAACTCGAAGCGGTGTTGCACGCCGCTTTCGGGATTCGTGCCCAGATCCAGCTCTTCGCCGCTTTTCACCGCGCGGCTCTTGAAGGGGCGGTGCACCTGGTTTTCCAGGAACTGGATCGCCACCTTGGAACCCACGATCTCGATCTCGGGGTTGAGGTCGATCAGGTGGCCGATCAGGCCGGAGTGATCGGGCTCGGTGTGGCTCACGATCAGGTGGTCGATCGCCTTCGGATCGATCTGCTCCTGCAGCAGCGGCAGCCAGCTGCCCTCGAACTTCAGATGGCTGGTGTCGATCAGGGCGGTGCGCTCACCCCGCACCAGAAAGCTGTTGTATGTGGTGCCATTGCGCAGACCGAACTCAATATCGAAGCGGCTGCGGTCCCAATCGAGCGAGCGGATCGTGGTGGTATCAGCGGCGATGGCCTCGCACTGCAGGCTCAGGCGCGGTGTGCTGGCAACGGCTGTCTCAGCCATGGATTCCGCTCGCGATTGAGGCGAACTGTAGGTAAGGCGGCGGGGGTAAGGGCCTATCTCTGATGACAGGGGTGCGTATTGACCCGATTCCTCCCTGGGCTGAGTGTCACAGCAGCGTCGGGTTTGCGGCGGCCATGAAAAACCCCGGCCGTTGGGCCGGGGTAGCTCCCGTCTCGATTGGTGTGATGGCGATGGCAGCGTGGCGCCGCGCGGTGTGTTTCAGCCTTCCACCTTCACGCTCACGCTGGTGAGGGTCTGGGCCTTGGGCACCTCCACCGTGAGCAGTCCGTCGCGATACACGGCCTGCACCGCTTCACGGTTGATGCCGGAGGGGAAGCGGAAGCTGCGGCTCCAGGTGCCGTAACGGATCTCGCTCAGCAGGGTGGCAGCACCAGTGGGTTGGGGGTCGCCGTCGGTGCTTTCGGCTTGCGGGGCGCGGCGTTCGGCGCTGATTACCAGGTTGCGGTCTGTGGCTTTGACGTCGATGGAGTCGCGCTCGACGCCGGGCAGCTCCAGGCAGATGCTGTAGCCGGCTTCGGTTTCGCGCACTTCGGCGGCGGGAACGCGCTCGGCGGTGTGCAGCTGTTGCTCGAGGCGCTTGAACAGGTCGGACTCGAGGCGATCAAAAGCGGTGCGATCGAAAGCGGATTGGCGCAGAGTCAGCATGGCTGTGTCTCCTGAATGTGCGGGTGCGGGGTGTTCACCCGCAACGCCAATGTGCTCGGCTTGTTTGATCGCCAGCAGTGCAAGAACCGACCCTTTGGGTGCGGTGCTCACACCCCTGGTTCGGCTGCACCACCAGTGTTTTCGGGAGAACCGAACGTTGAGCTAGAGCCACCACCAATTGCTGAACGCCGCCGCCTGGCCGCAGGGTTGATCGCCGGGGCCCCAGAGGGTCCAGAGGCGGGCGTTGTGGATCTGAAAGCGACGACCGCTTTGGCTGATGCGCACGCCGCTGTAGCCCTCGCTGGCGTGTTGTTGCAGGGCGGTAGCGAGCATCTGAGCGCGGCTGGCGCGCTCCTGGGGTTCCGCGGTGAGCCGCGAGGGCATGCCGATCATGGCGGCCCAGCTGCGCTCCCACAGCTGCAGAGCGGCGGCGTTGGCGTAGATCAGGGCGGGATCGGAGCCGCCGTCGTGGGCGAGCACCACGGTGTCAGCTCGGAACAGCAGCTGAGCAGCCTGGAGGTCATCGTGCGTTGCGGCGCCTGCCAGCAGCGGCCGGCCGAACGCGCGCTCGAACGAGCGCAGGATGCAGCAGGCGAGGTGTTGCTTGCCAGGTGTGAGCCAGGGGGCCGGGGATTGGGCCACGGTCAGGCGCCGCAGGCGTCGGCGGCGGGGCGAGCCGAGCACCTCAGGCTTGGGCGCTGCTGCCCGCGTCGCCCTCGCCGTTGTTGCTGCCGGCAGCCATGGCGGTGGCCATCGCCGCGGTGCCGCAGGCCGCCCCATGGGCTTTGAGCTGTTCCACAAAGAGCTTGCCGGCTTCGGGGAAGCGGCCGTCTTCCGCGAGGGGCAACGGGCCGGCTTCATCCAGGCCGGTGTCGCCCTCCATCGCTGGGGTGATCACCACGAGCCCCGGATCGAGGGCGGCGCCGTAATTCCACCAGCGGTTGGGATCGCGGATGGCTGCGGGGGCAGGGTTAAGGGAGCCTTCGGCGGCTGGCTGCGGGGGCGCATCGGCTGGAGCCGCCTCCTTCGCTTCTTTGGCCTTCTTCGCCAGCAGTGCCCGCCGCTGCACCGCCAGATCGCTGAGCAGCTGGGCGCGGGTGCGGCCCCGCAGCTGGAAGAGCACAAAGGGGTCTTCGCTGAAGCGCTCGCCCATCAGGTAGTAGACGGCGCTCACGTGTTTGCAGGGGTTGATCTTGTCGGGGCAGGTGCATTCGCTACGCACCTCCTGCAACTTGAACGGGAACAGGCGCCGGCCGCTGGCGGCAAAGGCGCGCTCGATGTCCTGCGGCATCACACCCGCCAGCAGTTGGGCCGACCAGCGGGCTCTCTGGCCGAGGGCTTCGAGCACATAGCCCCAGTCGTCGTCGCTGAGTACGTCGAGCCAGAGCTTCACCTTGTAGGGGTCTTCACCGCTGCCCTGCACGCGGGCGTGCACGCGTCGCCCCTCGAAGCGGATCGAGAGCACGTTGCCACTGCGGGCGTACTCCCAGGCGCGCTCCAGCCGTTTCTTGAAGCGGTAGCCGTTGATCAGCTCCATCCACTGCTCCACCCACCAGGGCTGGTGGGTCAGCCCTTGGTCACCCAGCTGGGTGGTGATGCCGTGATCAGTGGAACCGAGATTCATCCATCCATTTTGGCCGATCCGAGGCAGCGGTTCAGCAATTCGGAGCCGGAGGCACTGAGGGCATAAATCGTTCGCCTTCGATCGAGGGGGTGATCGCGGGCTTCGATCAGATGGAGCTCGATCAAGCGGGCCAAGCAGCGGAAGGTGGTGGCTCGCGAGCTGGAGCGTTCCGACATCTCGTTCAGGCTCAGGTCGCTTGGATTGATATGGATGGTGAGTAGCAACGACAGCGACTGCAGACTCAGCCCGCGAATTTCCGGCTGATCGATCAGCGCCAACAGCGCTCCGGCGCGGCTTCGCGCGGTTTCGGTTGGCGTGCTTTGCAGCATGATGCGCTTAGGAAGGGGTCAGGAATAACCAGGCTTAGTATAGTCAATTCTCGCCGCTTCTGCCATGCGGTCAATCCAATCTCCTTCGAAAAGCCGAAGGCCCAATTTGTGCCATAGGTGGAACTGAGCCTCGCTGCAGATTGCTTCGCCGACTAACTGGAAGTTGAGTTTCGTGCCGGCATCCTGAAGTAGTCGATAAAGCGAGATCAGAGTGTCTGTTGCATGTTGGTCTAGTTCTTTGCAGTTGATTCGCATAAGGTCTGGGGCGCATTCAAGGCTGAGCCCTAGTCCTGGGCTGTCGTTCATGATCTTGGTCCCCAGTCCACGCAGGCGCTGCATGAGGATGGACGTTTCGTCGTCGCTGAGGTTGTGGGTATCAACGACAATAATTAGGTTTTCGATGAATTCATTGGGCAGTGCTTCTAGGCAGCGTTGCAGTAGCTGGGCTCTCGCATAGTGCTCGCCTGGTCGGATTTTCCCCAGTCGAATGGCGACGCTTGAGGTTCTGCCGGAGTCTTCCCAGCGCTTTGATGCTGCGCTACTCATCTGTTTCAGCAGAATGTGATCTAGGCCAAGTCGATGGCAGATCTCTTCCGTTTTGCATTGTCTGCGTTCATCGCGCACTTGCGTTCTTGCGCTGACTCGGCTCGTATCGAAACTCGCTAAAATGGGTGACAGCTGTTGATGGTGAATCGTCCAGTGGCTGGGGTCACTGCTTGGGCAGTGATAAACGTTGGCTGAGCTGATGGCGAGAGGAGTGACGCCTCGCATCGCGTCGACAACGGAATCGATATCATTTTGTTCTTGTTGTGCTTCCTGAAAAGCTGGATTGTGTTGGTCGAGTGCCATCTGGTGCAGTCCAAGCTTGCGAGCTGCCTTGGTGGTCAGCAAAAGTGATGTCACTTGGTCTGTGAGTGCTCTCCCCTGCTCGGCGGTTGTGTAGGCAATGGTGAGAGCCCAGGGGGTAAGAATGTTTTGTTGGTGCAGTTTCTCTACGCATCGATGATGAAGCGATGCGACGCTGAAATCTTGGCTTGTTTGTCTGCTGGCAGGATCTGCTGCTTTTGGAATGCACGCCAGAATCGTGTTCTGGCTGTACTGGCAGGCTGTCTCCTGTAAGCCGGCGCCGGCAAGGTATTTGCACAGGCCAGGCATGAGTCCCTGCAGAGTGATAGAGGTACCCTCAAGGCTATTTCTGTCGCCTTCAAGATCGAGTTCGATCAGTATTAGTTGCCGACCTGGGCTCCAATTCCAGGCTGATGTCTGGATGAATCGTCTCGCAAAAGTGTCTTTATTGAGAAGCCCATGCTCTTGATTGAAGCGTTGGAGCTTGCGCGTTTTTTGAGAGCTGTTGTGACGCTGTTGTTGTTTGATCAGTCTGGCTTTGCGCCTTTGTAGCAGGTTCCATTGACGACTGAATGCAAGCGCTGTGGCTGCGATCAGCAAAGGGCGAGAAATTTGACCCCAGTCATTCGCGGAAAAGGCGATCGGCTTGACGAGTTGTGCCTGTATCTCCCTGGGTGGAGTATCAAGGCCGAAGTTCTGGTCAATCGCAAGGCTAAGCTGCCAGGGATCGTTGCTCCTGGTGTGGCTGGAGTTGATCTGAAGATGGCGACTGGAGATCGCATCCAGTTCATGTTTCAGCTCCGCGTTGTGGATACTGGCGGATGGTGGAGCGTTCACCGGGGTGAAAATGCCAACCCGGCCCGATACCGGCGCCTCCCAGGTGTCGTTGGTGATTGTGCTTGCGCCAAGGATGTAAGGTCCGGAGCTTGTTGAACAGATTCGGGTGATGCTTTGAAGGGGCTTGTGCAGATCTTGGCTAACGGCATGGAGGCATTTCTCTAGCTCCGGCAAGGCTTGAGTTCCTTTTGCGCTGGGCGCTTGTTGCAGCGAGTTGAAGACCGTCTGCTCCTCGAGGTCAAGGAACAGCATGATGCGTTCATTACCGAGCAGATCTGGATCGCGTAAGTGAAGTTTCGCGAAGTCTGGATGTTTCCCTTGTAGGAGGTCAAAGCTGTCATTGCGGTAGCCCCAGTTCTTGCTCAGCGCGCGGGTCTCTTGGATGCGGTAAGTAAGGAGAACTCGTTCTTCTTCGAGCTCAAGAAGTGTCGCGTCCCGTCGTGTTGCGTAGGTTGCCCCGAAGCCGATCGATAGAAGGATCAGCGCGCCGCCGGCTAGTGCAGTGTGCCTTAGGAGCTCCCATCTTGGTTTGTCTTGAGGTTGGCGGGCTCGAAGTGCTTCTTTGCGTGCACTGCGTAACAGCCCCGCAATATTGAAAGCATCGAGTCTGTTCCGAGGTGGCTTGCCTGCGCTGTGCATGCCGCGATGGCTCAGCTGCTCGAGTGACGCCTATGTTGCTGGGTGATCTGCGGTTCTGCAACGGTTGATTCCAGTGCGCGCAGCACAAGGTCGTTAAGGCTGATGCCCTCAAGGATGGCCATCAAGCGCAGCTGTTTATGCAGTGGCTGCGGCACCATTGCGGAAAGATGAGTGCGCTGCTCAGGTCGATGGCTTGGGGTTGTCTCTTCCATCGGAGAGCGGAGGCTGAGAGGCTTGCTATTGCAATCATGCCGAGACCTCGAGACTATGTCTCAGTACTGAGACCTAATTTCCGTTTGTCTTTAGGTTTCGAGTCGCTTGCTACGCGTCCTCGCTGAGGGTCACCAGGTCCTTGAGCTGGCTCACGTCCATGCCGCCGAGCCAGTCCTCGCCGGAGCCCACGATGTCTTCGGCGAGTTTCGACTTCTCTTTGATCATCCGGTCGATGCGCTCCTCCACCGAGCCGCTGGTGATGAACTTGTGCACCATCACGCGGTTCTGCTGACCGATCCGGTAGGCGCGGTCGGTGGCCTGGTTTTCCACAGCGGGGTTCCACCAGCGATCGATGTGGAAGACGTGGCTGGCGCGGGTGAGGTTGAGACCCACGCCGCCGGCCTTGAGCGAGAGCAGGAACAGCTGCGGACCGCGCGGGTCGTCCTGGAAGCGATCCACCATCGCCTGGCGTTCGGTCTTGCTGGTGTTGCCGTAGAGGAAGGGCACCTCCTGGCGCCACTTCTGCTCGAGATGCGCCTTGAGCAGATGGCCCCATTCGGCGAACTGGGTGAACAGCAGCGCCCGATCGCCGGCTTCGATCACCTCTTCGAGAATTTCTTCGAGCCGCTGCACCTTGGCGCTGCGGGCGGCGAAGTCTTTGAAGAAGCCGGCATCGCTGGGGTCGGGATCCTGCTTGAGGGCCAGGGCCGGGTGGTTGCAGATCTGCTTGAGGCGGGTGAGCAGTGCCAGCACCTGGCCGTGCTTTTGCCCCAGCGGCGCCCGTGCGATCGCATCGAGGCTCTCCTCCACGGTTTTGTTGTAGAGCTTCTTCTGCTCGGGAGCGAGACCCACCCATTCGCTGAGTTCAACCTTCTCCGGTAGATCGGAAATGATCGATTTGTCGGTTTTGAGGCGGCGCAGGATGAAGGGGCTCACCCGGCCCTTGAGATCCCGCAGCGACGACATATCGCCATAGCGCTCGATCGGTAGGCGATAGCGCTGGCGGAAGAACGGCTCATCGCCGAGCACCTTCGGGTTGAGGAAATCCATCAACGCCCACAGCTCGCTGACGCGGTTTTCCACTGGGGTGCCGGTGAGGGCGATGCGGAAGCGGGGGCCGCTTTTGCTGCCCCGGCCGGGCCGGCCGAGATCCCGCGCCGCCATCGATTGCTTGGCGTTGTGGTTCTTGATCGCCTGGGCTTCATCGATCACCACGCCCTGCCAGTCGATCGCCTCCAGCAGTTCGCTGTCGCGCTGCAGCAGGCCATAGGTGGTGAGCACCAGATCCACGCCCTTGAGCGCCTTCTTGATCGCCTCGGGACTGTTCGGGCGGCGCGGGCCGTAGTGCTCGTTCACCACCAGCTCCGGCGTGAAGGCCGCTGCCTCCCGCTTCCAATTGGTGAGCACCGAGGTGGGCGCCACCAACAGCACCGGCCGCTTCAGCTCTTCCTCGGCCTTGAGGTGCTGCAGGAAGGCGAGCAGCTGAATCGTTTTGCCCAGGCCCATGTCGTCGGCCAGGCAGGCGCCCTGATCAAAACGGTGCAGGAAGGCCAGCCAGCCAAGGCCACGCTCCTGGTAGGGCCGCAGCTGGCCGGCGAAGCCGGGAGGCGCCGGCAGGGGATCGGGGGCCTTTTGCTGGTGGTACTGCTCGAGCACTGCCTGCAGGCGGGGGCCGGCGGTGAAGGCATGCACCGGTAGGCGCTGGAGGGTTTCGCCCTCGTTGCCGGTGATGCGCAGGGCGTCGTCGAGGCTGAAGGGCGGCTCGGCGGCGCAGAACTTCTCGGCGTTCTTGAGATCGAGGGGCCGCAGCTCGATCCAGGCGCCTTTGTGATGCACCAGCGGGCTGCGCTTGGCCGCCAGCTTCTCGAGATCCCTCAGGTTGAGGGTGACGCCGCCGATCATGAACTCCCAGCGCCATTCGAGCGTTTCGCCGAGGGTGAAGCCGCGCGACTTTTCGGGCAGCTCGGCGGTGATCGCCAGGCCCAGACGCGAGGCCAAACCGCCCGAGAGGCTGGCGGGCAGCACCACACCCACGCCCACATCACGCAGGCGGCTGGCGGCGGTGCGCACCAGCACGAACGCTTCCGCCGGCGTGAGCTGCATCGCCTCCGGGGTGGCGGCATCGAGGCCCCGCTCGATCGGCTCAAACGCCAACAGGGCCCGGCCCAGGCCTTCCAGCAGCAGCGCTCCGGGCTGCTCCAGCTGGATCTCGCCCAGGGCCAGGTTGCCGTCGCCGGCGCCCCACACGATGCCGGCCGGCACCCGCAGGCTGGGATCAGCCTCGGCCTGCAGGCCAAAGCGCAGCTCCCACAGCTCCTCGCCCTCTGGCGGGGTGAACAGCTCTAGGCAGGCCCGGGCTGGCGCCACCTTGCCCGCCACGGTTTCGCGCCAGTGGTGGCTGGCGATCGCCAGCCGTTCCTGGTCTTCCTCGTCGAGCTGGAGCTTGCCGTCGTGGCTGGCCAGGCCCTCCTGCCAGGCCGCCAGCAGCGGATCGAGCCCAGGGCCGCCGGGGGCGAAGGCGGCGCGCAGCTGGCCGTCCACCAGCTTCTCCACGATGCTCGCCACCAGCAGGCGATTGGAGCGGGGCCGTCCGCAGGCGAGATGGGTGTCGGCGCTGGAGGCCGCCACCACCTGGGGCATGCGGGTGGCCAGATCTTCCAGGCGGCGGCGGTCGTCTTCGCGGTTGAGCAGTGGCAGCCAGCTGGCTTTGCCATCAGCAGCGTCGGGCAGCCAGCGGCCGCGGGCGATCAGGCTCAGGCACCAGCGCTGCAGGTGGCACCACCAGAGCAGGTCATCCCCCAGGCCGGCGGCGGCGGTGCCGGAGAGGGGCAGCTGGTTGAGCCACTCGGAGGCGGGGCCGGGTTTGAGGAACCAACCCTCCAGCTGCCAGGGCCACCAGGTGAGGTCTTTGGGCAGGGGTTCGCCGGCCTGCAGCGGCAGTCCGCTCCAGGCATCGCCGGCACTGCTCTTCTGGCCGCGGCTCAGCTGCTGACGGCTGGGCAGGGTGAGGGTGACGCTGGCCTGGCGCAGGTCTTCCGACCAGAAGTTGTTCTCATCCAGCCATGTGGCCAGATCGTCGAGGTTGAGGCTGAGGGGGTGGAAGGGCGCCTCGGTATCGGGCAGCACCGGATCGGCCACACGCCAGGTATCCGCCCAGATGAACAGGCCCGCACTCGGGGCCTTGCCCTTGGCGAAGCTGCCCCGCGGAACGACGGGCAGCCAGGTGGCATGCAGCAGGCTCATGGAGGCGGGGCCTGAGGACTCAGGAGCGCCGGATCGCGGTATGTCCTGCCGCGAGAACTCGTGGCAGAACCTGCGATCCGTGCAGCACCAGTGCGGCGCCGATCAGCGGCAGCCAGGCACGAACGAGCTCCATCATCACAGTTGGCGCGACCTGCGCCAAGGCCGGCAGCCAGGGTTGGGGCAGCGGCCAGGGGCTCAGGGGCGGTAACGCCAGGCTGTGAATGCCGCAGACGGCTCCCACCAACCCTGCTTGCAGGTGGCTGTCGTCGGGGTCAACCCGCTGCAGATGAAAGGCCAGAAGGCCATAGAAGAAGCCGCAGCCGCCCGCTCGCAGCGCCGCCTCCACACCAAAGGGCAGCCCCAGCACCAGCGCGCTCAGCCCCGCCCCCAACGCCCAGGCGATCGACTGCAACCGCAGCTGCGCCCGCGATGGGCTCGCCGTTGCGGTGGCTTCGCGGCTGCTGGTGGCGGCGGAAGGGGCGCTCATGCTGCGCGATCATGCCCGGTTCAGGCTTTTCTTGCTCCGCCATGGCTGCCGCCGCCCCTCGCACTGGTGCTGAGATCCGCGCAGCCTTCCTCGATTTCTACGAGCAGCGCGGCCACAAGCCGATGGCCAGCGCCTCGCTGGTGCCGGAAGACCCCACGGTGCTGCTCACCATCGCGGGCATGCTCCCGTTTAAGCCGGTGTTTCTGGGTCAGCAGCAGCGGCCGGCTCCCCGGGCCACCAGCTCCCAGAAGTGCATCCGCACCAACGACATCGAAAACGTGGGCCGCACGGCGCGGCATCACACGTTCTTCGAGATGCTCGGCAACTTCTCCTTCGGCGACTACTTCAAGGAGCAGGCGATTCAGTGGGCCTGGGAGCTGAGCACCGGTGTGTTCGGCCTTAGTCCGAAGAACCTCGTGGTGAGCGTGTTCCGCGAGGACGACGAAGCCGAGGCGATCTGGCGCGATGTGGTGGGGGTGAACCCCAAGCGGATCATCCGCATGGATGAAGCCGACAACTTCTGGGCGTCCGGTCCAACCGGCCCCTGCGGCCCCTGCTCGGAGATCTATTACGACTTCAAGCCCGAACTCGGCGACGAGGGCATCGACCTTGAGGACGACTCGCGCTTCATCGAGTTCTACAACTTGGTGTTCATGCAGTACAACCGCGACGCGGAGGGCACCCTCACGCCGCTGGCCAACCGCAACATCGACACCGGCATGGGCCTCGAGCGCATGGCGCAGATCCTGCAGGCGGTGCCTAACAACTACGAAACCGACCTGATTTATCCGCTGATCGAAACGGCGGCAGGCTTAGCGGGCGTGGATTACCGCGCCCTCGATGAGAAGGGCAAAACCAGCCTCAAGGTGATCGGCGATCACTCCCGCGCCATCACCCAGCTGATCTGCGATGGCGTCACTGCCAGCAACCTGGGCCGCGGCTACATCCTGCGCCGTCTGCTCCGCCGCGTGGTGCGCCACGGACGGCTCCTTGGCATCGACAAGCCGTTCCTGACGGCGATGGGAGAGGCGTCGATCACGCTGATGCAGGCCGCCTACCCGCAGCTGGTGGAGCGCCGTGAGGTGATCCTGGCGGAGCTGGCCCGCGAGGAGGCCCGCTTCCTGGAAACCCTGGAGCGGGGCGAGAAGCTGCTGGCTGATGTGCTGGCGGCCAAGCCCAAGCAGATCTCCGGTGAGCAGGCCTTTGAGTTGTATGACACCTACGGCTTCCCGCTGGAGCTCACCGAAGAGATCGCCGAGGAGCACGGGCTCACCGTGGACCTCGAAGGCTTCGAAGCGGCGATGGAAGCCCAGCGCCAGCGCGCTAAGGCCGCGGCGGTGAGCATCGATCTCACCCTGCAGGAGGCGATCGATCAGGTGGCGGGAGATCTGGAGGCCACCGCCTTCCGCGGTTATGAGCTGCTCGAGCACAGCAGCTCGGTGCAGGCGCTGGTGGTGAACGGCGAACCGGCCGAGCGCGCCGTGGCTGGCGACAACGTGCAGGTGGTGCTCGACACCACGCCCTTCTATGGCGAGGGCGGCGGCCAGGTCGGCGATCGCGGCGTGCTCAGCGGCGACGGCCCCGACGGCAACGGACTGATCGTGGCGATCGATGCCGTGAGCCGCAACCGCAGTGTGTTCGTGCACAGCGGCCGCATCGAGCGCGGCACACTCAGCGTTGGCGATGTGGTGCACGGCCAGGTGGACCGTGCCTGCCGCCGCCGCGCCCAGGCCAATCACACCGCCACGCACCTGCTGCAGGCGGCCCTCAAGCAGGTGGTGGATCCGGGTATCGGCCAGGCCGGCTCGCTGGTGGATTTCGATCGCCTCCGCTTCGACTTCCACTGCCCGCGGGCTGTGTCCGCCGCTGAGCTCGAGCAGATCGAGAGCCTGATCAACGGCTGGATCAGCGAGGCCCACAGCCTCGAGGTGCAGGAGATGGCGATCGAGAAGGCCAAGGCTGCTGGCGCCGTGGCGATGTTCGGCGAGAAGTACGCCGATGTGGTGCGCGTTGTGGACGTGCCCGGTGTCTCGATGGAGCTCTGTGGCGGCACCCACGTGACCAACACCGCTGAGATCGGTCTGTTCAAGATCGTGAGCGAAAGCGGCGTGGCCGCTGGCATCCGCCGCATTGAGGCCGTGGCTGGCCCGGCGGTGCTCGCCTATCTCAACGAGCGCGATGCGGTGGTGAAGCAGCTGGGTGAGCGCTTCAAGGCTCAGCCCGCCGAGATCGTGGAACGGGTGGGGCAGCTGGCTGATGAGCTCAAGGCCAGCCAGAAGGCCCTGGCCGCGGCACGCGAGGAGCTGGCCTTGGCTAAGTCGGCGGCGTTGGTGAGCCAGGCGCAGGCCGTGGGCGAACACCAGCTGCTCGTGGCTCGCCTCGATGGTGTGGAGGGCGGAGGCCTGCAGAGCGCGGCGCAGGGGCTGGCGGATCAGCTGGGCGACGGCGCGGCCGTGGTGCTCGGCGGCCTGCCCGATCCCGCTGATCTGGGCAAGGTGATCCTGGTGGCCGCCTTTGGGAAGGCTGTGATCGCCAAGGGCCAGCAGGCCGGAAAGTTCATCGGCGGCATCGCCAAAGTCTGCGGCGGTGGCGGCGGCGGCCGGCCCAACCTGGCTCAGGCCGGTGGCCGCGATGGAGCGGCGCTGGATGGGGCGCTGGAGCAGGCCCGCACGGAGCTCACAGCGGCTCTGGGCTGAGCTTTGCGGTGCGTGCAGCCGGATCAGGAACCGTTCCTGCCGGCTGGCGCCCTGAAACAGCGGGGGAATCCTTCAGGTATCGAACGCCGAGGAGCTGCACGCCATGGCCAGCAGCTTTGAAATCCACGCCCGCCAGCACTGGAGCTTCCAGCTGGTGCTGCTGGGGAGCCGTCTACGCCTGGAAGGCCGCCGCGATGCGGAGCTGCCGGGGGATGAGCCCCTGCACTGCTCCACCTGGCTTCAGCCCCAGGACACGCCTTACGACGTGGCCCATGAGCTGATGGCTCACCCCAGTTGCTGCGTCTGAGCCACCGTCACACCAGCAGGGCCGTCACTCCTGCAGGTAAGTGGTCTGGCGCAGGCTGGTTTCGAGGTGGTCCATCAGCCGGCGGGCTTCGCTGATTTTCAGCTGGCCCCGCTGGATCGCTGCCTCGCTGGCCATCCGCAGCCGCTCCAGCAGCAGTTCGGGGTCGTGTTCCATCGCCTCGAGCACTTGGGCGTTGGTGTTGCCGCGCACCACGTGATCCAGTTGGTAGCCGCCGCCGGGGGCCAGGCGAATGTGCACGGCGTTGGTGCTGCCGAACAGGTTGTGCAGGTTGCCCATCACTTCCTGGTAGGCGCCACCGAGGAACATCCCGATTAGATAGGGCTCGCCGGGGTGCAGGGCATGTAGCTCTAGTAGCGGTTTGGCTTGGCCGTCGCCGATGAAGCGGGCCAGCTTGCCGTCGGAGTCGCAGGTGAGGTCGGCGAAATGCCCCAGCTGGGTGGGTTCCTCATCGAGCCGGTGGATCGGCATCACGGGGAAAAGCTGCTCGATCGCCCAGGTGTCTGGGGCTGAACGGAACACCGAGAGGTTGGCGTAGTAGGTGCCGGCCATCGCCGCTCGCAGCTGACGCAGGTCATCGGGGATGCCGCCGCCACGAGGCAGGCGCGCCACGATCGCTTCAGCGCAGGCCCAGGTGAGCTGTTCGGCCATCGCCCGCTGCGGCAGGGAGATGTAGCCCAGGCGGAAGGCGGCCAGGGCATCGTCTTTGAACTTGATGGCGTCGTTCCAGGCCTCCTGCAACCGCGACAGCACGCTCTCATCCGCAGGGCTGGTTGCCGTAATCCCCTTCAACGTCTCCCGCAGGTTGCGAACGGTGAGCGGTTCGCCGGCTTCCTCCGGCGGTACGGCTCCCGGCATCGCGGCGGTCCCCAGTACGTTGAACACCAGCACGGAGAAGTGGCTGGCAATGGCGCGGCCGCTTTCACTCACCAGCGTGGGCACCTGCACGCCATGGGGTTCGCAGCATTCGCGCACCGTGGCCACCACATCGTTGGCGTAGTTCTGCAGCGAGTAGTTGGTGGAGGCAGCGGTGGCGGTGCGGCTGC
This sequence comes from Asaia bogorensis, assembly GCA_943370455.1. Lineage (GTDB taxonomy): Bacteria > Cyanobacteriota > Cyanobacteriia > PCC-6307 > Cyanobiaceae > Vulcanococcus. Next base: position 218,380 of record CALRQW020000003.1, read on the forward strand.
CGTCGTAGTCGATACCTAAGCCGCCGCCCACATCCAGGAAGCCCATCGGGGCGCCTTGTTTGGTGAGCTCCACATAGATCTGCCCGGCTTCCTGCAGGGCGTCTTTGAGTACGGCGATGTCGTTGATCTGACTGCCCACATGGAAGTGGAGCAGGCGAAGATCCCCCAGCAGATCGGCGGCCCTCAGGGCCTCCACGGTGGCGAGCAGATCGGGGATCGACAGGCCGAATTTGGCTTTGTCTCCCACGGAGCTGCCCCAGCGGCCGGTGCTGCGGCTGGAGAGCTTGGCGCGCACGCCAATAAAAGGAGCTGCTCCCAGAGCCTTGCTCGCGCTGATGATCCGTTCGACCTCATCGGCCTGCTCGATCACCACCACCGGTTGACGGCCGAGACGGCGGGCCAGGATCGCGGTTTCGATGTAGCGCTGATCTTTGTAGCCGTTGCAGATCAACAGCGCTTCGGGGTCGTCGATCAACGAGAGGGCAATTAGCAGCTCCGCCTTGCTGCCGGCCTCCAGGCCGAAGTGCCAGCGCTTGCCGCAGGCCACGAGCTCCTCCACCACGTGGCGCTGCTGGTTGCACTTCACCGGAAAAACGCCCTGATAGCGGCCGGCGTAGCCGTATTGCGCAATGGCGCGCTCAAAGGCGGCGTGCAGGCGCTCGAGCCGATCTTCGAGGATGTCGTCGAAGCGGATCAGTAGCGGCAGCCCGAGATTTCGTCCCTCAAGCCCCTGCACCAGCTCCATTAGATCGAGGCTGCCGCCGCGTTCACCTTGCGGCTGCACGCTGATGTGGCCGCGCGCGTTCACCGAGAAGTAGGGCTCACCCCAGCGGCTGAGGCCATAGAGCTCGGCGCTGTCGGCGGGAGTCCAGCGCTGTTGCTGGCCTGCGATGGCGGAGGGGGCGGTCACCACAGGCTGTGGAGGTGCGGGTAGGCCCTGATTTTGGGGTCTGCCGTCACCAGGGGGATGTTCAGCTCCCGAGCCTGGGCCACCAGGAAGCGATCGGCAGGGTCGGGATGGAATGGTTCGGGCAATCGGGTGGCGGCCACGGCCACGGCGGGAGTTAGCGGGAGCAGCCGCATCCCTGGAATCGCTTCCAGCAACTCCAACCAGCGCTCCACGTCCATGGTGAGACCGAGGCGGCCTCTCTTAATCAACATCGCCACCTCCCAGCAGCTGATGGCTGACACCAGGCATGCCTGCCCCTCGCTCTCCAGCGCAGACAAGGCAGGCTTCGACAGCCTCTCGTGGTCGCCATTCACCCACCAGATCAAGACATGGGTGTCGAGCAGGATCACGCCAGGGCCTCCCATTCGCTCTCGTCGACCGGATCGAAGGGCGCTTCGTAGTGGCTCACGGATCCGCGCAACGCCTGCAGAGGGGATACGGAGCCTGTTGCTGCTGGTCGGTATGGACGCACCTCCAGAGCAGGTCGCCCGTGATCCGTGATCACCACGACTTCACCTGTGGCTTCGATCTCACGGAACAGGGCTAGCGCCTGCGCTTTGAACTGCGATTTCGATACCTCACGGGGACTCGCCGCCATCGCTCTTCCTGGCCCTAGTCATCTGACCCTAGTCATTTTTGACTGGAGTGGTTCGCGGGTCTGTGCTTGCCAAGCGGCAGCCCCGCCGCGGACGATGGGCCGGATCTGAACCTTCTTTTCCATGGCTGCTGAACGCACTTTTATTGCCATCAAGCCCGATGGCGTGCAGCGCGGCCTGGTGGGCGAGATCCTCGGCCGCTTCGAGCGCAAGGGTTTCAAGCTGGTGGGCCTCAAGCAGCTCACCCCCAGCCGTGAACTGGCCGAGAGCCACTACGGCGTGCACCGCGAGCGCCCCTTCTTCGCCGGTCTCGTTGACTTCATCACCTCCGGCCCTGTGGTGGCGATGGTGTGGGAAGGCGACGGCGTGATCGCCAGCGCCCGCAAGCTGATCGGTGCCACCAAGCCCCTCGAGGCTGAGCCCGGGACCATCCGCGGCGACCTGGCCGTGAACATCGGCCGCAACGTGATCCACGGTTCCGACGCTCCCGAAACCGCCCAGTTCGAGATCGGTCTGTGGTTCCAGCCTTCCGAGCTGAGCGACTGGAACCCCGCTGATCAAACCTGGCGCGTCGAGGGCTGATCCCTCTGAGCGGCACTGGCGGCGGCGGCTCAAGCTGCAGCCAGGGCCGCCTTCAGGTTCGCAGGATCAGGTGCCGAAACGATCCCAGCGGAATGGTTCCAGCAGTGCCTGTTGTTCTGGGTTGCACCCCTGCCTGCTGAGGCTGGCGCTGAGCAGTTCGGCTGTGATCGCCGCCAGCAGCACCCCGTTGCGGTGGTGCCCAGCGGCCAGCCATAGCCCGTCCAGCGGGCTGCCCCCCAGCAACGGCCCTTCATCGGGTGTGCAGGGGCGGAACCCCCACCAGCGCTCCATCGGCGGCCAATGGCTCGCTTCGGGCAGCAAGGCCTCGATCCCGGCCTGCAGCTGCCGCTGGCCGAAGGGGGTGAGCCCTTCCGTGAAGCCCGCCTCCCGTTCACTCGTGGCGCCCACCACCAGCAGTCCGTCTTCGCGGGGCACGAGGTAGGTGCCGGGCCCAAAGATCACCCGTTGCAGGGCCTCCCGCGGCCCCTGCAGCGACAGCATCTGCCCCTTGACCGGGAACACCGGCAGCTGCGGTAACAGCTGGGCGCTCCAGGCACCGCTGCAGAGCACTGCTGCGCCGGTCTGCAGGGTCTCCACGTGGGCCGCGGCATCGCGCACCCGCACGCCCGTGAGCTGGTGGTTGTCTTGCAGGAGCTCCAGCACTTCCACTCCCTCCTGGAAGCGCACCCCCAGCTCCACGCAGGCGCGCTCCAGCGCTCGCATGAGTTGGCGGCGGTTATCAATCTGGCCGTCCTGACGGAACAGCAGTCCCGCCTGCCAGCCGGGGCCGATGCCGGGTAGTTCCCGCTCCAGGCCCTCCCGATCCAGCACTTCTCCCCAATGGGCTGTGGGGTACACATCGCGCTCGGCGGCTGTGGCAAAGGGCACCACGATTCCGCAGGGGCGCAGGCCACAGCTGAGGCCGCTGTCGGCCTCAATCTGCGACACCCAGGCAGGGATGCGCTCCAGGCTGCGCTGGCCTAGCTGCAGCAGGGCGCCGCTGAGACCCTCGGCATGGGGCGCCAGCATTCCAGCGGCCACAAAGCCGGCGGCCTCACTGCGCCGGCGGCTCAGCACTTCCACGCGGCGGCCGTCCCGGGCCAGGGCATGGGCGATCGCCAGACCCATCAGCCCGCCGCCCAGGATCAGCACCGGTGCATCGGTGTTGGTCGCAGGGGTGGCGGCCATGGCTGGGGGGCAGCGGCGGAGGGCCCTTCAGTGTTTCAGCCCAGCCCTGCCGATGGCCACCGGCGCCCTTCCATAGGATCGGCCCACGCTTGGAGAACACACATGGCTGCTGAGGCCGCCTGGGAAGCCGTGATCGGCCTGGAGACCCACGTGCAGCTGGGCACCAACAGCAAGATCTTCACCAGCGCCTCCACGGCCTTCGGCGACGATCCCAACACCCACATTGATCCGGTGGTGTGTGGCCTGCCCGGCACCCTGCCGGTACTCAATCAGAAGGTGCTCGAGTATGCGGTGAAGGCGGCGATGGCGCTCAACCTCAACATCGCAGAGCACAGCAAGTTCGATCGCAAGCAATATTTCTATCCCGACCTGCCGAAGAACTACCAGATCTCCCAATACGACGAACCCATCGCGGAAGACGGCTGGATCGAGGTGGAGGTTGCTGAAAAAGGGAAAGACACCTATCTCAAGCGCATCGGCATTGAGCGCCTTCACATGGAGGAAGACGCCGGCAAGTTGGTGCACGCCGGCAGCGATCGCCTGGCCGGATCCACCCACTCCTTGGTGGATTACAACCGCGCCGGCGTTGCTCTCGCCGAAATCGTGAGCAAGCCCGATCTACGTACGGGCCGTGAAGCAGCCGAATACGCCTCAGAGATCCGCCGGATCATGCGCTATCTGGGCGTGAGCGACGGAAACATGCAGGAGGGCTCCCTGCGCTGTGACGTAAACATCTCCGTGCGCCGCGGGCCCGATGCGCCCTTCGGTACGAAGGTGGAGATCAAGAACATGAACTCCTTCTCGGCCATTCAGAAGGCATGTGAATACGAGATTCAGCGCCAGATCAAGGCCTACGAGAGCGGCGAGCCTGTTGTTCAAGAAACCCGTCTCTGGGATGAGGGCAAGCAGCTCACCAAGAGCATGCGCGGCAAGGAAGGCGCCAGCGACTACCGCTATTTCCCCGATCCGGATCTCGGTCCGATCGAGGTGAGCGTTGAGCGGCGCGAGGGCTGGCGCGCTGAGCTGCCTGAGCTGCCTGCTGCCAAGCGCCACCGTTACGCCGAGGAGCTGGGCCTATCGCAATACGACGCCCGCGTGCTCACCGATGAGCGTCCGATGGCTGAGTATTTCGAGGCAGCCGTAGCGGCAGGCGCCGATGCCAAGGGCCTGGCCAACTGGATCACCGGCGACATCGCCGCCTATGTGAATGCCAATCGCCTGTCTTACGCCACGCTGCCCTTCCGCCCCGAGCAATTGGCGGAGATGGTGCAGCTGATTGATGGCGGCAAGATCAGCGGCAAGATCGCCAAAGAAATCCTGCCCGAGCTACTGGAGAAGGGCGGCTCACCCGCGGCGATCGTGGAGGCCAAAGGCCTCGGCATGATCAGTGATCCCGCCGCGATCACGGCGATCGTGGAGGAACTGCTGGCCGCTCACCCCGAGGAAGTGGAAGCCTTCCGCGGCGGCAAAACCAAGCTGCAGGGCTTCTTCGTGGGTCAGCTGATGAAGAAGACCGGCGGCAAGGCCGACCCGAAGTTGGCGAACCAGATCCTCAATCAGAAGCTCAAAGGCTGAGGGTTGCCTGTAGGTCGACAACTCCTTGGCGGTTGTCGATCACCCGGTCCGCCAGCTCCCGCTTGCGCTCCAGTGGCCACTGGGCGTTGATGCGGGCCTCCGCGGCGGCCTCGTTCAGACCATCCCGTTGCATCAGCCGCTCCAGCTGCTGCTCGGGCTCGCAGTCCACCAGCCAGATCTCACTGCAGAGGCTCTCTAGGCCGGCCTCAAACAACAGCGGGATCACCAGCACCACGGCTGGTTGCGCTGCCAGGGCTGCCAGCTCGGCGTCAAACCGTTGACGCACCAAAGGGTGCACAAGCCGCTCAAGCCACTCCCTTTCCTGGGGAGCGTTGAACACGATCTGGCCCAGAGCACCCCGGTCGATCACGCCGCTGTTGGTGGTGCTGTCCTTGGCACGCACCACCTCCCCATAGCGCTCGAGCACCGCAGCTGCACCCGGGGTGTTCGGGGCTAACGCCTCCCGCGCGTACACATCCGCATCAAGCACGGGCAACCCCTGCTGCTCGAGCCAGCGGGCCACGGTGCTTTTGCCACTCGCGATCCCGCCGGTGAGGCCGATGCGGCGCTGCGATCCGCTCCAGCGAGGGCTGTTCAGCCGCGCCAGTAACGGTGGTGGCCCCAGTTGCGCCAGCTTGAATTGTTTGCCGTAGCTGGGGGTGGGACGTTCAGAATAGAAGCGCTGGTATTGCGGCGGCCAGAGCCGTTGCTGCAGGTTCAGCAGCCGGCTGCGCCAGCGCAGGCCCACCTGCACCAGGTCTTTCAGCCAGACCGGCGCCGGCTGCCAGTTCAGGCTGGCCAGAACCTCCGGTTCCAGCAGTGCTCGCAGGGCGCCTGAGAGCGGAGGACGCAGCGGGGCGGGCCAGGGCTCCAGCAGCATTCTCAGGGTGGCGTCGGCCACAAGGCGGTTGCTGGCTGCGTTTTGAAACCGCTGCAGCTCCACCTCCCGATTCAGCGCCAACAGGTCGTCCAGGTTCCGGGGCCGCTCATGGATGCCCATCAGCGCTCCCACGTGATCCCAGAAGCGGAATAAGGCCTGCTGCTCATTGCGATTCATTGCCCGCCATCCGAACCGCTCCAGCCAGTGGATCGGTTCGGCAACGAAGCCCGAGAGCACGTAGGCGTAGTCGGCCTGGCTGATGCGATAGCTGCCATGAATGCGATTGAGCCGTTGAATCACGGCCCGGCCGCCTGGGCTGTCGGGCCCCAGCCGCAGCAGTTCGGCCACCATCAGCGCAGTGTCGTCGTAGCGCTTGCGCGGCCGCTGCTCGAACTCACCGGTCCGATGCAGAATCGTAGCTATGGAGGGCAGGCAGAAGGTCTTCAGCAGGGCCAGCTCAAGGGCCCGGTTGGTGTCCCAGGGGAACAAGCGGCCTGCCAGGTCGCGGCAGCGGTGCAAGGTTGCGGTGTCCAGCTCTGCAGTGCCCGTGATTGCGGAGGGCATCGGTGGGACAGGCCGGCTGACGCACAGTCTGATCCGGGAGCCCGTGTTGTCCGATGCTCAGAGCACGCACGCATCCGGCGCCGAGCCCTCTGCCCGTGACCCATCCCTGGCATCCCATTCCCGGTGGCATCACTGCCCCTGCAGGTTTTCTCGCCGCCGGCATCACCGCCGGCCTGAAGGCCTCCGGCAAGCCCGATCTCTCCTTGTTGGTCGCCCCGGAAGGGGCCGTGTGCGCCGGCACCTTCACCACCTCCCTGGTGCGCGCGGCCTGCGTGGATCTCTGCGCCGAACGGCTACAGGCCACTGGCGGCCATGCCCGGGCTGTGCTCACCAATTCCGGTCAGGCCAATGCCTGCACGGGTGACCGCGGTTTGATCGACAGCCAGCGCGCCACCCAGGCCATGGCCGATCGGCTGGGGCTGGAGGCTGAGGAGGTTCTGATCTGCTCCACCGGTGTGATCGGTGTGCCGATCCCGATGGACACCTTGCTGGCGGGGCTGGACCCTCTCGCCGATGCCCTCAGCGCCGAAGGCGGCTCGGCTGCGGCCACCGCGATCCTCACCACCGATCTGATCGACAAGCAGATCGCACTCGAAGCCGAGTTGGGCGGTCGCCGCGTGCGCATCGGCGGTATGGCCAAGGGATCCGGAATGATTCACCCGAACATGGCCACGATGCTCGGCTATCTCACGTGCGATGCCGGCGTACCGGCCGACGTTTGGCAGGCGATGGTCAAGCGGGCGGTGGATCGCTCCTTCAATGCGATCACGGTGGACGGCGACACCAGCACCAACGACACGTACCTGGCGTTTGCAGCCGGCGAGCCCCTGAGCCACGAGCATTACGAGGCGCTGGAGACCGGCCTGACGGCGGTGTCGCAACACCTAGCCAAAGCGATCGCCCGCGATGGCGAAGGGGCCACCTGCCTGATCGAGGTGCAGGTGGAAGGCGCCAGCGATGACGCTGCTGCCCGTGCCATCGCCCGCACCATCTGTGGCTCCTCGCTCGTGAAGTGCGCCGTGCACGGCCGCGACCCCAACTGGGGTCGCATCGTGGCCGCAGCGGGCCGCGCCGGCGTGCCGATGGATCCTGATGCTGTGGCCTTGTGGCTGGGCGAGAACCAGCTGATGGCGGCCGGTCAACCGCTCCCTTTCGATCGCCCCGCCGCCTCGGCCTACATGCGCGAACGCGCCGCCGGCGCCTACCTCACCGACGACACCGTGCTGATTCGCATTCAGGTGGGCTCCGGCTCCGGCAGCGGCCGCGCCTGGGGATGCGATCTCTCGGATCAATATGTGCGTATTAACGCCGATTACACCACGTAGCGGTAAAAGCGTTGCACCGCAAGGGTTCTCAGGGGTGCTTTAGCGACGCTTACGCAACGCTTACGATGAAGGCGAACGTAAATCCCAGTCGGGGACTGGGAAGTGCTTACGTCGTGCCTGGGTTTGGTGCTTCAGATCCATTGCGGGGCAAGTGAAACTTCCGTAAGCAAGGTGCGCTCACCCCGCCTCAGGACACCACCCAACCGCCACCTCCCGCCGAGCGACCCACTGAGCGCACCGCTTGGTCAGGTGCTCGCCCTGGGGAATCAGACCCTGATGGATCGGACAGGTGAGCACCGTCACGCAGTGCCTGCCGACTTCGTAGGGGAAGTGCTGGCAGGTGATACAGACGGCACCAGAGCGGGCAGGACGCAGGACATCCACATCCAGGTAGTCCCACTCCTCAGAGGGCAGCACAGGACGGGCAGCGGTCATCGCAGACGAGCGAGTACGCCTGCACTAGTCAAGGAGAGGTTCCAGGTCAAGGGGTGTCGCAACTCCGCCGAGTCAATCCCCATCCCCGAAATACCCTCCTCAAAACAGCGCCCTCCAAATGCAGCGACTTCTTCTCGTTCTCCTGACAACCGCCGCTGTGCCTTCTGCCGCCTTTGCCCAGAACGGCAACTCAGGCACGGTTCCAGGGTTGTACTCCAGCAAGGCAGAAGCGGAGAAGGCAGCGCCCAATTTCAACTGCTCTGGAGCGCATCAGATGGGTGACCAGTGGATGCCCTGCTCAGAGCATCCCCAACAAATGAGCACAGGAGGGGTCCTACCTCTGTATCCCACAAAGGGAGCGGCAGAAAGCGCAGCATCCAAGTTCAACTGTGCTGGAGCGCATCAACACGGCAACCAATGGATGCCCTGCGCCGCACACCCAAAACCAGGTGACAAATCCACCTTCCCGCCCCTCTATTCATCCAAAACCGAAGCGGAAAAGGCAGCACCCGAATTCAACTGCACTGGGGCGCACCAGATGGGCGATAAGTGGATGCCCTGCGCCACACATCCGAACCAAGACACTCACAAGCACTGAGCGAAATCAAGGTTTCGCCATAAGAACCGCGGCGAAACCAGTTAGCACTGATTAACTGGTACTGCTCAAAACGCTACATAGACATCACCCAGACACGAGGATCTTGTGAGCAAAAAGGTCCTACCCGATAGCGGTTTGAGGAAAGCACTGTGCATGGGCGGCGTCTTCGCGGTGAGCACGGTGCTTCCCGAAAAGATCCAGCGCCTTGCGAACCACCTGGGAACCATCAGACAGTTCGCTCCTGCTGAGGTCCTGGAGCACTCCCTTCAAGTGCTGGGGTGTTTCCTGGTTCTCTCAGTCCTGATCTGGGCAAGCAAGAGCGAACCCCATTCCGTCAGACCGCTGCTGGCATCCCCACCACACAACAGCGAAACCGTGACGGTCCATATCGCAGGTCTGGCGCTGGGAGTGGTGCTGATGCTGCGATGAGCACTGAACTCCTGATTGCCCTGGGCATCCCCATCGCCTACCTGCTGATCAGCACGGCGATCCTGATGGAGGGGGACCCTGAACTTCCACGCTTTGTGCAGCGCCTGAACAGTCGTGATGCGTTGCTCTGGAACACGATGGTCGCCATCACGATTGCGGTTGGAACTCTGCGGTGGGCGCTGAGTCGGTAAGTCCTGCCGCGTTCAACCTCCAGAACCTGAGAGGTCAGAACCTCCTGTTCCGCTGTCTGGAGACGGGATTCATCACGACAGCACCTGCCCTTACCCGCTACCAGAAGGCACGAGGCACAGACCCCCCAAGAGGGGAACTGGTGGGTGAGCGTCCCGCCAACTGGGTCAAGGAGGTTCCTTCAACGACCCGTGAGCACTGCGGGATGGAGGTCAAGGGGAACCAGTGGGCATTCAGGCAGCACCAGCAGTCCAAGAGGTGCTTGAAGGCGCAGCAGGCGGCGTAATGGAGCACCCGCTCTGGATGCTGGTTCCCTGGGCGGTCTTTGCTGTTGCCGCAGGGTTCAAGTTCTGGCGATTGACCGCACTATTCCGCAAGGGATTACTCAGCAGAGCGACTAGCAGCGAGCGGTTCAGGCAATCCCTGGAACGGATCTGGGGGAAGGGGTCCCAATACTGCAGGGTGCAGCACTCTGCAGCACCTGACTCAAGCATCAGCGGCAGAGTCAACCCAAACAAGACGCTAAAAGCATTAAGGATGTAGCAGCGAGCACACGACTGAGCGACGAGAGTATGCAGGTAGTGCATAATCCAGCGGGATTATGCGAATTGCGCATTGCGTCCAACAAAGAGTTGCGGAAAGGCGGCGGCGGCAGCGATATTAGTTTGCAACGTCATTTACAATCGAAAAACGGCGAATGGCGTCGCCTCCCGAAACCCTTGCCGCTTTGTGCGCCCTGCTGGATGCGGACGCAGACCTTCAAGCGAGGATGAAAGCGGCACAAAATCCTCAAGAGGTTGTTGAGATTGCAAGTTCGCTTGGTCTTGAGATCTCCCCCGCTGAACTGCGCATCTGGTCGCGTGAGTTAAGTGCTGCCTACTTTCCATGGACAGGCAAAGGGCATGAGTATCGCCGCAATTTTTTCACGGGACGACTCTGATGATGAATCTTGAATCAAGCATCACTCCACCCCGTCGCAGTCGAACTCGATCGAGGAAGAGGGAATTATTCTGCCCAAAGCATCCAGAACAGCGAATTGAAGGAAATGGCAAGAAATACTTTCTGCATCTCTTAACGCCAGAGGAACTGCGCGCTCGCGGGATGTCGGACAAAAAGGCAAAACTAGTTATCAATGCCTATCCAGTGCTCGTATTGAGCGACGAGTGGTTAGAAGAACTGTTCTGTCCGCAGTGCGGCACGACCTCGTGGTGTCATGTGATCAAGCACGACCGTGTTGAGCACACCGTGCGGTGGGCACCAAAGGAACTTTGGATGCAGGTGGCACATGTGGATCCAGTGACCCACAACCCAAGCGTCAGCGAATTCACGAGGCGCTCCGCAAGGCGATTAACGCAAAAGCGTCTTGACGGGAAAAATTACTGGGACCGCTAAGCGACTGCAGATACAGAAAAGGGAATCACACCAAACAGAGAGTCAGGTATTCCGCGGTTGATCCCCCTGATCCTCAACGAAAGGATCTCGCAAAGCGCTAAACAGATTGCACAGCAGCGTTGACATGCCATCAGGAAGAGTCACGTTGGGAACGGACTGAGAGGCAATAACAACCAAGGCGCAGGCATCGACAAGGATCGACGCCTCTTCATCGCTCAAATCAAGGTAACAGCGCCCATCGTTTCTGGTAATCCGCATTGATGACAGTCCTCATATCAGAACCGTAAACAGAGCGGGCGTAGAAGGCAGCAGTTTCATGTCCCCATATGGGGACAATTTGGTTGAGAAGAACTTAAGGCGGTCATCCCGATATCCACAAAGACCGTGCCAGCGCAGGAGGACTGAACGAGTTATGCAAATCTGGTATATCGTCCAGAACTCAGTCATACCAGTGGTTCCTCCGCACACAAGGCACTAATGGAGCGGGAGGCAGGAGTTTGTCCGCGCGGGCATCCCAGCACCAAACCTAGATTCTGACTACAACCAAGTTTCTGCGGTGCGGTGCTGGAACTCGAGTCACTCATGCTGGTAGACGCCTACGAGTGGTTGGGCACGGGAAGCGCCGCCGCTGAGTATCTCTGCTGCAATCAGTCGACGGTTTCACGCAGCATTCAGAAATTCAAGCGTCTTGAAAAGGATCTTAGGGGATCTGACTGCATCGATTTACTCGCTCAAGAGAGGTCAATTCATCAAAGACTGCGATTTGCGAAAGGGGTAGCACTGCGTCTTCATGCTTATCGATGGTCCAATTACGTCGTCAGAACCAAGATTCCTGCAGGGTGGACGATCAATCCTATAGGTGTATCGGCGACCAAAAAGGACGTGGTCGAGTTAATTGTCGACCGCAAGATTGACGCAGCGCTCCTCCCGTATCCACTCATCGCAGATGCCGATAAAACCTGGATTGAATGCATCCCAATCTTCAGTTCGCATCTTCAACTGTTTGCTAGAGAAGGAAACACCCTGTGTCTTGAGCGCAACTTAAGTTTGAATGACATATCAAGCAACACGACCTTGCAAGCACTTGATTTCGTCCCAAAGGTTGCAACTGAATGCAGTAGGCATATTGATGCATCTCTTTTTGGGGAGAATTCCGTCAAGAAGTCAAACCCAACAACAAAGGAAACCAGACACTGGGGTATCCCTCTGACGACTCTGGTTGCGCCAGATCTAAAAGCAGTTGACTTCGCATCCCCATGCCCATACGTGGAGTTCCTGGTCGTCCGTAAGGAATGGGCAGAGCATTCCATGACTATCCAGTTACTAAGATCAGCAACAAACACGATCGGGCAGTTGCTCCACGCAAGAAGCGAACTCGAACCACTGTCCATATCGGCGTAGTGGATCCGTATTGAGAATCATCAGATTCGTATGCCAGTAATCATGCTTAACTGCGAACTCAGAGTTCAACCACCTCCAACAAATCCTCAATCCCGCAACCCAGCACGGTCACGATCTTGGACGCCAAATCCAGCGACAGTGCTGACGCCGCCTTGTCATCAGACCTTGCCAGTCGGGTGATGGTGGTCGCTGCCACTCCCGCCTGAGTCGCTAGGGAGTTCATCGTGATGGGTTTCTCGCCTGCCTCAGCACGACGCAGATTTGCCTTGGCGATTGCCTTGGCGAGGGTCAGACGGACTTGCTTTGCCATACAAAGCACAGTACATCGAGTGTCCCCAAACCAGAATCCAGCGCCACGCACTGCAAATACCGCTCAGGCAATGCCCAAACGACACCCTCAAGGAACCTCCTTGAGGAAGCAAATCTGGATGCCCCATAGACACCCGTTCAATCCGCCTGGGAAGGGAAAACCCAGATACCGCCTAAGATATTGAGAAATGCAAAAGCGGCATGTTCTCCAGTCTGTTTGGTTTTCTCTTCGCCGCTCTGTCCTTTGTTCAAGTGCCTCAGTGGGACAACGACTGGACGAAGTGCTCCGTTGCCGTGCCCGACACTGCCTGCCATTGGTATGTAGTGAATCCCGACAACACCTTTGGTAAGGGTTTCAGTTGGATCACCGCGCCTGAGTTCGACATCAAGGCACTGCGCGACATCGGCATCCAGCACGAGGTGACCGTGGCACAGGGGCATCAGACCACTGTGGAACTGATGGACGCGTCCTCTGGACTCAAATATGGGGACAACTACTGAAGGACGGCAGCGCCCATTGGGACAAAGCGCCCAGAAGGCACTGCACCTTTGTCGCCTGATGCTATAGTCAGAGCGTTGAGGGCAAGAGGTTCAAAGAAACCCGCCCTCTCAACCCAACCCCAGAAACCCACAGAGGTTCAGACCAGTGCCCACCGACCTTTCCGCCATTGACCTGGCAACCCTCAACAAGAACGTGAGGATTGAGGCAGCAACAAGAGAAGCAAAGGCGCCAGTTCATTCAATACATCCCAAACATATCGCCCGCCGGACATATCCCTCTTAAACAGAAGCAAGCGCGATGGCACGAGTTAACGCAAGTGCCATAATATCCCACATCATGATCCCATGTATGTAGATCAATACGCGAGCAACCCTTGTAGTCCCGTCAAAGTTGTCAAGGGTCTTTGTCAAAAGCGACGTAAACGACGCGATAAAATAGTCAAGCGGAGGCGGGATCTCGTCCCCAGATGTACTCGAAGAAAAAATTCGCCCTCGCCCAGTTTCGACGGAATACGTATCAAAGCGCCAATAGATCCAACCCCAGACCAATAACATACAAGGCAGAAAAAGAACGAGTTGCGAGAAGAGGAGTATTCGATTAGAAGGAGGGAGAAATATCATAAGGTTCAGAATTCCAAAAAGAGTCAGAAGTCGAAGTCCGACTAATGCGAACATCATGTCAATAAGAAAGCGTCGCCATCGCGGCACCAAAGGAAAAAACAAGCAGGCAAATGCCGATCCAAGGAGAAGGGGCAATGCCAGCGGACCGACATATTGCCGAAGGTAAACAAGAAAAGCAATCGAATAGTTCAGCAGCGCGTAAGGAGTCGATTCATCACTTGCAAGCAAGAAAAGACTGCCTGAAAAACCCTGAAATGCCAGTATCAGACACACAAGCAACACTTCCCAGTTGCGTCCCGCAAAGCGCCCCAAGATCATTAAATTCGCATTTCCTTTCAATGATAAGGGGCGAACAGCGCATACGCAAACAGCGCAGGGTCGCCATCCTCGGCGTCATGAATACGAAAGGGATCGCAACTCTAAATGCAGAGCATCAAGTTCAACATGCATAAAAATCGAAGACTAGAAGTGGAGATACGAAAAAAGCGCTGCCACTGAATTAGAAGATTGGCGAGCAGAAAAGACCAGTAAAATGCTATTTTTGTTAATGGAGCGCGAGTGACTCGAAGCAGTCCGCCCACGACGCACGCCGCTAAAACCCACATAGGTTCACATCCAATGCATTCCCCTGCCGATGCCGACATGAGCGGAATCCCCTGCCACACTCTCACCACTACCCCCACCAGCAATGGCATCTGAGCACCCTGACGCTCCAAAGCAGTTCGGCATCCGCCTGAGCAATGAGGTGATGACGCTGGTTTCGGCGATACAGGAGCACCGCAAACAGACCAATCAACCCATCACGCTCGCAGCGGTTGTGGAGGACGCCATTCGCTGCCACTACAACCGCCTGGTGAAAGAGGGTGCCATCCGTGAGTAATGACCCCACTACCCCCTGGTGCCATCAAGCACCTACTGGAAACACTGCCCCCTGAACGCCCAGAACCATTCCCGCACCTGACCAACCTCAACACGGACGAGTTGCTTTTGAGGCGGGTGGAGATCTCAGGGCAACTCAAGACCCTGGAGCAGGAACGCAAAGCGATTGATGCGGAACTGCTGGAGGTCTTCTCAGATCCTGAACTGCGCTTTGGTGTTCGCGCCCATGGTGGATGGGTGCTGCGCTCACACTCTAGAACCAGTTGGGACTATGCCCCTGAGATCCGAGCAGCGATCAAGGATCTGCAGCGGCAGGCGCAGAGGGATGGGCGAGCACAACCACTGAGCAGCACCTATCTCTGTCTGGTTCAGGAAGAGATCTGACGCACCCTTGAGGATCAGACCCTAAAGACCCGCTGGAGATGGATGATCGGGTTGTCGTTGTCCTGACCACGTACCACCCACTGCTCTGTGCTGCCACTCCTCAGTAGGGCACGGAAGTCATCGGCATCAATGAGGATCCCTGTCTCCACTGCCAGGTTCACCATCTGCTCTGGTGTGTTGGCGTCGTAGAACTCCTGCTCAATCTCTGGGTCACCGTCTACCTGATGGCAGAGGTGATCAAGGGCGTCCAGAAGCGGTTGCGAGTAGGTGTCCACGCTGCTGAAGCAGGTGAAATAGAACGCTACTCAGACGGCAGGTTTCTCAGCACATAACTTCATGCTCATAGCATCCTGCACTATAGTTGCAGTGCAGAAACCCATAGAGGTTCCATCCAATGCTCAAGACCAGCGGCAACGGCACTCAGGCATCCAGTGCCAAGTTCTCGCTCCGCCCTACTGCCGAAACGCTGGCGGATCTTTCACGCCCCATTGACCCTCGCCACCTCAAAACCAGGAAGCAGGGCACGACGACCCTGACCTACTGCCCCTGGAACACGATTGCTCGTCATCTTCACCACCGTGCCCCTGGTTGGTGCTGGGAGGTTCAGTCGGTTCAGGAGGTTGGTGGCGCTGTGGTCGTCACTGGGCGATTGACCATCCCGACCGCTGACGGGGATCTTCTCCACTACTCAGCGGTGGCATCAGAACCGTTGGAGTCCACGACCCAGGCACCCGCTGCTGAGGTTGCTGCGTCCTCTTGCCTTAGAAGGGCGGCAGCATTGGCGGGTCTTGGGTTGGAGTTGTGGGGGTGATCTGATGACCATCAACATCGAATGGCAAGACCAGTTCGGTCGTTGGCATCACTGCCAGACCAAGCAAAACCAGGCGGATGCTTATCGGGTTGCTCAGCGTGGGACGCAACCGACTAAGAATTGCTTTGTATAGCGTCAGAACAATCGCGGCGTTCTGCCCTGGAACAGGATGGTCTTCATTACGAGTGGAGACACGTCACTGCGGCGGGCACCGAGTAGGCATGACAACGCACCCTCGATTAGCAGAACCCGAAAGGCATGTTGTATAATAGAAATGCCGAAAAGAACTAAAGCAAAAGGATGCCCAGTTATTTGCTTAACGAAGAAGCACTCCCGCAGAGGGAATACGCCAAGCAAGCGGCAAGCGACGGAATCATCACTTACTCCTACTCCTCCAATGCCTTCAAATGGATAGAACCATCTACGTCTATCAGGTGGTCGGATGCAAAAGTTACAAACAATCCATTGCCTCACGATAATGAACAGGAGAACTGGATCAACAGAGTATTTGAATTTATAGATTCAATCACAGGAGTTCGATTTCAACGGGTCGAAGGACAAAGAGGAGAGATTCATTTAAACAAGGTCCCTGCAGGCGACTACAATGGGGTTCACGGTTTCACTAATGGTTATATCCAGTGGACGGGTGAACACAACCAAATGCAGTACGGGGGAATTGTTGACGTCAGAGAAATAAAGACACAGATTGCCGGGGCACTTGGCGTTTCTCATCCGAATGGAAACGCAAGTTCAGGTGGTTATACCTGGAATAACACGCTTATGGCGCAACGCAGCGCTCGTTCATTTGGCAGAACATTTTTTTATACAAGAGACGACCAGGACGCATTAATTGAAATACTAGGAAAAGAACAACAGAACCCCACTCCAAACAAAGTCGTCACGCAAAAGCAGCGACAAAAAGAGGACTTAATGTATGGAACCGATGGTGTAGTTGACAGGTTTATGCTGACAGCAAAAGGAATGATCCCGAAGGTTGACAGCAACACCCAGTACGACAACATCGGACCAATCATCAATAACTATAACATGCCTTATATAGGGAATTTCAATCCATACGAAGGCGATCGAATACTGATAAGCAAAAGACTTTTCAACCCCAAAACACCCATAGATGGCAATCTGCCGAACAAAAACAAGGCGCCTGCAAAGGTCAAGATCACATTTCGGCACTCATACGACGACGTATCCGATGAAGAGATGTATGCATCTACCGAAAACGTATTGTTCAACGGTGCAGGAAAACTCATGCTTAATCTGAATGGGAGAGCAGGCGGATTGGGACCAAGCAATATTGCTGGCATCAATAGTCAAATAGTTGCATTTGTAGATTCAGTTGGGGAAGAAAGCATCCCATTCAGGAAAGAATGGATTGGTCTTTTCTGATATTTCTGCTGGTGTCGATCTAATGCCTCTTTTATTGCATTGGTTAGATCTGACCAGGCACGAGGAGATCAGCAGTTCCCACTACGCCTTGTGCCTCGCGACGGATCTTTAGTGAACACCACAATTTAAGTACGTACATAGTAGCAGTACAAAACTAACTATCATGACATCACATTTATCACTCCAGCGCCAGCAATGACTTCCAGAACGAGTTTGGAGTTGCTCCATCCGTGGTGCTAAGAGCATCACGAGTGGGGGACCGCAATAGACGTTAGAGAGCGATTCTATAGCACGAGCGGAATGAGAGCGCCCCGCAGATGCTATATTCAGGGAAAGAAGTCTTGTTTAGCGAAATGGCAAGAAAAAAGAATCGTCAACCAAAGAGCAATAGAGCGAAAGGCATCGCCAAGGATTCACAAGGAACAAGATTTATTAGTGACTTCGTTTACCAGGGGCAGACCGCGATTGACAAAGTCACGAACTATGGTACTCGCTTTGGGGAGAATCCCAGACTAGAGTTTGAATACGACGTGCAATACCTCGTCTACACGGTGACGGGTGGAGAGGAGATCAAGAGAACCGTCTATATTGGCAACTTTGATATTTCCAGAGACGGGATTATAAAGCGCGCGACAGTGAGTGAAGAGAGAATTGGAACTGCATACCCAGGGATGTCTCCTTACGCACCGGATTACGAGAATGTTTCGCACATCTATCGACATCCGACATATACACTCAACAACGTTGACGGTCTGGTGAGTTTCTGGGCGGCGGGCGTAACAGCAAAAGATCAGATTATCGATGAGACCCAACCCATAAGCACACTTGCTGACCCAATAAATCAGAAGTTCTTCCCGAACGAGTGGTGGAATAATCCGTTTGCTTCAAACCTGCTCTAAACAGATCTCGATCAGCAAATACCGACGCACCCTATTAGTTCGCTCTATTGACCCGCGGCATCTCAAAACCAGGAAGCAGGGCGCAACGACCCTGACCTACTGCCCCTGGAACACCATTGCCAAGCACCTTCACCACCGTGCTCCTGGTTGGTGCTGGGAGGTGCAGTCAGTTCAAGAGGTTGGTGGCGCTGTGGTGGTCACTGGGCGTTTGACCATCCCGACCGATGACGGTGACCTGCTCCACTACTCGGCAGTGGCATCGGAAACCCTGGAGTCAGCATCCAAAGCACCCGCTGCTGAGGTTGCTGCTTCCTCTTGCTTGAGGAGGGCGGCAGCATTGGCGGGTCTTGGTCTGGAGTTGTGGGGTTGATCCGATGACCATCAACATTGAATGGCAAGACCAGTTCGGTCGTTGGCATCACTACCAGACCAAACAGAATCAGGCGGATGCCTATCGGGTTGCTGAGCGTCGTGCTGAATCCACTGGGAAGCGCCATCGCCTGGTGGATGGCGATGGGCGCTTGCTAGATCTTCTCTGATAACCCAGACCTACTAAAAGTGCATGGGACTAGAGATTCTCCTGCTTCGGTTAGGACTATTTCTCCAAAGTGACCTCTGCCTCTACAAACTCATCGCGCAATTGAACCGAGAACTGAGGAGTAGAAATCAGATCTCGCTGATGTGCCATTGCGGAAATGACATAATCAATTGCCCACTCAGCAATTTCGTGATCATGCTGGCACCAGTAAGAATCTTCCGAACTGTCACCCATCATTTCATTCGCGATGTAGGTCTTCCAAGCATCCGTACTTGCAGAATAAGCAATGTATCCATCCGAGCAGTTTTCTTTCAACCATGCAGTTCGTAGATCATTGACATTGACGTGCCAACGGCACGTATCGCCATTCTTTACGATGTAACCGTATATCTTTTCTGCACTTTCGTCAATGCAGAAGAGTTGGAAACAAGCGTTGGGGAACTGCTCAGAAATCGTTTTGAATCCCTGAATGGGTGCACACCAGGGTGTACAGAAAATGCATTTCAGGGACTCTGCTTCCTGTTTGTCATCCATCGTATGGGCAAGAATCTCAGCACCACTGATGTCCCACTTGACGCCCCAGTTCTGGATTCGCCAATTCTCGAGTGCAATAGGCACCAACTTACCCTTTACAACCAAGGCAGGTTGCGCGGGCGGTTTAATAAAGGTCTCAAAGAAGTTGTTACCTGCAAACGCATCCGCGAGGGCGCTGTGCTCCAGTGCATTAAGTCCGTGAGCAATTAGAGTGTTTTGGGTGTAATTCGCCATGTTGTTTACTTGTGTAAGGGTTTGCGTGTGTAAAAGACCATCAAAAGGTCTATCTATTCATGAGAATCCAATGGATTCTTTGCCTATTTATCAAGGCAATAGTGTGATCGGTCTAGCGACTAGGTAAATCAGTTAAACGGGAATAGAGTGCATTGATTAGTGCAATGTATGCGTTTCTTTTGAATCGCCTCTTGGAGACTAACTGCCTAGGATCTCTGTGTAGATAAATCGCTTAAGTGCCGTCTTAGCACGATGCTTCCAACGATGGTCGCTTGGAGTTGTTCCCATTGCGAACGAATGCGTGCCAGACGGATACTTACCTGTGATTTTGAGGTGACCTTTATTATTGGTCGTGATCACCTCTCCATCAACAGTGTAAGCACGCAGTGTATTTACTACCTCCGAGAGAAATCCTTTAACTTCTTTATCCAGGACTTACTTGATAAAGTAATTAACTTCTAGAAGCAGTCCTTGCACTGATAACGGGCGCAAGGTTTATTAGTCTGCAAAGCATCGCCAGAAAAATACGCCAGAGTCGCAACCCCGTAGTCTTCATTTGCAGGTGTGCAATCAGCACTGAACAGATAATTAGGTTTGAGCATAATGCCTCCCGTATTGCATAGTTAGTGATGCTCTAGACCCGAGCAGGTATAGGGATTTCTAGCGGTTTTTCGCCGAACCTGAGAACGCTCTCCCCCTTGAGTCGGGTCGTTGGGGCGGTTCTCTCCAGTGGTGCCAATATAGGACAACGGGAGGGGTCTGTCAACCCCCTCAGGGCAAATCTGTTGAGACCCAAGGCGCCGCAAGGGGTCTGAATGATGCCACTCGATCACAACTGGGATCTCCTGGTCTCATGTGGATCTCGCTCAAGAACCCAGGTAGGGCAAGCAGTCTGACTGCTCTATCTCTATTCGAACTGTTCTTGTTATTGTTATTACACCTGCAACCGTCTGATATTTACTTGCTCCGAGAGTGCCTGCTGCTTTCCCCTCGCCAGATTTGCCTCAGTCAATATCGTGATAGTTCCCCTGAGCATCTGTATATCCCCTGAATCTGCGTCTCTTTGATGGGTTGTAGTTACGGGCATACTGCACTCGACTGGTCTGCCCATATGCGTTGGTGAAGGTCTTGCCATCCCTGCTCACCCCGAACTGCTTCTTGGGTGCTGCTGCCGTTGACGCACCAGACCCACCCGAACCACCTCCACTGCTCTGGTTTCCTCGCTCTGCCTTGAACTTCACCTCATCCCACTTCAACCCGTGGGATTTCCTCAGTTCATTCGCTCTGCTCTTCGCCGCCTCAAACCCTTGAATGCCTCGTGCCAGCACCGCATTGGTGTCTGTGCGGAAGATGTAGAAGGAATGCTCCTCAGACACTGCTAAAGGGGCATCAGCGATCTGGAGCGCACTGGGCAGGGTCTCTCGCTTACGTGACCGCTTGATTGCCACCAGCACTCTCTTCGCTGCTGCCTGCCGCTTGAGAAACTCCTCCACCATCAGGTCGTGGTGAGTCATGACGCCCCCTTGCTGCGACCTTTGGGCGTCTTGGCGTATTCCTCACGAATCAGACCCAGCAGCAGCGTGTCGATGTCACGGAAGCGCCTATTGACCTTCTGAACCTCCTTGAGCATCTCTGCCTCAACGGGGTGCAGGTGAATCCTGATGGTGCTCATCGCCCCAACCTGCTGCTGGGTGATCCAAAGACCGCTTGATGCTTTTCACGCAGCAGGGTCTTGTAGAGACCGCTGATATCCATTTTGTATAGATCCATCAGATCCTCCATTTGTTGAAGCAGATATGGATGCTCTTTTTCTTTAAAACTGATTTGCTTTACTCTTGGGATTGATCTCATCTATGACTTTAAAATAGAATCTAAATCTATTTATTCATGATTCATCCTTGAGTTGAATCAGGCATTTTCTTGTGGATGCAACCTAAGATCAACTTCTGGATCCTGTTTTAAACGAGATTTAAATCCTGATTCATGATGACACCTGGAGATTCTTGATTTGAATTAAGAATAAATACTTCAGGATTCAATCAAGAGATTCTATTGATTATCTTCTGGTGACTCTTGGATCAAGTTTTGAGTGGATACTCTTTTGATTTTGTCTTGAGTTTCTTTCGGGTCTTTTTTGAGTGGTCTTCAGGAGTCATTTAATGAAGCAACTCAAGATCACTTGATGAAACCACTACAAGGTTCATTATACAGGTTTCTCTGGAGTTTGTCAAGCACCCTGTGTTTATTTGGGTTTCACGACTGAACCCCTCTTGATTAAACCTCTGCAAGGTTATTTATGCATTTCATGATTTACAGATCAAGAAATAAGTGGTATAATATGAAGGCAAGAAAGCAATACCGATATGCCAAAGACCATAGAAGAAGGATTCATTGATTACTTCTCGCCATCGCTCCTGCTGTTTCAGAAGAAATCTGTCGCCTATCAGTTTCAGTGCCCTTATTGTCAAACCAGTGGCAAGAGCAGCAAAGGGAAACCCTATGCGCCATCTGATGCGAAGGGATATCTTTATCCCTATGGCAATACCTGGAACTACAAGTGCCATAAGTGTGGGGAGCACCAGTCATTCGTGAAGTTCCTGGAGGCACAGTTCCCACTGCTTCACTTTGAATATGTGCGCCAGCGTGACCAGTTGGGAACGACTGGATACCAAACCAACTGCCCGTCGCTGGAGACCCTGCTGAAGAAGCGTGGGATGCTCAGCGTTCAACCACCTGAGTTTCACCCTGAGCGATTCCACCAGCATGTGCATCGCCCAGCAGTTCCCCCAGCAGCGCCTACTGCTCCTGCAGTACCCAAGGTGACCAAGTTGCCACCGATGCGCTCACCGCAGCAGCAGGCGGGTCACCAGTCACGCCTCAACCATTTAGTGAAGCAGCGTCAGCAGAAGAAGCGAAGAGAGGCGGGCGACCTCTAGTTGGGATGATGAGGGTTAATGCATCAGACCTTTTGCTGAACTGGTTTGATCTGCAACCAATCAAGATCGCCTGTTGCCGCCTTGAGCGTATTTCTTCCTTTTGCCAGGGTTTGGGTGCTCAGTTCTGCCCTGTAGTGGAAGTAATGTTCTTCGATGTATTTGATTGAAGTATCGCACTGTGCGGCGACAATGGCGACGGGCGTTTCATTGAGTGTGAGTTGGAAGGTGATGTAGGTATGCCTGAAGGAATACCAAGTGATGTTTTTGCCGCTGTGGATCTCGATCTTGCGTAGATTGTTGCTGTCGCCTTCCGCCCACGTCGCCAAACCTGCTTCTACAAGCATTTCGCAAAGGCAATCTTTCCAGATGCGTTCGCTAAATCCCTCTCCTGTTTTCTGATTTGTGAAAAGCAGGTCGTCTCTTCCCTTGAACTTGGTGGTTTTCCTCAGTTCCTCAAGGTGTCTGGCGATGGGAGCGTTGATCGTGTAACGCCTTCCTGTCTTCGTGTTCTCTGCTGGCACATCGATCAGGATCCAGGTTTTCTGGTCGGTGCTGCTCAGAGCATTGTTCTTGCGGATGTGACCCCATTTCACCTTCCGCAGTGACCCAATGCGGATCCCTGTCTCCATCGAAATCCGCATTGCCAGGTAAAGCATCTTGCGATGCGTTTTCTGGTTTTTTGCTCGCTCACTACTTCCAATGGTCTCACGCAGTACGTTTTTGCCTGAAGCGTTTTTGTTGATTTCACCTTGCTCGTTCCAGCGGGTGCGACCTTCTGACCAGTAGAGGCGGGCACTGCGCTCTAGTTCCTTCCACTCATCAACTGTCAGGTCGTCGCGCCTGTGCTTTTTGTCTTTGGCGAGTTTGACCGACTTCAAGGTGGGAACTGAATCCTTGTTCAGGTATCCCTCCTGAACGGCGACCTCCTCATACATTCGCCTGAAGGTGCTTATCTCGGCGTTGATCGTCGTCTGCCTGGGCGTTTCCTTGCCTTCTTGGTGCGCTGCTTCCTTCCTCCAGGTCTCGTAGTTGCCAAAGAAGTTCCTGGGGATCTTGTGGAGCGGGCGCTGGTTCTGCCCTGCGTATTTCAAAAACCAGCGGGCGTGGTGCTCCATCTGGAGGTAACGCTTGGCGCTGATGCCGTTGTGAGGGATGCCGCTGATCTGTTTTTTCTGCTTTGCCAGGAACTTCTCTGCCATCTCTTCGATGGTCAGGGTGCGGATCTGCTCGCCTCGTTCGCTCTTGGTCTTGAACTCGATGTATTTCGCCAGACCCTTGCGCTCCGCCTCCAGTACGTCGTTGGCAGCAATGCGACCCAGAGAGTGGCGGTGACGTGACTGCCGCTCCTGGTCATAGAAATAGAGATACCAGCGGTTGCCCCGATCCCCGTCTTGAAAGACGTAGCAGTGGGGGTCGTGGGCAATCGGGCGCTTGTTCAGCACCTTGGTCATCGGGTGCTGCCTCCACCCTCAGCGGGGTTGGAAAACGCTCGTTTGCTTACGCAACGCTTACAGCGGTCTAGGCGTGGCAAGGGGTCTCGCAAACGCTTACAGTGCGCTTACGGTAGTTTAGATGGGGCGAAACCCAGTCGTGGCAAGGGGTCTGGGGATACGTCTGTATCAACGCCGATTACACGACGTAAATCGGGCCCAGTGATCGCCGCGGTTGTGCAGGTATCCAGTGAGACGTAGGAGGAATACCGCAACGGGTCTCCGCAAGGCGCTCTGCATGGGTGGTGTCTTTGCTGTCAGCACGGTTCTCCCAGAAAAGATCCAGCACCTCGCCGCCCACCTTGAAAGCATCAGGTCGTTTGCCTCTGCGGAGGTCCTGGAGCACTCGCTTCAAGTACTCGGATGCTTCTTGGTGCTCTCGGTGCTGATCTGGGCATCCAGGAGCGAGCCGCATTCCGTCAAACCCCTGTTGGCTTACCCACCGCACAACAGCGAGACGGTGACGGTCCACATCGCCGGTCTGGCACTGGGAGTGGTGCTGATGCTGACTTGATCTAACGGACTCAGCGAGAGGTAGGAACCGTTCGTGCATCCCGACTGGTTCAGCACGACACCAGGCAATCGACCTGCTGACCCCATACCGTGAGCCCATTTCCCAAAACGCGATGAAGCGCCTGTTGCTCGCTGCCCTGACCGCTGTGACGCTCCTGAGCGCAACCACCGCCAGCGCGCACCACGATGGTGACCACAAGCACCAAGACACCTCCACTCAGGCAGGTGGCCAGCGGTGATCGCTCATCCCCTATGGACCTTGGTGCCCTGGGCAGTCTTTGCCCTTGCCGCAGGGCTCAAGTTCTGGAGGATCACCTCGGTCTTCCGCCGGCGCACGCTGCGCACGGTGAATAGCACCGATCAATTCCGGCAGACCCTGGAGCGGATCTGGTCGCAGGATGCTCAGTGGCGATGACGCGAGTTGCGCTGTTTCTCGGGGAGACGGACGAGCATTTGTCGTTGACTCCCCGACTACACGACATAAGCCACAGGGCGCTGGTGCACCGTCACATCGGGATGCGGGGCGGCCAACTGGCTGAGGTGATCACGCAGCAGGTTGAACAGTTCCTGTGTGCGTGGGTGATCGCGGTAGGCATCGCGCACCATCAGCACATCGCCAACTTCCACAGGTAAACGCTGCGGAAGCCTGACCCACTCGTCGCCGAAGAGATGCAGGGTGAGCGGGGAGGAGTAGCCGATCAGCATCGATTCCACCGGCACCTGGCCAAACCAGGCGGCTTGCTTCATCGCCTGTTTCCGCTCGGCGCAGGGCAGCAGGTTGCATTGGCGCAGCACGCGCTCAAAGATCGGAAAGCTGCCATTGGGCAGTGGCAGCACGGGATACGGCAATAAGTCATCCCAGGCGATCGGATCGCGCCGATCCACCAGTGGGTGGCCCACAGGCACCATCAGGTGCATGGGCATGGTGGTGAGCTGCAGGGCAGTGAGCCCATTGCGCACCGGTGCATCCGGCGCTGAGCAGATCCAGGCATCGATCACCCCGTTTTCCAGCAGGGCGAGGGGTTGTTCGTAATCGAGCTGGTTGAAATTGCCGCGTTGCCAGTTACTGAGCTCCAGCCCATCCAGGCCTGGTGCCGACCAATGCTGGGCTTCCAGCCTTAGGGTGCAGCGGCGGCTCCAGCGCCACTGCTGATGCACGGAGCGCTCCAGGTTGAGTAGCTCGGTGTCGCCGATCAGCCGCCATTCGCCGCGGCTGCGGGCTAGCTCCAGGCCGAACACCTCCAGGCAGCGGCGGCTGTTGCGGCTCACGGTGGGCTGAGCGCAGGCCAGAGCTTCGGCGGCCCGTTGGCCTGTGCGCAGCCAGATGAGGTGATCAAGCGCGGCGAGGCAGTCCAGCGAGATCACAGCTGCCCTCCCCAACACGCGCTGCTGAAATTAAGCCTTCAGTTCGGCGCGGCCTTCTGTAGTTCCCCGCATCCACACAAGCCGGCTTCGTGTATGCAAATTCTGCATGGAGCATCCCGCCTCGCGGCGGGCCGCCTGGGCCTCGGCTGGCCGCGCTGCTTAAAGTTCCGGCTCTGACGTGGGGCCGCGGATGGCACGGGTGTCGCAGCCGACCCAGCCTCGGCCGCAGCAAATCTGGAAAGGCCCGCTGATTGCTGGGGTGTGTTTCGGCCTGGCCTATGGCGTCTCTCAGCGGCTGCTCAGCCTCAACGTCACCGAGCTGATTCGCTTCGGCCCAGGTTTTGATGTGCAGGTGTTCCCCGGCACCAGCTTGGAGAGCCTGAAGCTGCGCTTTGGCGATGCCCAGGGAGAAATCCGCGGCGATCTGGAGCTGCAGGAGCTGGAGCGTCAGCAGGAGCTAGAGGCCAAGCAGCGCGCTGAAGCGGCCAAGCAGGCTGAAGCAGAGCTGCAACGCGCCAACCAGATCGAATCGCTGAGTGAGCCTGAGCTGCCGGCTGCGCCTTCAGCTCCTGTGGCAGAACCGGCCGCGCCGCCGCCGCCCACGCCGCCACAGCCTCCCGCTCCCCAGCTCTGATCTGCCACAGTTTCAGCAGATCACGCCTGGCCTCGGCCCGGACGGCCGCCATGAGCACACCCCAGACCCTTGTGCAGGCAGCACTGAACCGGTTATCGGCCCGCTTGGGCAGTGGCTTGGTGGATGCGGCAGCGGGCCTGGCGGTGTTGGCTCAAGATGCGCCCGAACGGTTCCGCCAGGAATGGGACCTGTTCCGCGAAGAGGTGGAGCTCGAGGCCCAGCGCCTCGAGCGTGGCGAGCCTGCGGGTACTTCTGATGCACCAGCTTCAGATCCGGTGCCCGCGGATCCTCAACACCAGATCGATCAGTTGCGCGCTCAGGTGGCGCGGGTGGCCCGTCGGCTTGAGGAGCAGCCCTGATGCCTGCCTTGACGCAGGGTGTGCGCAGTGCCACGCGGGTGCTGCGCATCTGGGCGGCGGTGGTGCAGTTGCTGGTCGGCCTCTGGCTTGATGCCCGCGACTGGAGCTATCCCGGTGGGGCTACCGCCGAGCGCCGCGCAGCCCGCCAGCGGCGCCGGGCCCGCTGGCTCACCGCCGAGTTGCTCACGCTCGGCTCGGCTTTTATCAAGCTCGGCCAGTTGCTCTCGGCTCGCCCGGATGTGCTCCCCGCCAGCTGGGTGGAGGAGTTGTCGCGCCTCCAGGACAGCGTTCCGGCCTTCTCGTTCCAAACGGCCCAGGCGCTGCTGGAGCAGGAGCTCGGTGAGCGCTGCGCAGAAATCATCGATCTCGATCCCGAGCCCCTCGGGGCCGCCAGCTTGGCCCAGGTGCACCGCGCCAGCCTGCGCAGCGGCCGCCAGGTGGTGCTCAAGATTCAGCGCCCGGGCCTGGAGCGTCTGTTCCGCCTCGACCTGGAGGTGATGCAGCAGGTGGCGGCTGTGCTGCAGCGCCATCCCACATGGAGCGTGGGTCGCGATTGGGTCTCGATCGCCCAGGAGTGCCGGCGGGTGCTGCTGCGGGAGCTCGATTTCCGCCTGGAGGCTGAGCACGCTGCCCGCTTCCGCCAGCAGTTTCTCGACGACCCCGGCATTCGTATTCCGGCTGTGGTGTGGGAGCTCACCACCCGCCGCGTGCTCTGCCTGGATTACGTGCCCGGCATCAAGATCACCGACCGCGCGGCGATCCTCGAGGCGGGCATCGATCCGGCGGCGGTGGCCGAGAAGGGTGCCGCCAGCTACCTGCAGCAGCTGGTGCGCTTCGGCTTTTTCCACGCCGATCCGCACCCCGGCAACCTCGCCGTGGCCCGCGATGGGGCCCTGATCTACTACGACTTCGGCATGGTGGGCAGCCTGTCGCAGCGATTACGCGGGCGTCTGGGCCGCATGGTGACGGCCGCCGCCGCCCGCGATGCCGCCGGCCTGGTGAACGAGCTGCAGGCCGCTGGGGTGATTGCGCCTGATATCGATCCAGGGCCTGTGCGCCGCCTGGTGCGGGTGATGCTCACCGAGGCGCTCACCCCGCCGTTTTCCGCCAACGTGATCGAGAAGTTGTCAGGCGATCTCTACGACCTGGTGTACGGCCAGCCGTTCCGCCTGCCCCCAGAGCTGATCTTCGTGATGCGGGCGCTCTCCACCTTTGAGGGCGTGGGCCGCAGCCTCGATCCCAGCTTTAGCCTCGTGGCGATTGCCCGTCCCTACCTGCTGCCCCTGATGAGCGCCTCCGGCAACGGCCCCAACGATCTCTTCAATCAGCTGGGTCGCCAGGCGGTGGAGGTGGGCAGCCGCGCCCTCGGTCTGCCGCAGCGCCTGGAAGACAGCCTCTCGCGCATTGAGCAGGGCGACCTGCAGGTGCAGATCCGCGCCGGTGAAACCGATCGGCTGCTGCGGCGTGTGGCGTTGAGCCAGCAGAGCGCCGGTCAGTCGATGCTGCTTGGTGCCCTCTTGGTGTCTGCGGCTCTGCTGGCGGCAAGCACAAGGCCGGCGCTCACAGTCGTGCCGATCGTGCTGTCAGCCCCGGTGGGCCTGAGCTGGCTGAAGCTGCAGGCCCGGCTGCGGCGCGATGGCCGCATCGACAAGTTGGGTCAATCCTGAGGCGGCCAAACCGCCTCGCTGGATCAGGCCTTGCCGCGGGGGCCGCGATCTTCGGCGCCGGCATACACGGCCTGGCTGCCCAGTTCGTCTTCGATGCGCAGCAGCTGGTTGTACTTGGCCACGCGCTCGCTGCGGCTGAGGGAACCGGTTTTGATCTGGCCTGCGCGGGTGGCCACCGCCAGATCGGCGATGGTGGTGTCTTCGGTTTCGCCGGAGCGGTGGGAGATCACGCTGGTGTAGCCGGCACGGCCCGCCAGATCGATCGCCTGCAGGGTTTCGGTGAGGGAACCGATCTGGTTCACCTTGATCAGGATCGAGTTGGCCACGCCTAGGTCGATGCCGCGCTGCAGGCGGGCGCTGTTGGTCACGAACAGGTCGTCGCCCACCAGCTGCACGGTTTTGCCGAGCTTTTCGGTGAGCAGGGCCCAGCCGTCCCAGTCGTCTTCGGCCACGCCGTCTTCGATCGAGGTGATCGGGAAGCGGCTCACCAGCGCCGCCAGCTGATCCACCATCTCGGCGCTGGTGTAGCTGCCGCCGTCGAAGGCATAGCGGCCGTCTTTGAAGAATTCGGTGCTGGCCACATCCAGGGCCAGGGAGATCTGATCGCCAGGGCGGTAGCCGGCTTTCTCAATCGCCTGCACCAACAGTTCGCCGGCTTCGATGTTGCCCAGGTCTGGTGCGAAGCCACCCTCATCGCCCACGGCGGTGCTGAGGCCCTTGTCTTTCAGCAGGCCTTTGAGGGTGTGGAACACCTCGGTGCCCATCCGCAGCGCTTCGCGGAAGGTGGGCGCGCCGTGGGGCACGAGCATGAATTCCTGGAAATCCAGGCTGTTGGCCGCGTGGGCACCGCCGTTGATCACGTTCATCAGCGGCACCGGCAGCAGGTTGGCCATCGGGCCGCCCAGATAGCGGTAGAGCGGCAGGCCCACGCCATTGGCGGCCGCGCGGGCGGTGGCCAGGCTCACGGCCAGGATCGCGTTGGCGCCGAGGGCGCTCTTGTTGGCGCTGCCGTCGAGCTCGAGCATCGCGGCATCCACGGTGCCCTGATCGAGGGCGCTCAGGCCGCAAAGGGCGGGAGCGATCTTCTCTTCGATATTGCTTACGGCCTGCAGCACACCTTTGCCGCAGTAGCGGCTGCCGCCATCGCGCAACTCACAGGCTTCGTGGGCGCCGGTGCTGGCGCCGCTGGGCACGATCGCGCGGCCGCTGGCACCGCCCTCGAGCATCACCTCGGCTTCCACCGTGGGAGTGCCGCGGGAATCGAGCACCTCCCGGGCCACGATGGTGTCAATCACGAGGTCGAGGGTGTCGATCACAGCGGCCTAGGTGTGTCTCAGTGGTCCTTGAAGGGGATCCTATGGGTCGCCCCTGCCGCCCCTCTTGTGCCCGTTGGCACCGAACCGTGAGCTCTGGTCAGAATGCGCCTGGCTGATGCGGCTTCCATGCGCTTGCTCCACACGATGTTGCGGGTCGGCGACCTGGAGCGTTCGATCACCTTCTATACAGAGGTGCTCGGGATGCGCCTGCTGCGCCGTAAGGACTATCCCGGTGGGCGTTTCACCCTGGCCTTTGTGGGTTATGGCGAGGAGAGCGACACCACGGTGCTGGAGCTCACCCACAACTGGGACACCAGCAGCTACGAGATCGGCACGGGCTATGGCCACATCGCTCTCGGCGTGGACGACATCGTGAGCGTGTGCGATCAGATCCGCGAGAAGGGCGGCCGTGTGGTGCGCGAGCCGGGCCCGATGAAAAACGGCAGCACCGTGATCGCCTTTGTGGAAGATCCCGACGGCTACAAGGTGGAACTGATTGAGCTGAGCTCCCGCGCCCATGCGGCCTGATTTCGCCAACCCCGCCGCCGGCGCCAGCCTCACCACGGAGCCCGATCGCTTCAGTGATGCGGCCTGGGATTTGCTGCTTGCCTGCCAGGAGCAGGCCCGCCGCTGGCGCCACGCCGAGATGGATGTGGAGCACCTGCTGCAGGTGTTGTTCAGCGATGCGCGCTACGCCAGCTGGATCGATCCGCTGCCCCTCGATTCGGAGGCGTTGCTCGATCAGCTCGACGACGTTTGCGCTGATCAACCCACCGGCTCCGGCCGC
Organism: Asaia bogorensis; assembly: GCA_943370455.1. GTDB lineage: Bacteria > Cyanobacteriota > Cyanobacteriia > PCC-6307 > Cyanobiaceae > Vulcanococcus. Next base: position 248,664 of record CALRQW020000003.1, read on the forward strand.
GACCTCTATATCGGGGAAGCGCTCGAAGAGCTGTTGGATGGTGCGGAGCGCTGCCGCCAGGCTGCGGGCGCTCGCCTGATCGATATCCCTCAGATCCTGCTGGCGCTGCTGGATGAGCCCCGCTTAGGGCGCCGTCTCTTGGCGGATCAGGGGCTCAGCGAAGACCTGCTTCGCCGCCAGCAACGCTCCGAACGGCAGGCGCCTCCAGCCCCCGAGCCGGTGCGTCGCGCCCCGGAGCCCAGGGCTGCCCAGCGCAGCGACAGCTGGATTGATCGCGGTGCTCCAGCCGCCTCTGGCATGCCTGCACCTGCTGCTGCCCCCCGCCCACCTGCAGCGGACGCTCCGGATTCCGAGCTTCGCCTCGAGCAGGAACCCAGTGCCCTCGATCAGTTCGGCCGTGATCTTACCGCCGCCGCTCGATCCGGTGAACTCGATCCGGTGATCGGGCGCGACACGGAGATCCGCCGCTTAATGCAGGTGCTCTCCCGCCGCGGCAAGAACAACCCGGTGCTGATCGGTGAGCCGGGCGTGGGCAAAACCGCCATCGCCGAGCTGTTGGCTCAGCGGATCGTGGCTGGGGAGGTGCCCGATGCGCTCAAGGGGCAGCGGCTGATCAGCCTCGATCTCGGCGCCCTGATCGCCGGCGCCAAGTTCCGCGGGCAGTTTGAGGAGCGCCTGCGCAGCGTGCTCAAGGAGGTGCGCGAGGCCGAGGGCGAAGGGGCCGGCGTGATCCTGTTCATCGATGAGCTGCACATGGTGGTGGGGCCCGAGCGCTCCAGCAGCGATGCGGGCAGCATCCTCAAACCAGCCCTGGCCCGTGGGGATCTGCGCTGCATCGGCGCCACCACGCCCGAGGAGTTCAGCCGCACGGTGGAGAAAGACCCTGCCCTCAACCGCCGCTTCCAGCAGGTGCTGATCAAGGAGCCGGGGCTTGAGGAGAGCACCCTGATCTTGCGCGGCCTGAAGGAGCGCTACGAGTTGCACCACGGCGTGGCAATCACCGATGGCGCGGTGGTGGCGGCGGCGCGCCTGGCCGATCGTTACATCGCCGATCGCTGCCTGCCCGATTCCGCGATTGATTTGATTGATGAGGCCGCTGCCCAGCTGCGCATGGAGGTGACCTCCAAGCCGCGCCTGGTGGAAGAGGCGGAAAGCGAACTGCGGCGGGTGGAGCTGGCCTTGCTCTCGGCGGAGAGTGCCCCTGAACCGGAACGAGTAGCCCTGCAGGAGCAACGCCGTCAGGCCAACGCTGCGCTCCAGGAGCTGCAGCAGCGCTGGCAGGGCGAGCGCGAGGAATTGGCGGAATTGCGGCAGCTCCTCGCCGACGACGAGAGCTTGCGGCTGCAGATCGCCGAGGCCGAGCGCGATGGGGATCTGGAGGAAGCCGCCCGGTTGCAATACGACCAGTTGCATGGCGTGCAGCAGCGCCGCAGCGAGCTGGAGGCGCAGTTGCAGGAGCAGCAGCGAGCCGGCCAATCGCTGCTGCGCGAGCAGGTGGAAGAGGGCGATATCGCCGATGTGGTGGCCCGCTGGACGGGGATTCCTGTGCAGCGGCTGATGGCGGGTGAACGCCAGAAACTGCTGGAGCTGGAGCAGCGGCTGGGTGAGCGAGTGATCGGCCAGCGGGAGCCGGTGGCGGCAGTGGCCGCGGCGATCCGCCGCGCCCGGGCCGGCATGAAGGATCCGCGCCGGCCCGTGGGCTCGTTTCTCTTCCTCGGCCCCACCGGCGTGGGCAAAACCGAGCTGGCCAAGGCCCTGGCTGCGGCCCTGTTCGATGAGGAGGAGGCGCTGGTGCGGCTCGACATGAGCGAGTTCATGGAGCGCAACGCCGTGGCCCGCCTGCTGGGGGCTCCCCCCGGCTACGTGGGCTATGAGGAGGGCGGCCAGCTCACCGAGGCGGTGCGGCGCCGGCCCTATGCGGTGTTGCTGCTTGATGAGGTGGAGAAGGCCCACCCGGATGTGTTCAACGTGCTGCTGCAGGTGCTCGACGACGGGCGCCTCACCGACTCCCAGGGCCGCACCGTGGATTTCCGCCACACCGTGGTGGTGATGACCAGCAACCTGGCCAGCCGCGCCATCCTCGATAACGCCCGCACCGGTGCCGATCCGGCCCAGCTCGAGCAGCAGGTGGAGCAGGCTCTGGCCAGCCAGTTCCGGCCGGAATTCCTCAACCGCATTGATGAGGTGATCCGCTTCCAGCCCCTGGGGCCCGAACAGTTGCAGCGCATCGTGCACCTGCAGCTGGCCGATCTGGCGGCGCTGCTGCGGGAGCAGGGGCTGGAGCTGCAGGTGGATGCGCCCGTGGTGCCCTGGCTGGCCCAGCAGGGCTACGAGCCGGAATACGGTGCGCGGCCGCTGCGCCGGCTGTTGCGCCGCCGCATCGAAAACCCCTTGGCCACGGAGTTGCTCGAAGAGCGCTTCCTCGGAGCGTCGGCCGTGCAGGTGAGCCTGCTGGAGGCCGAAGGGGAGCTGCGCTTCACTCCTATCGGCGGGACGGTTTGATCACGTCCGGTAGGGTGGCTGTTTGCGCAACAGTGCGCGCCCTCGCTCTGCGAACACCTTCTGGACCCTGTGGTGGAAACCCCGACTGAGCCACAACCCGATCAGCCAGCCACGCCCCCGGCCTCCGAGGGCTTCGTGGGTAGCACCGTGGCCGAGCTGCGCAAGGTGGTGTGGCCCAGCCGCCAGCAGCTGTTTGCCGAATCGGTGGCCGTGATTCTGATGGTGACCCTCTCGGCCTTTGCCATCGCCGCCATCGATCGCTTCTACAGCTGGGTGAATGCCCAGGTGTTCCGCTGATTTTTCGTTCCCCCTTTGCCGTTGCCCGTGTCCGACGTTGATCTGAGCCCCGAAGAGCTGGGCGCTGAAGGCCTGGCTGGTGCCGAAGCGGCTGAAGGCCCGGAAATCCTCAGCGTGCCCGCGGCTGAAGGCCGTGCGCCGATTGCCCGCTGGTATGCCGTGCAGGTGGCCTCGAGCTGCGAAAAGAAGGTGAAGGCCACGCTCGAACAGCGGGCTGTGACCCTGGGCGTGGACAACCGCATCCTCGAGATCGAGATTCCCCAGACCCCGGCGGTGAAGCTCAAGAAAGATGGCAGCCGCACAAGCACCGAAGAGAAGGTGTTCCCTGGCTATGTACTCGTGCGGATGGTGCTGGATGAGGACACGATGATGGCGGTGCGGAGCACCCCGAACGTGATCAACTTCGTGGGCGCTGAAGATCGCCGTGCCACCGGCAAGGCCCGCGGCCACATCAAGCCCCGCCCCCTCAGCCGCTCCGAGGTGGATCGCATCTTCAAGCGCGCGGCCGAGAAGAAGCCTGTGGTGAAGGTCGACCTCACCGAGGGCGATCAGATCCTGGTGACGGCTGGTCCGTTCAAGGACTTCCAGGGCGAAGTGATCGAGGTGTCGGGCGAGCGCAACAAGCTCAAGGCTCTGCTCTCGATCTTCGGCCGGGAAACCCCGGTTGAACTCGAGTTCTCCCAGATCAGCAAACAGAGCTGATCCGCTGCGGCCGTCTCCCTGCGGAGGGCGGCCTCAGGCAGTGTTCCCATTCCTGGGGCCTGCCGCAGTCGCTGCCCTAGGGTCGCGGATCCGCAGATTGCTCAAGCCGCCAGGACGATGGCAAAAAAAGTTGTAGCTGTGATCAAGCTGGCCCTCCAGGCCGGCAAAGCCAACCCCGCGCCGCCGGTGGGCCCTGCCCTCGGTCAGCACGGCGTGAACATCATGGCGTTCTGCAAGGAGTACAACGCTCGGACGCAGGACAAGGCCGGCTATGTGATCCCGGTTGAAATCTCGGTTTTCGAAGACCGCAGTTTCACCTTCATCACCAAGACCCCTCCCGCTTCCGTGCTGATCTCCAAGGCAGCCGGTATCGAGAAGGGTGCCGCCACCTCCTCCAAGGGTTCCGTGGGCGCCATCAGCCGCGCACAGCTCGAAGAGATCGCCAAGACCAAGCTGCCCGACCTCAACTGCACCAGCGTTGATTCGGCCATGCGCATTATCGAAGGCACCGCCCGCAACATGGGCGTCGCCGTGAAGGACTGAGACCCGATGCGGGCTACGGCCCGGATCTGATCTCCTGTTCATCCCTGTCCCTTATCGGGGGAGAGCCCCAGGGCTCGCCTGCACCCCACGCCTGACATGCCCAAAGTTTCCAAGCGTTATTCCGCCGCCTTCGGCAAGGTTGAGACCCGCACCTACTCCCCGCTGGAAGCGGTGGAACTGGTGAAGGCCAACGCCACCGCCAAGTTCGACGAGACCGTTGAGGCCCACGCCCGCCTCGGTATCGATCCCAAGTACACCGACCAGCAGCTGCGCACCACCGTGGCGCTGCCCCACGGCACCGGCCAGAGCATCCGCATTGCCGTGATCGCCCGTGGTGAAAAGGTGGCTGAAGCCAAGGCCGCCGGCGCTGATCTGGCCGGCGACGACGACCTGGTGGAAACCATCGCCAAGGGCGAAATGGAGTTCGATCTCCTGATCGCCACCCCCGACATGATGCCCAAAGTGGCCAAGCTCGGCCGGGTGCTCGGTCCCCGTGGTCTGATGCCGAACCCCAAGGCCGGCACCGTGACCACCGATCTGGCCTCCGCGATCAACGAGTTCAAGGCCGGCAAACTCGAGTTCCGCGCCGACCGCACCGGCATCGTGCACGTGCGCTTCGGTAAGGCCAGCTTCGACGCCGCCAAACTGCTCGACAACCTCAAGGCTCTGCAGGAGACAATCGACCGCAACAAGCCCAGCGGTGCGAAGGGTCGTTACTGGAAGAGCCTTTACATCACCTCCACCATGGGCCCCTCGGTGGAAGTGGATGTGTCTGCACTGCAGGACATCAAGCAGGAAGCCTGATCGCGTTGCCTGGGGCCCTGCGGGGCACTGGCGCGAACTCCGGTGAAAATGATGAAACCGGGGCTTGTGGCCCCGGTTTTTTTGTGATTATGAGAGCGATCGTTGTCTCCGGTGAGACTTGCTAAAGGTTTCTGAAGGGCGACGGCTCCCACGGATCTGGTCTCACCTGTCTGGTTTGTGGCCGAAGCAGATTGGTAATCAGTGCCTCTTGATGCTGCTGGTTGGGACGGTGTTTGGCTTGTTGGCTCCCGCCCAGACAGGTTGGCTTACGCCGGTGGGTACGGTGTTTTTGCAGGCATCGCAGATTGTTGTGATGCCCTTCTTGATCTGTGAGTTAATTGTTGGGTTCGGCAAGTTGCAGGTTGGAACACTCGGCATGCTTGCCCGGCGTGGTGGCCTGGTTTTGCTGGGCCTCTGGTTAGCGGCTGCCGCTTTGGTTGTGGTCTTGCCGCTGTTCCTTCCTCACCTGATCACGTCTGAGTTCTTTCATGCCGGTCTTTTTGAGCGACCTTCATCGGGGGACTTGCTCAAGACCTATCTGCCCGACAATATTTTTGGCGCGCTTGCTGCCGACAACTTCCCGGCCGTTGTCCTTTTTAGCGGCTTGTTGGGTGTCTTGCTTCAGGGCGTTCCTGAGAGGGATGATCTCCTCCGGCCGTTGGCTGTGGTCAGGCTGTTGTTCAAGCGCTTGAATAATCTGGTTGTACTGATGATTCCTTATGGAATCTTCGCTTTGATCGCATGCAATGTCGCCACTCTTGATGTCGATGGCTTGATTCGGATGCAAGGGTATTTGACCCTCAGCGTCATTGCCTTTGTGCTGCTGAGTCTTGCTGCCTTTTTGGCGATCACTGGTCTCACGCCGGTTGCTCCTGCTCAGCTCTGGCGAATGATCAGTGGGCCGCTTGCCTTAACGGCTAGCAGTGCCAATCTTCTGATCGCTTTGCCCCTGTTGGTGACGAATCTGCAGGCCATTCTTCCGAAGGCGACCTCGGCGGACCCGGAGCTTTCTGCTGTTATGAGTGAGGAGCTGGCGCCATTGGTGTCCTTGGGTTATTCCTTGCCGACGTTGGGACAAGTGGCAAGTCTGATCTTTATTCCATTTGCTGCTTGGTATGTCGATCAGCCGCTTGAGCCTGCTTCCACGCTCGCGATGTTGCTTCGGGCTATTCCAGCATCAGTGTCTGGGATCAAGGCGGTCGTTCGCCAGGAGTTGCTGCAACTGGGCTTGCCGATCGACCTGTTGCAGTTGGTGTATCTCAATGGTGAGTGGCTTTATCGCTTTGAGAAAGTCTTATCGCTGGAAGGTCTGGTGGTTCTGGCTGTGCTGGTGTACGCCTCGGGTGTTGGTGCCTGGGCGCCCCGTTGGCGTCGCCTTCTGATCGGGGTTGTGGCGTTGGTTGGGGTAGGCAGCGGCCTTGGCTGCGCCAACCGATGGAGCCTGAATGCTGCACTGCGGGATTCGTATCGCAATGATGAGCGTCTTCTGGCTCTCACGAGCTCCCTCAGTGGCAATCCGCCGACAGAGCTCATGGCAGAGCAGCCTGTCCAGCCTGTCAGTCTTGAATCGATCAAGCAGAGGGCTGTTTTAAGGGTTGGTGTTCGTAGTGATGGTTTGCCATGGGCTTATCGCAATCGGCAGGGGCGGTTGGTTGGTTTTGATCTTGATTTGATGGGAATGCTTGCCCGTGATCTGGGCGTAAAAGTTGAAGTGCAGCAGGCGCCGATTGGCACGCTGGAGTTATGGCTCAAGCAAGGTCGTCTCGACCTGGTGGCAGGAGGTATCCAATCGAGTCCGCAACGTGCCATTCGCTTTGAGCTCAGTCGGGGGTATTTGCCCGTGCATCTGGCACTGGTGGTGCCAGATGAGAAGGTGAAGCTTCTCCAAAATGCCCAGGTCAACCCGCTGGCGCGTCCTGTGCTGCTGGCTGTGCGAGATCCAGACATCATCAGCAGTGGACTGGAGGAGGAGTTGGGTCGTTATTTCGGTCGTGCCGAGGCTCCGGCGCAGGTCACCCTTGTTCCCACCACAACCAAGGAAGCGTTTTTCTCGGCTGAGGGGCAGCGTCGGTTTGATGGATTGCTCACCTCAGCTGAGTCGGGGGCGGCCTGGGCCGTGATGTATCCGCGCACCACCTTGATCACCCCCTTTGGCCGCGATCTCAGTTCTGAACTCGTGTTGCTGATTGGTGGTCGCGACCCCGCATTGCGCCGTTATGTCAATGGTTGGCTCAGCCGTGAGGTGGCTCGTGGGGCCATCGATCGACTGTTTGACCACTGGATCCTCCTGAAGGGGGGCTGAAGGATGGTGTCGCCCTGTGGTTTAAATTGGACAACTGGCTTAGGCCAGAAGGGCACGCGCCCTACCCAAGACAGCAGGTCTGCTCAAGGTCCAGCGCTCACTTCGGTGCATCGCTGCCGCAAGCCGTAAATCCTGCCGAGGTGCACGCGACTGGTTTTGCCCTGGCGGTTCGCTGCCGGGGGAATGCAAGCCGCAGCCCCTCGAGTGCATTCGCACTGGGGCTGCGTACCCGGCTTGTTCCCCCGATCCGTTCCGTTTCCCATGGGCCGCACGCTGGAGAACAAGCAACAGATCGTCGAAGAGCTCAAGCAGCTCCTCGGTGAGGCCGAAATGGCGCTGGTTCTTGATTACAAGGGCCTGTCCATCAAGGAGATGTCTGATCTGCGGACCCGTCTGCAGGCCAGCAACGGTGTGTGCAAGGTGACCAAAAACACCTTGATGCGCCGTGCCATTGATGGCAACAGCGCTTGGTCGGAACTCGATTCCCTCCTCACCGGCACCAACGCCTTCGTGCTCGTCAAGGGCGACGTGGGTGGTGCCGTGAAGGCCGTTCAGGCCTTCCAGAAGGACACCAAGAAATCGGAAACGAAGGGCGGCCTTTTCGAAGGCAAGCTCCTCTCGCAATCCGAAATCAAGGCGATTGGGGATCTGCCCTCCAAGGAGGTGCTCATGGCGCAGATCGCAGGCGCGATCAACGCTGTGGCTACCAAGGTGGCTGTGGGCATCAACGAAGTTCCCTCCGGTCTTGCCCGGGCGCTCAAGCAGCACGCCGACGGCGAGGGCACGGCCAACTGAGGCCTGCTCTGCTGAGCTCTCCGCTCCGACTGTTCACACAGATCTGTTGCTGATTCCCAACCATGTCTGCTACTACCGACCAAATTCTCGAGCAACTGAAGTCGCTCTCCCTGCTTGAAGCTTCCGAGCTCGTCAAGCAGATCGAAGAGGCTTTCGGTGTGTCCGCCGCCGCTTCCGCTGGCGTTGTGATGGCCGCCGCTCCTGCAGCTGCTGCTGAAGCCGCTGAAGAGAAGACCGAATTCGACGTCATGCTCGACAGCTTCGACGCCGCTGCCAAGATCAAGGTGCTCAAGGCCGTGCGCGAAGCCACCGGCCTGGGCCTGGGCGAAGCCAAGGCTCTCGTGGAAGGCGCTCCTTGTGCCATCAAGGAAGGCGTGTCCAAGGCTGACGCCGAGACCCTCAAGAAGGCCGTGGAAGAGGCCGGCGGCAAGGTCACCATCAAGTGATCGCTGCGGCGGGTTGCTCCGGCGGCCCGCCATCACGCTTCTGCTCCAGCCGGCTCCTACGGGGGCCGGCTTTTTTGTGGCGTGCTGAGCCTTGGATCAGGCGCGGGTGTCAGCCAATAAAAAAGCCCCGCCGAAGGCAGGGCTTTGAGTTCGGAACGCTTCTGGGAGTCTGTCCTCGTTTCGACCCCGGAAGTGGTGTCCCGCACTCCTCACACAAGAGAAACTTACGGCAGGAGGAAAACAGGGTCGAGGGGGTGTAGGCCGCTGCGTGAGCTGGCCTAGGGCTTGAACGGGATCACCTGCAGGGCGATCGGGCCGCTCCCGGGCTGCGGGGGCAGGGGCTTGAGCTTGCCCACGGTTGCGGGTGCGGCAGGGGCGGATCCAGCGGTGCCGCCGCTGGCCTTGGAGATCAGCTGGCTGAGCGGGGTGCTGTTGGCGAAATACACATGGCTGAGGGTCTGGCTGCCGTAGGCGCGGCGCTCCAGGCTCCAGCCCGGCTCCAGCTCAATGGCCACAAAGCCCTCGCGGTCGCGCTGGCTCATCGATCCGCGCCCCACCAGCAGCTCGGTGGGTTGGCTCGGCGTCATGGCCAGGAGAGACACCTTGTTGCCCTGCTGTTCAAGCCGCAGCCGGTAGCGGCTGGCCAGGTCTTCATCGCCCACCCGCAGTGAATAGCCGTTGCTGTCGATGTAGCGGCTGCAGATCCCGCTGAAATCAAAGCGGTTCAGCGCTGGATCAATCAGCCCATCGCTGCGCTTCTCCCAGCAGAGCGGCTCCGGCTTGATCTGCTCGAGCACCAGCAGCTTCCAGTCGTTCCTGCCCACGGGCTGTGCCAGCACGGCAAAGCGCGCCTGATCGAGCGGTTGGCTGCTGAACACGCTGGCGGCCCAGGCCGGCGCGGCGATCGCCGCGGAGAGGGCCAGCAGGGGCAGGTAGGTTCGCTGCATGGGGTTTCTCTTCTGCGCACGTCGTCAGGAGAGTGTTGTACCGGACCCGGAGGTGAGCGCCCAGTGCCCGATCAGCCAGTGGTGGTAGCGGCCGCCTGTGATGGAGCCTGCAGCGGCAACCCGGGCCCCGGCGGTTGGGGCTGTTTGCTGCGCTTCAGCGATGGCTCGGTGCAGGAGTTCGGCGGCTTTGAGCCCAACACCACCAACAACCGCATGGAGCTCACGGCGGCACTCACTTTGCTGGAGAAGTTGGCGGTGCTGCCGCGCGATCCGGGCCTCACGATCCGCACCGACTCGAAATATCTGATCGATGGCTTCAGTAAGTGGATCAACGGCTGGAAGCGCAAGGGCTGGCGCACCGCCTCCGGCAGCCCCGTGCTCAACCGCGACCTCTGGGAAGCTCTCGACGCGGCCCGCGTCGCCGGCCTGCCGTTCACCTATGTGAAAGGCCATAGCGGCGATCCCGATAACGACCGCTGCGATGCCATCGCCGTGGCCTTCTCCAAGGGGCAGCAACCCCAGCTCGCCCATGGCGAGTACGGGGGCCTGGTGGTGAGCGAGCCCGAGCCCCCGCCTAAAGCCCCGCAGGATGCTGCTCCTCCGGCCCTGCAGCAGCTGCTCACCCGCCTGGAGCTGGCGGATCGCCTGGCTGAGGGTGGCTATGGGCTCAGCCTGATGGAGCTCGCCCAGCTGGTGGAGCAACCGCTGAAAACGCTTGAGGGGCGCACAGAACCCTGGCGCTGGCGCGACTGGCAGGTGCAGCCAAGCGCTGACGGACGCTGGCGCCTGGCCCGGGAAGCGTCAGGATCGGTGTCAGCGGAGCAACAACGGGATGGCTGAACTCGGCACCGGGGCTCTCTACCAGCGTTTTGTGGGCCCCCTGCTCAGCCGCGACGAGGGTGCTGACGCCGAGCAGCTCAGCCAGCTCACCCTGCAGGCTCTGGGTCAGGCTTCGCTCAGGCGTAACTGGCCGCTGGTGAGCGGCAGCCTGGCGGGTCTGGGGGCGGAGCTCGAGGTGCGCGACCTGCGCCTCGAGCAAACCCTGTTCGGTTGCCGCTTCCGCAATCCCGTGGGCCTGGCGGCCGGCTTCGATAAGAACGCCGTGGCTGCCGGGATCTGGCATCTGTTTGGCTTTGGCTTTGCGGAGGTGGGCACCGTCACCTGGCACGCCCAGCCCGGCAATCCCAAACCAAGGCTGTTCCGATTGGCGGCGGAGCGGGCAGCGCTCAACCGCATGGGCTTCAACAACAACGGCGCCCTGGCTGCCCGCCGCACCCTCGAGCGCCAGGCGCTCCCGCCCGCGGGCCAGCGCCCGGCCGTGCTCGGGATCAACCTCGGCAAATCGAAGATCACGCCGCTGGAGCAGGCGCCCGACGATTACGCCTCCTCCCTGGAGCTGCTCGCTCCCCTGGCGGATTACGCCGTGATCAATGTGAGCTCTCCCAACACCCCCGGGCTCCGGGAGCTGCAGGACGACGCCCAGCTGCGCCGCCTGGTGGAGCGGCTGCGCCGCCTGCCGGCCTGCCCGCCGCTGCTGGTGAAGATCGCCCCAGATCTTGAGGACGAAGCGATCGACGCCATCGCCCGCCTCGCCTACGAAGAGGGCCTGGCCGGGGTGATCGCCGTGAACACCAGCCTCAACCGCCTCGGCCTCGAGCAGCGCCGCATCGCCCAGACCGGCCGCACCCTGGCGGAAGAAGCCGGCGGCCTCAGCGGTGCGCCCCTCAGGGCCCGAGCCCTGGAGGTGCTCAGGCGCCTGCGAGCGGTGGCCGGACCGGGTCTGCCCCTGATCGGTGTGGGCGGCATCGATTCCCCGGAAGTGGCCTGGGAGCGCATCAGCGCCGGCGCCTCGCTGATTCAGCTCTACACCGGTTGGATCTACGAGGGTCCGCAGCTGGTGCCGGCGATCCTGGAGGGCTTGGTGCAGCAACTGGATCGCCATGGGTTCCGCACCATCAGCGAGGCAGTGGGCAGCGGCGCGGGCTGGCGATAGTTTGCGCTCAGATGGCAGCTGAGCTGCGGTGGTGCTCTCGGGGCTTCAGGATCAGCTCGCACCACTGAAGAGTTGGCTCTTCCCCCGGCGCGTGTATCTGCAGCTGGAGGATCAGGCCTTCACGGCGATGGTGCTCGACGGTGAACGCGTGGCATGGCTTGAGCGGGTGCCGCTGCCGGAAGGCCTGTGCGTGAACGGCCAGCCCACGGCGGTGGAGGCGTTGGGTGATCTGCTTGGGGATCTGCTGGTTGAACGCGGTTTCCCAGGCGCTCGTGTGAAGGCAGTGCTGCCGCGCTCGGCCACGGCGTGGCAGGTGATCGAGTGGCCTGATGCCGTTTGGCCGGACGAGCCCGAGCTCGTGGTTCGTCAGCGGCAGGACGCATTGGCGTTGCCTTGGCCGCTGCAGCATGCGGATATCTGGTTCTCCCACCTTTCGGGAGCACCAGCCCGCTCGCTCATGGTGGCCGTGCAACGGGATGTTCTGGAGGCCTGGATCGAGGTGTGCGTTCAGGCTGGTCTGGCGCTCGATGGCATTGAGGCGGAGCCGATGTGCTTGTGGCGTGCCGTGCAGCCCCAGTTGCTGCCCTGCTGCGGTCTGCAGCTGTTGCTTCAGCTTCGGGCGGATCAAAGTTGGTTGTTGGCGATTGAGCAGGGCCAGCCCTTGGGGGAATGGCCGCTGCCGCCGGCCGATGAGCCCGACCAGCTGGAGGCGGCTCTTGCGCTCTGGCGGCAGCGCTATACCCCTCGCGCCTGCATCGTGCTTGGAGCCGATCTGGGCCGCGATCAGCAGCTGTTGTCGCAGATGCCTGCATGGCTGAGTTGCCCCCTGCGGCTGTTTGCCCACAGCGATGGCGAGCCGTCGCTGTGGGGGTTGGCAGCTGCTGAGCAGCGGTGATGAAGCGATTCGAATGGCTGGAATGCGACGGAGATCTGCTTCAGCAGCGCCGGCTGGCGCGCGGGTTGTCAGCTCAGGCAGAGCCGGTGTTGCCTGCAAGGCGCTTGCTGCTGCAAGGCGGTGCTGTGGGGGTGGGTCTGCTGCTGGTCGCTGTTGGGTTTTGGGCAGTCCTCATATGGCGCCAGCTCCAGCTGCGTCAGCAGTTGGAGGGTTTGCGGGGGATCCCGGCGCAGGTGAAGGCTCTTGAGAACCAGTCGCTTGGCCTGCGTCGCCAGCTCAGCAGCCTGCAGCGCAGTAATGAAGGGCTGGCCAAGGGGATTGTGGCGGTGTCGTCAGGTTCAGCTCTGTTGGCTCAGCTGGCAGCGATCACCCCACAGGGGGTTCAGATCACCGACCTGCAGGTTCAGGGCAGCACGCTCAAACTCAAAGGAGCGGCCGCTGATCCGCAGGCCTTTCGACGTGTGAATGCTCTCGCTCTGCTCTTGGCTGAGTCGCCTCTGTTTGAGGCCAAGGAAGTGAAGGTGGTCAAGCTCAGTCGTGATTCGGCTAAGCCAGGGGCCCCCGTGACCTGGGATCTCACCGCCGCCTTTGCCACCCTGCCGCCGAATCGCCAGGTGCAGCTGTTGCAAGATCTTGGCGCTGAGGGATTGGCGCGGCGTCTCCAGATTCTCGAGCGGGCGGGTGTGTTGCCATGACCAATCTTCAAGGAGGACAGGGGCAACGGATCCGGCGCGAATGGGTGTTGTTGGGGCTTCCCCTGGGGCTGGGTGTGCTGGCGAGCCTCGCGGTGGGTGTGCTGGCGATCGCTCCGGCTTGGCAGCAATGGCGTTTGGATCAAGCTGAGTTTGAACAACTGGAGGAGCAGCGCCAGCGCTTGCCGCTGTTGCGCATTCAGTTGCTCAAACTCACGGACAACCTGGAGCAGGCGCAACGACGCAGTCGTCAGATTCTTGGGTTGATTGCCGGTAGCGGTGAAATCAACACGTTCATAGCTCAGCTCAGCGCTGAAGCCCAGCGCACGGGGGTGCTCCTCGATGGCTATGAGCCCGTCATCACGGCTCCTCCACCGGCCGAGGCCTCGAGAGGATCGAACGCAAAGCCTCCCAACGACAAGGCTCCTGCTCCACCTCCGGATCCCCTGCTCGCCCCCGGCCTGCAGAAGACATCCCTGTTGTTGACCGCCAGGGGCAGTGGCCCTCAGCTCCTCGCCTTTCTCAGGGGTCTGGAGCAGCTGAGCCTGTTGACTGTTCCAAGCGATCTGAACGTTAAGCAAGAGGCCCAGGAGGCTGGCAAGCCAGGCCTTCCCGCCACCCCCACCACGCAATTGCGTCTGAATCTCACCCTCTACAGCTCGGCTGTTTCCCCGGCCAACAAAGCCCCCTAAAGGCTGGTAAGACCAGGTTTCCACCGATACCATCCGCCCAAAACCACTCGGGATTCGGTGTGAAGCTCACTTGGGGCCTGGTGTTGGCCGCGCTGGCCGCCGGTGCCATCCAGGAGCCGCTCGCGCTATGGGCTCGCCCGACGCAGCCCCCGCCCCCTGTGGCTGCCGCTGGATCGGTGGCCCTGTCATTGAGACGCTCCTCGGAAGGCGTTGAGCTGGTGATTGAGGGGACCGGGGCCGCCCCGGTCTTGCAACAGAGCCGTGATGGACAGGTCTGGCGAGGTGATCTACGGATCGATTCCCCTAACGCCCTGAGGCTTGGGCCGCAGCGCATGGCCCTCCCGGATGCAGGTCTGCAGGCGGTGACGTTGCAGGGGGCTGGCAGTGACTACACCATTGAAGTGGTGCCAACGCCGGGGGCCCCACTGGCTCGGCCGGTAGTGAGTGCCGATGGTCGCAATCTGGTGATCACATTCTCGAGTGGTGCTCTCAAGCCCACCCAGCGCAACGCCACGCTCAACCTGCAGCAACCCGGCAGTGTGCCTCAGAGCAGCTTTGCTCCGCCTCTCCAGCCACGTGCGGTGGCGCCACCTCTGGGAGATATGGCGGTGGGAAGCATGGTGTTGCGTAATCAAAGCTATGTGAATGTTTCGGGGCCGAATGTAACTCTCACCCTGCGGAATGCTCCGGCAAAAGATGCCTTAATGTCGATTGCTCAACTGGGCGGTTATGGCTTTATCTTTGTCGATGACCAGCCTGCTGATGCGGTGCAGAGTCCTTCGGCATCGGTGAATCAAAATGGGGCGGCAATGTCTCCGGTATCTGCGCAGAATCAGGGCTCTGCTGGGCGCTCGGTGACGATGGCGTTTCGTAATGAGAGTTATTCTAGGGCTCTCAATAGTGTTCTTCTCGCTGCAGGACTTCAGGGGAAAAGAGATGGTAATACCATTTTGGTCGGGGCCAATGTGCTTGGGAAGGGCTTTGGGTCTCAGATTTCCAAGGTTTATCGTCTGAATCAGGCTTCTGCTTCTTCGGCAGCTGAATACCTGGCTAGCTTGGGGGCTTCAATTACCAAGGTTTCGGTCATTACTAATTCCGTGAGCCAAGGCACTTCTTTGGCGAATGGGGTTGCAGGAGGGCAGGCCACGCAACAAACTCAGAAGCAGGACATCACCACAACGGAAACCTACGGTGGCGGTCTCGGCCCTTTGCGTGGTCTGATTGGCACCACAGACTCGCGCTTGCAAACGATTACCTTGATCGGCGATTCGGCTCAGGTGTCAGTTGCTGAGAACTATTTGAGGCAAATGGATTTGCGTCAGCGGCAGGTTGCGCTGACCGTTCGCATCCTAGATGTGAATCTGGAGAATGCTAGCGAAATTGATAACAGCTTTGCTTTCCGTTTTGGCAGTAACTTCATCGTGAACGATCAGGGTCGCTTGCTTGCGGCTTTTGGCAAAAGCTTGCCTGCAACCTCTGAAAGTTTTGATCAGTTCGAGCAGTCCACCCAGGCTTCGTCAGCCAGTCAATCCTCTGGGGGTGGCCGTGATTCGAGTTCCAGTCGCAGCTCTCGCTCTAATCGTGATGCCAGTTCCTCGTCAATCGTCACCAGTCAGGAGGGTGACTCTAATCGCGATAGCTACACGCTTTCGGATGAATATACCTCTGAGGAGTTGAAAGCAATTAATGATGTGATTGTCAATACGAGCGGAGCCATTGTTTATCAAAATCCTGTGACAGGTTCCTATGTGCTGTCATCAGCCAATGGCGATGGTGGGCGCATGACGCCGCCGGCGCTTGATTCTGTTCAAAGAATAATTACTGCAATCACGGGTCGCGAAGTGGAGGCTTCTCGCTCTAATTCTTCCTCGACTAGGGTCTCGAGTGATAACGATATTTCGGCCGCGTCGGAGCGTCGGAAAGGTCGGTTCTCGACTGCTAAAGAGGATCGGTCTACTAGCGTGAATAAGTTGTATGCAACTCGCAACCGGCCCAATCCCGGGATGAATTATCCGGATAGCGAGTTTTATGATTTCCTGCAAGCGCAGATTGTTTCGAAAACAACAAAGATTCTTGCCAGTCCTACGCTGATTCTTCAGGAAGGAGATGAGCCCTATGCTCCTGAGGGATCTGATAAGGCCAGGGTTTCCTCGGATGGAAAGATTGGTAGGGAGAAGGCGAACGAGGCCTTTGTGAGGGTAGGCACCCAGTATGTGACCTCCTACGTTGTGAGGCAGGACATCAACGGCAATAACTTCTGTGAGCCCGTTTTTGGCAATGCTGGCCTCACTTTTGGTGCGCGGGTGGATAAAATCGACGACAATGGTTTTGTTACCTTCTCTCTTTCGCCTGAGATCTCTGCGGCAATCGGAACCCAGCAGATTGATCGCTGTGGCACGATTTATCAAATTAATGACCGCCTTCTCGATACCGGTAAGGTGCGAGTGCGTGATGGTCAAACATTAATTCTCACCGGTGTGATTTCAGATGAAGACCGATCAGTCGTGACCAAGTGGCCCATTCTTGGTGACCTTCCCTTGATCGGTCAGTTCTTCCGCCGAAGTGGCGGCGATCGCCGCAAGAGTGAACTGGTGATCATGGTGACCCCCCGAGTGGTGAAGGACGACCAGGGCGGCATGTACGGCTATGGCTACCAGCCGGCTACAACGGATGCTCGCAGCTTTGTGTATTCCGGTGGCTGAAGCCTTTTAGAAAGGCGTAGGTGCAAACATCTTCAGGGCAAGTGGCGCGAGTTGTTGGAAAAGGGCTCCTGCTGTTCTGAGGAAGCCAGATCCATAGCCATTGCCGGATTGTTTCTGCTGTTTCTGATTCAGCTGTTTCAGCTCTTCGCGAATGTTTGCGGCTGTGCTCAGGTCGCCCTGCTGTTCAAACAGGTCGGCCGCGTAGCGAATGTCTTGTTGGGCGGAGGCCAGTTGAGCCTGTTGCGATCGGGTGATACCGCGTGCCAGCCAGGTGATCGGCGCGTCGGGTTTGCTGAGCAGAGCGCGGCTGAAATAATCCTCGGCTTCCAGCAATCGTCCAGCTTGCGCAGCTTTTACGCCTGCGTTGTGCATCGCTGCGTAGCTGCTGGCATCGGCGCTCACGCCGAGGGCGCCCTCCCAGTGGCTTTTGGCCAGGGCGCTTGGATCCAGCTTGGCGCCGCTGAGATTGCTCTCGCGTAAATCGGCCCCCTCCAGATTGGCTCCGCGCAGGTCGCTCCCCCGCAGGGAAGCTCCGTGTAGAGAGGTGAAGCTCAGATTGGCGCCGCGCAGATCGGCGCCGTCAAGCCGGGCGGCACTGAGGTTGGCGCGTTGCAAACTGGCCCCTGCCAGCTGTGCATCCCGCAAATCTGCCTGAACCAGATCGGTATCAGCCAGGCGGCAGCGCTCGCAGCGGCCAGTGTTGAGCAAATGAATCAGATTCTGTTCGGCTGTCGGTTCGGCGCTGGCCACGAGGCTTGTCGGCGCGATGCCGACCACGGTTAGGGCCAGCAGCAGCCGAAACATCTGGTCCATCAATAGGCATTTATCCCATTCATTATTGCCGCCCTTCTGAGCCGTTCTTCTGTTAAGGTGCAGATGGTTAACTGTCGCTGCTGGATGAATTCAGTAGGCAGATCCGGTAAGCGTGTCCAGTCGGTGAAGCGGCTGCGGTTGACGTGTCGGCTTTGCCCGTGAGCGTGGAATTGTTCCGCGCTCCTTTGGTTGAGCTCAGGGCTTGATCTGTTTCGTTCTGGCGATACTCTTGCCCGTGTCAATCGCTGCTGATCTGTTGTTGCTGCACGGTCTCGTTTGGTCACGGTGCATGGATGGGCCCGTGTCTGGTGGGATCGGCTGGGCGGGCGATCTCGATCAATGACTTTGCCCCCCCTGGTGCCCCGCGCCGATGTGCCGGGCCCTCCTCAGAGCCTGATTGGTGCCTCGGAGCCTTTGGTGTTGAACGATGGAGGCCAATTGGTCAGCCGTGGTGAGGTTCGCGATGGCGTTCAGCTCCTGGCCGGAACACCGCAGCGTGATGTGATTGCTGGTGGTTTTGGACGCGATTTCATCGACGGAGGTGCCGGTAGCGATGAAATGACTGGTGGCCCCGATCGCGATGTGTTTCGGCGTGTTTATGGCGACACGACCCCCGACCTGATCATTGACTTTGCGGTTAGTGGGGATCGACTCCAGATCGGTGGCGTGCCGCAGGGTTCGCGGTTGGGTCGTGTGTTGCGCGGACGCGCCCAGTGCCGTGAGGTGTTGTGCGAAATGCGTGGTCTCGATCAGGCCATGCGTGATGACGCGTTCTTTGCGTATCAAAAGAGCACCGGCCGGCTCTTTTTCAATGCCAATGGCAAAGGCAAAGGTTGGGGGCGTGACGGCGGACTTGTGGTCAATTTTCTTCCCGGTACGCCATTCAGCTGGGGAGATCTGCAGTTTGACTACAGCGCCGACCCAATCGCCGCCAGGATGGAGTCGCTGGTCTAAATCGCCGATCTCGGACGCTGATCCTGCAGGCTGTCCAGATCTGCCGAACGGCTTTGAGTGCTGCTGAGCGTCACGGTGGCAACGCTGAGTCGGTGGCGCGTCGGCTTGGATGTCGGCCCGAAGCCGTCCTCGATGCCAGTGCTTCGTTGGTCCCGTTTGGGCCTCCCCGCTGGCTGCGGCAGCAGATGCAGCGCGGGCTGAGCGGCTCCCCCCTACGCGTTTATCCAGATCGCTCCTATGTGCGTCTACGAGAGCTCATCGCCGCCTGGCATGGGCTCGATGCCGATCAGGTGTTGCCCGGCAATGGTGCGGCGGAGCTGTTTACCTGGGCTGCTCGCGATGCGGTTGCCTGTGGGCTGAACCTGCTGCCCCAGCCCTGTTTCGCCGATTACAGCCGGGCCATCAGCACCTGGGGCGGGACCTGCCTGCAGCCTTCGCTCATCTGGCAGCCTGCGCAGCCCCATGCCCAGGATCTCGGCTGGCTGCCTGCCACCGCGGATGCCCAGGTGATCTGGATCACCAATCCTCACAACCCAACGGGCCAGCTCTGGAGCCGTGCATCGCTTCAGGTGCTGTTGGAGCGTTTCAGCTTGGTGATCGTGGATGAGGCCTTCCTGCCGCTCGTTCCTGGCGGTGAGAAGCACAGCGTGATCCCCTTGCTCGAGCACCACCACAACCTGGTGGTGATTCGCAGCCTCACAAAGCTGCTCGCCCTGGCAGGGTTGCGCCTTGGGTATGCCTTGGCCTCGCCTCAGCGGTTGGCGGCCTGGCAGGAGTGGCGCGATCCCTGGCCGGTGAATGGTTTGGCGGTTGCGGCTGGTCAGGCCTGGTTCGCCGAGCCAGCCCGGGCCTGCCGATGGCAGCGGCGTGTGCACGGCTGGGTGGCGGAGGAAGGCCCTTGGCTCCAGCAACAGTTGGCTCGGCTGCCAGGTCTTTGCCCACAACCCTCATCGGTGAACTTTTTGCTGATTCGCGGCGAGCTCAACGGCGTGTCCTACTCACTGCAGCCCTTGCGGGAGGCGCTTGAGCGGCGTCACCGCATCCTGTTGCGGGATTGCCGTTCGTTTGAGGGTTTGGATGCAACCTGGCTGCGGATCGGTTACCAGAGTCGCCGGGGCAATCGCCGCATCATCCGAGCGATGCGTCAGGAGCTCAGCTCCATCAGCAACCCCGCCAGCAATTGATCTGCATCCCGTACCGCCAGCCGCTCCATGCCGGCGCGCAGTTGCAGCAGCGGATCCACCGTCGGAGCGCAGCCCCGCAAGCGAGGCCCCAGCAGCCGCCAGATCGTCTGCTCAAGAGCCGGGTGCTCCGGCGGGTGTTGCCACACGATCACGGCGGCGCTGAGGGCGGCGGCGGCACCGGCGTTGGCGTCTTGATGTTTGTCGGCGGCCTGGGGGAAGGGCACCAGGATCGCGGGGCTGCCGCACACCGCTAGTTCGCTCAGGCTGCCGGCGCCGGCGCGGCTGATCACCAGATCGGCGTGTTGGAGCAGGCCGGCCACCTCATCGCTGAACGGGCGCTCGGCGTAGGCGGGGTGCTGCAGCTGGCCGCTGTCGGGATCGTTGCTGCCGCTGAGGTGCACCACGCGGCAGCCAGCCGCGAGCAGCCGCGGCAATACGGGGCGCACCATGCGATTGAGGCCCACGGCCCCTTGGCTGCCGCCCATCACCACCAGCAGTGGGCCGGAGCCGGCAGGCACCCAATCGGGCAGGGCGGCGGGTTGTAGAAACTCCTGCCGCACGGGCGTTCCTGTCACCCGTGGCTGGCAGCCCTGGAGCCGCTCGGCGGCCTGGGGTAAGCCCACGGCCACGTGGGTGCAAAACCGGCCCAGCAGCCTTGTCACCCGGCCAGGTACGCCATTGGATTCGTGCAGCACCACGGGCACTCCACACCAGCGGGCGCCCAGGATCGACGGCGCCGCGATGTAGCCGCCGGTGCTGAACACCACGCGGATGCCTTCGCGGCGGATCAGTTGGCGCACGCTCCAGCTGGCGCCGAGCAGCCGCAGCAGGTTGAGCAGTTTTTGAAGGCCTCGACCCTGGAGCCCGCCGGCGTTCACCGTGTGCAGTGGGATCTCCGCTGGCACCAGCTCCGTTTCCAGCCGGTCCGGCACTCCAATCCACTGGATCTGCCAGTCCGCGGGAAGGGCCTGCGCTACGGCCAGGGCCGGGAAGAGATGTCCGCCGGTGCCGCTGGCCGCGATCAACAGGCGAGACATGGTTGCGGCGGGAAGGCGCGCCTAACTTAAGGGCCGTGTGTTGGTTGAGCTCCAGTGCTGTTGCGCCCTCTCCTGCCGGCTGCCTTCGCTTTGGCCGGGCTGGTGATGGCAGCAGCGCCGCTACGGGCAGCCCCCAGCCTGCAGGCGTTGCAGGAGGCTCTCAACAGCAGCTCAGCTGAAGCCCTCACCGCAGTGCTCGAGCCTGGCCAAGGCCTCGATCCGGATGAAGTGGCCCGCCGCCGCTTGCTGTTGCGCGAGCAATTCCCTGATGCCAGCTGGAGCGTGCAGCCTGGGGCTCCGCTCAAAGACGGCCGCTCCACCACCCAGATCAATGTGACGGGCAGCCGCGAGGAAGGCCCCTATCGCTTCCGCTTCGAGGCGCAGCAGCAACTGGTGCTCGGTGCCGACGGCAACCGCTTCAACAGCCAGGAGGTGATCCGCGAGACCTCCCTGCTGCGCAGCGGTGAGAACAACCTCAAGGTGAGCCTGCTGATTCCCGATGCGGTGCTCACGGGCCAGCGCTACGACGTGGACGTGGTGTTCGATGAACCCCTCGACGGTGCCGTGGTGGCCGGCTCCCTCAAGCCGGTGACCGCCGGAGAGCTGCTGCGGATGCGCACGCCCGACCTCCAGCTCGAAGCCCTCGGCGGTGGCGGCATCTTCAAGAGCGCTCAGGCGCCCTACCAACCCGGCACCCAGACCTGGGCCGTGCTGCTAGTGCATCCCAGGGGCATCGTGGCCGCCAGCAAGCAGGTGCGTGTGGTGGCCGATCGATCTGCCCTCAGCTTCTGAACCAGCGGGCGAGGACTGACACATCCAGATCCCCATGGCCGTCAGCCAGGAGGGAGTCCTCCATGGCGGCGACCAGCCGGCTTACGGGTAGCTCAAGCTGCTGCGCCGCCGCCGCCTCCAGGGCGATGGCCAGATCCTTGCGGTGCAGCGCCAGCTTGAAACCCAGCGGGTAGTGGTCGTTGATCATTTGGGCGCTGCGGTGCTCCAGAGCCCAGGAGCCGGCGGCTCCGCCTTTAAGGGCGGACACCACCTGCTGGCGATCCAGCCCGAGCCGTTCCGCCAGCTGCAGGGCTTCGGCGACAGCGGCGTAGCTGCCCGCCACGAGCACCTGGTTCACGGCCTTGGCTTCCTGGCCGGATCCCACAGGGCCGAAGTGCGTGATCGAGCTGCCGAGGATCTCCAGTAGATGTCTCGCCCGATCTATATCCTCGGTATCACCCCCCACCAACACCGAGAGCGTGCCGGCTTTGGCGCCTTCGGTGCCGCCGGTGACGGGCGCATCCACGTAGCGGATGTCGCGCTCGGCCAGGGCTGCCCCCAGGCGCCGGCTGGTGCCGGGGCTGATGGTGGAGCAGTCGATCACCAGCGCGCCGGGCTGTAGGCCGTGAATCGCCGCCTCGCTGGCTTCTGGGCCCAGCAGCACGGCTTCCGCGGCGCGGTCGTCGCTCACGCAGAGCAGCAGCACCTCGGCCTCACGCGCTGCATCTGCCGGGCTGCCCGCCACACGGGCGCCGGCGGCCCGGAGGGGCTCACAGCTGCTCGCGGTGCGGTTGAACACCGTGAGCGCATGGCCTGCCGCCAGCAGGTTTTGGGCCATCGGCGCGCCCAGGGCTCCCAGGCCGATCCAGGCCAGTTGCGGGCGGGGCGAGGACTCGATCACGGTTGGGTTGGGGCAGAGAGTTGGCGGCGCCGCTGTTCGCCCAGCCCCTGCAGTTCCTGACGATCCACGCGGCCATCACCGTTGCGATCAGCTTGGCCGAAATGGCGCTGCAGCCAGCTGTAGGCCTCGGCTTCGCGGCGATCGATGCTGCCATCGCCGTTGCGATCAGCCTGCTCAAAGAAGCGCTTGGCCCGCGAGGCCTGCGTTGAGGTGAGGTCGTCTGGCCCGAGATAGCCGCGCTTGCGGCTGTCGAGCCGATCGAAATGGCGTTCGAGATAGGGCTGGCCCTGCACTTCTTGTCGTTGCAGGCGCTGGTCGTTGTTGCGATCGAGCCGCTCAAACAGCAGACGCATGCGCTGTTGATAGGTCTGCTGTTCTGCGGTGGTCTGAGCCCGGGCAGCAGAGCTCAAGCCCAGGCTGATCGCCAGGGCCAGGTGCCCCCATCGCTGCAGCATTCCGCGCATGGCCCAAGGCTATGGAGCGATAGCGAGCTTCAGCTGCTGGCTCCGCCACCAAGCTGTGACCAGATCTGTCTGAAGCGGTCTGGGCGCCTGGATCTCCATACAGTCGGCGCAGGCCCTTGGAACCCTCGATGGCTGTTGCGCCCCGCACGGCCCCAGCGCGCATCTGGGTGGTGGATGACGACCCTGAGCAGCGGCGTTTGCTGGGCACCTACCTCACCGATCAGGGCTATGACGTGCGCTGCCTCAGCAGCGGTGAGCAGCTGATGGCTCGCCTGGAGGGGCAGCGGCCGGATCTGGTGGTGCTGGATGTGATGCTCCCGGGCGACGACGGCCTCACACTGCTGCGCCGCTTGCGCGATGGCGGCGACGATCTGCCGGTGGTGATGCTCACCGCCCGCGGCGATGGGGTGGACCGGATCATCGGTCTGGAGCAGGGCGCTGACGACTACCTCGGCAAACCCTTCTTGCCGCGCGAGCTCACCGCCCGCATCGAAGCCGTGCTGCGGCGTCGTGTGGCCCTGCCGGCTGGAACGCCGCTGGCGGCAGGCCAGCTCGTGGAATTCGGCGACAACCGCCTTGATCTGGCGGCCCGCAGCCTCGAGCGGGCTGGCGTTCCGGTGGTGATCACCAGCGGTGAGTTCAGCTTGCTCTCGGCCTTTGTGCAGCACCCCCATCGGCCCTTGTCACGCGAACGGCTGATCGAGCTGGCCCGCGGCCCCGGTTCCGACACCGACAGCCGCAGCATGGATGTGCAGGTGTCGCGCGTGCGCAAGCTGGTGGAACCTGATCCCACGCGCCCCCGCTACCTGCAAACGGTGTGGGGTTACGGCTACGTGTTTGTTCCCGATGGCCAGCCCCGCAGCCGTTAGGACTGTGCTCGTGGGGGCCGGTGTGTCGGCCCTCAGCCTGGCGTTGCTGCAGGCTCTGCTGGCCCAGCGCTTGGAGCGGGCTCAGATTCTCCAGCTAGGCCCCGAGGTGGCGTTCAATCTCCGCCTCGGGGAGCTGGCCCTCGATCGCCTGCCACCGGCTGCTCTGGCGCGCCTCAGCGGCCTGCCGCTGAGGGTTGGTGCCCATCCACCGCTGAGCCGCGATGGCCGACTGCAGCGGCAGGCCCGCCAACTGCAGCAGGAGCTCTGCCGGGAGATCGCCCCCTGCCCGCCGGTGTTGCCCGCTGCGACAGCGCGCCCGGGCGTGTGGGTGGAGTTGCTCTCACCCCTGGAGCCGGTGTGGCTGTTCACCCCGCTCGATACGCCGCGGGGCCGTGCCCCCGATCCGCTGCTGCTGGGCCTGGCTCTGCTCGCGGGCAGTATTTCCAGCTCGCTGCTCTACCTGTGGTGGGAGGTGCAACGGCCGCTGCAGCAGTTGGAGCAGGCCCTGGCCCAGGTGGGCAACAGCGATCGGGCCGGTGCCGCCTCTCTGGCTTCCCCCCTGCCGTCATCCGGCAGTGGCGCTGTGCGCCGGCTCACGGCGCGCTTCAAGGCGATGGTGCAGCGCCTGGCAGCCAATGAGCGCGATCGCACCACCATGCTCGCCGGCATCGCCCACGATCTCAAGAGCCCGCTCACCCGCCTGCGTCTGCGTCTGGCCGGCCATAAGGAGCAGCAACGGGCCGAGGCCGATCTCGATGCGCTGGAGCGGATTACGGCCCAGTTTCTGCTGTTCGCCGGCGGCGGTGATGCGGAGCCGGCGGTGGAGTTGCCACTGGATCAATGGCTTGCGGAGCTCAGCGCGGTGATCGAGCCTGATCAGTTGCAGCTCGATCTCGAACCATTGCAGGCCTGTGTGCAGCCCACCGCCCTGGACCGGGCAGTGGGCAACCTCATCGATAACGCCTTCAGCCATGGCCGGCCGCCCCTGCGGTTGGTGTTGCGCCGCGAAGCCGACGACGGATTCCGCATCGAGGTGTGGGATCGCGGCGCGGGCATCAGCCCCGAGGCCTGGCCGCAGGCGCTGCAGCCGTTTCAGCGGCTGGATCGGGCCCGTGGCGGCAGCGGCCACTGCGGCCTGGGCCTGGCGATCGCGGCGCGGGTGGCGGCCAGCCACGGCGGTCAGCTGGAGTGCCGGCGCAGCGCCGAGGGCTTTGCGGTGGTGCTGCGGGCCCGCTCGGTTGCATCTGGTCATAGCTGTGTCGCTTCCGGAAACCTCTGAATCGGGTTGCTGTCCGCAGGATGTGGGGGCTTCATTCCTGCCATCGATGGCCCAACGTCTTCTTCGTTCCCGCGCCGCTCTGGCTCTTGCCGGTGTGCTGCTGCTGGGGGCCGGTTCAGGGTTCAGCAAGCCTCAGAAAGCTGGCGGCGCCAGTCCGCTAGTGGATGCGCTCAGCCGCCTCACCCCGGCCCAGCGCAGCGAGTACATCCAGGGGCTGCGCAGCATTGAACAATCCCGCAGCAGCGAGCGTCTGCAGCAGCTCGATCAGGCGCAGACCTGTCTCGGCCAGGCCGCAAACCCCACGGCCGTGAAGAGCTGCTGGCAAAGCTTCGCCAGCGCCTCGCAGAAGTCGCGGGCCGAGCAGGCCCAGCAACAGCAGGCCCTGTCTGAGCGCCTCGGCCTGCCCGCTGGCGGCAAGAAAAAGCAGTGAGGTCTACTCCCATGTCGCGACGTACCGCTCTTCCCCTGGCCCTCCTGCTGGCCGCTTCCGCTGCCACTCCTGCCCTGGCCGACACGCGCCGTCCGTCACAGCAGGAGCAGGAAGCCCAGGCTCTGGCCCGCCTCAGCCTTCCTGATCTGCGCAACTACTTCGAGGCGCGGCGGCAGATCGAGCGCCGCAGCTCCGATCTGCGCCTGGCTCAGCTGCGCAACCTCGAAGACTGCCTGCAGCGCACCCGTCAGCGCTCTAGCGCTGATGCCTGCCTCGAGCAGGCCCGGGTGCAGCGGGAACGCGATCGCGCCCAGTGGATGCGTGAGTTGGCGGCCCTGCGCCAGCGCTATCAGCTGCCGGCTCTCGACGATCGCTAAGTACTAAAAAAAGGCCCCCTAGCGGGGGCCTTCGATGGCTTGGGTCAAGCCCAGGCCGGATATGGATCAGGCTTCGTCGAGGGCTGCCACGCCGGGCAGCACCTTGCCTTCGAGCAGCTCGAGACTGGCGCCGCCACCGGTGGAGATGTGCGACATCTTGTCGGCCAGGCCAGCCTTTTCCACAGCAGCCACGGAGTCGCCGCCGCCGATGATGGTGCAGCAGCCCTTGCCGCTCAGGTCAGCCAGGGTGGTGGCGATGGCGTTGGTGCCGGCGGCGAAGGCGTCGAACTCGAACACGCCCATGGGGCCGTTCCAGATCACGGTCTTGCAGTCGGCCAGGGCGTCCTGGAACACCTTCACGGAATCGGGGCCGATGTCGAGGCCCATCCAGCCGTCGGGGATCGCGTTCACATTGGCGATCTGGGTGTTGGCGTCAGGGGCGAAGTTGTCCGCCAGCACCACATCGGTGGGCAGCAGGAACTGAACGCCCTTGGCAGCAGCTTTGGCCTCGAGCTCCTTGGCCAGCTCGAGCTTGTCCTCTTCCACCAGGCTCTTGCCAACGGCCAGGCCGCGGGCCTTGTAGAAGGTGAAGACCATGCCGCCACCGACAAGGATCTTGTCGCACTTGTCGAGCAGGGCCTCGAGCACGCCGATCTTGGAGCTCACCTTGGAGCCGCCCACGATCGCGGCCAGGGGGCGCTTGGGCTCATCAATGGCGCCCTGCAGATACTGCAGCTCCTTCTCCATCAGGTAGCCGGCCACGCTGGGGCTCAGGTACTGGGTCACGCCCTCGGTGGAGGCGTGGGCGCGGTGGGCGGCGCCGAAGGCGTCGTTCACGTACACATCAGCCAGGGCTGCCAACTGCTTGGCGAAGTCGCCTTCGTTCTTCTCTTCCTCAGCGAAGAAGCGCACGTTCTCCAGCAGCACCACATCGCCCTCGGCCATGGCGGCCACCTTGGCTTCGGCGTCGGGGCCGATGCAGCTGTCGGTCTTCACCACGCTCTTGCCCAGCAGTTCGCTCAGGCGGGCGGCCACGGGGGTGAGGCGCATGCCTTCGTTCACCTGACCCTTGGGACGGCCGAAGTGGGCCGAAAGGATCACCTTGGCGCCCTTGCCGGTGAGGTCGTTGATGGTGGGCAGGGCGGCGCGGATGCGGGTGTCATCGGTGATGGCGCCGGCATCGTTGAGGGGCACGTTGAAGTCGACCCGAACCAGCACGCGCTTGCCGCGCAGTTCATCAGCGGAGAGGCTGGCCAGGGAGCGCTTCGCCATGGTGGAGGGCAAGGGGAAAGGTCGGGCGAATTTAGCGGGCCGGTCAAGGGGGGAACCGCAACGGGCGTTTCTCTGGTTGAAGCTCTGGATGGCGCTAAACAGAGGAAGCACCGGCCCGCCGGCCATGTTCGAGATCGTTCTGTTCCCCATCGACCGCAGCCGTCAGGCTGCTGAAACCGCCGCCACGGCTCTGAAGTTGGCCCAGCAGCACGGCAGCCGGCTGGTGCTGCTTTCGGTGGTGGAGCCCGGGCAGGACGATCCCGCCGCTGTGGCGGCCTTGTTGGAGCAGGCCCGTAGCCGCTTTGAAGAGCAGGGAGTGGCGAGCGAGGTGATCGAGCGGGAGGGCAAACCCGCCTTTGTGATCTGCGATGTGGCCGATGAGATCAACGCGGATGTGATCGTGATGGGCACGCGAGGCCTCACGCTGGAGGCTGATGAAGCGCCCAGCACCGCCTCGCGCGTGATTCAGCTGGCGCCCTGCCCTGTGTTGGTGGTTCCGTGAGTGAGTTGCTGAGCTCCGCCGCCCCGGCGATCCAGTGGTACCCGGGTCATATCGCCAAGGCGGAGCGCTCCCTCACCGACAACCTGGCCAAGGTGGATCTGGTGATCGAGGTGCGTGACGCCCGCATCCCCACCGCCACGGGCCACCCGCGCCTGCAGCGCTGGATCTCCGGCAAGCAGCACCTCTTGGTGCTGAACAGGCGCGACATGATCCCGAAGGCCGCCCAAGACGCCTGGGATGCCTGGTTTCGCGCTCAGGGCCAGACCCCTTGGTGGAGCGATGCCAAAGCGGGCATCGGTGTAAAGCAGCTGCAGCAGGCGGCGATCCGCGCCGGTGATGCCCTCAACGAACGCCGCCGCTCCCGCGGCATGCGGCCCCGGCCGGTGCGGGCCCTGATGCTCGGCTTCCCGAACGTGGGTAAGTCGGCTCTGATCAACCGGCTGGTCCGCCAGAAGGTGGTGGACAGCGCCCGCCGCGCCGGCGTGACCCGCAGCTTGCGTTGGGTGCGCTTGGGGCAAGACCTTGATCTGCTCGATGCCCCAGGTGTGCTGCCGCCCCGGCTCGATGACCAGTTGGCTGCGCTGCGCCTGGCCCTCTGCGACGACATCGGCCAAGCCGCCTACGACGGTGAAGCCGTGGCGATGGCGTTTGTGCAAATGCTGGCTGGCTTGGAGGGCGTCGCTGCCTCCGGCGTGAAACCGGGGCTTCTGGAAGGTCGTTACGGCGTGCCCGTGCCATCCCTGACAGCTCAGGGAGCGCGCGATCAGGATTTCGTGCAGACCGCACAGAATCCTGATGCGGATGGTTGGTTGCGGGCTGCGGCGGAGCGCCATACCAGCGGCGACACGGCTCGCATGGCCCAGCGTTTTCTCGACGATTTCCGTCGGGGCATGCTGGGCCCTCTGGCCCTGGAGCTGCCGTGAGCGGATTCGGCGAAGGTGAGGGTGAGCTCGTCACCCTCAGCTACCCCAAGCCCCTGCCGATGCGGCTCGATCGCTGGCTGGTGGCCCAGCGGCCGGAGCAGAGCCGCGCCCGCATCCAGAAGTTCATCGATGCCGGCTATGTGCGGGTAAATGGCGTCACGGGCAAGGCCAAAACGCCCCTGCGCCAGAGCGACACGGTGGAGCTGTGGATGCCGCCGCCGGAGCCGCTGCCCTATCTGATGCCCCAGGAGATTCCCCTGGATGTGCTGTTTGAAGACGAGCACCTGATCGTGCTCAACAAACCTGCAGGGCTCACGGTGCATCCAGCCCCCGGGAACAAAGACGGCACCTTGGTGAATGGCCTGCTGCACCACTGCCCTGATCTGCCAGGGATCAGCGGCAAGTTGCGGCCGGGCATTGTGCACCGCCTCGATAAAGACACCACCGGTTGCATCGTGGTGGCCAAGAGCCAGGAGGCGCTGGTGAAGCTGCAGGTGCAGATTCAGAAGCGCATCGCCTCCCGCGAATACCTGGCGGTGGTGCATGGCGTGCCCGCCGCCGAGCACGGCACGATCGTGGGCGCCATCGGTCGCCACCCCGCCGATCGCAAGAAATATGCCGTGGTGCATGACGACAGCGGCCGCCATGCCTGCACCCACTGGACCCTGCTGGAGCGCCTGGGCGACTACTCCCTGATGCGCTTCAAGCTCGACACCGGCCGCACCCATCAGATCCGGGTGCACTGCGCCCATATCGGCCATCCGATCGTGGGCGACCCGGTGTATTCCCGTTGCCGCAAGCTGCCGCTGGCCCTGCCCGGCCAGGCTTTGCACGCGTTCCAGCTGGGTCTGGATCACCCGATCAGCCGCGAGCGGATGTTGTTTGAAGCGCCCCTTCCTGAGGTGTTTGAGAAGTTGCTCGCCGTGTTGCGGCGCCGCACCCAGACTGGGATGTCGTTCCCTCCTGAGGCCTTATCCATGGCCGAGCACAGCCTGCAAGCGTTCATCACCGCGGTGCGTCAGGACCCTGCCTTGCAGCAGCAGCTCTCCGCTACGTCGGCCGCTGATGCGGATGAGGTGGCGGCCATTGCCCGCCAGGCAGGGTTTGAAGTGCGCCCTTCCGATCTGGTGAACCACGCGGGCGGCGCCCTCGTGGATTACGAAGACGAGGACTACTTCATGAAGCCTCAGTGGTGGGAGCTGGCCGGCTGAGGTAGCCGCGGGCACGCCTCCACCAGCGTGCGGGTGATCGGCGCCTGGGGCTGATCGAGCAGTTGATCGCCGGGGCCCTCCTCCACGATCCGGCCTCCATCGAGCACGATCACCCGCTGGCAGAAGCCGCTGGCCACGGAGAGGTCGTGGGTGACGAAGATCAGCCCCAGCCCCAGGCGTTGCTGCAGTTGCCGCAGCAGCTCCAGCACCTCCGCCTGAATCTCGGCATCCAGCATGCTCACGCTCTCATCGCAGAGCAGCACCTGCGGCTCGAGCACCAGGGCGCGGGCGATCGCCACCCGTTGCTGTTGACCGCCGGAGAGCTGGCGGGGCAGCCGGTTGGCGAAGGCTTCCGGCGGGTTGAGCCCCACCGCGGCCAGCAGTTCGCGGGCTCGCTCGCGGGCGGCAGCCGGTGTGGCCAGCCCGTGGATCAGCAAGGGGTCGGCGATGGCCTCAGCCACGCTCATCACGGGGTTGAGGCAGGCCAGCGGGTCTTGAAACACCATCTGGATGCGCCGCCGACCCCGGCGCAGCGGCTCGCCCCGCAGCCGCCGTAAATCCTGCCCCTGGAGGCGCACGCTGCCGCCCCGTACCGGCACCAGCCCCATCAAGGCGCGGCAGAGGGTGCTCTTGCCGCAGCCGGAGGCACCCACGACCCCCACGGTTTCGCCCTGGCGCAGCTGCAGGCTTACCCCATCCACGGCCCGATACCAACGCTTCTGCCACGGCAGGCCGGGCAAGGGATGCCAGCAGCGCAGATCCTCCAGTTCCAGCAGCAACGGGGCTGCCTCGGGCGCTTTGGGCGTGCGGCTGCCCTCCCGCGCGCGGGCCGCTCCCACCAGCCGCTGAGCCAGGGGGGACTGGGGGGTGGTGAGCAGCTGATCTGCCGGTGCCTGCTCCACCAGCCGCCCCTGATCGAGCACGGCGATCTGATCGCACCAGCGCCCGGCCATGGCCAGGTCGTGGCTGATCAAGAGCAGGGCGCTGCCCGATTCCGCGCAAAGGCGGCAGAGCTCCTCCATCACTTGAGCCGCCACCGCCACATCGAGGCTGGTGGTGGGCTCATCGGCGATCACCAGTGCCGGCTCCAGCGCCATTGCCAGGGCGATCGCCAGGCGCTGGCGCATGCCGCCGCTGAACTCATGGGGGTAGCTGCCGTAGCGCTCGCAGGTGATCCCCACCCGCTCGAGCAGCATCTCGGCCCGAAGGCGCACCTGGTGGCGCTTCCAACTCGGGCGGTGCTGGGCCAGGGTGTCGGCTAGGTGCTCGCCGATGCTCAGCAGCGGGTTGAGCCGCGTCATCGGGTCTTGGAACACCAAGCCCACCGCTTCGCCCCGCAGGCGCCGCAGTGCACCTCGCCTGAGGCGGCGGGGATCTTGGCCGCACAGCTGCAGCCCGCCACTGCAGAGGCTGCCCTGGGGCAAGAGTTGCAGCACTGCCCGGGCCACGGTGCTCTTGCCGCAACCGGAGGGACCCACCAGGGCGAGGCGCTCACCGGGGTTGAGGTTGAGGGTGAGCCCAGCCAGGGTGTCGCTGCCTGCAGCGGGGTAGCGCACCACCAGCTGATCGAGCTGCAGCACCGGGCCGGAGGTCTGGCGGGCGGCCATGGCGGGCGCGGCGGTTCTGGTGGGGCTCAGGTTGGCAGCCGCTTCACCTGCAGACCCGCACATGGGGCCGGTTTGTTTCAGCTGCTGCATACGATGGGCTGAACGGCAGGGCGTCATGCTCCAGGCGGTGACCGGCACAGCGGCAGCGGCGGCCCTGGACGCACCGTTTCCTGCGGCTTCGCCCCTGGGCCTCCGCACCATCCACGGCCCTGCGGATTACGGCATTCAGCTGCCGGAGTGGCTCTGCCGCTGCATCGAGCATGTGCCTCCGGGCGTTGGCGATAGCTGCCCCACTGACGCCGAAGGCTTACTGGCCGCTGCCTTTCATTTCGCCTTTCAGCTGCACGACGGCCAGGTGCGGGCCAGCGGGGAGCCCTACATCTGTCATCCCGTTGCCGTTGCCGATCTGCTGCGCGACATCGGCGCCAGCGCCGGCGTGATCGCCGCCGGCTTCCTCCACGACGTTGTTGAAGACACCGACGTCACCCCCGAAGAGATCGAGCAGCACTTCGGCGCTGAGGTGCGCGGGCTGGTTGAGGGCGTCACCAAGCTCGGCGGGATCCACTTCACCAACAAAACCGAGGCCCAGGCCGAGAACCTGCGGCGCATGTTTCTGGCGATGGCCAGCGACATTCGCGTGGTGCTGGTGAAGCTGGCGGACCGGCTTCACAACATGCGCACCCTCGGGGCGCTCAAACCCGAAAAGCAGCAGCGCATCGCCCGCGAAACCCGTGAGATCTACGGGCCTCTCGCCAACCGCCTGGGCATCGGCCGCTTCAAGTGGGAACTGGAGGATCTGGCCTTCAAGATCCTCGAGCCCGAGGCTTACCGCGATGTGCAGCAGCAAGTAGCGAGCAAGCGCAGCGATCGCGAGGAGCGCCTGGGCGTCACCGTGCAGTTGCTGCGTGATCGGTTGGCGGCGGTGGGGTTGGCCGATTGCGAGGTGAGTGGCCGGCCCAAACACCTCTATGGCATCTGGAGCAAGATGCAGCGCCAGCAAAAGGCGTTCCACGAGATCTACGACGTGGCCGCCCTGCGAATCATCTGCCCCAATCTCGAAACCTGTTACCGCGCCCTAGCGGTGGTGCACGACACCTTCCGCCCGATCCCCGGCCGCTTTAAGGACTACATCGGTCTGCCCAAGCCCAACGGCTACCAATCGCTGCATACGGCGGTGATCGGTCGCCATCGGCCGATTGAAGTGCAGATCCGCACCGCTGAGATGCACCGCGTGGCCGAGTTCGGCATCGCCGCCCACTGGAAATACAAGGAGGGCGGATCTCCTGCCGCCACCGGTGCCGATGCGGAGCGCTTCAACTGGCTGCGGCAGCTGGTGGATTGGCAGAAGGATGGCGTTGGTGACGACAGCAGCGACTTCCTGCGCTCGATCAAAGAAGACCTCTTTGATGAGGAGGTGTTCGTGTTCACCCCCAAGGGTGATGTGGTGGGTCTGCGGAAGGGATCAACCGCGGTGGATTTCGCCTATCGCATTCACTCGGAGGTGGGCAACCACTGCCAGGGCGTGCGTATCAACGACCGCCTTTCGCCCCTGGCTACGCCCCTGCAGAACGGCGACTTTGTGCAGGTGGTGACTTCGAAATCCGCGCACCCCAGCCTCGATTGGCTGAATTTTGTGGCCACTCCAACGGCCCGCAATCGCATCCGCCAGTGGTACAAAAAGAGCCACCGCGAGGAAAACATTCAGCGCGGCATGTCGATGCTTGAGCGCGAGCTGGGTCGCGATGGTTTCGATGCCCTGCTGCACGGCGAGGCGATGGCCAAGGTGGCGCGCCGCTGCAATCTGGTGGCCACCGAAGATCTCTTGGCCGCCATCGGTTTTGGTGGCGTCACCCTGCATCAGGTGCTCAATCGCCTGCGGGAGGAGTTGCGTCTGTCCTCTGCCGAGGCGCAGCCGGTGCTCAGCAACGAAGAGCTGGCCCGCAAGGTGGAAGCCCAAGGGGCGGCTGCCCCGGTGGCTCCTGTCAGCACCCATGGCGAAGCGAGCCCGATCCTTGGGCTCGAAGGTCTGGAATACCGCCTGGGCGGTTGCTGCAGCCCTCTCCCCGGCGAAGCGATCGTGGGCACCGTGGCTCTCGGCAACCACGGCATCACCATCCACCGCCAGGACTGCGCCAATCTCAGCGCCGTGCCGGTAGAGCGCCGCTTGCCGGTGCAATGGAATCCGCAGGCTGCCGAGGCCTTGCGCCGCCGCTACCCCGTGCAGCTCCGTATCGAGGTGCTCGATCGTGTGGGTGTGCTCAAGGACATCCTCACGCGCCTCTCTGATCACCGCATCAACGTGAGTGATGCGCGGGTGCGCACGAACCCCGGCAAGCCCGCCCGCATTGATCTGCGGGTGGAGCTGCAAAGCGCCCACCAGCTGCGCGACACCATGGATCAGATTCGCTCGATGGCAGATGTTCTCGACATCGCTCGCACCGGCATCGGCTAAGAGATCAAGGGGCAGGGTGGTTGCTCGGCCAGCCCCTGCCGCGCCAGCGTTATTCGAGGAAATCGGAGTCGATGTGAATGATCTCCTCCCAGAAGGACTGAAATCCCAACCAGCCGGCTTGGTGTGTGCCGGTGTTCCGATGGGTGTACGCAGCCCATTCGTCTTTAATCAGTTTGGGTGTACCAGCTGATTCAGCCAGTAACTGGCTTTGGCAGCAGCGTTCCATAGCGATGAACCAGAACGCTGCAGCATCCACGCTCTCGCCCACCGTGAATAAACCGTGATTTTGATGAATCGCTGCCTTGCCTGTTGGGAAGGCCTCCGCGAAGGTCAGGCCTGACTCGGCCTCCAAAACGACCTTCCCTCCATCTGCATGGATGAGAACGTGATCGTTATAGAAGCTGCAGCAATCCTGGGTGATCGGATCCAGGTGTTTCCCCAGGCTCGCAAAGGCTTTCCCATAAGGCGAGTGAGCATGCGCAGCTGCGATCACGTCGGGTCGCTTGGCATGGATCGCTGCATGTATTACGAATGCGGCTGTATTCACGGGGCGATCGCCTACGACGACCTCTCCCTGATGGTTGACTAGTAGAAGGTCGCTGACTTTGATGCGTTTGAAGGACATCGCGAATGGATTAACCCAGAAGTGATCTGGATATTCCGGGTCGCGTGCAGTGATATGACCTGCGACTCCTTCGCCGAATCCCAGGTGGCCAAAGATCCGCAAGGCGCCGGCTAGGCGTTCTTTTCGATGCTGGCGTTCCTCCTCGAGTGAGCTGAAGCTTGGCGGGCCAAGATGCCGTAGCGGCTTGGCTGTGAGCTCGATCCCCTCGATCGAGCCTGGGCTGGTGCGGGTGGCCATTGATCATTCACCACTGGATCCATGCTGGCAGCAGATCGTGGCGATGCAGATGATTGGACCGTGGCCTGAGGGCTAGGTTTCCTCTTTGCCGGAATCCTGGATTTCTGGCTTGCTGTCGAACTTCTCAGCTGCAGTGTCGGATTAGGCATAAACTTTCTGGCCACACAGTCGTCGATCTGGCTTCCTTTTGTTTTGATTGTTTTCTCATAGTGGTGAGATGGTGCCAAGACCTTGATTGATGGGAGTTGACGTAGCGGTTGCTGGTCAGGCGGTTGGGCTTTCGGTAACCGATTTGCATGCTGGCGGTGAGTTGGCCGTCGTTTCAGATCCGCCAATACGATCGACTGCCCTCGCGGTGGTTGGAGCTGTGGCTGGTGATCTGGTTGCCGAATCGACCAGTGAGGCAACGGCTTTTGAGAGCCTAAATATTCAGGTTGGCCTGGATTTTGCTGTCCAAGCTGGATCCGCTTGGGATGGTGGGGGCGGTGAGCTCTCTCAGTCATTTGTTACGAGTTCAAATCTGGTAAGGGCCGAAGGAGTCGCAGGTCACTCCACGGCAACGGCCACGACGGCAGCGCGTGGGCTGTCATCTGGAGCCTGGCAGGTTGGACGTGATTTGCGTTTCGATCGGCCGAGCTCTCTCGGTGAGGGTGTGGCTTTGCCTGGATGGATCAGCGCAGATTCTGAGTTGGTCGCGGTCACGGTGGCTGGCGAAGCTGTGGCTACGAGTGATTTTGAGCTGGTTGGCTTTGATGGGCTTTTGCCGGTAACGGGTATCCCTTTGGTGGGCCGTGATGCCTCCATTGGGCTGGCTCTTCAGGGGAATCATCAGATCTTGAGTCGGTCTGTCGCCGGCGACTCCACAGCAGAGGCAGATCTCGATGTGCAGGGGATCGAAGATAGTCTATTCACTATTGGAGGTGATTTTAATCTCTCTATTATTCTGGATATTAATCACCAGGGTCGAGCGCAGACAGGGACAGGTGATGCCACCAATTCCTTGGATCTGGATGTCCAGGGTGTTGAGGATGTAGACCCTGTGCTTTCAAATGATCCTCCTCCCGAGTGGGAGGTGGGGGGATCAGCTCAATTCTCGGCAGCCGCATTAGTTAGTTCGCTCACTGAGGCCTTCACTGGTTCGGGTGACGCGACGGCATCCTCTGTATTGGATTTGCAGGTTCTGGAGGATTTTTCTCTAACGGTTGGTGCGAACCTGCGTCTGGATCAAGGTTTTGCTGCCTTGCAGAACGAAACGCGTGCGTCGGCTGTCACGGGTGATGCAACTGCCGAGGGGGTCGCAGACCTGCAAGTTCTGGAGGGAGATTTTGATGATCCGATCAGCTTGCGTAGTGGTGCTGATCTTCGCCTGTCCTTGGATACCCGTGCTTTTGCAGGGCGCCGAAATAGCAACGAGTCTCAGGCGTTTACAACCACGGGGGATGCTGTTGCTACGGCCCACAGTGAGGGGTTGGCCGGAGTGGCCAAGGCGGATCTGATTGCTGGTCAGCGATTGGTGGTAAATGCCGCTGCGCAATTGCTGACGCAGGCTCATGCCAGCAGCGTGAGTGCTGGAGAGGCCACTGCAGAAGCCGTTTTGGGAGAGCGTCTGCCACCCGCGCCAGTTACACCGACGGATTCAGAACGATTGTCTTCGCTTGATGCTGTGGGTGCGATTTTGGGCGCAAATAACTCAGTTGATAGTGGAACATCGTTGCAATTGGTTGGCATCCTGGGCTCATTCGCGCCGGGAAGCTTGCCCAACCGCACCTTCGCTCAGGCTGAGAATGTGACTGGCAATGCTTCTGCTGCCGCAGCAATGCCCAGTGCATTTGCTGTGAAGCTGGCAGCTATCAGCGCTGGTGAGAATGCCACCTTGGGCGGCTTCAACAGCGCGGTGTTGCAGTCGTTGGCGGCTACCACCAGCGGTGACAGTCAAGCGGATGTCTTTGTGACGCGTACGGCTGGTGTGGAGGTGCTGGGTGTCGCTGGGCAAATTCCCGTTCCCAGTACCCCACTAGCACCATCGCTGCAGATTGGTGTGGATGGCACGTTGGTGGGTCAGGTCAGCTTGGCGGCTTCGGCACAGGCTCAAAGTGTCACGAGCTCCTCTCCTGCGGCTGTGGTGAGTGCAAGTGTTGGATCCGAGGAGGTGAATACGTCTCTCGCCGTAGTGGGAATCAGTCTTCCAATGGGGAGCGATCCTGCTCAGGCTGGCGGAAGTCTGCGTCCGGATCAGGCTCTGTCCTTCCCTTATTATGGACTGGTGGCTGATGCCACCCTTGTTCAGAGTGCTCAGGCGACGACCGTCACCGGCGCTGTTGAGGCTCAAATTGGCGCGACTCAGTCTGCTCTGGTGGTCGGTCTTCAGGGTGATTTGGTTGTGGGTGATGCGCTTAGTTCGGCTCGTTTGTCGGCTGCCTCAAATCAGTTGGCGATCGCAACGACCGTGATGGGGCAGGCGGATTCATTCGCTAGGAGTGGCAGTGTTGCACTCGGCAATTCAGCGATGTCTGTGGGTGGTTCAACCAGCCTGATCGTTGCTGCAGCCAGTCAAGGCTTGGTGCAGAGCGGGGGCGTGACGTCTGCTTAAGAGAGATTGCTTGCACTAATCCGTGGATGGCTTGCCCGTGAAGACTTGCTTAAGACTGTCTAAAGATCTTTTTGTGCAGATACGTTTTGGTTGATATCTGTCCTGGTGTGCAATGCTACCGCCGGAATTGATAAGGGTTACTAAAAAAAACACCAGAGCTTCTAGACCGATGACTTCCGAACAGGCCGCTCAACTGATTGACGACACGCTGGATCTGGTGCATCAGCGGTTGATCTCGCTGGAGCACGAGCAGCAAACTCAGGCGCACAAGGCCCTCGCCGAAGAGTTCCGCGAGTGGCGTCATCCCAGCGGCGGGCATATCGACCTGATGGTCTGCCCAGGATTCCCGCCGAGCTGAGGGTTGTCGCCCCGGGGGACACTGGAGGCATCGCCTGCCTCCCGCTTTGCCGGACGACACCATTGCTGCTGTGGCCACGGCCATCGCTCCCTGCGAGGGCAGCGTGGCCATCGTGCGGGTGTCGGGTCCTGAGGCTGAGGCCATTGGCCAAAGCCTGTTCGTCGCCCCTGGGGATCAGCCTTGGGAGAGCCACCGGGTGCTCTACGGCCATGTGTGCGATCCCGCCAGCGGCGAGCGCGTGGATGAGGCGCTGCTGCTGTTGATGCGGGCGCCCCGCAGCTTCACCCGCGAAACGGTCGTGGAGTTTCACTGCCATGGCGGCTTGATCAGCGTGCAACGGGTGCTGGAACTGGTGCTCGCCAGCGGTGCCCGTCGCGCCCTGCCTGGCGAGTTCAGCCAGCGGGCATTTCTCAATGGCCGGCTGGATCTCACCCGTGCTGAGGCGATCAGCGAGCTGGTGACGGCCCGCAGCCGCCGCGCCGCCCAGTTGGCGATGGCTGGCCTGGATGGCGGTTTGCAGGCCCGGATTGGTGCATTGCGGGAGCGGCTTCTGGATCAGCTTGCAGAGCTTGAGGCGCGGGTGGATTTTGAGGAGGATCTCCTGCCCCTGGATGGCGAAGCCGTGGCCGCGGAGCTGGCAACGGTGCAAGCCGAGCTGGAGCAGTTGGTGGCGGATGGTGCGCGCGGTCAGCTGCTGCGCGATGGCCTGCGCGTGGCAATCGTGGGCCGTCCGAATGTGGGCAAATCCAGCCTGTTGAACCGGCTCAGCTGTAGCGAGCGGGCGATCGTGACCGATCTGCCCGGCACCACCCGTGATCTGGTGGAGAGCGAGCTGGTACTCCACGGCGTGCCGCTCACCCTGCTCGACACGGCTGGCATCCGATCCACCAGCGATCGGGTGGAGCAGATCGGGATTGAGCGCAGCCGCTCCGCCCTGCAGGCCGCCGATGCAGTGCTGCTGTTGTTTGATCTCAGCGTGGGCTGGTGCGACGACGACGCAGCCTTGCGTGAGCTGGTGCCCGATGGGCTGCCCCTGCTGGTGGTGGGCAACAAGGCCGATCAGCTCACGGCTGAGGCCAGCTCCGCATCAGCTCCGGCGGATGTGTGCATCAGTGCCCTCACGGGTGCGGGCGAGAGCGAGCTGGTGGCACAGCTGCTGGCCCGCTGCGGCCACAGCGATCCGCAGGGTGTGCAGCTGGCCCTCAACCGCCGCCAGCAGGATCTGGCGGCGGCGGCGGCGGCCAGTCTTGGCGCGAGCCTGGAGGCAGCCCGGCAACAACTGCCTTGGGATTTCTGGACTATTGATCTGCGCGCAGCCGTACGGGCCCTGGGGGAGATCACCGGCGAAGAGGTGAGCGAAGCGGTGCTCGATCGGGTGTTCTCCCGCTTCTGCATTGGCAAATAACCCCGCAAGCCCTGCCGCCTGACAATGGGGCACGACAAGGCGTCTCCATGGCTGATCCACTGGCTGGGCTGAGCCCCTCGCAGCAGGCGCAGTTGCGGTTGCTGTGTTGGGTGGCCTGCGTGGATGGTGTGTTCGCCGATGAGGAGCGCGAACTGCTCAGCCGCCTGGCCGCGCGCCTACTGCCGGACGTTGATCCCGCTGATGCGGTGGAGGCTCTGGTGGCGCAGAACGGTGCTGATCTCGAGCAGCTGGTGGCGCAGCTCAACACCCACGATCAGCGCTTGCAGCTGGTGAAGCTCGCCTTTGAGATGGCCTCCAGCAGCAGCAATCCCGGAGACGCCAGCGCCATCAATCCGGCCGAACGCGTCGCCTACAGGCGTTTGCTGGAGGCTTTGGCTCTGCCGGAAGCCGAGGTGAACGAGGCGGAGTGGGCTGCCCGCCAGGCCCTGCAGGACACGCCTGCTCTGTTGGATCGCGTTAATCGCATCTTGTTTGGCTGGGGGGCCTGGCCTTCGATGGAGGCTCTGGAGTTGTCTGGCAGCCAATGGCTCTGATGGGCGCGTTTCTGGCTCACACCCCCCAGCTCCGAGCCCAGCTCCAGGCCTGGCTCGCGGAGGATCTGGGCCGCGGCGATCTAAGCGCCCCAGCCCTGCAGGGTTGTGCAGGCCGGGCGCACTGGATCGCCAAAGCCGAAGGCCGCTTCTGCGGGGGCGTGCTGCTGGAGCCGTTGCTGCATCAGCTCGATCCCACGGCCCAGGTGCGGTTGCTGGTGGCTGAAGGTGAGCCGGTAATGCCGGGGCAGCGCTTGCTGGAGCTGGAGGGTGCTGCAGCGGCGTTGGTAGCGGTGGAGCGTACGGCTCTCAACCTGGCCATGAGGCTCTCGGGCATCGCCACAGCCACGGCTGCTCTGGTGGCGGAGCTGGCTGGCACCGGGGTCCAGTTGGCCGACACCCGCAAGACGACGCCCGGCCTGCGGGTGTTGGAGAAATACGCGGTGCGCTGCGGTGGTGGTGTGAACCACCGCATGGGCCTCGACGATGCCGCCATGCTCAAGGAAAACCATCTGGCTTGGGCTGGTGGTGTGAGTGCGGCGGTGGCGGCGGTGCAGGCTTCAGCCCCCTGGCCGGCTCGGGTGATCGTGGAAGCGGAAACCGAGCAGCAAGCGTGCGAGGCGGTGGATGCCGGTGCCGATGGGGTGCTGCTGGATGAGTTCAGCCCTGAGGCGTTGCTGGCGCTGGTGCCGCAGTTGCGCCAACGCGCCGCTTCCCGAGCCAGCGCTGCTCCGGTGGTGCTGGAGGCATCTGGGGTGCAGCCCGAGCAGCTAGCGGCCTATGCCGCCACCGGGATCGATCTGATTTCCACGAGCGCGCCGGTCACCCGCAGCCGCTGGCTGGATCTGAGCATGCGCTTCGATGCTTGAGCATCAGCGCTGAGAGGGATGATCAGGAGCAGACGTCCCGCATCGGCGGCTCCTGAAGTCCATGCTGCGCATCGCTGAAACCCTGGAAAGCCAGCTGCGCGCAGCGATGGAGCGGGCCTTCCCCGATGCCGCCGCTGCGGCCCGGCAGGCAGGCCCCGGCCTCGATCCCCAGCTGGCCCCCGCCAGCAAACCGGAATTCGGCGACTTCCAGGCCAATGGAGCCTTGCCGCTCGCCAAACCGCTGGGGCAGCCGCCGCGCAAGATCGCCGAAGCGGTGGTGGAGCAGCTCAAGGCTGATCCAGCGTTCACCGAGCTTTGCCAAGACCCGCAGATCGCCGGCCCAGGCTTCATCAACCTCACGCTGAAGCCTGAGCGGTTGGCGGCGGAGGTGCAGGCGCGGTTGGGTGATCAGCGCCTGGGGGTACCGGCGGTAGAGCAGGGGGCGCCGGTGGTGGTGGATTTCTCCAGCCCCAACATCGCCAAGGAGATGCATGTGGGGCATCTGCGCTCCACGATCATTGGCGACTCGTTGGCGCGGGTGCTGGAGTTCCGCGGCCATCCGGTGTTGCGGCTCAATCACGTGGGCGATTGGGGCACCCAGTTCGGGATGCTGATCACCCACCTCAAGCAGGTGGCTCCTGAGGCGCTGGACACCGCCGACGCCGTGGATCTCGGTGATCTCGTGGCCTTCTACCGCCAGGCCAAGCAGCGCTTCGACGAGGACGAAGCCTTCCAGACCACCTCGCGCGAGGAGGTGGTGAAGCTGCAGGGTGGCGATCCGGTTTCGCTCAAGGCCTGGGGCCTGCTCTGCGATCAGAGCCGGCGTGAGTTCCAGAAGATCTACGACCGGCTCGACATTCGCCTCGGCGAGCGCGGCGAATCCTTCTACAACCCCTACCTGGAGAGCGTCGTTGCCGACCTCGACACCGCTGGTCTGTTGGTGGTGGACGACGGAGCCCGTTGCGTGTTTCTTGAGGGTGTGAGCGGCAAGGACGGCAAACCGCTGCCGGTGATCGTGCAGAAGAGCGATGGCGGCTTCAACTACGCCACCACCGACCTGGCGGCAATCCGCTACCGCTTCGGTGCTGCCCCAGAGGGTGACGGCGCCCGCCGCGTGATCTATGTGACCGATGCCGGCCAGGCCAACCACTTCGCCGGCGTGTTTCAGGTGGCCCGCCGTGCCGGCTGGTTGCCGGAGGACGGCCGGCTGGAGCATGTGCCCTTCGGCCTGGTGCAGGGCGAAGACGGGAAGAAGCTCAAAACCCGCGCCGGCGACACGGTGCGTCTGCGCGATCTGCTCGATGAAGCGGTGGAGCGGGCCGAAACCGATCTGCGCCGTCGCCTTGAGGAAGAGGGCCGCAGCGAAGACGAAGCCTTCATTCAGCACGTGGCCACCACCGTGGGCCTGGCTGCGGTGAAGTACGCCGATCTCAGCCAGAACCGGATCACCAACTACCAGTTCAGCTTCGATCGGATGCTGGCCTTGCAGGGCAACACGGCGCCCTACCTGCTCTATGCGGTGGTGCGCATCGCCGGCATCGCCCGCAAGGGTGGTGATCTCGAGGCCGGTGCCGGCAGTGAGCCCCTGCACTTCGCTGAGCCTCAGGAGTGGGCATTGGTGCGGGAGCTGCTCAAGTTCGACGCCGTGATCGCCGAGGTGGAGGAGGAGCTGCTGCCCAACCGCCTGTGCACCTATCTGTTCGAGCTCAGCCAGGTGTTCAACCGCTTCTACGACCAGGTGTCGGTGCTGAAGGCTGAAGAGCCCGCACGCTCCTCGCGCCTGGCCCTCTGCCGCCTCACCGCCGACACCCTCAAACTGGGGCTGGGCCTGCTGGGCATTCCCACCCTGGAGCGCATGTGATCCGATGACGGCAGACCGCACCGCCCTCGAACGGCTCTCTCCGGAACCCCCGTTTCCCAGCCCACGCCCTGAGGTGGAGAGCCTGCATGCCTACAGCGCGCCGCTGGAGGGCCGGCGCCAGATGCTGCGGCTCGACTTCAACGAGAACACCATCGGCCCCAGCCCGAAGGTGGTCGAGGCGTTGCGGGCGATTCCCGCTGATCACATCGCCATCTACCCCGAATACGACGGCTTAAAGGAGGCGGTGATCGCCAATCTCGGCCTGCCGTTGAAGCCCGACCAGGTGGGCCTGTTCAACGGCGTGGATGCGGCCATTCACGCCATCTTTCATGCCTATGGCGACCGGGGTGAGACGTTGCTCACCACATCGCCCACCTTTGGCTACTACACCCCATGCGCCCAGATGCAGGGCATGGCGATCGAGGCGATTCCCTACGAGGGCGAGGCGTTCGCCTTCCCGCTGGAGCAGATCCGTAACGCCTTGCAAAGCGGCCCCCGCCTGCTCCTGATCTGCAATCCCAACAACCCCACCGGCACCCGCCTGGCACCCGAGCGGATTCTTGAGTTGGCGGCTGCCGCCCCGCAGACCCTGGTGGTGGTGGATGAGCTCTATGAGGCCTTCACCGGCGACAGCGTGCTGCCCTTAGCGGATTCCAGCCCTGTGCCCAACCTGCTGGTGCTGCGCTCCCTCGCCAAGACGGCCGGCCTGGCCGGCCTTCGCATCGGCTTCGCCATCGGTCATGCAGCCGTGGTGGATCGCATCAGTCGCGTCACCGGTCCCTACGACATCAACAGCTTCGCCGTCACGGCAGCCTTCGCGGCTCTCAGCGATCAGGCCTATGTGGACGACTACGTGGCCGAGGTGATCCAGGCCCGAGCCTGGATGGGTGAACAGCTGCGTGCCGCCGGGGTGCGACACCACGTGGAGGGCGGTAACTACCTGCTGATCTGGCCCCAGGGTGATCCGGCTGCGGTGGATCAGGCCTTGCGAGAGGCAGGCATCTTGGTGAGGGCGATGACCGGCAAACCTCTCATCGATGGCTCCCTGCGGGTGAGCATCGGCACGCTGGAGCAGATGCAGCGCTTCTGGGTTGCTTACCAGCGCATTGAGGGGCTTGCGGCCTGAGGCTCAGCGCATCACTTCGATCTGAGTGCCCTCGCTGAGCTTGGCGGGCAAGCTCAGCACGCGGCCCACCCGCTTCACCGGTGTGCCGCTCATGGCCTGCAGGAAGGGATCCACGCTGCCTTGATCGCAGTCTTTCGGGGCGGTGCCGCTCACGTATTGCACCGGAATAACCCGTCGCGGATTCAGCTCCCGCACCACAGCCGCGGCTTCTGGGCCGGTGTACACCTTGGCGCCGCCGCCCACGCCGATGATCAACACATCGGGTTTGCCGAGCAGCACGCGATCTTCAGGGCCGAGGGCGGCAGCGGTGCCGCCGAGATGGGCAAACTCCAGCCCACCTTGCTTCCAGCGCCACAGGGTGGATTGGCCAAAGCGACGACCGCCAAAGCGATCGTGAGGGGCGGAAATGCCCTCGATTTTTAGGCCCGCCACGCGGTAGGAGCCGGGGCTGGTGAGCATGCGGCCGCTGGCCACGGGAGCGCCTTCATCCAGGAGGCGGCTGCTGGCCAGGATCACATTGGCCCGCACCCTCGGTTCGGCCAGGCCGGCGGCGCAGCCCACAGCCTTGAACGGGTTGAGCAGCACGGAGGCCCCTCCGCCTTGGATCAACAGGGCACTGTGGCCGTAGCTGGTGATCGTGACGCCGGTGTTGGCGCTGGCGGCAAGCGGCAGGGCCACGGCTGTGGCAGCCAGGACGCGAAGCGGCAGAGCCACGGTGCTGCGCAGGGCCATGGTGGAGCGGATTG
This sequence comes from Asaia bogorensis, assembly GCA_943370455.1. Taxonomy (GTDB): domain Bacteria; phylum Cyanobacteriota; class Cyanobacteriia; order PCC-6307; family Cyanobiaceae; genus Vulcanococcus. The sequence continues at coordinate 292,390 of CALRQW020000003.1, forward strand.
CCCGCGATGGGTGGGCCGAACCCTAGCCCGCTGCTGCCTGAGCCAGGAAATTGCTGAGCAGCTGATGGCCGCTCTGGGTGAGCACGCTTTCGGGATGGAACTGCACCCCTTGCAGGTGCTGGTGCTCGCGGTGACGCAGGCCCATGATCGTGCCGTCTTCGAGCCAGGCGGTGATCTCCAGGCACTCGGGCAGCGATTCGCGCTCGGCGATCAGGCTGTGATAACGAGTGGCCGTGAGCGGATTGGGCAGGCCGGCGAACACGCCCTGGCCCTCATGCAGCACCGGCGAGGTTTTGCCGTGCATCAGCTCTTTGGCGCGCACCACCTTGCCGCCATACACCTGGGCAATCGATTGATGCCCTAGGCACACCCCCAAGGTTGGAATCGTGGGGCTGAGTTCCCGCAACACCTCCAGGCACACGCCGGATTGATCGGGATCGCCCGGGCCGGGGGAGATCAGGATGGCGTCAGGTGCCAGCGCCCGGATCTGCTCCAGGGTGAGGGCGTCGTTGCGTTCGACCCGCAGGTCTTCGGTGATCGGGTGATCGACGGCCAGTTCACCCAGGTACTGCACCAGGTTGAAGGTGAAGCTGTCGTAGTTGTCGAGAACGAGAAGCATCGCCGCGCCTGGCCTGGCCCCATTCAAACGCCCAGGCGCACCAGCAGGGGGGGCAGCAGCAGCAGTACCGCGATCACCAGCGAGCTGATGGCGGCCACCAGCACGGCGGCAGCGGCGCAGTCTTTGGCGATGCGGGCCAGGGGGTGAAAGCGGCGACCGATCGCCAGATCCACCACAGCTTCGGTGGCGGTGTTGATCAGCTCGAGCACCAGCACCGCAGCCACGGTGAGCACCAGCACAGCGAGCTGCTCCAGGGGCAGCTGGAGCCACAGCCCCAGGGCAAACACCACCGCCCCGGTTACGACATGAATGCGGAAGTTGCGCTGGCTGCGGAAGCTGTAAATCAGCCCCTGGGCGGCGTAGCGGAAGCTGGAAGGAAGATCGCCGGCCACGGTCCAGGCGCCGAGGCGACGCACCTTCGCCGGTGGTTCAACGCTGTTGGGCACATCCAGGTTGGTGGGTAGGCCATCGCGGTTGAGATCGCGGAGCATGGGCCTCGCTTCCCGGCTGGGTTCCTGGGGAACAAGCATGCGCCAAGGCCCCCGCCGGCTGTATCCGGGCGCACCCTACCGCTGGTTGGTGCCGGCGAGAAGCTCTTCCTGCTTGCGCAACATGGCCGCCAGGCTGGCGTCGTCGGGGTGATCCCAACCCAGCAGGTGCAGCAGGCCGTGGGTTGCCAGAAACAGCAGCTCCTCCGGCAGGGAGTGCCCGTGGTCCGGCGCCTGGCGGGCGGCGGTTTCCAGTGAAATCACAATGTCGCCGAGCTCGAGGGCGTCTTCTTCCCCGTCGGGCATGGGGATCGGTGGGGCGTCGTCGAGGCCGTCGTCTTGGGCGGCGAAGGCCAGCACATCGGTGGGGCCGCTCTTGCCGCGCCAATCGCTGTTGAGTTCGGCTATTTCGGTGTCGCCCACCAGGCTCAACCCCAGGCTGAAGGCCGGCGCTTGTAGCTCAGCCGGCAGCTCTGGCGCCATCAAGCTCAGCCACTGGCTGATGCGCTGGTGCCAGAGGTCGGCGCCTTCGATCGAGTCGGCTAGATCACCGGCGGCGGCCAGAAGCTCGCCCGCCAGGCTGTCGTCGGCTTCGAAGGCCAGATCGAGATCGGGCAGCGCGTTGGTGGCCTCGGCGAATGCCATCGCTCAGCTGCCGGGGAGCTGCGGGCGGCCCAGATAGGCCACCAGCACGATGAAACCCACGAAGCCCAGAGCCGTCAGTCCGAAGTGGAACAGGCTGATCTTGCCTTTGCGCACCATGTTGCGCATCGCCAGCTTGGTGAAGCTGGGGTTTTCGCCCGCGGCACCGGCGGCCGGCTGCGCTGTGCTGGTCTCGCTGGTGGGATCAGTCATCGCTGCCGCCTCCCGCCACTTCAACGCCCGCATGCAGCAGGCTTTGGATGAAGGGATCGAGGTCGCCGTCCATCACGCCCTGCACGTCGGTGGTTTCGTGCTGGGTGCGCAGGTCTTTCACCATTTGGTACGGGTGGAAGACGTAGTTGCGGATCTGGTTGCCCCAGGCCGCTTCCACGATGTCGCCGCGGATGTCGGCGATCTCGGCGGCGCGTTGCTCCTGGGCGATCACCAGCAGTTTGGCCATCAGCAGCGCCATCGCCTTTTCCTTGTTCTGCAGCTGCGAGCGCTCCTGGGTGCAGCGCACGAACAGGCCGGTGGGGATGTGCAGGATGCGCACGGCCGTTTCCACCTTGTTCACGTTCTGGCCGCCGGCGCCACCGGAGCGTGAGGTGGTGATCTCCAGATCCTTGTCGGGGATGTCGAGCTTTACTTCCTCCTCGATCTTGGGCATCACCTCCACGCCCGCGAAGCTGGTCTGGCGCTTGTCGTTGGCGTTGAACGGTGAGATGCGCACCAGGCGGTGGGTGCCCTTCTCGTTGCGCAGGTAGCCGTAGGCGTAGCGGCCTTCGATCTCGATCGTGCAGCTCTTGATCCCCGCTTCCTCGCCCTCGCTGAGCTCGTCCACGGTCACCTTCATGCCGTGGTCTTCGGCCCAGCGGGTGTACATGCGCATCAGCATCAACGCCCAGTCCTGGGCGTCCGTGCCGCCGGCACCGGCGTTGATGCTGATCACGGCGCCTTCTTTGTCGTAGGGGCCGCTGAGCAGGCGCTCCAGCTCCCAGCGATCCAGATCGGCACGCAGCTTCTGCAGCGCCTCATTGGATTCGGCGAGCAGTTCTTCGTCGGGCTCGAGGCCGTAGATCTCAACGGTGGCTTCGGCATCGGCCACGGCCGCTTGCCACTGGCTGAGCTGCTCGAGCTGAGCCTTCACCTCGTCGAGCTGGCGCATCTTGGCCTGGGCCTGCTTCTGGTCGTCCCAGAAGTCGGGCTGGGAGGCGAGCTGCTCGAGGTCCTGCTGGCGTGCTTTCAGTGCAGGAACGTCAAAGACAGTCCTGGGCATTGCCCAGGCGGTCAGTGAGCTCGGAAAGGTCGCGCTTGAAGTCGGTGAGATCGAGCACCGGCGGCTGTTGAACGTTGGATCGACCGTACTGAATGGCGGGCGTTGAGGCGGATTGCCGCTTCTAGGATCCAGGTCACCGGAGTACGCCCTGATGGCGAACGTTGAGATCTACACCTGGCGCGCCTGTCCGTTTTGCATCCGGGCCAAGGCGCTGCTGGATCGCAAGGGAGTGGCCTACACCGAATACGCGATTGATGGCGATGAGGCCGCTCGCGCGGTGATGGCCTCCAAGAGCGGCGGCCGCCGCAGCGTCCCGCAGACCTTCATCAACGGCCAGCACGTGGGTGGCTGTGACGACCTGCATGCGCTGGAGCGCAGCGGTCAGCTGGATGTGCTGCTCGGAGCTGCGGCTTGAGCCTGATCGAGAGCGGCCGGGAGGCCCAGCTGTTCGTGATCGATCCGATCGCGCAGCTGCGCCCCACCAAAGATTCGAGCGTGGCCCTGATGCAGGCCGCCCAGCGGGCTGGCCAGCAGGTGTGGGTGTGCACCCCGGCGCAACTGGCGGTGCGGGGATCTGATCCATCCCACGAGCCGATGGTGCTCGCCCAGCCGCTTCGCTTGGCGGAGATCCGGCCCACGGCCGATGGCTGGGATCTCCCCGATCCCTGGTTTGAAGCAGAGGAGCCCCGCTGGCTGCCGCTCTCCGCCTTCCCCCGGGTGTGGATGCGAAAAGACCCGCCAGTGGATGAGGCCTACCTCTATGCCACGCACCTGCTTGAGCTGGCCGAGCGGCAGGGCGTGAAGGTGCTCAACCGCCCCGCTTCGCTGCGGGCCTGGAACGAGAAGCTCGGTGCGCTGCGCTGGAGCCACTTGATGGCCCCCAGCCTGGTTGGCAGCAACATCGAGCACCTGGCTGCCTTCGCTGCCGACCACGGCGATGTAGTGCTCAAGCCCCTCGGCGGCCGGGCTGGTCAGGGTGTGGTGCGCAGCCACGCCGGTGCGCCTGGCTTCAAGGCGCTGCTGGAGCTGGTGACCAACCAGCAGACGCTGCCGGTGATGGTGCAAGCCTTCCTGCCGGCCGTGACCGCCGGCGACAAGCGCATCCTGCTGGTGAACGGTGAGCCCCTCGGCGCGGTGAACCGCAAGCCGGCCCCAGGTGAATTCCGCAGCAACCTGGCGGTGGGCGGTGCACCAGAAGCCACCGAGCTCACCGATCAGGAACGGCGCATCTGCGCGGAGCTGGCACCCTCTCTCCAGGCCGAGGGCCTGTTCTTCGTGGGCATCGATGTGATCGATGGCCGCCTCAGCGAGATCAACGTGACCAGCCCCACCGGCGTGCGCGAGGTGGAGCGCCTCGGCGGCATCGCCCTGGCGGATCAGACGATGGAGAGGTTGCTCAGCTGTTGAGCGGCTTCCCGCAATGGGGGCAGCTGTCGGTGCTGGATTGGCGCTGTTCCCGCTGCGCCTCCTGCAGGCTGGCGGTAACGATGCCCGTGGGCACCGCAATGATGCTGTAGCCCAGCAGCATCACCAGCGAGGCCACGAAGCGTCCGAGCGTGGTGACGGGTGCCACATCGCCGTAGCCCACGGTGGTGATCGTGACGATCGCCCAGTAGATCCCCACCGGGATGCTGGTGAAACCGCTCCGTTCGCCCTCGATCACGTACATCAGCGTGCCGATCAGCACCACCAGCGCCACGATCGTGAGCAGAAACACGCTGATCTTGCGGCGGCTGGCCACCAGGGCCTGGCGCAGCAGCTGCGCCTCATCGAGATAGGAGCCGAGCCTCAGGATTCGGAACACCCGCAGCAGACGCAGCACCCGCACGATCAGCAGCGACAACCCAGCCGGAATGCCCAGGGTGAGCAGCGGCGGCAGGCTCGACACCAGATCCACCAGACCGAAAAAGCTGCGCGCATAGGGCCAGGGCCGTTTGCTGCAGAGCAGCCGCAGCAGGTATTCGAGGCTGAACAGGCTGGAGAACAGCAGCTCCAGCGGTTCAAACAGAGAGCGGTATAGGCCGCGCAGGCGCGGATCGCTCTCCAGCGCCACCAGCAGCACGCTCAGCACGATGGCGATCAGCAGCGCCAGATCAAAGCGTTTGCCCGCTGGTGTGTCGGCTTCAAAAATGATCCGCTCCAGCCTGGGGCGGCCCACCCAGCGCCGAATCGCCAGGGCCAGCAGCAGCAGAGCGGCCAGCAGCCCGAGGCCGGTGCTGAAGGCGTTCACGGAGTGGCGTTCAGGCGGGGTAGGTCGAGCTGTTGCTGCAGCACCCCCAGCTTCAGGGCTACTTCCGCTAGTTCCCGCTCCACCGCTGATCCAGGCACCAGGCCGGCACCGGCGGTGAGTTCAAGGCGCTGGCCCTGGAGGCTGCCGCTGCGGATCGCCACCCGCAGCTCGGTGTCGCCTTCGCTGTCGATCCAGCCGATCGGGGCGGCGTAATAGCCCCGCTCAAACGGTTCAAGGCTGCGCAGGGCGGCCATGGCCTCACGCCGCGGCAGCCCGGCCACCGCCGGTGTGGGGTGCAAGGCAGCGGCCACTGCCAGCGGCTGTTGCTCGCCAAGGGCGGCGGTAATGGGGGTGTGGAGGTGCACCAGTTGGCCGTGGCGGGCGAGGCGCGGGTGGCGGGGCCGGCGCGGCGTCAGACCGTTCTGGTGGAGCACCTCGGTGATCGCTTCCACCACCAGCTCGTGCTCGCGCCGGTCCTTGTCTGAGTGCAGCAGCTGGCCGGCATTCGGCCCCACCGGTGCGGTGCCGGCGAGGGCATCGCTGCGGAGTTGCCCCTGGCGCACGGTGAGTAGGCGTTCGGGAGAGGCGCCAAGCAGCGCCGGACCATCGGCCTGCTGCCAGAGGAAGCGGCAGCTGCCTGGTTGGCGCTGACGCAGCTGGGCCAGTAGGTGCAGCGGATCCAGCGGTTGGGCCAGCTCCAGTTGCTGGCGTACGGCGAGCACCAGCTTGCGCAGCTCACCGGCTTCCACCAGCTCCAGGCCCCGTTCCACCACGGAGCGGTAGCCCTCCTGCCAGGCGGAACCGTTAAGCACGGCAGGACCTGCGGTCTCCCCGGCGGCGGCGCAGGGGTCAGCAGGCAGTTGGGTCAGGCGCTCGGCTTGCTCCCACAGCTCCTCGGCCAGGGAGCGGGCGCTCACCTCGCCGCCGAGGGTGCGTTGCAGCCGCAGCCAGCAGTGGCGCCCCTGGCGGCTCAGCTGCCAGCGGGGCAGCACGGCCTGCACCCCCGGCACGCCCTCGCCCTCTTGGAGCGGGCTCTCAAAGAAGGAAAACGCCAGCAACACCCGCGGCCGCGCCAGCGGTGGGCAGCTCTGGGGTGCGGCCAGGCGGCCCAGGCTCACCGCGCTGAAGCGCTGAGCCAGTTCAAACCGGCGCGGGCCGCTCAGCTCGAGGCTGTTGCAGCGGCCGCTGGCAGCCAGGCAAAGCCCGGGAGCGCTGTCCCACAGGAACCGAAACCGTTCGCCCTGTTCCAGTTGGCTCAGCAGCGCCATCGGGTCGCGGCCGGTGAGCGGCAGGGCCAGGCTGAGCACGCCTTCCCCATCCAGTTGGCGCGCGCCATCGGCCGCTGCCGCCAGCAGATCGCTGAAGCTGGTTGTGACGCGGGATGGAGCCTGCACCCTGGGCGGGCTGAAGCGGCTGCTCAAATGTATGGGCCTTCTTGCGCCGCCAGTTGTCCTCGCCCGTGTCCGAGCCACAGGTCGTCGCAAGCCTTCATGCCGATCCGGTCCAGCGGCGGCGGCTGTGGAAAGCGGCGATCAAGTGGCCGATGTACTCGGTGGCTGTGATGCCGGTGCTGCTGGCCGCTGGATGGCGCGCCGGACAAGGTTTGGCGGTGCGCCTCGATCAGCTGCTGCTGTTTCTGCTGGCAGCGGTGCTGCTGTTGGCCTGGGAAAACCTGGCCAACGATGTGTTCGATGCCGACACCGGTGTCGACACCCACGGCAAGCCTCATTCAGTGGTGAACCTCACCGGCCGGCGCGATCGGGTGTCGTTGCTGGCCAATGGAGCCCTGCTGGTGGGGTTGCTGCTGATGGCCTTGGTAGCGCTGCGCAGCAGCCCAGCGGTTCTGGCGCTGGTTCTGGCTTGCTGCGGCATCGGTTACGCCTACCAGGGGCCGCCCTTGCGCCTCGGGTATCGGGGCCTTGGCGAACCCCTCTGCTGGATTGCCTTTGGGCCCTCGGCCACAGCCGCCGCCCTGCTGGCCCTGGCGCCGGCGGGTGAGGGAGCTGTGCCCTGGGGGGCGGCGCTGGAGCTGGGCAGCGGCCCGGCCCTGGCCACCACGCTGGTGCTGTTCTGCTCCCATTTTCATCAGGTGGAGGAAGATGCGGCCCATGGCAAGCGTTCGCCCGTGGTGCGGCTGGGAACGGGCCCTGCGGCTGGGTTGATTCCTTGGTTTGTGGCGGCGACTTTGGCCTTGGAGTGGGCGCCGGTGCTGGTGGGGCAATGGCCGCTCACGGCCCTGCTCGGGGGAATCGGGCTGCCACCCGCCCAGGCCCTGATCCGCCTGCTGCGCCAGCACCACCGTGAGCCGCAGCGGATTGTGGGCAGCAAATTTCTGGCCCTGCGCTTTCAGGCCCTGAACGGTTTGGGCCTGGCGGCGGGGCTGGCCCTGGGCCGTTGGTTGGGATGAGTGAAGCGGGCCCGCTGCAGCTGAGCTGGCGGCCCTATCGCTTTGAGTTGCCGCGCCGCTTAATCACCAGCCGCGGCGCGTTGGTGGAGCGTTCTGGCTGGTTGCTGCGGCTAACAGCAGCCGACGGGGCCTGTGGCTGGGGTGAGGCGGCCGCGCCGCTGTTGATGCCCGCCTCGCAAGAACTGGCCTCGGCGGTTGAGGGGCTGCCGCCAGCGTTGGAGCGCGAGGAGCTGGAACGGCAGATGGGGCAGCTGCCAGCAGCGCTGGCTTGCGCGGTGGGGATGGCTCTGGCGGAGCTGGATAACGCAGGTGGGTGCTGGCAGCGCGCCCCGCGTTCGGCCTGGCTGCTGCCAGCCGGTGAGGCGGCTCTGACGGAATTGGAGCGTGTGCTTGCCAGCGCAGCGGGATCGGCCGGATCGTCCATCACCGTTAAGTGGAAGGTGGCAGCCCTGCCGGATGCCGAGGAGCGCGCTGTGCTGGAGGCGCTGCTGCAGCGGTTGCCCGCATCAGCCCGGTTGCGGCTGGATGCCAATGGCGGCTGGGATGTGGCCACGGCTCACCGCTGGGCGGATCGCCTGGTGGATGAACCGCGGCTGCAGTGGCTGGAGCAGCCCTTGGCGCCCCTCGAGCTCGCTGAGCTGGAGCGCTTGGGGGCTCGGCTGCCGGTGGCGCTGGATGAATCGCTGCCCCATCTGAAGCCGCAGCAGCGCGATGCCTGGCCCGGCTGGTTGGTGCGCCGGCCGCTGCAGGAGGGCGATCCAAGGCCGTTGCTCCGGCAGTTGCAGGTCGGATTGCCGCACCAGATGATCAGCACGGCTTTTGAAACCGGCATCGGCCAGCGTTTCGTGGAGCACCTGGCGGCGCTGCAGGCGCAAGGCCCCACGCCAGCCGCACCGGGCTTGGCGCCCGGATGGCAGCACGAAGGCCCGCTGTTCGCGCTGGATCCTGCGCGGGTGTGGGAGGCCGCGGCGTGAGCCCGCCGCTCCTGCTGCGTGCAGGCGGTGATCGGGCCGATCTGGCGGTCACCTTGCAGCAGGCCTGGGACGCGGGGCAAGCCGTGGCGATCGCTGCTCCAGAGGAGGCCGAGCTGCTTGGGGCGGCGTTGCCTGCCCAGAGCCCCCCTGCCTGGGGGGCGGCGGTGGTGCTGGGAACCGGCGGCAGCAGTGGCGGGCGGCGCTGGTGCGTGCAGCCTCTGGCTCATCTGCAGGTGGCGGTGGCCGGCACTGCCCAGTGGCTGCAGGCCCTTGGCCTGCAGCCAGCCCAGCTGGAGCTGTTCAACCCCCTGCCACTGCATCACGTGAGTGGACTGATGCCACTGCTTCGGGCGAGGGCCTGGGGGGCAGAACTGCGCTGGCTTCCATCTGCCTGGATGCGTGAACCGGAGCGGCTGATGGCCGAAGCCTCGCCGGCGACTCCTAATCGGGCTGTGCTCTCGCTCGTGCCCACGCAGCTGCAGCGCTTGCTGGATATGCCGGCCGGCATCCGCTGGCTGGAGCGCTTTGCCCTGATCTGGGTGGGTGGTGCGGCCCTGCCCCCCGTCCTGGCGCAGCGCTGCCGTGCCCTGGGGATTCGGCTGGCTCCTTGCTACGGCAGCACCGAAACCGGCGCGATGGTGATGGCCCTGCAACCGCAGCAGTTCCTGGCCGGGGTGGAGGGTTGTGGTGAGGCCTTGCCCCACGTGCAGCTCCGCGTCGAGCCCGGCAGCGGAGCACTGCAGATCAAGGCCGCCAGCCTGGCTCTGGGGATGTTGCAGCAGGGGCAGCTAGAGCCCTTGCCTCTCGATCAGGGCTGGTGGAGCAGTGGCGATCGGGCCGCGCTTGGGCTGGAGGGTTGGCAGCTGCTCGGTCGCCTTGATGGCGCCATCCAGAGCGGCGGCGAAACGGTGTTTCCCGAGCAGGTGGAGCAGCGCTTGCTGGAACTGGCCCGGGCTCAAGGACTCCCAGTGGAGGAACTGCTCGTGCTGCCAGAGCCCGATCCGCTCTGGGGGGAGCGGCTGGTGGCTCTCGTGAAGCCGGAGGCTGGTATCGATGCGGGTGAAGCCGCGCTTTGGCAATCCCTGCAAACGCTCGCTCTCACCCTGCCGCCGAGCCAACGGCCGCGGCGTTGGTTGCCGTGCCCTGAGTTGCAGCGCAGCCCGCTTGGGAAATGGGAGCGCCGGCGTTGGAGCCAGTGGTTGAGCTCTCAATCAGCGTCACAGCCTGCGCCAGAGCCCTGACAAGCGCGACTCAGATCGCTACAAGCGGGGAGGAGCGGCTATGTGATGCATGAGCAACGGCGATTGGAGTGCCTTGGATCTCACGGAGGTGAGCAACAAAAAGCTGGCAGCCGGCTTGCTTGGAATCTTTCTGGGGTCCTTCGGCATTCACAAATTCGTGCTGGGTTACACCAAGGCGGGTTTGATCATGCTGTTGATCACGGTGCTTACCTGTGGTGTGGCCGGATTTGTGATGGGGCTGATTGGTGTGATCGAGGGCATCATCTATCTCACGCAAACGCCGCAGGAGTTCAAAACCACCTACCTCGAAGGGCGTAAGGAATGGTTTTAAGCCGTACCTCCAGCCGCGTGGCCGCTGGCCTGCTCGCGTTGGCGGCTGTGGTGAGTGCGTGTTCTTTTGCAGATGGCTGGAGCACTGGTTTTCATCCCTTTGCCCTCCTTGCAGCCCTGCTGCCGCTTCAGTTGGCAGCTTTGCTTTGGTGCATTCAGGTGTCGCCTACAGCGGCTGCACACCGCTCTTCAGAGATGAGGCCTCCAGCCAGCGATTGATGACGGCAGGCAATTCACGCCGCCCACGTTCGCTGCTGCTGATGGCCAGGTGACGGGTGAGCCCCTCGGCGACAGGGGTGCTGTTGCTGCTGAAGCGGTACCGCACTTCAAAACATCCGGGATCGAGGCGTTGCGGCTCCAGTGCAATCGCCAGAGGATCGCCGCAGACCAACGGCTTGAAGAAATCAGCGCTGCAATGCACGATCGGAAGCGCGATCTCGGGCATGGATCCCGGCCTGGGAAACACCTCCGCCGCTGCGATGCCGAAGCGTTCCAGGCTTTCCTCGTAGGCCTCGTGGCACCAATGCAGCAGCTGCGGGAAGTACATCACCCCGGCGGCGTCGGTGTCTCCGAAGCGCACGGTGCGGCAGAGCAGCAGCCAGCTCTCGGGATTCATGGGGCAGCCAGGTGCGGAAAGGCGTTCAAACCAGTGAAGCTGAGGCCAAGCCGCAGGGCCCAGTAGCCCAGCAAGGCCGCGGCGATCCAACCCAAGGCGCGGGACTCAAGCCGCAAGGGCAGCAGCTCGCGTCGCCGGATCGCCTGGACCGACCACCACATGAGCCCTGCTGCCAGCAGCGGTCCAAAGGCATGCCAGCGCACAGATTCGCCGAGGTTGCCGGTGAGGGCCGCACTGGTGGCGCGGGTGAGAAAGCAGGTGGGGCAGGGAATGCCGGTGAGTGCCCGCACAGGGCAGGGCCAGCCCGGGAGGCCTGGATGCATCCCTTTGAGCCACAAGTAGCCCGTAAAGCTGGCCGTTAGGAGCCAACCAGCGTGGTTCAGGCGTCGCAGGAAGCGGTTCAGGGGTTCAGCTCAACCCGGCTAGCTGATCAGCAACCCAGGCTGCTTAGCGATCCACCGAGCCCATAATCACGTCGATCGAGCCGAGGATCGCCATGATGTCGGCCACCTTCGCTCCCTTGAGGATGTGGGGGAGGATCTGCAGGTTGTTGAAATCAGCGGCGCGGATCTTGAAGCGCCAGGGGGTCACGTCGTCGTTGCCCTGGATGAACACGCCGATCTCGCCCTTGCCCGATTCTAGGCGGGTGTAGAGCTCGCCGCCGGGGATCTTGAAGGTGGGAGCCACCTTCTTGGCCACGATCTGATAATCGAAGCCGGCGAATTCGCTGGTTTTGCCCTCAGCCATGCGGCGGGCTTCTAGGTGCTCGGTGGGGCCGCCGGGGATCATGGCGCAGGCCTGGCGCAGGATCTTCAGCGATTGGCGCATCTCTTCCACCCGCACGCGGTAGCGGGCAAAGCAGTCGCCTTCCTGGGCCCAGGCCACGTCCCAGTCGAAGTCGTCGTAGCACTCGTAGTGATCCACCTTGCGCAGATCCCAGGGCACGCCTGAGGCGCGCAGCATCGGGCCGGAGAGGCTCCAGTTGATCGCCTGCTCGCGCGTGATCACACCCAGCCCTTCAATCCGCTTGCGGAAGATCGGGTTGTTGGTGATCAGCTTTTCGTATTCATCGATCTTGGGGCCGAACCAATCGCAGAAGTCGAGGCACTTCTCCAGCCAGCCGTAGGGCAGATCGGCGGCGACACCACCGATGCGGAAGTAGTTGTTGTTGATCAGGCGCTGACCGGTGGCCGCTTCCCACAGGTCGTAGATCATCTCCCGTTCGCGGAAGATGTAGAAGAACGGCGTCTGGGCGCCCACGTCCGCCAGGAAGGGGCCAAGCCAGAGCAGGTGGTTGGCGATGCGGTTGAGCTCCAGCATCAGCACGCGGATGTAGCTGGCGCGCTTGGGCACCGGCACATCGGCCAGGCGCTCGGGTGCGTTCACCACGATCGCCTCGTAGAACATGCCGGCCGCATAGTCCATGCGGCTCACGTAGGGCACGAACATCACGTTCGTGCGGTTCTCGGCGATCTTCTCCATTCCGCGGTGGAGGTAGCCGATCACCGGCTCGCAATCCACCACGTCTTCCCCGTCGAGCGTCACCACGAGCCGCAGCACCCCGTGCATCGAGGGGTGGTGCGGCCCGAAGTTCACCACCATCGGCTCCGTGCGCGTTTCCAGCTGCGTCATGGGGCCGAGGGGGATGGGCTCGCTGGCGGGATCTTAGGAAGGAAGGGCCGCTGCTTCTGGCGCTGCGCTTGAGCGATCCGCAGGATTCCGCCACGTTTGATCACGTTCCGGTCCTGGCGGGGCCCGTGCTGGCTGGGTTTGCCGAGCTTGAGGGCCTGCTGAATCAATGCGGTGAGGGTGTGTTGATCGATTGCACCCTGGGTGGGGGTGGCCACAGCGCCCTGCTGCTGGAGGCCCATCCGCGCCTGCGCCTGATCGGCCTCGACCAAGACCCCACCGCCCGCGCTGCCGCCGCGGAGCGCCTGGCGCCCTTCGGCGATCGCGTGCAGATCGTGGCCACGAACTTTGCGGCTTACACACCAGCGGAACCAGCTCTGGCGGTGCTGGCGGATCTGGGGGTGAGCAGCCCGCAGCTGGATGTGGCCGAGCGGGGCTTCAGCTTCCGCCTCAATGGCCCGCTCGATATGCGGATGAACCCCAGCGCCGGCGAAACCGCCGCGCAGCTGATCGAGCGCCTCGAGGAAACCGAGCTGGCCGATCTGATCTACGCCTACGGCGAGGAGCGCCTCTCTCGGCGCATCGCCCGGCGGATCAAGCACGATCTGGCGGAGCAAGGCCCCTACAGCGGCACCGCGGCGCTGGCCTATGCGGTGGCTGGCTGCTACCCCCCCAAAGCGCGGCGCGGCCGCATTCACCCCGCCACCCGCACCTTCCAGGCTCTGCGCATCGCGGTGAACGATGAGCTGGGCGTGCTGGATCACCTGCTGCAGGTGGCCCCGGATTGGCTACTGCCGGGCGGCCTCTTCGGGGTGATTAGCTTCCACTCCCTGGAAGATCGCCGCGTGAAAACGGCGTTTGTGAGCGACGAGCGTTTGCAGCGCATCACCCGCAAACCGGAAACGGCTGCGGAGGAGGAGCAGAACTCCAACCCCCGCAGCCGTTCCGCCAAATGGCGCCTGGCGCGTCGCCGCTGAGGCGATCAGCCGTTGCTCAGGATGCCGGTGTGGTCCTGGCTGCCGAACAGCTGGCGGTAGGCAGCGGTGCTGATGCAGATCACCACGGGGAACACCACAAACAGTCCGCCGTAGCTGAACAGGGCGGCCACGGCGTGGATCACGCTCTCCACGATCGCCAGCCACAGCACCACCCACCAGCTGGGGTTCACACCACTCACGCCGGCCTGGATCGTTTCCACCGGCCGCTTCACCCCAAACAGCGAGAGCTGCAGCAGGAACTTCTGGCTGATCAGGAACCAGATGTAGAAGATGCCAAACACGATCACCGGAATCACGGTGAGGGCCGTGTTGAGAGCGTTGAGGCCCGTGCCGATCAGGGCGGCCACCACACCCACCACAGCCAGCACGATCGCCAGCAGGATCACCGAACCGAGCAGGCGGCCGGCGGCTGCTCCATCCCAGCGGGTGAAGTTGCGGAAGGAGGGGCGCTGGCCATCGAGGCTCATCCAGGCGCAGCGGGTGATGCCCACCACACCCCAAAGGCCCACGATCACGTAGCCAATCGCGCCTACCACCACGGCGATGCCGGCGGCCACGGGATGCAGCAGCGGCAGTTCCCCGCTGTTGAGCCGCAGCAGGCCTGCCAGCAGCAGAGCGCCGAAGGGCACCAGGATCACGGTGACGAGCACCTGGAACAGCAGGAACGGCCAGGGGGCTCTGCAGAAGGCCTGCCAACCGTCTTCCACGGCGCGCAGCACCTGCAGCTTGTTGGTGCCGGGGGTCGGCAGGCTCATCAGCAATGGGCAATTGCCCGGAAGGTAGCGATCGCAGCAGCGCTCGCCCAGCTTTTGTTGCAGTTGGCGTTCGTACTGAACCTTCGGGCCTGCCCTGGACTCAGCGCTGGCGCAGCTCCGTGATCGCAGCGCTCACCAGCTCGGCAGCAGCCTCAATTTCGGCGCCGCTGGTGCGGCGGCCCAGGCCAAAGCGAAGCGCTGCCGCCGCCTGCTGCCGGCTCAGCCCCAGCGCCTGCAGCACATGGGATGGTTCGCCGCTGCTGCAGGCGGAGCCGCTGCTCAGCGCCAGTGATGGGCGCAGGGCCCGTTGCAGCGCGGCCCCATCCACGCCCTCGATCCAGATGTTGAGGTTGTGGGCCAGCCGCGGGGCCGCAGCGCCATTGCGGTGGATGCCGCCCAGGGCTTGCAGCCGCTCCCAGAGCCCATCGCGCAGGGCCGCTAGCCGCTCCGCCCGCTCGGCCTGATCCGCCAGCGCCAGCTCAAGCGCTTTGGCGAGGCCCACGATCAGCGGCACGGGCAAGCTGCCTGCCCGCAGCCCCTGCTCCTGGCTGCCGCCGTGCAGTTGTGGTGCCAGCTGCACCCCAGGGCCGATCACCAGGGCGCCGATGCCTTTTGGGCCGTAGAGCTTGTGGCCGCTGATGCTGAGCAGGTCGATCCCCAGCTCTGCCGGTTGCAGCGGGATGTGCCCCACGGCCTGGGCGCCGTCGCAATGGAAGCGGATGCCGCGCTCGCGGCAGAGCTGGGCGATGGCGCTGATCGGCTGCAGCACGCCGATCTCGTTGTTGGCGGCCATCACGCTCACCAGCAGCGTGTCGGCCCGCAGGTGCTGGCTGAGCTGCTCGAGATCCACCAGCCCCGTGGAGGACATCGGCAGTTCCGTGAGCGCAAAGCCGTGGCGGCTCAGGTAGCGCAGTGGATCGAGCACCGCCCGGTGTTCGGTGCTGAGGCACAGCAGATGGCGGCGGCTGCCACCGGCCAGCAGCTCGGCTTCCGCCAGACCCTTGAGGGCGAGGTTGTTGGCCTCGGTGGCCCCGCTGGTGAACACCACCGCGTTGGCGGGCACCCCGAGCGCACCGGCGATCTGGCCGCGGGCCTGCTCCACCGCTGCCGCTGCCAGCAGTCCCGGCCGGTGGCTGCGGCTGGATGGATTGGCGAACTGTTCACTCCACCAGGGCGCCATCGCCTCCACCACCGCCGGCTCACAGGGCGTGGTGGCCTGGTGGTCGAGGTAGATGACGGGATCGGCCATTCCCCACCATGCTGGCAAGCAGCATCCTGTGGTGGCCCTGATGGCTGTTGCTCTCCAGCGGGTTCGGCTGAGGCTTGGGCTGGGCTGGGCGCTGCTGCAACTGGGGCTTGCGGCGCTGCCCGCCGCTGCGCAGACCTCCCTCGGCGCCCCCGACGCCAGCAACCCACACCGCAGCGCCACCGAACAGCGCCCCGCCGATCTGGTGCTGCTGCGGGAGTGGACCACGATGGAAGGCGATTTCGCCATTGGCGTTCACAACGCCAAGCCCGATCCGCGGGATCCTTCCGCCCGCACGATCGTGGTGTGGGTGGAAGCCCCAGCCGATGTGAAGTTGGCGGTCGACACGCTCCGCTGCAGCCCGGCGTCCCCCATGCGGCTCACCCGCAAAGGGCGCGATCTCTGGATCAAGGAGCTCAATCCCGGCGGCGTGATCACCGAGGCCAACCGCCTTGATCACCAAATCTGGTGGGCGGCCTGCTTCCCCGAGCTGGCAGGCAAGGATCCCGCCACCCTGCAGGCCAAGGCCCGCCAGCTGGGCTACAGCGGCCAGCTGCGGGAGCAGCAGCAGGTGCTACCTGGCAGCCCTCGATAGATTGCGGCCATGAGCCTCGAACCCGAAACCCAGGCTGCAGAAGCCGCACCCCAGCCGCCGGCGCGGCTGCTGCTGGTGGATGACGAACCCGGTCTGCGTACAGCCGTGCAGGCCTATCTGGAGGATGAGGGCTTCCAGGTGACCACCGCCGTGGACGGCGAAGACGGCTACGCCAAAGCTCAGGAGCTGCTGCCTGATCTGGTCATCAGCGACGTGATGATGCCCCGCCTCGATGGCTACGGGCTGTTGCGCAAACTGCGCGACGACGAGCGTCTCGGCGGCACGCCGGTGATCTTCCTCACCGCCAAGGGGATGACCGCCGATCGCATCGAGGGCTTCCAGGCCGGTTGCGACGACTACATCCCTAAGCCCTTCGATCCCGACGAGCTGGTGGCGCGGGTGCACAACGTGGTGCGCCGCCAAGAGCGCTTGCTGCAGGAGGCCGCCCGCTTCGCTGATGCCGATATCGGGCAGATGGCGAAGCAGATCACCGAGATCCGCTCGCTGCTGGCCACCGGCGGCAGCAAGAAGGCCTCCGGAGGGGGCAAACATGAGTTCACGCCGCGGGAAGCCTCGGTGCTGCAGCTGGTGGCAGAGGGAATGATGAATAAGGAAATCGCCCGCCGCTTGGAAACCTCCATCCGCAATGTGGAGAAATACGTGAGCCGGCTGTTCACCAAAACCGGCACCGCCAGCCGCACGGAGCTGGTGCGCTACGCCCTGGAAAACGGCCTGGTTGAGTAACGCGTCGTCTGCGAGCGAGGCCTGGCTGCCGGCTGCCTTCAACCAGGGCTACGCCTACAGCGATCGCGTTGATCGACCCGCCGCCAGCATCGCTGGCTTCTACGCGGAGAGTTATCGCCATTCCGATCAGGCGGTGTGGACGGAGCGCCTCGCCGCCGGTGAGATCTGGTGCAACGGCCAACAGCTCCGGGCCGATGCGGCGCTCACAGCCGGTGATCGGTTGGTGTGGCATCGGCCCCCCTGGCAGGAGGCGGCCGTGCCGGTGCTCAGCGAGCGCTCGATCGTGTTCGACGACGGCGATCTGCTGGTGCTCAACAAGCCCAGTGGCCTGCCGGTGCTGCCGGCGGGTGGCTTTCTCGAGCACACGCTGCTAACGCAGCTGCAAGCCTGGGCGCCGTCGGCGAGGCCGGTGCATCGGCTCGGGCGCTTCACCTCCGGCTTGCTGGTGTGCGCGCGCCGCCCAGCAACCCGCAGCTGGCTTAGTGCCCAGTTGCGGGAGAGCACCAGCGCAGCGGCTGATTCCGCTGCCCTGCCCGCCTGCCGCAAGCTTTACCGGGCCCTCACCCAGCCCCTGCCCAGTGCATGGGCGATCGGGGAAGCGCGTGTGATCAGCGCCGCCATCGGTCGTCTGCCCCATCCGTTGCTGGGGCAGATCTGGTGTGCGGCTGATCCCGGTGATGCCGCGGCCCTGCCATCGCGCAGCGAGCTCACCCTCGTGGAGCGCCGTTCAGACAGCTGCCTGGTGGATCTGGCGATTGCCACGGGCCGTCCCCATCAGATCCGGATCCACACAGCGGCGATCGGTGCGCCCTTGCTGGGGGATCCGCTGTATCGCGCTGGCGGCAGTGCCGATCCGGCCGTGCTGCCGGGTGAAGGCGGCTACCAGCTGCACGCCCACCGGCTCAACCTTCAGTTCCAGAACGGTGAACCGCTCCAGCTGCAAGCGCCACTGCCCGTATCGCTGGATCTTCAAGGCCAGTAAGCCTTCAGCCCAGCGGTCTGTCAGCGCAGCGCCAGAACCAAGGTCACTGCGGCAGCCACGCTCAGCCCCCAGGTGCTTGCCATCCACACCCGCCGCCAGCGGCGAATCGCGCGGCTGAAGTCGTCTTCCGTGCCGCGCCGCACCACGAACAAACCAGTGCCTTCAGGTGCCTGCAGCTGCAGGCTGCCGCTGGCGTCGCTGCATTCCGCCACCACCAACACAGGGCCTCCGGCCCGGATCAGGGATTCCACGCGGCGGGTGCCGAGCTGCCGGTAGAGGCCTGTGTTTGCGGTGGTGGGCGGATCTACCTGGTTGAACACGGTTTCCAGCTCCAGCTCGGCCCCTTCCGGATCAACCGGCAAGCTCTGCCCGCCTTGCTGCAGCTCAAAAGGGCAACGCCGCTCTAGCTGTTGCAGCATTTCTTCCCGCCGCTCCCAGCTCACCTCCGTGGTGCTGTTTCCGGCGCTGTCGGTGCTCGTGCGCTCCTCCCGCACCTCCATCAGTGCGGTGGTGGTGTTGGTGAAGGCCACGCAGGGCTCACCACTCCAGGGGGCCGTGAGGGGCTCGTTGCACGCGATGGATCCCTGGAGCTTCACCCGCTCGCGGAAGGAGCCAGCCCCCATCTGCTCCGCCACGGTGGCTTGCAGATCCCTTAGTTCAGCCACGCTCGTGCTGCGGGCATCCAGCAAGGTGGCCAGCCGGTGGGCTTGATGGCGCCGGGCTAGACCCGTGGCCACGGCGCCGGCTCCCAGGACCGCTGGTATCAGCAGCTGGGAGCCCTCCATCGCCTCAGGCCTTCTCGAAGGCCAGCAGTCGTGAGAAGTAGAAGGGTGCCTGGTTGAGGCTGCGGCGCTTCAGCACGAAGCCGGCTTCCTCGGCCGCCTTCACGATGCCGGCTTCCTTGAGGGTGTAAGCGCGGGTGGTCTTGCTGGGGCCCGGGAAGAGCTGGCCAATGCCTTTGAGCAGGGCCAAGAGCGGCGTGTAGGGGGCGAAGCTCACGATCAGGTGCTGCTCAGCCATCGAAGCCAGGTGGCGCACCATCTCTTCAGCCGGCTGCTGCGGGTAGTGGATGAATACATCCAGGCACACCACGGTGTTGTAGCTGCCGCTCAGGCTCTCCAGATCGGAGGCCAGGAAGCTGATCTGCCCCTTCTGCACGCCTGCTTCAACGGCGCGCCGCTCGGCTTCCTTCACCATCGCCTCCGACAGATCGGAGGCGGCGATGGAGCCGGCGCCCAGCTCCGCCAGCGGCAGGGTGAGGCTGCCCACGCCGCAACCGGCGTCGCAGAAGCTGCGGCCCGCCAGGTTGCCCTGCTCCTGTAGCCAGGCCAGCACGTTGTCCACCGTTTTTTGGTGGCCGATGCGGATGTTGCGCTGCACCTTGTTCACATCGTCGGACTCGCTGTAGATGCGGTTCCAACGATCGAAGCCGGTGGTTTCGAAGTAGCCCTTCACCTCTTGCTTCTCGGCCGCTTTCTGGGCCTCGGTGCTTTGGGAGAGCTGCTCGGTGGGCATCGGCTCGGGCCTGGGGGCGCGGGTTCAGATGGCGCGGATCCTATTCAGGCTGCCCACTGCCAGCGCAGATCGCTGGCGGCGCCGCTCCAGCGCAGGCACTGCGCCAGGGGCCTCCCGTGCAGCTGCTCGGCGGCTGAGCTCGGGGCCCCCAGCAGCCTGCGGGGCAGCACGGTGGCGGCCGCGATCGCCTGGCCGGCTTCGCCGCTCCACCCCGCCAGGCGCCGCACCGCCTCCAGCAGCGGCAAGGTCACCCCGGCGAGGGTTCCGTCCTCCAGGCGGCAGCTGCCCTGCTCCACGATCAGGGCCCGCTCATCCCAGCGGTGCACCCCATCGGCTAGGCCGTAGGGAGCCAGGGCATCGCTTACCAGCAGCGTCTGCTCCGGCAGCAGGCGCTGCAGCAGCACCGCCATCGAGGGCGCCACATGCACCCCATCAGCGATCAGCCCCAGGGCGACATCGCCGCGCAGGGCCGCCGCCGCGATCGGGCCAGGGGCGCGGTGATGCAGCCCGGGCATGGCGTTGAAGGCGTGGGTGATCATTCCCACCCCCTGGCTGAAGGCTTCAGCCGCCTGGTGTTCGTTGGCTTCGCTGTGGCCCAGGCTCACGAGAATCCCCAGCTCGCGCAGCGCCTCGATCACCTCACCGGCGCCAGGGAGTTCCGGCGCCAGGGTGACCAGGGCGATCTCTTGCTCGAAGCCGGCGATGCGGGCGTTGAGCGCTTCCAGGCTGGGGGCGGCCAGGTGCTGGCGGGGATGGGCGCCGCGCCGGGCCTCCGCCAGGAAGGGCCCCTCCAGGTGGGCACCCAGCAATTGGCAGCGTCCCGGTTGGTGCAGGGCCCGTGCCTCGCGCAGCACTCCTAGGGCTTGGCGCAGCTCGGCGATCCCGCAGGTCACCAGCGTTGGGGCAATCGCTTCCACGCCATCGCGCCAGAGCAGCTCGAGCAGCTCGAGTAGCCGAGGCAGATCGCCAGGCCCGAGCTCTGGAAACGCCAATCCCAGTCCGCCGTTGATCTGGAGATCAACGCCCAACGGACTCATCCAATCACCGCCCCAACAGGTGCCGGCGGCGGCACTGCCGGCGCTGAGCGGCTCGATCCCCGCGATGCGCTGCTCCTGGTCCACACCGATCCGCCACAGGCCCGTGGTGGCCGGTAGGCGCACGGAGCTGAGCCAGTGCATCGAACAGCGGGGCGAGAGAATGCCATTCTCGCCGCCTTTGCTGCCTGCATCCGATGCCTGAACAGTCAGCCCCGCTCGTGGCCGTGGTGATGGGCAGCGACTCCGATCTGCCCACGATGCAGGCGGCGGTGGAGATGCTGCAGCGCTTTGGGGTGGCCACCGAGGTTCGGGTGCTGTCGGCCCACCGCACGCCACTGGAGATGGTGGCGTTTGCCCAACAGGCCGCTGGCCGCGGCTTCAAGGTGATCATCGCCGGCGCCGGCGGTGCCGCTCACCTGCCCGGGATGGTGGCCTCCCTCACCACGCTGCCCGTGATTGGTGTGCCGGTGCAGACCCGCGCCCTCTCCGGGGTGGATTCGCTGCATTCGATCGTGCAGATGCCGGCGGGGATCCCCGTAGCCACGGTGGCCATTGGCAATGGCGCCAATGCCGGCCTGCTGGCGGCCCAGATCCTGGCCACCGCCGATGCCGCCCTGGCGGAGCGGGTGGCGGCCTACCGACAGGGCCTGCACGATCAGGTGGTGGCCAAGGATGCGCGCTTGCTGGAGCTGGGCAGCAGCGCCTACCTCCAGCAGATGCCCTGAAAAACGCCTGCCCATAACCCCGGCTTAACTTCCGGGGCAGCTGCTGCGTTCGCACAGATGTCTATGGGTCTGCCTCAACGTCCTCTACTGCGGGTGCTGCTGGTGGCTGTGCTGCCGGCGCTGATCGTTTACGTGTTGGCGCTCGTGCTCAGCGCCGCGGCCGGCATCCGCACGCAGTTGGTGATCCGCGATCTGGCCCAGAGCTGCGATACCGCGCTCGGGGTGGGCTTCCTCTCCAACGTGGGCTATTTGCTCTGGATCTCGGCTGCTGCGATTGCGCTCTTTGGTGCACTGTCCGGCGTGGTGGCCGTGCGGGGCCGGGTGCGGCAGTTGCTGCTGTGTGGCGGCGGGTTTTCGCTGTTGCTCTGCCTCGACGACATGTTCCTGCTGCACGACCGCTACATCGGCAGCAGTCTTCTGTACAGCTTGTACGCAATCTTTGCGCTGCTGATCCTGTTTCGCTTCCGAGGCCAAGTGCAGGCTCTCGGTGGGGGCTCGTTCCTGCTGGCCGTGGTGCTGCTCGGCCTCTCGGTGATCATCGATCAGATGCAGGAGTTGATCCCTGTCGACTACTCCACCCTGCAGCTGTTTGAAGAAGGAGCGAAATTCCTGGGGATTGCCACCTGGCTGGCCTTCTGGTGGCAGGCCACCGCGGGCGCCGGCAAGCTGAAGGTCTGAACGCCGTTCCCGATGCTTGAGCGCCTGGTGCTGCCGCTATGGCTGCGCCTCAGCCTGGCCCTGCCGTTGCTCACCCTCAACCTCTGGGTGCTGCGGCAGCTGCTGCTGCCCCTGGCGCCCTTCCCGGCCCTGTTCCTGGCGGCGGCCCTGATTGCTTTCCTGCTGGATCTGCCCACCCGCTGGCTTGCGGATCGGGGGCTACCGCGGCTGCTGGCGGTGTTGCTGGTGGTGGGGCTGGGCCTTGGGTTGCTGGTGCTTTCGGCCCTGTGGCTGCTGCCGCGACTGATCGAGCAGTTGGGAGAACTGATCAATGCCCTGCCCTCCTGGCTGGTGGAGGGTGAGATCTGGCTCGATCGCCTGGAGAGCTGGGCCGCCGATCGCGGTCTTCCCACCGAATTCACCGATCTCAGCAGCACCCTGTTTGCCCGGGCCAGTCAGCTGGCCAGCCAGCTCAGCCAGCGGGTGCTGGGGATCCTGGGGGCCACGGTGGGCATCACCGTGAACACCGTGATCGTGGTGGTGCTGGCGGTGTTTTTGCTGCTGGGGGGCGAGCGGATCGTGGCGGGGTTGGCTCGCTGGTTGCCGGAGAGTGTGCGGGAGCTGGTGATCAGCACGCTCAACCGCACCTTCCGCGGCTATTTCGCTGGTCAGGTGTTGTTGGCGGTGATCCTGAGCGTGCTTCAGATCGTGGTGTTCACGCTGCTGGGCATTCCCTATGGCGTGCTGTTTGCCGTGGCGATCGGCTTCACCACGCTGGTGCCCTATGCCAGTGCTCTCACGATCGTGCTGGTGAGTGTGCTGCTCGCCCTCGACAACCCCCGCACCGGTTTGGAGGTGCTGGCGGCCGCCATCAGCGTGGGCCAGGTGGTGGATCAGGTGATCCAGCCGCGCCTGATGGGCAGCATCGTGGGGCTCCAGCCGGCCTGGCTGCTCGTGTCGCTGCCGGTGGGTGCGCGCATCGGCAGCCTGATGGGCTTCGGGGATCTGTTGGGGCTGCTGCTGGCGGTGCCAGTGGCCAGTTGCATCAAAACGTTCTTTGATGCGTGGCGCCCGCAGCAGCCCGAGCAGCTCAGCCCTGCTGGGGAATAACGCCCTGGGCGCTCAGGTAAGCGAGCACCTGCTCCACGCTCTGCTCGAGGGTCTGGCTGCCGGTGTCCACCTTCAGCTCGGGGTTCTCGGGGGCTTCGTAGGGGCTGGAGATACCGGTGAATTCCTTGATCTCGCCGGCGCGGGCCTTGGCGTAGAGGCCCTTCGTGTCGCGCTCTTCGCACACGCTCAGATCGGCAGCGCAGTGAATTTCCACGAAATCACCAGCGGCCACAAGGGCACGGGCGCGGTCGCGATCGGCTTTGAACGGCGACACGAAGGCGGTGAGCACCACCACGCCGGCATCGAGGAAAAGCTTGCTCACCTCACCGATGCGGCGGATGTTTTCTTCGCGGTCGGCATCGGAGAAGCCGAGGTCTTTGCAGAGGCCGTGGCGAATATTGTCGCCATCGAGCACGTAGCAGGCCAGGCCGCGCTCGAACAGAGCTTGGTTCACGGCATTGGCCAGGGTGCTCTTTCCCGAACCGCTCAGGCCGGTGAACCAGAGGATGGCGCTGCGGTGACCGCGCTGCTCAGCCCGTGCCGCCCGATCCACCGAGGCGTGGTGCCAGGCGATGTTGGTGGAAGCCCCCTGGTTGGTGAGCTCGCCGTAGGTGGGGGTTGCGGTCATGGTGGGTCAGGCGTTGGCGCCATTGTCCCTGGCGGCGAGGCGCGGATCGCTGGAGGGCGGCAGCCGCAGCTTTAGTTCCAGCCGTTGGCTGCCGCGCTCCACGGTGAGCACTAGCGGCTGCCCATCGGGATGCAGGCGCACCCCACGGATCACCTCGCCGGCCCGCTGCACGCCCCGACCATTCAGCGCCACGATCCGATCGCCAGGTTTGAGGCCGGCGGCGGCCGCTGCTGAGCCCGATGCCACCTGCCGCACCCACACGCCGCTGGCGTCGCTTTCGAGATAGGCCCCCAGGCGGGCTCCTTGCGGGGCGGGCGCGCAACCCTCGGGAAGGGCCGGCCGTCGCAGACTCAGTTGCCGCTTAAAGCCCAGATCGTTGAGCTGGCTTGGCACGCCATCGCCACCCTCCAGGTGGCCCACGCCGATCAGGGCTACTACTAGGGATGTGGGGTTGCGCCGGTGCGCGGCCGCGAGCTCTTCGGCCATGGCGCGATCACGCAGCAGCTGGCTGTCGATGAAGCCCTGCAGATCAGCAGCGCCGCCTGAGCCAATCCCCATGGCCTGGTGCCCCCGCCAGCTGGCCTGCAGGCGCTGGCGATAGGCCGGGCTCGCGGGGCGCGGTTCACCGATGCCGCCGCGTTCGGCTCTGGGCATGGCTGCCAGACCCTGCTGGCGCACCCGCCGCACCAGGGCCGGTTCGGCGTTGAGAGCCAGCAGCGGCACCCGCCGCAACCGGGCCCAGTGCAACAGCGGCAGATAAAGGTTTGGATCGTGCCCCCACACCGCGGGCCAATCCACCTCGCGCAGCAGGCCTGCCACATCGAGCTCGCCGCGGTTGAAGCGATCGAGCACCGGTTGGCGTGCCGCCGGAATCATCTCCAGGGCGAGGGTCAGCTGGCGCTCACTGCTCAGCCGTTCCAGGGTGCCGAGCTGCCAGGCGTGGTCGTCCACGCTGGTGTGCATTTCCCCGAGCAACAGCACCGCCAGCGTTTTGGCCTGCTGTTGCAACTCCTGTTGCTGGAGCTGGGCAGCGGCGAGGGCCGCCTGGCAATTCAGCGGTGCCGGCACTGCCAGGGCGGGCCGCCCCCACAGCAGCGAGCCCAGCAGAACAGCACCAGCCCAGCCGCGGCCTTGCATCTCAGCCCCCGGCCTGCTTCGGGCGATACCCCGCCTTCTCCAGGGCCGCCAGGGCTGGGACCACCTGGTCGCCCTGCAGCTCGATCACGCCATCTTTCACCGTGCCGCCGGTTCCGGCTGCCGCCTTGAGCTGTTTGAGCAGGGTCTTGAGCTCGCTTTCGGGGGCTTCCAGGCCGGTGATCGCCGTCACCATTTTTCCGCCCTTGCCCGCCTTGGTGCGCTGCACCCGCACCCGCTGCTGCCCTTTGGGCGTGGGTTCTGAGGCCGGTGCGGCCCGTTGCAGGCTCTCCGCTCTGCTGAATTCCTGCCAACCACCCTTGGCCATCGCACCTGCGTTCGCTAAACCCAGTTCAGCGCACCAGCTCCGCCGCCCTCGGCCTGCAGGGGCAACCGGCTGCTGCGGAGTGCCGGCCCGCCGACGACCGGATCAAAGTGAGCTTGTCCGGTGTGTTGGTGGAGCCGGCTGAGCCCTGCTGCCGCGAAGCTGGCCGGATCCGCATCGATGAGCCGCCCGGCTGGCCGGCGCTGCCGCCGCCGCCAGTTCCTACGCTGCAGTGATTCCGCTCAGGCGCCGGTGACCAGCAGCGTTCCTCAGGTTGACCCCGCAGCCCTGGAGCTTGCCGCCAGGCCCAACAGCCTCGGGCGCTATGGCCAGTTTGGTGGTCAGTACGTTCCCGAAACGCTGATTCCCGCCCTGGCCGAGCTGGAGCAGGCCGCTGCTGAGGCCTGGAAGGATCCGGCCTTCACCGATCGGCTTAACCATCTGCTGCGCACCTATGTGGGGCGCCCCAATCCGCTCTATGAGGCCGAGCGGCTCAGCGAGCACTACCGCCGGCCCGAGGGCGGGCCGCGCATCTGGCTGAAGCGCGAAGACCTCAATCACACCGGCGCGCACAAGATCAACAACGCCCTCGGTCAGGCGCTGCTGGCCCTGCGCATGGGCAAGAAGCGGATCATTGCTGAAACCGGCGCCGGTCAGCACGGTGTGGCCACCGCCACCGTGTGCGCCCGTTTCGGCCTGGAGTGCGTCGTCTACATGGGCGCTGAAGACATGCGCCGCCAGGCGCTGAATGTGTTTCGCATGCGCCTGCTGGGTGCCACGGTGCAGCCCGTGACCGCCGGCACCGCCACCCTTAAAGACGCCACCAGCGAAGCGATCCGCGACTGGGTGACCAACGTGGAGAGCACCCACTACATCCTGGGTTCGGTGGCGGGCCCGCACCCGTTCCCGATGCTCGTGCGCGACTTCCACGCCGTGATCGGTGAGGAAACCAAGCGCCAGTGCCATGAAGCCTTCGGCCGTAATCCCGATGTGCTCGTGGCTTGCGTGGGCGGTGGCTCCAACGCCATGGGTCTGTTCCATCCCTTCGTGCAGGACACCGATGTACGCCTGGTGGGAGTGGAAGCCGCCGGCGATGGTGTGGCCACCGGCCGCCACGCCGCCACCATCACCGAGGGCCGCGTGGGCGTGCTGCACGGCGCCATGAGCCTGCTGCTCCAGGACAGCGAAGGCCAGGTGCAGGAAGCCCACTCGATCAGCGCTGGTCTCGATTACCCCGGTGTGGGCCCCGAGCACAGCTACCTGAAAACCATCGGCCGGGCTGAATACGGCGCTGTCACCGATGCGGAAGCTCTCGATGCGTTGCAGCTGCTCTGCCGCCTCGAGGGGATCATCCCCGCCCTCGAAACGGCCCATGCCTTCGCCTGGCTTGACAAGCTCTGCCCCACCCTTGCCCCCGGCACCGAGGTGGTGCTCAACCTCTCCGGCCGTGGCGACAAGGATGTGAACACCGTGGCCGACAAGCTCGGCAGTGCCCTGGGCGGCTGAGGCTCAGCTCAGCAGCCGCTCCAGGCTGGAGGCCACCGCCTGCACGGCGGCCCGGGCGGTGGAATAGGCCATGCGCATCGGGCCGATCAGGGCCACCTGCCCCTGGGCGCCACTGCCGGTGCTGTAGGGCGCCTGCACCACGGCGCAGTGATGCAGTGCCGGGTTGGGGTGTTCACTGCCGATCCACACGCCCAGCCGTTCTGGCTGCTGTGCCTGTGAGCTCTCCAGCAGCGCCTGGGGCGCTTCTTCCACCAGCTGCAGCAAGGGGCGAAGGCTGTCGCTGCGCTCGAACTCCGGCTGGCGCAGTAGACCGCCCAGACCCATCGCTACGGCGCTGGCGCTGCCACCGCTGCGGGCCTGGGCATGGCTGCTCAGGCCTTGACGCACCAGGGCGCCGCTGCGTTGCAGCTGCTGCGGGAGCCCGCTCCAATCGAGTTGGCCGCGGCTGAGCTGCTCGCACAGCCAGCGCTCCAGCGGTGCTAGTTCGGCAGCGGCGGCGACAGGGAGGCGCAGATTGAGGCTGGCGGCGGCCGCGGCGTCTTCCACAAGGAACACCAGCAGACGATCACCGCTGGGGACCAGCCGCAGGGCCTGCAGGGTTGAGCTCTGCTGCTGCGGCCGGGTGATCAGGCTGAGCAGCCCGGTGAAATCCGCCAGTCGCCGGGCCAGGTGCAGCAGCAGGTCGTCGAAGGCGGCCCATTGCAGGCTCAGCCCCATCAGCTCGCGTTGCAGCTGGCTCACGGCCGCTCCCGGTGCTGGCAGCAGGCAATTCACGTAGTGCCGATAGCCCAGCGGGCTTGGGATGCGGCCGGCTGAGGTGTGGGGCTGGGTGAGCAGGCCGCGCTGCTCGAGCGCCCCCATCGCTGAGCGAATCGTGGCGGGGCTGGCCTCCAGGCCGAAGCGCTGCACCAGGGTTTTGCTGCCCACCGGTTCGGTGGTGTCCACGTAGTGGCGCACGGTTGCCTGCAGCACTTGCTCTTGCCGGCGGGGCAATGGCTGCACGGGAACGGCGTCTGCTGCAGAAGTTCGCGGATCGTAGGAGCGCTGCCGTGCGTTCAGGGGTCTGGTTGAGGAGTCCGTTTCAGGCGCTCAGTAGCGCGGCACGCTTGGGTCGGCCTCCACGCTCCAGGCGTCGATGCCGCCGTGCAGGTTCCACACCCGGGGAAACCCCTGGGCTTCCATCAGCCAGCAGCCGAATTGCCAGCTGCGCACGCCGGCATGGCACAGCACCACCACGTCGCGATCCGGATCCAGCACCTCCCGCAGGGATCCGATCCACCGCTCTGATTCGCTCAGAGGCAGGTGAATCACCGGCTGACTCAGCCGTGCCAGCTCCAGCTCCATCGGCTCACGCACATCCACCAGCTGCAGAGGCTCGCCGGCCTGGAGCCGTTGGTGCAGATCCTGGGCGCGGATCGGTGTGGGGGTACTCATCGCCAGAAGCTAGGTCTGTCGGGGTGCCAAACACTGCCGCTATGCATAAAGATGAGGCCAGTCCTGCAGGCAACGGATGAAGGCCCGCCCCTTCCTGGCGGCAGTGTTGGCGGCCGCTCTCGCGTTGCTGAGTCTGGGAGCAGCGGGTTGGTCGGTGCTGTGGCAACGCAGCCCGCTTGGTTTGCAGAACCAACGGCTGGAGCTGCCCTTGGCGGCTCGCTTTGTGCCCCGCACGGCACCGCTCAGCCTGCATTGGCTGCTTACACCCGAGCAGCCTGCGGCCTACGCGCGCGCGGTGGCTGCACCGCGCCAGCGGCGCCAGGCGGCCGCAGCCGCTGATCGCCTGCGAGATGGTGCGTTTGCCGCTGCTGGCTTGGATTACGCCAGTGAGCTCGCCCCCTGGTTGGGGCGTGAGAGCAGCTTTGCCCTGCTCACCCCGCCCGGGGCGCCGGAGCAGCCCGGATGGGTGCTGGCACTGCGCAGCCGTGATAGCGAGGGTGCCCGCCGCTTCCTGCAGCGCTTCTGGCAGAGCCGCAGCCTGGCCGGCACCGATCTGCAGATCAGCAGTTACCGCGGCATGGGTTTGATCAGTGGCCGCGGTGCGCTCCTGGGTCAAGACCCTCAGCCCCTTGCCACCGCACTGATCAACGACGAGTTGGTGCTGATCGCCTCGGGCCGCGGCGTGCTGGAGCAGGCCCTCGATGTGTCGCAGATCGATGAGCTGAATCAGGCCGCCAGCCCGCCGTTGCAGCAGGCCGTGGCGCGGCTGGGGCATGGCGTGGCGCTGCTCACGGCCCGGCCCCAGGCGATGGAGCAATGGCTGGGCCTGCCGGCCGTGGCCGGTGCGGAGCCCGGGGCTGCGGTGGAGCTGGTGGCAGCGCTGAGCCCTTCGGGCCGTGGGCTGCAACTCGATGCTCTCACCCAACTGCGGGAGCCCCTGCCGCCTCTGCCCGCGCCACCGGCTGCCCTGGCCCAGCAGCTGCAGGTGCACGCCAGCAGCCTGGCTGTGCTGAGTGAGCCGGCACGCCTGCTCGAAACCACCGATCCCGATCCCTGGGCGCAGCTGTTGGGCCCTGTGCTGCGCAGCGCCCTGGAGCGTTTGCCTGCCTCTCTGCCAGCCCTGGTGGCCTCGGCCGATCAGGGGCCGCTGCTCTGGGCCCAGTCTGGCGAGGCCTGGCTGCTGGGAACCACGGCGCAGCAGCCGCCATTTGAGGCGCTTGATGCGGCCCTGGCGGCTGAGGGCTACAGCAGCTCCCCGCTCCAGAGCCGTGGTTTGACCCTCCAGGCCTGGACGAAGCTCCAATCCAAGCCGGTGAAGGGCAATCCCGATCAGCTGCAGGCCCAGCTGGCGGGTGCCCGCTCCGTGCAGGCCAACTGGGCCTGGTGGGGCCAGGGCCTCAGCGTGCTCAATCAACAGGATGAGGGTCGCCACGCTCCGGCGGAGCGGCTCGAGCAGCTGGAGAGCCTGGGCACGCCGAAAGCACCCGTGCAGTGGGCCATGGATGGCGCTACAGCACAGCAGCTCCTCGCTGGCTGGCAGCCCTGGCGTTTGGTCAGCGCTCTCTCGAGCAGTTCCCTCACCCCCTTGGTGGATGGCGCAGCCCTCAGCCTGGAGAGCGATGACGCGCCGGCCCGAGCCCTGAGGCTGCGGGCCCTGCTGCAGTTCAAGGGTTGAGCGATGGCCCCGCGCAAACGTGAGCTGCTGCTTCTGCGCCACGGCATTGCCGAGGAGCGCTCTGAGGGCATGGACGACGCCCAGCGGGCGCTGACCCCTGAAGGCCGGGAGCGCACCATGGCCCAGCTGCGTCAGCTGGTGGAGCTGGATCTCGGCTGCGACCTCGTGCTGAGCAGCCCGCTGGTGCGGGCCCGCCAAACCGCTGAGCTGGCGGTGCAGGCGGGCCTGGCGCCGGAGTTGGAGCTGGCAGCAGCCCTGGCACCCCTGGCCGATGCCCTGCCGCTGCTGGAGCGTTGGCTGGGGCCGGTGTCGCCGCGGCCGGCTTGGCGCCGCCTGGCGCTGGTGGGCCACGAACCCGACCTCAGCACCCTGGGGGCCCTGTTGATCGGGGTTCCCATGGCGATGGCGCCCGATGCTCTGCAGCTGAAAAAGGCCGGAGTAGTGCTGCTGCAGTGGCCCAAATCACCGCAAGCGGGCCTGCTGGGTAGCGCCCGCCTGGAGCTGCTGCTGCCACCTCGGGTGCTGCTGGGTCGGCGCCAGATGCCGCCATCCGGTGGCTGATGGCACCGAAGTGCGACGCTCAGCCGCCTTAGGTTGCCGAAACGGTTTGGGTGGATGCCGCCATGGTGAGTGCAGCACCGGCTGAGGCTGGGTTAAGGGCTGATGCCCCGACCTATCGCCCTGGTCTGGAGGGTGTTCCCGCCACACAGTCGTCGGTGTGCGACATCGATGGCCAGCGGGGGCGACTCACCTATCGCGGCTACAGCGTGGAGGAGCTGGCGCAGCACAGCACCTTCCTTGAAACCACCTACCTGCTGATCTGGGGCGAGCTGCCCACCGCAGCGCAGCTGCGCGAGTTTGAGCACGAGGTGCAGATGCACCGGCGGGTTAGTTTCCGCATCCGCGACATGATGAAGTGCTTCCCCTCTCAGGGGCACCCGATGGATGCGCTGCAGAGCAGTGCCGCCTCCCTCGGGCTGTTTTATTCGCGCCGCGCCCTCGACAACCCCGAGTACATCGTCTCGGCGGTGGTGCGCCTGATCGCCAAGATCCCCACGATGGTGGCGGCGTTCCAGCTGATCCGCAAAGGCCAGGATCCGATCCAGCCCCGCGACGATCTGCCCTATGCGGCGAACTTCCTCTACATGCTCACGGAGCGGGAGCCCGACCCGCTGGCGGCCCGCATCTTTGACGCCTGCTTGATCCTGCACGCCGAGCACAGCCTCAACGCCAGCACCTTCAGCGCCCGGGTGACGGCCAGCACCCTCACCGATCCCTATGCGGTGGTGGCTTCGGCGGTGGGCACCCTGGCCGGCCCGCTGCATGGCGGCGCCAACGAAGACGTGCTCGAGATGCTCGACAGCATCGGTACGGCCGATCAGGTGGAGCCCTGGCTGGATCGGGCCATCGCCGAGAAGCGCAAGATCATGGGCTTCGGCCACCGTGAATACAAGGTGAAGGATCCCCGGGCGGTGATCCTGCAGAAGCTGGCTGAGCAGCTGTTCGATCAGTTCGGCCACGACCCCCTCTACGACCTGGCTCGCAAGCTCGAAGAGGTGGCTGCCGTGCGGCTCGGCCCTAAGGGCATCTACCCCAACGTGGACTTTTATTCCGGGCTCGTGTATCGCAAGCTCGGCATCCCGGTGGATCTGTTCACCCCGATCTTTGCCATCGCCCGCACCGCCGGCTGGCTCGCCCACTGGAAAGAGCAGCTCGGCGCCAACCGCATCTACCGCCCCACGCAGATCTACACCGGCTCCACCGGTCGAGCCTGGGCGCCGCTGGAAGCCCGCTGACCCGACTGCGGCTGCGGCCGCTTAAGTTGCCCCCATCCACAGGCCACCCATGGTGTTTGCCAATCCCGCCGTCGTGAGCGCCGGCCTCGACCTGGAGGCCAGCTTCACCGACCTGTTGCAGGGTCTGGGTTTGTCGCCGGGGGCGGCACACCTGCTGTGGCTGCCGCTGCCGATGCTGCTGGTGCTGGTGGCCGCCGTGGTGGGCGTGCTGGTGAATGTGTGGCTGGAGCGCAAAATCTCCGCCGCCGTGCAGCAGCGCATCGGCCCCGAATACGCGGGTGCCTTGGGCATCCTTCAGCCTCTGGCCGATGGCCTGAAGCTGCTGTTCAAGGAAGACATCATCCCGGCCCGCGCCGATGGATTGCTGTTCACCCTGGGCCCGGTGCTGGTGCTGGTGCCGGTGATCCTCAGTTGGCTGGTGGTGCCGTTCGGCCAGAACCTGCTGATCAGCAATGTGGGCGTGGGGATCTTCCTCTGGATCTCCCTGAGCAGCATCCAGCCCATCGGCCTGCTGATGGCCGGCTACGCCTCCAACAACAAGTATTCCCTTCTGGGCGGCCTGCGCGCGGCGGCTCAGTCGATCTCCTACGAGATCCCCCTGGCACTGGCAGTGCTGGCCGTGGTGATGATGAGCAACTCGCTCAGCACGGTCGACATCGTTGACCAGCAGACCGGTGCCGGCATCCTCAGCTGGAACATCTGGCGCCAGCCGGTGGGCTTCGCCATCTTCTGGATCTGCGCCCTGGCGGAGTGCGAACGCCTCCCCTTCGACCTTCCTGAGGCTGAAGAGGAGCTGGTGGCCGGCTACCAGACCGAGTACTCCGGCATGAAGTTCGCCCTCTTCTATCTGGGCAGCTACATCAACCTGGTGCTCTCGGCACTGCTGGTGTCGGTGCTCTATCTGGGCGGCTGGGGCTTCCCCCTGCCGGTGGAGTGGATCGTGAACCTCACCGGCCAGCCGATCGATGCCCCGCTGGTGCAGGTGATCACCGCCACCACCGGCATCGTGATGACGGTGCTCAAGGCCTACCTACTGGTGTTCTTCGCGATCCTTCTGCGTTGGACCGTGCCCCGGGTGCGCATCGACCAGCTGCTCGATCTGGGCTGGAAGTTCCTGCTGCCGATCGCCTTGGTGAACCTTCTGGTCACCGCTGGCCTCAAGCTCGCCTTCCCCGCCTTCTTCGGCGGCTGAGCCCCTACCTCCGTTTGGCCGGGCCATCATGGTGCCGGCGTTTCCCGCCCCTGCTCGCCTGTTCATGTTCGGGTTCCTCAAAAAAGTCGGTGACTACACCCGCGACGCGGTGGGTGCAGCCAACTACCTGACCCAGGGCTTGTCGGTCACGTTCGACCACCTGAGGCGCCGACCAATCACGGTGCAGTACCCCTACGAAAAGCTGATCCCTTCGGAGCGCTACAGGGGCCGTATTCACTACGAGTTCGACAAGTGCATCGCCTGTGAGGTGTGCGTGCGCGTGTGCCCGATCAACCTGCCGGTGGTGGATTGGGTGATGAACAAGGCCACCAAGAAGAAGGAGCTGCGCAACTACTCGATCGATTTCGGGGTGTGCATCTTCTGCGGCAACTGCGTGGAGTACTGCCCCACCAACTGCCTCTCGATGACCGAGGAATACGAGCTGGCAGCCTTCGATCGCCACAGCCTCAACTACGACAACGTGGCTCTGGGACGCCTCCCCACCAGTGTGACCAGCGATCCGGCGGTGATTCCCCTGCGCGAGCTTGCCTATTTGCCCAAGGGCGAGATCGAGCCACACGGTGTGGATCCCAAACGACCCCGTGCCGGCCAACTGCCCTCTCAGGTGCAGACTGCCCCTGCCGCCAGCGAGGAGAACGCCTGATGACCATCGCCTCCTCCACCCAGCTGATCTGCTTCACGGTGCTCTCAGCCGTGGTCGCCATCGGCGCTTTGGGCGTGGTGCTGCTGCCCAACATCGTGTATTCCGCCTTCTTGCTGGGAGGAGTGTTCCTCTCAGTGGCCGGGCTCTACCTGCTGCTGAATGCCAGCTTCGTGGCTGCTGCCCAGGTGCTCGTGTACGTGGGTGCGGTGAACGTGCTGATCCTGTTCGCGATCATGCTCGTGAACAAGAAGGAGGATCTAGCCGCGATCCCCGGCCTCGCCCTGCGTCGCCTGCTCTCCGGTGCCGTGTGCGCTGGCTTGTTCGCCCTGCTGCTGCGGGTGGCCTTCACCACCCCCTGGGCCACTCCTGGCCCTGAGCCTGTGGGCGAGGAAGCCACGATCCGCATCGGTGAGCACCTGTTCAGTGATTACCTGCTGCCCTTTGAGTTGGCCTCCGTGCTGCTGCTCATGGCGATGATCGGTGCGATCGTGCTGGCCCGCCGCGATGTGATGACCGCTGACATCGTCACCGGCGAACCCGCCGATCAGGGCTTGATCGAAAAATCCCGAACCCCCCTGCTGCTGGAGAAGAGCAACTGATGAACCTCGAGCTGCCCACCACCGTTCCCCTCCAGGCTTATCTTGCTCTGGCTGCCATCCTGTTCTGCACAGGCGTATGGGGCTTGATCAATAGCCGCAACGCCGTGCGCGTGCTGATGAGCATCGAGCTGATGCTCAATGCCGTGAATATCAACCTGATGGCCTTCTCCAGCTACCTCGATGGTCAGCTGATCCGCGGCCAGGTGTTCACCATCTTTGTGATCACCGTGGCCGCCGCCGAAGCGGCGGTTGGTTTGGCGATCCTGCTGTCGCTCTACCGCAACCGTGAGACGGTCGACATGGAGCGCTTCAACCTGCTGCGTTGGTAGCCAGGCTGGGGGCACTGCTCACCTGCCATGCGGCTTGAGAACGTCTGGTTGATTCATCGCGCCGCCAGCCAGGCGGCCCTGCGCCAGGCGCGCCGGAGTGCCGAAACCTTGCGCGAGCAGGGCGTGAAGGTGGCGGTGGCGATGAGCGGTGCCACCGCCAACCCTTTTCCTGGCCTGCTCGCCGATGAGGGCGGCCCGCCGGATCTGGCGGTGGTGCTGGGTGGTGATGGCACCGTGCTTGGAGCCGCACGCCACCTCGCACCCCTGGGGGTGCCGATCCTCTGCTTCAACGTGGGCGGCCATTTCGGCTTCCTCACCCATGAGCGCAAGCTGCTCAGCCAGGGCCATGGGCCTGATGGCGAGATTGATCTCTGGCACCGCCTGCGCGACGACCGCTTCGCCCTGGA
This sequence comes from Asaia bogorensis, assembly GCA_943370455.1. Lineage (GTDB taxonomy): Bacteria > Cyanobacteriota > Cyanobacteriia > PCC-6307 > Cyanobiaceae > Vulcanococcus. The sequence continues at coordinate 326,895 of CALRQW020000003.1, forward strand.
GCGCCGCATGATGCTCGAGGCCCGCACCGACCGGAGCGACGCGGTCTATGCCGCGCTCAACGACTTCTACTTCCGGCCTGGCCTTGATGAGGTGTCGCCCACTTGTGTGCTGGAACTGGAGATCGATGGTGAGGTGGTGGATCAATACCGCGGCGATGGCTTGATCATCTCCACCGCCACCGGCTCCACCGGTTATTCGATGGCCGCCGGTGGCCCGATCCTGCATCCCGGTGTGGAGGCGATTGTGGTGAATCCGATTTGTCCGATGAGCCTCTCCAGCCGCCCAGTGGTGGTGCCGCCGCGGGCGCAGTTGGCGGTATGGCCCCTGGGGGAAGCGAGCCGGCGCGTGCGGCTCTGGAACGATGGCGCCTTCGCCACCGTGCTGGAGCCCGGCGATCGCTGCGACGTGCGCCGCTCCCCGCACCACGCGCTGATGGTGCTGCTGGAGCAAAACCCCTCCTACTACCGCACCCTCAGCCGCAAACTGCACTGGGCCGGCAGTCTCACCGCTTCTGAACCCTCTCCCAATTGAGCGGCATCGCCCCCTTCACGCCGGAATCCCATGGCTCTTGAGATTGAGCGGCGCTTTCTGGTGGCCGGTGAGGCCTGGCGCTCGCATGTGCGCTGGAGCCGCAACCTGCAGCAGGGCTATCTCGCGGGCTCTGCCGATGGCCTCACCCTGCGCGTGCGCAGCGACGGCGACGAGGCCGCCTGGCTCACGCTCAAATATCCCGCCAGCGGCATCGCGCGCCACGAATTTGAATACGCCATCCCGCCGCAGGATGCCGATGCCCTGCTGGAGCGCAGTGCAGCGCGGGTGCTGAAGCAGCGCCATGGGCTCGACCTCCCCGGTGGCGACTGGGTGCTGGATGTGTTCTCCGGCGACAACGCACCGCTGGTGATTGCCGAGGTGGAGCTGGAGAGTGAGCAGGCGGCGGTGGCGATCCCGCCCTGGTGCAGCCGCGAGATCACGGGCATCGGCGCCTTCAGCAATGCAGCGCTGGCCCAGCGCCCCTTTCAGCACTGGCCGCCGGAGGAGCAGCGCCCCTGGCTCTTGAACCTCCAGACGCAGCAGGCTTAGGATTCTCTTAAGGATTGGGCAATGGCCTGTGCTCGGGCTTTACGACCAGCAGGGACTGCTCCGCTTCAGCGGCCGCGACCTCGCCGATTGCCTGGCCTATGCCGAGTTGTTTGGCCTAGTGGAGGGCAGCTTCAGCCTGGAATCCCTCGTGCATGAGTTCGCGGCCGAGGCGGCGGGAGCTCAGTTGGCGCTGCCCTCTTGAGGCAGGTTGCAGCAGTTGAAGCCGTCGCGGCAGATCTTGCCGTGATCCATAGCCCAATTCAGCAGGGCCACGCGGTTTTTGGCACCGGTTTTGGTGAACACGTTGCTCACGTGGTTGTCCACGGTGCGCTTGCTGATCATCAGCCGCTCGCCGATTTCCTGATTGGTGAGCCCCTGGGCCACTAGGTCGATGATCTCCAGTTCGCGCTCCGAGAGATCCATCCACGCCTGAAGGCTGAGCGCTCACTCTAGGGAGAGTGCCCCTGGGCGGACAGCCCAGGGCTGAACAGGCCGCTGGCTCAGGGCGGTGGTTGATGATGGCCCGATCTGATCACGGGTGTTTTGGGGCTGCAGCAGGCACTGGAGGTGGGCTCCCTCGCCATCACAGCGGAGGTGATGCCACCCCGCGGTGGTGATGCCAGCAGCACCCTGGCCCATGCCCGTGCCCTCAAAGGCCGCGTGCATGCGGTGAATGTGACCGATGGCAGCCGCGCCGTGATGCGCATGAGCAGCCTCGCGGTGTGCCGGCTGCTTCTCGATCAGGGCATTGAGCCGGTGTGGCAAATCGCCTGCCGCGACCGCAACCGCATCGGCCTTCAGGCCGACCTGCTGGGTGCCCACGCCCTAGGCATTCGCAACGTGCTCTGCCTCACCGGCGATCCCGTGCGCGCCGGCGATCAGCCCGGGGCGCGGCCGGTGAATGAGCTCGAATCCGTGCGCCTGCTGCAGCAGCTGCAGGCGTTCAATCGCGGTGAGGATCCGGTTGGGGGCTCTTTGGCCGATGGCCCAACGGCGCTGTTCGCCGGAGCCGCCGCGGATCCCCAGAGCCCCAGCTGGAGCGGCCTGAAGAGCCGCATCGCCCGCAAGCATCAGGCCGGTGCCCGCTTCTTGCAAACACAGATGGTGATGGATGCGGAGTGTTTAAAGCGCTTCGTGGGGGAGATCACCGGGCCGATCGGCCTGCCGGTGCTGGCAGGGGTGTTCCTGCTCAAGTCGGCCAAAAACGCCGCCTTCATCAACCGCGTGGTGCCTGGCGCCAACATCCCGCAGGTGATCATCGATCGCCTTGCAGCTGCCTCCAATCCCGCTGATGAGGGCATCAGCATTGCCGCTGAGCAGGTGGCGGCCTACGCAGGTATCGCCCAGGGGGTGCACCTGATGGCGGTGAAAGCCGAGGAGCGCATCCCGCTGATCCTGGAGCGCGCTGGGATCAGCTCGCGTTGCTGATCGCCAGATCGGTGCCCAGTAGTTCAGCCATCGCCTTCTGCTGAGGCGAAGGGCTCACATGGTCTTGCCGGCGCACATCGGTGATCAACCAATCGAGCGCAGCTTCCTGCAGATCGAAGTGATCGCCGTTGCGGTCGACGCAGTAGCGGCCGAACACCAATTTCTCAACTAGCCGCACGCCGGGGCCGATGCGCGAATAATCGAAAATGATCGAGTTATCGATCGTGGCGCCCTCGCAGATGTGGCAGCTGGGGCCGATCATCGCTGGGCCAATGATCGTGGCGCCATCTTCAATGCGGCTCATGCCACCCACGTAGATGGGGCCTTCCACGTTGATCTTGTCCCAGTTGGCGGCCACATTCAGGCCCGCATAGATGCCAGGGCGCACTTCTTTGCCGGGGATTTGCACCTGCCGCACCTGCCCCTGCAGCACGCTGCGAATCGCCTGCCAGTAATCGGGCACCTTTCCGATATCCACCCATTCGAATTCCATCGGCAGGGCGTAGAAGGCGGCATCGTCGGCCACCAGGCGCGGGAAGAGATCTGAGCCGATGTCGAACGGCACGCCTTCGGGCACGTAGTCGAGCACTTCGGGCTCGAAGATGTAGATACCGGTGTTGATCATGTCGCTGGCGGCCTCATCCACCGCCGGCTTCTCCTGGAAGGAGAGCACCCGGCCGTCGTTGTCGGTCACCACCACGCCGTAGCTGCTCACCTGATCGCGCGGAACGCGCTTGGTGATCAGGCTGGCCATCGCCCCTTTCGCCTTATGGCGGCGCACCGCCTCGCTCAGGTCGAGGTCGATCAGAGCGTCACCGCAGAGCACCACGAAGGTGTCGTCGAAGAAGCGCTGGAAGGTCTGGATTTTCTTGAGGCCGCCGGCGGAGCCGAGCGCATCGCCGATCAGCTGGCCGTCTTCGATGCGGCCTTCAAAGCTGTAGGCGATCTCCACGCCGAAGCGCTGGCCATCGCGGAAGTAGTTCTCAATCTCCTCGGCCAGGTGGGAGACGTTCACCATGATTTCGGTGAAGCCGTGTTCCCGCAGCAGCTCGAGCAGAAACTCCATCACGGGTTTCTGCAGGATCGGAATCATCGGTTTGGGGACGATGTGGGTGATCGGTCGCACCCGGGTCCCCTTACCGGCCGCCAGGATCATCGCCTTCATCGGCGCTGTCTGCTTTCGGTGAGTTGGCCCACCCTACGCAAGGCCTCTAGGCAGCAAGCGGCTCCCGAGCCGGCCCCCGAGCTGACCCCAGCTCGGCAGGCAGCGGCAGTTGCACGCTCTCGCGCTCATCGAGCAGCCGCTTGAGCTGCAGCGGCCCGAACAGGCCGCCCTGCTGCTCCAGCTCCACCTTGCCCTGGGAGCAGAGGAATAGCAGCGCCCAGAACACCCCCACCCGATCGCTGTCGAGATCCTCTGGGGCCACCGCCGCCCAGGCTTGCACCAGCCCTTCAAAGCCCGTCCACTCCAGCGATTGGGGCCACTGCAGCAGGAACTGGCTGAGGGCGGCGGTGGTTTCCGGCAGCTTCTCGCGGTGCGCCAGGGCCGCCACCTGCTCGATCACGGCCCGGTCGCTGTAGCGCTTGCTCCGCTGGCGTTTGCTGCGCTGGACCTCTTCTTGCTCCAGCCTCTCGGCGATGTCTTCGAGTTGGCGGATCAGCTCGCCCAGCGTGACTGGCCGCTGCAGGGGTGGCGGCGCCACCGGGCGGCGTAGCAGGTGGCGCTCTGGGCGCCTGGGCAGTTCCACGCCGGGGCTGAGCAACCAGCCCTGGCCTTCGGCATCAAAGTCGTAGCTGAAGTCGTCTTCGGCGAGGGGTTCGGGCGGGAAGGTTTGCGCTTCCAGCACTTCGGCTTTGAGGCTCACCAGCATCGAGGCCGCCAGAAAGGCCTCGCTGGTTTCGGCCAGATCCTGCTCGTAGCTGCCGCCGCGCCCCATGGCCGCCACAAGCCGGGGCACTTCAATCCGTTGGCGCAGCTGATCGAGAAAGCCGTCCACGACGGCAATCACATCCACATCCCAGGGATCAAGGTCGCCCCGTTCCGCGGCGTCTTGCAACAGGCGGATGGCCAGCCTGGCGCCATCTGTGGCCACGGGTCCGCGTGCACTTACCCGACCCTATCGGCTCAAAGCCTGAAAAGCCAGGCCAGAGCAGCCTTCAGGCGGCTTCGCTTTGGGCTGAGCTCTCACCGGCGGCCGGCAGCAGCCCCAGCTGCGCATCCACAGCGGCGCGGTAGCGCTGCACGTCTTCTTCGAGCTCGCGGATGCGCACCTGTTGTGCTTCCGCCTCGCCCGGATTGAGCTGGCTCTCCACCCGCTTCACCACACCGGTCCACACGGCGAACACCCAGGCGGCTGTGGCACCGATGCCGCCCACCAGAAGCAACAGGGCCGCCAGGGGCAAGGTGGCGCTCAGCCCAGGGAGGAACTGCACCGTGGTGGGGGCGGTGTTCTCGAGGGTGAACATCACCATGGCCAGGCCGAAGCTGAAGATCAGCAGGAAGTTCAGCTGCTTCATCGGTCGGGATGCACCGGGGGCTTGGGCTCGAAGATTACGTAGATCCTTGAGATCCGCACCAGCCCATTCGCCAGCTTGAAGGCTTTGTTACCCGGCCAGCGCCGGAGCTCTCAGCGGCGTCTGACGAATCAAGCCCGCACCGGCAGGGGCATTCATCGCCTTCATCGCCCGTTCGTCTTTGGCCACGAGCACTTCCATGGTGGCCTTGTAGCTGTCGGTCATCAGGCGGGGATAGAGCCCGATCCCGATGATTGGCACCAGCAGGCAGCCAATGATGTAGATCTCACGCGGCTCGGCATCCACCAGGTTGGTGTGGCCCACCAGCTCGGCTTTCTCCTGGCCGTAGAAGATCTCCCGCAGCATCGAGAGCAGATAGATCGGCGTGAGGATCACACCGATGGCGGCCAGGCCGTCGATCGCCACGCGGAAGGGAAGGGTGTAGGCGTCATCGGTGGCGAAGCCCACGAACACCATCAGTTCGCTCACGAAGCCGCTCATGCCCGGCAGCGCCAGGGAGGCCAGAGAGCACACGGTCCAGAGGGCGAACATCTTGCGCATCTTCTGGCCCACTCCACCCATCTCATCGAGCTGCAGGGTGTGGGTGCGGTCGTAGGTGGCACCCACCAGGAAGAAGAGTGAGGCGCCGATCAGGCCGTGGCTGATCATCTGCAGCATCGCGCCGCTGGAGCCCAGGGCACTAAAGCTGCCGATGCCGATCAGCACGAAGCCCATGTGACTGATGGAGCTGTAGGCGATCTTGCGCTTGAGGTTGCGCTGGGCGAAGGAGGTGAGGGCGGCGTAAATGATGTTCACCACCCCCAGCACCACCAGCAGCGGCGCGAAGACGGCGTGGCCATCCGGAAGGATTTGGCAGTTGAAGCGCAGCAGGGCGTAGCCGCCCATCTTCAGCAGGATGCCCGCCAGCAGCATGTGCACCGGTGCGGTGGCTTCGCCGTGGGCATCCGGCAGCCAGGTGTGCAGCGGCACGATCGGCAGCTTCACGCCGAACGCGATCAACAGACCGGCGTAGGCGAGCAGCTGGAACTTCACGGAGAAGCCCTTGGCCATCAGATCCGTGTAGTTGAAGCTGATATCGCCGCCGTAGAAGGCCATCGCCAGGCCCGCCAGCAGGATGAACAGCGAGCTGCCGGCTGTGTAGAGGATGAATTTGGTGGCGGCGTATTGGCGCTTCTTGCCGCCCCAGATCGCCAGCAGCAGATACACCGGGATCAGCTCCAGCTCCCAGGCCAGGAAGAAGAGCAGCATGTCCTGCACGGCGAACACGGCGATCTGGCCGCCATCCATCGCCAGCAGCAGGAAATAGAAGAGCTTCGGCTTGAAGCTCACCGGCCAAGCGGCGAGCACCGCCAAGGCCGTGATGAAGCTGGTGAGCAGGATCAGCGGCATTGAGATGCCGTCGGCCCCCACCGACCACTCCAGGCCGAGGTCGGGCAGCCAGCTCACCTTCTCCACCAGCTGCAGATCGGGGTTGCTGGGGTCGTAGCCGTTCAGATACCCGCCCACCGTGAGCAGGAACGTGATCAGCGCGATGCCCAGGGCGAACCAGCGCACCTGTTTGCCATCGCCGTTGTCGGGCACAAACGGGATGCAAAGCGCCGCGCCGATCGGGAACAGGATCGACGCGCTTAACCACGGAAAAGCTGTGCTGCTGCCCTGGTCTGCAGCGGCAGCCAGGAGCGTGGCGACATCCAGATGCACAGACGGGGCAACAGCTCTGGGCGGAGTGTAGAAATCACTTCCGCTGCTGCATCGGTGGCGTGGCGGATGTCACACAGAGCGTTGTGGCGAGGGGTGTGTTCCCGGGGCGCTCACCACTGGGGGCGGACAGCGCCCCGGGAACACACCCCTCGCCAGCGCAGGCGGGAGCTGGGCTGCGGCGGGCTCAGGGCACTGCGCTTTAGGCCCGCAAGAGCCTGCCCCGCCAAGCGCCGCTTCGGTGGGCTGCTCCCCCTACTCGCTGTCTGAGGTGTTGCCCTGCAGCCGGCATCCGCCGCGCGAAGCGCGAGCGGCAGCCGGCGAAAGGGCAACGCCTCAGACGATCAACCGAGTGCGCCGAACAGCACCACCAGCGCGATCACACCGCCGAACACGATCAGGGCATAGAACTGCGCCCGGCCGGTTTCGAAGTATTTGAGGCCTTCGCCGCTGCCGAGGGTCACCAGGCCGGTGAGGTTCACCACGCCGTCCACCACCTTGGAGTCGACTTCCAGCACGGAGCGGGCCAGCTTGCGGCTGCCTTGCACGAACAGCTTGTCGTTGATGGCATCGAGATACCACTTGTTGGCCAGGAAGGCGTTGATCGTGGGGAAGCGCGCTGCGACGGCGGTGCCCAGATCGATCTTGCGCAGGGCGTAGGCGAGCACGGCCACGCTGATGCCCACCACCGAGATCGCCACGGAAGCGCCGGCCAGCGGCAGGAATTCACCCCAGCTGAAATGTTCCGCCACCTCGGCAGCTTCATGAGGGTCCAGGAGGAAGCCGAAGCGGCTGTTCCAGGGCACCCCCAGCAGGCCCACCAGCACTGAAGGCACCGCCAGCACCGCCAGGGGCATGGCCATCTGCCAGCCGGATTCGTGTGGGTGCTCGGCGTGGGCGTGGCTGTGATCGTCGGTGTGCTCGTCAGAGCTCTTGCCGGCGGCGGCCATCAGCTGCGCCTGCATCGCCTTGTCGTTGCCGCGGAAGCTGCCCTCGAAGGTGAGGAAGTAGAGCCGGAACATGTAGAAGGCGGTCATGCCGGCGGTGATGAAGCCAGCCGCCCAGAGCACCGGGAAGCTGCCGAAGGCCTGGCCGAGGATCTCGTCTTTGCTCCAGAAGCCAGCCAGGGGCGGGATGCCGCTGATCGCCAGGCAGCCAATGAAGAAGGTGCTGCTGGTGATCGGCATGTGCTTCCGCAGTCCGCCCATCAGGCGCATGTCTTGGGCAAGCACCGGCTCGTGGCCCACCACCTCTTCCATGGCGTGGATCACGGAGCCGGACCCCAGGAAGAGCATCGCCTTGAAGAAGGCGTGGGTCACCAGGTGGAACATGCCGGCCACCGGGGCGCCGCAGCCCATGGCCAGCATCATGTAGCCGAGCTGGCTCACGGTGCTGTAGGCCAGGCCCTTTTTCAGATCCATCTGGGTGAGGGCGATCGAGGCCCCCAGGAAAAGCGTGATCGTGCCGATCACGGCTACCACCACCTGCACCTCCGGGAAGGGCACATACACCGGCTGGAGCCGCGCCACCAGGAACACGCCGGCCGCCACCATCGTGGCGGCGTGGATCAGCGCCGAGATCGGTGTGGGGCCCTCCATGGCATCGGGCAGCCACACATGCAGCGGGAACTGGGCCGATTTGGCCATTGGGCCCATGAACACCAGCAGGCAGAGCAGCACCGCAATGCCGTTCGACACGCTGCCGTTGGCGATGGCGGCTTGCAGGCCTGTGCCCACCTGCTCAAAGCCGAAGCTGCCGGTAGCCCAGAACAGGCCAAGGATGCCGAGCAGAAGGCCGAAGTCGCCGACGCGGTTCACCACAAACGCCTTCTGGGCGGCATTGGCGGCGCCATCGCGGTCGTACCAGAAGCCCACCAGCAGGTAGGAGCACATGCCCACCAGCTCCCAGAACACATAGATCTGCAGGAGGTTGGGGCTGATCACCAGGCCCAGCATCGAGCTGCTGAACAGGGCCAGATACGTAAAGAAGCGCACATAGCCCTTGTCGTGGGCCATGTAGCCATCGGAATACACCATCACCAGCACGGCAATGGTGGTCACCAGCGCCAGCATCACCGCACCCAGGGCATCCACTCGGAAGCCCATCTCCAGGGTGAAGGTGCCGGCGCTGGCCCAGTTGAACAGCACTTCGGTGGGGCCTGCCCCCGCCAGCTGCTGGGCAAGCACGGCGTAGCTGAGTACGGCGGCAGCGCCCACGCTGGTGATCAGGAACAGGGCCACCGGTTTTCGCAACCGGTTCACCGTGCGGTTGAAACTGATCAGGCCAAGGCCCACCACCGCTGCCCCAATCAGGGGCAAGACCGGAATCAGCCAGGCGAGTTCGGCAGGCGAGGGCATCCGGCGCTGGTGCAATCAGGGCGAGTGTAGGCAGCGCAATGGGCGATTTATCCCAGCCATTGGGCCAACCCAGTGCGGCTGAAGGCTGTGGCACCGCTGCCGATGAAGCGGTGAGCCCACCAGAACACCCCCACCGCAATGGCAATGCCCAGCTGGGCTGGACGCAGGAACTCGCTCAGCTGCAGCTGCTGTCGTCCATCGAGGACAGCTTTAAAAGGAATCACCGAGGTGCTGGCGCGCAGCTCCTCGAAGGCCGCTCCGAAGCGGTTGCTCAGGCGGCGATCGCCGTTCCAGATCGCAAACAGGTGATGGGCGATCAGCCCGGCGCAGGTGGCCACCATGAAGCTGCTGCCGATCCAGAGCAGGTGGGTGCAGCACCAAAGGATCTGGCCAATCGCCTGGGGATGGCGGCTGATGCGGATGATCCCGGTGGCATACATCCGCACCTGGGGCTTGAGCACCGCTGGGATCTCCAGCAGGTTGTAGGTGGCTGGATAGAGAAACAGAAAGCTGATGGCGGTGCCGACCCACACCACCGGAATGACCCAGGGCTGGTCCTGCAGGTTCCAGAGGCGCAGGCCGTCGTAGCGGTGGGCCAGGAAGTAGCCGATCACCACCACCGCCGAGGGAATGCTCACCGCTGCGAACAGCAGCCGCCAGGCCCGTTCGCCGATGCGCTCCACACCCCAATAGCGGAGCGAGGCGCCGCCGCTGTGGATCACGGCAAAGGCCAGCAGCAGCGCCAGCATCACCCAGCTGCTGTGGTGGAGGTCGCTGGTGGGAGTCACAGGCCGGCCGGCGCAAGGAGTGGGCTGATTCTCCTCAGTCGCCTGAGATCCCTGAGAGGGCCCCTAGAGTTCTGCTTCCCGCAGCATCCCTGCGCCCCTGCATGGCTGATCTGCCCTTCACCCTTGATCAGCTGCGCATCCTGCGAGCGATCGCCAGCGAGGGCAGCTTCAAAAAAGCGGCCGACAGCCTGTATGTGACGCAGCCGGCGGTAAGCCTGCAGATCCAGAACCTGGAGAAGCAGCTCAATGTGTCGCTGTTCGATCGAGGCGGGCGCAAGGCCCAGCTCACCGAAGCCGGCCACCTGCTGCTCAGCTATTGCGATCGGATCCTCAGCCAGTGCCAGGAGGCCTGCCGAGCGCTCGACGATCTCCACAACCTCAAGGGCGGCTCGCTGGTCGTGGGCGCCAGCCAGACCACAGGCACCTATTTGATGCCGCGGATGATCGGTCTGTTCCGCCAGAAATATCCGGAGGTGGCGGTGCAGCTGCAGGTGCACAGCACTCGGCGCACCGGCTGGAGCGTGGCCAACGGCCAGATCGACCTGGCGATCATTGGCGGCGAACTCCCCAGCGAGCTCAATGAGCTGCTGCAGGTGGTGCCCTATGCCAGTGATGAGCTGGCCCTGGTGCTGCCCACCAAGCACCCCCTGGCCCGCCTGCCCGAGCTCAGCAAAGACGACCTCTACCGCCTGGGCTTCGTGTGCCTGGATGCCCAGTCGACCACCCGCAAGATGGTGGATCAGCTGCTGGCGCGCTCGGGCCTCGATGTGTCACGCCTGAAGATCGAGATGGAGCTCAACTCGTTTGAGGCCATCAAGAACGCGGTTCAGAGCGGCCTGGGTGCCGCCTTCTTGCCCGTGGTGTCGATCGAGCGGGAGCTGGCTGCCGGCAGCCTGCATCGCCCGGCCCTGGCGGATCTCTCGGTGCGGCGGCAGCTGAAGTTGATCAGTCATCCTTCGCGCTATTGCTCCCGCGCCGCAGACGCTTTCCGCAAAGAAGTTCTGCCTGTGTTCGCTAGCCCCGATAGCCCCCTGCGCCGGCCGTTGCTTCAGAACCAGCCCCCCGGCTCAGAGCCAGGGGGCGACGATCAGAACTGATCTGCCTCGGGTGTGATGCCCACGCTGTCGTCGGCCACACCTTTGGTGAGGAATTTGTTCTCGCTGATATCGGTCTGGTAGACGCAGCGCACGATCGGTTTGTCCTTCACCGAACCGATGTAGGCAAAGGTGTTCATGCGCTGCTTGCACTGGCGCATCTGCTCGGCGGTCACCGCACCTTCTTTCTGCAGCACACTCCAGTTTTCCCGCCGAATCACGCAGCCAGGCTTGAGCGAGGGCTGAGTCACGAAGCTGCTGCTGGGGTTCATCGTGGTGTACAGCTCGATGTCCATCACGAACGCGCTGGCGCCCCATTGGCGGCAGAACTCGGGATCCGGCACCGCCATGTCGAGCTGCTGAGAGCTGGCGATGTTGCCCTGATCGCCCTGGGTGGTGCTGGAAATGCCTGTGCCGATGCCGATCCCCACCACCAACACGCCGGCCAGGATCGCGCCGCTGGCCACGTTGAACTGAAAGCCGCCACCACCGGGGCCGCCTTGTCCGCCGCCGGAGCCACCAGAGGGGCCGCCTCGCCGTGGCATGTCGTAGGGATCGCGTCCGCGGCTGGGCCGGCCACGACGCTCCTCCGGATAGCCGTAACGGTCGTCGTCGTAGCCGCGGCTGCTGCGGGATCGGGTCATGCGCTCTGGGGGGCCTGCGGTAGGCCCATGGAGTAGTTCAGCACCCGGCAATCGGGGTTGTAGCGGAGGGCGCCGGCCTGGAGCAGCTCGCGAATCTTGCCCTCCAGTTCAGAGCCGATCCTGCGCAGGTTGTAGTCGTTGAGATCCTGGCCGGCATGGGCGGCAACCAGCTCCCGGAAGCGCTGCTGCACGGCCTCCTGGCTGGATTGGTCCCAGATGAATTCGTTGTCCGGGTCGAGATCCAGAGTGAGCTGGTTCGGGTCGAACACCAGCTGGGCGTTCTCCACGCGGGCCGTGAAGATCCGCACGTGGCGGGTGGTGGCTTTGAGCAGTGTTTCGGCCATGGGGCGGGCAGGGCAGCGCAGGCCGGCAGACCCAAAGACCGGCTGCGTTGACTTTAGAAAGCCCCCGCACCGTCCGGTCAAGCGTCAGTTGCTAGCTGGCTGGCTGCGGGACGATGGCTCAGCACCGCTGCATCAGCCCCCTTAAGGTTGTCTGCTGATTCAGGGGTTTTCATGCGCGTCGCAATCGCCGGTGCTGGTCTGGCCGGTCTGGCCTGCGCCAAGTACCTCTGCGACGCCGGCCACACCCCGGTGGTGGTGGAAGCCCGCGACGTGTTGGGCGGCAAGGTGGCTGCCTGGCAGGACGACGACGGCGACTGGTACGAAACCGGTCTGCACATCTTTTTTGGCGCGTACCGCAATATGCGCCAGCTCTTCAAAGAGCTGAACATCGAGGACCGGCTCCAGTGGAAGAGCCACTCGATGATCTTCAACCAAAAGGAAACGCCGGGTACTTACAGCCGCTTCGATTTCCCCGACATCCCGGCTCCCTTCAACGGTGTGGCCGCGATTCTGGGCAACAATGACATGCTTACTTGGCCGGAGAAGATTTCCTTCGGCATGGGACTCGTGCCGGCCATGCTGCGTGGTCAGCAGTACGTGGAGGAGTGCGATAAGTACTCCTGGACGGAGTGGCTGCGCCTGCACAACATCCCGGAGCGGGTGAACGATGAGGTGTTCATCGCTATGGCCAAGGCACTGAATTTCATCGATCCCGATGAGATTTCCAGCACCGTGGTGCTCACCGCCCTCAACCGCTTCCTGCAGGAGGGTGATGGCTCGAAGATGGCCTTCCTCGATGGCAACCCACCCCAGCGGCTGTGCCAGCCGATCGTGGATTACGTCACCGAGCGTGGTGGCGAGGTGCATCTCGATTCACCGCTGCGTGAGATTGAGCTCAATGCCGACGGCTCCGTGAGCGGTTTCCGCATCGGCGGGATCAAGGGTAAGGAGGGCTACACCCTGCAGGCCGATGCCTATGTGAGTGCCCTACCGGTGGATCCGTTCAAGCTGCTGCTGCCGGAGCCCTGGAAGGAGATGCCCTACTTCAAGAAGCTCGATGGCCTCAACGGTGTGCCGGTGATCAACATTCACCTCTGGTTCGATCGCAAGCTCACCGAGATTGACCACCTGCTGTTCAGCCGCAGCCCGCTGCTGAGCGTGTATGCCGACATGAGCAACACCTGCAAGGAATACGAAGATCCCGAGCGCTCGATGCTTGAGCTCGTGTTCGCTCCTGCCAAGGATTGGATCGGCCGCAGCGACGACGACATCGTGGCCGCCACCATGGAGGAGCTGAAGCGCCTCTTCCCGATGCACTTCACGGGCGACGATCAAGCCAAGCTGCGTAAAGCGATCGTGGTGAAAACGCCGCTGTCGGTGTACAAAACCGTGCCCGGTTGCCAGCAGTTGCGCCCGGATCAGAACTCGCCGATCCCCAACTTCTTCCTTGCTGGCGACTACACCATGCAGCGCTATCTGGCGTCGATGGAAGGTGCTGTGCTGAGCGGCAAACTGTGTGCTGAGGCTGTGGCGGCTGCGCCGGTGGCCGTGGCGGCCTGAGCCTGTGACGTTGGCTGCTGCCCCAACGGAGATTCCTTCCTTAGAGGAGGCCTATGAGGCCTGCCGGCAGGAAACCGCCGAGTGGGCCAAAACCTTTTATCTCGGCACCCTGTTGATGCCACCGGCGAAGCGCCGGGCCATTTGGGCGATCTACGTGTGGTGTCGCCGAACCGATGAGCTGATGGACAGCCCCGAGGCGATGACACGCCCTGAGGCTGAGCTGGCGCAGCGGCTGGATGCCTGGGAGCAGCGCACCCGCGATCTGTTTCGAGGCACCGTGCGCGATGGCCTCGATCGGGTGATGGCGGACACGATCGAGCGCTATCCACAGCCGATCCAGCCCTATCTCGACATGATCGAGGGCATGCGGATGGATCTCACCACCCATCGCTATGCCACCTTCGATCAACTGAAGCTGTACTGCTACCGCGTGGCAGGCACGGTGGGTTTGATGACCCAAGAGGTGATGGGCATTGATCCGGCCTACACCTCGGCCCCTTGGAGCCATCCCCCCGACACCAGCGAAGCAGCGGTGGCGCTCGGCATTGCCAATCAGCTGACCAACATCCTGCGCGATGTGGGTGAAGACCGGGGCCGCGGCCGTATCTATCTTCCTCAGGAAGATCTGGAGCGCTTTGGCTACAGCGAAGAGGAGCTGATGGCCGGCACCCTCAACGACAGTTGGCGCGAGTTGATGCGCTTTCAGTTGAAACGGGCGCGGGATTGGTTCGCTCGATCGGAAGCGGGTGTGCGCTGGTTGGCCCCGGATGCGCGCTGGCCGGTGTGGGCTTCACTGCGCCTGTATCGCGGCATTCTCGATGTGATTGAGGAACTCGATTACGACGTGTTCAATCACCGCGCCTACGTGCCTACCTCAGGCAAGTTCCTGGATTTACCGCGTTCGTTTGTGATCGCTCAGGCCCGTTAACGCCAGCCCAGTTGCAGCCAATGCACAAGGATTGGATTCACCTGCTCGGGTGATTCGTCGTGGGGGCAGTGGCCGAGCCCCTCGAGCACGGTGAGCTCCTGAATGCAGGCGTGGGCCTGCTTCCATCGCTGCGCTTCCTCCAGCGGTTCCCAGGGATCGTTCGCCCCCCAGAGCAGGCGCACGGGCACCCGGAGCTGCGCCAGCAACTGGGGTGCCAGCCAGTCGTCGAACAGATTCACGAACCCGCGGAAGCTTTCGGTGGCGCCGGGTTGCTGGCTAGGGCGGAGCAACAGATCCACCAATTCCTGATCCACGTTGCGGCCGCTCGGATAGGCCTGCTGCAGCACGCCCCGCACGAAGGCTGGCCGGGCCAGCACCTGAAACAGGCTGTTGATCAACCAGCGCTGCCGAACCACCGTCATCACCAGCGGCCGGGTGAGGCGAGCCGGCCAGGGTTGGGTGTCCAGCCGCTTGAGATCGAGTTCGCGCTGGGCGCAGTCAATCAGGATCACTTGCCGCGGGTCCTGGTGCATCTCTTGCAAGAGCCGCGTGGCGTTGAGCGCCACCACACCGCCGATCGAGTTGCCGATCAGTTGCAGTTCAATGTCAACGCCGATGCCGATCACCTCGAGGCAGAAATCGCGCACCTGCTCCGCCCAAAGATCGAAGCCGTAGCGCACTCCTGTTGGAACTAACGGTTCTCCCTCCAGGCAGGAGATCGGTTTGCTGCTGTTGCCAAAGCCGAGCAGATCGATGGCATAAACCGTTGCTTCTTGGCTCAAGGGAGCCAGGTTGTGGCGCCAGTGGCCTTTGGAGGCGCCGAAGCCGTGCACACAAAGAACGGCCCTCCCTGAGGAAGAGCCGTTCGCTTGCGCTCTAACGCAGCTGTAGCTGATGGAGAAGCCGCGCCAACTCCAGCACTGCTCCTCCATGGTGAAACTCAGACCGCTGCCTTCTGGTTGTCGAGCAGGTTCTTGAGCTTGGCCAGTTCGCCGGCCCAGCGGGGATCGGGAGCACCTTCTTCCACGGAATCGCGGTGCACAACTTTGTTCACGGCCTTGCGAGCCACGGCGGGGGTGCCAGGGGCGCCACCGGGGCGGCGATCGTTGCCACGGCGCTCATCGCGGCGCTCGGAGCGCTCGATGCGCAGGGCGTTACCGCCGAAGTCACGGCCGTTCAGTTGCTCGATCACGGCATCAGCAACTTTCTCGTCGTCGACGTTGGCGAAGCCGAAGCCACGGCCAGCGCCGGTCTCACGATCTTGAACAGCCTTGAAACGGATCCCTTCACCCACGCTGGCGAACAGAGCGTCGAGCTCCTTGGCATCAAAGCTCTGGGGCAGGTTGCCGACGTACAAACGAACGCTCATGGGAAGGGAGGGAGAAGAGAGGAAGGAAAACGTGTTCTGGCCTGCGGGCTGACAGCACGCGTTGGGAAAGTGCCCATCACGTCTTGCAGTGTTGGCAGCGCATCGAGAAGTGCGACTGACAGTGCAGCTGCTTGAAGTGACGTTTCAAGGCTGTTAACCGAACTGGCGTGATCCCAGCGTCCGAACTGGCGCGAATCAGGTCGTCTTAAACGCCTTTGCGTAGGAAGTTAATCACGCCGAGGTGCCCTTCCGCCAGCATGTTTTGTGGAGGCGAGCCACTGCTTGGCCTGCTGCAGCGCCTCCTCAGGGCTGTGCAAACGCCCGAAGGCCTGTTCCCGCATCAGATGCATCAGCAGGTCTCCCAAGGCTGGCGAGGGTGCGATGTCTAACGCCTGCTGAAGGCTGCGCCCATCGATGGCTGGCTTGGGGTGAAAGAGCGGATCGTCGCTGTCGCGCCAACGCTGGAGCCAGCGCTGAGCCGGTTCTGCAGACCAGCTCAACAGGAGTGCTGGAAGGCTGTCCTCCAGATCGCGATGCAGTTGCAGGCGCTCGTTCTCATCCAGCGCTTCCGCTTTCACCGCGGGATCGCCGCCCCCCAGGCGCTGCTGCCACTGCCGCAGCGTCACCACCTGTTTCTGCAATTTGCGGCTGCTGCGCAGCTGTTGGAGGGCAGGGCCATCGAGCACGTTCGCCAGGCGCGCCAACGGCAGCAGGCTGTTTGTTTCCGTTGGGCGGAGGCCGAGCTGCTCGGCGTTGGCTGCGCTGCAACAGCTGAGCCGCTGCACCTCCTCACGGCTCCAGGGGCTGCTGCGCCAGGGGGCCAGCAGGCCCAGCTCCAGGCAGCCGGCCAGCCAGTGCTCACCGCTGGGTGCGGCAGCGAGCTTCTCCAGTTCCGCCAGCACCCGTTCGCCTGCTACCCCAGCGATCGCGGCGTGGTGCTGCTGAATCCAGCCCTCTGTGGCTGGCTCGAGCGCAAAGCCCAGTTGGCCGGCCAGCCGCAACCCGCGCAGCAGGCGCAGGGGGTCGTCGAGCAGGTTGGCTTCCGCCACGGCCACCAGCTGTTGGCTTTGCAGGTGGGTCAGGCCGCCGAGGGGATCCACCAGCTGCTGGCGATCGGCCAGGGGCAGGGCCATCGCATTGATCGTGTAGTCGCGCCGATGCAGATCCGCCTCCAGGCTGTCTCCATCACGGCGGGCCAGATCGATGCTCCAGCCGCCGATCACCAGCCGCGCCATCGAGCGCTCGGCATCGAGCACCACGCTGCTGCCGCCATGGCGCCGGCCCAGCTGCTTGCAGAGGGCCACGGCATCGCCCTCCACCACCAGATCCAGATCCGGTGCGGCGCCCAGGCGATCGAGCAGGGCATCGCGCACGGCGCCCCCCACCAGGGCCGCCTCGCTGGGAAAGGCTTCCGGCGGCAGCGGCCAGCGCTCAGGCTGCAGCCGCTGCCAGGCCAGCTCAGCCGCCCCTGCAGGGTTCACAATGGCCCCATCCGCTGCGGCGCCGGGCATGTGCATCTGCGTGGATTGCCGCTGGGTGGATCAATGTCAGGCCTACCACGCGGTTGAGCGCCAGCACGGTGTGGCCCATCTCACGGCCAACCCTGCCTTTGCCCCGCAGGAACCCCGGATTCACGTGCAGGTGCTCGATCTGCAGGATGGCCAGGTGGGTGTGGAGTGGGACGTGCGCAGCTGCGGCAGCTTTGAGCTCGAGCGCGGCCGCTGGCAGCGGCTTCGGCCCGATCAGGTGGTGCCCACATGAGTGGTGCCGCATCCACCGCTGCGTCTGCCAAGCCGTTGCTGCTGGCGTTGCACAGCTCCAGTGAGAGCCTCGGAGTGGCGGTGCAGCCCCTGGGCCAACCGGCGGGGCCGGCGCGGGTGGCGAGTTTTCCCCTTGGGCGGCGCCTCTCGAATGAGCTGCTGCCCTGCGTGGAGCAGCTGCTGCCAGCTGATCAGTGGCCTCAGATCGGGCGGCTGGCTGTTGCCACTGGGCCCGGTGGTTTTACGGGCACCCGGCTCACGGTGGTGCTGGCCCGCACCCTGGCCCAGCAGTTGGCGATCCCCTTGCATGGCTTCAGCAGTTTTCTGCTGATCGCCCGGCGTCTGTTTGCTTCCCAAGCCCCGCAGGAGGCTGGCCAGCGGCTATGGCTCGAGCAGGTGCTGCCCCGCCGCGGCAGCGTGGTGGGTTGCTACGGCCTTGATCCGGCAGCCCTGGGTGGGGTGGCGGAGCTGGAGCTGCCGCGGCTGGTGCGTCCCGGCGAGAGCTGGGGCGGTGATGGGCCCTGCGCGGCGGCCGTTGTGGATGCTGAGGCGGATGCACGGCAACTGCTGGAGCTGGCGCAGTTGGCTCAAGCCGCTGATCTGGCGGGCCCCTGGGCTCCGGTGTTGCCGCTGTATCCCACGAGCCCGGTGGAGGGGTTGTGACACGCCCCCGTTCAGGGCAGCGGCCCGGCTCCCCCCAGGGCCGTGTGTCTCAGGGTGTGGTGCGTCCGCGGCGCGCCACCAAGCCCCGGCGCCAGCCCAGGCGCAGAAGGCGCGGTAATGGCCGTTGGCTACTGCTGGCCCTGGCGGGAGCCGGCTTGTTGGTGTTCTCCCGCGGGCTGTGGCAGCCCCCCTTGCCGCCACCACAGATGATCCTGGTGCTGGGCGGTGATGTGGAGCGGGAACGGGTCGCCGCTGAGCTGGCTGAGCGCGATGGCCTGCCGGTGCTGGTGAGCGGGGGGAGCAATCCCGAATACGCCCATTGGCTCTTCGGGCGCCGCGGCTTGGATCAAGGGCGGGTGCAGCTCGATTACAGGGCCACCGACACCCTCACCAACTTCACCTCGATCGTGGATGAGCTCAGGCGCGCCAAGGTGCGCCACGTGTTGCTGGTGACCAGCAGCGATCACATGCCGCGGGCCATGCTCGTCGGCCGCTTGGTGGCGGGGAGCCGCGGCATCGGCCTCACGCCGGTGGAGGTGCCCTGCGGCGAGCGGTGCACGCCGGAGGGCTGGCGCAAGGTGTGGGGTGATGGCGCCCGCGCAGCCCTGTGGGTGCTCACGGGCCGCGATCTCAGGAGCTGGGCGGCAGCGCGTTTCGGGCCGCTGCTGGAGGGAGCGCGGGGCCGCTGATCAGGCCCTGATCCAGCAGGGCATTGATCTGAGCCTGGCAGGCGGCGGTGGCTGCATCGAGATCGGCCCGCTTGCGTGAAGCCGGGGGCGGGATCGGGGTGCCGATGCGGATATGCACGGGCACCAGCCGCGCCCGCTTCGAGCCAGTGCCGAGGGCCCGGTGGCTGTTGATGATCGCTACCGGCAACAAGGGCACGCCAGCCCGGGCCGCCAGCAGGGCGGCGCCGGCCTGGGGATTGTTCACGCGGCCATCGGCCTGGCGGGTGCCATCGATGAACACACCGGTGGCCCAGCCCTGCTCCAGCCGATCGGTGGCCGTGCGGATCGCCTCGCGGTCGCTGGCACCGCGAGCCACGGGATAGGCGCCGCAGGCGCGGATGATCGGCCCCAGCACAGGGATCCGGAACAGCTCGGCCTTGGCCATGAAGGCCACGGGCCGGCCCAGGGCATGGCCCAGCAGTGGTGGGTCGAGGTGGGAGCCGTGGTTGGCCACCACCACCAGCGCACCCTCGAGGGGCACGTTGCCGTTGCCGGCGGTGCGGCCGCGGAACAGCAGCCGGTAGATGGGGAACACCAGCAGATAGCTCACCAGCCGGTAGGTGAGGCTGGGCCGCGGCGTGCGCAGCAGCGCCGGAGGTTCGGCTGGTTTGCGGCGCCGGCGCAGCACCCGCTTCACGGCCTGAACGGGCTTGTTCACAGCCCCAGGTCAGCGGCACCGCTGATTTGAGCGGTGGTGATCCCCTCGCAGCTGCGCTTGATCAGGCCGCTCAGCACGTTGCCGGGGCCGATTTCCACTGCCGTGTCGATGCCATCGGCGCTGAAGCGATCCATGGTTTCGCGCCAGCGCACACCGGTGATCATTTGGCTCCGCAGGCGGGCTTTGAGTGCTGCACCGCTGGTTTCGGGGCTGGGATCGGTGTTGCTCAGCACGGGGATGCTGGCGTCGTTGAAAGGCACGCTTTCCATCTGGGTGGCGAAGGCATCAGCCGCCGCCTGCATGAAAGGCGAGTGGAAGGCGCCGCTTACCGCCAGGGGGATGGCGCGTTTGCACTTGAGTGCACCGCTAACAGCGCTCACGGCCTCGGGGGATCCCGACAGCACCACCTGGGCGCTGCTGTTGTCGTTGGCAATCACCACCCCTTCGGTGGCGGCCACCAGTTGTTCGAGCTCGGCGCGATCGAAGCCCATCACGGCCGTCATGGCGCCGCCACCGGCGGCGGCCATCAGCTCGCTGCGGGTTTTCATCAGTTGCAGCCCCGTGGTCACATCGAACACACCCGCGGCGTAGAGGGCCACCAGTTCTCCAAGGCTGTGGCCCGCCACTAGATCAGCCTGGCGGCCCTGGGCCTTGAGGCCATCCACCAGCAGGCTTTCGATCACGAACAGGGCCGGCTGGGTGTTGCGCGTGTCGTTGAGATCGCTCAGCTCGCCTTCGGCCTCACCGGCGCAGATGGCCAGCAGGTCGCGTCCGAGCAGATCGGAGGCGGCGGCGAAGCGTTCAGCGGCCCCGGGTAGGTCGAGCACCCCGGCAGCCATACCCACCTTTTGTGAGCCCTGTCCGGGAAACACCCAGGCGATACCCATGGCCGCTCGCGTTGCACTGTCCGGGGGAGATTACGCGCCGGGGCTGAGAGCCAAGCGGGCTCAGCCTTGCGGGCCCGCCCAGCGCAGCAGCGCTCCGCCCCAGCTCAAGCCGGCGCCGAAGCCGCTGCTGGCAATCAGATCACCCGGCTTCACGCGGCCATCCTTCACGGCCTCATCCAGCATCAACGGAATCGTGGCGGCGGAGGTGTTGCCGTAGCTGGCGAGGTTGCTGAGCACTCGCTCATGGGGGATGGCAAAGCGATCGGCCACGGCATCGAGGATCCGCTGATTGGCTTGGTGCAGCAGCAACCAATTGAGATCGGAGGCGGGGGTACCGGTGCTCTCCAGCAGCTCCTTGAGCACCGCCGGTACTTCCCGCACCGCGAACTTGTACACCTCCTGGCCATTCATGCGCAGGGGCGCAAAGCCACCCACCTGGGCGCTCACGCCGCCGAGCACATCGGTGTGGGTGTTGGTCTGGGCGAGGGTGAGGCAACCGTTGCGGCTGCCATCGGAGTGCATGCGGAAGCCCAGCAGTCCGTTGGCCTCATCAGCGCAGGCTTCCACCGCTACTGCGGCAGCACCATCGCCAAACAGCACGCAGGTGGTGCGGTCGTCCCAGTCCACCCAGCGGCTTAGTTGATCGGCGCCGATCACCAGAGCGCGGCGCATCGCCCCGCTGCGCAGGTATTGCCCTGCTGTGATCAGGGCAAACAGAAAACCGCTGCAGGCGGCGGTGAGATCAAAGGCCACGGCGTTGCGAGCACCGATCGCCCCCTGCACGCGTGGTGCGGTGCCGAAGAGGTCATCGGGGCTGGAGGTGGCCATCAGGATCAAGTCGAGATCCTCAGGGCTCCAGCCGGCATGCTCCAGCGCAGCCTGGGCGGCCCGGCTGGCCAGCACGGTGAGCGGTTCATCGGCGGCGCAGATGCGGCGGGCGCCGATGCCGGTGCGGGTGCGAATCCACTCGTCGCTGGTGTCGACCCGTTCGCTCAGCTGCTGATTGCTGACGCTGATGGCGGGAACGGCGCTGCCGCATCCAACCAGGGCCATGCCGCAGCGATCGATCTGGCCCTGCCGCACCGGTTCAACCCAACGGTGGGGTCAGTCAACCACAGGCAACGGCTGGTTCTGATCCCTCGCTCAGCCGTTGCAGATCCTCCATCACACCGTGGTTGGCGGCGGAGTGGGCGATGCGTAGGGCGCTCACCACTGAGAGGGCCTTGCTGCTGCCATGGCCGATCACGCAGACCCCATTCACGCCCAGCAGCAGGGCGCCGCCGTGCTCGGCGTGATCGAGGCGTTTTTTGATGCGGCGCAGATTGCTCATTAAGAAGGCGGAGCCCACCTTGCCGCGGCGGCCACGGGGAAGCTCAGCCTTGAGCACATCCAGCAGCACGCTGCCCACGCTTTCGAGGAACTTCAGCAGCACATTGCCGGTGAAGCCGTCGCACACCACCACATCGAACTCGCCCGAGAGCACGTCGCGTCCCTCGCAGTTGCCGGCGAAGTGGAAGCGGGTTTCGGCGGCCATCAGTGGATAGGTGCGCAGGGCCAAGTCGTTGCCCTTGCACTCCTCTTCACCGATGTTGAGCAGGCCGATGCGGGGCTGCTTCACTTGCAGCACATCGCGGCTGTAGATGTTGCCGAGCAGAGCCCATTGGTGCAGATAGGCCGGCTTGGCGTCCATGTTGGCCCCCACATCCAGCACCAGCACCTGCTGCTCGGGGTCTTTGGTGGGGAACAGAGCGCCGATGGCGGGGCGATCGATGCCCTTGAGCCGTCCCAGCCGGAAGATCGCTGAGGCCATCACGGCGCCGGAGTTGCCCGCCGAATACACGGCGGTGGCCTTACCCTCCTTCACCAGGTCCATCGCCAGGTTGATGCTGGCGTCGCGCTTCTTGCGCACCACGGTGGCTTCTTCATCCATGCCCACCGACACACCACTGGGCACCAGCTCCAGCAGGCCTTCCTGCTGAGCGCTCTGCAGTTCTTCAGCTAGATCGAGTTCGGCCACGGCGGCGGCCACCGCTTCGGCTTCCGCCACGAATTTCACCCGCAGCGGCAGCAACCGCACCGCCCGCAGGCAGCCTTCCAGGATCGGCCCGGGGGCGTAGTCACCGCCCATGCCGTCCACGGCAACCCAGAGGCGGTCAGCGTCGTTGATGGGGGTGCCTTCGCTGCCGCCCACGCCCCGCTGCAGCCGCCGCAGGGGATCAAACACCAGCGGTTGCAGCACGGTGTTGGCTGCACCGGCCGCGGCGCCAGCAGCGCTGCCTGCCATCGACCCTGCCATCGACCCAGCGGCATTGGCCGTGGCTGTGGCAGTTCCCACGAGGCTGGTTACCGCTGCATTGCGGCGGTACCAGATCACCAGCCGACGGATGGCGCGGGGTTGGCCGCGGCGGTTGGAGCCGTGGCCTGGGGCGTCAGAGGGCTTCGGGGGCAACGGCGTCAACGATGCGTTGGAACAGATAGCCGGTGCCGCGGGCCGTGAGGATCAGCTCGGGGTTCGCCGGATCGTCTTCCAGTTTGGAGCGCAGACGGGAAATATGGACATCCACCACCCGGGTGTCCACGTGACGTTCGGGGGTGTAGCCCCACACCTCTTTAAGGATTTCGCCGCGGCTGAAGGGTTCGCCGCTGCGGCCCACCAGCAGCTCCAGCAGGCTGAATTCCATGCCAGTGAGGCGGATGCGCTCCTCACCGCGGTACACCTGCCGCTTGTTGGTGTCGATGCGCAGCTCGCCCACCTGGATCACCCCGGAGTTGGGGATGCCCGCCACGCTCTCTTTCTCCACGCGGCGCAGCACGCAGCGGATGCGAGCCTCCAGCTCCTTGGGGCTGAAGGGCTTCACCACGTAATCGTCGGCGCCCAGTTCAAGGCCGGTGATGCGGTCGGCCACGTCGCCGAGGGCGGTGAGCATCACGATCGGCACATCCGATTCCTTGCGCAGCTCCTGGCAGACGCCATAGCCATCGAGCTTCGGCATCATCACGTCGAGCACCACCAGATCAGGATCGGTGCGGCGGAAGGCTTCGAGCGCTTCCTGGCCATCACAGGCGGTGACCACCTGGTAGCCAATCATCGACAGCCGCGTTTCCAGAATCCGGCGGATGCTCGCTTCGTCATCCACCACAAGGATGGTTTCCTTGGCGGCGGAGGGAGTTGTGGCGGTTGAGGCCGTCATTGCGCCACTCGCTGTGGACGGGGTTAAGTAGTTCGACCTACTGAAAAGGTCGGCAGGCCTCCGGGTTCTGCGGCAGCCACCTTTCTTCATACTCCGTTTTGGCCCGCGCCACCAGCCTTTACGTCTGCCAGAGCTGCGGAGCCCAGACCCGGCAGTTCTTTGGTCGCTGCAGCAGCTGCGGCAGTTGGAACACGCTGGTGGAGCAGACCGCCACCCCCACCGACAACCGCCGCCGCCGCCCGGTGGCCGCGGCACCGGAGGCCGCAATGCCGGCGGCACCCCGGCGCTCGGAGCCGATCGCGGCTGTGGGCGATCGGCCCCTGCAGCGCCTGGGCAGCGGCTACGGCGAGCTGGATCGTGTGCTCGGTGGTGGTTTGGTGCCGGGTTCCCTGGTGCTGCTGGGTGGCGATCCCGGCATCGGCAAGAGCACGCTGCTGCTCCAGAGCGCCCAGGCCATGGCCGCGCGCCATTCCGTTTTGTATGTGAGTGCTGAGGAATCGGCGCAGCAGGTGAAGCTTCGCTGGCGGCGGCTGGCGGAAGAGCAGGGGGAGCTGGCGACGGTGGCCGAACAGCAAGCCGGGGGGCCGGGATTGCAGCTGCTGGCGGAAACCGATCTGGAGCTGGTGCTGCAGGAGCTGGAGGCGTTGCGCCCTGCTGTAGCGGTGATCGACAGCATCCAGGCCCTCCACGACGGTGAGCTGGGCAGCGCTCCCGGTTCTGTTGCCCAGGTGCGCGAGTGCGCGGCGGCCCTGGCCCGCATCGCCAAACGACAAGACACAGCCCTGCTGCTAGTGGGCCATGTGACCAAGGAGGGGATGCTGGCGGGGCCAAAGGTGCTGGAGCACCTGGTGGATGCGGTGCTCACCTTTGAAGGCGATCGCTTTGCGAGCCACCGGCTGCTGCGGGCCGTGAAGAACCGCTTCGGCGCCACCCATGAGCTGGGGGTGTTTGAGATGCGCGGCCAGGGCTTGGCCCAGGTGCTCAACCCCAGTGAGCTCTTTTTGGGCAGCGATGAGCCCAGCGCCGGCACCGCCACGATCGTGGCCTGCGAAGGCACGCGGCCCCTGGTGGTGGAACTGCAGGCCCTGGTGAGCACCACCAGCTACTCGAGCCCGCGCCGCACCGCCACGGGTATCGGCACCAACCGGCTCCACCAGATCCTGGCGGTGCTGGAAAAGCATCTGGGCCTGCCCCTCTCTCGCTTCGATTGCTACTTGGCGGTGGCCGGTGGCCTCGAGGTGGAAGAGCCTGCGGCGGATCTGGGGGTGGCGGCGGCGGTGGTGGCCAGCTACCGCGACCTCACCTTGCCGCCGGGCACGGTGTTGATCGGCGAGCTGGGCTTGGGTGGCCAGCTCCGCCCCGTGGCGCAGCTGGAGCAGCGGCTGCAGGAATCAGCGCGCCTCGGGTTCCGCCGCGCCGTGGTGCCGAAGGGCAGTGGCCTCGGCCGCCTTGCCGCCGGGCTCGATTTGCAGTTGCTGGAGGCAGGCGGTGTGGCTGAAGCGCTCGTGGCGGCGCTGGGCGTGAATCCGGCTGACGACCGCGCCTGATGCAGCATCAGCCCAGTGCCTGACGCCGAGGCCTTGGCTCAGAAGTACACGTCGACGCTGCCGCGGCCGCTGGTCTTGAGCCAGTTCTGGGCCTCGATGTAGTTGTTCGGGGCCAGGCGGATGGCCTTCGTCCACAGATCGGCAGCCTGATCAAAGTGGCGGTCCGCCAGATCGGCGTCGCCCTTTTCCTCGGCCAGGGAGCCCAGGTGGTGATGGATCACCGCCATGTTGTTGAGAGCCTGCGGCATCTTGCTGTTGAGATCGAGGGCCTGGCCGTACTGGTCGAGCGCTTTCTCGTGCTCTCCGTTGCTGGCGTACACCAGCGCCATGTTGTAGAGGATGAAGGCGCGGTCGTTCGGGTCTTCCTCGAGCTTGAGGGCCTCGGCGTAGTTATCGAGAGCCTCGGCGTATTCCCCGTCAGCCTGGGCGCTCATCCCATCGCGGTAGTAGGCGAAGGCCTCCTTGGCGCGCTGGTTGGTGGGCAGCACCTTGAGGATCAGGTCCGCCATCACCGTGAAGCTCTTGTCGATGAAGTTGTCGTTGCGCTGGGAGCGGGGCACGGCGGTTTGTGGAGCTTCGTGGGCCCATCCTCACCTGCCTGCTGTGCTGGCTGCCTGGGCTGTTCGCACTCCCTAGCCTGAGAGCCATCAATTGCCAGCACCGTGAGCAGCGGCCCTGAATCCGCCCCGCAGCCGGTGGCTGCCCTGCTGCTCGAGGTGGAGGGCATGAAGTGCGGCGGCTGCGTGCGAGCCGTGGAGCAGCGCCTGTTGGCTCAGCCTGGGGTGCGCCAGGCCAGTGTGAGCCTGCTCAATCGCACTGCCTGGGTGGTCTTGGATCCAGCCCTGCTGGCTGAGGCAGGCCGTGATCCCGCCGAAGGCCTGATCGAGGCTCTGCTCACCATGGGCTACCAAGCCCATCGCCGAGAGGAGCAGGCGAGCACGCCAGCGGAGCGTGCTCAGCAGCAGAGCTGGTGGGAGCGCTGGCAGCAGTTGGTGGTGGCCCTGGTGTTGCTGCTGCTCTCGGCAGCGGGGCACCTGGCCGAGATGGGCCAGCTGCCCCTGTCTTGGCTGGCCGACATTCGCGTGCACGCCCTGGTGGCCACCCTGGCTCTGGCCTTCCCGGGTCGATCGATTTTGGTGCGGGGCTTGCGTTCGGCCCTGGCCGGTGCCCCTGGCATGGACACCCTGGTGGGCCTGGGTATGGCCAGTGCCTACCTCGCCAGCCTGGTGGCGCTGATCTGGCCGGCGGTGGGTTGGCAGTGCTTCTTCAACGAGCCGGTCACCCTGCTGGGTTTTGTGCTGCTCGGCCGGTTTCTGGAGGAGCGTGCCCGCTTCCGCACCGGCCGCGCCCTGCAGGAGCTGGCGCGGCTGCAGCCCGATGAGGCCCTGTTGGTGGTGGGCACTGGGGCTGAGGCGATCACCCGCCCGGTGCGAGTGGGTGCCCTGCGCCCTGGAGATCGGTTGAAGCTGCTGCCAGGAGATCGGGTGCCCGTGGATAGCCGCGTGCTGGAGGGCCTCTCCAACCTGGATGTTTCGAGCCTCACCGGTGAACCGTTGCCCCAGCAGGTAAGCGTGGGCTGCGAGTTGGCAGCCGGCAGCCTCAACCTTCAGGCCCCACTGCTGCTGGAGGTGGTGCGCCCGGGTCGCGACAGCGCCGTGGCGCGAATCATCGCGTTGGTGGAGCAGGCCCAGTCGCGCAAGGGGCCGATTCAAGGGCTCACCGATCGGGTGGCTGGCCGTTTCAGCGTGGCGGTGATGCTGCTGGCGCTCGCCACCTTGATCTTTTGGTGGCTCTGGGGCGCTCAGCTCTGGCCCCAGGTGCTCACGACTGCACCGGCGGTTCATGCCCACGGCGCCCACAGAAGCCTTGGGCTGAGCGCAGAAACCCCGTTTGTGCTCGGCTTGCAACTGAGCATTGCCGTGCTTGTGGTGGCCTGCCCCTGCGCCTTGGGGTTGGCCACGCCGGCCGCCATCACCGTGGGCACTGGCCGCGCCGCTAAGGCCGGCATCCTGTTTCGCGGCGGCGACGTGATCGAAACCGCCGCTGCGCTCAAAACCGTGTTCTTCGATAAGACCGGCACCTTGAGCATCGGCCGTCCCAGCCTCAGCGGCCTGCTCGAAGCAGGCAGTGGCGCTGGCACCGCCGAACTGGTGCAGCTGGCTGCCAGCCTCGAGGCCGACACGCGTCATCCCCTGGCCCATGCCCTGCTGCAGCGGGCCCAGGAACTGGAGCTGCCACTGCTTCCCGTGCAGCACCCACGCACCATCGCGGGTGACGGCCTCGAGGGAGAGCTGGAGGGCTATGGCCGCTGCCGCCTGGGCCGTCCGGGATGGATCGCAGCCTCCGGAGTGTTCTTCGCGCCTGACCAGCAGCGCTGGCTGGAAGAGCAGGAGGCCCGCGGTGCCACGGTGGTAGCCCTCAGCGCTGAGCAGCAGTTGCTGGCGTTGCTGGCCATCGAAGATCTGATGCGCCCGGATGCCCCCGAGGCTTTGGCCGCACTCCAGGCCATGGGTTTGCGGCTGGGCGTTCTCAGTGGTGATCGGCAGGGGCCCGTGCAGCGGCTTGGTGCGGCCTTGGGGCTGCGCCCTGAGCAATTGGCCTGGGAACTGCTGCCCCAGCAGAAGCTGGAGCGGCTGCAGCACGGCGTTGCCAAGGGCCCGGTGGCCATGGTTGGTGATGGCATCAACGACGCCCCTGCCCTGGCGGCGGCAGATCTCGGCATCGCTGTGGGTACCGGCACCCAGATCGCGATGGATACCGCCGATCTGGTGGTGCTCGGTGATCACCTCACCGCCATCCCCCAGGCCCTGCGCCTGGCCCGCCTCACCATGGCCAAGGTGCGCCAGAACCTCGCCTGGGCCTTCGGCTACAACCTGCTGGTGTTGCCCATTGCCGCCGGTGCACTGCTGCCGGGCTTTGGTGTGGTGCTCTCCCCTCCTTTGGCAGCTCTGTTGATGGCCCTCAGTTCGATCACCGTGGTGGTGAACGCCTTGCTGCTTGGTGGTGATGACTGAGCGCGGCCGCTTTCTGGTGCTCGAGGGGATCGATGGTTGCGGCAAGACCACCCAGATCCAGCACCTGCGCCAGTGGCTGCCCAGCAGCGGCCTGATGCCTGCTGGCGCCGAGCTGGTGGTGACCCGCGAGCCCGGTGGCACCGAGCTGGGCCGCGCCCTCCGGGAACTGCTGCTACATCCCCCTGGGGCCGCGGCGCCCTGCAGCACCGCCGAGCTGCTTCTCTATGCCGCCGACCGCGCCCAGCATGTGCAGGAGCAGATCCGGCCGGCGCTCGAGGCGGGCCATTGGGTGTTGAGCGATCGCTTCAGTGGCTCCACCGCCGCTTATCAGGGCTATGGCCGCGGCTTGTCGTTGCCGTTGATCGAGCAGCTCAGCTTGATCGCCTGCCGTGGCTTGCAGCCGGATCTCACCCTGCTGCTTGATGTGCCACTGGCGGAGTCGTTGCGGCGGCGCGGTCATCGCCCTGCTGATCGCATTGAGGCCAGCGGTGAAGCATTTCTGGCGCGCGTCTGCGCTGGGTTTGTGGCGCTGGCGGCTCAGCCGGGTTGGCAGCGGCTGGATGGAACGCAACCCGCCGAGCAGGTGAGCGCAGCCCTGCAGGCGGCCATCACCCAGTGCTGCAGGGCTGAGCGCCCCGGCACCGATGGCTGAACCGCTGTTCGCTGGATTGGTGGGCCAGCAGCAGGCCACCGCTTTGCTGTTGGCCGCACTCGAGCGTCAGCGGCTGGCGCCGGCCTATCTGTTCTGCGGCCCCGATGGCGTCGGCCGCTCGACTGCGGCCCGCCGGTTTTTGGAGGGCGTGATCGCTGGGCCTGGTGGTTCAGCCTCCGTGCGGCGCCGGCTGCAGGAGGGCAACCACCCCGATCTGCTCTGGGTGGAGCCCACCTACAGCGAGAAAGGCCAGCTGGTGCCGGCCTCCAAGGCACTGGAGGCTGGCGTGAGCCGGAAAGCGCCGCCGCAGCTCCGCCTGGAGCAGGTGCGGGCGGTGTCGCAGTTTCTGGGTCGCCGGCCTGTGGAGACTGAGCGCTGCCTGGTGGTGATCGAGGCGGTGGAAGCCATGGCCGAAGGCGCGGCCAACGCTTTGCTCAAAACCCTCGAGGAGCCAGGAGATGGCCTGCTGATCCTGCTCACCGCTGCTCCGGATCGCCTGCTCAGCACGATTCGCTCGCGTTGCCAAGCGATTCCTTTTGCCCGTTTGGCGCCGGAGCAGCTGCAGCAGGTGTTGGTTGAAAAAGGGTTCGAGGCCAGCAGCCCCGATCCGCCGGAACTGGTGGAGCTGGCGGCTGGCTCTCCAGGTGCCTTGCTGCTGCAGCGGCAGCAATGGCAGGCGTTGCCGGAAGGGTTGGCCCAGCGCTGCGCCGCGCTGGTGGGCGCCGGGGCCAGCGGCGGAGCGCTGCCGTCCCAGCCGGTCAGCCCGGTGGAGGCCCTGAGTCTGGCCCGTGATCTCTGCGAAGCCTTGGAGGTGGAACAGCAGCTCTGGCTGCTCGATTGGTGGCAGCTGCGCCTGTGGCGGTTGTGCCACAACACAGCACAGCAGCAGCGTTTGGAGCAGCTCCGGCGCCAGCTCCGCTCGTTTGTGCAGCCCCGGCTGGCTTGGGAGGTGGCGTTGCTGGAGCTCAGCGGCGTTGCAGGCCCCTAGGCCGCGCTGCGGCGACTGGCGCGGGCGTTGTGTACCAGCTGGGCGAGTTCCTCTTCGTGGCTGCCGCTAGGAAGCTCCAGGCAGTAGCCAGCGCCATACACGGTTTTGATGAAGCGGGGTTTGCGTGGATCGGGCTCGAGCTTGGTGCGTAGATGACGCACGTGGACCCGGATGGTCTCGATGTCGTCGTCGGGCTCGTAGCCCCACACTTCCTTGAGGATCAGCGAGGGAGCCACGGTCTGACCGTGCCGCTGCAGCAGGCAGTGCAGCAGCTCGAATTCGAGGTGGGTGAGCCGCACCGGTTCGTCGAACCAGATCGCCTCGAAGCGCTCTGGCACCAGGGTGAGGGCGCCGTAGCTGAGGATTTCGTTGTGTTTGGTCGAGAGCGGGGCGCGGTCGCTGCGGCGCAGCAGTGCCTTGATCCGCACCAGCAGTTCTTCGAGATCAAAGGGCTTGGCGAGGTAGTCGTCGGCGCCTGAGTTGAAGCCACTCACCTTGTCTTTGGTGCTCCCCAGGGCGGTGAGCATCAGGATCGGGATCCCTGTGGTGCGCTCGTCGCGCCGCAGCCGCTGGCAGAGGGTGAGGCCATCCACCTTGGGCAGCATCAGATCCAGCAGGATCAGATCAGGGGTGTATTGGAGAGCAAGCGCCTGGCCCTTGATGCCGTCTTCCGCGCGCTGCACGTCGAAGCCGCTGTGCTCCAGGTGGCCGGCCACCAGCTCGCGCATGTCGCTGTCGTCTTCGATCAGCAGGATGCAGGGCTTCATGGTGGATCTCCGCTCGTGGCGTGCAGGCGCTGCGGGGTGTGTCCGCTGTTCGTTGCTCACATTCTCTCCAGAGAGTTGAGGATCTGCAGAAGTTCTGGCTCGCCAGGCTGACGTGCACGAAGCCGGGATCCCTTGCCCTCACTGGGATTTGGCGCCAGGTGCAGTTGAATAACGCGCCAAGATTTACAGGTTTTCTTCCGTTTGCCCTGTTGCAATTTGTCGGCCAACGATGCGATGCAGCGGCGCACTTGCGGCGCTTCGCTGTCCCGGCGGTGGCCATGAAAAAACCCCAGCCGTAAGGCTGGGGTTTTCAAGCTCCCCGGGCGGGATTCGAACCTGCGACCAATCGATTAACAGTCGATCGCTCTACCGCTGAGCTACCGAGGAATGCGGCCCTGACGGGTGCCTGAAGAACTTACCCCTCAGCCCTTCCCGCCCGCAAGGGGGGCGAGCTGTCGTTGCAGCGTTTCGCCGCTGCGCCACTGCCCAACGCTGCCCCGTTGCATCAGGGCAGCGCCATCGCACCAGCGCAGCTCCTCGAGGCGATGGGTGATCCACAGGGCTGTGATCGGCTGCTCGGGGCGATCGCACAGGGAGCGAATCAGCTGGAGCACCTCCACCTGGCTCGTTTCATCGAGCAGAGCGGTGGGTTCATCCAGCAGCAGCAGTTGGGCTTCGCTGGCCAGTGAGGCGGCGATGGCCAGGCGTTGCTTCTGCCCGCCGCTGAGGCTGTGGATCGGCCGCTGCCGAAAACCGGCCAATCCCACCTGCTGCAGTGCCCGCTCCACGCGCACCAGCCGCTCGGGGCCTTGCACGGTTTCGGGCAAGGCCAGTTCGATCTCGCTGCCGCAGCTCGGCAGCAGCAGCTGGTGATCAGGGTTCTGAAACACCAGCGCGGGTTTGAGCGGTCGCTGCAGGCGGCCGCGATTGGGGGTGAGCAAGCCGGCAATCAGCCGCAGCAGGGTGCTCTTGCCGCTGCCGTTGCCGCCCACCAGCATCCAGAGCCCTGGCTTGGGAATCAAGAAGCTGCAGTGATTGAGGGCGCTGTGGCCATTGGGCCAGGCAAAGCCCAGCTGATCCACCACCAGGCTCGATGCCTGCTCAGCCATCGAAGCTGAAGCCCGGGCGCTTGCTGCCGCCGCCCATGGCGGATTTTTCGTAGGTCTGAACCGCCACCACCTCGCTGGTGAGCAGCGTGACCCGCTTGCTCTCCTCTTTTTCACAGGTGAGCTCGAGCAGGCGGGGCTGACCGCTTTCCATCGCCTGCTTCACCTGTTGGTAGAGCGCATCGGCAGCCGATTGCTCCTTGCGTTGCACCGCAACGGGCATGGGGCTCAGCTTGAGAGAGAGCTCAACAACGAACACAACGGGGATTTCGGCCAGGCCCCACTTTGGCGAATCAACTCCGCTCCGATGGCTCGCTAGGAGCTTTTACCTATCCGGCGCCCCTACTTCCCGGAAAGCCGCCACAGCAGCCCGGTTCCCCGTACAGTGGCCGTGTAACGCTTCATGAAGCCGCTCTCATGACGATCGCTGTAGGGCGCGCGCCGCAGCGGGGATGGTTTGACGTCCTCGATGACTGGCTCAAGCGCGACCGCTTCGTTTTTGTCGGGTGGTCGGGTCTGCTCCTGTTCCCCACCGCCTACCTGGCGCTGGGTGGCTGGCTGACCG